>CP098528.1:0-1487317 GCA_030440445.1 Halomonas sp. KG2 | reverse complement strand
TAGAGGGCGTTCTTAACGCTCTAAACATGCGCCTGGAAGGGTGCATCGTGTTAGACGTTGGCCAATCAACGGGAGGTTTTACCGATTGCTCACTTCAATTTGGCGCCCGACATGTTATCGGTGTTGAAGTCGGGCATACCCAGTTAGCCGAGTGCTTACGTGATGACCCGAGAGTCACGTGTCTTGAAGGCTTAAATGCTCGTCACATGGCATCATCGACAGCCCTTCAACACGCCGTGGCTAAACACCCTATCGATATAGCCGTGATGGACGTTTCGTTCATCTCGCAAACCCTGATTTTGCCTGAGATCGCCGCCCTTCTTCCCATTGGGGGGCAACTACTCTCATTAGTAAAGCCACAGTTTGAGTTAGCACCAGGCGCACTGGATAAGCGTGGCATTGTGCGTAACGCTAGCCGCTATACAGAGGTAGAACAAAAGATACGCGATGCTTGCACAGAGTGTGGCCTAGTCATTAGCCACTGGCAGGAAAGTCCGATTACCGGTGGTGACGGTAATCGGGAGTTTTTACTGTTCGCCACCAAACATGAAGAACCAAGCGTTTAAAAACCAGTACTTAAACACAAGCCCCTCGATGCTAACCTAGTCATTAGCTTAGGTTATCAGGAGGCAGCCGGTTAGCTGACTGCACTTTAACTGACTCGCCTCGGTCGCGGTGCAGCCACACGTCCATCTGCTCGAAGGCCACCCTAACGCCCGCTTCACGGAACAGCTCGTCGATCCGGCAGTTAACTTCGTCAGCAGCAAACAAGCGGTCAAGCAAATCGTTAACGAAAATGCGCAGCTCAAAATTTAGGCTGTGCGGCCCGTAGTTCAGGCAGAAAACCTGAGGTTCTGGGTCTTCTAACACTCGTTCATTTTCGTCGGCAGCCTGGCGCAGCAATGTATGCACTAAAGGCAGATCAGACCCATGAGCAACACCGTAAGTCAGCACCACGCGGGTCACGTTATCCGAAAGTGACCAATTGATGAGCTGATCCGTCACAAACGTTTTGTTCGGAATGATAATTTCTTTTCGGTCAAAGTCGGTCACGGTAGTCGCTCGGATGCGAATCCGACTGACCGTGCCATGAAGATTACCCAGCGTGATGGTGTCACCAATGCGAATTGGGCGCTCAAACAGAATGATCAAACCAGAAATAAAGTTGGCAAATATTTCCTGAAGACCAAAGCCTAAGCCCACGCTCAGCGCCGCCACCAGCCACTGCAATTTATTCCAAGAAACGCCCAGCGTGGCCAATGCCATCACTACGCCAGTACCAACAATGGTATAAGAAAGCAGCGAGCTAATGGCATAAGCACTACCCTGCTTTAAGGACAAGCGTGAAAGCACCATTACTTCCAACAAGCCAGGCAAGTTACGCGCCATAATAAACGTGATGGCAATCACAAGTAGCGAGGTAAACACATCGGAAATCGATAGTGCGTCTCCGACCAAGTCCCCCTCTTGTGCATCCCATATTGACACTTGGTCTAAATAACTCAGCACCGCCAGCAGGTCTGACCACACCAGATACAACAGGGCACTGAAGCCAATCAACAAAATCAACTTTGATAGGCGTAACGACTGAGAGTTAATTTTCTCCATATCCAAAGGTGGCTCTTCAACGACCTCCAGCCCACCTTCTGCGCCCTCTTGTACTTGAGCACGACGCCTGGCGAGCGCACGCCGGTAAGCTAGCCGCCGTGCTGCAACGGCTAAACTACGTACGACAGTAGCCTCAACGACGACCCACAAGCCCAACAGGTAAAGGGTGATTGCAAAGCGAGCAACCAGCTGCAACGCCGTATACTCATATCCCCACACCACAAGTCCAAGGAGTACTAGCGGTACTGAAGCCATCGCTAGACCTAACACCAACCGGAAGAGTCGCACTCCGAAAAATGGCACATGGGCCAGGATTAATAGTGCCAACCACCAGCTCATTGCCACCAGGCCCGCGGCAAACAGCCCTATCGCCACTGGGCGCAACGCCAGCGGTGTTTCCATTTGCCCAGAGAGCGCGGCAATAACAACCACGGGCGCTAACGCCAGTCCGAAACCACCCAGCAGCTTACGCAACCGCGCTGTATAAGCAGGTGCCCAGGTGAAATGGCGCTCAGCAACCCCATCATGAACGAGGAGCCGACGGCCCCAAGCCACGACAGCCCAGCTAAGCGCCAGTTGCAGCAGCGCTGGCGAAACACTACTTGCCAGTGCGCCTTCAGCCTCACTTAGGCCTATGCCAATACCTGCCAACCCCAACGGCCCTGGCAACGCAAGAAGAGCGTTTAGCAACACCGCCTTGGTGGTATGCAGCTGAGTATCACTTTTCAGTCGACCAATTTGTGAGTGAATGAGCGCAAGCCGTGCTTTAATTCGCCGACGCAGCCCAACCAGAACCACGCCAAGCAAAATAAACGGCGTGCCAATCAGCATTTTCCAAGAAAAACCTTCCCACTGGGAGGGCAAAACCGCCCGCCACTCACCTTCTCGCCACTCCAGTTGAAGGTTGTGGGGAATTTGTCGTAACCAATTGAAATCTAGAGGACGGCTATTAGCTACCCAGAATAGCTGTTCATCAATGGTCGCCCGTAAATCGCGCGTCGTCTCTAATAGCTGTTGTTGATTAAGTTGAAGTTCAATAGCGGCACTCAGCAGGCTTCCGTAAGATTGCTCAAGCTGCTCTACCAATTCACGACGCGACTGATAAAGGCGTGTTAGGGAGTCCACCAATCCAGGCGTGACGTCAACCCCTGCTTCCTGCAAGCGCTGGGTCGCTAAGCGATCGCTTTGGCGCAACTGATCACGCTGCCGAATCAAATCAAACTGTTTGAGACGCAAATCAGCAATTTCATCTTGTAAATCACGCCTTGGCGCGACTAACGGTAACGACTGGCGCTGCTCTCGAAGAATACGCGACAACAATTGGCTACCACGAATAGCATCAATTTGTTCGTTCAGGCTACGCTGAAGTTGCCGTACATGATCTAACTGACGCTGGGCTTCAATATTCTCACGTATAATGCCATTCGCTCTATCCGTTGTTCGCAACAGTTCAAGGCTCAGTGCTTGGTTCGCTTGCTGAGCATTGAGCACCACAGGGTGCCCTTCAGCGATCAGTGGATCATTCTTTGCGGCGTCAGCAATTGCCTGCTCAGATTGTAGCCGCCGCTGACGATCAATGACGCCTTGCAATAAATTAAGCTGCTGCTCCTGCTGGTCTATTTGCAGCTCAATGAGTTCCCGGCGCTCCTGGGCCAACTCTCGCAGCCGACTGTTGGCACTTAGTTCACGCTGGTTAAGGTTTACTTCCTGCTCTGCAAGGGCTCGCTCAATGCGCCACTGAATTAACTGTGCATCGTGGCGTGCCGATAGTTGCCGATCACCCAGCAAGGCTTCTCGCTCATCAGACTGACGGCGTAAACTTTCAGTGCGCTGTAACGCATCTGAAATTGCTTGCTGAGCGCGCTCAGGCAGTGTTTGCGCGGCCAACAGCTGGGAGTTAACTTCGGCTAATTGGCTTTGAAGCCGCTGAAGCTCCACGACAGCCTCTGCTTGCTGCGCTTCCAGCTGATTCAGTGGCATATCACTAAGGTTATCCACCGACAACTGTCGGCTTTGTTCCTCCGCTTCGTTCAGCTCACGCTCTAGACGAAGCAATATTTCGGGCGCTTGGACAACCCGTTGCTCTAATGCCTCAATGCGCTCTTCAACCGCGTGCAGGCGCTCATAGCCTTGTAGCGCAGCCGTCAACGCTTCTTTGACCTGAGTTTGCTCGGTGGTTAGCTCGCTTTCTTGCGACTCAAGCTCGGCTAATCGCTCAGATAGCTGCTCCTCAGAAGGGACCTGATCAAGCAACGCAGCCTGCGCGTATACGGCACCAGCAGTCGTAAACAATAGATAAATAAAGCAGAGCTTGAGGAGTGCCTTCAGTGCATTTTTGACCACGTTAGATATGCCTCATCGACATGGATACTACTCCAATCAGGAAGACTGCTATTGTCAGCCGTTCTGGCTTCTTACGCAATCTAGCGCGTTTGACGAACGGGAGGAGTTGACTTACGCGATGAGCGTGTATAGAAGAGACTCTGATAACTGCCTTTTATTTATTTGCGAGCCATTTTGATGGTCATTCGAAAACTGTTGCTAGCTAGTTTAATTGTCTTGTTAGGCACTGAAAGCGCCTTTGCAGAGACACGTGAGGAAATTGAGGCTCGTATACGCGCACTCAGCACTGAACTTTATCAGTTGCGTCAACAGCTGCAACAGGTTGAAGATCCTACAGAAAGTGAGTCAACGCCCCCCTCAAAACTGCTCCCAGAAGAGATGGCGCTTGAGGATCTCAGTGAACGCCGCCAATTCGAGCACGAGTCGTCACGCAATCCGTTTGCGATTACGACTCACCGAACTAATTATCTTTTCCCAATTAGCTATAGCACCAACCAGAACAGCGAAAACTTTCGTAGCATTTCCGCAGACTCTCCACCTAACGACGTCGAAGTGAAATTTCAGTTTAGCGCTAAATTCAACCTCGCAGAGGATGTGTTTGGCGACATTGGCGATGTCTATTTTGCCTACACCCAGCGCAGCTGGTGGCAGGCCTATAATACCGATGCTTCTTCCCCCTTCCGGGAAACTAACTATGAACCTGAAATTTTTATTGATTTTGATAACGCCTGGAGCGCATTAGGCTGGGTAAATACGCGCAATCGCCTCTCCTTCATTCATCAGTCTAACGGCCGTTCAGACCCGCTTTCACGCAGTTGGAACAGAGTTTATCTGGAAAGCACGTTCCAACGCGGTGACTGGGCACTGTCACTCGCTCCTCATTGGCGCGTACCTGAGTCCAGCGGCGACGATGACAACCCAGACATAGAACGCTTTGTCGGTTATGGCGATATCCGCCTGGCAAAACGACTCAATGGCAACCACGAGGTCGCGGGGCAGCTGCGTGGCAACCCAAGCGCGGGTAACTATGGCACTCAAATAGACTACAGCTGGCCTGCATTTAACAATGTGCGTGCCCATCTTCAGTACTACTACGGCTACGGAGAGAGCATGATTGACTACAACAATCGCGTGCATCGTCTCAGCATCGGCTTTAGCTTAAACCCTCTGTTCAGTACGTCAGGGCTGAACCGATAGCGCCTAAGGTTGTCTTATGATTAACGGCTGCTATGCTGGAGTTGACACTTATTCATATTCACTCGTCAAAGGATGACATCATGGCTAAACGTAATACTGATACCTCTGCTCGTGCTGACCAGTTGAAGGAAGATCTCCGCCACCTGAGTGAAACCGTCGAAGAGTTAATGAATGCCACGTCAAAAGATGCAAGTGGCGAGATGCGCGACCTTCGTGAACGCGCAGAAAAACGACTGAAAGACACCCGAGCGCGCTTAGAAGCTCGCGGCGAACGACTTTACGAAGACACGCGTGAAACGCTGTCTCAGCAAGTTGATTGCTGCGATCGTTACGTGCACGAAAACCCCTGGGCTAGTATTGGTATTGGTGCCGCTGCTGGTCTAGTGGTGGGTATGCTTCTCGGTCGTCGCTAATGGCTTTAGGGCCAACACAACGCGTCTTCTCTGCCGCCAAACGTCTGCTGAAATCATTAATCGCTAATGGTGAGACTCGACTTCGTTTGGCGGTTTTAGAATTAGAAGAGGAGCGCGCTCGTTTATTGACCCTGCTTTTGTTAGCAGGGGCTAGCCTTTTGTTGCTGTTGTTAGGCGTCGCGACACTTACCGCATTGATAGTAGTACTGTTTTGGGACACTTATCGGCTTACTGCGATTGGCGTGAGTGCAGGCGTTCTTATTGCCTTAAGTTTTTTACTAGCGGTTATTGCTATTCGGCAAGCCAAGCAACATACGCTGTTAAAAGAAACGCTTAAACAACTCTCCGCTGACCGAGCCTTGTTGGAGGTGAATGAGGATGACTCAACCCAACACCGTCAATAAGCCTCCCAGTCGAGCCGAACGCAAAGCCGCCTTGTTAGCGGAGCTAGAGCAACAGCGTATCGATATATTGGTTGATAGCGATACGCTTACTAAGGCAGCCTCACCGCTAGACAAGAATTGGCGCAGCCTTAAAATACCTTTGTATGTAATTGGTGGCGTCGCTGCTTTGCGTATTTTGCGCCATCCAGGTGGCGCAATGGCGGTTGGCAGAAAAGCACTGGCTAGCTACATGTTGATACGAAAGCTGAAGCTGCTAGCAAAAGTGGCTAGTTAGCAAGTTACTAGCGATATTTTCTGAGAACGACACTGGGCCATTTTTTTATAAACGCTAATTTTGAATGCTCTACGTGTTTACGGCCCAGTTCTTTACACTCATCAGCATGCCTGCCCGCAAGCAACACCACTTGCCCAAGCCCACTGAAAGTTGTACCCCCCCAATTCCCCCGTCACATCTAGCACTTCACCGATAAGCCTAAGCTGCGGTAGGTCTTTCACTGCAAATGTTTTTGATGAAATCGCTTCCGTACTTACCCCGCCCATCGTTACCTCAGCTGTTCGCCACCCTTCTGTACCTGACGGTTTTAACTGCCACTGGTTTAGCCGCTGAGCCCAGTGATCAAGCGCATCATTACTGTACTCAGCCAGAGGGCTGGTAAGATTGACGTCTGGGTACCACTCTAGCAACGCTTGGGCAAAGCGCTTTGGAAAACGCTCTCCCAGCCAAGTGGACAGCTGACGCTTAGGGGTCGCATGACGTGCATGACGTAACACGTCAGCAGCCTGTTCACTTGGTAGTAAATTAATAGTGATCGTGTCGCCAGGTTGCCAAACGCTGGAAATTTGCAGCATCGATGGGCCTGACAGGCCACGATGAGTAAATAGCATTGGCTCTTTAAAACGCCTCCCATTGCAGCCAACCTCGCATGGCACACTGACCCCAGAAAGTGCTGCTGCGCGCTCTTTCCAACTATCGCTCAAGGTAAACGGCACCAAGCCTGGGCGGGTAGGCAGAACATCTAAGCCAAACTGACGGGCAATATCATAACCAAACCCTGTCGCTCCCATCGTGGGTATCGAAAGTCCTCCCGTCGCAATCACTACCGTACCTGCGTCTATGCTTCCCAACGACGTGGCTAAGCGCATGCTATCCCCCATTCGCTCCAGCCTAGAAATTGACGTGCTGAGCGACACCTCGACGCCGGCCCATTCACACTCGGTGAGTAAGACGCTAACAATATCTTTAGCGGAGCTCGCACAAAAGAGCTGGCCTGGGGCTTTTTCCACATACTCAACACCATGCCGTTCTATCAACGACACAAAATGCTCAGGACGGTAACGCTTTAACGCAGAAATGCAAAAATACGGATTTTCCGAGTAAAAATTCTGAGGCGTAGTCGCAAGATTGGTAAAATTGCAGCGTCCTCCTCCCGACATCAATATTTTCTTGCCCGCCTTGTTGGCATGGTCCACTAACAGTACACGACGCCCCGCGTAACCCGCTTGAGCCGCACACATTAAACCAGCGGCTCCTGCACCAATGACGACGACGTCGTAGACCATAAAATTAGGCTCCCAGGATGAAAAAATGAGAGGCATTTTAACAGGTAAATAGCTCAAAATTACTGTACATTAAAAATATAACGTACAAATAACGTATATCTTTTTAACAAAATATCACTGTAGACACTTCACCCTCTAACACGGTGATCCCCTAAGTGGTATTACTAGGCATTTTGATAACACTGAGACGCTCATGCTTGTTTGTAAACGTATCTTTCTCTTCTGGTTGTTTACCCTGATATGGGCTAGTCCGCTGTTGGCACAGTCGCCCCCTCCAGTTATTGGGCACTACGCCGCCATAACGACTTGGTCTGATCCGCTTGAAGCATTAGGGACACTGAGTGCAGATGAAAGCGTGACACTTTCTGCCACGGTGACCGATACGATTGCCGAGATCAATTTTGAAGATGGCGAACAAGTAGAGCGCGGAAGGCTATTAATTCGTTTAGAAGATGCTGAAGAACAGGCTCAGCTAAGGGCTGCGCAAGCCCTCAATGATGAACGTCGCAATGCGCTAGGCCGAGCCACCCAGTTGCAACAACGCAACCTCGCTCCGCGTGCAGACGTAGAAGACACCCAGGCTCGTTTACGCCAATCACAAGCCGACGCACAAGCGTTAGAGGCCAGGTTGTCAAATTATCGCTTACATGCCCCTTTTAGCGGGCGGGTTGGCTTTCGTAACGTCAGTATCGGTGCATTAGTAACACCCGGCATGGAGCTTGTTACGCTTGATAAGCTAGATGTCATGAAGCTCGACTTTACCGTACCTGAAGTATTTTTAGGGCGTTTATCCAACGGCCTAAAGCTTAGTGCTACTACAGCGGCATTCCCAGACGAGGTCTTCAGCGGTGAGATCTCTAGCATTGGCACCCGCATTGACCCCATCACCCGCAGTGTTAACGTTCGCGCTGAAATGGTAAACCCTGGGCTTCGTCTACGGCCTGGGATGTTAATGGAGGTCGTGGTTCAACAGCGAGTTCGCAACACCCTGGTACTTCCTGAAGCAGCGATCGAACCCAGTGGCAACCGCCACTTTGCGATGCTGATCAACCAACAGGACGACACCTCTCGATTAGAGCGGCGAGAAGTCATCATTGGCGAACGACGAAGTGGTGAAGTAGAGGTGCTGGAGGGTATCAATGCAGGCGACCTAATCGTGATTCACGGATTACAACTCGCACGAGATGGCCAGCAAGTCAGGCTGCTAGGTATCGCTGATGAAGAAACGGATATTCGCACGCTACTGGAGGCTGATCGCTAATGCGTTTATCCGACATCTCAGTTCAGCGGCCCGTGCTGGCGATGGTGATTGCTACGCTGATTATCGCGTTTGGTTTACTGGCACTCAACCGGCTGCCCCTACAAGAATACCCAACGGTTGATCCGCCTATCGTTAGTATTGATACCCGCTATCCTGGCGCATCAGCAAGCGTTGTAGAGACACGCATTACCCAAGTGCTCGAAGACCGTATCGCCGGCGTGGAAGGCATTGAGTTAATTACCTCGCAAAGCGAGGATGGTCGTTCGCGAGTGGAAATCGAGTTCGCCATCACCATGGATATCAATGCTGCCGCCAACGATATCCGCGATCGTATTTCAGGAGCACTGCGCAACCTTCCAGATGATGCCGATAATCCTGAGGTCACTAAAGCCGACAGTAGTGAGACGATTGTCGTGTGGCTAAGCCTCTCTGGTGCGGATTACTCCATTACCGAACTGACCGATTATGCCAATCGCTTTCTGGTGGACAGCCTTTCGGTACAACCCGGCGTTGCAAGGGTGCGCGTGGGTGGTGGACGTGACTACGCGATGCGAGTTTGGCTAGACCGCAATGCAATCGCCGCACGGGGGCTAACCGTCGGTGATATTGAGGATGCTCTACGTGCTGAGAACGTTGAGTTGCCAGCGGGCTCAATTGAATCCGAAGATCGCCAATTTATTGTCCGTTTGCCGCGCAGCTTCGCGACCGCGGATGATTTTAAGCAGATTGCTTTAATTGAAGGCAGTAACGGGTATCTAGTACGCCTGGGCGATGTAGCGCGTGTCGAGATAGGCTCGGTAGAGGACCGATCTGTGTTTCGTGCCAATGGCATCCCGATGGTGGGGCTGGGCATGATCATGCAATCAACGGCTAACGTAGTAGAGCTATCGGAAGCCGTTCGACAAGAACTTGATCGGCTTCAAGGCACCTTGCCGGAGGGGATGTCACTCAGCCTTAACTATGATGCGTCAGTATTCGTTTCAGGCGCTATCGAACAAGTCGTGATGACGCTGTTTATCGCCATGGGGCTAGTCGTCGTGGTGATGTTTATGTTCTTAGGTAATCTGCGCACCACATTAGTGCCTGCAGTGACGGTGCCGATTGCCGTCATTGGGGCATTTACCGCCCTAGCCGCTATGAACTTTTCGATTAATCTACTCACGCTATTGGCGCTGGTGCTGGCGATTGGGTTGATTGTTGATGACGCGATTGTAGTGCTTGAAAATATCAATCGGCGTATGCACGACTACGGAGAAACACCTCTGGTCGCAGCATTTCGAGGCACACGGCAAATCGCTTTTGCGGTGATTGCTACCACGCTGGTGCTAGTGGCAGTCTTCGTTCCCCTCAGCATGCTGCAGGGGGATATTGGTCGGCTATTTTCAGAGTTCGCACTTACCATGGCGGCAGCGGTTGTTGTCTCAACCCTACTAGCCCTTACCCTCACCCCGATGATGGCTTCTAAAATTCTCAAGCCGGGCATGCATGATAGCCGGCTTAGCCAAGCCGTTCAGTGGCTGCTAACGGGCACCCAACGTCGTTACCAGCGCGCATTAGAAATCGTACTCACATTAAAGTGGCTGATCGTTGCCCTGTTTTTCTTGTTGATAGCCGCTACCGCCTGGCTGGCAACCGAGCTGCCCAATGAATACACCCCGCAAGAAGATCGAGGCAATTTCATTATCCTTGTCAACGGCCCAGAAGGCGCAACGTTTGACTATATGATGGACTATATGGATGAGATAGAGGCCAGATTGACGCCTTTTGTGGACAATGGTGAGCTTGAACGCATTGTGGTTCGTGCACCACGTGGCTTTGGTAATATCGAAAATTTCAACAGCGGTTTTATTATCGTCAACATGGCTGACTGGGGAAGCCGTCGTAGCGCTTGGGAAATCATGGCCGAGATTCGTCAGCAGCTACGAACACTGCCGGGTGTTCAGGCCTTTCCAGTGATGAGACAAGGTTTTGGACAGCGCACTCAAAAACCTGTGCAATTCGTGCTCGGAGGCGGTACTTACGAGGATTTAGCGCGTTGGCGGGATAGGTTGGTTACTCATGTACGTGAAAACAATCCACGTATTACCGCTATCGAAAGTAATTATGATGAGACCCAGCCCCAGTTACGCGTGGATATCAATTATGAGCGCGCGGCAGCGTTGGGCGTCACGGTGACAGAGATAGGTCGAACGCTGGAAGTGCTACTCGGTGGGCGTAACGTCACGCGCTATGTAGATGACGGGGAAGAGTACGATGTCATCCTTGAAGGTGACCGCAGCGGTCAAAACAGTCCTGCTGCGCTAAACAATATTCAAGTGCGCTCAGCACGTTCAGGAGAGCTGATTCCGCTAGCCAGCCTGGTAACGCTCTCTGACTTCGCGGGTGCTAGCACATTGAACCGCTTTGATCGCGTTCGCGCCATTACGATTGAAGCCAATCTAGCCGATGGTTATCCCCTTGGTGAAGCATTGGAATACTTACAACAAGCCGCCGACAAAGTATTGCCTGAAGAGGTACAAACAAACCTTGCCGGGCCTTCTCGCGATTTTCAACAGGCCAGTGGCGCTACCATGTTCTTATTAGTGCTCGGTGCCGTAGTGGTTTACTTAGTACTTGCGGCCCAGTTTGAAAGCTTAATTCACCCGTTTGTTATCATGCTGACCGTCCCGCTAGCCATGATCGGCGCCCTGCTTGCTCTGCTGCTTAGCGGACAATCACTCAATATCTATAGCCAAGTAGGCTTAGTACTACTGATTGGCCTTGCCGCTAAAAATGGCATTCTGATTGTTGAGTTTGCCAACCAGCTTCGCGATGAGGGCCAAGCGTTTCGCTCTGCCTTGATTGAAGCGTCGGTAACACGCCTGCGACCGATTCTAATGACTGCGGTCACTACAATGGCGGGTGCAATACCGCTGATACTATCAAGCGGTCCAGGTGCGGAATCACGACTCGTTATTGGCACTGTCATTATGGCGGGTGTTGGCTCCGCGACCGTGTTTACGCTGTTTGTCGTCCCAGTAGCCTACGACCTGCTTGCGCGTTACTCAGGCTCGCCTGGGGCCGTTAAACGCCAATTAGAAGAAGAGATAGCCAGCGCTCCTATCGCTCATCATACGCCGCTTAATACCCCCGAGCGCTAACATGAACCATTGAGAAAGGTCATATAGCGGCCTTGGCACTAAGCAAAAGGCGCCACACAGGCGCCTTTTGTTTTAGGTCATGAAGATACGCTAACTGCCGTCTTATTCGCAGTTACCAATACGCTCGCCTTCAATCACTGTATTCATGGTCAGCTCGCCCATCGGCGATTGGGTGAATATATCCACGTTGCCTTCGATCTTCTCACCCATAAAACGCATTTCGCCATCAATAGTCGCTTCACCGCCATCGGCACGGCAAATCATGCTGTAGGAAAGGCCATCGGCATTCATATCCTGGCTGAGCAACTCGCAGCCCTCTTCCTCTTCAATGAAGCCAAACTCAGCGCTATCCAGCTCTTCTTGAGTGATGCACTGACGTTCGGTTTCCGTTTGATCGGGAATTTGCATGTCACCACTCATGCTGGTCACGCTGACAAACTCCCACTCGCCAGGCGTGACGTTCGGGGTTTCTGCCTGGGCGACCATCGGGAAGGCCAAAAAGGCCGCTACTGCCATGTGTCGTATCATCATCGCACTCATCTCTAGGTGGCTTTAAGGAATACGTTATTATCCTACCTGATTCATTACTTACATGTCCTACCGGACAGGCTCACTGCTACACTATTATCTTCAGAGTTGCTCATTTTCAGGGCTTTTCGATAAAAGGGCGCTAGCGATCACATTAAGGGGAAATAGCCATGCAGGATGACGCACTAGTCAATTATGACTTTTACTGCCCCTACTGCGATACACCACTCACGTTTCTTATCGACACCTCTCAAGGTAGCCACGATACCTGGGAGGATTGCCACCAGTGCTGTGCACCGATTCAATTACACATCATTGTCTCGCTAATAACCGGTGAGCTAGAAGCCGTGCTCACCGGGCGAGACGACGATGTGCTTTAGCGCCCGTCGCTAAGCACTCTCGGCTTGTCGCAGCAGTGCTTTTCGTTTTGCTTCACCCCGACGCATAAAGAACCACGCCAATAGCGTCGTCAGCGATACCGCCAGAATAATCAGCGTAGCCAGCGCATTGATCTTAGGCGACACCCCCATCCGCACCGACGAAAACACCACCATTGGCAACGTGTTGGCACCAGGGCCAGAGACGAAGCTGGCAATAACCAAGTCATCTAGTGACAGCGTGAATGCCAGCAACCACCCCGCTGCTAATGCAGGCGAAATAACCGGCAGCGTAATAAAGAAGAAGGTCTTCACCGGTGGCGAGCCTAAATCCATGGCAGCTTCTTCAATAGAGCGATCAATTTCACGCAAGCGGGCTGCCACAACCACCGCAACATACGCACTGCAAAACGTTGTGTGAGCAATCCAAATAGTCGCCATGCCACGATCAGCCGGCCAGCCAATCAGTTGAGCCATCTGCACGAATAGTAATAGTAGCGACAGTCCCGTAATAACTTCCGGCATTACCAGCGGCGCGGTAACCATACTCGACAGTGCCGTCTTGCCGCGAAAATGGCCATAACGCGTCATTACAAAAGCGGCCACTGTACCCAAGCATACCGCCATGCTGGCGGCAAAAAAGGCAATTTTCAGACTGGTCCACACCGCCGACAGGATCTGTTGATCACGAAATAGTTCGCCATACCATTGTGTAGAGAAGCCTGCCCACACGGTCACCAGTCGTGAGGCATTGAAGGAGTAGACCACCAATACCGCCATCGGCAAATAAAGAAACAACAGACCCAACACCAACATCACGGAGGTAAAGCGTGGACGTCTACGCAGTCTCATCATTATTCAAGCTCCCGTGACTGGTAGCGATGGAACAGCACAATGGGAATTAACAGCAGCAATAGCATTACCATGGCTAACGCCGAAGCCACCGGCCAGTCGCGGTTTAAGAAGAACTCTTCCCACAACACTTTGCCAATCATCAGCGTATCCGGTCCCCCGAGCAGTTCAGGGATCACAAACTCACCGACGGCGGGAATAAATACCAGCATAGAGCCCGCGATGATTCCACCCATAGAGAGCGGCAGCGTGACTTTGATAAAGGTATTAAGCTTGCGTGAACCTAGATCAGACGCCGCTTCTAGCAGCGAGTTATCCAACCGCGTTAGATGGGCATAAAGCGGTAGCACCATAAACGGCAGATAGGCATAAACAATGCCGATAATGACAGCAAACTGGGTGTTCATCATGCGTAGCGGTGAGTCGATCAGCCCCATTCCCAGCAATACGTTATTGATTAACCCGCTATTACTTAAAATACCCATCCATGCATAGACGCGAATCAAAAACGACGTCCACGACGGCAGCATCACCAACAGCAGCAAAATAAGTTGCCAGCGCCCCGGAGCACGCGCCATCGCATACGCCATCGGATAGCCAATCAACAGGCATATCGCTGTCGCTACAAATGCGGTTTTTATCGAGCCCCAGTAGGCCGCCACATAGAGAGAATCTGACAACAAAAACAAATAGTTGCCCAGATTCAAAAAGATATTGAGTGTTTGATCAGCATACTCCACCAGCGGCCCATAGGGTGGAATAGCAATTGCTGCTTGCGAAAGACTAATCTTTAGGACCAGCGCAAACGGCAACAAAAAGAACAGCGTAAGCCACAAAAGCGGAAGCGCGATAACTGCGCGACGACCTAATTGCAACCGCTTTACGAAGCCTGCAATGCGAGATGGCATCACGATAGACGATCTCCTGTCAGCCACTGAGGCATTAGCGGTTCAGCACGATAGCGCTATGGTCTTCCCAATAGACATAAACACTATCCTCCCAGGTTGGACGATCACCACGCCGCTCAGTATTGGCCATACTCACTTTAATCATTTGCCCAGAAGCAGTACGCACGTAGTAAAGCGAGTAGCCGCCCAAGTAAGCAATATCATCAACCTTGCCTGCTTCCCAGTTATACTCTGCGGATGGCTGCTCACGGGTTAGCCAAATTTTCTCCGGGCGCAGCGCAGCCCACACGCGGCGATCTACCGCCTGGGTCGTAATGCCATGATCAATATAGATCGGTCGAGATAGGGCGGGTGATGCAATGCGACAGTGGTCCGCAGCGTCTTCGATGATTTCGCCTTCGAACAGATTCACCGTACCGACAAATTCCGCCACCATTCGGCTGGCCGGGCTTTCATAAATATCGACCGGCGAACCCACCTGCTCTATCCAGCCGTCGGCCATAATCGCCACGCGGTCCGCCATGGTCATGGCTTCTTCTTGGTCGTGGGTAACCATGATGCAGGTCACTCCTACCTGCTCAATGATCTCGACAACCTCAAGCTGCATTTCAGTGCGCAGTTTTTTATCCAACGCCCCCATCGGCTCATCCAGCAACAGCAGCTTGGGACGTTTGGCCAGTGAACGGGCAAGCGCTACCCGCTGGCGCTGTCCGCCGGAAAGCTGATGCGGTTTACGCTTAGCAAAACGTTCCATATGCACTAGTTTGAGCATTTGCGCGACACGGGCATCGACATCGGCCTTAGCTAGCTTGTCCTGCTTGAGCCCAAAAGCGATGTTTTGCGCTACCGTCATGTGGGGAAATAACGCGTAGGATTGAAACATCATATTGATTTGACGCTTATGTGGCGGCATAGAGGTGATATCTTCGTCGCCTAGCAGAATCCGCCCTTCGCTGGGCGTTTCAAACCCCGCCAACATACGCAACAACGTCGACTTGCCTGATCCTGACCCACCTAGCAAGGCGAAAATTTCGCCGCGCTTTACCTGTAAATTAACATCATCGACCGCAAGCGCATCGTCGAAGCGCTTACTTAAGCGCTTTACCTCAAGCACACTATCTTCTGCAAACCTTGGCGTTTTTCCCTGAGCGCGCTGAGCGGCGAGAGGAGTTACCGCAGGAGAGGATGACGGCTCGTTCGACAGGGGCGTAGTGACCATTCGCCACTCCCATCAAAAGGCCCGGAAACCGGGCGTTAAAAAAGTAACAGCGAGCCCAGCATTCGCTTGGCTCGCTGTTAGGCGATGACTAAATTAACGACCTGATTTGACGCGATTCCAGATACGCGTACGTGCGCGCAGAACGTCTTGAGGTTTTTCAGCCTGCAAATAGAGGTTTTCCATCACCTCGGCTTCAGGGTAAATAGCCGGGTCATTGATAATTTCATCCGAGAGATATTCATTAGCCGCCGCATTAGGGTTGGCATAACGCACGTACTCGGTAATTTCAGCGGCGATTTCCGGATCAAGAATAAAATTAATGAAGGCGTGGGCATTTTCAGAATTCGGCGCATCCGCGGGCACTGCCATCATATCAAACCACAGCGCAGCCCCCTCTTTGGGAATGCTGTAGCCAATTTTGAAGTCACGGCCAGCTTCTTCGGCACGATCAGCCGCCTGAAAAACATCGCCGGAATAGCCTGCGGCCACACAAATGTCACCGTTCGCTAAGTCGGAAACGTAACGAGAAGAGTGGAAATAGGTTATGTCATCACGAACACTGGCAATAAGTTCACCAGCAGCTTCCAGGTCTTCGATATTTTCACTGCGCGGATCAAACCCTAGATAGGCCATGGCGGGAGATAGCATTTCATCAGCAGAATCCAACATAGACAGCCCACAGCCGGCCTCGCTCAACGCGGCGGTAATTTCAGGATCAAAGAGCAGCGCCCAGCTATTCAGTGGCGCGTCATCGCCTAAAATGTCTGTCACACGATCAACATTATAACCAATGCCGTTGGTACCCCACATATAGGGCACCGAGTATTCACTACCCGAATCGATCTCTTCCAGGCTGGCCATCAATTCAGGATTAAGGTTATCTAAATTAGGCAATAGCTCATGATTGAGGGGCTGGAAAACACCGGCCTTCACCTGGCGGGTAAAATAATAAGTAGAAGGAACCACAACATCGTAGCCAGAACGGCCAGACAAAAGCGCAGCGTCTAATATTTCATTGCTGTCATAAACATCATAGGTCACTTCAATACCGGTGCGCTCAGTAAACTTTTCTAGCGTTTCAGGGGCGATATAGTCGGACCAGTTGTAAACTCGCACTTCATTCGCTTGTGCATTAGCAGCCGCTACGGCAAAAGATAGGGCCGTAACGGCCACTGAAAGTTTGTGAATATTGCCCATCTCACTACTCCTTATATCGCTAAGAATATTTCGTTAACTGCCAAGTCACTCAAACGTCAAGCTTACGCTAAAACATTGAAAACAGCTGTGGCTACTATGCCAGATAAGCGAATTTTGCGGTGCAGCGACATCTATCGCAAGCCCATGGGGAAAATTCTTGTATTCTGCTTAATGCGACCCCACTTGTAGGGTAGCCAACTCTGAAAAACACACATTGATAGCCCAATACTATTGCTTAGATGCATTTTTACAATTTTAGCTATTGGTCGTAGTTGGTTACCATGAGCAATAACTTTTTCCACCACCACTCACTTATTTTGGAGACGTTCTGAATGTCCTTGATCAATACTGAAGTAAAACCGTTTAAAGCGACTGCCTACCTGAACGGCGAATTTATCGACGTCACTGAAGCAGACTTGCAAGGTAAATGGTCTATTTTCTTCTTTTATCCTGCTGATTTCACCTTTGTCTGCCCGACAGAGCTTGGCGACTTGGCTGACAACTACGCTGAATTTAAAAAGCTAGGTGTTGAAATCTACAGCGTGTCTACTGATACCCACTTTACTCACAAAGCTTGGCACGACAGCTCTGAAACCATCGGCAAGCTGCAGTACCCGATGATTGCTGACCCGACCTTACAGATCTCTCGCAACTTCGAGGTATTGATTGAAGAAGCAGGTCTTGCAGAGCGCGGTACCTTCGTTGTTGATCCCGACGGCAAAATTCAGATCGTCGAAATCAACGCTGGCAACATCGGCCGTAACGCTGAAGAGCTACTGCGCAAAGTGAAAGCTGCCCAGTACGTTCGCGCGAACCCAAACGAAGTATGCCCGGCTAAATGGAAAGAAGGCGAAGAGACTCTTGCTCCGTCTCTGGACCTCGTAGGCAAAATCTAAACGGCCTACCGCTGCCGTTCAGGGTTGCCCCTTAAGGCAGCACGACACCCGGGCATACCCCGGGTGTCCTTTTTTTGAGTACCCGTTTTTGAGTACCCGTGTTAACGCAACCATCGTTCTCCCTATCGCTGATGCTGCGGTCTTTCAACAGCAGCAAGCGTGTTAGGTTGAGAACTCATTACTGCTGACTGCGAGGAAGCCACTGTCATGCTGGACGCCAATTTAAAAAATCAGTTGAAAGCTTATTTAGAAAAAGTGACTCAACCGTTCGAGATCGTTGCGTCCCTCGATGACGGTGCCAAGTCACGTGAATTGCTTGGTTTGCTCGAAGACATCAGCGGCCTAAGCGACAAGATTACACTGCAAACTGACGGCCAAGATAATCGCACGCCGTCATTTGCCATTAACCGCCCCGGCGAAGAAACCGGTGTGGTGTTTGCGGGCATCCCGATGGGGCACGAGTTCACCTCGCTAGTGCTGGCACTGCTACAAGTGGGTGGGCATCCCCCAAAAACGTCCGAAGAACTACTAAATCAAATCAAAGCGCTCGACGGCGAAATGCTGTTCGAGACGTATTACTCGCTCTCCTGCCAGAACTGCCCAGATGTTGTTCAAGCGCTCAACTTGATGGCAATTTTCAACCCCAATATTCGCCACGTGGCCATTGATGGTGCCCTGTTCCAGGATGAAGTCGAAGCGCGGGAAGTTATGTCGGTTCCCAGCATCTATTTAAACGGTAAGCCGTTTGACCAGGGACGTATGACCTTAGAGCAGATTCTAGCCAAGGTTGATACGGGGGCAGCTGAACGAGAAGCGCAAAAACTTGGCGAAAAAGCCGCCTTTGACACGCTGGTAATTGGCGGTGGCCCTGCAGGTGCCTCAGCAGCAATCTACTCTGCCCGTAAAGGGATCAACACAGGCGTTGCTGCTGAGCGTTTCGGTGGACAGGTGGCAGACACCATGGGCATTGAAAACTTCATCTCCGTCAGCCATACCGAAGGCCCTAAACTGGTGAGCGCTCTGGAAGAGCATGTTAAAGAGTATGATGTTGACGTTATGAACCTTCAGCGCGCCACGTCGTTTAAAGCCGCTGAAAACGAAGGTGATTTACATGAAATAACCTTCGAGTCGGGCGCCAAGCTGAAGAGTAAAACGCTCGTCCTGGCAACCGGTGCGCGGTGGCGCGAGATGAATGTGCCTGGCGAACAACAGTACCGCAACAAAGGTGTTGCTTACTGCCCCCACTGCGATGGCCCGCTATTTAAAGGCAAGCGCGTAGCAGTGATTGGCGGAGGTAACTCTGGCGTTGAAGCCGCTATCGATCTGGCCGGTATTGTGGGCCACGTCACCCTAGTCGAGTTTATGGGTGAGATGCGTGCAGACGCCGTGCTACAGAAAAAGCTTAAGAGCTTGCCTAACGTCGACATTATCTTAAACGCTGAAACCACAGAAGTGACTGGCGACGGAAGCCGAGTTAACGGCTTAGCCTACAAAGACCGCAATACCGATGAGCTTAAAACCATCGCATTAGAAGGTATCTTTGTTCAAATTGGCTTAGTGCCTAATACCGAGTGGCTGAAAGGCTCACCAATTGAAATGACGCCACGCGGCGAAATCATTGTCGATGCCCATGGCATGACGTCGGTTCCAGGCGTATTTGCCGCAGGCGACGTGACTACCGTGCCATACAAGCAAATTATTATCGCCATGGGCGAGGGTGCAAAAGCATCACTGGGTGCATTTGACTATTTGATTCGCCACTAATCTGATTCGACATTAGCTAGCCTGCTGGGCGGATCCCCTGCCGCCCTTTAGGCTGTTTCCTTTGACGTAAAAGACCGTGACGTCACGCCCGCTGCCCTGCGGGCGTTTTTTTGTTCGTAGGGTTAATCAGTGTGCCCACACACTGAGCAAGCAGGATCACGCGGCACCTGGAAATGACGCCACTGCCCACTTAAGCCTTCAAAAGTGGCGAGCCCTTGATGCGGTTTTCCTGCGCCGCTCAACAGCTTAAAAGCTTCTATCGCTTGAAAACAGCCAATCAACCCCACCAGTGGCGCCATGACACCACTTTCGGCACAGCTCAAGGCTTCATCTTCGCTATCGCCAGGAGGATAAAGGCACGCATAACAGGGGCATGCCGAATCACGAGGATCAAAGACGGCTAACTGTCCAGAAAAACGAATTGCCGCTCCAGAGACCAGAGGCACACCGGCTTGCTGAGCAGCCGCGTTAATCGCATAACGGCTTGAAAAACGATCGGTGCAATCCAGCACCACATCTGCCGACGCTACCAGCACCTCGAGCGCCTGACCATCCGCATGTTGCTCCAAGGCGATCACATGGCACTCAGGGTTAAGTGCCTGCATGCTCGCTTTTGCTGAACGTGCCTTATTGGTGCCGATACTCGCCTGCTGGTGAGCAATCTGGCGCTGCAGGTTTGACAACTCTACCGTGTCAGCATCGGCAATCGTGATTTTGCCCACGCCAGCGGCCGCTAAGTAAAGCGCCACGGGAGACCCAAGCCCACCTGCACCGACAATCAGAGCATGAGCATTTCTCAGATGCTCCTGCCCCTCAATATCAACCTCGGGTAGCATAATTTGGCGGCTATAGCGCAGCAGCGCCTGATCATCCATCATGGGATTACTTATCCTCAAATTCCTCGAAATCGGGTATGTGTAAGTTGAAGCTCTCTTTCACTTCTTCCATTACCACATAGCTTTTGGACTCTTTTACCCCAGGCAGCGTCAGTACGACATCGCCTAGTAGCTGCCGATAGGCGGACATCTCAGGAATGCGGCATTTTAAAATATAATCAAACTGACCAGACACCAAGTGACACTCTTGGATTTGCGGCAGCTTCTCGACCGCCCGACGAAACTCATCAAACACAGCAGGGGATTGAGTTTCCAGGCTAATCTCCACAAAGACTAACAAGTTAGCTTTCAGTGCCTGCGGATCAAGAATGGCTTGATAACCGCGAATGATACCCGCACGCTCAAGGCGCTTAACACGCTCTAAACAAGGGGTTGTGGATAAGCCGACTTCAGCGGCAAGGTCAACATAGGAAATTCGCGCATTTTCCTGCAGACAGCGCAAAATTTTAAG
Source organism: Halomonas sp. KG2 (assembly GCA_030440445.1). NCBI lineage: Bacteria > Pseudomonadati > Pseudomonadota > Gammaproteobacteria > Oceanospirillales > Halomonadaceae > Halomonas > Halomonas sp. KG2. The sequence goes on along the minus strand of CP098528.1, from coordinate 1,466,303 downwards.
ATCGATCCGGTCCAGCGTTCTATTTTTTGGTTTCATGGCAGGATCCAATACTGATGAATCAGGCAGTTATTAAAGGTGACCCAGGGTAACCCGTTCATGACCTCCAACGTCTAGTACACTTTCAACGTTTTGGAAGCCAGCACGCACTAGCGCAGTGCGTACGTTGGCCGCTTGCGTATAACCATGCTCTAAGGCAAGCCAGCCACCATCGGAAAGATAGCCACGAGCGGTACAAATCAAATGCAGCAAATCCGCCATTCCGTCAGCATCAGCTACTAGTGCCGATAATGGCTCAAAGCGCACATCACCCAGGCGCAAATGTGGGTCGTCGGCAGCGATATAGGGCGGGTTACTAACAATAATATCGAATGCAACCGCTTGTGGGGGCTGAACAAACGCGCTAAACCAATCGCTAATTACGAACTGAGCATTGTCGATCTTCAGCGCTTGTGCATTGCGCGTTGCGAGCGCCACTGCTTCTGGGCGAATATCCGCCCCGATTACTTGCCAGTTAGGCTTCTCGCTGGCAAACGCAAGTGCAATAGCGCCAGTGCCGGTGCCAAGATCCAGCAATCTTCCTACCCTCGCCTTGGCACGCATCAGGACAGCCTCAACCAGGGTTTCGGTATCAGGACGTGGAATCAGCGTTTCTGGCGATGTCGCCAGCCGCAGTCCCCAAAATTCTCGTTCACCGGTCAGATAGGCAATTGGCGCCCCCTGGGCACGCGCAGCCACCAACGCATCAAATCGTGCTTGCTCCCAGAGGGGGCACTGACGATCTCCCCAGGTATACAGCCAAGTACGGTCATGCCCTGTTGCGTGACTGAGCAGCACCTCGGCATCAATTCTAGGGGAAGGCGAACCTAGCGCTTGCAGCCGAGTCGCCGCTCGTCGCAAAAGCGCATCGAACGTCACAACATCAAAACTCATTAGGCGTCCTGAAGGGCCGAAAGCTGCTCTGCTTGATATTCGTGAATGAGCGGTTCAATGACATCATCAAGCTGCTCACCTGTAATGACTTCCGTTAGTTTGTAGAGTGTCAGGTTAATACGGTGGTCGGTAATCCGGCCCTGAGGAAAATTGTAAGTACGGATTCGTTCACTGCGGTCCCCTGAGCCTACCAATGAGCGGCGAGCGTCTGCTTGCTCTTGGCGCTGCGAGTCAACCGCATTGCGTTTGAGTTTGGCTGCCAGCAACGACATCGCCTTTGCACGGTTTTTATGCTGACTACGCTCTTCCTGGCACTCCACCACCACGCCTGTAGGCAGGTGAGTAATACGAATAGCGGAATCTGTGGTGTTTACGTGCTGGCCGCCCGCGCCACTGGAACGATAGGTGTCAACGCGCAAATCCGCGGGGTTAATATCGATATCGCCCACGTCGTCTACCTCTGGCATGACTGCCACCGTGCAGGCGGACGTGTGTATCCGGCCTTGCGATTCCGTCGCGGGCACGCGCTGTACGCGGTGCGCACCAGACTCAAATTTCAAGCGTGCATAGACGCCGTCGCCTTTCACACGAGAAATAACTTCTTTGTAACCGCCCTGCTCACCGTGACTTGCGCTGACAACTTCAACGCGCCAGCCACGTTTTTCCGCATAACGTGAGTACATGCGAAACAGATCACCAGCAAAGATCGCAGCTTCATCCCCGCCCGTACCAGCACGCACTTCCAAGAACACGCCGCGGCCATCATCGGGGTCTTTAGGCACCAGCAGGCGTTTCAGCTCACTATCCAGGGCTTCGAGTTTCTCACGCCCCTCACTGATTTCCATTTCCGCCAGCTCGCGCATATCGGGGTCGCTGTCGCGACTTAACTGCACGGCTTCTTCGATGCTTTTTTCTACCTCGCCGTAGCGCTGCCAAGCGGCGACCAGCTCTTCTAATTCCGCGTACTCACGGGAGTAGTCACGAAAACGCTGCTGATTATTAATCACTTCAGGGTCAGACAGCAGCATTGCCAGCTCTTCAAAACGGTCGGAAAAGCTATCTAGACGTTGGCGCAAAGTCTCTTTCATGCGGGTGTATCATCCTTCTGGCATTTTACCGCGGCCACTGGTTGCTCAAAGGCAGGCTTAGCAGGCAGTAGTATATTGGGCGCGGCATTCAGCAACTCGTTATTTTCTTGGGATGCAGCGTCGCGCAAGGCAAGCGTGGGCTGATGCATTAACCGATTCGCCAATTGGTGAGCTAGACGTTCAATCACCTTGGCAGGATCTTCACCCTTGGCTAATCGCTCAAGCGCTTGCTCACGCGAATGGTCTCGAATGGCCTCTCCGTGACGTCGATAGTCGCGAATAATTTCGCCGCCATTGCGGATTCGACGCTCATGCTGCCAACTACCCACCCCGTGCTCGATGAGAGATTCAGCCTGATCAGCGGCAACTTGACGGTGACGACGATTCTCTTCAATGACCTCTTGCAAATCATCAACGGTATAAAGGAAGACATCGGCAAGCTCACCCACCTCTGGCTCGATATCACGGGGCACCGCGATATCCACCATAAACACTGGTCGGTGGCGGCGCTTTTTCAGCGCACGCTCTACCATCCCCTTCCCTAGAATCGGCAGCGGAGAAGCCGTGGAGGAGATGACAATATCGGCCTGCTCTAACGCCTCCGGTATTTCTGGCAGGGTAATAGCAGAACCACCCAGAGGGGCAGACACTAGCTCAGCGCGTTCCCGGGTACGATTGGCTACCGTTAGATGCCGCACGCCGGCTTCATGAAGATGACGCGCTACCAGTTCAATGGTTTCTCCCGCCCCGATTAAAAGCGCTCTGGCACGACTAAAGTCATCAAAAATACGGCTAGCCATACTGACAGCAGCATACGCCACCGACACTGGATTTTTGCCAATGCCCGTTTCCGTGCGCACCTGTTTGGCTACCGCGAAGGTGTGTTGGAATAACCGCTCCAATTCACCACCCAACCCATTGGCTTGGCGGGCCTGCTGATAAGCATCTTTTAACTGACCGAGTATTTGTGGTTCGCCCAGCACCATAGAGTCCAGGCCAACGGCGACACGCATCAGATGACGCGCAGCATCGTTGTCAAGATAATGATAGGCACAGCGGGAAAGGTCTTCGATGCGCAAATTATGAAAGCGCCCAAGCCAATCCAGCACGGCATGCTCACCGGCGGCATCCGTCACGCAATAAAGCTCGGTACGGTTACACGTCGAAAGCACAGCCGCTTCGCTGATTTGTGGCAGGTTACGCAGTTCCGTCAACGCGCTTTCCAGCTGCGTTGGCGTAAATGCAACCTGCTCACGTACGGCCACGCTGGCGGTACGATGATTTATTCCCAGGGCAAGAAGCGTCATGCGTTATGCGTCTTCGCTAGTGGATCGGTCGTCACGTCACTTGTCGATCTGAATGTCTGGAGCTTGCTATAGCAAGTCTATAAGGGTGGGTAGATACGATGAACTATTAGTAAATACTATGAGTAGATACCATGGATTGCACCACCCCACCCCGTTTTCAAGGTGTAATATTCTATCACAGCACAGCATGTTCTGGCGCACACCACTTTGCCGCAGGCAACCAAGCCGCTATGCTGAGCACTCGGCCACCTGATCGAGAGACGCATGCCCCTTCGAGCGACACTACTGGGTCACCCCCTATCGTTACCGGGTTTACCCTTACTGCCCTTGGCCACAACGCTACTACTGGGCGGCTGCCAGCTTTCCCCGTCTTCATTTGAGACCGGGGTTCAAAATGATGCTTATGATCCCATGCAATCAGCGCCGCCGATTACTCGCGGGCTGGATGCTGAGGGTCTTCGCTCGTTGCTGGCAGCAGAACTTGCTGGCCAACGGGGCGATTATCGCTACGCCAGCCAAGGCTATCTGGAAGCGTCACGGCGCTATCGCAACCCCGCGTTAGCCGAGCGCGCTACCTTTGCAGCACGCTTTGGCAATGATGTCGCTTTAATGGAAGCCTCCGCGATACGCTGGCGTGAATTAGCACCTCAAGCAGAAATGCCGAATAGGTTGCTGGCAACACTTTCATTACAGCGCGGAGACTGGCTGGACAGCTTAGAGCAGCGTCTGGCGATCGCTGAAGCAGGAGGCAATGGCGAAATAGCGGCTTTTTCAGAGGCGGCGGTGGCCGAAGAAGCGCCACTGAACCTATTAATCCAGCCATTGCGCGATTATCTTGCCCAGCCTGGCGCCCAGCAAAATGAATTCCACAGCGATGTTTTACTTGGCGCCGCACTGATTGAGTCCGCACTGGGGCAAACGCGTCAAGCGCAACAGTATCTGGATCAAGTAACGCAGCTATCGCCTGAATCTGCCGCTTTGTGGCTTGCTAAGGCGCGCCTAGCATTAGAGACGGGAGATCATCGTGGTGCTCAGCGCGCTGCGCAAAGGGGGCTGGATTTAGCACCCGACGATGTCCGTTTCATATTAATGTTAGCCCAAGCTGAAATTCGCCTGAATAATATTACCGCTGCGGAAGCACACACCAATACGTTGCTAGAAACCCATGGTGGTAACGAAGAATTACGCATTGCTCTCGCCCAACTCTATTTGGAAGAAGGCCATAGCGAGCCAGCATATCGATTACTGCAACCTCTGATTGGTCAGGACCGCGTACCTAACACTGCCTACTTCTTATTGGGAGCCATTGCCCAGTCTCAAGGAGAAGTCGATAACGCGCTGCTTTATTATCGGCAAGTACAAGACGGCAACGAATTCCTTCCGGCCCGAGCCGCCGCGGCACGTATGCTGATTGAAAATGATCGCCTGCTAGATGCTCGCGCTATGCTGCGTGTTGAGCGAATGCGCCATGACGACTACTTCGGTGAGCTGGTAATGCTAGAAATACAGCTACTGGATGAATTTAATCTGCAAGAAGATGCCATGGCGCTACTCGATAGAGAGCTGGCTCGTACGCCAGATGACACCAGCCTGCTTTATTTAAGGGCAATGCGCGCATGGGAAATGGGCGATGTTGAAGCGATGGAGCGCGACCTGCGCCAAATACTACATACCGAACCTGATAATGCAGATGCATTAAACGCATTAGGCTACACGCTTGCCGACTTGAACCTCCAGGGGCGCCTTGAAGAAGCACGCGATTTGATTGAGCGTGCCTATGAAGCAGATCCCAGCAACCCTGCCATACTCGACAGCATGGGCTGGGTCTATTTTCGGCTCGGCCAGCCTGACAATGCACTTGCGTGGTTAGAGAGCGCCTACGCACAAGTACCTGATCAAGAAATTGCCGCTCATTTAGCCGAGGTTCTTCATGCCCTAGGGCGCAGCGAAGAAGCACGCCAGCTTATTGAGCGCATTCTTCAGCGGGCAAGCTATCACCCGCAAATTGATGACTTACTTGAGCGCCACCCTGAACTAACACCGTTAAGCGCGCCCTAACATGGCATGCCCTTATAAAAGCATGCCCTTATAAAAGACAGTTTACGCAGTACTGACATGGAGCCAGTTTATGTTGACCAATTCCCTGCCCGCGAGCCGTTTATCAATCTGCAGTCGCTCAACTCGCTTGTTACTGGCCGGCATTGCCCTGTTAACGTTGGCGGGGTGCGCCACCCAAGCGCCTGTAGACGATGGCGGACGCCAGGCTGGGCAATGGGAACGCCAGCAAGCCAACGTTGAAGCCTTCGATACCTGGACTCTCGTGGGCAAAGCAGGACTTCGCACTCCCCAGGAAAATACCAGCGCCAATCTAGACTGGAATCAACATCCCCACTATTTCCGCATGCTGATCAGTGGCCCCTTTGGCGGCGGGCGCAGTGTGCTAGAAGGTCGTGAAGGGCGCTTTTCGCTAACCACTAGCGATGGTCGCTTTGAAGCCGAGACGCCGGAAGCATTAATGGAAGAGCAACTTGGTTGGTCATTGCCGGTTCGCGCCATGCCTGACTGGGTGCGAGGCCTGCCGGGCGAGCACGCCAGCTACCAGTTGGAATCAGACGAACTCGGCTTCCCTAACCACTTACAGCAAGATGGCTGGGAGATCGACTACCGTGATTGGGAGCAAGTAGAGGGCATGTGGCTACCGCGTCGACTAGTGATGAACTATGGTGACCTGCGCATCACCCTGGTGGTCAATCAGTGGCAATCCACTAACTCGGACTCCTAGATCAGTAGAGAGATCACATGCCTGCAACACCCTCGGCGTTGACACTACCTGCTCCCGCTAAGCTAAACCGCATGTTGCATATCGTAGGCCGTCGTCAAGACGGCTATCACGAGCTGCAAACGCTTTTTCAGTTTATCGATTTGTGTGATTACCTTACCTTCACGCCACGCACTGACAGCACCATTACACTTTCCAACACGCTTAGTGGCGTTGCCCATAACGACAATTTAATTGTCCGCGCAGCACACCTATTGCAACAGGCAAGCGGCATTCAGCAAGGCGTCTCAGTCGCCATCGAAAAGAATCTGCCGATGGGAGGCGGTCTTGGCGGTGGCAGCTCTAATGCAGCGACCACCCTGGTCGGGTTGAATCACCTGTGGCAACTGGGACTAAGTAGCGAAGCGCTTGCAAAACTAGGGCTGACGCTAGGTGCCGATGTCCCAGTATTCGTTCACGGTCACAGCGCTTGGGCGGAAGGCGTTGGCGAAAAGCTGACTTCAGTCACGCTAGATACGCCCTGGTTCGTGGTCATCCATCCAGGCGTTAGCGTCTCAACACCAGCAATCTTCCAAGACCCGGAATTGACACGCGACAGCCTCCCCATTACTATGGCGCGCGCACTGCAGGGGGGAGCGCCGGAGTGGCGTAACGACTGCGAAGCTATCGTCAAAAAACGCTATCCGCCAATTGCGGAAGCATTGGACTGGCTCACGCAGCATGCACCTAGTCGGTTGACCGGTACCGGCGCCTGCTTGTTTGCGGCTTTCGATTCACAGCAAGCCGCGCAAGCCGTCGCACATATGGCAGGTCAACATTGGCATTCATGGGTAGCGCGCGGACTCAACACCTCTCCCCTACAAGATGCTCTGGGCCGCTGAAAGCGCCCGGTCATCGCATTAGGTTTATTGCTGGGGTATCGCCAAGTGGTAAGGCACCGGTTTTTGGTATCGGCATTCCCAGGTTCGAATCCTGGTACCCCAGCCAACCTAATTATGATCTGCGTTTTCTCCCCTGATCCCCAACACTGCAAAGGTGGCTGCGCGTGTCAAAATTGATGGTTTTCACCGGGAATGCCAATCCCGAACTCGCTCAAAAGATTGCCGAGAGCTTAGACAGCCGTATGGGTAATGCTACGGTCGGTCAATTTAGCGACGGCGAAATCGCGGTCGAGATCAATGAGAACGTGCGTGGTAAGGATGTGTTCATCCTGCAATCCACCTGTGCCCCCACGAACGATAACCTGATGGAACTGATTCTGATGGTGGACGCCCTGCGTCGCGCCTCAGCTGCCCGTATTACGGCAGTCGTTCCCTATTTTGGCTATGCACGCCAGGATCGTCGCGTCCGCTCAGCCCGCGTTCCCATCTCAGCAAAAGTTGTGGCTGATATGATGGTGAAAGCTGGCGTTGATCGCGTCATGACGATGGATCTGCACGCTGACCAAATTCAAGGTTTCTTCGACGTACCGGTTGACAACGTTTACGGCTCACCCATTTTGCTGGACGACATCGAGCGCCAGAACTACGACGACCTCGTAGTGGTTTCTCCCGATGTCGGCGGCGTTGTGCGCGCTCGCGCTATCGCCAAACAGCTTAACGCTGATCTTGCCATTATTGATAAGCGTCGCCCCCAGGCCAATCAGGCTCAAGTGATGCACATCATCGGTGAAATCGAAGGCCGCACCTGTGTGGTTGTCGATGACATGATCGATACCGCTGGCACGCTCTGCAAAGCCGGCGAAGCGTTAAAAGATCACGGCGCAGCACGCGTTGTCGCTTATGCAACACACCCGATTTTGTCCGGCCCTGCGGTCGACAACATCACCAACTCGGTGCTGGACGAGGTTGTCGTGACCGACACCATTCCGCTTTCCGACACTGCCCGTCGCAGCGGAAAAATTCGCCAGCTGAGCGTTGCCGGACTCATCGCGGAAGCCATCCGTCGAGTCAGCAACGAAGAATCCGTTAGCGCGATGTTCCATTAATCGCCTGACGTAGTAGCCCCCTACTGGGGCCCTGGAAGCGTCGTCGTCTGGTCGCGGTCGGCGGCGTTTCCTTACTTAAACTAAGAGGCAAATTCCATGTCTGATTTTATCCTGAAAGCCAGCGTTCGTAACGACCTGGGGAAAGGTGCGAGCCGCCGCCTGCGTCGTGCGAACCAACAAGTTCCGGCCGTTATTTACGGCGGTGAGAAAGGCGCTCAGTCTATCTCTGTAGAAAAAACTGCTTTCTACAAAGCGATTGAAGACGAGTCCTTCTTCTCCTCAGTGATCAAGCTGGTCATCGACGGCGCTGAAGAGCAAGTGGTTGTTCGTGACCTACAGCGTCACCCGTTCAAGCCACTGCTCACCCACGCCGACTTCCTGCGTGTTGATGCCACTCACGAAATCACCATGAACGTGCCGCTGCACGTCGTTGGCGAAGAGACGTGTGTCGGCATCAAAGACCAAGGCGGCGAACTGCACGTCCTGGCCAATGAAGTAGCCATTAGCTGCTTGCCGAAAGATCTTCCGGACTTCTTGGAAGTGGACATCAGCGCCATTGAGCTAGGCACTACGCTTCACTTGTCTGACCTGAACCTACCTGCTGGCGTCACGTCGGTTGATCTGGCCCATGGCGAAGATCACGACAACGCGGTTCTAAGCATTACCAAAGTAAAAGTACGCGGCGGTGATGACGAAGAGAGCGAAGGTGAAGGCGAAGAAGAGTCCAGCGCTGAGTAAAGCGCTAGCTCTCGGCGCTGCCAGCTGATGCTTTTCAGTGCCACCTGGGTCATGCCTGCATGGCCTAGGAATGATAAAATCAAGCGCTTCGGCGCTTGATTTTTTTTTGCGGCCTGACATGACGTCGAAAATTTCGTCTAGAAATTTTTATGAGGTGGGACAATGAGCCAGGTAACGGCCATTATTGGCCTGGGAAACCCCGGTGCAGAATACGATGCAACTCGCCATAATGCGGGCTTTTGGCTGGTAGACGCCATTGCTCGCAGTGCGCACACAGAGCTTCGCTCGGAAAAGAAATTTTTGGGCCTGTACGCCAAAGCACGTGTTGGCGACCATGAACTGCACCTTCTCAATCCCACTACTTTTATGAATCGTAGCGGTGCTGCCGTTGCAGCACTTGCACAGTTTTTCAAACTAACGCCTGACAATTTACTGGTTGCTCATGATGAGCTAGACCTTCCCCCAGGACAGGCACGCTACAAGACCGGCGGTGGCCATGGCGGTCATAACGGCCTGCGAGACATCATTAGCGCCTTAGGCAACCAGAAGCAGTTTCATCGGGTAAGAATTGGCATTGGCCACCCAGGAGAAGCACGTCAGGTCGTTAACTATGTGCTAGGCCGACCCGGCAAAGCCGAACGGGAAGCCATTGAAAGCGCTTTGGATGAGTGTCTGGCTACACTACCACTTGCACTCTCTGGCGACTGGGCTAAAGCCATGAACCGCCTTCATAGCGTAAAATAGCAGCACACTTTATAAACACCCTTAGAATCAGGCGTTCCAGCACGCCTTTTTTTCAATATTGGCAGACGCTTCCCTTGTTGCGCTGCCCTAGCGGCCAGGAAGTAATTTATGGGCTTTAACTGCGGTATCGTCGGCCTACCTAATGTAGGCAAATCCACGCTTTTTAATGCGCTGACCAAATCAGGTATTGATGCAGAAAACTTCCCATTCTGCACCATTGAGCCGAACGTAGGCATCGTACCAATGCCAGACCCGCGACTTGATAAGCTTGCGGAGATCGTCAAGCCACAAAAAGTGCTGCCGACAACAATGGAATTTGTCGATATCGCAGGCTTAGTCGCCGGAGCATCCAAAGGCGAAGGCTTGGGCAACAAGTTCTTGGCCAATATTCGCGAAACCCAGGCGATCGCCCATGTCGTACGCTGCTTTGATAACGACAACGTAATCCACGTTGCCAACCAAGTGGACCCACGGGCAGATATTGAAACCATCAACCTGGAACTGGCACTTGCCGACCTGGATACCGTTGAAAAAGCCAGCCAACGCCTCGTTCGTGCAGTGAAAGGCGGCGACAAAGATGCCACCGCCACCAAGGCCATTCTTGACCGCATTCAGCCACACCTCGCTGAAGGTATGCCGCTGCGCAGTTTTGGTCTTGATGACGATGAGAAGCGCCAGATTAAGAGCTTTGGCTTCTTAACGCTCAAGCCCACCATGTACATTGCCAACGTTAACGAAGATGGCTTCGAGAACAATCCCTACCTAGACATCGTTAATGAGATTGCGGCAGAAGAAGGCGCCGCAGTGGTGCCGGTATGCAACCAGCTAGAAGCTGAGATTGCCGAGCTGGATGACGAAGAGCGCAGCATGTTCCTATCAGAAATGGGCATGGAAGAACCAGGGCTTGATCGCGTCATTCGTGCAGGCTATGCCCTGCTTGGCCTACAAACATATTTCACCGCTGGCGTTAAAGAAGTCCGCGCCTGGACAGTAAAAGAAGGCGCCAGCGCCCCTGAAGCCGCTGGCGTGATTCACACCGATTTCCAGAAAGGTTTTATCCGCGCGGAAGTGGTTGCTTACGAAGACTTTGTCGCACTCAATGGCGAGCAAGGGGCTAAAGATGCTGGCAAATGGCGCTTAGAAGGTAAGGATTACATCGTTAAAGATGGCGATGTTATTCATTTCCGTTTTAACGTCTGACCAGCTGCCGCTTGATAAACAAAAAAGAAACACTTGACGAACGGCGGGCTACTGAGTAATATTCGCCCCCGTTGAATGGCTACGTAGCTCAGCTGGTTAGAGCACATCACTCATAATGATGGGGTCCCCTGTTCAAATCAGGGCGTAGCCACCACACGAATATTAAAAGCCCGCTGACTCAGTTAGCGGGCTTTTTTCGTTATTGACCAGCAATGTACTCAGCACAACTCAGAACGATTCAAAAACACCGTCAACGCTCGGGTCAAATAATCAACATCGCGTGTTCCTGCTGTTTCACGTACAGAATGCATTGCCCACTGGGGAAGCCCTACATCAATCGTCGGCACCCCCACCTCAGTCGCCGTAATCGGTCCAATAGTGCTACCACACCCCATATCTGAACGAGTAACAAACGACTGCACGGGCACATCGGCCTCACGACACACATCCCGAAACAGCGCCCCCGTTACACTGTTAGTGGCATAACGCTGATTAGCATTTACCTTAATAACTGGACCACCATTGATAGCAGGGCCATGACGTTCATCGTGTTTATCTTGGAAATTAGGGTGTAAAGCGTGAGCGTTATCGCATGAAATCATAAGCGATGACTGAATCAACTGGATCAGCGATTCTTCAGTCGCACCACCTACTTGGGCATTTAAACGCTTCAGTACATCACCCAAGAAAGGTCCCTGAGCACCGCAGGCGCTGGCACTACCCACCTCTTCATGGTCGTTGGCCACCAGCAAGGCTCCCTGACTAGCATCACACGCTAGCATCGCCTCGAGTCCCACAAAACACGACAACAAGTTGTCTAGCCGCGCACTGGCGACCAACTCCTGACGCAACCCTACCAACGATGGCGGCTGTACGTCATAAAACCCCAACTCAAAGTCAACAACTTCCACAGCACGTAAGCCATGCTGCTCTTCCAACCAATCAGCCAATAAGTCGCTAAGCTGCGCGCTATCACTCTGCATCACAACAGGCGACATTTGCGTTTGCGGGTTAATAACACGTCCAGCATTAACATCGCGGTCTAAATGAATCGCCAAACTAGGCACCATGGCAATCGGCCGGTCCACATTTAGTAGCACACTTTCTAAATGACCATCGGCGTGACGTACATGCACACGCCCTGCCAACCCCAAGTCGCGATCAAACCACGGGGCTAACAACACACCACCATATACTTGCACCCCCAACTGCATCCATCCCGCGGCATACTGGGTGGCGTTGGGCTTTAAACGCAGCCCTGGGCTGTCCGTGTGCGCACCTAACATGCGCAGGCTGGTTAACTTATCAGCAGGCAGTTGAAATGCAATCACTGACGAATCATTGCGCGTCACGTAATAACGCTTGCCCGGCTCAAGCTGCCAGTTAGCCGTCTCTTCAAGACGCACAAAGCCCGCCTGCTCCAAACGCTCCGCCATACAGCGAGTCGCATGCCAGGGCGTAGGCGATTGGTGCAGAAAATCACATAGCCGCGTTACACGGTCCGCGTTGAAAGCTTCGGACATAGAAATCCTCATAACAGTAATGATTGAGTATCACAGGGTAAATGACCTGCTACAATGCTCCCTCGGCCTACGCAACTCATAGGCTATCTGCGGGTCTAGGGAAGAATAAGTGTACACAAATCCGGGAGAGCTTGACTGATGAGCTTGTTTGCAACGTTTTCGCGCTCGGTCGCCCTTGCTGTGATGCTGGTCATTGCCAGCCCAGCAGCGCTGGCGCAACTTGAGCCGACCGACGAACAACGCCAAGCGGCAGAGGAAATAGCGGACTCACTCCGCTATGGGCATTATGCCGATATTAACTTCGACGAGCAGTGGTCAGCGGAAGCTTTCCAACGCTATCTAGACATTCTGGACGGCCAACGCTCCTACCTATTGAACCGCGATATAGAGCCTTACCGCCATTTAGAGCGCGACATGGCTGAAGCACTTTTCGATGGTGATCTTGACGATGCATTTGCACTTTATAATCGTCTCAGCGAACGCCACACTGCCCGCCTAGAGTGGTTGCTAGAACGCCTTGATGAAGGCCTTTCATTCGAATTCGATAGCGACGAGCGCTTAGAAGTCGATCGCGAAGATGCACCATGGGCAACCCGCGAAAGTGAATTAGACGAACTATGGCGTAAACGACTCAAAAACGATGCACTGACGCTTGCTCTAACCGACCAAAATAACGAGCAGATAGAAAGCAATCTACGCCAGCGCTATGAAGGGCAACTATCCCGCTTACGTCAGTCAGAGTCTGAGGACGTCTTTGGGTTAATCATGGCGGCAGCCTCCGGCACTATCGACCCTCACACCAGCTACCTCTCCCCTCGCCAAAGCGAATCGTTTGATATTCAAATGAGCCTTTCACTTGAAGGTATCGGCGCACTACTTCAAGCCGATGGCGAATACGTCAAGGTCGCCAGCCTGGTTCCCGGTGGCCCTGCCGATCGAGCGGGCGTACTTGAGCCCGCCGACCGCATTATCGCCGTGGGCCAAGAAGAAGGCGGCATGGTCAATGTGGTAGGCATGCGCCTGGACAACGTCGTCGACCTGATTCGCGGCCCTAAAGGCTCCGTTGTACGTCTGGACGTGGTGCCTGCCCAAGCAGTGGACATGACCCGCTCTCAAATTGTTGAAATTACTCGCGATACCGTCAGCCTGGAAGATCAGGCAGCGCATAGCGAAGTGATAAACATTGAGCGAGACGGCCAACCTCATCGCATTGGCGTAATTGACGTTCCGACGTTCTACGTCGACTTCGATGCCTGGCAAGCCGGTGAAGATGAGTATCGCAGCACCACCCGCGACGTCGCTCGAGAAATTGAAAGTCTCAAGAAAGAAGGCATTGAAGGTATTGTCCTAGATCTTCGTAACAATGGCGGTGGCGCACTTCAAGAAGCCAACTCCTTGATAGGCCTGTTTATTGACCGAGGCCCCACCGTACAGGTTCGCGATGCTCAAGGCCGCATTCAGCTCTACGGCGACACCGACGCAGGCACGACTTACGACGGGCCACTCACCGTACTGGTTAACCGTCTTTCCGCTTCAGCATCGGAGATTTTTGCTGGCGCTATTCAAGATTATGGCCGTGGCATAGTGGTAGGCGCCCCCACCTTTGGCAAAGGCACTGTGCAAACGCTCAATGATCTTAGTCATGGTCAAATCAAGCTTACCCGTGCCAAGTTTTACCGCATTTCAGGTGATAGCACCCAAAACCGCGGTGTTGAGCCCGACATTATATTCCCCAGCCTGATTGACCCTGAACGCATTGGTGAAAGCAGTCTAGATAATGCTCTTGCTTGGGATACCGTGCAGAACGTTCAGTACCGCCGCTACGGCGCTCCGGAGAACAGCCTCGCTGCCCTGACCTCTCAACACCAAGAACGTGCCAATGAGAATCCTAACTTCCGCTATCTAGAGCGCCAGTCCACTCTGGCTCGCCAGCTACGCGAACAGCACACCAGCGTTAGCCTGAACCGCGAACAGCGTCAACGAGAGCTAGAAGCTCAAGAAGCTGAACAGCTTTCGCTTGAAAACCAACGCCGTCGCGCCTTAAACCTGCCAGAGCTGGATGAGTGGATGGATGCGCGCAGTGATAACTCGCAGTCCGAAGGTAGTGATGCAGACGCTGCCAACGAGGAGGATAAGGATGAAGACATGCCGGTTGATCGCGCCCATGTACTAGAAGCCGCCGAAATCTTACTCGACTACGCCCACCTCCAGGGCGCACAGCGCATGGCGAAATACTGAGACCCCACCAATGAATGTACCAGTCCATTTTCTGGACTGGTACATTCACACATACTCTTCAAAAAGCTTCTTGAGACGGCTTCTGAGTAGATATTACGCTACCCTTGTTGCGCCAAAACTCTCTTTAAAACCCTCTTTGCCGAAGCACTGACTGTCAGCTATTTTGGCTGTGTGCTCGTCTGAAGGCCCACCAGGCGCGACAGCAGGATCACCGTATATAGCACGCCAATCATTGCCTCGAAGATCGCAAACGACTGGGCGTAGAACCCTTGCGGGGTAATATCACCGTAGCCCACTGTTGTTAGCGTGACATAACTATAATAAAACAGTTGCTGCCAGCTGATCGGTACCCCTGACGACACTACAAAAGAGCCTGGCGCGATCCACTCAATTAGCGAAAAAATTGCAGTAAAGCCTGATCCAATCACCAGATATATCGAAGCGGCAGCCACTAGCACATCGGACATCATCTCTGTCGCGCGGAAGATATAAAGTGCCAGCACTACGCCGATGACAAGATGGTAGGCGATGGAGGTGAGATAAACCGCCAGAGTGGTATAAGCACCGGGAGTATAGGAGTTCGCCAGTCCAGCCACGATCACAGCCGCTCCACTGACAACCGCCAGCGCGCGCAAGCGGCGGTCAGCCAACAGCAAGAAGGTCGCTACGACGAAGATAGAGCCATAAAAAAGATAAAACAGCGCAGGCCAAACACCCTCCGCACCCGATAATGGATAGGTCAAATTGTGCAACAAAATTGCCACTAAAAGGCCAATTGTTACCCGCAAACCGCCAAGCCGAGAGGGAGCACTAGTCATACTGCCGCCCCTTCGCGATGAGCGGTTGCTGCCAGGGTGATCATCACGACCAACACCCCGCCTCCTAACCACAGGCCATTAAGATGCATTGTTAATACCAGCCAGGCCCAAGCCGCAAGAGCTACCCCGGCAAGCAGATAGCAGACGGGCAGTTTCGAGGCCATGGTGCGATGAAACATTGCCGATCCCACCAAAAAGATCGTTGGACCAGCGAAAGCGAACAACGCCGTTGGGGCATGAATGGCATCATGCGGATGGGCAACAATCAGCTCGATAGCGACAGCCACCACAATAGCACCGCAGACCATCACTCCATGGGCATAGGCCAGGCCCGCCCGAGCCAGCCGCGTATGATCAGCCGCATGTTCAAAGCTGTGCTCGCCTGCTTCAGCAAGATGCACGAAATAGATCCACCATAGTGTAATAATCAATAAAAAGCCGATAGCCGCAGCAGCGATGACACCCGCCCCCAAAGATTGACTAACGAGCAAGCCTCCCAAAAGCAGGATGGATTCACCAAGCGCAATAATGAAGACTTGCTGGTTACGCTCCAAAAGATGCAGGCCGCGCAAAGGCCAGCTATCCATTGGCGTGGCTCCTTTACCAGGTAACCAAAAACCAGCATAGGGCGCGGAATAGTCGATGACTACAGCGATGATCCACAACTCTAATCTAGCGCTTGGAAACACAACGCCAGCAATCCAGAACACGCCCGAGATCGCACTCCATGCGCAAAGCTGTGCATAGTTTCGCCCCATCTGTTCGCCACGAAAAACGATGGACATATAGCCCGCGCGTATCAGCGCCATGGCAACATAAGCACCCACGAAAAGGCCTGCACGAGAGGAGAAAGCATGCGGGATCGCAATCGCCATTAGCAGTGCGCAAGCCATGAGCACAATCATCAGAACGCGCCCACTGGCATGATCCGGGTCAAGCCAGTTGGTCGCCCATGACGTGTAATTCCACGCCCACCACGCCGCCGCAAAAAGCGTAACGGCCTCAAGCGCGCCTACCCAATTGTCGTGGGCTAATAGGAAATGCGAAAGCTGAATAATTGCAAATACATAGACCAGGTCGAAGAACAGCTCAACATTGGTCACACGCGGAGTTTCGCCCGGACCAATATTGCGCAACGCAGCCTTTGGCGCGAGATTGTGAAAAATTGTTGCTTTCATGAAACATTCCCTCTATATTCAATAGCAGCAATTCGCGGCGCTCCTCCCTCAGTTTCTCCGCGACCACAAAATAGCAACCAGCGCAGGTACAGTAAAAACGATCAACAAGAACGGCAGCTCCTGCATTACGCTGTAGCCCGCCTGACTGACACCAATCCACATATTGGTAGCAGTACAAATTAACCAGACTACGAGATAAGCAGGCAGAAGCCGCGCGAATCGGATTGAAGCAATACGAGCAAAGACGACAAAAACCGCCAGCAATACCAATCCAGCGAGGATGATCATAACCGTATGCATGAAACGTCTCCTTTGAATCTAAAAAGGTAGCCAGCGGCGATGTTCGTCAGCCCCCAAATAAATTTATTTGGTGGTATAGCCACCATTGACAAGTATTGTCTGACCCGTCATCCACCAACCATCAGATACCATGAAGAGAATCCAAGGGGCGATGTCTTCAATATCAGTCAGACCGGTTTTTGAGAAAGGCGAAAGTGCTGCAGCTGTCTTATGGTAGGCAACCGCATCCTCTCCTTCAGCAGGGTAAAAGAAAGGCGTATCCATCGGCCCTGGCCCAATCGCAGTAACAGAAATACCCCGCTCCCCAAGCTCTTTTGATGCCGCCCGAGTAAAGTGCTCGACGGGCGCTTTTAACCCTTCATAAGCCGCATAAAATGGCGTGTAAGCCCCTAGGAGCGATGTCACTAGGGTACAGATCTTACCATGATCGTTAACGTAGTTACCTGCCTCCTTCAGGAAAAAGAACGCCGCCTTAACATTGACTGCGCACGACTGATCAAAAGCCTCTTCGGTCACTTCTGCCATTGGCCGCTTAACCACCATACCAACGGTATTGATGGCAATATCGGGCCTACCCACTGCGGCAACGGTATCTTGAAAGAGTTTTTCCATGGCTGCCGCACTAGTGAGATCAGCCTGGAATGCGACCGCCTCGGCTCCTGCCGCCCGAATTGATGCCAGGGTTTGCTCAGCAGCCTGCTTAGCAGAATCACTGTTGTAGTGAATCGCTACAGCTTTGGCCCCCGCTTTTGCAAATTCTTGCGCGAGCAAGCCACCTAAGTTCTTCGCACCACCAGCGATCAGAACTACTTTAC
The DNA here is from genome assembly GCA_030440445.1 of Halomonas sp. KG2. Lineage (NCBI taxonomy): Bacteria > Pseudomonadati > Pseudomonadota > Gammaproteobacteria > Oceanospirillales > Halomonadaceae > Halomonas > Halomonas sp. KG2. The sequence continues at coordinate 1,448,658 of CP098528.1, read as the reverse complement.
CTTCAATACTATTATTAGACATCGCTCATCCCTCACGTTAAGTATCATCACCGTTCAGCAGAACGGCTTACGGATAAGATGACGCGTTGTGTGATCATGATAAACATGCGAATATCGACAAGACCTGTCGGAATATACGAACAATAGCAATGGATCGCATCAGGCAAATGCAAATCTTCATCCAAGTGATGGAGAGTGGAAATTTCACGCGGGCAGCTGAGACACTGGCTATACCGCGCTCTACTGTCTCAACGGAAATCCAAGCATTGGAAGACCGGCTGCAAACGCAGCTTTTGTTCCGCAGCACTCGTAAGGTCGTTCCAACCCAGGATGGTAGGCGGTTTCTTGAAACGGCACAGAATATCGTCGATGCAGTAACTACCTCCGAGCAGATGTTCCTGCCAGGCAATCTATGTCTAAGCGGTCGACTTCGCGTCGACATTCCTAGTCGCATCGCTCGCAGGCTCGTCCTCCCTGCATTATCAGACTTTATAGCCCAGCACCCTCACCTGACGATTGACATAAGTGCAAGCGATAGGAAAGTAGACCTGGTCGCTGATGGCGTCGACTGCGTGCTGCGGCTCGGGGTACTTCTGGACTCAGACCTTGTTTGCCGCCCTCTTGGCGAAGTGGATTTCGTGACCTGTGCCAGCCCCGCTTATTTGGCTCGCCACGGGCTACCAAAGAAGCTTGATGACCTGAGCTCTCATTTACTGATCAACTACTCTCCCCAGCTTCCAGCCTCAAACGCGACGCTGGAATTCCAGCAGGGCGAGCACTTGATAGAAATCAAAATGCGCAGCGCCATTACCGTCGACGGAGCCGAAGCCTATGTCGCGGCGGCTTTATCTGGGCTGGGCTTAATTCAGGTGCCCGCCTATGATGTACGTCATCTTCTTGAAAGAGGTGAACTCAAGGAGATACTGCCTGACACACCGCCACCATCAATCCCACTCTCCTTTCTATTCACCAAACGACGCAACTTATCCCCCAAAGTGCGCGTTTTTTTACTCTGGCTGGAAAGCGTACTTGAGAGGCACGGCGTTATTTCGCAAAGCCCTACACAAAGAGAGAGCATTGACAAGTCAGCATAGCGCTGCCCGCCGCGTCGGCCGATCACCCATCTTAACTAATCGCTGAATAAGCGTATTCAACCGCACCGCACTGCCTTCAGCGCCTGCATGAATAATATCTTGCGCCCATCCAGGTAGTTGAGGCGACAAACGATAATAAACCCACTGCCCCTCTCGCTGATCGAATAGCAAGCCACACTGACGCAACTGGGCCAAATGACGCGACACTTTAGGCTGCGACTCCTCTAGCGCATAGGTCATTTCACACACGCACAGCGATTGCTCTTGGGCGATCAAGAGCACCAGCATTAACCGCGTCTCATCACTTAGGCACTTGAACACCTGCAATGCATTCAGGCTGGCAGCTTTTCCCACGGACACCTTCCAAAAAATGAGTAGCCAAAACAGTTTATACCCCCCTAACCGGTAGGCACAAAAAATCACCCAGGATGCCTTAGAACATTGAGCAAGGGCATTGAGTGTTATTATAAACAGGTTGTAGGGATGCGAAATGGTCGTTTTAGGCTAGCAACTACGTAGAGATTGCTTACTAGAAAGGTGGGACTGAAAGGCAAGAAAAAACAGAATGGCTCCCCGAGCAGGAGCTTAACAAAAGCCCCAAGCAATTAATTTAAAAGAAAACACTTAGTCATTGAAAAATAGAATATACCTCCCTGTATACCATTTCAGTTTTGGAGAGGCCGTAATCTTAGACATATATCTGGATTTGACGCATCTCTTTTCTAAGAATGGTTACGCCAAGAGGAGCAGACATATATCTCCATCAGTTTCTACAGCTAGCAGTGAATAAATTTGCTTATACTGCGAGGGCCAACTGCGCTTGATCTTGAGCTGGAGCTACAGCTCGACGCCAGAGCCAGGCGTCAAACTCTCGACGGGGTAGTGAGAGGAGGTCAGCAGCGTAGCAAAAGGTCTCACGAAGGTATTGGTAGTCATCATTATCGACACTAACCGCTTTCGCGAATGCGCGAACGTGACGATCAACTGCGATAGTGTCGAGACCAACTAGACAAGCCATGTAATCTACTGTCTTAGGTCCAATGCCGTTTACGGTTTGAATTGCACAACAAAATTCATCTGTCCCCAATTCTGCACGCAAATCTTCTGCATTTTCAATACCCCAGCCATGGAGGAAAATTACCAAAGCCTCGAAACGGCTTATTTTCTCATGATGGCGCCAATTCAAAAATGCTCCCGAACCTCCATTCTGAATAACTGAGATCAGTGAGGAAATAGTAAGGCACTCTGGATGAGTACGCAGAATGTCTAAGACCCGCGGGCGCACGACTGTCGTGTAATTGAGCCCAGCTTGAAGGACTGAATCCGCCAGAACGGCCCCAAGGTGATCACAGGTAAGACGCGCTTTTCTCTCACCCAAGAGCACGCCTTCATCTTTCGCATAATTTGCGATGCGTCGTGCTATGAGCAGCATCTCAATGGCGGGGCTGGTCATACTAATTTTGCCTCTTTCAATGCGTTCAGGCGCTCCACACAATTTGGACAGGCACCGCAAGGAAAATTTGCGGCTGCTTGGCATGAATATGTGCGTCCAATAGGTACACCAAGTTCAGCAGCAGTACTGGCTACTTCAGCCTTTGACCAATACCGAAACGGTGAATGAAAACGAACGGGGCCGATGCTTGAAGTAAGTCCGTCGAGGCTATCCATAAACTCAGCAGTACAGTCAATTTCTTTAGCATGATTACTATTTATAAAACCTGTATAAACATCCAATATTCCAACGGTTTGCGCGCGAGCCGCGGCGGCGGCGAAGAATATCATTGTTCTGTAGGGAATGTACAAGTCGTCATCTTTGACTTCTTCAGTCCAAAGATCTGCTTCACGAATCAGTCGCGACGACGACCCCCGGAAGATGCTCGATATGTCAAAGCGCTCAGGTGGCCGCATGCTAGAGGGCAGAACTTCGTTCACCCGACTCCATTCAACGTCTACACAATGCTGTCCATAATCGAAAAAAATTGGTGTGACATCTACATCTGCAGAAACAAGCTGGTATGCAACAGTTGTTGAATCCAACCCACCTGAGGCTAGTAAAAGTGCCTGTCTCATAGCGATTTAGCCCTAAGTGCTGCAATAACCTCGAAAGTGCCGTTGAGACACGCGTCAAGATCCGTGGAGTAAACTGAACTTCCAGAGATCACCATAGTGTTTTCATTTTCGCGCCGAGGGTCATAGGTGATAACCGGTTTTCCCATCTCAATGGCCATCCCAAGCTCAACAAGCGTGCCAGGATCACGGTCTAGAGGAATCGAGAAGACCGCATCGCATTCCTTCAATAGCTTGTAGTCCAGCTGATATGTTCGCTGCAGATCAGCCTCACTTGCAGGTCGCTTTAACTCTCCATTTTCCAAAATGGGACGTCTCACTTTGAAATTGTGATATGTGAGGCTGTCTATAGCATGGTCGAGCTCCGGCTTTGATACATACGAGAAATCAGGACCGGCAAGATAGATTGAGTATGTTTGCCGGTCATGCCAAGGGAGCACCGTCCCACCAAGTGCTTGCAGCATCTCCACTGACAGTAGGAATCCCCGCTGTATATCGCGCTTGATATCGTCGGGAAACGTAGTCTGGGAGTACACAGTGGCAGCTTGGCTTCCACGCCACGCTGCTTCGGACCAGCCTTTGTAAGAGAGCCCCACCATTACACTGGAATAGACATCACCAACGCCGACTGAATTGACAGTTTGACTCAACTTAGCCGGTATTTCTTCGAAGCCACCATCTCGCATATAAAAGAGTCGGCTGCCGCCACGATTTTCTTTGAGCAGAAACACTTTCGGCGAAAGCGTGTTTACTTCATCTAACAGTTCTTCGACATTTCCCGCCCCTAGCCTCATAAAAAGGGAAGACGACGTTGAGATAATGATAGCTTCTAAGCGACCTCTGAGCGCTTTGAGTGATGAGAGATCCTCAACATCGTATGCAATGTCAATAGAGAACTGAGTATTTTCAGTAAACAAGCTGGCTAGGGTGTTGATATCAAACTTACCAGGAAAAACAACGACCTTCTGATAAGTGTCGAGTTTCGGTAGCGTGTTGTGAAAATTCACTACCTTGGTATCACGCATCAAATCTTCGTAACCTTGATGCGAAACCTCTGCCACATCACCGATAAGGATTACGTTAGGGGCACCAACCACATCACCAAGCCAGATGAACTCTTTGCATCCGAACTCAAAGAGATAGCTTTTTGCTTCATCAATCAGGTATCGCGGACAGAAAGCTGCCACCGAGTATTCAATCTTTGAAGCCCATAGCCCCCTCGCAGCGTGGCAGATGCCTCCTAAGCGTAGCTTACACATCGCACCATTCTGGGAGAGCGTATAATCCACTACCAATTCACCAACGACTAATAGGGCCTGGTCACTGTTGGCCATAATCATTTCGCCACAAAGTCAGCAGCTACAGTTGGAACGGGTGATACTGCGGAAGAGCTCACTACTCCGACATAACTCACCCCATCTTCCATACACTCAACTAGATAATTGAATGATGTGGGGAGCGCGCCAACTTTCACACCATTCACATCAAGTGCAAAAACACGGCTCTTATCAAAGCGAATTACCAACTGATCGCCAATAGCCGGAACATTACTGAATTTCGAATAAAAATCACTATTGCCTACATCTTCGAGCAGCACCTGAAATGCTTGCTGGCATTTATCTACGCCGCTAGTGCCACCAGCTACACCTGTTCCATCTCCATCAACTTCTCTGGTTTTAGTGCCAGGATAATCTGAAAAACGACCTGAACCAGAGCTTCCCATAGCATTCCCTCCTACGCAGTTAGTTTGATACTGAGGCCTGTTCCAAAAGCTTGATGATGCCGGATTACCCACCCTGGACAGAAATTTCTATAATTTCTGATGGCTTGCAATAAAAGTATTTAAAAGCAGATTGGTATATATCAAAGTATTCTAAATTGTAATTATTCTTCAGACATCATCACCTATCTCACCACGATAAGACTATCTTTTTGCCTACTACTTTAGGCCATGCGATACCGTCTTTTTAAGAACTACTCGTCATGCTGAGGTACTGCTCGGCATGTAAATTTTACTCATCTTCCACACAAGTGCTTAACGACATAGCTTTCTCCGCGCAATTCTTCAATAGCTGTAAAATTCCGCAAGATTTCGCATGACTTCCATGCACCCAAATCCCGCCTACAGCCCAGCAACAGCGGGCTTTGGCTTATTTTGAGGGTGCATGAAGAATTAGCCCACAAGCGAACACCGCAGGCGGGTGGGGGACAACGCGCCGTAGGGTGCGGCGGCCTGGGGGGCCTCCCCCTTGGCAACCAGCCTATATAGTCCCTGTGTGCCGCTGTAAGCCTCGCTCGTGCCTTGAAACGAGAAAGCCCCGCACAAGGGCGGGGCTTTGGCTTAAGGGGCGTGATCGAGCGCTAGGCGGCGGTATCGTCGCTATCCAGTTCTTCCATGGTGGGTACGTAGCCCATTTGGGCTTCCAGTTCCTTCAACTCTCGCGGGAAGCGGATAGGTGAGTAGTAACCACCATCGTCATAGTCTTCAAAAGCTAGGCGCTCTGGCACCTCCGTACCCGGGATGGTCATTTTTTTCTTATTGATCGGTATACGGCTTAGGAACAGCTCTCCAAGCGCTGCCTTTTGACGCTTAGTAATTTCGTGGCTCAACTGTACCGTGTCGTCTCTACTCAGTACCGCAAAGTATGCCTGCCCTTTCTGCATGCCGGCATCAATCCCTAACGTGGCCATCAGGCCATGATCGTTACAGGTATCTGTGGCGATACGATCTAGCAGGTTAGGAACTACCTCCGCTAGCTGAGCCATACAATCTGTGTTTTGAGATAGTTCATCTAAGGCAGAGATGAGTCGATTGTGTGCCGTCAGTTCTAGCAAGCGCCCTCGCACCTCCACCAGGTATTTACGAGCCAGATAAGTATGCATTTTGAGCCACTGCGCTTGTGGCTCTAGCAGTGCAATCATTTCTCGGATTTGCTCTGCCTCAAGCTTTGATTGAGCTTTCTGTTTGATCTTGTCACGTACAGTTTTGCTCTGCTTCCCGAACCCTTTTACAAAACTAAGCTTCCACTGCCCATCTGCCTCTTTTTCCTGCTGCTCCAAGGCACTTAGCGTTTTTTTGAGTCGGTCAAGCTCGCTGCATGTTTCTGTTAATTTTCGGCGTCGCGTATTGTAGCTTTTTTGTTGCTTTTCGAGGCTCAGACTCAACTCTTCTTCTGAGGTTATTCCAACAATGTCAGGCGGCGAAAAATAGTTAAATGTGCGTCCAGGGACTTTTCCCCCTTTAGCGGGTGCTTGTGCTTCCGGTTGTGCTGTTTCCATGGTCTGGCCCTCGCTGCTGGCACGGTCGGACTGTTGAGATGTAGTTGCTGGCTGGTTCATAAAGCCCTCCATTGGGCGTTAGGGGTGCAGGGTGAAGACGTGGAGCCAAGGCCCCACTGGTGGGAAAACAGAAGTAAGGAAAAAAGCGCCTGCCAGGAAGGGGGAAGGGTCGCGGCGCTGAGACGGTCAACCAATGTTCGGATGACGAACAAAGTCTCCCCCCTATAATTCCCCTGACTGTTTTCAAAAAAGCGGGCAACGTGGCAACAGCGGTAACACCATTGATTTAGTTGATATTTTTTTTGGAAACCTGTAGCCGCTTTTTTAAAACGGCAACGCACAGAATCAGGGGTTATATAGATATAAAGATATGTGTTGCCTTTGTAGCCACCTCTCTTATTAATAGGCAACACCTGTAACCCGCATGGTTGCTGGGCGTAGCCGTTGTAGCCAGTGTTGCCACAGAAACTAGGTTCACGCGTAAAAAGCCCCTGCATCATTCGCCCCCTCGCTCACCGTCCAGCTTGTCGGGATCAATGACGAAAAAGCGCGTGCTCCCTCCTCCTGGCAGGCGGTAGTTTTTCTGGCGGCGGCCACTGTCGGTTTTAGCGAGCACGTTGTAGGTTTCTAGGGTGCGTATCACGCGGTCACGGCCATAACCTGCCGCGGCCTCGGTCAGCGAGGCACGGTTGAACAGATACAGGCGTTTTCTGTCCTCTATCTCGTAGTAACCCGCACGGTGCTTGATGCCTGGATTAGGCAGCTCAGCTGCGATGTTGGAAAAGCGGCTATCACCGTGCATAGCGATGAAGTCCGATAGCGCGCTAAGTATTTGCCGATCTTCCGCGTTCCCGTCACCTACCCTGGCGACCCACTCGCGGAATAGCTGACGGCTTGCATTAGCTGCGGTCCCTTCTTCCCACGGCAAAATCCCGTAGGTGGTCGCCAGCTCTCCTGCTAGTCCAATGATGGCGAAGCGATCCGCCACCCTGCCCGCCTGGGGGCCATCAGAGTTGAATCCGTCGCGTACCTCAGCGAACCGCCGATAAAAGTAATCGGGGTCGGTTTCTTTGAGTAAATGCGCCACAAAGGTTGGGCCAATCATGCCAAAGTGGTGCGCTGTGGCCGTGGTCAGCTTTCTGTGGAAGGTGGCTCCGCTCATGCCGTGTACATCGTCAAAGGCACGGTAGGTACGCGTACCCGCGTTGACGTCCACCATGCGTAGTTCTGCCCCGGCATGGGCAGCATTGCCAGAAATGGCCGCATGTTCAGACAGCGAGCGTTCACCACTGGAAAGCGCCAAAACACGCCAATAGAGTTTGGGCCGCCCTTCCCGCTCACGGGTCATGGTGCCCTTACCCGTGCCGTTAGCGATGGCGTAGGCCATTTCTTGTACCCGCTTGGGGTCGGCGCGTTTGATCTCGTCCAGAATCAACACCGTGTCATTGCGTGACGATGCCTCAATCTCGATACCGCCTCGCGACATATCCCAAGAGGCGGCAAAGCGGCTGGGGTCGCCCCATACCGTGGCGGCGAGTGCCTGGGCGAGTGATTTACCACTTGAGGAGTCGCCCACCAGATGCACGCCGCCACCATTGACGCCTACTTTTGAAAGCAACGGGCCAGCAAGTGCGCAGCAAACGGATAGGATCAGTACCGGGTTGCCCTGGCAGTAGTAAGCCAGCTCGCTTTTCCAGCCTTCCAAGGTGCCCCGCTCTGAGAACAGCAGTGCGCCTTTGCCGCTGTCCTGATAGCGCACATCTTCACCGCCTAAAACCCGGCTAGGCAGCACAAAAGCTCCGCTGCGCTCGTGCCACCCTGGCTTGGTGGTGGTGGCCAAAATGCGTGTTAAGCCGTGGTGGCTAGCAATGTAAGCAGGCACATAGCGGCGCTGGTGGTAGTCCACCTCTAGCCCTTGGCGTAGCAGGGCTTTCAGCACCTCCTCCCCTTTGCCTGCCAAGGCTTCCATGGGCATGACGTACTCAATGGCATGGCCGCGATGCTTGAAGCGCAGCAGGCGGCCAACGCTGCCATCGTCGCTGTTGATCGTTTCCGCTTTGACGTACAGCGGCGCGCATAGCCAGAGGTCGAACGGCTGGCCTGCCTCGTCGCTGTTGGTGTGCTTGATCCCGTGGTACCACGTGCCCGCCCGGTACTGCTTGCCTTCCACCATGGTGGGGCCTTCGTACACCGCATAGCTGGGGCGCTCTAAGGTATCGATCTTGGGCGCCGTGGGCTTGCCCACCAGGGAGAGGTGGGCTTGCTGTTCGCGTGTGATTTGCTCGCTCATGTGGCGTTCCTTTGCTGGCGATACCAGCGAGCTAAGTCGTTAAAGTCGCTGAGTGTGGTGGGGGCGTCTTGTGGCCATACGGGAAACAGCACCAGGGCACCCACGGCCAGCGCTGCTGCATTGGCGGCGGTGCGGCCTGGGTTGCCGGGGGTTAAGCGGTCGTCATCCCCGGCTATCACTAGGTCCAGGGCGTCGTATCGTTCGCGTAAGGTTTCGGCCACGGCGGCGAGGTTGCCCGCGTTCATGGCGCAGGCCACGGGTTCGCGGGTGTGGGCGTGAAGGGTTGCGCCAGTGGCCCATCCCTCACAGATAAAAAGCTGGCGGCCTGCCTGCACCTTGCCAAGGGGCGCATACGCGCCCCGTACCCGACCACCTTTCAAAAAGCGCTTGTGGCCGTGTTGGTCGATGCATTGCAGGTTGACCAGCTGCCCTTCTGCATAAAGCGGTACCAACAGTTGCCCCTGGGCAGATTGGCGAAGGTGGTACGGCTTGATCCCCTTTTCCACTAAATAAGGGTGCGCTGGGTTAGCGGGGCCTGCCGAGTGCCAAAGCCGCTGTGCGGCCTGGGCGGTGCGCTCTTGAGTCGCTAGGCGCTCGGCTTCTGCTTGCTGGCTAAGCTGGCTTTTGGTGGGTACCTCACAGGGTTTGGGTAGCGGCGCGTTAGACGCGCCTGAACGTTGGAAGATGCCTAGCCCAAGCTGCTCATCAATCAACATGGCGGCTTCAAGCTGTCGGCAGCCACGCAGGTAGCTCAGCAAGGAAACCAGATCCCCGCCGTGGGCATCTTGGTCAGCAAAGTCGTTCCACTTGCCAGACACCAGCGACACGCCAAACGAGCCAGGGCAGGCATCGGCGCGGGCTGTATTGCGGGCGACCCACTCGCGGCCCTGGCGCTGCCCATCAGGCAGCCACTCAGCCAGCAGAGTTTCGGCGCTGTTCAGCGCGACTGCCGCCACTTGCTGGATTTTTTGAACGGTCGTCTTAGCCATGTGCGCCCCCTTTCCTGGCAGGCGTTGCTTGGCCTTTGGCTACTCGGCGGGCAGCCATGAGCAAATCGAGTGAATCGGCTAACAACAAGCGGGAAGATAGCGCGACGTGAGCTAGATCACGTGCATCGGCGCAAGCGCCCGGCGCGTCGAGCATGCTTAACGTCATCATCAGATTGCTGGCCGCTTCCAGGCGGGTTTCGCACTGGTCGAATAGATCTTCTGCTTTGGCACGAGGGTCAATCAGCAGGCATTCGGCCTCAGTCAGGCAAAGCGCATCTTCAAGGCGTGGGGTGGTGGATGAATTAAGCATTACCCACCCCCTCAACGCATAGGCGTTCTAGCTCGATCAGGAGTTGGTCATATTCTTGGTAAGAGAGGAGTTTTAGCGCGGTGGCCATGCGTGCCATGCCCAACAACTGGTGAAGCTGTTCAGGCTTACGGTTAACACGGTAGGCAATCAGTTTTGCACCGATTAGCGCAGTAGCAATATGCGAGGGGGAAATTTGGGTGTGCGTAGACGCACCTTGGCTGTGATTGGCCATGGGTAAGACTCCTATTTGTTCCTTGGAGTCACCACGATCCTTCCTACGGGATTGGGTGGCGACCGTACGCGGGGTAGGAAACCGGTCAAATAGGAAACCGGCCACGCCGAAACGTGCCCACGTACAGCCGCCATAACGACACACTACAGGCGGAAAAAAAGCGCCTGCAATGGTAGGGGCGCTGTAGCGCCTATTTGAACTCGGGTTCCTACGCCCGACCGTAGATTTTGCTACGGCACAGACATGATAAGCATTCCCGAGTGTTCCTCGCAAGCTTTTGAGGCAGCAAATGACGCTTAATTTGATACGCTTCATGTGATCCCTTTCATATTGCTTCGCTTTGGCTCCATCGCTCCCCCAGCTTTGGAGCCTTTTTCGTTTTTTGGGCAAAACTTCCCCCTACCCGCTGAGCATTAGCCCAGCAGCGTTACCGCTTGCGGAAAGGGTTTAGGGGGTTAGCAGTCGGTTTCGACGATGCCCATAGAGGATTGCTTGCTGAAACGTTGGGCACTTCCACTCTGGTTATTCACCAACTTGGCGAATATGTTTCCTGTAGAGCCCCTACGAAAGGTTTTCTCGCTGGGGGTACGCATTGCGTCCATCATGGCGGTAGACATGGCCGCCACATCCTCAGCAGTCAGTTTCAGCGTGGTGCCGTTAATGGTGACTTCAAACTGGTTCATGCGCGTTGCTCCTGCGGTTGGGTAGTCATGCGTAGCGGTGTAGGGCAGTTTTCCAGGCGATGGCGCTTGCGCTCCTCCAGGCAGTGGGCAATCCAGCTATCCACCTCCTCTTCAAGCCACGCCACGCTCTTACCGCCGATGGGCACCGGGGCGGGAAAGGTGCCCTGGCGAATACCGTCATAAATGGCTGAACGGCTCTTTCCGGTTTTCTGCTCCACGTCTTTACGGCGCAACAGGCGATTGCCTAGCGGGATCTTGGTCACCGTTTTGAAGGTGGGTTGGTGTGTGGTGTCAGTCATGGGTTTATGTCCTCGTTTTTCAGTCCGAGCAAATGCTCCAATAGCCGGACTAAGCTTGACGCCCATGCCAAAACCTTTCCATCAGCGCTCGGTGTAAGTAGCCCTATTTACACCGAGGCAAAAAATTAGGGCTTGCAAACGCAAAAAGCCGCTGCGGGAGCAGCGGCTTTCAACTAAACATAAACTACGACTAAATCATCATTATCTATTACTAAAACACATGTCTATTAAACACGGACTAGTTTCATCAAAGGTTCAAAGGAATACATTGCTGGCCGTCGTCCTGATGCCTCCTCAACTGTACGTATTATGTCATTATCTAACATAATTCTAGTAAATCTTGCAGCAGTAGCTGCAGGAATACCACTTTGTGAAGTAAATTTATTATTACGAAAAACAGGGTTAGTGAAAACAAAATCTAATGCAGTAACACTCCATTTTGAAGACAATAACTCAGCAAATAATATTTTCATTTCTTCATATAACAACCTTATATTTTCAGCAATAGTTAAATTCCGTATTGCCTGTTGCTCTACCGCCTCTAGAAAAAAAGAACACCATTCATCCCAATCCCCTGTCTCTGATACTCTCCTCATCGTATCAATGTACTCATCCTTATTTTCCTCAAAGTATCCACTAATGTAAAAATGAGGTGCTGAAATAGTTCCATACTTCCATAACATCAAAGTTATCAACATCCTCCCAATTCTTCCATTACCATCCTTAAACGGATGTAATGCCTCAAACTCTATATGCGCCAACGCTGCTTTAACGAGGGTGGGACTAGGGTCTTCATTGATATACTTGAACAATACATCTAAACCATCCTGCAGCCGCTCCGGGCTAACGGGAATGAAAAGTATTTTCTTTTTATTTCTATCAGCTAAATAATTTTGCTCAACCTTAAACTCCCCTGGTGACTTTGATGCCCCTCTGCCAAATGATAAAAGACGTTGGTGTATCCCTTTAAGCAGCGACTGAGAAATTGGATACCCATCATTTAGAGCTTTTTGAGCGGCCTTCAACGCCCTTTGATAAAGTATTGTTTCAATAACTTCAGACCTTACACTAAGTGTACTAGCCGTCTCATTTTCATGATCAGCTTCATATTGCAATATTTCATCCATAGTACTAACAGTTCCCTCCATTCTAGAGGAAATAACTGCTTCTTGATTCCTTAATGGTGCAAGCAATATTTCGCTATTGTGCATATTTTTTAGCATTTGATCATAGCGTGCAATTGCATCTGTAGCCTTTATAAGCTTGTCTACGAATTTGCCATAATCTACTTTTTGAGGTGGAAATTCATCGTAGTGATAATTCACAGCTTCATCTAAATTTAACTCCATCCCCATTGCCTCTCAAATTCTGTATTTTTTTCACACCAACTATTTGTATATCATATTTATATTTTTTTGAGAGTCAACTCCTTGATTGCAATCTAGAGAACTGGCAAATGCGCCTAAAAATACGTTGTGATATTTCTATATAAAAATCATAAACCTACCACCCCCCCTTTACATTCTAATAATGATCTATTCATTATTCACAAGCGGAAAAGATAGGCTCTCACTGCTATAAGCCTATGAGGCTGTTTCTATCTTGGCGTGCATTTTATGCAAACCTACCCTCTAGCTTCTCACTTCTAGAAACTTATGAGAGCGTAGCTATTTTGACGTGCATTTGTGCAAACCTACGCCCCTAGCTTCTCACTTCTAGAAACTTATGAGAGCGTAGCTGTTTTGACGTACATTTGTGCAAACCTACGCCCCTAGCTTCTCACTTCTAGAAATTTATGAGAGCGTAGCTATTTTGACGTGCATTTGTGCAAACCTACACCCCTAGCTTCTCACTTCTAGAAACTTATGAGAGCGTAGCTATTTTGACGTGCATTTGTGCAAACCTACGCCTCTAGCTTCTCACTTCTAGAAACTTATGAGAGTGTAGCTATTTTGACGTACATTTGTGCAAACCTACGCCTCTAGCTTCTCACTTCTAGAAACTTATGAGAGTGTAGCTATTTTGACGTACATTTGTGCAAACCTACGCCCCTAGCTTCTCACTTCTAGAAACTTATGAGAGCGTAGCTATTTTGAAGTACATTTGTGCAAGCCTACGCCCCTAGCCTCTCACTTCTAGAATCTTATGAGAGCGTAAGTGACTTATACCTACGAGCCGTGTTCTCTACCGCTTGTGCCAGCTTATTTGATTACCACCCAGACAGTAACGGCCGCGACTGCACCGAATAAGTAGCAAAGGCCGTAGCAAGCTATAATCGTGATGCAGAGGCACTTAGTGAAATTGATGGACTCCCCCGTAGCCCTCTCTCATGACGCTAAACCACCGCTCCGCCTCTTGCTAAAAAGATAATCCCCCCAAAACTGCATCATGGCAGGCCGCTGATCCGGTGCCATGTGTTCAGCGCGAGTATAAATGCCCTCGATCCCCGGCAGCTTGTGTGATAGCTGAGCCTCTATCCATTCTCTAGGGTAGCCCATCTCTTTAAGGTCAGTGGCCACTACATGGCGGGTGCCATGGGGTACGTGCCGCCCCTCATAGCCCATACGTTTTAGGGCCATGTTAAAGGCCGCATCGGATAGCGGCTTACGGGGGTTATTACGACCAGGGAACAGTAGTTTGAATGGGCCGGTTAGCTTATGCAGGTAACGCAACTCTTCAACTGCCTGAGTAGGTAGAGGTACTTGGTGCACCCTGCCCATCTTCATGCGCTCGGCGGGAATCTTCCATATAGCTGCTTGTAGGTCGAACTCTGTCCACTCAGCCAAGCGCAGTTCACCAGGGCGCACAGCGGTCAGTAACAACAGCTTTAAGCCAATGCGCACCATGGGGCTTTTATCATACGCTTCAATATCACGCACAAGCGCCGGTAACTCTTGTTGAGAGACGTGATGAAAGCTGCCCTTCTTATAGGGCTTAAGCGCTGTATTTAGGTCGGCAAGGGGATTATAGCTAACCCTTCCCGTTATGATAGCGAAGCGGTAAATGTCACGGCAAAAAGCATGTAGGCGGCGTCTCTGTTCGAACTTTTCTGCATCCTCTAGCCCACGCAGTATTTCCAGCCACTCCAGAGGCAGAATACTTTCAATGGCACGATTGCCCACTTTGGGGAATACGTAGATCTCCAACACGCGCATACTATCTTTGGCGCGCTTAGAAGTCTCTTTCCAGCGCGGCACCATAGAAGCGTGCCACTCTATCGCCAGTGCTTTGAAGGTGTTCTGCGCGGCGCGCTTCTGCTGACGTTTATCACTCTGTTTTTGCTCAACGGGGTCAATACCCTGAGCTAACTGCCGCCTTATCTCCGTTCGCTTCTCGCGCGCTTCTGCAAGGCTCACTTCTGGATAACTGCCAAGGCTGGTCATGTTGCGTTTGCCGTTGGGGCGTGTGTAGCGCAAACGCCAACCACGGCTTCCATTAGGCGAGATCCTAAGCTCTAGTCCCTGGCCATCAGAAAGGCTGACAATTTTCGTACTGGGTTTAGTTGCGTTTATTTGCCGGATAGTAAGCGTCATGATGGTATACTGAGCATCTTCGAACAGAGGCATATACCGTTCTGTATACCACTTAGCATCTGGTTTTGGAAGGAATAACAAGGAACAACTAGGAGTGAAAAATCATGTCATTCAGAGTGTTACACATGATTTTTGGCTTTCTCAGGAAGTCTCAAGAATGGCCGTTGGCTCCCCGAGCAGGACTCGAACCTGCGACCCAATGATTAACAGTCATTTGCTCTACCAACTGAGCTATCGGGGAACGTTTACCGTAGGCGGTAATTAAAGCAGAACAGCAATTTGGCTCCTCGAGCAGGACTCGAACCTGCGACCCAATGATTAACAGTCATTTGCTCTACCAACTGAGCTATCGAGGAACATTACATTTTGCTGCTGTGTTTAGAGCGAAGCCACCACTGAAAGCGCTATAAAACCTGCTTTAGGCTTCAGTATGTTGGCTCCTCGAGCAGGACTCGAACCTGCGACCCAATGATTAACAGTCATTTGCTCTACCAACTGAGCTATCGAGGAACTGCTCAAACACGGTGCGTAGTATACTGATAGAAACGCTCGGGTCAAGTATCGATTATAGGTTAACGGCTAGCCCCGGGTTTCTTGTGTCCGTATAATGCCGCCATTCAATGGCTGTACGTTACACTGCCCATTACGATTGCATTCATGTTTTCATTCATCCCTCGTCCCCCGACGACTCATAGATGACAGGTACCGATGGCGAAGAAGCTCTTTATCAAAACGCACGGCTGCCAAATGAACGAGTACGACTCCTCGCGGATGGCAGATCTGCTCGGCGAATCTCACCAGCTGGAATTGACCGATAACGAAAAAGAAGCTGACGTTATCTTGTTGAACACCTGCTCTATTCGCGAAAAAGCGCAGGACAAGGTGTTTCATCAATTGGGTCGCTGGAAAAAGCTAAAAGACGCCAATCCAGACCTCGTGATTGGTGTTGGTGGCTGTGTGGCAAGCCAAGAAGGTGAAGCGCTGCGTAAGCGCGCGCCTTTTGTCGATATGATTTTTGGCCCACAAACGCTTCACCGCGTGCCAAAAATGCTGGACGCGCGTAATAACAATCAGATTGCCGCGGTCGATGTCACTTTTCCAGAAATCGAAAAGTTCGATCACCTGCCCCAGCCAAAATCTGATGGCGCAACCGCGTTTGTTTCTGTCATGGAAGGCTGCTCGAAATACTGCACATTCTGCGTCGTGCCTTATACCCGCGGTGAAGAAGTCTCCCGCCCCTTTGAATCAGTTATTGATGAAGTTATTCACTTAGCCGATCAAGGGGTGCGAGAAATTAACCTGCTTGGCCAGAACGTGAACGCTTATCGCGGTGAAAATGACGAAGGCGATGAGATCGACCTTGCCGAACTAATCGCCTGCGTTGCTGCAGTGGATGGCATTGATCGCGTGCGTTTTACGACCTCTCACCCGGTGGAATTTACGGATAGCCTGGTAGATGCGTTTGCCGACATCCCGGAACTGGTGAGCCACCTACATTTACCGGTACAGTCAGGTTCTGACCGTATTTTAAGTGCGATGAAGCGCGGCCACACCGCTGAAGAGTACATCGAGAAGATGGAGCGGATCCGCGCCAACCGTCCGGATATTAGCTTCTCTTCTGACTTTATCATCGGCTTCCCTGGCGAAACCGAAGAGGATTTCGAAGCAACGATGGACCTGATTCATCGCATCGGCTTTGATCACTCGTTCAGCTTTGTTTACTCGGCACGCCCAGGCACACCCGCCTCCGGCCTGCCGGACGAAACGCCGGAAAGTGTCAAAAAACAGCGTCTCGCCATTTTGCAGGAGCGAATTCTGCAGCAGGCAGCGCAGATCAGCCGACGCATGGTAGGCACTACCCAGCGCGTTCTGGTATCCGGTTTCTCACCGCGAGACCCGGGCCAACTCTCTGGGCGAACCGAAAATAACCGCGTGGTTAACTTCCGGGCAGCCAACCCAACAGAACTGATCGGCTACTTTGTAGACGTGGAGATTACCGAAGCGCTGCCCAACTCGTTGCGCGGCGATCTCGCCTCTCCAGAGCGTTATTAACTGCTCACTTATCCTAGGTAATTGCCCCGGCATCGCCGGGGCAGTAAGCTGAGTCTCACATACATCAACTAATGGGTTTCTTACTCTTGAGCCAGCCATCACCTCAGGCCAATCGCATTATCACCCTAAGCCTTGAACCCAATGATCCGCAGCGTCTCGCTAGCCTCTGCGGCCAACAGGACGAGCATCTAAAACTGATTGAGAGCCGCCTGGACGTGACGTTGCGCAACCGTGGCAACGTGTTTCAGCTGGCCGGCGCCGCTAACCGGATAAAAGCCGCTGCTAACGTGCTTGAGCACCTTTACCGTGAAACTGCGGCAGAAGAACTTGCAGCAGACACAGTTCACCTCTTCCTTCAGGAATCTGGCTTAGAAGCGCTAGAAGAAGAGGATGATAGCGACATCAACAGCGATGACGTGATTATGCGTACACCGCGCACCATGATTAAGCCCCGCGGCCTTAATCAGCAGCGCTACGTACAAAGCATTCGCGAGCACGATATCAATTTCGGTATTGGGCCTGCCGGTACGGGAAAAACGTACTTGGCGGTTGCCGCGGCGGTAGAAGCACTAAATCAGCAGGAAGTGCGACGCATTCTGTTAGTTCGTCCAGCGGTAGAAGCAGGCGAAAAGCTTGGCTTTCTTCCTGGCGACCTTGCCCAGAAAATCGACCCTTATCTCCGCCCGCTCTACGATGCACTGTACGAGATGATCGGCTTTGAACAGGTCGCTAAGCTCATTGAGCGCCAAGTGATCGAAATTGCCCCGCTGGCTTATATGCGTGGGCGTACGCTGAATAACTCCTACATCATCCTGGACGAAAGCCAGAACACCACGCCGGAACAGATGAAGATGTTCCTGACACGGATTGGCTTTGGCTCAACAGCAGTGATTACCGGCGACATTACCCAGGTAGACCTTCCTCGCGGACAGCGCTCTGGTCTTTCACAGGTGCTGGATGTTCTGAAGGAAACCCCCGGTATCGGCGTGACCCACTTTGCTGCGAAAGACGTTGTGCGTCACCCGCTGGTTCAGCGAATCATCGAAGCCTATGACGAGTTTGAGTCGCAGCAGGAAGTGCAAGAACGCGCTCGTCGTGAAGCTCGCCAACAGGAGCGTGAAGCCCGCATGCAAGCACTTGAGCGCGCAGGAGAGGCACCTCGATGAGTAACATCGTGATTGACCGCCAGGCGGCCATCGATGAGCCGTTGCTTCCCACCCTTGAGCAGCTCACCCACTGGGTGGGCTGTGTCTTCTCACGCCACCCCGATGATGAGCGCTTAGAGCTGACGATTCGCTTTGTGGATGAAGCAGAAAGCCAAGCACTCAATCGAGATTATCGTGGTAATGATAAATCAACCAACGTGCTCTCGTTTCCTTTTGAGAATCCTCCCGGCGTCTGTTTGCCATTACTTGGCGACCTGATTATTTGCCATGCCGTCGTTGCCCATGAGGCCCGTGAACAGCAGAAGCCTCTTGAGCATCATTACGCGCACATGGTTGTGCACGGCACGCTGCACTTAATGGGCTATGACCACATTGAAGAGCAGGAAGCGGAAGAGATGGAGCAGTTAGAGCGCGAGCTGCTTGCCACTCTCGATATTCCTGACCCGTATCACGAGTAAGCTGTTAACCTGATCGATAATTACTTTTAGGGTGGTGTATCCCCCGACTCAGTGATAAAACGACAGACTGTTTACCTGTAGCCATCTTCACATAGGGAGCCTCTGATTAATGTGATGAGCGCAGGCCAGACAAGGCAAAAATTAACGAAAAAAGAATCGGACTCACGTTCGAGGCGATTTTTAACGCAGTATGGCCAAGCGTAGTTAATCAGAGGTTTCATAGCTGTTTTTTAGTAGTGCTTTGACGTACTGTTTGCACACAACTATTTGCAAGTCACTATTTGCACGTAATAGAGAGATTAGACGCAATGAGCGAAGACCGATCGAGCAACTCAAATCAAAAATCCTGGCTCGAGAAACTCTTTGGCGCCCTTTCCGGAGACAATGACGAACCTAGCTCGCGCGATGAGCTAATGACGTTTTTACGCCACACCGCAGGGAAACTGAAACTAGATCAAGACGCTATTATGATTATTGAAGGCGCTCTTGAAATCAGCGATCAGCAAGTGCGTGAAATATTGATTCCACGCTCTCAAGTGTCGGCCATTACCCTTGATCAAACCAGCGATGGCTATTTGCCATTAATTCAAGAAACAGGGCACTCCCGCTATCCGGTCATTGGCGAGAATCTTGACGATGTAAAAGGCATCTTACTAGTTAAAGATTTGCTCCCCCTGCTCTCTCAAACGCAAGAAAGCCGTGATGCCTTCAAGCTGGAAGACGTGCTACGCCCGGCAATGTTTATTCCCGAGTCCAAACGCTTAAACAGTTTGCTGAAAGAATTCCGTGATACCCACAATCACATGGCCATTGTGGTGGATGAGTACGGCGGCACGGCGGGTATTATTACTATCGAAGATATTCTGGAGCAGATCGTTGGGGATATCGAAGATGAGCATGATACCGATGAAGAGGATGATATCCGCACGCTGGACAATGGCCACTTCGCCATTCGTGCTCTCACACCGATTGAAGACTTCAACGAACGCTTTGGCAGCGAATTTTCTGATGACGAATTCGATACCGTGGGCGGCCTTGTGATGCAACAATTTGGCCACTTACCAGGCCGTGGCGAACATACTAGCCTGGGCGGCTGGCGGTTCGTCATCCTTAATGCCGATAATCGACGCATTCGGTTGCTGGAAGCTTATCGCGACGACGCCGGTGAAAATGCTACCGACGGCGACGACAGCGACGGCTAGTCAACCGCCCACCTCAACCTGCCGATAGGATATCACCATGGGGTTGACGCCCACCTTTGCACTTCAACTGCTGGCTGCCCTCGTGGCCGGTGGTTTCACGACGCTTACCGCTTCACCGTTTGAATTATGGTGGCTAGGGCCCATCGCCATCGGCCTGCTTTATGTTGGCCTGCATACATTAAGTCCTGCTCAAGCAGCACTAAAAGGCTGGCTATACGGCGTAGCGCTCTTCGCCAGCGGCACTTCTTGGGTATATGTATCCATTCACGACTACGGCTATACCGGCGTTCCCCTGGCGGTATTTCTGACCGCTCTGTTTGTATCCGTATTAGCACTCTTTTTTGCAGGCACGTTTTGGCTTTATCGACGTTTTTGCAGCCCGCGCTGGGCATTGGCTAGCTTTGCAGGGGCATGGGTACTGGGGGAAGTACTGCGCACTTATCTGTTTACCGGCTTTCCGTGGCTACTGGTTGGCTCCAGCTATGTAGATTCACCGCTGGCCAACTGGGCACCCGTAGGCGGCGTTTATTTGCTTTCCTTACTGGTAGTGCTCACGGGCACCTTAGGCGCTGAACTGCTGCGACGCCAATGGTGGGCAGCGCTGCCATTAGCCGCTATTTGGCTCGTTCCGTTGGCACTGCCCACACTCTGGACGACACCAGCAAGCGAGCCCACGCGCGTTGCGCTACTCCAGGGCAATCTGCCCCAGCTATTAAAGTGGACCCCCGAAGGCCAGCGCGTAGCGGCAAATACCTATAGCGATTTAACCCGCCGTGTCGCGGATGATGCCGATCTCATCCTGTGGCCCGAGACCGCCCTGCCAATGATCGATAATCAAGCTCGCCCGGTGTTAGAGCGCGTACAAGCCAACTTACCGCCAAGCACCGCGCTATTAACCGGCATTGTCCAACTCGACGAGGACAACCGTTATTTCAATAGCGTGATTGGTGTTGGCAACGTAGAGGGCAATTACCAAAAAGAGCACCTCGTGCCGTTTGGCGAATACTTGCCGCTTGAAAGTGTGTTACGGGGTGCTATCGACTTCTTTGATCTACCAATGTCGAGTTTTTCTAAAGGCGCCTCCGAACAAACACCCATGCAGGCCGCCGGCGTGACCATTGGCAACGCTATTTGCTATGAAATTATCTACCCACAATTGGTGGCACGCCGTGCAGCAGACAGCGACGTGATTGTAACGGTATCTAATGACACTTGGTTTGGCGCTTCCATTGGCCCACACCAACACTTACAAATGGCCCGCCTGCGCGCGCTAGAGAATGGTCGCTATGTCGTGCGCGCTACTAGCAACGGCATTACCGCGATTATTAATCCCCGTGGCGAGCTGGTAGATAGCGCAGCGCAATTTGAAACTACCTACCTTATTGGCGAATTTTACGCCATGGAAGGGGCAACTCCGTTTACCCGCACAGGTAGTTGGCCTGCATGGCTATTCGCTGGCCTGCTACTGTTACCTGGCTTGATGCGCAAGCGTTAAAACCAAGAAGGCCGTTTCCAGTGGGCAAGGGCGGTGTAGCCGCCCTTGCTAAGCCATGCAAATCAGTTGAATCATCGTCGAAGTGTCGAACCAGAGCTAAAGCTCCCTCCCACAACATCCGAGTAGCCAAGTGCTTATGCATACGCTGCAAGAATGTAGATACTATCGAGCCCGTGGTTACCTATGATCAGTGCCCGCTTAATGTTATTCAGGCACTTATCACCAAGTAATAAAATATCGCTTTAACAGAAAACTTTTAAAATTATATTCAGCGTTTTTTATAGCTGCTCTTTATAAATTCGCCCACCTTTCATAATCATTCGCAGATTGCTCTCTGGATCGTTTAGAAAATCTAGATCGCGACTTGGATCGCCATCTACGACTAATAGATCGGCTAGAGCACCCGGCTCAATTCGCCCAAGTACACCAGGATAGGGATTGCGAGGACCTGAAAGTGACAACAAATCACCGTTATGCCCCGTTGCCATTGCCAACACTGTTAGCGGATCATAAAAGCGCGTTAATTTTGCCAAATGCCGCAGTTGATTCGGAGTGTTTTTAGGGCTAAAGAGAATGTCTGTCCCCCAGGCAGTTTTCACATTAAACCGCTGTGCCATTTCATAAGCGCGAACGGTGCCTTCAGCCACTTGGCGCTGAGACTCTCGGCGCGCGGCATCAGGATAAACGTTGGCATCTTCATCTTGCAGGAAAGGCTGAAGGCTCCACCACGCCCCCTCTCCAGCCATCATTCTTACCGATTCTTCATCGGCTAATTGGCCATGCTCAATCGACTTAACACCAGCCCGCAGAGCGCGCTGTATGCCGCGGGGCGTATAGACATGCACCATCACATAGGTGCCCCAATCATCGGCAGCCTCAACCGCTGCGCGTAGCTCTCGTTCCATAAACTGGGTGCTATCTAACGGGTCATAAAGCGAGGCTACTCCACCGCCTGCCATCAACTTGATCTGAGAAGCCCCTAGCATCAGTTGCTCACGCGTGCGTCGAAGCACTTCAGCCTCACCATCCGCAATTACTGCAACGCCCTGACGCTCTGCTTCACTTAGCGGTGTTGTGCTGCCACGAGGTATGTCATGGCGCATTCTAAAATCACCGTGGCCCGATGTTTGAGAAATCATCGCCCCTGCGGGAAATATCCTAGGACCATTCACAATACCTTCATCAATAGCACGCTTTAATGCAAACGATGGCCCCCCCACATCCCTAACTGAAGTCACACCACGCATTAAGGTTCGCTCTGCTTCTCTGGCTGCCACCAAATGCACA
This sequence comes from Halomonas sp. KG2, assembly GCA_030440445.1. NCBI lineage: Bacteria > Pseudomonadati > Pseudomonadota > Gammaproteobacteria > Oceanospirillales > Halomonadaceae > Halomonas > Halomonas sp. KG2. Next base: position 1,426,222 of record CP098528.1, on the reverse strand, counting down.
TAGCCAATATCAGCAGTCATGGCTTCCATCTGGGAGATGGCCGCTAAGGTGGTGTGCCAGTGGGCATCAATCAAACCGGGCATCAATACACGACCGCCGCAATCAATGACATCAATACCTTCCACCTCTCCACTACCGTCCAGAATAGCGCCGATACGGCCATCTTCTACCCTGATTGACACGCCATCACGCAGTGGGCCTCCGTTCCCATCAAACAGCTTAAAATTGGTTAACAGCAGTGGCCCAACATGGGCCTTTGGTTGCTGCCCAACGGCAAACGGCACATGTAAACCTGCGAAGAGCGCCATCACCGCCGCTGTTCCCCCAAGCATTTGGCGACGGGTTATCTCTGCCATCACCCGTTCATGAAAGCGTTGCAATATCGGCGACCCACAACAGCATGCCCCGTGGCTATGATGAACGTGGGCATCTGTTAACACTGGCGAAAATAAAGAACGGGCACTCGGGGGCATGGCTAGAGCCTCGATTAGCAGTAAGAAGTACAAGCAACTTTTCAAGACTTAAATCCAGAAGACCAAGTCAAATTTATTCAAATTAACACTACTTAATATATCTCAAATTACCCAACAGGCAATTTCATAACAGTCGCTTTATTGAAAACTTGCAATGAATGCTAGCCAGCTAACATAGATCACTAACGCTTTTGGCGATGATCAACGAAAAACCAACGAATTTCCGATAAACTTTTTTCATTTATTGTGCTTAACACCTACATTGTGGTTTAACATTTTTAATAAACAACAAATGAGGTGATGAGTTGTGAAAAGCTCGGGCATTTTTTTATGGGCATTACTACTTGTGATAGCCACAGCGTCACCCAGCCAATCTGCTCAAGCACAACCACTCGCACTAGAAGACGCTTGGCAACAACTGCGCAGCCAAGACGATGATGTTGCAGCAGGCCAAGCCGCCCAACAACGCGCCGCTGCACTGCTTTCCACCCGCGATAATTTACTGCTGCCTCAAATAGACCTGTTAGGCTCTTATACCCATCTCGATAACCCAATTGAAGTAGACGCACTTGCGCTTAATCCGCTTAATCCGCTTAGCAGCGTAGCTGACTCTTTGCCTGGCCAACTGTTAGTTGACCTTATTGGTGGTCCCAATGCATTTCGTACACCAGTCACTAACCGCAATGTTGCCAGAAGCTCGTTAGCGATGTTTTGGCCGCTCTATACGGGGGGCAAAATCAGCTCTGCGCGGGAACTATTAACTCTGGAAGAGCGGGAAGCCTCCCTGCTACTTGAAGAGGTCTACCGCGTCCGTTTCATGGATCTAGTAACCGCTTATTACGGACTAGTCATGGCAGAGCGGGCGCTGGCGACTCAACAGCAAGCTGAAGACACCCTTGCTCAGCATTACCGCTCTGCTCGTGCACTTGAAGACCAGTATCAAATTGCCCGGGTAGAACGCTTAGCCGCCGAAGCAGCCTATGACCGTTCACGCATCACTACCCGCGCTATTCGCGAACAGCGTGATAGCGCCCAGCAAGCATTAGCGTCGTTGGTGCACCATGCACCTTCTGGATCTAGCTTAGGAGGTCACTCATCGGGCCCAACGCCTACGTCTCCCCTGTTTACGCTTGCGTCGCTGCCGCCGATTGGGCATTTTCAACCAGGGCTATCCGACCATCCTGCTCTCAGGCTATTAGCTAATACCCAGGCACAGGCTGAAAGCGTGGTTGAGGCAAGCCGTGGACTTTATCATCCCAATGTTTTCATGTTTGGCAGCTACAACCTTTATGAAGACGACTCTTTAGCAAGCGATCTCACACCAGACTGGCTAGTTGGCGTTGGCGTCAGCATGCCACTGGTAGACCGTAGCGGACGGAGTGGCAAAGTACAGGCAGCGGTGAGCACTGTTTCGGAATTACGCTATCGCCAGCAGGCCGCTTCCCGCAAGCTGGAATTGCTGCTTGACCAACACTACCGTGAAGCGAACCAAGCGCTTGAAGAGTATAACGACCTCGCAAGTACAGTGGCGTTGGCAGAAGAGAGCCTGCGCCTGCAAACACTGGCTTTCTCAGAAGGGGTTGGTCGAGCGCTCGATGTGATTGATGCCCAAACCTTTCTATCCACGACCCACACGCGCCGTGATGCTGCCGCCTTCCGGTTCGTCATGTCACTTACCCAGTTACTCAGTATTACAGGTCAACAAGAAGCACTGTTTGCTTACCTTAGCGAGGGGGATCCAATTCCGTGACCACGCGCAGATTTCTTATCCTGGCCATATTGGCAGGGATCGCCATCGCCGTATCCGTTGTTTTTTGGCACACCTATAGCACACCCCCTCTTCGCTTACAGGGTCAGATAGAAGCTCGACAGTATATGGTGTCTTCAAAAGTCCCTGGTCGGCTTGCAGAGATTGACGTACGGCGCGGAGATAGCGTCAATGTCGGTGACCGGGTATTCCGTATTGATAGTCCTGAACTTGAGGCAAAACTCACTCAGGTCGATGCCCTCGATACGATCAGCCGCTCGCTGGCACAAGCGGTGGAAGGCGGAACTCGGGAAGAAAAAATTGCGGCTGCTCGCAGTGAGTTTCAGAAAGCCCAGGCTGCAGAAACCATGGCACGAACAACCTATGAACGTACTCGCGTACTAGCAGAGCAAGGCGTTGTGGCACGCCAACGACTAGATGAAGCCTTTACACTGCTACGGGTAGCGGAACAGACGCGGGTAACCGCAGCGGAAGTGCTTAGATTAGCAGAGGCTGGCCCTCGCGAAGAAGCACGCACCGCTAGCCGTGCTGGCGAAGAGATGACCACCAGCCTGCGCGACGAGATCAACGAACTGCTTGAAGACTCAATGGCGTTTGCCCATCATCAAGGCATCATCAGCAATGTCTTACTAAATACAGGTGAACTGGTACCCCAGGGTTTCCCAGTGGTCATGATTACTGATTTAGATGAGGCATGGGCACTCTTTAATGTGCGCGAAGACCTGCTACAGCATTTTTCGCAAGGAACCGAGTTCGATCTGGATATTCCCTCTCTTGGCCAACAGGCACGCTTTCGAGTCAGCCACATCGCAGCGTTGGGCGACTTTGCTACTTGGCGTGCCACGGTGCCCGGGCGCGGCTTTGATATGCGCACGTTTGAAGTGGAAATGCACCCGGTCGAGCCAGTACCTGGCCTAAGGGCAGGCATGAGTGTATTGCTTGATTTACCGTCTGAGGATGCGCGGTCAGGTAGCCAACATGGAACCGACTAGGCTGAATGGCTGGCAGGCGCTGCGCAATCAGCCTTGGCTGCTAGCCTTGGCAGGATGGCTGCCCCCATTAATGACGCTGTTATTTATTGCCGTATTTGAAATGGGCACCCCTCAATCGCTGCCCGTGGGCGTAGTCGATTTAGACCATACCGCTGAATCCCGTTCGCTACAGCGTTATTTAGATGCCAGCCCAGCGTTAGATATGCTTAACCCTTACCCTTCGGCGAGCGAAGGGGCCGAAGCGCTACAGCATGGTGACGTCTTAGCACTCTTGATCATTCCACGTGACTTTGGCCGCGACTTACGTCTCTCTCTCAGCCCTGAAGTCGTCGCGTTCTACAATAGCCAATACCTGCTGGCCGGAAAATTCATTTCCTCCGCGTTAACTCAATCAGGTATGACTTTCGCCGCCGAAGCAGGTGTCGCATTGCGGCTTGGTCAAGGTTATGCGTTACCACAAGCAGTAGCCGCAGCGGCTCCCGTGCGGCCACAAATCACCTCCCTTTATAACTCTGGCATGAGCTATGCCCGCTTTTTAGTCACCACGATCACGCCCGCACTTTGGCAAATTGTGATTGTTGTCGCCACGCTGCTTACGCTTTGCTGGCGGCTCGAAAAAGCCCCTTTACCAGCCACTTTCTCCGCTAGAAGTACCGCACTTTGGCAACTACTGACGCCTATTTCGTTGCTGCTTTGGCTTCAGGGAGTATTAATGCTGGGCCTGTATAGTTACTTTCTCGGTTGGTCGTCAGAGGACAGTCTTGCTTGGTTAGTGGCCGGAATGGCACTGATGGTACTGGCCGTACAAAGTATGGCTACGCTGATTCTCTCCGCGGTTGCCAACAAAGTACGCGCACTAAGCCTTTGCGCCGCCTATCTAGCGCCAGCCTTTGCCTTTATGGGAATTACCTTCCCAAGAGGCGACATGAATATGCTGGCACGGGTCTGGGGTAACTTAATGCCATCCACACACTATATTGAACTCCAGGTAGCAGTGGCTGACCACGGAGCACCGCTGGCTACTCTGCTACCGCCCTTATTGATATTGCTGCTGTTTCTGCTGCCACTCCCCTTAGCCATTCATGCCTTACCAAGACAGTTAAACATCAACCCTGCCGAGCAGGTGTCCTAATGAGTGCCTGGCAACGGTGTTGGCAAGCGTGGCAGGTAGAGATTGCGAATATATTTGCTGACCGGGCCGTACTGCTCGTTATTGTTGGCGGCTTACTGTTTTATGCCGTTCTTTACCCTCTTCCCTATCATAAGAGTGTGCCGGGAGAGCAAGCGGTGGCGGTGGTGAATCATGACCACACTCATCTAGCGCGGCAACTTATCCGCATGGCAGATGCGGCTCCCCAAATTAGAGTCGCCGCCCAGCCTTCCAGCATGGCGGAAGCAGAAGCCTTACTGGCCAATGATGAGGTTCATGGGCTCCTGATTATTCCGTCTGGCTTCGAGCGCGATGTTTATTTAGGCCGCCCTACCAGCCTGTCTTTCGCTGGGGACGCCAGTTACTTTCTAATTTACGGCAATGTTGTCGAGGGCTTGCTGACTGCCGCGACGACGCTCAGTGTACAAACACAAATTGTTGGTAGCTTAATGAAAGGGGAAAACCCTGCTCAGATTCCCGGTCAAATCATGCCTATGCGAATCACTACCAAACCCGTATTCAACCCCACCTCTGGCTACATCAATTACATTGTGCCTGCTGTCTTCGTATTAATTCTGCACCAGACGCTGCTAATTGCCGCGGGCAGCGTAACCATCAAAGATCGTGCACGCAGGCGCCTGGGGCAAACCGCGCCATCGCTTGCATTAGCACTGCCGCTTCGACTTGTCACTTTTATGCTTATCTACCTATTATTTGCCATGCTCTATTTTGGCTTTTTCTTTCAGCTTTATGGTGTCCCCCATGTTGCAGCACCTAGTGAATTACTGGTCTTCAGCGTGCTATTTTTCATGAGCGCCACGCTGTTCGCCATTTGGCTTGGCTACCTGCTTCCGCGACCAGAGCTTCCCACTGTCCTGGTGCTCCTCTCGTCACTACCGATCGTCTTCACCGCTGGGTTTGCTTGGCCCGCAGAGAGCTTGCCCAAGTGGTTAGATACCCTAACCCTGCTGATTCCTGTAAAACCTGGCATACAAGGTTTTTTGGCGATTAACCAAATGGGGGCTCCACTGCTCAGCATCGGGCGGGAAGTTAGCGTACTGGTTGGATTATGCGTTCTGTATGGCGGATGGCTTTGGTGGCTCGCTTGGCAGCAACGCCAGCCAAGCCCACGACAAGCTCATTGCAGTGACATTGCTGAAAGGGACGAATAAAGGCTACTAACAGAAGGAGTACTAATAGTAGAGACGCAAATGGCGGTGATGCCTCGATCGGTCAACTCCAACGAGACACACCGCCATTTTCTACCACTCTAAACGTTGCCGTTAGTGTAAAGATAAACGTAACGGTTTTTCATCAACCCGTCATTCCGTGGAGGAGAATCATTCCGTGGTAGGGAGTTCGCCCAGCACTTCGGGAATCGTCATTTTCACATAGCGACCAGGAGCGCTTTCAATAACATTTAGCCCACCTTCTCCAGGCTGACGCGCGGGCACCATTTTTTCCGGATCAGGATCTGCATAGCCGTTCTCCGTTACCCAGGCCTGCCAATGCGGCCACCAGGAACCTTCATTAAAGGTCGAGCCTTCTTGCCACGCATCATGCGTTTCGGGCAGCGCATCGTTGGTCCAATAGCCGTATTTATTCTTATGAGGAGGGTTCACAATGCCCGCAATATGGCCAGAACCACCCAACACAAACGTCACCGGCCCTTTGGGCAACAGCGCACCATAATACGTACTGTTCCACTTCGCGATGTGATCTTCTTTCGTCGATACGAAATAGCAGGGGGCCGATATTTTACGAAGGTCAATCTTCACCTCGTCCAACTCAATGCCACCCGGCTCGACCAAGCGATTTTCCAAGTACATATGGCGCAGATACCACGCATGCGTACCTGCTGCCAGGTTTGTGCCATCGGTATTCCAATACAACAGGTCAAACGCTGCGGGCGTTTCGCCTTTCAGATAATTATTGATGTAGAACGACCAGAAGAGATCATTCTCACGCAATAAATTAAAGGTATAGGCCATTGAACGGCCATCCAAATACCCCTTCACTGCTAGCGTGTTTTCGATTCCCTCAACCACGCGCTCGTTAAGGAATACGCCAATATCACCGGGATCGCGGAAATCTTGCAACGTCGCCATGTAGGTAACGGACTTCACCTTGCGACCACGCCGCGTACTTGTCAGATAAGCGACCGTTGAAGCGGTTAGTGTCCCGCCCACACAGTAGCTCAACAGGTTGACCGACTTCTCGCCACAGGCTTGCTCAATGGCCTCCATCGCGCTAATGGGGCCCATTTGCATGTAATCAGCCCAGGTGATGTCACGCTGTTCTGGTCCAGGGTTACGCCAGGAGATTAAAAATACGCTATGCCCTTGATCCACCATCCACTTAACCAGCGAATTGTCTTCTCGCAGGTCGAGAATGTAATACTTATTGATCCATGGGGGCACGATCAGCAGTGGCGTTTTAAAGGTTTTTTCCGTAGTGGGGGCGTATTGAATCAGCTGAATCAGCTCATTTTCATACACTACAGCACCCGGGGTAACCGCAATGTTATCGCCAATACCAAAGGCACTTCGATCGGTCATGCGTACATTGATACCTTCGGCTGAGTTCGCCAGGTCTTCTCGCAGACGCGTCAAACCATCCACCAAGTTCTGCCCGCGAGTTTCCAACGTACAGCGCATCACTTCGGGATTAGTCGACACGAAGTTAGTCGGCGACATGGCGTTTACCAACTGCCGAGCATAAAACGCCAGATTGCGCTTTTGCGTTGGGTCTAGGCCATCCAGGTCTTCTATGAGTTCCTCTACCATCTGCGAAAACAGCAGATACTGCTGCATAATCGCCAAGTAGTAAGGCTCTTGCGTCCAGGCTTCATCTTTAAAGCGGCGATCGCCTTTAGCAGGTGTGATCAATGGCGTCACCTGCTCACCAGACATAGCGCGCACACCCTGTTGCCAAAGCAGCCACTGATCTTGCATAAGGCGCGATTGGGTTTGCCACAACAGGTTAGGGTTACTCATGAGCGATTGCGCGGCGGCTTCAAAGCTTTCGCGCATATCACTGTAGACGGAGTCAGCAGCTTCGCTGGGGGCTATCCGTGACAGTAAATCCTCAAGCAGGCCTTTGTACTGTTCACCGACATCGCTTAGCTGCACTTTCCATGCTTCAAGCTCTTCTTGAGAAACACCTTGAGACGGCATTTTCCACCCTGACAGCATACTCACTCTCCCCTCACCTGCTTGGCATTCTCTGCCCAGGCACATCATCCAAAAGAACGCGGCGCCTTGAAGGCGCCGCGAACATAGTTGCGTTTAGCTTTTACGTGAAGACTGGCTAGTCGCTTTCGCAGGCTGTTCGCTTTTCGTGGCAGAGGTGGCTTGCTCGCTCATTTTCTGCCCAGCTTCGCTGAACAGCTTTTCCATTTCGGATTTGAATTGCAAGCTCATCTCACCCATGACACGGGCATCTTCCTGCATTTGCTGAGAAAGCTCGTTCATCATTTCGGCTTGTTTGGTGCCAAAATCACGCAGGCTCTCTGCATCGTCAATTTCCGTCGCGCTACGAATGCGCTCGGTGCCCATCTGGCTGTAGCGTTTCATTGCTTCCAGCTGATACTGGGTCATTTTTTCCATGTTGTTGAGCATCAGCGAGTTCATCTTACGCATTGGCTCAAACATTTGGCGGGTTTGGGTACTAAAGGCGTCCATCATTTTATCTTGCATAGTGTCTGCTCCTGTCTCTCGTTCCTTGGCATGAGCCTGGAGTGGCTCATCACATGGCAAAATTGCTGCACTGCAAAAAGAGTAAACGCTGCAATGCTGCTTTGCAACATTCTTAGCAGCTCGCTCAACAACGCTACACATTTCACATGACAGTTCTACCCTTTAGTGCGAGAACGCGAAGAAGCCGTCGCTTTCGCTTTGGAGCTTCTCGCACTTGATGCGCTTCTACCTGACGCTGCTGGCTTAGCAGCCTCTTGAGACTCGCCTTGATCTGTGCCGTCATCCTGTTCGGCACCGCTGCCGGAGGAACCCGCTTTGCGCAACATGTCCAACATCATCTGTTGATACGTGCCAAAGTTAGCTAACCCTTGGGAGAGACCTTGTTGCATCATCGGCTGCTGCAGGAAAGGACGCATTAGATTCATAGGGTCATAGCCATCCTCCCCTGACTCCATTTGCCGCTGAATATTTTCCAGCAGGCTTTGCTGAAACGCCTCAACGTCCGGCAGCCCTAGTGATTGGCGAAACTCATCCGGCGTCAGGTCAAATTCAACATTGATCTTCATAGGCGACTCCTTAACCATCTTCCTAGAGTGTAGCAGCGTTACGCGAGGCGCACCGTGCTGTTATTGTTGTTCTAAACGTGGCGTGTCAACGCTAACATCTCCATTTTGTCCACGATGACGTAGCCAATGATCTAGCAGTGTGATTGCCATCATCGCCTCAGCGATAGGCGTCGCACGGATACCGACACACGGGTCATGGCGGCCTTTCGTTATTACCTCAACTGGCTGACCATGTATATCAATTGATCGCCCAGGCGTGGTAATACTTGACGTTGGCTTCAACGCTAATCGCGCGACGATCGGTTGGCCACTGGAGATTCCGCCCAACACCCCGCCCGCGTGATTAGATAGAAACCCTTCGGGCGTCATCTCGTCACGGTGCTCGCTGCCACGCTGAGCAATGCAACCAAATCCGGCGCCGATTTCTATCCCTTTTACCGCATTGATGCTCATCAAACCATGCGCCAGATCAGCATCTAAACGGTCGAAGACTGGCTCGCCTAACCCGACCGGCACACCGTCGGCAATCACGGTTATTTCAGCGCCTACGGAATCTTGATCCCGGCGCAGCTGGTCCATATAGGCTTCAAGTTCGGCCACTTTGTCCGAGTCAGGACAGAAAAAGGCATTTTCGCCTACCGCATCCCAGGTTTTGAATTCGATTTTAATGGGCCCCAACTGGCTCATATAACCGCGAATCTGAATCCCTTGCGCGGCCAGTACCTGCTTGGCAATAGCGCCAGCAGCAACACGCATTGCTGTTTCTCGCGCGCTAGAACGACCGCCGCCCCGATAATCGCGGTGGCCATACTTATGATGATAAGTATAGTCAGCGTGGGCAGGACGGAATTGATCTTTGATTTTAGAGTAGTCTTTGGAGCGCTGGTCGGTGTTCTCGATCAATAAACCAATCGACGTGCCCGTGGTTTTGCCTTCAAACACGCCAGAAAGAATCCGCACCTGATCCGGCTCTTTACGCTGAGTGGTGTGTCGAGAGCTACCTGGACGGCGGCGATCTAGATCAAGCTGCAAGTCTGCTTCACTGATCGGTATGCCAGGTGGGCAACCATCAACAATAGCGCCTAAAGCAGGGCCGTGGCTCTCACCAAACGTGGTAACGGTAAATAGCTTGCCAAAGGTATTGCCAGACATGGGCGTTAGTTCCTCACGCAAAAGACGCCGCATGGGCGTCGAGTTCAGCGGCGCTCAAGGCAAAAACACCCTGGCCGCCACGCTCGAATTCAAGCCAGATAAAGGGCACTTCAGGGAAAGCAGCCTCCACATGGCGGTCGGAATTGCCAACTTCAACAATCAGCCAGCCCTCGTCGGTTAAGTGCTGGTGTGCTTCACGCAGAATGCGTCGCACAATATCCAACCCGTCGTTACCAGCGCCTAACGCCAGAGCAGGTTCATGGCGGAACTCGGCAGGCATGGTGGCCAGATCACGCGCATCCACATAAGGTGGGTTAGACACGATCAGGTCAAAACGCTGCCCTTCCAGGCCATCAAACACATCGGATTCGACAGCCCGCACGCGATCACCAACGTCGTGACGCGTAATGTTTTGACGAGCGACCGCTAAGGCATCCTGGCTAATATCCGCCAACGCCACCTCGCAGGTAGGCAATACCAATGCAGTGGCAATGCCGATACAGCCAGAACCGGTACATAAGTCCAATACTCGGGCAGGCGGCTCTTCCGGGAACCATGCAGCAAAGCCGTCTTCAATCAGCTCGGCAATGGGCGAGCGCGGAATTAACACGCGTTCGTCAACGCTGAACGGGAATCCTGCAAAAAAAGCTTCGCCCAGTAAGTAAGGCAGCGGGCGACGAGTCGTCACCCGCTCTCGCGCTAACCGGATAATGCGTTCGCGCTCTATTGGCAGCAAGCGGGCATCCAGCACAGCTGGGTCGACGTTCCATGGCAGATGCAGTGCGCCTAAGCAAAGCGCAACGGCTTCGTCCCAGGGCGATTCCGTGCCATGCCCATAGTGCAGCCCCGCCAGATAAAACTCGCTGGACACCCAGCGTAAGTAATCGCGCAGTGTAAAAAGCTCGCTCATCAATGCCGATTCCGGCAACGAAAGCATTGAATGGGAGGTCTCATCATTGAGATGCGTGGTCACAGCGACTCCTGGCGTGTAAAAAGTTCATGGAAGGATTGTACCTTTGACGCCGTCTGGTTCACAGCGCGTGGTTCACGGTGAACGGTTCACAGCAACGACAAGCTCGCTATACTGTGCGCTTCTCAATTATGCTTATTTGTTAACACTTCATTTCTCTATTTGAGCCGACCATGACGCGACACCTGCCCAACGACGACGATATCAGTGTCTTTCGCCAAGCGCTGCAGGCAGCAGGCGTGCGCCGTATTGCCAGTAACCAAGCTGATCCCGGCAAGCCTAAGCGCAACGACGAAGCTGCCCAGCAAGCACGTCGACAAGCGGCGGTAGAGAGCAACACGCTGCAAACCAGCGGTCGCACGACCGACGGTCGAGTAGAGGCGGTACGCCCCTCAGAGTATCTGGAATTCAGCGTGCCCGACCTGCCCTGGCGCACCTTTAGCCAGTTAAAACGTGGCCAAACTGCGTGGCAAGCGGGGTTGGATTTACACGGTTATACCCTAGAAGAAGCGAGGATTGAGCTTGAAAGTTTTTTGCGCGACGCCGCTGCACAAGGCATGCGCTGCGTTCTAGTCGTGCATGGTAAGGCCTGGGGCACTACCTCCGACTTTCCGGTGCTTAAAAGCCATACCAATGCGTGGTTAAGAGAGTGGCCCGGTGTCTTGGCGTTCTGTTCCGCCACCGATATCGATGGCGGAACAGGCGCGGTGTATATTCTGCTGCGCAAGCGCGGGCAGTAGGCGGCTATGTCACTCGGTCGCATCCGAAGCAATGCTAGGCATGCGGCGCTCTAACGCTTCATCAGCAAGATGCCGACCCAGCCGAATTAATTCGTTAGCGCGGTGAAACTCATAAGTGCTGCAAACAGTTTTGGGAATCTCGATCAATACATCCGGCGGATAGCCTGCGATTTTATACTTCGCCAGCGCCGCCTGGGTGATATCAAACGACTCTAGAATCATATCGAGCTTACCCCATTCGCGCCGACCACGCAGGTCAACGGTTTCATCAACATCGCTCTCTTCGCCATTGCTGCCCCCCAGCCCATCCCACAGGCGGCGCGTGGTGGCACGCACATCGTCCATCCAACCGCCAATATTAGCATCACGGTCGCGCTCTAACGCGGTGCGGCTGTCACTTGTATCTTCGCTGGGTAACAACTCTGCTAAGGTGATCGGTTGTGGGCTGTGCGCCGTCACGTTAACCGCCACGACAAAATCCGCTTCGTGGGTGGCTAATATCGGCATGATCGGCAGTGGGTTCAGCAAGCCGCCATCAACGAGTACCTGGCCACCCACATGTACTGGGGTAATGACACCCGGCACGGCAATAGAGGCACGGATTGCCTGGAGTAAAGGGCCATTTTGAAACCACACCTCACGTTGACGAATCAGATCCGTCGCGACGGTCGTCACCGGAATAGGCAGGTCTTCGATCAGCATATCGCCGACCAGCTCTTCTAGCTTGCTCATGACCTTATTCGCTCGCATGGCGCCCATCGGGCTCCAGGTCACATCGACCAGTTTGAGCACGTCTAAATAGTCCAGGTTACACACCCACTCCCGGTATTCAGGCAGCTTTCCAGCGGCATAAATACCAGCAATTAGCGCGCCCATAGAGCAACCGGCAATCGAAATTATCTCGAAGCCGCGCGCTTCCAATGCTTCGATAACACCGATATGGGCATAGCCCCTGGCCCCTCCGCTCCCTAATACCAGCGCAACCTTATTACCGCCATTCAAGCAGCTGCTTGCCACAGGTGTTTTAACAACATGCGCTACTTTTTTCTTCATCTTCATCTTCCTAACGCGAGCAATCAGGTACCCGCTACGCTTGCTGACTGATTGTACTGGCCACGCGATGAACCGATTGAGGCTCAAGATGCAGATGATGGCCACCCGCTAGTACATGGCGCGTTAACTGTGGTACCGCTTGGCGCGCTTTTTCTGCCCAGTCCCGCTCGCCTAAAATGCCCCGTTCCCCTTCTATCAATAGCACCGGGGCTTGAATCTCCGCCAGTAGTGCCAACACTTGCTGGGGCGTAAAACGCACCAAGGAAGGCTTTAATAAACGGCTATCAGTGCGCATTTGCACATGCCCATCGGCAGTGGCCTGGGTGTTGCGCTCGACAAGTGGCGTGGCGGTGATACTGTCCAGCGGCGTGACACCTCCGGCTACCCGCGCGGCAACTGCACTCTCAACATCGGGATAACGAGGAGGACGGGAAAGCGGCCGCCTATAGGCCACTAGCCCTTTGCGTAGTTGGCTGGCCGTCTCTTCAGCGGGTGTGTTTAGCGCTCCTAAGCCATCTAACAGAATTAGCTTATCTACCTTCTCAGGCAGCGCTGCTGAGACTAGGCAAGCCACGGCTGCCCCCATCGAGTGGGCAAGTAGCGTCGCCTTTTCGATTTCTAATGATTCCATGGTATCCAGCACGTCGTGGGTATAGTCCCATAGTGCATAGTCGCTTCCTGCAGGCGCATGAGCTGAGTGCCCGTGACCACGGAAGTCGATCGCTACAATGCGTATATCCAGTGCTTTCACCAACAGCGGCGCCAGCCGGCTGAAGCTCGCCGCGTTGTCTAGCCAACCATGCAGTGCCACCCAAGTAGGCGCAGTGCTACGCCCCCAGCTAAGCGCCGCCAGCCGACCATTCGCCAGGGAAAGCGGCTGCGCAGCGGTACCGACGTGAGTCGATTCATTCATAAGCAGGATCTCTTAAAAGCCGGATAACCAAGCAATGTCATATACGTCAGATGACGCTCTAGGGCGTAAACGTTACCATGCTAAGCGCAGCGCATCTGCCGCTTTATGCGGATAACGCTTGCGTGCTGCGACTACTTCGAAATGCTCTTAACGATGATGACCAACAGGAAAATGACTATGAAACCACGTCGTGACACCCGTGCTCGCAACCTTGTGTTCTTGATTACCGTGATCAGTGCGTTGGTGGTTGGCCTGTGGCTTGCTCGCTAAGCCAATAGCCCCCGCCGAGCCAGTAGTCCTCAGGCTCTCAACGTTGAGCGTCGCTTGCAATTTCTCCTTCATGAATAAATACTGCCTATAAATACTGTATATAAACACACTATTTATTCATGAGGATGCCGACGATGCCGTCCCAACCCGTCGCGTTAAAAACAGCCACGTTTGCAACAAGTACGTTAACAACGAGTACATTTCCAACAACGATGGTTGCGACAGCCCTGCCGTTAACCTCTCAGCCGTTGCCATTTCCAACGCTATACGGCCGTGCTGGGTTTAGCGGCTTCCCCTCACCTGCTCAAGATTACGAACCACGCACGTTGGATCTCAATGAGCGGTTGATTAAACACCCCAACCATACGTTTTATCTCACCGCCGCGGGCGACAGCATGGAAGGCTGGGGGATATTTGAAGGTGACTTACTGGTGGTAGACCGCAGCATACCGCCCCGCTTAGGGCATATCCTGGTCGCTATGTTTGAAGAGGAAGTACTGATAAAGCGTTATGCGCTCTATCAAGGCACGCCACACCTCTGCTCGGCACATCCTCACTATCCACCGCTGCCGTTAGAAGAGACAAACTGCCAGCTATGGGGGGTGGTGCGCGCTGTGGTGCATGAGTATTTGCCATGATTGGCCTTGTTGATGCCAATAATTTTTATGTTTCCTGCGAGCTCGTTTTTAACCCCACGCTTGAAGGCAAACCCGTGGGCGTGATGTCGAATAACGATGGCTGTGTGATCGCCCGTTCGGCCGAAATGAAGGCCTTGGAAATTCCCATGGGCACTCCCTCTTTTCAGTTGGAAGGTTTGCGCCGACGGGGAGAGATTCACTTATTGTCATCTAACTATGAACTCTATGGCGACATGTCCGCACGACTCGCCCAGCTACTGCGGGATGCTTGTCCAGACGTCGCGCCTTACTCTATTGATGAAATGTTTATCTATCTGGATGGCTTCAGCGACGCTCAATGCCAAGCGCTTGGGGAAGTTGTCCGCCGCCGTGTTCGCCGCTATTTAGGGCTGCCCGTATGCGTAGGGCTGGCACCTACCCATACGCTAGCCAAACTCGCTAATCACGTTGCCAAACAGCAGCCTCACTACCAAGGCGTCTGCCTACTCACTGCCAACAGCCCGACCACTACGGCGCTGCTTAAACAGCTGTCGGTGAATGACGTATGGGGCGTCGGCAGACGCCTAGCAGAACGGCTTGCGGTGAGTGGTATTCGCACGGCGTGGCAGTTGCGGGAGTGTGACCCAAAGCAACTTCGCAAACGATTTTCAGTGGTGCTTGCGCGTACAGCGCTAGAGCTACGCGGTACCTCCTGCTTGGAAATGAACGCACTAGAAGCGCCGCGTCAGCGTATTATGACATCACGCTCTTTTGGCCAAGCAACCGGTGTAAAAGCGGAATTGCACGCAGCGCTGCGCCGCCATGCTCAGCGCAGTGCCGAAAAACTGCGCCAGCAGAAAAGCCTTACCCGCGCCATATTGCTATTTCTAAATACCAACCGCCATCGTAAAGACCAGCCTCAGCTTTCACCTAGCGCGATGATTCCCCTGGCATCGCCAAGCGACGATACCCGCATCATTTTAGAAGCCGTCCGCGAAGGGTTGGAACAGATGTATCGGCCGGGTTTTCAGTTTATGAAAGCCGGTGTCATGCTATTGGACTTAGTCGATGCACAGCAGTATCAGCTTTCGCTGTTGCAGCCTTCACATAAAGCACACCCGCACTTGATGAACACCGTTGACGCGATTAACCAACGCATGGGGCAAGGCACGATTCGTTTTGGAATGACAGAGGCGGAAGCACCGTGGCAGTTGCGCTGTGCACACCGCTCTAACCGTTACACCACCTGCTGGGACGAACTCATGGAGGCAGGCACTCACCCTGGTGCCATTGCAGCTGCCAGGGTGAAGCGTGAACAACAGCGGCTAGCGCGAGCGCAGCGCTTGGCGCAGCCGCGGGCTTAGAGTCTCCCCCACTGCGACCATGACCAGCAAAACCGCTAGCAGCCACGGCCAATGCACCGCGAACGAAACTTGGTAAAGCCCCAAGGCATCAGCAAAGATAACCAAAATACCCAACGGACTAACGTAGCGCACCATGGTCAACCATAGCGCATAAGGCAACGGTGCAAGGCCTAGTTCATCGCGGAATGTCTCACTTTTCAGCACAAACCCCGCCAACACGACCGTACCCAAGCCACCCAGCGGCATCATCCAGCGCGAGGTCAAATAATCCAGCCAGTCAAAGAAGTTTTTACCCGCCAGTGTCCAATCAGCGCCCAGGTTAAACGATAGCATCGCCAGCGTGCTGATCAGCCATAGCACGATGCCCGTCGCCCAAGAGGCCGATTTACGGGTCATGCCTTTGTTATCGCATAACCACGACACCGTGGCTTCCACCATCGAAATAGACGAGGTCAGCGCCGCCATCGAGAGCATCAAGAAAAACAGAATGCCAAATAACGTGCCCATTGGCATCGCCTGGAAGGCCAGCGGCAAGCTCATAAAGATAAGCCCCGGCCCTTCACCAGGATTCATCCCGTTAGCAAAAATAACCGGGAAGATCGCCAGCCCCGCCATTAGCGCAACCACGGTATCAGCAATGGCCACGCTTATCGTGGTACGCCCAATGGATGCACCTTTGGGCAAGTAGCTACCGTAAGTCAGAATCGCACCGGATGCCAACGACAAGGTGAAAAAGGCGTGGCCCAACGCCGCCAGCATGCCTTCACTGGAGAGGCTGCCCGCGTTGAACGAGAACAAGAAACTCACTGCCTCGCCAAACCCACCGGAAAACACCCCAAAAATAATCAGCAGAATGAGCATGAGCACCAGCCCAGGCATCATCCAACTGACGTTTTTCTCGATACCTTCCTGAACGCCTTTGCCCACAATCACCATGGTCAGCACTGCCACCAGGGTGCTCCAACCGCCCAGAATGAACGGGTTGGCATTATTGGCTCCAAAGACCGCCGCCATGTCATCAACGCTACTGCCTGCAAGGCCACCGGTGAGCATTTTCCATAAATAGGAGAACGACCAACCTGCGACCACGACATAAAACGACAGAATCATAAAGCCGCAAAGCATCGCCATCCAACCAATCAGCGACCAGGCAGAAGAGCGGCCAGACTCATTGACAACGCGCCGTATCGCATCAATCGGGCTGCCGCGCCCACGCCGACCAAAGGCAATTTCGGTCATCATCACTGGAACGCCAACGGCTAAAATGCACGCCAGATACACCAGCACAAAGGCCCCACCACCATACTCCCCGGTGATATAGGGGAATTTCCAAATATTGCCCAGCCCCACCGCCGAACCGGTGGCTGCCAGCATAAAGCCCCAGCGGCCCAGCCACTGAGTGCGAGGTTGCCCAGAAGACGCCATGACCTTCCACCTTGTCAGAAAAAAGCGCCTATCCTAGAGGATTTTATAACCAAAGCCCAAAATTCTTGTCTCTCTAGGCGAACCAGCCATGCGCATCTGAAGCAAGAATCTGGCAGACTAGTTAGCGATGAACACCACCCAACGGAGAGTGCTTAACATGAGCGACAGCGCCAAACCCTGGACGCAACCCATGCCCGACGCGCAGTTCAACATCATGCGCGATATTCTTGCCGCCCCTAGCCCGGTAGGCCTGGAAGGCGCCATGACCTACGGCGTACTGAAGCCCTACTTTGAAAGCTTCGCACCCAGCGGCTGGCATCTGCATCAGTTTAAAGGCAATGCTGGCGTAGTGCTGGACACCCACCCTGGTCGCGATGACATGTTCAAAGTGATGATCATCGGCCATGCAGACAAAATCCGCATGCAGGTTCGCTCGATTGGCGAAGACGGCAAGATCTGGATCAACACTGACTCCTTCTTGCCTACCGTACTTATCGGCCATGAAGTGAAGCTATTCAGCGAAGATCCTGACGCCCCCGGCAGCTATCGCTGCATCCAAGGCGGTACAGTAGAAGCCCTGGGCGCGATTCACTTTTCTGATCCTGCACAGCGCGATGGCAGCAAAGGTATCAAAAAAGAGCAGATCTACCTGGACCTGCAAATCCATGGCGAAAATAAAAAGCAGCAAGTGCTGAATTTAGGCGTTCGCCCGGGTGATTCGATTATTTTCGACCGCCCCATTCGCCCTGGTTTTAGCCCGAACACCTTCTACGGCGCTTACCTGGATAATGGCTTGGGCTGCTTTGTTACCGCAGAAGTGGCGAAGTTAATCGCAGAAGCCGGTGGTACTGAAAACGTACGCGTGCTGTTTGCCATTGCCAGCTACGAAGAAATTGGCCGTTTCGGCAGCCGCGTATTGGCTGGCGAACTAAAGCCAGACGCACTGATTGGCGTAGACGTTAACCACGACTACGTAGCCGCCCCCGGCATTGGCGACAAGCGCATGCAGCCGCTGGAAATGGGCAAAGGCTTCACGATGTCCGTAGGCTCCATTGCCAGCGAACAGCTCAACCGCATTATCGCCAGCGTCGCCAAAGAGCAGGATATTCCCCTGCAGCGGGACATCGTGGGCGTGGATACGGGTACTGACGGCATGGCAGGCGTGCTGGCCTCTATTGATAGCGCAGCTACCTCAATCGGTTTCCCGATCCGCAACATGCATACTATTTCCGAAACCGGCAACACCCAGGATGTACTCGCGGCAGTTCACGCGCTGACCCACACCTTAAAAGCACTGGACGCCCTACCTGACCTGCAGCGGGAATTCCTGGACAACCACCCACGGCTCGATCAGGCCAGCACGCTTAGCCATCAGGGTAGCGACAAGCCTGATAGCGACAAGTCTGATACTGATGAAGACAAAAAAACTTCAAAGCCCAAAAAAGCAAAGAAGTAGTGAAGAGATAGTGAAGAACGAGTGTAGCCAAGCACTAGCGTAAAAAACCCCGGCCATTCCTGGCCGGGGTAGTAGTATTTCCTCCGTAATCCTTCTTCACGAACATCCTGTTCGTGCATCCCTGGTTTAACAAGCCTTCCTGCTTGGTCGTCCCTAACACCTTTCCCTGTGTTTACCTACCTTGAACCTCATATATGTCAAAAACATTAACCTGGGATATCAAAACATGAGTTTTTTAAATTTTTTACTACCCGTTTATAAATAGCTAGCTGCTTATATAAATGGCGAACTAGCCGTTTGCTGTTTATACTTTTTAAGCATCGTCACGGATGCATCCCTACACGGACGTTACCACGACTGAACCCATTAACTCCCTTGCGTTAGGAGGTCAGCGTGAGACATATCATGATTAGCCCGACAGTCTACGGCGTGGATATTATTTGCCGTCATTGCGGCAACGCGGAATCCTCGACAACGTCGTACCTAAAACGATTTCGCCTTGAGGGCACCGGCAAAGACAGCGCTACGCTGCGCTGTATGAATTGCCAAACGGCGGTATCCACGCCAATGAGCAAACTCAGCGCACTGTTTTATCATCACGCTTGTTAGTCAGCAGTGCCGTTTGCCCATAAAAAAACCCCGACCATCGCACTGGCCGGGGTTTTATCAGGTCCTCCTTGATCTTTCTTCACGAACCTCCTGTTCATGCGTCCTTGTGCACCACAAGCACTCCCTGCTTGCACTTCCCTGTAGCGCTCTCCCTGCGCTATGTGTGCACAGTGCGCCCTATAGCCGTTGAGTTATCTAACCTAAGCTATGAAACAGAAAATAGTTTCAACTCATGGGCCATACAGGTCTCTAGAGTGCTTGCAGTAGTTTGAAACAAAAACATACAATCTCGCAGGTTTGAACAATTTAAAGGACACCCCGTGACGACTCTCGTTTCTCGCGCGACTCAAAGCACTTCTAACTATAAGTGCTTCACCCCCTGGTTAGCAGCGGCTTTCATTAGCATCGCATTCGCTGCCCCCGCCTTGGGGGACAGCTGGGAAGGCAGTATAGGCGCAGGCGTAACCTACTCACCTGACTACCTGGGCAGCGACGACTATGAAACACAAGCGTGGCCTGTTCTTAACCTGACGTACGGCGACCAGCTCTCAATCAATGTGCGCGACGGTATTGAGTGGCACGCGATCCGTAGCGGAAACTGGACCGCCTCTCCGTTCATTGGCTACACCTTTGGGCGAGACAATAAGGGCGATATCAGCCGGTTTGAAAAAGTCGATGGCGGGGCCACATTAGGTTTGCGGGTTAGCTATCAGCAAGGGTTCTGGCGCTATAGCGTTGCAGGCAGTACGCCGGTAAGCGGCGACGTTGAAGGCGCGAAATTTTCCGCCAATGCTGTTCTGCGTATGCCCGTTAGTGAACGGACATTTTTCACGCTATCGCCCAGCGTTACCTATTCAAACGAGAAGTGGACCGAGTCGCTGTTTGGCGTATCAATGCAAGACAGCGCACGTAGTGGCGTGGCTGCTTATAACCCAGATAGCGGTTACTGGCGAATGGGGGTGAATGCTAGCCTTAGCTATTTCCTAACGCCTGAATGGACAGCTACCGGTTTCGTCGGCGCAACCCATCTGACTGGCAGCGCGGCCGACAGCCCAATCGTTGATGAGCTAGGTAGCGATTGGCAAGCCCTCACCGGAGTATCGCTAAGCTATCGTTTTTAAAATCGGTCGTTTTTATAATCGATCGTTTTTAACATAGGCAGTTGGCCATGCCTTAATAAGGCTAGCTTTTGGGGCATACGGATTTAATGGTTGATGGGGCACTTTAGCCCTATCAACCTGATACCGCCCTCAGATGGTTGACAGAATCCCCCCGTAGCCGAGCTCCTCTGCCCTGTGGTGTGTCGACATAACAAAGCAGAAACTAAACACTCATGCGCTAGCCCTGCTTGTCGCCTGTCGACTCCTACTCATTCTGATACAAGCAGGGCCTTTGAAAGCTGTTCTACTGACTGCGTAATCTCAGCTTTACTCAATGCTCCGAACCCAAACCTTAGATGGGTCGGTATAATCTGATCATCGTTGTAAACGGTGCTTAAAGTTGAGTCTTTGCCGGGAAGCTGTTCCAACACCTTCCCATTAACAAGCTTTGAAATATTTACCCATATAGCCATTCCTCCTGTAGGCAGCTTAAAAGAAACCTTATCACCAAAAAAACGGACGAATTCTTCTGCAGCGAAATTACGCCTTGCCTCATACTCCTTTCGCGTTTTTCTGATATGACGCCTGACTTCACCTGATTCCATCAGATTTGAAAGCACAAGTTCAGATACCGCATTACCCTGCCTGTCAATCAAGACGATTTCCTGTGCGGCACGCTCAATAAACTGAGCATCGGCCGCCATATATCCAAGTCTTAGACCAGGAGCAAAGACCTTCGACATCGAACCTATATGAACAACATTCTCAGAATTCGGCAGGCTTGCGAGCGGAGGAATTGGGTTCGTTTCATAGTGAAACTCATGATCATAGTCATCTTCCAGAACCGCAAACTTGTATGTTTTGGAGAGTTCCAGAAGTACCAGCCGCCTGCTCATGTGCATACAGACAGTTGTAGGATATTGATGGTGGGGGGTGACATAAATGGCTGCAACTGAATGTTCAGCCAGTATCTCTCTCAAGTGTTCTATATCTAGCCCTTTATCATCAAGCCTGCATTTCAAGACTTTAAAGCCATTTGACTCAAACGCAGCTCTAGCGGGCAAATAACAAAGGTCCTCCATGACGATGGCACCTTTTCCCGGATCCAAAATTCGAGAAGCAAGATAAATCCCCATTTGGCTCCCTCTGACAACACAAACCTGCTCTGCAGAACAGTTCATAAAACGGTCACCGGATAGCATTTTCGCGATCGATTTCCGTAATTCAATGCTCCCTTTAGGGTCGCCATAACCCAGCTTTGATTGACGGCTAAGGTCTATACACACCCGTCGATAGGTTCGCGCGAGCAGCTCATAAGGGATAAGACGAGAGTCCGGAGTACCATCATTCATTATCGGTATGTCGTTATAAGAGCCGCGTGCCCCCTGGTAGAGTATTTCAACCAGCTCCGAGGCCGATTTTGTCCTGTCGGTACTGTTGACCAAGTAGTGGTCTGACGTGGACAGCCCTTGCTCGGGAAGGGTTTCAGAAACAAACGTACCCGACCTAGAGCGTGTAACCAGCCACCCCTGAGCTTCCAGCTCTTCGTATACCTGCTGTACGGTTTTCCGATTAACGCCTAGTTGCTCGGCTAAAACGCGGGACCCCGGCAACATGCTGCCGGGCGTCAGCCGCCCTTCCTTAATATCCGCCGTTAACGTGTTCAACAGTTTTGAATGCAAGGTTTTACCAGAGCTGTCTTCCAGCCACAGCTGAGTTTGCCAAGGCCTTAACATGTCACCCCCTCCTCTGGACCACTTAAATTAAAAAAACTGGCCCTTATTAAGGGTCCAAAACGGCGATATTGTACAACCATTATCAAAGCCATCTGAGGAAAAAAACATGAAGACCGCCACTAAAGCAAAACAGGAACTAATGCAGATCGCAGAAAGCAATATGCAAGAGCGTATACAAGACATAGAGCTGACTGTTCGTGAAAAACTCGCGCTGACATGCCGAATTCTGTTCGACAAAGGTCACGATTCAGGCTTGGCAGGCCAGATTACCTGCCGTAGTGAGCAGCCCAATACTTTTCTAACTCAACGATTGGGCTTGGGGTTTGATGAAATCACAGCCGAAAACTTGTTAATCGTGGATCATGACCTGGAACTATTGGCTGGCAAAGGTATGCCTAATCCAGCCAACCGTTTCCATACTTGGATCTATAAAGAGCATCCAGAAGTTAATTGCATCATTCATACCCACCCTACCCATGTGGCCGCATTGTCGATGCTAGAAGTACCACTGATCATTTCCCAAATGGACACTGCCGCTTTGTACAACGATTGCTCGTTCGTTGCTGAATGGCCAGGCGTCCCTGTTGGAAATGAAGAAGGCGTATTAATTTCAAAGGCGCTGGGTAATAACCGAGCTGTATTTCTTGCCCACCACGGACAACTTGTAACCGGCAAAACGATTGAAGAGGCCTGTAACTTAGCCATCCTGATCGAGCGAGCGGCAAAACTGCAGCTTTTAGCAATGTCTGCTGGTCAAATTAAGCCCCTACCTCATGACCTGGCCCAGGAAGCACATGACTGGGTATCGTCCGACAAACGAAACAAAGTGAATTTTGCTTACTACGCAAGACAGGCTCTAAAAAATCACCAAAACTGCATTTAAGGGGTAAATCATGAACTTATCAGGCATCATTGGCTATCCGGTAACTCCCTTTAGCCAAAATAATAAACAGGTAGATCTCAACAAACTCGGTAGCGTGATAGATGTGCTACTTGAAGCCCTGAATTCAAGCAATAAGTGCAGCACCTGCTGTGTCCAGGGCTCCTGAGTACTCCCCCAGAAACACCTGTGCCGGTGTCCGGTAACCGAGTCGCTTTCGAGGGCGGTCGTTTAGTTTCTCGACCACCTTGCGCAGCTCGGCATCGGTGACCTGGCGGAAGTCTGTTCCCTTGGGGAAGTACTGCCGTATCAAGCCATTGGTATTCTCGTTGCTCCCACGCTGGCCAGAGCAGTAGGGATCGCAAAAGTAGGTCTTTGCGGTCACCGCCTTGCCTACGGCTATGTGGCCGGCGAACTCCGAGCCGTTGTCTAGGGTGATGGTCTTCACAGCACCCCGGCGAGGCTTCAACAGCCGGATCATGGCCGCTTGCGTCAGCTCCGCTGAGACCCTGGGCAACCTCGCCGCCAGCAGATAGCCGCTACGGCGCTCTACCAGCGTCACCAGCCCCGATTGCTTATGCCCCTGAATGACGGTGTCGCCTTCCCAGTGCCCGATGACGAGCCTGGCATCGACCTCTGCCGGGCGAT
Organism: Halomonas sp. KG2; assembly: GCA_030440445.1. Classification (NCBI taxonomy): domain Bacteria; kingdom Pseudomonadati; phylum Pseudomonadota; class Gammaproteobacteria; order Oceanospirillales; family Halomonadaceae; genus Halomonas; species Halomonas sp. KG2. Next base: position 1,402,642 of record CP098528.1, on the reverse strand, counting down.
GCTCAATGCCCACGCGGCTGGGGATCTTGCCAAGCCCAGCGCTCTTGGCCTGAGCCCGATGCTTGCTGCGACGCTTCGGTTGGCGGAGGTGCCGCCATAGATCGCCACCTTGCGCTCTGTCATCCCAGATCAAGGAGTAGATCCACTGGTGACTGACGCCTATGCCGGCCAACGGTGCCATGAAGCCGCTGATCTGCTCCGGACTCCACTCCTCTCGCAGCCGGTCGGCAACGGCGGTGATCAGGCTGGGCAAGCGCTTCGTCCACTTCCAGGCGGTGCGGCGGCGGTGATCACTGAGGGACTGGGCCTGCTCGGGGTCGTAGCCACCAGAAGTGGCGTTACGACGCAGCTCACGGCTGACCGTGCTGCTGTGGATTCCTAGCTCTCTGCCGATTTGACGCTGGCTCACGCCCAAGTCATAGCGGGCGTGGATCTGGTATCGTTGGGTCTGGGTCAGCTGTCGGTATCCCATGCTCTGCTTCACTTTGGTCGGTGAGCCGAGAAGGGTACCGGCGCTGACCCTCCTGCCTCCACCGTGGTGTCCAAAGTGCTGCGGTTATTCTATGAATCCAGGAGCCAAAGTAGATGCTATTGCTGCATTAGGCAGTGCCGGTGAGGCCGCCTATTTGAGTGAAGAGGAGTGGAAGCAGGTCGCTGAATACACTGTGAAGTATGTTGCAGGTAGGGTACCTGTGGTCATTGGTATCGCAGAGCTTACCACCGAGCAAGCCGTTAAATACGCGCAGCATGCTCATAACATCGGGGCCGATGTCATTATGCTCTCTCCATTTTCGTATTATAAATTGAGCGAGGCTGAAATCTTCCAGCACTACGAAGCAGTCTCAAGCGCAAGCCCGCTGCCCATAATGGTTTATAACAACCCCGCTACCTGTGGCGTGGATATGAGTCCCGAATTCATGCTTAAAATGGTCGACAGCATACAGAATGCAAGCATGATCAAGGAAAGTACTGGCGACATACAACGCATGCACAAGATCTACACATTATCGGATGGCAAAGTGCCCTTCTTTAATGGCTGTAACCATATGGCGTTAGAGGCTCTCAATGCAGGTGCCAGCGGTTGGTGTACAGCAGCTCCTTGCCTGATAGGCGATAAACCGAAACAACTGTTCGATGCAGTCAAGAGCGGTGACAACGAGAAAGCTAAAGCACTGTTTTATCAGCAATACGAGTTTCTTGAATTTATCGTTTCATTCGGCCTAGCAGCAGCAGTTAAATCAGGGCTTACACTTCAAGGAAAAGAAGCGGGCAACCCAAGAAAACCGCTTCTTCCTTTAAATAAGACAGCGCAGCAGCGACTTCAAAGTATGTTGGACAATCTTAATCAATAGAAAATAAGAATAGTGATATACGATGATTTTCAACCCAACTGTCCAAATGGCTGCTCTTAAGCAGCCGTTTATTACGCTCGATTTCGTGCACTTTGTCAGGGCTGATCGACAACGGGCCGGTTACCTTACAGTTTCGAGCGTTGTCTGACTGCTGCAAACTCTTGGATAGCTAGTCTTAACCTTTAGAGCCTACCACTCAACGACTACTCATGTCTTTCACCGGTAAGTTCCTTCCCCTTCAAAACCATTCCATTAACCCCTTCCTTTTGGCTCTTTGAGGTTTATTCCTTTGCCTCATTGCAGAAGTTCGGTGACTTAGAAACGAAGAAACCGGCACGGTGGCCGGTTTCTTCATCCCGACTGTCAGCGAATTGAATCACTGCGTACGGGGTTGAGTCGTGACTAAAAGCCTTACGCATATTGACGGCTCCCTCAAGTATCCTGGAGGCGGTCGCATAAGATGACTACCAAAGTTCGTGTGATAGATGATGCGGAACGATTGCCGAGTGAGCCAGCCCACACTCCTTTAATATGGTAGTAATTACCTGAAAAATATTAGTATTCATTCGGCCTATACCCATTTTTCCCAAAACGCATAAAAAACCTCATAAAACTTTGATACCATCACCTAACGGGGAATTATTTATCAAAGGGACTAACATGAAAAACCACTTACTTTATCCGTTACTACTGCTTTTGGCTGTATTCACACTCACCGCTTGCTCTGGTGGAAAACCAGAAGATACTGTTGAGACGTTCTTTAAGGCTGCCGCACAAGGTGACACTGATAAAGCTATTGACCAAATATCATTCGCAAGTGTCAGTGCAAACGAAATGGTTCAGGCTAGAGGCAAAGTGCAAATGATTGTCGGTGAAGTTCAGAATCGCATAAATGCTAACGACGGTTTCGACTCTGTGGAAACCCTCAATTCTGTTATCTCAGACGATGGTAATCAGGCTACGATCCAGAGCCAAATCAACTATGGAAATGGCAAAAGCACTACTGAAAATACACGGCTAGTCAAAATTGATGGCGATTGGAAGATAAGCTTAGATTGATGACCAAGTTCTCCTGGGTACGCACTACAATAGCCTTGATCTCGCTGTTTACTCTCGCTCCCCTATCAACAGCAGATGAATTGGACGAAGCCCGCCCGGGAGATCTTATTTTTCGGGAAGGCACTGAGTTCGTAAGTAATGCAGTATTAGCAATTGACAATGGAAGTTTCAGCCATGTCGGTATGCTTGCGAAGCAGGATGAGCAATGGGTTGTGATCCACTCTTCTCCTGCTGAAATCCCAGGTCGTATCGATGGCGTGGTTATCGACCCACTGAGCTTCTTTATCGCGCCAGAACAGTCTCGTTACTTTTCAGTCTATCAAGTTGATGCCACCGATTCTGAAAGGCAAAGCGCAGTAGAATGGGCGATAGCAAAGGAAGGAGCGCCATTCAGAGTATTTGGCGTTGATGCAATTTATTGCACGACTTTGGTTTGGAAAGCTTGGCAAATGGCAGGAGTCAACTTAGAGCCAACGTTCTCCAGGTTGGCAATACCACTAGCAGAGGGCGAATACCTATTACCGAGCGGTCTTCTATCGTCTCCAAAACTAACACGATTACCGCAATAAACACTCACATCAAAGTAGATCAACTGGAAAACTCAACTGCTCGTAGCGCTCAATCACGCCTCCTACATGATGCCAACCAGTCATCAAGTAGGCCGCTTCGTACCCGAGTAATTGATGCATAGATGTGTACTTTAAGGGCTTTGGCAACTTGATTCTCACGGCGGGACTTACACCAACCTCCACACATGAGTATAACGACACCAGTTGTGACCGCCCACCCCCACTCAGCCATGCGTCATGGGTGCTCAAAATATAAGCTAGAAGGCATTGTGAGGTATACGACTAATGTGGCTGCGACCAGCGCGAGAATGAATAAAATACCAGTGATGCGTACCATACACAGTCGCTGTTGCAGCACCTTCGGTGAAGTACTTTCGTGTGTCTGGCCAGTTGCGCGATTCACAAGCGAGCACATCCAACCACGTTCACGATCCCGGCGCAGGGCACAAACCAACGTGACTCGTTGACCGGGGCGCAATGGTATATTGGTATCTTCGAGCTGGATGGCACGTTTAAGGCCATTACCCTCGCGGATACAGAAATCTTGGTGTACCGTTTGGTTCGACCGTACGGGGGGAGTATTGGCATAGCCTCCCCACCATGGACATGATTTTTACTGTACCGGCCAGTGTCCACGTAACAAGCATTATAAAGGCTTCGCTGCAACTCGTTCCCATAACTTTTGAAAATTCAACCTAAGAAATATTTAATCTATTGCGATCTTTTTTACATCAGCGACGTCGTAGCATGTAATGCGCGCCGCCTTATTTTGCCTTGATGCATCTCAACAGCTTCATCAAGAGATGCTTTAAGCTCATTAAAAACACTCATAATAAAACTTCTCTTTTAAGTAATTTGATAAGCTTTTTAAGCTCGGATCTTCCTACCCTTGTTAAACTATCCTTCGTAGACGTTGGGTAAGCCAACACCAGATAAATGAAATCTACTAAAGCCAAAAAACAAATAACCCTAGCACTACCGCTTCAGATGAGTTATCCCAAAATCACGATTACCAATGGTAGGCACATCACAATGGCCAAGACCAGGATGTCTGCACTGCTGGAAATGACTGCTTGAGCATGGATTTTCATAGTTGCATATGAAAACGGCGGGCACACTACCCGCCGTCATAGTTTCTAACGCTAAAAAAAGAACTGCTTAACGGGCCAGCCATGCCATTAGTGCTTCGGCGGTAGCCGCCGAAGAAGGCGGGTTTTGGCCGGTAATCAATTGGCCGTCTTCCCGCACGTAAACCGTAAAATCGTCGGCTTTGCTGTAAATACCGCCGCACTGCTGCAACGCATCTTCCACCAAGTGCGGCACGATATCCGTTAGGCCAACCGCCTGTTCTTCACCGTTAGTAAAGCCTGTGACTTGGCGCCCTTTTACCAGTGGTTCACCAAGGCTATTTTTTGCATTAATCAACACGATAGGCGCATGGCATACCGACGCCACTGGTTTGCCCTGGGCAATAAAATTTTCGATCAGCTTGATGGAATCTTGATCGTTCACTAGGTCCCACAGCGGGCCATGACCGCCGGGATAAAACACTGCATCGAAATCGCCCGCGTACATATTATTTAGGCGATGCGTTGCCGCTAGCGCCGCCTTCGCTTCATCATCTTGCTTAAAGCGCCGAGTTTCATCGGTTTGGCTATCGTCTGCATCACTTTTCGGGTCAAGTGGCGGCTGCCCTCCGTTTGGCGAGGCCAGTGTTACGTCTGCACCTGCATCTTTAAAGACATAGTACGGCGCTGCTAGCTCTTCTAACCAAAAGCCAGTTTTTTCGCCGGTGTCTCCTAACTGATCATGGGAGGTCAGCACCACCAATATACGCTTGCTCATCTAATGACTCCTAAGTGTGAAGCGTGCGATAGCATCTTGTGTTACTTACTCTACCTTGGGGCGTGTTTTCTGGGTTGCAAGGCGGGTGATTTCCGCTATTCCGTTGCGTTACAGCAGATTTTTCAGCGGCATCCATAGCCCCATGGCGATCATGACAAGGTTTTCCGTCAGTGAAATAAAGCCCAGTGGCACATTACTATTACCGCCCGCACAGGCGCATTTCAGTTCCCGCTTATCGATATACACCGCCTTAGTCACCGACACAGCGCCCACCGTACCAATGAACAGGGCCAGTGGTGCTGCCAGCCATATCAATGCCCCCGCCAGCATCAAGACACCCGCAAAGGTTTCCGCATAGGGGTAAACATACCCATAGGGCACATAGCGCTTGGCCAGCAAATCGTAATTCAGAAACATGGTGCTGAAGCTTTCCACGTCTTGAAGCTTCTGCAATCCAAGCAACACCATAGCGCTAGCCACTGCATATTCAGGTAATCGCGCCGTCAATAGCGCCCCATGGGCCAGCCAGCTAATCGCCAAACCAATCAACAGCGCCGTAGCAAAAATAGCGATCACTGGCCGATAGGATGTTTCCTGAGCACCCGGCACGTTTAAGCCCAAATACTCGCGCACCTCTTCATAGCCACCAATGCGCTTATCATCAATATAGGTTTGCGGCGTCGTATCGACCTGCTCTTTCGCTTTAAATGCATCGGTTTCGTCACGGGATGTTAACGGGTGGTCATGCACCTCATAGCCCTTACGCTGCAGCAATGAAACGGTTTTCAAACCAAAGGGGCACTGGTGCGCATCCGTTTTCATGCGATAAACATGTGCCGTTGCCATACGCCCTCCCTGTTGTGCAACAAAGTGCAGCCCATCATTCGCTGCCTAGGTATAAGGGTAGACACATTAGGCAAGCTTGCCGAACAGCCTTTGGCGCTGACTCGTTACCTTCGATAAGATAACGCGGTGAACTTCTTTTTTTAGGTTAGCGAGCACGCCGTGAGCATTGAAGCGCGAGAGTTTTATCGCCAAGGGCCAATGCACCGCCCAGAGCGTGCCAGCAGCTTTGCGCTGATCCGTCGCCAGTTCGATTTTCGCTCAATTGAAATAGGCCGCTGGGTGACCACCGCCGAGCGCGACCGCGCCGCCGAGCTTTTTCACGATGCGCTGTGCGATTTAATGCTGATCCTGCACGGTAATGAAGCACTGATTTCGCTGCGTAGCTCGTTAGCCCTACAGTACGGCTGCGGCGGTAGGCCCGGCGTTTCTGCCCATTACGCTCCCAGCCAGCGCAGCTTTTCGCTCGCCAAGAATGCAGGGCCTGGCAGCATTGCCCACGAATGGTTTCACGCCTTCGATCACTACATTGCCCAGAAGTGTTTTTACAACGTGCCCGCTAGCGCCTTCGCCTCGGCGGCATGGCTAGCAGATGCAGCCCCGATTAATCACCCGCTCAACCAGCGCCTACTCGACTGCTTCCACGCTATTCTGCTTCACCCCGACGGCCAACAGCCCAGCGCGCTTTTCAACCACTCCGCCGCCATGGACAAAGCACACGGCCAGCTCTATTACAGCAAACCAGAAGAGCTATGCGCCCGAGCCTTTGAAGCCTTCGTGCAAGACGCCAGCATCAAAAACCACTTCCTGGTGAAAGGCACCAAAACCTCCCCTGAGGCAGAACACGGCCTATACCCACAAGGCGAACAGCGCGAACGCATCAACGCGCTATTCAGCGCCTATTTTGCCAGCTTGGGGAAAGCACTCAGCAAAGAGAGCCGTTCATAAAACGTGAGTTGTGCGAAACACGCCAATGACGACTACGCTTCAATGACACTCATTTCTCAAAGGAAGAGAAAAATGCCCTCTACTACAACCATTGTGGTTATCGTTGTTGTGATCGTCGCCGTCACAGGGATAGGTTTCAGCGGCCTACTTCCCTTTTAAGGGGAAGTGATACACACCTCATCGCCGAGAGTGTAGTGAGCGGTGGGTAGGCAAGGGCTTTAAACATGATCTTAGCCTCGCAGTACCACTGCGTCTCACGGCTGGAGGTGATGCCTAACCGCCACCAGTCAGCCATCAATTCCGACGCGGCGCCTCTCGGGGTTTAGCCCAACCGGCAATCAAGGAACCCAGTACGATGAGCACGCTGGCGCTCAATACGGCTATCGTGGCCTCGCCGTATCCCGCCAGAATCAGGAGCACCACGGAGATCAGTGGCGCGCTATAGGCTAGGGTGCCAAGTAGCTGAATGTTCCCGTGCTTGACGCCATAATCCCAGGTAAAGAAGGCAATACCCACTGGCCCGAGCCCTAACCCCAATACGCCCACCCATTGCCTCCAGCCATTCGGCCATACCGTCTCCTCCCACAACAGGTGGCAGCCTAATGCCATTAGCGCTGTCACGCCGCAGAACCAACCCACGGCATCGGTAGGCACGGAACGCACCCACCGGCTGAGTACGGAGTAAGAAGACCATATCAAGGCACACGCCAACGCGACCAGATAGCCAGGCAAGTTCTCCCACGCAAACCCGCCGGCTTGTCGGCTGATCAACAGCCAGCAACCCAGCAGTGCCAGCAATGCACCAACGATAGACGGAGTGCGCAACCGCTCGCCCGGCAACAGCGCAGACAGTAGCACGATCAGTAACGGCCAGAGGTAAGCCAACAGGCTAATATCCACCGCTGGAGCCAGGGTCATCGCCTTGAAATAGGCAAAGTGATAACCGAACAACCCGCCAATGCCGATACACCAGGCCGCCGGAGGTTGACGTATATACCGAATGCCCGTATGACCAGCTAGCCCCCAGCGCCCAATCATCAATATAAACGCAATGCCGAAGGTCATGGCCATGAGCTGGAACTCAGGAATGTCGCCGCCGGATAGCTTGGTCAATAACGCCAGAGTGCCCCAAAGCAGCACGGAAATGGACCCGACCCAGGTAGCCGTATTCACGGTTGGCATGTAGCGCTCTCCCCCGACATTCTTGTGTATTAGCAGTGTCAGAAGAGCGTAACGCAGGGATTTAGCAGGTGCTTTCGCATTCTGGCGACATTATGTCGAGAGACGGCGAAAGTGGCTAGGCGGTTTGCCAAAGTGACGCCTGAAGCGGTCGCTGAAGGCCGATAACGACGCATAGCCCACCGCATCTGCCACCCGCTGAACGCTGAGGTCTGACTGTTCCAGCAACCGCCATGCCTCTTTCATCCGCAGCTCTATGAGGTATTGATGCGGCGTCACACCTACCTGATGGCGAAAAAGATCGTTCAACTGGCGAATGCTCAGATGGGCCACGCTGGCCACCTCGGCCATGGAAACCGACCGATGAAAGTGGTCATGCAGAAACTGTTGCGCTGCGTGGACCCTGCAGTCCAGTTGCCGTCGACTCCCATGTCGCTCCTGCAGCAGCTGTAGCAGTAATAGCAGCATGGGGTGCTGGCTAGTAGTCGCCCCAGCGTCACCCAGGGCCTGGGCATGCAGGAACTGCACGTAGTGGCGTAATGCCGAATCCAGCTCCACGAAACGCGGCAGCCTATCCAGGGAGGGAGCCAGCCGATCAGGCAGATCGATCACCAAAAACCGATTGTCTGCGGTGGCCGCAAACCCATGACTGCTGCCTGACGGAATGATGGCCGCACGCTGCTGCACCACCTCCCCCTCCCTAGCATCGACCGAGAGAAACAGCGTACCGGCCAAAGGGAGTACCAACTGATGATAGTCGTGGGCATGACGCGTCACTTCATCATCGTAGGTACGTATGTGCAGGCCCATATTAGGGTGTTTCATGACCTTACTCAGCAATGGTGGCCCCCCAGATCTTTAAAAAGCGCTTCGGCATAGCACCTACCCACCAACAAAAACAGTTCTTGAAAGTGATACGAACTCAAATGCATGTGGGCGGCTATCTCTTCAAGCCTAAGCTAATCAATTGCCCGATCAACCAAATGATTCGGTCATAGCCTGATATGGCGCAGCCTCTCAGACACGATTTATGGATACACCGCCATCTACCAGCATCGCAGAACCTGTTGTGAAACTGGAGGCATCAGATGCTAAGTACAATGCGGATTGAGCAATTTCCTCTGGTGTCGCCATACGCTTGAGAGCATGCAGGTTATGCACAAACGCCAATGCTTCCGGCGTATTGGCAAATTCACGTCCCGCTGGTGTATCAGTACCACCGGGCAGAAGGGCATTGACCCGGATATTCTGAGGCCCATGCTCTGACGCCAACACTTGAGTCAACCCAATAAGGCCCGCCTTGCTGGCTGCGTAGGCAGCCATACCAGGCATACCTGCGGTGTAACCAACGAAGGTAGAGGTGAAAATTAATGAACCTCCTTTTCGGGCAGCCATGGCGGGCAGTTGATACTTGGCGCCCAAAAATGCGCTGGTTAAGTTGGTCGCAATAACCTGATTCCAGTCCGTATGCGACATCTCCGGGACAGGACCCATAGCCCCCAGGATAGCTGCATTGTTAAAAGCGATATCCAATCCGCCAAAATGACTTACCGCCTTATCTACCAACGCTTTGGCAAAAGCTTCCTCGCCAACGTCGCCCGCTAGTGCCAGTACCTGCCCGCCTTCCGCGTTGATTGCGTCCGCAAGGTCATCAAGCTCCTTTTGTCGCCTTGCGGCCACCACGACGGCAGCTCCTTCTTTCGCAAAAAGCTTCGCGGCTGCGTAACCAATTCCGGTGCTGGCACCGGTCACAATAGCGACTTTATTGGCAAGCATAGTCATCGTTATTCCTCTAGGATCTGCTTACTATAAAAGGGCATATGCCCGAACAGATGCCATATTAGGAGACCGAACGACTACTGCCGACCCGAATCTTGCTGTACTTCAATTACGCTATAACAGTTTATTAGTGCGCATACGCGTAAACATTATCGTCAGCCTTTGAAAATTGCGTATAAAAACAAACACAAAAACCATAAATCATTGTTTTATTTATATTTATGAGCAACTTTGTCACCTTTCATGGGCAAAAACAGGACTAACTGTGGGTTAGCAGGAGATATGGCACAGCGGCCTAATGTGGGACTATAAACAACAAATAGGGATAACCTGGGATGCAGCGGCGAGATTTAGCGGCTTAAATTCAAACAGTTACGAACATAGAGCGATTATACAGCGCCAGCAAATTAGACGCCATTTGTGCCAAATACCCCACAAATAAGAAAACGCCGTTTCCTAACAGAAGCGGCGTTTTTTTGCGCATCTTTTGGCACTGCCTAGCTGGGCTTAGAAAGTGTTCTGAAGGCGCTGGCAGCGGGGCTTCAAGCTCGATTTGAGGTTCGAATTGGGGCTCAACTTCAACATCCGAAAACGAACCCAACTTGAAAGTTGTCCAAAAAACGCAAGAGCTTGATTTAAAGAAGAAATATAAAGCTTTAAACAAATCCAACTTTTGCGTGAATCGGAACTCATTGAGCGCAAAATTTCGTGTTTTTTATACCTCACTTGTTATGGATGAAGACAGGTTAGCGAAACTCACAACCACCCAGCAGACCAAACAGCCCGCCCGATGATCTCAAGCTCATGCAGCCGGTCACGCGGTACCACTACTTCGCGGTATTCCTTGTTTGTGCTGATGACACTTACCCCATCAAGGTTACGCTGCAGGCGCTTAGCATAGAGGTGATCCTCCAACCGGATGATGTAGATACCCTCGCCCTCGATAGTCGTGCGGGTGTGATCGATCAGCACCGTATCGCCATTGGATATATCGGGGTACATGCTATCGCCATCATTGCGAACAGCTGACAGGTGCTCAGGCGTTAGCCCCTGCTTGCGCAGTGAGTAACGCGTAAAACAAATGTGTGTCAGTACCCGGCAGTTCTCATTCCAGGCACCAGGCCCAGCGCTGCACTGCGCGTCGTACAGCGGCACAAAGGCGTAATCCTCCATTCCTGGTGCGGGAGCCTTCTCATCTTGTATTACGCCAAATGCGAGCCACTGAGGATCAACTTGGGAAGCTTCAGCAATTTGCATTAACCGGTCTAAGGTTGGATAAGTGGCACCTGACAGATAACTACGCAGCGTTGCCTCAGAAAGCCCACACATCTTTGAAAATCCTCGCAGACTATGTGCAGCCATTGCTGTTTTAAGCCTTTCTTTAAAGCATCCGATTCCTTGAGCGGGAATAGGATGCTCTTGATTTTTTTCATCTCTAGCATCCGATTCGTCGTAACTCATTGAATTTCCTTAGATAAGAATAAATATTCGCGCAATCGCGAGGAAAAACCAATCGGATGCGATTATTTCCTCTTGATGTGCGTTTTTATTCGCGCTATGTTTATGGGGAAAGACAGGTTAGACAGTCCAAAAAACGCCACCGAGGTGACGCCATGAACAACGAAATTCCTATCAATCCAATCCAGCGCTGGGAGTGGCTGAAATACCAACTCCGCAGCCAGGGTTCTAGCTTGCGCAAGTTAAGCGATGAGCTAGGCGTCACCGGTAACGCGGTACAGCTTGTGAAGTACACGCCTTACCCTCGCATGGAACGCGCTATCGCCAAAAAGCTTGGCTTCAAACCCCAAGCTATTTGGCCAGAGCGGTGGAACCATGACGGCACCCCGTGCCGAGAACGGCCTAACCGCGCTGAGAAGCGAAATAACACAATGCGTGTAAAGGATAGCGTTTCTAACGTTAGAGCGCATCGTCAAATGGCGCAGGGAGCATAGCCATGAAGCGCGTCAAAGATGACTTAACGCTAGACATCTTCGAAGTGCCGGTGCCAGTTGTTCCCATGCCGGGTAGCGGGAACTATGCCGCCCAGGTCAGCGAGCTAGTCGGCACTGTGCTGAAGGACTGCCCCGTTGACCGCTATGAAGTGGCCGCACAGATGAGCCGCCTATCCGGTGACGACGTTTCAAAGCACATGCTCGACGCCTGGAGTTCACCAGCACGTAGCGATCACAACATCCCTTTCTACCGTATTCCGCTTTTAGAAGAAGTGTGCCAAAGCCACGCCTTTACCGACTGGCTAGTGCATTTGAGGGGTGGCCGAGTGGCGTATGGGCGTGAGGCTTTGGCAGCCGAATACGGAAAGCTCTCGCGTGTTCAAGAACGCGTCAATGCGGATCTACGTCGACTTAAAAAGCTGATGGGAGAAGATAAATGAACTGGTACTCCGCCAAAGAACTGGCCGGGCTACCAGGGCTCCCCGGCACAGAACGTAATGTGCGTGAATATGCCAAGCGCCATGGCTGGGAAGGCCAGCAACGCCTGGGCAGTAAAGCGATTGAATACGCTTTCTCGGTTCTACCCACCGAAACCCAGAACGCCTTGCTGTTGGCCCAGACCGATAACGCCGCGCCCACGCCTGCCAGCACCGTAGCGTCGCAGCAAGAAGAACAGCGCCTAGGCCAGCAGCAACTCACCGATGCCCAGCGCCAGGTAATGGGTGCGCGGGTCGCGTTCGTCCGTGAGATTGAGCGCATGAGCAAGATGGTCAGCCAACAGCGTGCTATCGAAACGTTAGTCGCCCACGCCAAAGGGGACGATCTAAAGCTGTACCTGAAAGAACGCGTGGTGTTGGCCAACGACCGTAAAACCGAAACCCGCACCCTCAGCGAGCGCACCTTAAAGCGCTGGATCAGCGATTTTAAAAAGCATGGCGAACGCGGCTTGGCACCCAAACGCCGCCAAGCGGATATGGGCATGCCCGCCTGGGCCGGTGATTTTCTCAAGCGCTACCAGAAGCCCCAGAAGCCTAGCGTTGAAGCTGCTTACCAATTGCTGGTCGAACAGACGACGCCGCCGCACCCCTCTATACACCAGGTGCGCCGCTGGCTGGCGAAGCTGTCGCCGGAAGCGCGTGAGCGTGGCCGCATGGGTGCCCATGAGCTGAAAGCGCTACAGCCCTTTAAACGCCGTAAAACAGATGACCTATGGCCCAACGATGTGTGGGTAGCGGATGGCCACACCTTTGATGCCGAAGTGATCAACCCGCTCACCGGCCAAGCCTTCCGGCCAGAGATCACGCTGATCATCGACTGGGCAACCCGCCGGATCGTTGGCTTTGCCCTAAACCTTGCCGAATCCACCGTGGCAACGCTGGACGCACTGCGCGATGCCGTCAGCCGCGTGGGCATGTTCAACCTGTTTTACGTCGATAACGGCAGCGGCTTTGACAACGCCATTGTTTATGAAGTGGTCGACCGTTTAGGCGGCACCATTACCCACTCGCTGCCTTATAACTCACAGGCACGCGGTGTGATTGAACGCCCACACAAAACCATCCTAGTGCGGTTGGCTAAAACCATGGACAGCTATATCGGCGCTGACATGGATAAAGAAGCTTCCACTAAAGCGCACAAGTTAAGCCGACGCGATATTAAGCAGGGGTTAAAGCCCGCGCTAATACCCACCTTTCAGGAGTTCTTCGATCGCTTAAACGATGCGTTAGATGTTTATAACCACCGCTCTCATAAAGGGCTGCCCAAAGTTCGCGATTTAGACAGCGGCAAGTTACGCCACCAAAGCCCGATGGAAGCTTGGAAGAGTGCCGAGGCCGAAGGTTTTAACGCGCTGACCGCACCTTCTGATGTCGTCGCCTCGCTGATGCGCCCCCAAGAAGTGCGCAAAACCAACCGTGGCGAAGTGCGCATTAATGGCGGCGTCTACTTCCTGGATGCCCTGCGCGATTTCCACAGTGAAGAGATCCGCGTCGCCTGGGATTACCGCGACACCGGCAGCGTTGGCATCTTCACCTTAGAAGGCGAACACATCGGCGACGCCCTTTTGGATGGCAACGCCACCCCCGCCATGCCTGCCACGATGATTCAGCGCGCTGCCGAAAAACGCGAAAAAGGCCAGCTCAACCGCCTAGTGCAGAAAGCCAGGGTGGTCACCGGTAGTGATGTTGAGATCCGGGCAATTACACCTGCCGCCAGTTATTCAGACGAAAAGCAGGCAGCCGCAGGCCGCGCCTACGCCCAACAACTGGCGGATCAAGGCACACGCTTTCAAATACCCCACAACAAGATGGAGCGCTACCGGCTTTGGAAAAAGCTGGATGGACAGTTACTGCAAGGAGAGGAAGTGCCGGAAGCCGCTCGCGACTGGCACGAACGATACAAGAATCACAGTGATTTAAAAGCCATCGCCAAGGTGATGGATGCAGAAATGGATGCAGGTGGGCGGCAACCCACCCGCACCCGACGGGCCGTCTAGACCACGGCCCATGACACCCGCAGCAATTAAGGAACTGATATGAGCGTCAACACCATTGTACCACTCACGAACGTCGGGCTACTGGCGGCAGCTGTCGAAAGTGCTGCGAACCGCCCGCCAGAACTGCCTGGCCTAGTGGTCATGTACGGCCCCAGCGGCTACGGCAAAAGCCTAGCAGCGGCCTATGCCGCCAATATGCACCGTGCTTATTACGTCGAGTGCCGCGAAAGCTGGACTAAGAAAGCGTTCGTGGTCGCCATTCTGCGTGAGATGGGCATCATCCCCATGAAAACCCTGAGCGAGATGGTCGACCAGATCGCCGAGCAACTCAGCCGCTCGGGCCGACCATTGATTATTGATGACGTCCAGTACGTGATCGACAAAGCCGCCGCCAACGTATTAACCGACATCTATAACGCCAGCCAAGGCACCTTGATTTTAATCGGTGAAGAGCGCGTGCCTGCCAGCATGGCACGGCTAGAACGTTTGCATAACCGCGTATTGGAATGGGTACCCGCCCAAGCCGCCAGCCTAGATGACGTCCGCGCCCTAGCTGATAAAAGCTATCCCGATATAGAGATCGACGACGACCTGTTGGAAGCCGTGAATGATCGCGTGAAAGGCTGCCTGCGGCGAGTTGCCGTCAACCTCTACCAGATCCACTCAGAAGCCAGCGTACAAGGCTGGACGATGGTCGGCCTGCGGGAATGGGGCGAGCGCGAGATCCACACCGGCCAGCCGCCGGCACGGAGGGGTTAAGGATGGCAAAACTCACTGCACAAGGTTTGAAGGGTGACCGACAAGCGATGTGGGAGGCAATCCGCAGCTTCCATACTCAAGATCGCTCTTTCTGTATCACAGACATCTGGGAGCATATTGCTGTTGAAGCCTCGCAGAATCGCGTCCGCGACTACTTTAAAGGCCTCAGGAAGGCTGGCTTTATCGAATGCACACATTTCCCGAAAGGAGGGTCTCGATATTACACCCTGATTAACGACATCGGTGTCGAGGCCCCTCGTGTGCGGCGTGACGGTACGCGCCCCCCTCCCCTTGGTCGGGAACAGATGTGGCGGACTCTCAAAATCATTGGTGAATGCACCGCAGCGGAACTGGCTGATGCAGCCAGCACCCCTGACGTATCTGTCAGTCATGAGACAGCCATTGAGTACCTTCGCTTTCTCACCTACGCCAACTACGTGACGATCACCAGACCCGCTACAGCAGGCACAGGAGCCGTCAATGCGCGCTACCGGTTCAACGTCAGCCGTTGGACTGGCCCTATTGCCCCGCAAATTCGGCGCACACAGCAACTCTTCGACCCTAACACAGGCGAAGTCGTCTACTCGCGAGTGACCAAGACCGAAGGGGGTGAACCATGAGCGCCATTCGCCGCACTCGCGCCGTGGATATATCCAACTGGGGAGCAGAGCCGCCGCGCTGGATCACTCTGCTCGCTACAGAGGTACGCGCCACAAATCGCAAGATGGCCGGTGAACGCATCGGCGTCTCCAGATCAGCGGTCTCTTTGGCACTGGCGAACCGCTACCCCAGCCCCTCTACCGATAGCATCGAAAAGAAGGTGCTGGCAGCGCTAGACGGTCTTCAGTGCCCAGCACAGCAACGCACCATCAGTGTTGATCAATGCCGCGACTACCGTGATCGCCCAGCGCCCACTCATAACCCGCCCGCCATGCGGTTATGGCGACACTGCCAAACCTGCCCGCATAACCCAGATCGCCAGGGAGACGACCAATGACCCTTAAAGCCACCTGCCCCGAATGCGGTATGAGCGGCGATATGACCGCCTTCGTCACCCAGGGCGAACACAACCAGGCGCTAGCGGCAGCGTTGGAAATGCCCTCGCTACTGAGCAGCCGCATCGTGCGCTACCTCGGCATGTTCCGGCCTGCTAGCCGTGCCTTGGCCAGCGCCAAAAGTGCCCGCCTGCTTACCGAGCTGAAAGAAACCATCACCAGCGGCGTAATTGAACGCAAAGGCATCACGCGGGAAGCGCCTTTAAAGGTGTGGGTCATGGCGCTTGATCAACTGCTGGAACGCCCACCCAGCAACCTACCGCTAAGCGGCCACGGCTACTTATATGAAGTGGTGGCCAACTGCGCTGATCGCCACGCAGGTGAAGTGGAAAAGCAGCGCGAAGAGCAGGCACGTAGTGGTGCCAAACAGCCCGCAAACCGTACCGCCGCCGCCCCACTGCGCGAGCGTTCTACCGATGACGTGCTTGCTGAACATAAACGCATGGCCGCCCGCCAGGCGCATGTGGCCAGCAACGGCAAAAAACAACAACACAATAAAACCGCAGAGAAAGCCAACGCGCCTAAGCGCCTATCGGAGCTGCTGAAAGCGGTCGACAGCCAAGGGGATCAATCATGAACACCTACACCGACGCTTACTTGGAGTACTACGCCGACCGCTACGTCGCGCTTTACCTGAAAGGCCACGGCATCACTTTGCAGCAGTACCTCGCCGCGCCTGACCGCTACGAGCACCTGGCGTTTGCACCGCTGCCGCTGTTGCCTGCCCAAAACAACGTCGTACTGCGCCTATGGCATGCCTGGGATACCGGCTTAGCACCGACCACCAGCGAACCAACCGTTGAAGAGCCGTGTGAGCTACCGGGGGTCTATGCAGTTTGGGAAGAATTTCTGTTGGCACTAGGCAACAACAAAGCCATTCGTCAGCGCAACGGTGCGTTTATAGAACCGCTACGCCATCACCGCCATAACGCCCGTAACCGCAGCGCCAACTTCGCCCGTAAAGGAGCCGGAATATGAACACCCCAGCTATCAACACCCAGCAAGTCCCCGAAGGCTTCCGCATGGATGCTAAGGGCCGCCTAATTCCCGAAGAGCAGATCAAAGAGATCGACAAGCTGCGCGATGAGCTAGTGCTCTCGATTGTTGACCGCGCCTGTGAGCTTCGCGACCAGCTCCGTGACTTTAAGAGCGATGTATTTAGCGAGATTGCCGCGCTGGTTGAGACCTCCGCCCAGGAGTACGACGTTCAGATCGGCGGTAAGAAAGGCAACGTGCAGCTAGTCAGCTTCTGCGGCAAGTACAAGGTGCAGCGCGCCATCTCCGAAACCATCACCTTTGATGAGCGCTTACAGGCTGCCAAAGGCCTGATTGAAGACTGCCTGCGCGACTGGACAACCGACGCTCGCCCAGAGGTGGCCACTATCGTTCAAGACGCCTTCCGCGTCGATACAGCGGGCAACATCCGCACCGGCCAAGTGCTAGGCCTTCGCCGCCTGAACATCCAGGACAAGCGCTGGCTGAAGGCCATGGACGCTATCAGCGATGCGGTTCAGGTCACGGGCTCGAAATCGTACATCCGCATCTATGAGCGTATTGGCAGCACCGACCAATACAAGCCAATCAGCCTAGATATCGCGGGAGTTTAACCATGCCCAGCAAGTGCGCCTATTTCTACCAACTCCAAGAGCGTGGCATCAGTGCCGCGCAAGCCAAGCAGTGGCTAAAGCAGAACCCGCCGCCGCGCGGCTGGAAGCACAGCGCTTGGCGTTGGGCTAGCGAGAACATGGTCGATGAGGTGACCCAATGAGCACCGTACTGAATGCGTCTTCCATCAGCGTTAGCCCCGCGATCGGTGGCTTTGTCGGCACGTTGCGCGGCCAGCGTGCCACGGGTACCACCCACCGTGCCGCAGCCCTAAACGTAGCGCGCAAGGTGTACGGCCCAAAGGTCAACGTAGTGAACGACTACCTGCGTGACTCTGACACAGCGGCAGGCATCCAGTACCGCTGCCACATCACCCACCGCGCTAACCGAGGTGCTGCATGAATATGGAAGTCAAAAGCGTGATAAGGCTGGGCCTTGATGAAAACGGCATCCCCACGGTTTGCACCACCAGTCTTAACTCCGATGAGGGCAGCACTGACCAAGCAAAACTGTTTCACCACCTCGCAATTGTTGCAATGGAAGCCATACGTAAAGAACTGGAGCGGCTAGATCAAGCCACTCCAAAAACCATTCACTAAGCGAAACGCCCTTCGGGGCGTCTGCTGGGCGTGGTGGCCCTGCACTGATGAGCAGCCAAGGGGAGAGAAATGGACAGCAAAGCGTTAGACAAAATCAAAAAGTGCCTACGGCTTGCCAAGTCGAGCAATGCCAATGAAGCCGCCGCCGCATTGCGCCAGGCGCAGAAGCTGATGGCCATTCACGGGGTCACCACTGACGACGTGGCCATGAGCGATGTGAGCAGCCACACCGCTAAAGCAGGTGCGGTAAAAACGCCCCCAGCATACATCACAATGCTGGGCGCTATGGTCGCCAGTGCCTTCGGCGCTGAGACGGTTTACCAACAGGTTTACGACGGTGAGCGATGGGCGCTTAACGTTGAGTTCTATGGCTTAAATGGCGCTGCCGAAGTCGCGGGCTACGCCTTTGAAGTGCTGGGCCGACAGCTAAAGCGCGACCGCACGGCCTTCTTGGCCACACTCAATAAGCGACTAAAGCGGAACACCAAGGTGCGCCGTGGCGACTTATACGCACAGGCCTGGATCAACGCAGTGGCTAAGCAGGTAACACGCCATCAGCTCACCGAGGCCGAAAACGCCATCGTGGAAGCCTACAAAGCCAAGCGTTGGAATGACCTGGAAACCATGAAGACCCGCGATAACACCAAGGGCATGCGCAGCCATGACTATGGTGCCATTCACCAGGGCTACCAAGATGGCAAAAAAGTTAGCTTCCACCAGGGCGTGAACGGCAGCCGCCACGCCCAGATCGGTGAGGTGGTGTCATGAATAAATGGAAGCAACTAGAAGAACAACTCTCGGGCGTCTTTGGCCGTGCCACGATCAACGCTGACGGCTATGAAGTGGACTTTCAGAAGCGACTTGGCAAGGGTGAACGGCTGGTCATTGAGACCTACGTGAACGGCTATATCAAAGGAGAATGGTTTTCAACGGGTGAGAACGGCGCACCTAAGCACCCCGAAGCGCGTTTCTTCCGTCCTCACACAAGTCGCCTCTACAAGCTGAAAGATTATCCGAAGCTCAAACGAGTATTTGGCAAGAAACAGGCCGACAAGATGGTGGAGCTTATAACAGTGGCATACGGCCCAACGTGGAACAGCCCGCGCACGCTGATCAGCCACCTGAAAAAGAACTTCCCAGACATGGAACTGGTGAGTAGCGAGGTAGCGTCATGATCAGCAAAGGCAAGCTGGCACAGATCCATATCGCCAAGGCGCAACTTGGCCTAAGCGATGAGGATTACCGCGCCATTCTCGCCCGCACGGCGGGCGTGAGCAGTGCCAAAGAACTCACCAACCGCACCGTGGGCGGTGTGATGCACGAGTTCCGGCGGTTAGGTTTTCAGCCCAAGCCCGCCAAAAAGGCAGGTCGTAAAGCACCCCGCCCGCCGCGCTCACGCCAGAACGTGATGAGCAAGATCGAAGCGATGCTCACCCACGCACAGCGCCCATGGGCTTACGCCGACAGCATGGCGAAACGCATGTTCAGCGTTGAACGGGTGGACTGGCTGGACGATGACCAGCTACACCGCCTGATGACAGGGCTGATCATCGACGCCAAACGGCAAGGACGGTACCCCGATGACCTCGCATAAGCATAAGGTAGACAACCTAGATCTAGGCTTCGGCATCCCCACCGATGCCCTGGACTACCTCGACCCCGAGATCCTAAAGAAGTGGCCACAGGGTTTATCAGACATGCTAACCGTGGTTGAGAACGCTCACATTCGCGCCGGTGATGAGCCGAAAGTAGCCCGCAGCCGCGCCTTTGCCGCAGTGCGTGCGATTAGCTCGTTCGCCGGTGGCCGTAGCCTTTACGTGCCCCAGGGACGACAGCTTGACCGCGCCCTACGAGACCGTGAAATATGGGAGCGCCACACCGGCGATAACATCCCTCAGTTAGTCGAAGACTACGACCTGACCGAAGCGCAGATCTATAGCATCCTCGGCGAGCAGCGAAAGCTGGCACGCGCCCGGATGCAGTCAGATCTTTTCGGCGACAGCGCAAACGGCTAAGCTAGCCTCAACTAAGTTAGGGGAACAAACATGAAAGCATTGGCAGGGATGGTAGTACTAACCGCTACGCTGCTGGCAGGATGCGAATCAGGGGATATTAAGAAGGCAAAAGCGGACGTTTCAAACGAGCTTCGCGACCCTAGCTCTGCAGAGTTTCGCAACATAAACGAAATAAAAAAAACGAGTGTGCTCGAGCTTGAAGTAGTGACGGTATGCGGCGAAGTAAATGGAAAAAATGCCTATGGCGGATATGTCGGCTTTCAGCGCTTCGTCAGCCAGCCTAAGTCTGATCGTGTGTATTTGGAGAATTCTTGGAATACTTTCGATAGCCTATGGAGCCGCCACTGCTCTGATGCCTAGTTGGCAAACGCTCCGTCCAACAAACCCGCCACGGCGGGTTGTTTTCTTTCTGGCCTTTCAAAACTCCTAAACCGCTTGATTCCCGCCGCATAGCCAATCCCCTCTAGCCTGAACCTCACTGCTCTGTGCTTACGCTCACCCGCAATGAGGCTCTCTCGCCATGCCCCGTGACGACCTTTCTACTCATTTCAGCCGCCGTGAATTTGCCTGCAAATGTGGCTGCGGCTTCGACACCGTCGACCTTGAAACCCTGATGCTGCTGGAGGACATCCGCACCCACTTCGACGCCCCTGTTGTTATCAATAGCGGCTGTCGCTGTGCTAACCATAACCGCCGAGTTGGCGGTGCGCCGAATAGCCAGCATGTGTTTGGCCGTGCGGCAGATATTCGCGTGCAGGGTATTTCACCTGCCGTGGTTGCCGACTACGTCGAGGCACACCACCCCACCGCCAGTGTTGGCCGCTACAACACCTTCACCCACGTAGACACCCGCACAAGCGGCCCTGCCCGCTTTTAAGGAGTAAGCGCCATGAGATTGATTGACGATGCCCGTAATTGGCACCGCATGTGGTCAGTACGGCTGAGCCTTGTTGCCACCGTGTTCGGCACCCTGGAAGCGGTTCTACCGCTATGGGAAGTCGCACTTCCCCAGGGAGTGTTTGCACTACTGGCGGCAGGCACTGCCACAGGTGCAGGTATTGCACGCGCTATCAAGCAGAACCTGCCATAAGGGGAATGCAGTGGATGTCATCAACTGGGCAGCCGCCAAGCTGCTATTCGATATTTCGCAGGCGCTGTTTATGGGAGCGATGGCGATCTACATCTATTGGCTGAACAAGCACCGTGCCAGCCAAACCGCTATTAAAGGCACCCAAGAACGCATTGATGGCGTCGAGAAGAAAGTGGTGAACCTGGAGCACAAAATGGAGCGTCTGCCGAGTCACGAAGACCTGTCCAAGTTGCAAGAGCAAATGTCTCAAACCAACGTGTTACTGGCTGAAATTAGCGCCAACCAGCGGGCAACGTCAGTACAGGTTAATCGCATCAATGACTATCTGATGAACCAGCCTCGCGGGGGTCACTAATGAACCAAAACTTTAACGACTTTGAAACCGAAGGCCGTCGCCTCGGTATTCTGCGCATCCTGTTACGCCGTGCGCAGTTCACCACGAACGAGTACAGCCTCAATGATGAGCTTCAAGGTGCATACGCCCACCACATCAGCCGCGACAAGCTGCATGGCGATATTGCTTGGTTAGAAGAACAAGGGTTGGTAATTGCTCAACAGCCACGCGCTGGTTGGATCGTGACACTCACCTCACGCGGTTCTGACTGTGCCAATGGCCTTGCCAATGTTCCGGGTGTCGCCAAGCCACGCCCAGGGATTTAATTATGCCGCCACGCAATAAGGTCTTTGACCTACCCCAAGAGGTGCGCGAAGAGCTAAACGAAAAGCTTGTTAGCAGTGGCTTTCAGGGCTACGAAGCGTTAGCTGGCTGGCTAAGCGAGCGCGGTTATAACGTTTCGAAAAGCTCCGTGCACCGCTATGGCCAGGACTTGCAGGAAGAGTTCGAAGAGGCCATGGGCGATGTGCGTAAAACCACCGAGCTAGCCCGCGCCATGGCGAGTGAAGGCGAAGACGAAAGCGGCCACTTGATCGACGCCACTGCACGGATCGTGCAAGACCAGCTGCTGCGTATCTCCATCGCGATGCGTAAAGCCGAGCATGAACCTGACGTGGCAGCCAAGCACCTTAGCAGCGTGACCAAAGCCCTGGCCGATATTGGCCGTGTCTCGCTTAGCCAGAAGAAGTGGGCAAAAGAGCTGCGCGTGGAAGTGGCGAAAGAAGCGGCCGAGAAGGCGGAAAGCAGCATGGCCACCCAAGGCATGAGTCGTGAAGCCATTGATTCTATCAAGCGCGACATACTGGGGATTGCTTAATGGATGAACTCGTCATTGCCCTAGCCATCTTTAATGCATTCGCTACGTATTGCTGGGCCATTGTCATCGGAGTATTCATTCGAGGGTTATTGAACAAATGAGCGCCCTCCCTGAATCCGTACTGCTGCCTTACCAGAAGGCTTGGATCGAAGACGAATCGGACCTCAAGATTGCCGAGAAAAGTCGCCGTACCGGTTTGACCTGGGGCGAAGCGGCGGATGCAGTGCTGTCGGCCAGTAGCGCCAAAGCCGCCGGAGGCACCAACCACTTCTACGTGGGAAGCAACAAAGACATGGCCATCGAGTTTATCGATGCCTGCGCCATGTGGGCCAAAGCGTTTAACCGCGCCGCTTCGCATATCCAGGAGGAGCTGTACCAGGATGAGGATAAAGACATCCTCACCTTCAATATCCACTTCGCCAGTGGCTTCAAGATCCAGGCGCTTAGCTCGCGCCCCAGCAACATGCGTGGCAGGCAAGGTAACGTCACCATCGACGAAGCCGCCTTCCACGATCAGCTCGCTGAAGTGCTTAAGGCTGCGCTAGCCCTCACCATGTGGGGCGCAAAGGTGCGTCTGATCAGCACCCACAACGGCGTCGAGAACGTTTTCAATGAGCTAATCCAAGACAGCCGAGCAAAGAAGAAGCGCTACAGCGTCCACCGCATCACGCTTGATGATGCCTGCGAGCAAGGTCTCTATAAGCGTATTTGCCAAGTGCGCGGCAAGATCTGGACGCCAGAGGCAGAGGAGGAATGGAAAGCCAACCTGCTCAAAGACACCGCCACGCGGGAAGACGCGCTAGAAGAGTACTACTGCGTGCCCAAGGCAGGCGGCGGTGCCTACCTTTCCCGCGCCATGATCGAAGCGCGCATGGTCGATGCGCCGGTGATCCGCTTTGAAGGCAGCGCCGAATTTAACGCGGTACCGGAACACTACCGCGCCCTAGAGATAGCCGACTGGTGCAACGAACACCTGCTGCCATTGCTGGAAAAACTCGACCCACGCTCAACCCACTGCTTTGGTGAAGACTTTGGGCGTAGCGGTGACTTAACTGTGATAGCCCCCATGGCCATCACTCAGCAGTTGGTGCGCCAGGTACCGTTCATGGTCGAGCTGCGCAATGTGCCGTTCAAGCAGCAAGAGCAAGTGCTGTTCTTCATCGTTGACCGCCTGCCGCGCCTACAAGGTGGCGCGCTGGACGGTCGCGGTAACGGCCAGTACCTGGCAGAGCAAGCCGCCGAGCGCTACGGCAGCATTGTCGAGGTCGTGATGCTTTCCCAGAGCTGGTACCTGAACAATATGCCGCCCTTCAAAGCCGCGTTTGAAGATGAGCTAATCCTCATTCCCCGCGACAGCAACGTGGTCGATGACCTGCGCGCCCTGCAAGTGATTAAGGGCGTGCCGAAGCTACCCGATGCCAAAACCGGTGACAGCAAAGACCGCCACGGCGATGCCGCCATCGCGCTAGCCATGGCGTACTACGCCAGCCTAATGGATGTAGCCCCCATAGAATTCACCCCCGCGCCCCTGCCTGGCACCCGCCAGGACAACGACAGCGATAACGACGACATTGAACACGCCGGATTCGGCATAGGAGGCGGCGCATGGTAAGCCCAGCAAAGAAGTATCGGCGTAATTTGATCAAAACGAATAGCCCTGCGCTGAAAGAGCAACAGACCAACGATGCCCGCATCGGCCAGCTCAAGCGGGAGTTTGCCGACCACCCCACCAAGGGGCTGACGCCTGCGCGCCTCTACCAGATTCTTGAGGCTGCTGAGCAAGGCGACCTCAAAGCGCAGTCTGAACTCTTTGACGACATGGAAGAGAAAGACGCCCAGATCGGCGCGGACTTAGGCAAACGCCGCCAGCTTGCCGCCGAGCTTGAATGGCAGATCGTGCCGCCAGAAGGTGCGGATGCCCGCGAGAAGAAAGCTGCCGAGCATGCTGCCGAAGTGTTCTCGGGCATTGAGGTTGAGGATCTTATTCTGGACTTGGGTACCGGCATCGGCCACGGCTGGGCCAATCTCGAATTAAGCTGGCAACGCGATGGCGCACTGCGCTATATAGAGCAGCCCACACTGCGTCCGCATAGCTGGTTCAGGCTGCACCCAGACGATCAGAACTGCATCACCCTGCGTGACAACAGCGCGACAGGTGACGAGCTATGGCCGCTAGGTTGGGTGCAACACCGCCACCGGGCCAAGAGTGGCTACGTCGCCCGTATGGGGCTACACAGGATGCTCGCTTGGCCATATTTATTTCAAAATTATGCGTTAGGCGACCTAGCGCAATTGCTAGAAATCTACGGCCTGCCCGCCCGCATCGGTAAGTACCCGAAGAACGCCACCGAGCGTGAGAAAGCCACGCTCTTACGCGCTGTGGTCACGCTTGGCCAGAACGCCGCTGGCATCATACCGGAAGGGATGTCGGTGGAGTTTATGGAAGCGGCGGGTAAAGGGTCATCTTCAGATATCTATAAGGTGATGATGGACTGGTGCGAACGCGCCAAAGCGAAAGCCATCTTGGGCGGCACCCTGACAAGCGGCACCGGCGAAGGCACTAACACCAACGCGCTGGGCAATGTGCATGAACGCGGGCAAGCCAGTTTGATTCGTTCGGATGCCCGGCAATACGCAGGCAGTATCGGTAAGAGCATCCTCTGGCCCATGGCCGCGCTAAACTTCGGCATCGACAAGCCCCAGCGTGCGCCACGGTTCTACCTAGACTGTGGCGAAACCGAAGACCTGGAGCGCCTCTCCAAGAGCCTACCCACCATTGTGGACATGGGCGTGAAAGTGCCCATGTGGTGGTTCCATGAAAAAAGCGGCATCCCGAAGGCCGCCAAAGGCGAAGACGTACTAATGCCAAAGGCAGCGCCAAACCCGTTTGGGGCCCTACGCCTGCCAGCATCTAAACCACTGCTGGCAGCGCTACGCCAAGCGCCTACCCAGCCAGGCCAGCCCAGCTACTACCGCGATGCCACCCTCGACCAGCTCGACGACCAGGCGCAGCCAATTATCGACGCTTGGGTTAATCAGGTGCAGCAGCTCGCCGAGCAAGCCGAAAGCCTAGAGCAGCTGCAAGAGCTGATTGCCGCCGCCTTTGATGATTTGGATGAAAGCGAGTTGGCCAACGTGATGGCCACCGCGTTTGAAGCGGCCACATTAGCAGGCAGAGCCACGGTCGATGAGGAAACCGGTAATGCCGATTAGCGCCCAGTTCAACCGCCCGTTCGCAGAGCAAACCGAGTTCTTCCGTAACAAGCTGAACCTGCCCACGACCCGCTCCGGGCAAATCACCCGCGACCAAAACGACGCCGCGTTCGTTGTCGCCGGTGCCACCAAGGCGGATCTGCTGGCGGATCTTCGCGGCGCGGTGGACGATGCGATCAGCAACGGCCAAAGCCTGGGCGAGTTCCGCAAGCAGTTTGAAGAGATCGTGGCAAAGCGCGGCTGGACGGGCTGGACAGGCGAAGACAGCAAAGCCGGGCGCGCCTGGCGTACCCGTCTTATCTACAAGACGAATCTCGATACCAGCTACGCCGCTGGCCGCTGGGCGCAGATGACCGACCCGGATGTGGTACGCCTGCGCCCCTACTGGCGTTACGTACACAACACCGTCGAGAACCCACGTCAGCAGCACCAGCGCTGGAACAATCTGGTGTTGAGGGCTGATGACCCCTGGTGGCAGGCGCACTACCCACCCAACGGCTTTGGGTGTAACTGCGGTGTAGAGACGCTAAACGAGCGTGGCTTAAAGCGCCTGGGTAAAGATGCACCGGACACAGCACCGAATGACGGCACCTATGAACACGTGGATAACACCACCGGTGAAGTCATGACAGTGCCAAATGGCCTGCAGCCTGGCTGGGATTACGCACCAGGTCAAACCTCAACAGAGCGTGCGATCGCTGCCAGGCTTAACCGGCTGGATAGCGTCGAGGCGAACATCGCCCGGCAACACGTCGCCCAGTTAGTCGAAGCGCCGCTATTCAACCGCTTTTGGAATGGCGAAGTGCGTGGGGAATATCCGGTTGCTGTAGTGCCGCCAGTAGAACGCCAGGTGTTAGGGACAGATAGTCCAGTGGTGCTGCTGTCTCAGCAGAGCCTGACAGCACACCGTGAGCGCCACCCTGAGATCGGTATCAACGACTATCGCCGCGTGCAGCAGCTGCTGGACGATGGCGAGGTGTACCGAATACCCAATGAGCCAGGCCGCTTGATCTACCTGATCATTGAAGGCGTCACCTATCGCGCCGCGCTCAAGCGCACTGAAGACGGTAAGAAGAACTACTTCCTGACGCTGTTTAAAAGCCGTACAGATCAACCGCCGCCGGATGCAGAACGCTTGAGATAAGAAAAGAAAGTAAAGCGGGGTGTAGCCTGCCGCATGGGAGGCACCCATGCTAGCCCTCATCAACGCTCGTTCGATAAGCGAAGGGGTCGGTAGCCATACCGAGGACAGGCACTCACAGTATAGGAGAGATTCATGGGCACCATCAATGCCAGCACCGATGAAGTCGAGCGCGCTATAACCGAGCTGCTGCAAAAAGGCGAAGACCTCACCGCGCCAATGAAGTCGATTGGTGAAGAGATGATCAACCGCACCCAGCAGCGCTTCCGCGATAAGGAAGCCCCCGACGGCACGCCGTGGGCCGCTAACTCTTCCGTTACTGAAAAGCGCAAAGGACACGGGCGTGTGCTTGAGGGTGAAAGCAAACAGCTCGCAAAACAGTTCAGCTACAGCGCCAGCAGCAATGGCGTCGAATGGGGCAGCCTGATGATCTACGCCGCTATGATGAACTGGGGCGGTACCAAGGCTGAGTTCCCCCACTTGTGGGGTGACATCCCAGGTCGGGAGTATATCGGCCTGAATGATGACGACGAAGACGAAGTGCTGGCCATCCTCGCCGACCACCTAAGCCTCTAAGCCCAACCGCCAACGCGGCCCTGTAAGCCCCACTGCGGCGTGACCCGCTACGTTGCCCCGACTTTCCGCCGCAAGAAGGGTTAGACCCGCGTTAGATTTTCGAGAATTGGGATGAAGAACTCGCATGTCATAGCTAAGATGCAGGTACACGCTATAAAAATCCAGGAAGGGTTCATGTCACGTCGTGCCGCAAATAAAAAAGTACATTATGTCCGAGCTGTTTATAACAGTGGTCAGCATCCTGAGAAGTCCTTTGAAGAGCTTGTCAGGAATGCTCTTATTAAACTTCCAGAAGTCGCTGACACCAAAGTGGCGTTGCCAGCTCATGGGGATATGGGCGTTCGCACGCGTCATAGTGATTGGCAGAATGATGATCAGTCATTAAAACTTGCGCTAGCTGCAGGCGCTACAGGGGAAGCAATAGGCACCTTTGGAGCCAACTCGCGCGCAAAAGATGATACTGATGTTACTACAGACCCACCCGAGAACCGTGCTTTCAAGCTAGCAGAGGCCTTTGTCTTGATTGAAGGTGATCAGGTATTGGTTTGCACCGATGGGACAATGCGAGGGTACAAGACCGTTTCACGCTACTTTAGGTCTTTATTCGATAAGGCGGGCTTCTCACCATCAGAGCAAGCATTTGATTTTGAACCTGTTTCAAACCAAGACAAAAGGAGGACGCTAGAAAAGGAAGGCGTAAAAGAGCTCAAGATTTTAGGTACCATGTATGCCGCAACAAGACAGATGGACCCTAAAAATGATGGCATTAATCAGAAGCTCAGGGACTGGAAAAGGAGCGTGCAGACACTACTGCAAGACGAAATTTCTGAAGAGGATCGTGAGACCCTTGCTGAAAACTGGGGTAACTTCAACGTTCATACAATTATTTCGCCTAAAGGTGGCTCCAGAGCGGAATCTATCGTGCTCGAGTCACTTGATGCCGTCGCCGATAGCATGATAGATGAAGTGCCTGACGATTCTGAACTGGTAATTAAAACTCGTGGTGGAAGCGAGATCAAATCAGGCGACGTCATATTATCCAGCACTATCACCACCTATCGCAAAAAAGCTAGGAATGATCTGGATCACTTTGAAATGTGGCGTCACCTTGATGAATATCGAACAGAGCTAATACAGCTCAAGGCTTGGGAAACTTGAACCCTAACCAACGTCCAATCAGCTACAAGAAAGTAGTTAAGTTGCTGACCCTGCTTCTATTAGCAGGTGTCTCGGCTTACTTCTTGCAGCCTTGGTACGCTGAAAGTGACAGGGCATCAATTATCATTGTTAGTGTTTTTTCAATGCTATCAGGCTTTTTGTTGGCAGTAATGGCAGTAGTAGCAAACGACAAGTCGCTCCGGGGTCGCAATTGGAGGGAGAAAACTTATTACCTTCAATCCATTAGCGATGAGCTTTTTCGTCATCAAATTACCTTTTATGTTTATCTCCTAACGTTAGTAGCCGTTTTTGCAGCTAGTGTGTCTGGCACGTGGTGCTCAGACACACAAAAAGGCGCTCAATATGCTCTACTCTTCTTTGCGACCATTGGCATAGTCCTTTCCTTTCGCTTACCTGCTGAGCTTAAAAAGCGGCATGAGACGATGCTCAAGAACCATGTTGAAAATGAGAGAGAAAAAGAAAGAAAAGAGGCCTTGAAGAAGGGTCAAAACAATTCTGATCACTCCCCCAAAAACTCCTAAAGCGCTTTAAATCCACGCCCCGCCCTAAGCCCCCGATTATGGGGGCATGACTACACACAGCCTTCACCCCAAGCCCCGCGTCGCTGCCTGCGCTCTCAGAGTGCAGCTCACTGACGACAAGACGCGACTGATGCCTGCTGGCACCTTCCACGTACCGCGTGGGGCTGCAATAGGCTCAGGCCCCTGGAACCTCTCTGCCGAACACGGTCAGGCGATTATCAGCCTCGCGGCTGCGCGCAGTACCGACATCGCCATCGACTACGAACACCAAACCCTATACGCCGAAAAGAACGGCCAGCCCGCGCCAGCGGCTGGCTGGGTCGACCCACGCTCGCTTGAATGGCGCGACGATGGTTTGTACGGCGCTGTCGCCTGGACAGCCGCCGCCCGTGCCCAAATTGCCGAAGGCCCCAATGGCGAGCCGCCAGCCTATCGCTACCTCTCCCCCGTATTCCCGTATGACGCCAACGGTGTGCCGTTAGACCTACTGCACCTGGCGTTAACCAACACCCCAGCCATTGATGAGGGCGCGGCACAGCTTGCCGCTGCTCGGATGGCGATTACCCATGACGTCAATGATGACGACCAGGAGATCGACACCGTGAAACGTGAGCAACTGATTAAAACCCTCGGCTTGGCCGCTGAAGCAACCGATGAGCAAATCGACACCGCGATCGCCGCGCTAAAAGCAGGCGACGCTGATGCTAAGGCGCTGCGCCAGGCACTGGGTGCCAAAGACGACGCGCAGCCTGCTGAAGCCGTTGCTGCCTTGAAAGCCGCCAGCACTACCGCCGCCCCCGACATGAGCCAGTACGTGCCTGTTGAAGTGTATCAAGAAACCACTCAGCAACTGGCCGCGCTAAAAGCGAACAGCAACACCGCTGAGCTGGACGCACTGATCAAGGGAGGCTTGGACGATGGCCGCATCCCAGGCCAAGCCACCGCCGACTGGCTGCGCGCGCAAGGCATCGCTGCCTGCAAGGCGCATCTCGATGGCGCACCTAGCATCGCCGCGCTGAAAGCTACCCAGACCCAAGGCAAGCCGCCGGAAGGCAGCGAGACCAAAGGCGACGGCAAGCTAACCGAAACCGAGCTGGCGGTATGCAAAAGCATGGACTTAACGCCCGAGCAGTACCGCGCCGCCAACCCAGCGTAACGGCTGACCACCCTTAACACGCAAGAGGACACGCACGTGACCGCTGCAACCCAAAACCGCAACACACCGCACCGCCTTGGCTGGTCTCGGGGGCTGTTCGTCGCCGCCGCTGCCGAATGCTTTGCGGGCACTATCGCCGTCATCAATGGCGATGGCTTTACCGAGCCAGGCACTACCGCCACCGGCCTAACCGCTGCCGGAGTTTTTGAGCACTACCAGGACAACACTGCAGGCGCTGACGGCGACCAGATCGTGGAAGTGAAGCGCGGCAACTTCCGCCTGGATAACTCTGCCGGTGCCGATGAGGTCACCGCCGCCGATATCGGCAAGGTCTGTTACATCGTCGATAACCAGACCGTTGCTAAAACCGACGGCACCGCTACCCGCTCCCCCGCTGGCATTGTCGACGACGTCGACGATGCTGGCGTGTGGGTCAACATCGACCCGACTAACGGCGTGGCCGCTAGCGCGTAATTGAGGACGCTCAAATGGATTTAACGAACGCAAACCTACAGGTGCTCTTTCGTGGGTACAACACCACGTTCCAGCAAGGGTGGGACTCAGTAGGCGACATCGGCAGCCTGCATGAGCTGTTCTGTACTGTCGTTAACAGCACTACCGCTGTTGAGGTCTACCCGTGGCTCAAAGAGCTGCCACGCATGCGTGAGTGGTTGGGCGACCGTGTTATTCACGGCCTGGACGGCGCGGACTTCTCGATCAAGAACCGCAAGTTTGAACTCACCGCAGGCGTGCCCCGCGACAAAGTCGAAGACGACACCTACGGGCTATATAACCCAATTTACAAAGAGTTTGGTAGCCAGAGCCGCCAGCATCCTAACGAACTCGCTGTTCAGGTATTGGAACAGAACCCTGTCTGCTACGACGGTCAGTCGCTGTTTGATACCGATCACCCCGTGCTGGATGAAAAAGGCAATGAGGTGTCGGTCTCCAACGACATGGGCGGCGATGGCCCCGCCTGGTATGTGATGGATCTGAGCCGCGCTATCAAGCCGATGATTTTCCAAAAGCGCAAAGATTACAGCTTCCGCGCTATCACTAATTTAAATGACTCCCAGGTGTTCTTAACCGATGAATTCATGATGGGGGTGGATGCCCGCGTGAATGCCGGTGCGGGTCTATGGCAATTAGCTGTTCGTTCAAAACAGCCGTTCAACGCTGAGAACTACGAATTAGCGCGCACCCGACTTCAAGACCTCAAAGGCGACTATGGCAAACCATTAGGATTGCTCCACACGCACACGATGGTGCCCAGCAATCTGGAGGGTGCTGCCTTACGTGTCCTGAAAAACTCCATGAATGCAGCTGGTGCCACCAACGAATGGGAAGGTACCTCAACGTTGATCAAGAACCATTGGTTAAAAGGCGCTTAAAGCGACGTTAAACCGGCCTACCGCAGTGCCCTAGCGGGCACTGCGCAACGGAGAGCACCACCATGGCAACACGTAAAACCACCGCGCCGAAGGCTAAACAGACAGTCCCGACGAAAGCGGAAGCGCCCGAGCCGAAAGCCGAACCGGTACCGGAAACGTCAACGCCTGAGACTGTGTCGGAAACTCCCACGCTCAACGATGCCGTAGCGCCCAACGCTGAGCAGGAAGCGCCAGCGAGCGAAGAAACGGCGGAAAACGAAGCGACCCAGCCCACCGAGATCAAGGGCGAAACCATCACAGGCGATGGCACCGGCAAGGCGCTGCCGACGATGGAGGAAATGCCAGGCGTTTTCGTTCGCACCAAGCGGCGCATCAAAAGCCGCCGCCGTGCGGGCTTCCGCTTCAACCGTGAAGGTGTGGGCATTGCGCTGGAACTGCTCACTGAAGAGCAGCTCAAGCAACTGCGCGATGACCCAGCCCTGGAAGTGGAAGACTGCACCTTCCCGCTGGAAGAAGCGACCAGCGAGCCAGAGGCCTAACCCATGCCCTACTGCACGCAAGCGGATCTCATCGAGCGCTTCGGCGAAAACGAGCTACTCGAAATCGCCTGCGATGAAAGCGGCACCGCTATCGATGCCGCTGTTGTGGAACGCGCTTGCGACGACGCCAGCGGCGAGATCGACGGCTATGTGAGTGCGGCAGGCTACCCCGTGCCGCTATCGCCTGTACCGCGCATCGTGATTGCCAATGCGTGTGATATCGCCCGCTACCGGCTTTACGACGAACACGCCACCGACCAAGTACAGAAGCGCTACGACGACGCGGTGAAGTTCCTGAAAAGCGTTTCGCGGGGTGAAGTGCGCTTGGGTATATCAAGCGGTGCCGCCAGTAGCAGCGCAGGTAGCGTGCAAATGAACTCAGGCCGCCAGGTGTTTAACGGCGGCGGATTTTAGGAGATGGCCATGAGTGCCAAACAGACCACCAAAAAAGCCCCGCCGGTGCCGCGTGCCAATGTGACGGTGCGGGTAAAAACCAAAACGCCAGGCGTAAAGCGCCAGGTGTGCGGCGTCATCTTCGGCAACGAATGGAAGCGCTTGGTGCTGGATGACAAAGGCAGCGCCTACAAAGCACTAGCACGCGACCCGGCCATTGTGATGGAGCGCCTACCCGATGAGCCGCTATCAGATGCTGATGTCGCCGCTGACAAGCTGCCCAGCAAAGACAAAGAGAAAGAGGCCAAGTAATGCTCTCGCTCACGCCCTGGCTTGAACGGCTAAACGCATTGGACGGCCCCAACGTGCAACTAGCCGCTGATGTGGATGCTGCCCAAAACGCCAAGAAGAACCCTAGCCGAATGCTGGTATTAGGGCGTGAAACCGTCACACACCATGACATGAGCAGCGGAGCCGACCACCTGATTAAACCAGAGGTGCTGCTCATCACCGGCATTCAACGGCGCAACCAGCCGCTGGGCAATACCGACGATGAGTTAGCTGAGCTGCGCGAGCCGATGTTGAACAGCTTGATTAACTGGATACCCGACGACTGCGACAGCGCCATCAAATGGCAACGCGGCCAAATCCTCAGTTTAAAAAGTCACGCCCTTTTCTGGGTCGACGTATTTACCACTGAATACCGGTGGTAGGAGAACGAACCGTGAGCATGAAGACGAACCGCCGGGCGCTCATCGTCGCCCTGGAAACTGAATACAACGATGGCACCACTACGCCAGAAGCAGCCAGCGATGCTGTTCTAGCGCGTGAAATTAGCACGACGCCGTTGGCGGGTAACAACATCGACCGTACCTATGTACGCCCCTACTACGGCAACTCCCCCCAAGCACCCGGCGAAAAGCACGTGCAAGTGCAGGTAGAGGTGGAGTTGAACACCAGCGGTACGGTAGGCACGCCGCCGCCGTGGGGCAAAATGCTGCGCGCCTGCGGCTGGAGCGAAGTGATCGTTGAAGGCGAAAGCGTCACGTATAGCCCAGTGTCGGAAAATGAAGACAGCTGCGTGTTCTTCGCCCACATGGACGGCAACCTGCACAAAGGGCGCGGTGCTCACGGCACCCCTGAGTTCACCCTCAACGGCAACAGCATCCCGGTTATTCGTTTCACGCTATACGGCCTCATTAGTCCTGTGACAGCAGAGGAACTGCCCAACGTCACATTGACCCAGTGGAAGAAAGCCCTGGTGGTCAACAGCACCAATACCGAGAACATGAGCTTGATGGGTGCGAGTGTCCCATTCAGCCAGTTCGGCTTAAACATGAGCGGCAACGTTGAACACATGTCCGAGATCGTTGGTGGCGCGGATATTGAGATCACCGGTCGCGCCCCATCCGGCACGCTGCAAATTGAAGACCCAGGCGTCGGCGTTAAGGACTATTTCGAAGTTCACCAAAACGCTGAAACCGGCGCGCTTACGCTTACTCACGGTAAGACAGCGGGCAGCATTATTGAATTCAACATGCCCTCTATCGGCATCGATGCACCTACCTATGCCGATGTAAAAGGCAAGCAGATGCTTGGCATTAACTACATGCCCCAGCCGGTCGAAGGCAACGACGAAGTCACCATCGTCGTCAAATAAATTCTTTTAGGAAAGATTAACCGCTGCACAAGCGGCGGTTAAACAGCGCTTAGCTATCCGTGATTAACCAGGAGAAATACCCGTGTTCAAGCTCAACACCACCCGCTCTTACTCTTTCCCCGTTTCCCTAACTGTCTACGACGAAACCGGCAAAGAGCAAACAGGCAAATTCACCGCCACGTTCAAAGTGGTGGCGCAAGACAAGCTGCGCGATATGCCCGCCGACACGCTGCTGCTCGATCAAGTTCTGGTTGGTGTCAAAGGCATCGAAGTACCCGGCGAAGGTGGTAAACCACTGGAAGGCGAAGAGCTGCTGCATGCCCTGAAAAACGACCCTGCCGCTAGCACTGCGCTGATAACCGCTTACCAGGAGAGCGTCTCAAAAAAGAACCGTGGGCGAATCTAGTCGACGCAGGCAAGCACTGGGCTGAGGCCGAGAAGGCAAGGGCTCAGCCCAACCTGGTCAAGGAAGACCTTGCTGCCCTTGGCATTACGTTGGAGGGAGAACTGGCAGAAGAGGCCGATTCAGAGGCCGCCGCGCAGGATCATTTTGATGTGCTGCCCGAAAACTGGGAGGCGGTAGAAGCCTTTCAGTACTGCTGCCGTAACTGGATATTCAAAGGGATAGGTGGCGAACGCGAAGGGCTAGATGTAACGGCGATCGTCAGCGTGCTCAGCCTGTATGAACTGCCCCCAGCAGGAAAACGTAAGCGGCTTCATCAAGTACAGCTCATCGAACTCGGCGCGCTCAGCGTTATGAACCAACCCCGCAACTAAACGTTAGAAGGAAACATCGTGTCGAACAATCTAACGCTTAGCGTCACCCTCACTGGCGATGGTCGTCAGCTCTCGGGCACTCTCAAGGATGCCCAGGGTGACGTGCGGGAATTTTCAGCGGCCACTGAGCGCGAAAGCAAAAAAGCCGAAACCGCACTAGAAGCACCGGGCCGCCAAGCGGGCACCGTTTCCGAACATTTACGAGGCGCGCAGCGGGAAGCTCGCACCTTTGGTACCGAAACCGCCCAAGGTGGCCGCCAGGCAACGCAGGCACTGACACAAGCCGGTAATGAAGCACAGACAACAGCAGGACATTTAAATCAATTAAAAGCGGTCGCCATTGGTGTTGGTGTAGCATTCACGGCCATGGGTGTTCGTGAATTTATTAATGACACCTATGCAGCCGTAAGCAGCTCTCAGCAACTTCAGGCTTCACTCAAAACCGTTACAGGCTCGCTAGGTAGCGCCACTAAAGCATGGGACGAGCTGCTAGTTTTTGCGGCAGAGACACCTTTCACGCTTGATCAATCCGTACAAGCATTTATTCGCATGCAGGCGTTGGGCCTAAACCCTACGCAGGCCGCGCTACGCTCGTTTGGTAACACTGCCGCAGCAATGGGCGAAGACATGATGCGGATGGTGGAAGCCGTTGCCGATGCCACCACAGGCGAGTTCGAGCGCCTTAAAGCCTTTGGTATTCGTTCTGCAGTCGAGGGCGATCAAATCGCCTTCACCTTTCAGGGCGTAACCACACGTATTCGTAACAGCGCTGCCGACATCAGTGCTTATCTGCAAAGCATCGGTGAAAACCAGTTCGCCGGTGCAATGGCAGACCAGATGGCCACCCTTAGTGGTCAATCAGCCAATCTAGAAGATTCCATTTACCAGCTTTACCTTGCCATAGGTGAGGCAGGTGCGACCGACGTTTTCGCGAGTGGACTGCGTGCCGCTAGTAATACCGTACAGTTCCTTACCGATAACATTGATACCCTGGTGTCAGGCGCAGAAGTAATGGCTGTGCTGATTGGTGGGCGTGTTGTTGTTGCACTCACCACGGCCACCGCTGCCAAGTTAGCAGCCACACAACAAACTATCGCCTATCAGTTAGCGCTTGCCCGAATGTCTGGTGTGAGCGCGACTGCCGCTGCAGGACAAGTAGCGCTAGCGGGTGCTACCCGCGCTTCCGCTGGAGCGCTGGCATTAGTTGGCGGCCCTCTCGGTGCAGCAATGCTGGCCGGTGGTGCCATTTACTATTTCCGTGAAGAATTGGGGCTAGTCACGCCAAAAGTGCAGTCGGCCACAGATCGCGTTGACGACATGACTAGCGCATTGGATGCCAACTCAGAAGCCGCGCTTAAAAACGCTAAAGCGATGCTTGAGGCTGAGCAACAGTTTCAGCAGTTCCGCCAAGCCACACTAGCAATGGAAGTTACCCGCCAGCGGCAAATTGTTGCTGATGAGCAGAAGCAATGGGATGCCATAGGTGGGCAACAGGCGTTTGGCGCAGGTCCACGAAGCGAAGCGCATCAAGCATTGCAGGATTTGCAGGCCGAGCTTGCTGATACCCGCCGCGCCATGGAGGCAGCGGGTGGATCGGTCTCTGAAATAGATGACAAGCTGGCTCAACTTGAACGCACAACACGCGAAACCATTACTACTACAGATGGCCTGGGAGAGTCTAACGAAGCCGCCGCAAAAAGAACTAATGAGCTAGCAAAAGCCACCACCACACTAGACGGCGCGTACGAATCCCTGCTCGACCGCATCCAGCCGAATCGCCGCGAGGCACGCCAATACGCGCAAGATCTGGGGGTGCTTAATCTCGCCCTCGCCACTGGCCGTATGACGGCACAAGAGTATATGCAGGCCATGGGGCTGCTACAAGAGCACTACCAGGCTGCACAGCGCGACACCGACGACTTAGCCGATAAAACCGTTAAAGCCGCGTACACCATGGAAGGCGCGTGGGACGAGGTGCGGCTAAACGGCCTTCGCCGCCTGGATGATGGTTTTGCCAGCCTCTGGGAAGGCGCGATCGACGGCAGCCTAAATGCTGGCGAGCTGATGAAGAAAGCGCTGGCACAAACGTTGGCAGAAATGGCGCACATAGCCATCACCCGCCCGATCACCGTGCAGTTGGCCACCAGCATGGGTTTGAACGGCGGCGCAGGCGGTGGTGCTGGCGGTGGCTTCAATGGCATCGGTAGCCTGATCAATGGCGGTAAGTCTTTATTGGGTATCGGCGGAGGATCTACCGCTGCTGCGGCAGGCGGCCTCTACTCGGGGGCCAGTACTGGCCTGGCGGCGGGTGGTTTGTATGGAAACGCGGTCACTGGCGGCGTTGCCTCTACGGGCATTATGAGCAGCATCACCGCAGGCGTCAGTGCCGCGATGCCCTGGATCGCTGGCGGCCTCGCCATCGATTCATTGCTGGGTGGCGGTATCACGAAAGCGATCGGTAGCTTATTCGGTGGTAAGAAAACACCTTTTTACGGTGAGTTTGGCACCGGTGACGGTGTACGCGAATACCCGCAAGAATCTGCATTTGGGCGCATTGGGTTTACCCGCGCGCAGCGCTTAGAGCGGGGCACTAGTGCCGGCAATCAAGATTGGGCAGGCGAGCTAGCAACTACTAGCGCAGCGTTGGATAACATGCTGGCCACCCTTGCGCGCTCACCTGTTGAGTTTGATGCGATGACCCGAGCTGCCGAGGATTTCCGCGTTGGCAGTGGCAGCGTCGCCCGGCTAATCCAGGGCCAGCTTGTTGATCGGTCTCTCAAGATTCTTGAGGCTGCTGGGCACGATATTACGGCGGCGTGGGGCAACCTGGGCGCGGAAGAATTGGCAGCACGCATCGAACAAGCATCGGGTGCAATGAGCGTGATGAGCGCCTCGTCAAAACGCTTAAACCTTCAATTTGACGTCACGTCATCCAGTGCTCTTCGCGCTGCTGACAACATGGCTCAATACGCGGGCGGCGTACAAAACTTAGCGTCGCTGCAAGACCAGTATTTTCAGCGCTATTTCAGTGATACCGAACGCGCAGCGGCCCTACAAGCGGATCTAACTGCGTCGCTCAATGCGATGGGGCTAGCCCTACCACAGAATGAAGCGGGATTCCGTGCCCTGGTAGAAGCGCAAGACCAGAACACTGACGCGGGCGGACGCAACTACGTTCAGCTGTTGCAGTTGAGCAACGGCTTTGCCCAATTACAGGACATGCTCGGCCAAACCGAAACCGACGTACGTGATTTTACAGCAGAGCTAAGTGCCGCACGCGATGCTGTCTCGACTGCTGAAGATCAAGTGCGCCGCGCTTACGAAGTGTTTGACCGCCTGGCCTTCGACCAGCAGATCACCTTACTGGGTCTGTTAGGCGACTCCGAAACTGCCCTGATCCTTGAGCGTGAGCGCGAACTCGCCACAATCGATGAGTCACTGCGCCCCACCCAAGAGCGCATTTGGGCAATTCAAGATGAGATCGCGGCACAGCAAAACGCAACGCAAGCGGCGCGCAACTACCAGCGCGAGCTAACCCGCGTTCGTGACCAGCTCAACCAGTCGCTGGCAAATGTCGGCACCTGGCTTGATCAGCAACTCGCCACTAGCGGCACGCCAGAAAATAACTTAGCCACGGCGCAAGAACAGCTCGCTCGCCAGCTAGTACTCGCAGAAAACGGCGACCGAAACGCCCTGCAAAACATCACTCAATATGCACAGCAGGTGCTAGACGCCAACCGCGACTACAACGCTAGCTCCGCAGCGGGTCAGCGTATCCAGCAAGACGTTTATGACGCGATAGCCGGGCTGCCTGCCGCCATCAACGCAGAGCAGTATTTAGCGGATGAGATCCGCACTGCCCTCTTTGATGCACTAGAAGGCAAAGCGACCGACAGTGAAATCAAGTCGCTAATGGCAAGCGTAGCCGATGGCGACATGACCATTGAGGCTGCACTCAAGCAAGTTTATGGCGCTAGTCAAGGCACTGAAGCCAACACCGACTCGCTAGAAAAACAGGCACGCGACCAACTGCGCGAGCTTAATGGCTTAGTCGGCGAAATGACCCGCACCACGGATCAGTTCGTGGGCTTGAACAGCACCATGGTCAGCTTACGCGATGCCATCATCGCGCTAGGAGTTGCTCAAGATGACATCGCCCGCATTGAAGAAGAGCGCGCTGCTGCTGAGCAAGCCGAGCGTGATCGCGTTAGCAATGAGCGCACCGCGTCTCAGTACACTGCTGCAGCAAGTAGTCACATGGCCCAGTCCGTTGACGCCATCGGGCGCGCTCAGCAAGGGGTTGATGCCATCGGCCTGGGTGGCCAGGAAATTGGCGAAATATCCAAGCTCATTGAACGCTATGCAGGCGATGACGGGCTGCTGCAAAGCAGCGAATACGGCGCGCTGCGAGATACGGTTGAGTCAATGGACCCAGGCCATTACCGGGGCGTTGCGCGTACGCTCGCACTCGCTGCGCGGCACGCATCACAAGCTGCATTCAATGAGCGTGATGCGGCAAACGTGGGTGTATCCGGTGATGATCGTGTTGATGCACAGGGCATCAATTATTGGGATCTGTGGCAATCGCACCTTCGCTTTGCCAAAGGCGGCGTGTTTACAAACTCAGTGGTTGATGAACCTACCTCGTTTGCAATGGGGCTGATGGGCGAAGCAGGCCCTGAAGCGATTATGCCACTTAAACGGCACTCTGACGGCTCGCTCGGCGTACGCGCCGAACTGCCAGCGTTCCCGCAATTCCCAGCGTTAAATAGCAACGATATCGTCGAAACCCTGCGCGACCTCAAGCGCGAAAACCAGCAGTTGCGCGCCGATCTCAGCCGGTTACTAGAGCGCATCAGCGACAACACCCATGGCACAGCAAATGCCGTCGCCAGTAGTGCTCAGGTCGCGGAACGTCAACGCCAGGCGCAACTTGAAGAGCAGCGCGCCGCAACACGCGCCTCGCGCATTAAGGGGCGTGTGCTATGACCGATGCTCAATACGAAAACTGGTTAGCAGACCTGAGCGCCCCTCGCGTGCTGCTTGTTGAACTGCACCACGCCGACGGCGTTGAGTACGTTGCCAACGCCCCGTACATCTCCAAACCTTCGGATAGCGCACCAAACCGCATTTATGACGACCTGCTGGCATCCGCTGTCGATATCTCAACGCGTATCGATGGGCTAATTGGCTTTGGCGAACTATCGCTAATAGATGACGGTGAGATTACCCACTGGGCACAGCGTGCCTGGCAGGGACACCCAATACGACTGTATCTAGGTGGCCCCGACTGGTCTTTGGATGATTTCCGCTTGCTTGCGCGGGGCCGCAACGACGGCATTTCAGAAGCCAAGCGCGGCGTGCTGACGTTCTTGATGAGCGACGAAAGCAGCGTGCTCGATGAGCAGATCGATACCGGCGAGCTACCTGATGAGGCAGGCGCTGTGCCGCTGGTACTCGGCTACGTGTTTAATGCACCTGCCTATCGCGTTGCAACTGAAACGCTGACCTATCGAGCGTCTTATCTACCGGTTACCGCTATCAGTGCCAAAGATAACGGAAATTTGGTATCGCATACGACCGATGCCACGGCAGGCTCGGTTGAGCTAGCAGCGCCGCTGGTCGGCACCATCACAGTAGACATCGAAGAGCCCCACAAAACGCCCGCCTTGGTCGCGACATGGGTGGCCGATCATTACGGCATCACAGTCGGTGATATTGATCTACCCGGCTACCTGGTGGGCCTGCACTACAGCGGCGCAACAACCGGCAGCCAGATTCTGAGCGACCTATGTGCTGGACTAGGCGCGTACTGGTACATCAATGCCCTTGGCGAGCTGATAGTAAGGCAGCACAAAGCCGCTGATACAGCAGAACTCATGCTGTTCGCTGATGACATTGTCTATGACCAAATCAGCCTCTCTGAGACCGAATCCCCTTGGCGCGGCTTAACACTGCGTTGGGGCCGTAACCTGGCACCACTGACTACTGTTGCTGCCGTAGTTGATGACGAAACGCCAGCTCTGGCGTCACGCCTGCGCCGTGAGTTTCAAGAAAGCCGCGCTACTCAGACGGTAGATGGCTACCCACTGGCTGAAAACGCGGAGCGCGACAGCGTGATTCAAGACGCCGCAGATGCTGCAACAGAGCGCGATCGCCTGCTGGCACTGCGCTCGGTACGCCGTGAGCTATGGCGCATCGAGGCGTTCTTGCCGCCAGTTGAGATCGGCCAAGCCATCGCAGTGGATCACCCACGCCTAGCAGGCCGTGTGGGCCGTATCGTCAGCATCGCCCGCTCACCAACCCGCTCCACAACCGCGCTGGAGGTGTGGGTATGAGTGCCAACGCAAACATGCGGCTGATCATTGAAAACCTACACGACCAAGCGACGCTCAGCGCAACAAGCCAGGCGTTGCCTATTGCTTATACCCAGCGCAGTGGCCGCTCGTACGTCTGGCGCTCTACTGACACATCGCAGCAGGTCATAACCGCCACGCTGCCGGGGCCACGCCCGATCAGTGGTGTAGCTGTTTACGATCACAACCTGAGTGTCCAGGGGCGTGTGCGCATTGAGTTTCTGCTTGATGGACGTGTTGTTTACGACTCTGGCGATGAATT
Organism: Halomonas sp. KG2; assembly: GCA_030440445.1. Lineage (NCBI taxonomy): Bacteria > Pseudomonadati > Pseudomonadota > Gammaproteobacteria > Oceanospirillales > Halomonadaceae > Halomonas > Halomonas sp. KG2. Next base: position 1,361,124 of record CP098528.1, on the reverse strand, counting down.
CGCCTCAGGACTGATTCCCTTGGGGATTTGGCGGGCTGGCATCGACCCTTGGGGCGGTCTTGACATTACGGGGATACCGCAAGCGCGATCAGATACGTGGACAGATGAGCGTATTGCAGACTCCTACCGTATCACCATCACTGACCCCAGCAACGAATCTGGCTACCTGCAAGTAAATCGAATTTTTGCAGGTGCAGCATACTCGCCAAAGTTTAATGGCAGCTATGGCCTGAAATTGGAGTGGCTGGACTTTGCAGAGCATCAGCGCACCGAAGGCTTGTCACTACGCACGACTGGCGATGGTTCGGCCAGACTGCTTACCGTAAATCTTGATCACCTCGACCGGGCAGGTATGGCTCAGCTGGGGAGATCACTGCTGCGCGTCGGCAAACGGCAAGATATCTACGTTTCTGTTTACCCCACCTGGGGCGGATTCCTAGAAGCGGAGCACGCCTTTGTTGCAAGACGGAGCGAGCGCTATGGGCACGCCCACTCCGCCGTCGAAAACTGGCAATCACCATTATCCTTTGAGGAAGTTTAACCATGTCTGCGCCATTCATCCCCGACTTCAATGACTTCAGATTCTTGCAAGGCGAAACCTCTGCAGTACTCGAAAAACACAACTTACAAATGGCGGCGCTTAACAGCTTTGCAACGGCATTAGTTGACTATGTCGAAGAAAAAGGTGAAGAGCTGCTAGTCGCCGGTGGAAAGGTTTTTCCCACGCTTGAGGCGGGCATGCTGGTTGCAGAAGATGATCAATATTTTTACGCTGAATCGCCTGATCCTGCGGTTTCGAAAACCCTCTATCAGAGGATTAGTAGCACTGAGCATCGCCGAATCGCAGATGAACCCGTTGCAACTGAAGACGTTGTGCGCGGCTACATAACGGCTATGTCGCCGGGGGCGCTTGTAGAGCGACGCATTGGCGACGCGAACATTGATTACACGACATCACTCGCCGACGGAGGCCCTGAGAACCGCCCCCCGCTTCGATACGCTGACAGAATCGTTGGTGCGTCAGGAATAACATTTAGGCTTACAGCACCATCGCTCGTAGCACGGCGAGCGGCATTGAGCCTGTCTGTCAATGCTGGCGCATTGATTGAGGTCTCTATTTTGACGGGGCTCCCTGCATCTGAAGTCGCTAACGGTAATGGCCTACTACGCGCGGGCGTCGCGTGGTTCTCGGCGGGTAGAGTGCGGCTCGCTGAAACCCCCGAAACGATATATATCGAAACTGCTGATGCTGTTGCTACTACATCGTTTCGAGCGTCATTCACATTCGGTACTGCGGGATCTGGTGCTGATATAGAAGCCCCTGCTGCGGCTGTCTATGCGATACCCTTTTTTGAGTTTACTGGCGAAGGGTTTGACTTTTTTGCATCAGAACTTCGAGTAGAGCGTGTTGATCAACGCAGGCAGTTACAGCGGCTAGAGCGGACCGGTTATCGAGACCTACTGTCACTGCTCGATGAGCAAACTGCGGCTGATATTTTTGACTTCACGAACCCTGTGTTTATGTCATCCGCACCGGTGGCAGGCCAGCCATTCCCACTGGTCAAGGCGCTGGTGGGAGACGGCTATATTTCTGGTGATGTTGACGCGGTTCGGACTGATGGCAGGGTTTTACCGGGGCAAAGTGCATCAACACCTGGCCGCCGCTACTTTACCGCCAGCAAGCCTCTTTTGCCTGAGTCTGGGGATTTTACGGTTTTCGCCTCAGCTCTGATGGATGGTGAGCAAACAGGCAATCGAACGCTGTTTTGGCAGCACTCATCAGGTCAACCGGGGCGTGTGCAGTGCGTCATAAACGGCGTGTATGACGGTTTCGTTCAAGCGATAAATAATGAGTCGGTTGGAATTTGGGTGGAAGGAATAACCGAGGGTGCTGGAGTTGATGGTTACCCACGTGGCGGAAATGCACAACGTGGCCTGCCTGTATCGGCTGTAGTCGTTTTCCGTGATGGCCCTGGCCAATCTGAATACTGGCTGAACGGTGAGCTAATCGACACATTCACTCGCCCTCCTGTCATCTATCAAGGCAACACCGTGCTTATGGGGACGGGCGGCAGTTCGAATCAGTCTGGCCGTAGCTATGGGCGTTTTGGTGTAATTGGTCGTGCATTATCCCCCGACGAAATAGGGGTGGCTGGTCAATGGGCTGCAGATGCTTATGGCGACACATGGCGGCGTAAAGTTCTCGGCAATAGTGAGCTGCTGAACGCCACAGGAGCCGTGTCGTACTTGATCAGCGCCCCTAGTTCACCCTCAAAAATCAGCGACTACTCAAACATGCAGCCGTTATTTCTTCATGGGCATCAGCAGATACTTTACCCCGCATCAATGACTAAAGTGCTCACGTGCATGGTCATGCTCGATAATATTAGTGATCTGCAAGCTACAATCGAGATGCAATCTGGCGATGAGACTGGGGGTAGTGGTAATAACATTAATGCGGGCGACGTGTTCACGTACGAAGACGCCATTTATAACATGATGCTGCCGAGCAGCAACGTCACAACCACCGTTATCGCACGCGTGATTGGCACACTACTGCTAGATGGTGCGTCAGGTGATCCTGTAGCCAGATTTGTCGAAGAGATGAATGCTAAAGCGAAAAAGCTAGGCATGCTCAACTCGAATTTTACAAATCCATCAGGTCTGGCTGAGACTGAGATGGTAACTACTGCCGAGGACATGGGGCGTCTCTGTGCATCAGTCGTGTCGTATCCAGAGTTGCTATCGCGTTGGGGTGCGCTTACACGCACGATAACTATCACAGGGCCAGACCCGCGAACAGTTGAGGTGACTCACTCAGCACATGATTTTTTTGTTGAGCAAGATGGCAATGTGATCGGCGGCAAAACAGGAAGTGTTAGTTCCAGCCCATTGGGTAATACAACCCGTAACCTCATGACCATTTCAAAAATGCCCGGGGGCAACTATGTGGCTACTGTCATTATGGTGACCAATAGTAGTGGGGCTAACCGCTACACAGGTATGACAAATCTGCTTAATTATGTGCGCTCTAATATGCGATGGCCACTAGCGAGCATGCCAGGCTAGATCAAGTGCTTTGCAAGAGAGACGATGCCCACGCCTTCGCTGGGCATCGGGACAATGATTGCTATTTTTTGTCCTCATCATCGCATTCTATGATGGAGACGGTTTTATCAGTCTCTAGTATCTGCTCAATTTCTTTTTGAGACATGTTTTCTAATGGTTTTTTTCCAGTTTTTGTTAGTAGCATTAGATCCTTTTTCTTTCTTTTTAGCCTTTCGGAATGCTTGCTTTTCAAGCCATAAATTATGGCAGCGATTACCACGACGGTCTCGATATTGAAGTTCAAAATTATATTGACCGTCAATTGGGGGATGTCTCCACCGCCCTCGTAATCCTCTGGGTTAATATGGTTTCCTGAGGAGTCAAAATTTTGGACCTTGGGCTGCTGGCTAGCCTGGATAATTTCAAAATCCTCGCTACTAAACAGGCCCTCGGGAATATTAATTTCTAATTTTTGGCTATCCATTATCCACCCTTTTAAGATTGGCCTGGCATTAACAAGTTGGTCTTAAGAACGCTAGGCAGTTGATTGTTATTAGTGAGAGGAGTGACCACCCAAGGTGCAGCAACACCGAGGGAGGCCACCAACAAGCAGCACATCTGCAAGTCGGCCAAGACTCCCCTGCCTCGCGAGGCACAGGCAGTCTAAGCCAAACGTTAGAACGTTAGAAGGCTTGACATGGTGTTAATCGAAATCCGTTGCACTCGGTGCAAACGCAAGCTGGCGAATGTCAGCGACTATCAGTTCATTGAAATAAAGTGCCCACGTTGTAGGCACTTAAACCAACAGAGAGCCACGAGCTCCAAACCATCAAAGGAGATGCCTCGTGGCTACCCCAATAATCCCCTGGATGGGCGGCAAGCGCCGTCTCGCTGATCGTATCTTCCCGCTAATGCCACCACACCAGTGCTACGTAGAGCCCTTCGCAGGAGGGGCAGCACTGTTCTTCCTGCGTCCCTCACCTGCCGAGGTTGAAGTACTTAACGACGTCAACGGCGACCTAGTGAACTTATACCGCGTCGTACAAAACCACCTTGAAGAGTTCGTTAGGCAGTTCAAGTGGGCGCTCTCCAGCCGCCAAGTGTTCGAGTGGCTGAAGATGACACGGCCTGAAACGCTCACTGATATCCAGCGAGCAGCGCGCTTCTATTATCTACAGCAGAATGCCTTCGGTGCCCGCATCGAAGGCCAGACGTTTGGTACTGCTACCACCACACCTCCAGGGCTAAACCTACTGCGCTTGGAAGAGTCGCTTTCAGCAGCTCACTTACGGTTGGCCAGTACCTTTATAGAGCACTTAAGCTGGCAAGCATGCATTGAACGATATGATCGACCCCACACGCTGTTCTATATGGACCCACCCTACTGGCAGACAGAAGGATATGGGGTACCCTTTGGCATAGAGCAGTATGAGGAAATGGCGAGCATGCTGGCCAAGCTCAAAGGCAAGGCCATCATCAGCCTCAACGACCACCCAGACATCCGCCGGATCTTCGCGAACTACCACATCGAAACCACCGACATACGCTACACCGTCGGCGGCGGCAAAGGCTCAGACGCTAAAGAAGTACTGATCTTCAGTTGGGATGTGAACGCAGAGCCAGCGGGGCTGTTTTAAGCGACTTAGTAGTCACTACCACAGGACACAGAAATGGTTGATATCCTAGCAATAGGCTCAGGCCTCAAAACTGCGTATGAGCTTGCTCGGGCCGCTAAAGACGTTGACGATAAAGTGCGTGTCGATACAGCGATCAGCAAGATAATGGATCAACTCACTGCTGCCCAGTTTGGTTTATTTGAGATGCAGCAGCAGTATCAACAGTTGATCGATGAAAACCGGGAGCTAAGAGAACAGATAAGCAAGGAAGAACGCTTCAATCAGTATCGATTGAAAGAAACGCAGCAAGGTGGGTTTGTATTAGAACTCAAAGACGAGTATGTGACTGAAGATAACCCGAAGCATGCAATATGCCAGTTATGTTCACAGGAGGGTAGACTGACCCCTTTGAATAAAGATCCCCAGTACTACCATTGTCCTCGCTGCAGAGTTGCCACAGAGCATACATATCATGACCTGCCTTGCTAACGCTTAGTCAGTGCCAATTATCCCGCTAAAATTTGCTTGGGGGTTCCATGTATCGCTGTGCCAATTATCCCGCTAACCTGTGCCAAATACGCCACGCGCTTACACTAACGTACCGCAAACTGCATGTGGATAACTTAAATGGCAGGCACGAAAAAGCCCGCTGATTGCTCAGCGGGCTTTTTCTATATTCTGTGGCGGAGAGGGAGGGATTCGAACCCTCGAAGCCTTTCGACTTACACACTTTCCAGGCGTGCTCCTTCGACCACTCGGACACCTCTCCACTTTTTTGCTCGGTTGTTAAGGCGTTGCCTTTCCCAACAGAACGGCGCATATTCTATGGTCTAAGACCTAAAATAGCAAGCCTTTTAAAGATTTAAGCAACAGGCAGCACAGCGTAGCGCCCGCTGGCTTCCAGGCAGAGCGTGTCGCCACAGTAGAGCTGCTGGGTGAGTGCAATGCTGCCCCTGCCCCGCGCGTTAAGCTTTTCCGCTAGTTGTTCTGGGCCTTGGGAGTCGCTGGGGGTGCAAATGATACGGTAGTCGCTAGTGACTGGCGCAAGAAAGCGTTGGCTGGCTTCGGCCACTACAACATCCTGCGCCCGCCCTTGGGCACGCAGCCATAGCGTTACCCAACACCAGCCCTGCAGCGTGGTTTGCGCCGTTAGCGCGCCACCGAAGCCTGTGCCTTTGTCGTTTAGGTTGGGGCTAAGCGCTAGCTGCCACATCAATGCCCCGCCCTCTCGGTCGGTGCTTTGGGACATGCTCTGAATCCCCAGCGTGCCCACCATGGGAATTGCTTCCCCTAGCCACCGCTGAAAGGCGGCAAGGTCTTCCTGGGTTTCAGGGAGTGGCAAACGCGGGTAAGGCACTCCTGGTTGACGTGGCTGGCTCATTACCGTTAATCCCAACGCTCTACAAAGTCGTCCACATTGTGCTGAGGTAGCGGTTTATGGCGACCGGCCAGGCTACCCAGATAGATAAACGCGACCACTTCGTCATTTTCGTCTAGCGATAGACCTTTACGCACCACGGGGTCAAAGGCGTACTTACCGCTGCGCCACATGGCACCTAACCCTTGCGCGTGGGCAGCCAGCAGAATGCCGTGGGCGGCGCAGCCGGCGGAAATCACCTGCTCCATTTTCGGCACACCCGGAATATCTGGGGTGACCTTGGCAATCACAGCAATGATCATCGGCGCACGCAGCGGTTTTTTACGCGCGGAATTTAACGTGTCATCACTGGCACTGGGGTCTTCTTGAAATTCCGCTTCTGCAAACAGCTCACCCAGGCGCTCGCGCCCTTCACCGATAAATTCGATAAACCGCCAGGGGCGCAGCTCTTTATGGTCTGGGGCGCGCAGCGCGGCTTGGTAGATAGCGCTGAGCTGGTCGGCACTGGGCGCAGGCTCGGTGAGTTTCCCCATAGAGCTACGTTCGTGAAGCAGCGTGAGTGCGTCCATGATGACTCCCCTTTTATTGATCGTTGAGCGCTAGATTAGCGCCGTTGTTACTGCCTTGCTAGGCGCAATGGGCTGGGCGGCGTTAACCCAGGAGTTGCTCGCCATGGGCTGATATCAAGCCCGCCACGGCGTACATAACGGGCCAACACCAGTAGCTCTTCAGGCTTAGCCAGTTGCATCAGGTCAGTAAAAATATGCTCGACACAGTGCTCGTGGAAGTCCTGGTGCTGACGATAACCGATTAGGTAGCGTAGCAGCCCTTCACGGTCGATTTTAGGGCCTTTGTAGCGAACTAATACACTGCCCCAATCAGGCTGGCCAGTCACAGGGCAGTTAGATTTAAGTAGATGGGAATGCAGTGTCTCTTCGACGATCTCTTCGCTGACTGCCAAATGCGCTGCACTGGGCGTGTAATCGCTGATGTCGATATCCAGGTCATCCAGACATTCGCCCGGCAGGCGCCGGGGGGTAAGCTCAGCGTCGTCTACACCTAATAGCTCTACGCTCACAGAGGCACCCGCCGCGGCGGCTAGGTCGCGCACAAGCACACATTGCACCGCGTCTCGGCTTTCAAAGCGCGTTTGATTTAGGCTATTGAGATAGAGCTTCCAGGATTTAGACTCAATCAGGTTCGGTGAATCCGCAGGCAGGCGGAAACGGGCAACCGCCACAATGGGTTTACCACGGTTATTCAACCAGGAAACTTCAAACGCGTGCCACTCATCTTCCCCAACAAACGGCAGCTTATTGTCTTCAATGCCCAATGGGGCACGGTTAGCAGCACGGGGAATAGGATACAACAGCCCAGCGTCATAATGCTCTGGGTAGGCGGAATCGCGCCCTAAGGGCGCGTGTTCTAAGGTATCGGGGCGGTGTGCCATGACTGGTTGCTCTCTTGATTAGTAGCGTGCTTTCTACTGGGCGTTATCACACGTTTAACTGCGAATGCCTTTGCCGCGCTCTAGCATGGTAAGTGCCACCATAAACAGCACAACGATAAAGGCAAAGATAGCGGCCAGCGCCCAGACGACCGGAATATCAGAAACGCCTAGAAAGCCGTAGCGGAAGACGTTCACCATATACAGTATTGGGTTGAGCATGGAGACGCCCTGCCAGAAATCGGGCAGCATCGAAATCAAGTAAAACACGCCGCCTAAATACGTCAGCGGGGTCAGAATAAACGTCGGCACGATGGAGATATCATCGAATTTATTGGCCAGCAGCGCGTTAATAAAACCACCGATAGAGAACAGCGCCGAAGTCAGCACAACGACCAGCACCGTAAGCAGTGGATGCTCGACGGTTAAGCGGGTAAAGAACAGCGATACCAGCGTGACAATTAACCCCACCCCCAAGCCGCGCGCCATCCCCCCCAAAATAAAGCCGGATAAGATCACCCAGTTGGGCATGGGAGAGACCATCATCTCTTCAATAGAGCGCTGAAACTTATTGGAAAAGAAGCTAGAGGCCACGTTGGAGTAGCTGTTGGTGATTACCGACATCATAATCAGCCCTGGCACAATGAAGTCCATGTAGCTGAAGCCGTCCATATCGCCAATACGCGAACCAATCAAGTTACCGAAGATGATGAAATACATCGCCATAGTAATGGATGGCGGCAGCAAGGTTTGCGGCCAAATCCGCGTAAAGCGCTTGATCTCTTTAAGCACTAGCGTCCACAGCGCGATGAGGGTTTGCGTTGCATTCATGCCCGCGCCTCCTGCTGCTCGCGTTGATCAATCGCTTGCTGGCTACTTTCCACCATGGAAACAAACATCTCCTCTAAGCGGTTGGCGCGGTTGCGCATGGAAACCACGTTTAGCCCCTGTTCGCTTAAGGCACTGAACACGTCGTTAAGCTGCTGACCACGATGAATCACTAACGCCAGTTGGGAAGGCTCGATTTGCTGAATTTCAAACCCTTCAACGACGGGCGCTTGCTCAACCGGGGCGGACAAGTCGAGCAGGAAGGTTTCAGTGTTCAGCTCGGTCAACAGTTCACGCACACTGGTGTTACGCACGATTTCGCCTTGATTGATAATGGCGATATTGCGGCATAGGCTCTCGGCCTCTTCGAGATAGTGTGTCGTGAGAATAATGGTAGTGCCCTCATCGCGGTTAATACGCCGCATGTATTCCCACATACTGCGGCGCAGCTCAATGTCGACACCCGCTGTTGGCTCATCAAGAATCAGTAGCTTTGGACGATGCATCAGCGCACGGGCAATCATCAAACGACGCTTCATACCGCCCGAAAGCATACGCGCACTGCCGTTACGCTTGTCCCATAGCCCAAGGTCAGTGAGCAGTTGCTTAGCACGGGGCAACGCCTCATTACGGGTCATTCCGTAATACCCCGCCTGGGCCAAAATGATATCAATGACCTTTTCAAACTGGTTGAAATTGAACTCCTGGGGCACCACTCCAAGCTGGTATTTCGCTTTCGCGAAGTCTTTATCGATGTCGATACCAAAAATCGACACCTTACCGGCGGATTTCTGCACCAGCGAGCAGACCACCCCCAGGGTGGTCGACTTACCCGCTCCGTTAGGCCCTAACAAAGCAAAAAAATCGCCCTGCTGGACGTCCAAATCAATACCTTTTAACGCTTGAAAGCCGTTGCCATACACTTTTGTGAGGCCACGGATAGACAATGCCGGTTCGGCCATGAATATGTCCTGTCAGCAAATGGGGAGCACAAGAAAAACAAGTTAGACGAGAGGATATCGGGGCATCCGTATGTTTTTTCAAGTCGCCCGAAAGACGGCCACGCGAAAATATCGCCAATTGATGTGCGATACAATGTTCAAAAAACACAGGAAAACAAGCAATAAAGGAGGATGAAAAGAGAGTGTTTGCTTGGAGCGGGAAAAGAGATTCGACCGGGCTGGCGCTCCAGCTCTCGACCCTTGGCACCTATGTAAAACCGTTGTATGGAGCGGGAAAAGAGATTCGAACTCTCGACCCTCGCCTTGGCAAGGCGATGCTCTACCACTGAGCTATTCCCGCGTACAACAAACAAGTTCTACTAAAAATGCGAGATGGCGTCCCATAGGGGGTTCGAACCCCTGTTACCGCCGTGAAAGGGCGGTGTCCTAGACCACTAGACGAATGGGACGTTTTGGAGCGGGAAAAGAGATTCGACCGGGCTGGCGCTCCAGCTCTCGACCCTCATCTACTTTACCACGCCTTACAGATTGGAGCGGGAAAAGAGATTCGAACTCTCGACCCTCGCCTTGGCAAGGCGATGCTCTACCACTGAGCTATTCCCGCTTAACCTGTATTACTCGCAAATCGGATTGGCGTCCCATAGGGGGTTCGAACCCCTGTTACCGCCGTGAAAGGGCGGTGTCCTAGACCACTAGACGAATGGGACACTGTAAGCATATAAAATGCTTGGAGCGGGAAAAGAGATTCGAACTCTCGACCCTCGCCTTGGCAAGGCGATGCTCTACCACTGAGCTATTCCCGCACATCCGATACCTTGACGACTTCTTACTCTATACCACTAGCTCTAAAAGAGTAAGTGGCGTCCCATAGGGGGTTCGAACCCCTGTTACCGCCGTGAAAGGGCGGTGTCCTAGACCACTAGACGAATGGGACGTTTCATTGCCTCGTCGAGGTGGCGCGTATATTACTCAGCCCTTAATGTGCTGTCAAGCACTCTGAAATCGAAACGTTTTATCCTGCCACGAGTCGCGCCTGCTAAATGGGGTACTTTGATCCCCCCAGCACTTTATATAAGCGCACCTGCTTATTTCTCATACACTTACTATACCGTCACGGTAATGTCGCTAGCGTGTAAACGCCACACTGGCGGTTTTCTTACCTTTCACACATGCTGAACCTGGACAGGCTATCTACTGTCACTCTGCGTAGTGATACGCTAGCCTGCTTAGTAAGCCTCTGTTTAACGGTAACCAGAGGGAGAGGAGATCCCCATGGCGAAAATAGAAAAATCCCCTGATGAATGGCGCAAGCAACTCACCCCGGAACAATACCGTGTGGCACGTGAGAAAGGCACTGAACGCCCCTTCACCGGAGATTATCAGGTCAGTGATGCCCAAGGTATTTACCACTGTGTGTGCTGCCATGCGCCGCTGTTTGAAAACGAACATAAGTTTGATGCGGGTTGCGGCTGGCCAAGCTTTGATCGCCCACTGGGAACACGCTGCATTGAAGAGCATAGCGACACCTCCCACGGCATGCGACGCACTGAGGTCGTTTGCTCCCACTGCGACGCCCATCTGGGTCACGTATTTCCCGATGGTCCGCCAGACACGACGGGGTTGCGCTACTGCATCAATTCGGTGTCACTAGAGTTTCATCCTGACGAGTAATCGTCACTAAATCCTCGTTCAACGTCAGAAAGGCGGGCGCCATCTGCTAGAATGGCAGCCCGCTTTTTTTGTGCCCGTTTTTCGTGCTTGTATTTGCTTTGCGCTAATTAGGAGAAACTCATGCTCGGCTGGTTCCCCGGACATATGAACAAGGCCCGCCGCCAGATTAAGGACGCGCTGCCCGAAATTGATGTCGTGATTGAAGTACTTGATGCACGTCTGCCCTACTCCAGCGCCAACCCGATGCTGGCCGAGCTGACTCGCCATAAGCCGGTATTGAAGATTTTGTCGCGGGCGGATCTTGCTGACCCTGAGCGTACTGCTGAGTGGGTGGCTTTTTTCGATGCTCAAGAAGATACCCGCGCCCTGGCAATTACCACTACCAATATTCGCGAGCTTAAAAAAATCCCTAAGCTATGCCACGAGCTGGCAGGCGCGGTACGCGCTGATAGAGATGTCCGCGTGATGATAATGGGCATTCCCAACGTCGGGAAATCGACGCTGATCAACGGGCTCGCTGGTCGGAAAATTGCTAAAACTGGTAATGAGCCCGCGGTCACCAAGCGCCAGCAAAAGGTGCGTATCGACGGCCGCGTCGCATTAATCGACACCCCTGGGGTGCTATGGCCAAAAATCGAAGACCAAGCTAGCGCCTATCGTTTGGCTGCTAGCGGTGCAATTCGTGATACTGCGATTGAGTATACCGATGTCGCCATCGTCACCAGTGCCGAGCTTGCCAAGCGCTACCCTGCAGAGTTGACCGCCCGCTATAAGTTAAAGGCGCTACCGACTTATGAAGCGCCCGTAGCACAAGAGGTGGATGCTGATGGCCCGCAAAAGCCGGACTTCTTAGCCATTGCCGGTTTTGACGGCCACGCTATTTTGAAAGAAATTGCGAGTAAGCGCGGCGGCTTACGCCCCGGCGGCGAAGTCGACATACACCGCGGCGCCGAAGTACTGCTTCACGAGCTACGCGATGGCAAGCTCGGTAGGCTTACGTTAGAAACCCCAGGTGATATTCCACCGCCACCGATACAAAACGACGAAGACAGCCACCTACAATCCGACGCATAATGGGCTAATCATCGGCAACACTCACAACCACAGGAATTTTGGATAATAACCCCCATGGATACCCCGCAACCTACAGAATCGCACACGCTGAAAAAATCACACAAGTTGCATAACGTCTGCTACGACATTCGTGGCCCAGTGCTCGATCATGCCAAGCGCCTGGAAGAAGAAGGCCAACAGATCTTAAAGCTTAACATTGGCAACCCGGCGCCGTTTGGCTTTGAGGCACCGGAAGAGATTCTTCATGACGTGATGCGCAACCTGCCCACTGCCCAGGGCTACTGTGATTCTAAAGGCCTTTACTCGGCGCGTAAGGCAATTATGCAAGAGTGCCAACGTAAACGGATTCCTGGGGTTGGCATTGAAGATATCTACATCGGCAACGGCGTTTCTGAGCTGATCGTGATGTCGATGCAGGCACTGTTAAACGACGGTGATGAAGTACTGATCCCCGCCCCCGACTACCCGCTATGGACCGCCGCAGCGAATTTATCTGGCGGTCACGGCGTGCACTACTTATGCGATGAACAAGCCGATTGGGCACCGGACATAGCAGACATTCGCGCCAAAGTTACCAGCCGTACCCGAGCCATTGTCATTATCAACCCGAACAACCCTACCGGTGCGGTTTACCCGCCTGAAGTGGTACGGGAAGTGCTGGATATTGCCCAAGAGCACAATTTGGTGGTGTTCTCCGATGAGATCTACGACAAGATTCTTTATGACGGCGTAGAGCACACCGCCACGGGCGCATTGGCGGATGATGACCAACTGGTCATTACCATGAATGGGCTATCAAAAAGCTACCGCTGCGCGGGCTTTCGTTCCGGCTGGATGACCATTTCCGGCACGTTAGCCAAACAGCGTGCCAGTGATTTCATTCAGGGCCTGACCATGTTGGCCTCAATGCGCCTGTGCGCTAACGTACCAGCCCAGCACGCTATCCAAACCGCACTGGGTGGCTACCAGTCAATCAATGATTTGATTCTGCCGGGCGGCCGACTATTGGCTCAGCGAGATATCACGATAGAAAAACTTAACGCCATCCCAGGGGTCTCTTGCGTGACGCCTAAAGGTGCGCTGTATGCCTTTCCCCGCTTAGACCCTAAGGTGTTTAACATTCAAGATGACCAACAGCTGGTGCTGGACTTACTGCTCCAGGAAAAAATTCTGCTGGTGCAAGGCACTGCGTTCAACTGGCCAGAACCGGATCACGTGCGCATTGTTACTCTGCCATGGGCCGACCAATTGGGTGACGCACTTGATCGCTTTGCTAATTTCTTGTCTCGCTATCGCCAATAAAACGGCGGCCAATAAAAACGGTGACTTGAAACTGACGTTAACAGCACGTATCTAAACTGTCATTCCACTAACGCTTTTTAATGACCTTTGAGGGAGAACCCGCATCATGATGCGAATTGTGCTGTTTTTAGCCACTAACTTAGCGGTGTTGCTGGTTGCCAGCTTAACGCTGCGACTGTTTGGGGTGGAAAGCTACCTAAGCAGTCAGGGCATCAACTTTACTAGCCTGCTGATTTTCTGCTTCATCTTCGGCATGGTCGGCTCGCTGGTATCGCTGTTTATTTCCAAGTGGATGGCAAAGCGTTCGACTGGCACCGTAATTATCGAAACACCCTCGAATTCAACAGAGCAGTGGCTGTTGGATACGGTGGCCGAACTTTCCCGCGAAGCGGGTATTAAAACGCCAGAAGTGGGCATTTTTCCTGCTCAGCAGTCCAACGCGTTTGCCACCGGCTGGAATAAAAACGATGCATTAGTCGCCGTTTCAGCGGGCCTATTAAACCGTATGCGCCCTGAAGAAGTGCGCGCGGTGCTGGCCCACGAAATCGGCCACGTGGCCAACGGCGACATGGTCACGCTGGCGCTGATTCAAGGCGTTGTGAATACCTTTGTTATGTTCTTTGCTCGGGTCGTGGCTCAGTTAGTCGACAACTTCTTAAGAAGTCGTAGCGACGGCGAAGGTGGCCTTGGTTTTATCGGTTATTTTGCCGTGGTGATCGTGGCAGAAATCGTCTTTGGTCTTGTCGCCTCTGCAATCGTTGCCTGGTTCTCACGCTATCGTGAATACCGTGCCGATGAGGCAGGCGCACGCCTAGCGGGCACCGGCGCGATGGTGAATGCGCTGGCACGTCTGAAAGCGGAAACTGAAATGCCTGACCAGATGCCGGATACCCTGCGCGCGATGGCTATTACGAAAGGCCAAACCCGCTCTTTGCTAGAGCAGCTGTTCGCCAGCCACCCGCCGCTGGACGATCGCATTCGCGCTTTAAAAGAAGCGGCTTACCGTCAGTAAACGCATATTCGCTAGCTGTAACACAAGGCCCGCAAATGCGGGCCTTGTGCTTTCTAAACAACCTAACAACCAACCCACCGTCACCACACAGCTATACGCAGCGCACTTGAAAACCAGCCGCTAGCAATGGCGCTTCCAGAACCGTTGCGTCGTTTTCTAACAACACACGCAGCGTGGCAAACTCTCGACGCAGTGGGTAGTTTGATCGGCAGTAATCAAAGCCCTTTTTGATCCCCTGGTGAAACACATGCCACTGCAACGCATCGTGGTCGCGGCGCACATCGTAAACCGCGCGCGTGCATAGCCGGAGTGCTTCTTCTGTCGGCATCGCTTGCTGCAGCGTTATTGCTGACAGCGCAGGTCGAGGGCAGAGTTCGCTGAACGTAACGCCACTTGGCCGCTCGATATGCTGAGCCAGCGCCTGCTGAATCATCCACGTGCCACGCAACTTGCCATCAAGGCTATGCCCGGCAATATGGGGTGTCGCCAGCGCTACCAAATCACGCAACCCGGCATCGATCTCCGGCTCATCTTCCCAAACATCGAGAATCGCCGTGATGTCGCCTTTACCCGCTAAACGACTACGTAGCGCCAGACCGTCAATACAGTCGCCCCGCCCGGCGTTTAGCAACACAGTCCCAGGGGCTAGGTCATTAATACGCTCAGCATTAAACAGTTGATACGTGGCATGGGGGCCCTCTTTCACCAGCGGATTCACCAGCGGAGTATGCAGGCACACGACGTCGCAGTGTTCGATGACGCTATCCAGCGAGCAAAACAGGCCCGCCTCCTCTACTGCTGCGGGCCCTTTTCCGGGCTGTTCTTTTTCTGCGCGAGGCGGATCACACACCATGGTTTCCACACCCAGTGCTTGCAAACGCTGCTGCAAACGGCTGCCAACGTTGCCAGCCCCCACAATACCCACCCTACGTGCCAGCAACGACCAACCTTGTCGCTCACTCATCAGCAGCAAGCTGCTAAGCACGTAATCCACCACGGCGTCGGCATTACAGCCAGGCGCACTAGCAAAGCCAATGCCGCGCTCGCTTAATAACGCACGATCAATATGGTCAGTGCCAATGGTGCAGGTACCCACAAAACGGACAGGGCTTTGTGCCAACAGCGCGTGGTTGACCTGAGTAATCGAGCGCACGATCAGCGCGTCGGCATCGGCTACATCAAAGGGACGAATCTCACGCCCTGGCAAGCGATGCAGCGTGCCAAACGACTCAAAACAGAGGTCTGCAGCGGGGATATTCGCGTCGATAACAAGTTTCATAGGCGTTTTCGTATCCGGGCTTTACAATACGCCCGCAACGGCTTGCTGTGCAGGCATGATCTAGAAGCAGTTAAGGAGATGGGTGTGATCGTACGCTGGGAAACCGACCATGACTATGTGTTGGTGCATATTCACCAGGATATGTTTGGCGACTGGATTTTCAGCCGCGCCTGGGGGCAAATCGGCACCCAGTTTGGCGGGCTAAAGCATCAGTTGGCAGACACCCTGGAGCAAGCTCAAATGTGGATGGAAGATGAGGCCACCATCCAGGCCTCGCGAGGGTTTCGCAAGGTACTGGAAGCAGCCGATCATACGCCCGAAGGACAGGAAGCCATGCGGCAGTTGTCGCTACTTGATGCACTTTAGGTGCATAGAACTCCATGTTAGCGACAATGATTCAAACCTTAAAGGCTGTTTTAAGAGCGGTTTCAAGGGCTGCCTCAAGGGCTGTCTCAACCCAAGTAGCGCCGTCCATTGCGCTGATGCGCGCCAACTGGCGGCGCATTTTCGGGCGGTGTGGTAAGTGCTGCCAGCGCAGCCTCATCCAACCAGCCGCGCGCTTGTAACCAAGCGCTCAGCTTATCAAGATCAAAGCCTCGATCCAGCTCTTCCCCATTAGCATCCATCAAAACCGGAATGCGTACACCATAACGCGCCGCTAACGTATCGTCGTCGCTGATTTCAATGTGATGCAGCGATACCTCTTGGTTCGCCAACGTTACCACTAGCGCCTCTAACTGAGCGCATAAGTGGCAGCCTAACGTTGTATAAATCGATAGCTGAATCATATCCGGTCTCTTTGTGCCCTTACGCTTTATGCCGTAGCAAAAACACATGATGCAGGTTGGTTCGGCGTTGAAAATCCGGATCAAACGTACGCGATGTAATATCTTCCACTACGTAGCGCTCGCTGAGCGCCTCGTCTAGCTTGAAGCGCCGCTGATTGTTCGAGAACACCAGAGTACCGCCGGGCGCAAGACGCGCCATGGCCAGTTCCACTAGCCGCGGATGGTCACGCTGAACATCAAGGGTATCGCGCATTTTCTTGGAGTTAGAAAATGTCGGCGGGTCCATAAAGATCAGGTCAAACTCGGCGTTCGCGGTTTCAAGCCAGCGGAAACAGTCATCCCGCACCACACGATGTAGCCTTGGGTCCAGCTTGTTCAGCGCAAAGTTGTCTCTCGCCCACTCAAGGTAGGTATTCGACATATCGACACTGACGCTGTCGCTTGCACCGCCCAAGGCTGCTTGCACAGTTGCTGTGGCAGTGTAGCAAAACAGGTTTAAGAAGCGCTTCCCGCTAGCCATCTCGTTAAGCAGGCGGCGTACTGGTCGATGATCCAGAAACAAGCCGGTATCCAAGTAGTCACGCAGGTTAACCCACAGCCGAGCGTCACCTTCCCGCACTTCAAAGCGCTCTCCGCTGGCATCCCGCTTCTGGTACTGGGCACTGCCCGTTTGCCGCTCACGACGCTTTATATACACCTTGCCTGGATCAACGCCGAGGGCATCGGGCAGTACTTCCAAGGCATCAAACAGACGCTTTTGAGCCTGAGCAGGGTTAATTGAGCTGGGTGCAGCGTACTCTTGAACATGCACTCGGTCACCGTAACGGTCGACTGCCAGCGCATACTCTGGCATATCAGCATCGTAAACACGGTAGCAAGTCTCAGCGCTTTTCTTAAGCCACTTTTTCAGACGTTTTTGGTTTTTCGCCAGTCGATTGGCAAACATTTGGGCATTTTCCGACACAGCAGGCTTGGCACTGGTGCTTGTTTGCTGCGCCTCTCCAGCATTTTCTGAGACAGAAGAAACGCTGTCACTGTCTGGCGTGCTGGCCGTGCGGGTGGCAATTTCCATTAGCAGCAACTTCGCATCCAGCGCACCGTTCTTCAGCGCATACTGCTTGTGAGCACGCAGCCCAAGGCGATGCCCTAAATCGGGGTTACCGGTAAACAGCGCCAGTGTCCAACCAGGAAACAGCGCTTTCGCCTTTTCTCCCAATTGGGCATACAAACGCACCAACTCAGGTAATTCGCCTAAGCGCTCGCCATAAGGCGGGTTAGTCATCAATAGCCCGCGTTCGGCAGTAATAGCCTCTGGCCTGGTTAGCTGACTTAGGCTCTGCCCATGCAAGGTAATTAGCGCAGGAATGCCCGCACGCATGGCGTTAGCTTTCGCTGCTGTCAATGCCGCCGGACTCTGATCAAAGCCCACCAGCGCCGTTTTACAGCGTTTACGGCCTATCGACGCCCGCGCCTCAGCTTCGCGCTTTAACTCTTTCCACAGCGGCTCGTCGTGGCCTGCCCAGCCCTGAAAGCCGAAGCGCTCCCGATTGAGATTGGGTGCTTGGTCGGCGGCCATTAGCGCCGCTTCAATCAGCAACGTACCTGCACCACATAGCGGATCTAACAGCGGCTCACCGGCTTTTGCTCGTTCAGGCCAGCCAGCACGCACTAGCAACGCAGCTGCCAAGTTCTCTTTCAGCGGTGCATGTCCAACATCACGGCGGTAGCCACGGCGGTGCAAACTTTCGCCTGAAAGATCAATTCCCAGACTTAAGTTAGCGCGGTGTAGATGGGCGTAGATGCGCAGATCAGGTGTTTTAGTATCCACATTTGGACGCTCCTGACCGGCTAGCTGCAGCGAATCAACAACGCCATCTTTCACCGTCTGGGCACCAAACCGGGTATGGCGAATGTGGTCGCTGCGGCCATGAAAATCTACCGCCAGCGTTTTGCCTGGCGTTAAATGCTGTGTCCAGGGAAGCCGGGCAACCACGTCACGCACTTGCTCAGCGGTATCAATCATCGGCTCCCGAGCCAACAGCAAAATAATGCGGTTAGCTAGCCGTGACCATAGGCATATGCGATAGGCGGTTGCTAGATTGGCGGAAAAATAAACGCCCGCCACGGTCGTTTTACCTGGCTCGGCTCCTAGCGCTGAAAGCTCATCAGCTAAAAGGCCTTCAATGCCTTTTGGGCAGGTAGCAAGGAGGTTTAGAGGGGCAGTTTGGCTCGACTCGGTCATGTTTATCGCCGCGCGTAAGAGCGCGATATTCCTATATATGGCAAATGAGTTTACGTCTTATGACAATTTGATGGTCGACAAGTGACCCCATAATGAGCTAACAATAAGAGTGTAGCTACTGAAAAACGCATGCGTTGTTTGTCAGGGTTCTATTAGCAACTTGCTTTCAAGACCCCTAATTTGTCGAGTCTGCCGCTTTGCCCGTTCAGCACGTGAGTGCTAGGCATTAGCGTTGAGTGGCGGCTTGCCAACGTTATCTATCGAAATAGCACTGATGCAAATATAGCATTTTTGCCCAGCGTGCTTTTCTTATCAAAGGCTTTCGTGAAAAGAGGTTAGCCAATGAAACGACAAAAACGTGATCGCTTCCAACGGGCTTATGTTCACGGCTATAAAGCGGGCATTACGGGTCGCTCCCGAGATGACTGCCCCAGTCAAGATGTTAATTTACGCGAATATTGGATGAGTGGTTGGCGTGAAGGTCGCGGTGATCAGTGGGACGGGATGACAGGCGTCTCCGGTATCCATAAAAATCCCATGGTGATGACCTAGTTTTTTACCTTTTTAAACATGACATTTGGAGTACGGAGCCCGCTGACAAGCGGGCTTTTTTATTGCTCAATTATTGCTGTTTCAATGCCTCGGCGCACGCTTTCACTAACCCAGGCCCTTGATAGATCAACCCTGAGTAGAGCTGCACCAAGTCTGCACCAGCGGCAATTTTAGCAGCAGCGGCCTCACCGCTATCAATCCCACCCACACCTATAATAGGCAGCGTTGGCAGTTGCGCGCGTAACAGGCGAATCACCCTATTCGATGCTTCAAAAACGGGTTTTCCAGAAAGCCCACCCGCCTCTTCTGATTGAGGGTCACTCTTAACGGCATCGCGAGCTATCGTAGTATTTGTCGCAATAACACCATCCAGCGCATTACGAGCAATACTGCCAGCCACCAGAGCGACCTCTTCTTCACTCATATCTGGGGCGATTTTAACCAGTAGCGGCACCTTGCGGCCTAACGCGCTGTCCAGTGCTTGGCTGCGCGAACGAATAGGCCCAAGCAGTGAATCCAGCTGCTCGCCGAACTGTAATGTCCGCAGCCCAGGCGTATTAGGCGAGGAAATATTGACCGCAATATAATCAGCCACGCTGTGCACCGCCTCTAAACAAAGCAGGTAATCATCGAGCGCGTTTTCCACAGCGGTGGTTAAGTTTTTACCAATATTGATGCCCACAACGCCTCTGTAGTGGCGCTTTTTCACCTGGGCGACAAGGTGCTCAACCCCTTTGTTATTAAATCCAAAGCGGTTAATGATCGCCTCGTGGCCTGCAAGCCGAAACAAACGTGGCTTCGGGTTGCCTGGCTGCGCTTTGGGCGTCACGGTGCCTACTTCTACAAACCCAAAGCCCAACGCGCCCAGCGCATCCAAGTGATCGGCATTTTTATCCAGCCCTGCGGCAAGCCCTACCCGGTTACTAAAACGCAGCCCCATCAGTTCGACAGGGTCGCTCACAGGCTCACCATATACCCGCTGCACACCACCCACCCGATGCAGAGTATCTAACGCACCCAGCGCCAACCCATGAGATGCTTCTGGGTCGAGTCGAAACAACAGCGAACGGGCGAAGTTATACATCAGCGAGGCTCTCCAGAGCAGTGGGCATAAAGCAGACGAACGGACACGCTACATGTGGGCAAATAAACGACATAGCGCGCGGCGCGCAGAGTATAGCGTAAATCAAGTTATCTTCGCAGCGCTGAGCGGCGAGAAAGGCGCTGCCGTGAAAAAACGATCACAAGAGCAGTCTCAAGAACGGTCTCAAGAACCGTCATAAAAAAAACCGCGCCCTGATTCAGGACGCGGTAGGTGGTGTTACTTATCGAGCAAGTCGATAGCTAGCTTGCGACTTACGCTTCGCTATCACTTTCAGCAAGATCAACCAATTCACGTACGGCGACGGCAAACAGTGCAAAGCCACCTTCACTGCCACCGCGCACTTCATCAATCAAGTGGCACCAGCGGCGGTGTAGCTCGGCGTGCTGCTCAAGCCACTGAGCCACACGCTCTTGGGTGTCACGACTACCCGCTTCCAATTTCAGAACACTGGTCGTTAGTGCCAGTTGCTGGCGATCAATATCGTCACGGAAGGTTTCTCGCGCTTGCGCTTGCCACGCATCACGCACTTCCAGCTGGGTCACCTGCTGTATAATCCAGGGTAGCTCTAGACGGCTGCCAATTTCGTAGAACACTTCGGCCACACGCTGAGGCTTCTCATTGGTGACCCGCGCTGCGTGAATAATGCCCAAACCTGCATAGAGACTAGGCGACGCAGCCACCGTAGAGGCTAGCGCTTCGGGCACACCTGCTTCTAGCAGCTCGTCGCAACGCTTGCGCCATGTAGCCTGCTCTTCTCCGCTGAGCAGTTCACCAATCCCTTCTTGCAGTTGAGCAAGGCGAGGTCCGAAGTACTCAATTGTATCTTGGGTCGACAATCCCAAATGCTGACGCAGGAACCAGCGCGTCGCGCGGCGAATCATGCGCATCAAGTCGAGCATCATTGAGTACTGCACACGGTTCGGCACTTGGTTGTCCAGCGCCTCAATCTGTTCCCACAGTGCCGTCAGGTTAAACGCGTCTCGAGCGACCACGTAAGCACGAGCAATATCAGCTCGACCCGCGCCGGTAGAGTCCATTAGACGACGAACGAAGACGATACCCATGTGGTCAACGAGATCGTTGGCCACTTGGGTGGCAACAATTTCACGCTTCAGACGGTGGTCGTACATCTCGGTCTGGTAGCGTTCCGTCAACACCTCAGGGAACAAGCGTTCTAAATGACGATGAATGTAGGGATCATCCGGCACATCAGAGTTGATCAAATCGCCTTTCAGGGTGCTCTTAGCGTAAGAAATCAGCACTGACAGCTCAGGTAACCGCATACCCTGGTCATGGCTGGCGCGCTCTTTAAGCACATCATCGGCAGGCAAGAACTCTAATTCACGATCAATTTGACCGGCTGACTCAAGCTCACTGATAAAGCGACGGTATGGCCCCATGCCTTGGAGAGACAGAATTCCGGACAGATCCAGCGCTTGGGTTTGACGATAGTTATCGAGAATGACTAGGTTAGCAACTTCCTCGGTCATATCGGATAGCAGCTGGTTACGCTGCTTGTCGGTCATGTCACCACGCTTAACCACTTCATCAATCAATATCTTGATATTGACCTCATGGTCAGAGCAGTTAACCCCACCCGCATTATCGATAAAGTCTGTATAAACGCGCACACCTTTAGCGGCCGCTTCCATCCGGCCACGCTGGGTCAAGCCTAAGTTTCCGCCCTCACCAACAACGCGGCAATTCAGCTCAGCACCGTTAATACGCAGCGCGTCGTTGGCTTTGTCGCCCACGTCAGCGTCGGTTTCATCGGAGCTCTTCACATAGGTACCGATACCACCGTTCCACAACAGATCAATCTTGGCCTTCAGCATGGCACGGATCAGATCATTGGGTGAAAGGCGCGTTTCTTCGATACCAAACACCTGCTGCATTTCCGGGGTAATCGGGATCGATTTCGCGCTGCGGCTAAAGACACCGCCCCCCTGTGAAATCAGTTCAGCATTGTAGTCTTCCCAGCTGGAGCGCGGCAGGTTGAACATGCGCTTGCGCTCGGCGAAAGCAGCTGCTGCGTCTGGGTTTGGATCGACAAAAATATGCAGGTGGTTAAATGCGCCTACCAGCTGGATTTTATCCGACAGCAGCATGCCGTTGCCGAAAACATCGCCGGCCATATCGCCAACGCCCACTACCGTGAACAAATCTTGTTGGGTATTCACGTCAAGGTTTTTGAAGTGACGCTTGACGGATTCCCAGGCACCACGCGCGGTAATCGCCATTTTCTTATGGTCGTAACCGTTAGCACCGCCAGAAGCAAAGGCATCCCCGAGCCAGTGGCCATACTCTATGGATATCTCATTTGCGATATCCGAGAAAGTTGCGGTCCCTTTATCGGCTGCAACGACAAGGTAGGTGTCGTCGCCATCATGGCGAACCACATTTTGCGGAGGCACAACCTCACCACCCACTAGGTTGTCAGTGACATCCAGCAGTGCGCGAATAAAGATTTTATAGCAGGCGATACCTTCTTTTTGCTGGGTTTCACGATCAGCATTTTCTGGCATGCGCTTGCATACGAAACCGCCTTTAGCTCCCACGGGCACGATAACCGCATTTTTTACCTGCTGGGCTTTTACCAGACCCAACACTTCCGTACGGAAATCTTCGTGGCGATCTGACCAGCGCAAGCCACCGCGAGCGACTTTACCGCCACGTAGGTGAACACCTTCTACGCGGGGTGAACAGACAAAAATCTCAAACGCCGGACGGGGCTTGGGCATGCCCGTGACTTTCGAGGGCTCCAGTTTATAGGAGATATAGTCTTTAAAACGGCCATCATCCGCTTTCTGGTAGTAGTTAGTGCGCAGAGTCGCTTGAATAAGCTCCATAAAGCGACGCAGCAACTGGTCATCATTAAGGCTGGCGACACTTTCCAGGTTCTCATTTAAACGAGCAATACAGTCATCTAAGCTGCTTGGTTGATGCTTGGGATCAAAGCGCAACCGGAATAGCTCAACAAGCGCCTGGGTGATTACCGGATAATTAGCTAGAGTAGCCGCGATGTAATCCTGCGACATACCAAAGCGAATCTGCTTAAGGTAACGGGCATAACCGCGCAGCATGGCTACTTCACGCCAATCAAGGCCAGCACCAATTATTAGACGGTTAAAAGCGTCGTTATCCGCCTCACCGGCCCATATACGCTTAAACGCTTCGCTGAAGGTGTCACGCATTTCACTTAAATTAACGCCTGCGCGACTATGTTCCAGTTCGAAGTCATGAATCCAGTAACGCTGCTGCGGGGCATTAATGTCATAAGGGCGCTCGCCGATAACGCGCAATCCCAGGTTTTCCATCATCGGCAGCACATCAGACAGCGGGATCTGCGTTTCACGATGGAAAAGCTTTAAGTTCATACCGCCCGCTTGCTCTTCCAAGGGGCGATAAAGTGACAACGAGAGATCGTCACCGCTATCCAGGGTCAGTAGATGCTGAACATCAAACACTGCTGTGCGCGCGTTGAAATCTTCTCGGTAACTGGCCGAAAATGCATCATGGAAGTGATCCATTTCGTGGTTGGCGCGCTCTTCACCAAACCCTTCGATCATTGCTTCTTGAAGCTCATCACGCCAGCTACGTGCCAAACGCGCCACTTTGCTTTCTAAGCGCTTAAGGTCATATTCGCTTGGCCCTTCCCCATTAAAGCGCAGAATAAGCTGAATACGGGCTAAAACCGACTCTGACAAATAGGTATTAAAGTCGCCAAAATGAGCGTCTAGTTCATCGCATAGCATCGTTTGTATGCGCTGGCGCAGGTCGGTAGAGAACACATCTCTTGGAACAAAGACTAAGCAGGAGTAGAACTTACCGCTGACGTCCGCGCGAATAAACAAGCGCACTTGACGGCGTTCGCGGATGTTAAGAATACCGAGTGACGTACTGGCCAGGGATTCGGTGCTGATCTGGAATAGGTCATCACGCGGATACACTTCCAACACTTGCAACAACTGTTTGCCGTTATGCCCCTGGGGGTTAAACCCGGCAATATCCATCACCGCTTTCAACTTGCGACGCAGCAGCGGAATATTGCGTGGCGATTCGTTATAAACCGTAGATGTGAACAAGCCAAAGAAGCGCCGCTCGCCGATCACATTGCCGTCGTCGTCATAGCGATCAACGGTAATATAGTCTGGGTATGTGGGGCGATGCACTCGGGAGTGATGCGCGCTTTTCGCAAACGACAGTAGCTGGGGTACCAGCACGTAGTCGCCATTTTCATCAACCCCCTCTTCAGTGCGGATACGCTCGCGGTAACGCGGCTGATCAAGGCGGAAAACCCCCAGAACACTATTGGGGTCGCGCTGCAGCTCTTTGCCTTCCAGCAGGTACTCGTCGTAACCCAGGAAGGTAAAGTTGTCTTTGAGCAGCCACTCTAAAAATGCGATGGCCTCTTCATGATCGTCAGGATCAATTTGCGGGGGGCAGTTTTTCTCTAACTCTTGAATAGCCGACGTGATTTGACCGCACATCTCGTCAAAATCGCTGACGGCGGTTCTAACATCACGTAGAACTTCATGTAACTTATTCTCAATTTTGGCCAGCGATTCAGGATCCGAGTGGCGATCCACTTCAATGACCATCAGCGACTCACGCGCATCAGGCGCATTTTCATCTCTTGGCGAGGCAAGTGCTTTGAGCTGATGCTGACCATCACGCGCCACGGCAAGCACAGCATTCTGAATAGCGTGAACCGTCAGTCCGCGACGATTAAGCTCAATCCGTACCGAATCAACCAAAAATGGCATATCTTCGTGCAAAACGGCAACGAAGGTGTGGGTTGACTGCCAGCCATGCTCTTCAAAGTCGGGGTTGAAAATGCGCACCTTGGGATTTTTGGGATCGTGATGCTGTAAAAACTGCCAAATTGACAGTGTGGCCCCATACAAGTCGTCTAAACGCCGGTCAACCAAGTCTTCAACGGGTACCGTGGCGTAGAAGTGGCGAGCAAAGGCTTCGATATCTGCCGCTCGCTCCGGCTCCAGTCGCGCATCCAATCGCTCTTGTAGCTGCTTCAAAAGATCCCGCCGACTCTCTTCAATCGCAACGTAATGCATCCATCACCTCGACTGCCTGGGGCCACAATTTAGGCCAAAAAAACGAAGGACAATAGGCCTTTAGGCCACACTATCCACTAGCTTACGCTACCGTTGCTTATCCCCCTAACCATCTGACAGGTTATTCATGGTGTATGCCGCTTATGCATCATAAGCACTATTGACAAGAGCCCTTAAGCATTATCGGCAATTTCTCAATTACCCAGCGCTCTTTCGTGTGAGTAATACACCGCATTCACAATGCTCGGTAAACGGAAACTGATCAAAAAGCGCGAACCGTTCAATATGGTGTGTTTGAGTCAGTATGGTTAAGTTTTCGGCTAGCGTTGCAGGATTGCATGAAATATAGACGATTTGAGCGTATTCGCTGATTTGATGACAACTCTCGGCATCCAGACCCGCTCTTGGTGGATCGACTAGCACGGTGGAAAACTCATACGCATCCAACGCCATCTCCGTCACTCGGCGACCTGTTTTCTCGCCCTTTAGCGCCAGGGCGAACTCTTCAGCGGACATTCTTGCGATCTGAGCATTGGTTACACCGTTAGCGTCAAGGTTGACGTTAGCGCTGGCAACCGAGGTGCGCGAAATTTCAGTCGCCAAAACGCGGCGGAAGTTATCTGCTAACGCAATGGTAAAGTTACCGTTACCACAGTAAAGCTCCACCAAGTCTTCATCTTGTCGCCCAGCGGTGGCCTCTCTGGCCCAGCTAAGCATGGTCTGGCAGATATGCGCATTTGGCTGAGTAAAACTGTTTTCGACCTGCTGATAAACCAGCTCACGACCATCAACTGTTAAGCGCTCCCACACATGATCTCGGGTTAGCACCAAGCGCTGCTTGCGAGAACGGCCAATAATCATGATGCCAAGCGCCTCTTCCAGTGCGCGCGCTTCGGCTTCCCAGGCCTCGCCTAGCGGGCGGTGGTAGATAAGCGTCACCAAGGCTTCACCAGACAACGTGGTTAAAAACTCAACTTGAAATAAGCGCCGACGAAGTTCATCGCTGGCAAGAAACGCTTCTCGCAGACGCGGCATCAGCGCATTGATATGCTCACTGGCGACGGGAAACTGATCCAAACGCACGACACGCTTGTTTTTAGGATTATCCGAATCGACCTCAAACATGGCGTAGAAGAGGTCATCATCTTCATGCCAAATACGAAATTCGCAGCGTTGCCGATAGTGACTCGACGGTGAGGGATAAACTTCAAGCGTGGGCGTGGTGAACGCTGCAAAGGTTTTCTCCACGTAGGCTTGCTTTTCAGCGAGCTGTTCGGCGTAGCGTTCTGGTTCTACACTGGGGATCGCCAAGGTAGTTCCTCATTTAAGTAAATAACATCAATAAAAACAAACAACCTAACAGAGGGACTACACCGCGTTAGGAATCGTTAATCGTTGTGGCGCGTGAAAACCAAAGCGTGCCAACCCGTTAGTAAGTTGCGACGCGGATGCTGTCGTGAAGCAACGCCCATCTTGGGCGCTGTTGGCTATGGTCGGTGCCACTTGCCCTACCCGGCGGGCAATTGCATCGCCAGAATCCACCCACACCAAGGGTACCGGCGACAGCCGGATTAGCTCATTTTTGAGCAGTGGAAAATGGGTACAGCCAAGCACAACGGTATCGAGTGCTGGGTTAGTCTGGGTAGCCTGCCATAAAGGTGTTAACGCTAGGTTTAATCGCTGCTGGTTAATCGGTATGCCGGATAGCCACGCTTCCGCTTCGGTGACAAGCTCACCTGCTGCCACCCTGGTGATCACACAGTCACTCGCGAAACTATTAATTAACGTCTGAGTATACGGCCTATTGACGGTCGCCGTTGTGGCGAGCAAGCCAATGTGACGTGTCTGACTACTCAACGCAGCAGGCTTGATAGCAGGCACCGTTCCAACAACCGGAATATCTAACGCTGCACGCAATCCCTCTAACGCTAGAGTGCTAGCGGTATTACAGGCAACTACCAAGACACTCGCCTGACAGGCATCTACTGCCGCTTTGCATACTGAGACAATACGCTGGGAGAGCGTCACATCATCACGTAGACCATAAGGTAGCCACGCATTATCACAGGCATAACACATTGCCAGATGCGGGTAATGCTGGCGAAGTGCATGGGCAACAGAAAGGCCGCCCACACCTGAATCAAACAGTAGTACAGGCCCTGACATCACTGCTTAACCATCCAATACGCGTTGTACATGCCACCCTCCTCAAGCCGCCAATAAAAAACGGGGCGTTAGTTTAACACGCCCCGTTACACCTTGAATGATCAGCTTACGCGCTACATTGATGGCACTTCGGCACCACGCAATTCAGCGTAAAGTTCGGGGTACGCTTGCTGTAGGCGCTCTAGTTCTTGTTCAGCTCCCTCAGGTAGCGCTTGACGAAGCTCCTCCATATCTTCTTCGCTGAAATGCTCATCTATCAACGGGAACAGACCCTCTCTCTCATGACGGAGATAGGCACGGTGTGCATCAAGGTACGCTTTCAACGCCTCTGCAAAAATATCCATGGGCAGCACGTTATCCATTAGAATCATGTCAATATCATTGGATAAACGAGACAGGCGTGGCTTTAATTTACGATAGTCACTGGCCATTTGCTCCATCAATGGAAGGTGCTCAGGGGCCTGCTTTTGCAGACGTTCCACGCAGATTTTTTCCAGCGGAGAAGCAAAACCATCCATATAAGACAAAATGTAGTCCACCACCTCACGCATCAACTGGAAGTCGGGCCGTTCACCACTCACGAGTGTTTTTTGTTTCAGCTGCAACACATGGAGCATTCGCGCCATGTTGGCATGATCTAGACGCAGTTGGTTTAACATCTTGCCGTCTCCTTTGTAAGTGCCTTACCTTTCGCCCATTGCCTGCTAACGCTTAGGCGCATGGCATGAGCTGGGTTCAACTACACTGGTGTTAATCGTTACCATGCGCCTTTGGCATTACCTAGGCAAGCAGGCGCTTATCCGTCGGTTATGCCCAAAGGTAGCCCGACGTTACATTATTTACCACAGACACGTGTTAATCGTTGATTGTTCAACAGCAAGATTTACGCTGGAAATTTATAGGGAACGTTTATATGGATCTTTTTGACCGCGCGTCCGTTACCACAAGTGAAGACGTGCCCCTTGCCTACCGTATGCGCCCTCTAACCCTTAACGATTACGTCGGCCAGCAAGCATTAGTGGGGCCTGAAAAACCGCTACGTCGAATGGCAGAGTCTGGTGTCGTACGCTCAATGATTTTATGGGGGCCACCTGGTGTGGGGAAAACCACGCTAGCAGAGTTACTAGCCCGCGCTTCTGGCGCTCATCTTGAGCATTTAAGTGCCGTCATGGCCGGTGTGAAAGAAATTCGTTCAGCAGTAGAGCGAGCACAGCAACGCACATCGCCCACGCTTCTATTCTTAGATGAAATTCATCGTTTGAACAAGAGTCAACAGGACGCGTTGCTGCCCCATGTGGAGTCCGGCCTGCTAACACTGATCGGCGCAACAACAGAAAACCCCTCTTTTGAGGTCAACTCGGCGCTACTTTCCCGTGCTCGGGTTTATGTACTTAAACCGCTGAGCCATGACGAACTTCTCCAGGTGTTGTCTCAGGCATTAAACGATGCTGAACATGGCCTGGGGAAGCGCCGCATCGAGATGGACGAGGGAGTATTAGAGGCACTTGCTCATGCCAGTGCAGGCGACGCGCGTCGCGCGCTGGGACTACTAGAAACGGCCTGCGACTTTACTGAACAACATGGTGATAAAGAGGTACTACACAAAGCGGTGTTAGCCGATGTGGTAGGTCATCAATCAAGCGCCTTTGATAAGCAGGGTGACGCTTATTACGATTTATTATCAGCAATTCATAAATCAATTCGCTCATCACGTCCTGATTCGGCTCTGCTGTATATGGCACGCTTTTTACAGGGCGGCGGCGACCCGCTTGATATCGTGCGCCGCTTAACGGCAATTGCCTCAGAAGATGTAGGAAATGCTGATCCACGAGCACTGCCCCTGGTCATTGCTGCCTGGGATGCCTACTTACGTTTAGGCGATTATGAGGGTCAGCGAGCGATTGCCCACGCTGCCATTCATTTAGCGGTTGCTCCAAAAAGTAATCGTATTGATCGTGCCTGGAAGGCTGCACAGCAGTTTGTGCAGCAGCAACCACAGTTGGAAGTTCCCAGCTATCTTCGCAACGCTCCCACCAAATTGATGGAGCAGTTAGGACATGGCCAAGGCTATCGCTACGCGCATAACGAACCCTATGGCTACCCTGCTGGCAGCGCTCATGACTGTTGGCCTGATGACTTACCTAAAGCACGATTTTATGAACCGAGCGTCTTTGGTCAGGAGAAACGCTTTGGTGAGATAATGGCGTGGCGGGAACAGCAGGACCTAGAGGCAGATCAGGCACCTTAAGGTGCCTGATCTAGTCATCGTGCGACATTATTACGAGCGTGTACTGCTCGTCTCACACCATTTTTTTACAGCTCTTCGCGGATAACATCAGTGCCTTCAGGAATATCAAAATTGAATAAGCTGCGGTCAATACTACCGTTACGAGTAATGTCGCTAAACGTAATCGCGGTGCGCTGACCAGTACTGTCCATCATCCACAGTTGCGTTAAGGTCTGATTGTCAAAGACCATGCTCAGCTCTTCGAATAACGTATCCGCTGAGATGGGAATCAGCGTAAACACGTCATCACCGTTCTGCTGCTCATGAAATACGTCATAGCTAGCAGTTAAATCGCTTGCACTGCCTGAGAGCAACAGCGCGGGGGTATGCGTGACCCGGTCATCCATTGCCTGAATGGTAACTTGCTCAAGATCAGGGTCATAGAGATAAACATCATCACCATCCGAGACGACGACTTGCGTATAAGGCGCATCGACTTCCCAACGTAGCATGCCAGGGCGCGAGAGCCACATTTCTCCACGCGCGCTCTGTAAACGCTCACCACCACCGTCCAGAATTTGCTGTTCAAACGTCGCTTGATAGTTCTCAAGCGGGTCAAGCCGCTCCGTAAGGCGCTCTGCAGCCTCGTTTGCCCACGCAATAGGCGATGCAAAGGCTAACCCTAGCGCACTGGCTGCTAACGCTAACGCTGATGAGCGTCGAGTATGTGTATCGCGCATTATATTCTCCCTAGGCAGTCATTGCCGAATAGCGGACGAGGCAAGGAGCGTTAAGACGATCCATGTAGCCTCTCAGACGCAAAACGCGCCGCAGGGTTTCACCTACGGCGCGACTTTCACGCTTATTGCATTATTGAACCAAGCGTCGGGCACTCATTAACAGATAAGTCAGTGGCCTATCGGGGGCGGTGCTAACACTTCACGGGCACCGTTAGAGCCCATAGAGGTAACCACACCGGCACCTTCCATTGCTTCCACCAAGCGCGCTGCGCGGTTATAGCCGATTTTGAAGCGACGCTGAACGGCAGATATTGAAGCTTTACGTGTTTCGGTAACAAACTGAACCGCCTCATCGTAAAGCGCATCCTGCTCAGCATCATCGCCATCGACACCCTCTGCCTCAAGCCCCGTCAGTGCATCGGCAGTGACACCGCCTGACAAAATCTCTTCAATGTACTCAGGCGCGCCACGTCGCTTCCAATCATCCACGACCCGGTGCACTTCGTCATCGTCTACAAAAGCACCATGAATCCGGTTAGGCGGCCCTGAGCCAGCGGGTAAGTAAAGCATATCACCATGGCCGAGCAGGCTCTCGGCGCCCCCCTGATCCAGAATGGTACGCGAATCAATCCGAGACGATACCTGGAAGGCCATTCGCGACGGAATATTCGCCTTAATCAGCCCCGTCACCACATCAACAGAGGGGCGCTGAGTAGCCAAAATCAGGTGGATACCCGCGGCACGCGCCTTTTGTGCCAAACGCGCAATGAGTTCTTCAACTTTCTTGCCGACGATCATAAACATGTCGGCGAATTCGTCGATCACCACCACGATGTAGGGCAGCTTTTCAAGGATTGGCGGCGTCTGATGCATTTCCCAAGGCTGCGGCTCCCAAAGCGGGTCGGCAACTTGTGCGCCGGCACTCTCAGCCTCATCTAAACGACCATTAAAGCCTGCAATGTTGCGCACCCCCATTGCCGCCATTAATTTGTAGCGGCGCTCCATCTCCGCAACACACCAGCGCAGACTGTTTGCAGCTTCCTTCATATCCGTGACCACGGGGGCCAAAAGGTGCGGAATGCCATCGTAAACTGACAGCTCCAGCATTTTTGGGTCAACCATGATCAGCTTGAGCTCATCTGGGGTCGCTTTTAGCAACATGGAAATCAGCATGGCATTCACACCCACTGACTTACCAGACCCCGTCGTACCCGCAACCAGAAGATGCGGCATCTTACCTAGATTAGCGACAACGGGCCCGCCGCCAATGTCCTGACCCAACGCCATGGTCAGTGGCGAGCTTTCCTGTTGATAGCGGTCAGAGTCAATGACTTCACGCAGACGAATCATCGCTCGATGGGGGTTAGGTATTTCAATGCCGACCGTTGGACGACCAGGAATCACCTCAACCACACGTACACTCTTGACCATTAACGAACGTGCTAGGTCTTTAGCAAGGTTACTGATTTTGGAAACTTTCACCCCAGCCGCTGGTTTAATTTCAAACCGGGTGATAACAGGGCCAGGCCATGTATCAACGACTTCTGCTTTAACACCATACTCACGCAGCCGCACTTCCAGGAGCTCCGCCATATCAGCAAGCTGCTCGTCGGTGTAATTAGGCTCATGCGGCTCTGGAGGCGTCAGCAGTTGGAGACTAGGCACATCCCCTTCTGGCTCATCGAATGTTTCAAACGCTGGACGCTGGCTCTGCAAATGCTCAACGGTCCACAGAGTAGGCCCATTGTCAGATTCTTTTTCCTCAGAAGAGGCCACGTCGGCAGACATGTCATTTGAATCCACCATCTCAGAAGACGCACCTCGGGGAACCTCAACCCTGGGCGCCTCTTCCCTGGATACATCAGTCCTGGATACATCAGAATCATGTAGCGTTGGCTCTTGGCGCACGGCAGTAACGGCTGGCCGTGCGACAGGGAGGTCGTCTTCCTCATCATCCCATACCGGTTCAGGCACGACTTCAGGTACCCGTTCGGAACGAGGCTCAGGGGGCGTCGCATGCACAGGGCGAGAGTAAGGTTCATCGCGCGGCGTGATTGCCGGCGTATGCTCGGGTTCAGGCATGCTGGTAGAAACAGGCGCCATCTCACGTTCAACATTGTCGCCTTGCTTAGCTGCATCATGCTGTTTTATTTCATGCGCTGCATAAGACATCGCCTGAGACGTAGCTTGAGGCTCTGTTTCATCGCGTGATATGTCTGTCGATGAATGCAATGGCTGCGTTTCTGCTGGCTGGAAACTAGGCGCAGGATGAGAAGCCGTTTTTTCACCGGCTAGTTCATCACGCGCTGGCTGATCGAACGTTGGCTCTGCCTCTCTCGCGGAGAGCGGTACTGAAGGTGTTGGCTCGCTGCTTTCGTCCTTGATGCGCACCGCAAAAGCATCCTCGCGAGGCGCGCTAGGCAATTTTTCCTCGACATCTTCTACAGCGTCTTCCGCAACTTTTTCCACATCGTTGTTCACAACAGGCTCTATTTTAGGCTCTGTTTTAACTTCTGTTTTAACTTCTGTTTTAACTTCTGCTTTAGCTTCACGCCGCTCTTCAGCTGCGGTTTCAAGCGGCCGGTCATTAGGCTCAACCGGCGGAGCATCCTGAGGGGCGTCCATCTCAGGAGCAGGCTGCTCAGGCGCAGTTGAGGATGTACGCTTGGGCATCTCTTCCTCAGGCAATGCACCCGAAAATGCAGCCGCTGCCCATGGAATTGAGGTATCTGTCGTTGAAAGACTAGGCTCACGACGTACGCGGCTGCTTTCTTGGGCGGGTGTTTGCTGGTGACTATTTTCTTTTTGACTTGGGCGTTGCGAGTCACTCTCTGGCTTAGCCGCTTTAAATTCAGCTAGTGGTTTCTCTTTTACTTTCTGAGACGCTGCTTTCGCGGCAGCACGCACAGCAGCACGCTGGGAGCGCCTCTCACGCCCTTTAGCGCGCCGAGCGCTGAACCAGCCCCCTACTTTACACAGACGACGACCAAGCTCATCAGCCACCTGTAACCACGACATGCCGCTAAACAGTGGAAAACCGATCAAGATTAGCGCAGCAGAAATAAGACCAACGCCACCATTGCTGACAAGTGGTTTCAGAGTGCTCACTAACCCTTCGCCCAATATACCGCCAGAGGCGTAAGGCAAAATGCTGTCAGGATGATAAAAATGCAGCGCACCCAACATCGTCGTGCCGAAGATAAGCAGCACTAATCCTCCGGTATGGACAGCAATCGCTACCGGATCGATATCAAAGCGTACTTGGCGTGACCTCATTAGCCACCAGGCCGCATAACCAAACATTCCCGGCCACCACAAGGCACTTGCTCCCAGCAGCGAATAAAGCACGTCCGCCAGCCAGGCACCAACAGGCCCCATCCAGTTATGAACATCCGTTTCCGGCCCTTGATAAGACCAACCTGGGTCGGCAGGGTCATAACTAAACAGTGCCAATAACAAAAACACGCACAGCGCAAGCAGCACGACGACCACGCCTTCGCGCGCCGAGCCCTGCAAGCGCAGACCAAATCGGCGAGCTTTATCCTTTGCGGCTTTAACTCGCCCAGTTGAGGCCGTTGATGATGGTTGACGCGAGTTACGTTGCGTTCGCTTGTCTACCGCCTTATTTACTTTCAAGCGATTCTCCCTTTACACCTCAATGGTGTCTTTAATCCACTTGCGAGTTTGCATCATACCGAGCATCCTTTCGCCGTCACAGCGCTTCTATCGAAGTGTTCAGTAACAGGAGCAAACAATGCTACCTTGGCTTTCATCGCCACAGCCTATCTTTCCGTCTACCGACCTTGCCCTCGAGTCACCGAACGGCCTTCTTGCCGCAGGCGGAGAGCTATCCCCCCACTGGTTAATTCACGCTTACCGAAAGGGTATTTTCCCATGGTATAGCGATGATGAACCTATTTTGTGGTGGAGCCCCAACCCACGTATGGTATTGCAACCAGCACAGTTTAAACGACGTCGTAGCCTTGTTAAGCGATTGCGCCATGGTGGCTTTATCGTCACTCTGGATCAACAGTTTGAAAACATTGTTAAAGCATGCGCTGCGCCACGCTCTGGGGAACCAGGCACCTGGATCAATCAAGATATGCGTCACGCTTACCAACGTCTACATGAGCTAGGCATCGCGCATAGCATTGAAGTACATCTTGATGGCCAACTGGTTGGCGGGCTTTATGGATTAGCAATGGGGCCAATTTTCTTTGGTGAATCAATGTTCTCGAAAGTGCCCGATGCCTCTAAAATTGCCCTCGCCCACTTAGCCCATGCCATGCAACACCATGAGGGTAAACTGATCGACTGCCAGATGCACACACCTCACTTGGCGAGCCTTGGTGCGACAACAGTCGCTCGTAAGACGTTCATCAACTATCTTGAAAAGTGGTTGCCTAACGAGGCATTTAACTTAACGAATATGACCAATGAAGCGCCTACTATACCTGGATCACCGTGGCTTAACGTTATTGCTTCGGCCAATCACCCGGAATGGTAAGCGTATTCAAGCTAGTCCATGTTCAAACTAAGCAAGGAGGCAAGCCGTGAGTAGTAACGCTCCTCGCCGCCCTGTGCGGGATTTGCGCTTCTTCCTAACCGTTCCCCATGCCTGCAGCTATCTTCCTGGCAAGGAAGCAACCACTCTGTTTCTGGATCCCCAGGAATCTCCCGTTCCCGGCGTTTATGACTCACTTTCGTTACTCGGCTTTCGTCGCAGCGGTCGCCATCTATACCGCCCTCACTGCGAGGGTTGCAATGCCTGTCGCTCAGTACGCATTCCTATCAGCGACTTTAGCGC
Organism: Halomonas sp. KG2; assembly: GCA_030440445.1. Taxonomy (NCBI): domain Bacteria; kingdom Pseudomonadati; phylum Pseudomonadota; class Gammaproteobacteria; order Oceanospirillales; family Halomonadaceae; genus Halomonas; species Halomonas sp. KG2. The sequence continues at coordinate 1,325,805 of CP098528.1, read as the reverse complement.
TAATCGCACCCAACGCAAACTCCGGCGCCTTAATGCCGATATTGCTACACGGGTAGTGCCTGCACGCTATGAGGCAGAGCATTATGCACTCTATGCAGACTATATCCGCTTACGCCACGCTGATGGTGACATGTATCCGCCGAGCCGAGAGCAGTATCGTACCTTTTTAACGCTTGAAGAACCCTATGCACACCTTTTAGAAATGCACCTGGATGGGAAGCTCGTCGCGGTCGCGGCATTTGATCAACTTGAGCATGGGCTATCGGCTATTTACACGTTTTTCAGTGTCGATAAGACCTTGGAAAAGCGATCACTGGGAACGTTTGCTATTCTTAAACTCATTGAGCTGTGTGGTGAAAAGTCTCTCCCCCACTTGTATCTTGGGTATTGGATTGAGGAGTGCCGTAAGATGCGTTACAAGCGCGCGTTCACCCCAATAGAGGTGCTCGACGGGCGTCATTGGCGGCCTTTAATTTGCTAAACTTGCCAGCTTTTTTGCCTTGATGGCAGGCTTACGGCACAATATAGCGCTGCTTGCTGGGCAATCGTCATCTGACGATGCCCACTAAAGTAACTAATTAGACCAAACCATTACGTTAAATAAGTGAGGATCTGCCTATATGGCACGCGAAGATCATATTGAAATGGAAGGCGTTATTGTTGATACCCTTCCCAACACCATGTTCCGTGTTGAGCTGGAAAACGGCCACGTCGTTACCGCTCATATTTCAGGCAAAATGCGCAAAAACTACATCCGCATCCTGACAGGTGACAAGGTAAAAGTAGAGCTGACGCCCTACGATCTGTCAAAAGGCCGTATTGTTTATCGCTCGCGCTAAGCCTTGGTAACGCCTACAAGCAAACACTGCCCGCGCATGCACGCATCCTGACTGAAAATATAGCGTAAGTACGGCGCCGCTCTCTGCAAACGACAACGCCCCGTCGGATGACAGGGCGCTGTGCTTTAGTGAGGCATGAGATAAGGGCTTGATGTAGACTTAGGTGGCCTTAGCGCCCTTTTCAGGGCGCATCCGCCATCTCCGACTCCGTTGACAAATGCAGCTCTCCCTCTTCAAGGCTAACGTGCACAATGCCGCCTTGATCAGCCAGCTCGCCAAACAGAATCATCTCGGCCAACGGCTTTTTCAGCTTCTCTTGGATCAAGCGGGCCATTGGGCGCGCACCCATATCGGGATCGTAGCCTTTCTCTGCCAACCAGTCTCTCGCGGTATCATCGACTTCAAGCTGTACACGCTTTTCGTCCAGCTGCGCCTGTAGCTCGATCAGGAACTTATCGACAACGTTACGCACAACAGACGTTGGCAGCGCATGGAACTGGATAATACCATCCAAGCGGTTGCGGAACTCAGGCGAGAAGGTGCGTCGAATCACCTCCATCGCGTCGGTTGAGTGGTCTTGGCTTTGGAAACCGATAGAGCGCCGCGATGCCTGCTCTGCCCCTGCGTTAGAAGTCATGATCAGGATAACGTGACGGAAATCCGCCTCGCGGCCATTGTTGTCTGTCAAACGACCGTGATCCATAACCTGCAGCAGCAGGTTAAACACTTCAGGGTGCGCCTTCTCAATTTCATCTAGCAGCAATACACAATGCGGCTGCTTGGTGACGGCTTCCGTTAACAGCCCCCCTTGGTCATAGCCGACATAGCCTGGCGGGGCACCAATCAAGCGTGAAACAGTATGACGCTCCATGTACTCCGACATATCAAAGCGTACTAGTTCGATACCCATGATATGCGCCAGCTGCTTAGCCACTTCGGTTTTACCAACACCGGTTGGGCCAGCAAACAAGAAACTACCTACTGGCTTATCTGGTGATTTCAAACCGGCACGGGAAAGCTTAATGGCAGCGGAGAGAGTATCGATGGCCTCATCTTGACCGAACACCAACATTTTCAAGTCGCGGTCGAGCTTCTCAAGCAACTTACGATCAGAACTTGAAACACTCTTTGGCGGAATGCGCGCAATAGACGCCACTACCGCTTCTACCTGCTCAACATCAATGGTGTCAGTCCGCACTTCCGGCGGCAGCATACGCTGATGCGCGCCTGCCTCATCAATCACATCGATGGCTTTATCGGGTAGGTAACGGTCATTGATATAGCGATCAGCCAAACGAGCGGCACTCTCTAGCGCACCATCGGTGTACTTAATTTCATGGTGCTCCTCAAAGCGCGAACGTAACCCCTTGAGGATCTTGATGGTGTCATCCACAGAGGGTGCTAGCACATCCACTTTTTGGAACCGGCGAGCCAGGGCACGATCTTTCTCAAAAATACCGCGGAACTCTTGGAACGTTGTCGAACCGATACACCGTAATTCACCAGAAGAAAGCAAGGGTTTCAGCAAGTTAGATGCATCCATTACGCCACCCGAGGCAGCACCCGCACCTATTACGGTGTGAATCTCATCAATAAAGAGCACGGCGTTAGGCTGCTTGCGTAATTCACTAAGTAAGCTTTTTAGGCGTTTCTCGAAATCACCGCGGTATTTAGTACCCGCTAACAACGCTCCCATATCAAGCGAGTAAACCACTGCATCGGCAATCACATCCGGCACGTCTTCTTCAACAATACGCTTTGCTAAGCCTTCTGCGATAGCGGTTTTACCAACACCCGCCTCGCCAACCAATAGCGGGTTATTCTTGCGCCGGCGGGCAAGGATTTGCACCACGCGCTCAAGTTCATGGTCGCGCCCAATCAATGGATCTATTTTGCCTTGACGCGCCTGCTCGTTCAGGTTGGTAGCGTAACCGGTTAACGGATGCGCAGCCCCTTCAGAACTACCCTCTTCAGCATCTTCACTCTCTTGAGAAGACGGCGATGGAGCAGGCCCATGGCCAGCCACCTTCGAAATACCGTGAGCGATATAGTTAACAGCGTCTACGCGCGCAACGCTTTGTTGCTTGAGGAAGTAAACGGCTTGGCTTTCCTGCTCAGAGAAAATAGCGACCAGCACATTAGCGCCAGTCACTTCACTCTTTCCAGATGACTGCACATGAAATACAGCACGTTGCAGTACGCGCTGAAACCCAAGGGTAGGCTGGGTTTCGCGATCCGCCTGACTCTCAGGAATCAATGGCGTGGTCGAATTAATAAAATCCTGCAGATCGGACCGCAGCTTATCGAGATTCGCCCCACACGCCTTTAGCACGTCAACTGCTGACGCATTATCCAACAACGCCAGGAGCAGGTGCTCAACGGTCATAAACTCGTGGCGCTTTGAGCGAGCCACGGTGAAGGCCGTGTTCAGGGTAAGTTCAAGTTCTTTGCTCAGCATGGCAGTCCCCTTTTCGCTACTACCTAGGGCGTGTCGCCACCTAGGGCTTGCGTCGGATCAGTTTAATCGACCGGCACTTTCAACATCGGGTACAAATGGCGCACTTGCAAGGCCCATCGCTAATTTTTTTCAACGCTTTCAGTCAGCAGCTTCGATATCACACATTAAAGGATGCTCGCATTCGCGGGCATATTCATTGACTTGGTAACTTTTCGTTTCTGCAATATCCCGCGTAAAGATACCGCACGTCGCTTTACCTTGGGTATGCACCGCAAGCATGACCTGGACCGCTTGCTCACTATCCATATTAAAAAATTCCTGTAATACCTCAACAACGAACTCCATCGGTGTGAAATCATCATTGTGAAGTACCACTTTGTACAACGGTGGCCGAGCAAGCTCTGGCTCAGCTGGCTGAACGGCTAGGTCATCATCATATTCAGGCGCATCTGGCCGAGTCATTCCTGCGTGCAGGATAGCCATGACGCATAGGCTGTCTGTAGTAGGCATAAGCAGCAAGGGTTATCGTCTCTTAGCTGGCAAGTGGTGTCTTACGGCGCTTGAATCATCCATCCTAGCTTGAAATGCACTAACATTAATTGCGCTAGATTTGATCACTCTGATTCTGCTCTCCAAAGTAAGACGCCCGTTACCATCAAGGGTTCATGGAAAATACAAAAATTAGCATACTAAATAAGACAAAAAACCCTCGCCCACCAAGGCGGGCGAGGGATATCACAGCGTTTTCATGCGTATTGCCCAGCGGCAGCGCAGACTGCTGGTGATTTAAGTCTTAACCGTTTGCGACCATTGCAAGGGCGTCGTTGAGCGTCTTACTCGGGCGCATAACTTGACTAGCGACTTCCCCATTCGGGTGGTAATAGCCTTTAAGGTCAACAGGCTGGCCTTGCACGCCATTCAGCTCGTCAATGATCGTAGCTTCATTGGCTTTCAGCGTTTCTACCAAACGGGCAAAGCGTGTTTTTAGTTCAGCGTCTTCATCCTGAGCTGCTAGTGCTTCTGCCCAATAGAGCGCTAGATAGAAGTGGCTTCCTCGGTTATCAAGCTCACCCACTTTGCGCGAAGGTGATTTATTGCTCTCAAGGAACTTGCCGTTAGCTTCATCCAACGCTTTCGCCAGCAACTTAGCACGGTCGTTGCCAAAACGTTTGGCAAGGTGTTCCAAAGAAGCAACCAGCGCCAGGAACTCGCCAAGGCTATCCCAACGTAAGTGGTTCTCTTCAAGCAGCTGTTGAACGTGCTTAGGTGCGGAACCACCGGCCCCCGTTTCAAACAGGCCGCCGCCATCCATCAACGGCACGATAGAGAGCATTTTGGCACTAGTGCCCAATTCAAGAATCGGGAATAGGTCTGTCAGGTAATCGCGGAGAATGTTGCCCGTCACCGAGATCGTATCGAGACCACGAATCACGCGCTCAAGGGTGTAACGCATCGCCCGAACTTGAGACATGATATGGATTTCGAGGCCATCAGTGTCGTGATCTTTGAGGTACGTTTTGACCTTTTTGATCAGCTCATTCTCGTGCGGACGGTAAGGATCAAGCCAGAACACCGTCGGCATACCAGAATCACGGCAGCGCTCGACCGCCAGCTTCACCCAGTCGCGAATCGGCGCATCTTTAACCTGACACATACGCCAGATATCGCCCTGCTCCACTGTCTGTGACAGCAGTACTTCTCCCGTATCCAGATCAGTGATGTTGGCAACACCATCTGCAGGCACTTCGAAGGTCTTATCGTGTGAGCCGTACTCTTCGGCTTTTTGCGCCATCAAACCAACATTGGGAACGGTACCCATTGTGGCCGGATCAAACGCGCCGTGCCATTTACAAAAGTTGATCATTTCCTGATAGATACGCGCAAACGTCGACTCAGGCATGACGGCTTTGACGTCCTTGAGACGACCATCAGCGCCGTACATCTTACCGCCAGCGCGAATCATTGCAGGCATCGAAGCATCGACAATCACATCGCTGGGCGAGTGGAAGTTGGTGATGCCGCGAGCCGAATCAACCATTGCCAGTTCTGGGCGCTTGTCATGGCACGCATGCAGATCACTAATGACTTCATCACGCTGGGATTCTGGCAAGGTCGCAATTTTATCGTAGAGATTAGCGATGCCGTTGTTAACATCGACACCCAACTCTTTGAAGAGCTCACCGTGCTTCTCAAAGGCGTCCTTGTAGAAAATTTTGACGCAGTGCCCGAACACGATGGGGTGCGAGACCTTCATCATCGTCGCTTTTACGTGTAATGAGAACATCACACCGGTCTTACGCGCATCCTCGATTTCACGCTCGTAAAACTCCAGCAACGCTTTCTTGCTCATAAACATGCTGTCGATGATTTCGCCTTCCAGCAGCTCGACCCGGGGCTTGAGCACCTTGGTTTCACCGTTGGCAGTGATCAGCTCCATCTTGACGTTGCGGGCGCGATCCAGAGTCATCGACTTCTCGCCGTGGTAGAAGTCGCCACTATGCATGTGCGAAACATGGGTGCGCGATGCCTGGCTCCACTCCCCCATAGAGTGCGGGTACTTGCGGGCGTACTCTTTCACGGCTTTCGGAGCGCGGCGATCAGAGTTACCTTCACGCAATACGGGGTTAACTGCGCTGCCTTTCACTTTGTCGTAGCGCGCTTTGATATCTTTCTCTTCATCGCTGCTGGGGTCGTCCGGATACTCGGGCAGCTTGTAACCTTGTTCTTGCAGCTCTTTGATCACCGCCCGTAGCTGCGGCATAGAAGCACTGATATTCGGTAATTTGATGATATTGGCTTCAGGAACCTTGGCCAGTGCACCCAATTCGGCCAAGTGGTCTTCGATACGCTGCTCTTCAGTCAAGTAGTCGGGAAATAAAGAGAGAACGCGAGCCGCCAGGGAAATATCCCGGGTTTCCACCTCGATACCCGCAGCGTCGGTGAAAGCGTCAATAATCGGTAGCAAAGAGTATGTCGCGAGCGCAGGCGCTTCGTCGGTGAGCGTGTAAATGATCTTCGGCGTTTTAGACATTTTGCGTTAACCTCTTTTTTCTATCGCTGTGATTATAGAGATCCTGAGCGACGCGACTTCTTCAACGAGAGACCATGCCGCGAAGCAGGCGGGGCCATTTAATTTGGCTTTCCCGGTTATCAATCGGTGGTTTTTACAGTGGTTATTTCAGTGGAAATTACGACAACTCCAGCACGACATAAACGCGATTCAAAGGCGGCTTTTCAAGAACTGCCTTTGAAAGATTAGCCTCAAAGTATACCAGCGCTGCATTTTAATCGCATGAGAGATTGTCGACAAATCAAGGGCACCCTTCTAAAGAGATTATGAGCACTTTATATTTACTGCATAAACCCTATCGTATGCTCTCTCAGTTTACCGACAAACAAGGCCGCGCCACATTAGCCGATGTTATAGATGTGCCTGGCGTGTACGCCGCAGGGCGGCTTGATTATGACTCTGAGGGTCTGCTGTTATTAAGTGATGACGGCAGTCTCATTCACCGTATCGCCCACCCACGTCATAAGCAGCCCAAAACTTACTGGGTGCAGCTCGAAGGGCAGATTAATGATGAGGCAATGAATGCGCTGAAAAACGGTGTCACCTTAAAAGATGGCCCAACCCAGCCAGCAAAAGCCCGGCGCATTGCGCCACCTGCCATTGCGCTACGCGACTCAAGGATTGACCCTAAGCGCCACCCCACCACCAGTTGGTTAGAGTTAACCATCAGCGAAGGCCGCAACCGCCAAGTACGGCGCATGACCGCCCATGTAGGTTTTCCTACGTTGAGATTGATACGCGCGGCGATTGGCACATGGCAACTTGGTGACTTGGCCCCTGGCGAGTGGCGCAAACAAACACTACACGCTCCACGCCCCACTAAATCGTCAAAACGCAGTGGCGCTCCTCGGCACAGGCACTCCAAATGAGCAGTGAGATGATAAAAAACGCCATTATCAGAAGCACCGTTGCCTGCGTGATCCAGCGCAACGATCGTTTTTTGATGGTGGAAGAAGCCCGCGGCGGCAGGCAAACCGTGTTTAACCAACCAGCTGGACATGTAGAGCCAGGCGAAGGCCCGATGGCAGCCATCTTGCGTGAAGTGCAAGAAGAAACTGCTTGGCAGGTGACGCTAACCGACTACTTAGGGCTTTATGTCTTCCACACGCCCGAAGGCCTTACCTTTCATAGTCATGGTTTTATAGCCACACCAGACGTCATGCTCTCATCACCCATTGATAGCGACATCACCGCCACTCACTGGCTCACACTGAATGACATCAAAGCCCTCGACGATGCCGATCGGCTGCGCAGCCCCCTGGTGCTTAAGCGGATCGAAAATGCCATTAAGGGTCGCAGTTTTCCTCTGGCCGTGATTCATGAGTGAAGCACTCGAAGCACCAAGCCTCCATCGTGTATAATCAGCACCCAATTGCACACTACTTCAACTGAGGATGCCAATGACATCCACCCATGGCACGTCTATTCCTGAAGCGCCCGAGACCCAAAAAGTAATTGTTGGCATGTCGGGCGGCGTTGATTCATCGGTTTCTGCTCTCCTTCTACTCCAACAAGGGTATGAGGTTGAGGGCCTGTTTATGAAGAATTGGGATGAAGACGACGGCACCGAATACTGCACGGCAAAAGAAGATCTTGCCGATGCAGAGGCTGTGTGTGAGAAGCTGGGCATCAAATTGCATACGGCCAATTTCGCATCCGAGTATTGGGATAACGTCTTCGAGCATTTTCTGGCCGAATACAAAGCGGGCAGAACGCCCAATCCCGACATCCTGTGCAACCGAGAGATCAAATTTAAGGTCTTTCTAGACTACGCTGAAATGCTAGGCGCCGATAAAATCGCAACCGGGCATTATGTTCGTCAAGGGGTTCGCGGAGGACGCCCGCGCCTGTTAAAAGGTGTGGATAGCAATAAAGATCAAAGCTATTTCCTGCACGCGGTGCCTGAAGCAGCGATTGCGCGCACCCTGTTTCCGGTTGGTGAGCTTGAAAAGCCTGCCGTTAGAGCCTTGGCTGAACAGTACGATCTTATTACCGCCAAGAAAAAAGACTCTACTGGTATTTGCTTTATCGGCGAGCGCCGCTTCCGCGACTTTTTGCAGCAATACCTGCCCGCACAACCCGGCAATATTGAAACGCCCGAAGGCGATGTCATTGGCAAGCATATGGGACTGATGTACTACACCCTGGGGCAGCGCCAAGGGTTAGGCATCGGTGGTCTCGCCAACTATTCGGAAGACCCATGGTATGTAGTGGCCAAAGACCTTGAGCGTAATGTATTGATTGTCGTCCAAGGCAAGCATCACCACCTACTGTTCACCAATGCGTTGGCCACTGAAGCCATGGATTGGGTAGCAGGTGAACCGCCTGCCGCACAGGGCCGTTACACCGCCAAAACCCGCTATCGTCAAAGTGATTGCCCATGTGCAATCCATGCGCTGCCCGACGGCACTGTTGAGGTGGTGTTTGATGATCCTCAGTGGGCAGTCACACCGGGCCAGTCATTGGTACTTTATGATGGTGAAATTTGCTTAGGCGGCGGCGTTATTCGCGCCACTTGGAATACCACGGAGGCCGCTGCATGAGCGCTACCCCTATTCATCGCGCGCCGGAGTCTCAAGCCGCTCGCCAAGCACTGGCGCTGGCCGGCGTCTTTCAATCCGCTAGTTTGGTAGATGAACTCGCGCGTACTGGACAAGTAGACCCTCGCGCCTGGGAAACACTCATCAATGCAACCGTGGACACCAACCCGGAAAGCTTTGAAGCTATTTATGGCGGCCACCCCAATAATTTACGCCGCGGATTAGAAACACTCGAAGCCCTTGTTGGCCGCAAACAAGCCAACCCTGTGGTTCTCCGCTACGGTTTTTCGCTGCTACTGTTAATGAATAAACTGCGCACTGACCGCCATATGATGGATTTACTTGGTCAAAAGCTGTCCCACGTACAGGGGCAGGCAGAGCACTTCGGCAGCACTCATGAAAATGTGATTGCAAGCCTGGGTGATGCCTACCAAGAAACCATTTCGACGTTCAAAACCCGCATCGTGGTTCAGGGCGACCCCTCTTTACTGCAGACTCGCATGATGCCCGAGCGGGTGCGCGCCTGTTTGATGGCGGGCATACGTTTTGCGCTGCTATGGCACCAACAAGGCGGCCGTCGCTGGAAGCTTGTCTTCCAGCGTAAAGCGTTGAGGCGCGCGCTTGATAGCCTTGGCTAACGCGCCCAAAGATCATCTAGGCACTTCGAGCCATTTCTTTTCGGCATATTGCTGTTCGAACCATTGACTTCAGACCACCTTGGAAACCAAGCCATGCAACTCTCTGCTTTGACCGCCCTCTCCCCCGTTGACGGACGCTACGGCGCAAAAGCCGCCGCACTACGGGAGCACTTCAGCGAATTCGGTCTTATCCGTGCGCGCGTGATTGTGGAAGTGCGCTGGCTGCAGCGCCTTGCTGACCACAGCCAAATTGTCGAAGTACCGCCGCTGTCAGTGGAAGCGACGGCTTTTCTTGAGCAGCTGATTCGTGACTTTTCTGTCGAAGATGCCGAACGCATTAAAGAAATAGAGCGCACCACCAACCACGATGTCAAAGCGGTTGAGTATTTCTTAAAAGAGAAGATTGCAGGGCAATCCGAGCTCAACGCGGTCACTGAATTTATTCACTTCGCTTGCACCAGCGAAGACATCAACAACCTTTCCTACGGCGTTATGCTGGCAGATGGTCTAAAAGCCACTCTACCTACCCTGCATGAAGTCGCTGATGAAATTGCCAAACTGGCCATTGCGCATGCGGCTCAACCAATGCTTTCGCGCACCCATGGACAAACCGCCAGCCCCACAACGCTAGGCAAGGAAATGGCCAACGTGGCCTACCGGCTTAAGCGCCAGCTCAAGCAAATCGAACGCGTTGAGATTCTGGGTAAAATTAACGGTGCTGTAGGTAACTACAATGCCCACCTGACAACCTACCCAGACATTGACTGGGAAGCCAACGCACGCACCTTTGTGGAAGGCTTAGGACTAAGCTTCAACCCCTACACCACACAAATTGAGCCCCACGACTACATTGCCGAGCTTTTCGATGCAGTTTGCCGCTTCAACACTATTTTGATCGACTTTGATCGCGACGTATGGGGCTATATTTCGCTGGGCTACTTTAAACAGCGCACCGTCGAAGGCGAAATTGGCTCATCGACCATGCCGCATAAAGTTAACCCAATTGACTTTGAAAACTCGGAAGGCAACCTTGGGTTGGCCAATGCTGTGCTTAATCACTTGGCCCAGAAACTACCGATTTCACGCTGGCAGCGCGACCTGACGGATTCCACTGTGTTGCGCAACTTAGGCGTTGGCTTGGCTTACGGCCTGATTGGCTATCACGCTAGCCTCAAGGGTATCAGCAAGCTTGAAGCAAATCCTGAGCGTCTCGCTGAAGACCTGGATAACAGCTGGGAAGTACTGGCTGAGCCAATTCAAACGGTCATGCGTCGCTATGGCATCGAAAAGCCCTACGAAAAGCTTAAAGAATTAACCCGCGGCAAACGTATTGACCAAGCAGGCTTTGCTGCCTTTATTGATACGCTTGAACTACCCGAGTCGGTTAAAAATGAGCTGAAAGCCCTCTCTCCTGCCAGCTATATTGGTAATGCGAAGGCTCAAGCCGAAGCACTTAACCAGCGGCTTGCTGCACTCTAAACGACGCACTGCGCCCTTAGTCAGGCGCAGCGCTCATTTGAACTAGGATAACGCCATGAGCCAACACGATAAGCCACTCACATTGCTGGGCGATTTAACGCCCGAAGACTTCTTGGCCAATTACTGGCAGCAGAAGCCGCTGCTGATTCGTGGCGCTATCCCCGACTTTATTAGCCCCATCGACCCCGATGAGCTAGCTGGGCTTGCCTGCGAACCCGGTGTAGAAGCGCGCCTTGTGGAAGAAAATGGGCCTGACGGTCCCTGGCAGGTTTCCCACGGTCCGTTTGACGACGCAACCTTTGAGCGGTTGCCGGAAGGCAACTGGAGTCTTCTGGTTCAAGCCGTCGATCACTACGTACCCTCTATCGCCGCACTAATGGATGAGTTTGATTTCCTTCCCCGTTGGCGGTTGGACGACATCATGGTCAGCTATGCGCCGCCCGGTGGTAGCGTCGGCCCACATATCGACCAATACGATGTTTTCCTGTTACAGGCTAGCGGCCACCGGCGCTGGCAACTAGGCGGTAAGCAGCCAGACAACGCGCCCATTATTCAAGGTATCGATCTACGTATTCTTGAAACTTTTGAAATTGAAGCCGACTCTGACTGGACGTTATCACCGGGCGATATGCTGTATCTCCCCCCTGGCTGGGCGCACCACGGCGTTAGTCAAACCGACGACTGCATGACTGTTTCAGTAGGGTTTAGGGCACCCTCAGCGGATGAAGCCATCACATCCTACGCCGACTATCTAGGAGAGCAGCTCTCTGACTCCCACCGCTATAGCGATGCAGGCATGTCTCCTGCAAGCCAAGTGGGTGAACTCGATGATGCGGCCGTTGAACGTATGCGCCAGTTCGTACTTTCCACCTTGGACAATCCTGAGCAAATAGCCCAGTGGTTTGGTCGCGTCATGACCCAACCAAAATACATTGACCAAGTAGCGCCCCTTGAAGTGCCAATGACGGAAGATGACCTTGTTGCGCAACTACAACACGGTGAACCACTGTTTCATATGCCGGGTTCCCGCGTTGCTTGGCGAAGCGATGCCAACGGCACCACGCTTTTTGTCGACGGCGACGGACACTCCTGTTCAACCGAGTTGGCCAAGCGGCTTGCCAACCCATCGCCTATGTATGAAGACGTACTTGCCATTGATGGGGCAGCAGCGCTGATAACACAGTTAGTAAACACCGGAAGCCTAGGCTTTATGGGCGAAGAGGATGATGAGGAGTAGCTAGCGGTGTCGACGACAACCATTATTAACGGTGATTGGAGTACGCTAAAGGATATAGCTTCCGAGATCCGCCGCGTGGTGTTTATCGAAGAGCAGAGCGTGCCTCAAGAGGAGGAGTGGGATGGCCGTGACGAGCAGTGCAGCCACTTCATTGCCTATCTTGAGGATCAGCCAGTGGGGACTGCGCGACTGCTGCCCGACGGCCATATTGGGCGCGTCGCGGTACTCGATAGCGCGCGTGGCGCTGGCATTGGCTATCAACTCATGGAAGCTGCCATTCAGGCTGCTCGAGAAGCAGGCCATACCCATGTAGCGCTGAGCGCTCAATTGCACGCCCTCGCCTTTTACCAGCGCTTGGGATTTGTGGCACATGGTGGCACCTTTATGGATGCCGGAATACCTCACCGGGAAATGCTGCTAACGCTGTAGTTGCTTTTTTTTGACTACGATTGTGATCAATCAATGAGAGCGCCACTGCTATGTGGCGCTTTTTTTTGCTCCATTTTCAGCCCACCTGACGAAAAACGACTACACAAACAGAGCGTTTCAGCACGCTCCTGTAGTTGAACTACAACCCCTTCTGCCCCCAAGTGACAATTGTTGAACCTGCCGTTCTCGTTGATAGTTATTGCACCGCAGCGTTATGGCGCAACATCGAAGTTAGCCAAACAGGAAACGCTGTAACCGACGTTTAAATAAGCGTCTCCACAATGATCACTCTCCGATGCGACGTTTGACTAAGAGACGTTTTGCTCAGAGACAATTGGCGTAGAGACAGCGCGTTAAATTTCGATAATGCTGAACACATCTTCGCAGGTGCAGCATAAGAATAAGCTAACTTGCGAAATAGCTATCATGACCCCGGAGGAAACAGCTTATGTCAGGACTGCTCGACGATATCAAAGCAATGGCCCAACTGCGCGAAGCTCAAGGCGGCAAATGGGAAGCGATCAAACCTGAATACGCTGCACGCATGCGTGCTCAGAACCGTTTTCATACCGGTTTGGATATTGCACGCTACACTGCAAAAATTATGCGTGACGATATGGCGGCCTACGACGCCGACACGTCTAAGTACACGCAGTCTCTGGGGTGCTGGCACGGTTTTATTGGCCAACAAAAACTGATTTCCATTAAAAAGCACTTTGGCACGACTAAGCGCAGTTACCTCTACCTGTCAGGCTGGATGGTAGCCGCCTTACGCTCCGAGTTCGGCCCACTGCCCGATCAGTCCATGCATGAAAAAACATCGGTCGCTGATCTGATCGAAGAACTGTACACCTTCCTGAAGCAGGCAGATGCTTGGGAACTTAACCACCTGTTCCGTGCCCTGGATGAGGCTAAAGCAGCAGGCGACAGTGCTCAAGAGCAAGAGCTGATCAGCAAAATCGATAACTACGAGACGCATATTGTACCGATCATTGCTGATATCGATGCCGGTTTTGGTAACGCTGAAGCGACTTACCTGCTGGCCAAGAAATTCATCCAAGCGGGCGCTTGCTGTATCCAGCTTGAAAACCAAGTTTCCGATGAGAAGCAGTGTGGCCACCAGGATGGTAAAGTCACCGTTCCCCACGAAGATTTCCTGGCCAAAATCAATGCAGTGCGTTATGCCTTCCTTGAACTCGGCATCGAAGATGGCGTTATCGTGGCGCGTACCGATTCGCTAGGTGCAGGCTTAACCCAGAAAATCGCAGTGACTAACGAACCTGGCGATCTAGGCGACCAGTACAACAGCTTCTTAGATGGTGATGTCATCGAAAATGCTGGCGACATCAACAATGGTGATGTGGTTATCAAACAAAACGGTAAGCTGGTTAAGCCGAAGCGTTTAGCGTCAGGCCTCTACCAGTTCAAACCGGGCACTGGCGAAGACCGCGTTGTGCTTGACTGTATCACCAGCCTGCAAAATGGTGCTGACCTGCTGTGGATTGAGACCGAGAAGCCCCACGTCGGCCAAATTGCCAGCATGGTTAACCGCATCCGCGCCGTCGTGCCCGATGCCAAGCTGGTTTACAACAACTCGCCGTCATTTAACTGGACGCTGAACTTCCGCCAGCAAGTATTTGATGCCTGGGAAAAAGAAGGCAAAGATGTTTCCGCTTACCAGCGTGACCAGCTAATGGGTGTTGAATACGACAACACTGAACTTGGCCAGCTAGCGGATGAGTGGACACGTAACTTCCAACGCGATGGCGCTCGTGAAGCCGGTATTTTCCACCACCTAATCACTCTGCCGACGTACCACACAGCAGCGCTATCGACTGACAACCTGGCTAAAGGCTACTTCGGCGATGAAGGCATGCTGGCCTACGTCGCAGGAGTACAGCGTCAGGAGATTCGTCAAGGCATCGCTACCGTAAGACACCAGGACATGGCTGGCTCTAATATTGGCGACGACCATAAAGAGTTTTTCCACGGTGATGCGGCACTTAAAGCCGGTGGTAAAGACAACACCATGAACCAGTTCGGCTAATCATTTAATTAGCACGACACAACAGGGGGCTTAGGCTCCCTGTTTTTTTATAAGCTAGCCTTACAACACCCCTCTCCTGATCAAGCATCGTAGTCACTTTTACACATTGCTTTCTTAATACTTGTCTACACTTTAATCCATGATCTTTCCTGTTGATGGCTAGTCAAAACTAGCCGCTTAGGTTATCTTTGGCGAACGCTGTTCTATAACTAGCTTACGTATTACCACCGCTACGGCTTAGCAGCCATGCGGGTCAAGACACACTGGAGGTTTGAATGAAACGTTTACTACCTATTGCAGCATTGAGCATTCTCACGCTGGCAGGTTGTGCCAACACTGCGCCTTATTCAGGTGATGTGTACCGTGGCAATCAAGCGCAAACAGGCCAAAGCGTGACCTATGGCACCATCGTGGCAGTCCGTCCTGTACAAATCCAGGCAGACAGCCGTACAGGCAACCTGTTGGGCGGCGGTGGCGGTGCTGTCATCGGCGGCCTGCTGGGTAGTCAAGTTGGTGGTGGCTCTGGTCGCCAACTAGCAACCGTTGCAGGCGCATTAGGTGGCGCAATTGCCGGTACCGCAGCAGAAGACCGCGCTAACCGCATTAATGCGTTGGAAATGGAAATTCGTCGCGACGACGGCACAGATGTGATCGTGGTTCAAAGCGCAGACCGTCAATATCAAGCAGGCCAGCGTGTTCGCCTGATCGGTAGCGGCGCTAACTTAAGCGTAGCTCCTTACTAAGTTCGTCTTACCAAACGCTTCCTAGCCAGTAACACAGGTAGCGCCGTAATAGAAAAATGCCCGACCAAGCCTACTTGGTCGGGCATTTTTGTCGCCTTCGTTAATGGCTAACAAGGCATAATTTAGTGAGCTACTTTATTGCTCGCCCAGCTTGCCAGCTTTGCGATTACCAAACCAATAATGGTCAACAGGATAACAACCAGAAGGATATCGACTGGACGAATCAGGGTTGTAGCACCCAATACGGCTAATGCTGCCACCCATAAATAGCGGTTGTCACCATGTGTTTTTAATACCTCAGGCAGCATTTTATCTAGCCCCTGACTGACACTGCTATCCCAGCGTTTGTTCGCAAAGTAGGCAATTAGCACAAAGGCGATAACCCAAATCAAGAAGATCGTCATAACCAGCTCCAGTGAATGTTGTCTAAAGGGGGAAAAGAAGTTGTCGTAGGGTATCCCCGGTTACCCCGTGGCGCAATAGCGCCAAAGGAGTGGGAGGAGGAAAAAGCCTGTTTACCCCCTGACAAGCAAGCTCTCACGCGTTACCATGTTGGGACATGCACTCACCGAAAGGTTATTAAATGCAAATTGCGCAAAACTCGGTTGTCGCGTTCCACTACACCCTGACCAATGATGCAGGTGAAGTGCTAGACAGTTCCGAAGGCCGTGAGCCGCTGACGTATCTACACGGCGCTGGCAACATTATTCCGGGTCTGGAAAAAGAGCTCGAAGGCCGTGCCGAAGGCGATAAGCTGAACGTAAAAGTAACCCCAGAAGAGGGCTACGGTGAAGTTCAAGAACAGCTGATGCAAGAAGTACCTCGCGATGCGTTCCAAGGCGTTGAAAGCATTGAGCCAGGCATGCAGTTCCAAGCCCAGACTCAAGGCGGCCCGCTGATGGTTACCGTCAAGAAAGTTGAAGGTGATACTGTTGTAGTTGATGGCAACCACCCGCTGGCTGGCCAACATCTTAACTTCGATGTTGAGATTGCAACCGTTCGTGAAGCAAGCCAGGAAGAAGTCGAGCACGGTCATGTGCACGGCGAAGGCGGCGTAGAGCACTAAGTTGCTCAACGCGTGCTTATAGGGCGGCCTAGGGCCGCCCTTTTTAATGGACACTCCCCCCGCTTTACTCCTCCGGGATAATCACTAACTGCCCATAGCGCACGCTACGTGACGATGTCACTTCATCAGAAAACTGCTTCAACGCGCTGCCCTGCCCCTTTAATAACGCCACTTCCAAACAGCTATCATGATTAATATGCACATGAAGTGTCGATAGCGTTAGATCATGATGATCATGAGAGTGTCGGGTTAAGCGTTTCGATAAATCTCGCGCCGCATGATCGTACACATAGACGAGCGCGCCCATGCACGGCGCTTCGGGCGCAACCTCCTCTTTGGCCTGCTTTAACCCACTGCGTGTTAAATCACGTATCGCCTCTGAGCGGTTTTGGTAGCCGCGCGCATGCATCAATGCATCGACCTCGCTCAGCAGTTCCTCATCCAGCGTTACCGTTACCCGTTGCATATTCTCTCCTAAACTAACGCCGCAAGCGCGGTGCTGCCGTGACTTCCAGCTCTCAAAGTATGATGTTATTGTAAAAACATCATACGGTTGGTTTTTGGAGCGCCTCATGCGTCGTACTATCTTACTGGGTCTGGCGGTTACGTGTGTAGCGCTTAGCTCTCCTGCCTTCAGCAAAGAGCAATTGGTTTTGGCAATCGGCGGCGAACCCGAGCAGGGGTTCGACCCACTGCTTGGCTGGGGCCAGTACGGTAGTCCGCTTTTTCAATCGACGCTGCTAACCCGAGGACGCGACCTTACACCACAAGCCGGTTTGGCGACCGCGTGGACACTGTCAGAAGACCGGCTCACCTGGATACTCACTCTGCGCGATGACGCTCGCTTTAGTGACGACACACCGTTGACTGCCAAGGATGTTGCCTACACCTTTAATGCCGCAAAGCAAGCCGGTGGCCGGGCCGATTTAAGCGCACTGAACAAAGCCAGCGCCATCGATAACACTACCGTTGAGCTCTCTTTAAACGCGCCGCGTATTACCTTCATCGATCAGTTAATGACGCTTGGTATCGTTCCAGACGCTAACAGAGAAAACGGTTATCGCGAAGGGTACGGTAGACAACCGCTGGGCTCAGGCCCTTATCGGCTCGTCGAATGGCAAGAGGGCGAGCAACTAATCGTCGAGCGGAACCCCTATTTCCATGGCCCCTTACCGGCCTTTGAACGACTGGTGTTCGTATTTACTGGCGAAGAGTCTACGTTAAGCGCGGCCCATGCTGGGCAGCTCGACCTTGCCGCTGTGCCACCAGCACTCGCCACCAACCTACCAAGTCATATGCAGCGCATCGTTATGGAAAGCGTCGATAATCGAGGTATTTTGTTTCCTATGCAGCCTGCTGCAGGCGAGCAGGCCGCGTCTGGTGCGCCTATCGGTAACGATGTTACTGCCGATAGTGCGATACGCCAGGCGGTTAATCTTGCCCTTGATCGAAACACCCTCGTTGACGTCGCCCTAAATGGTTTTGGACGCCCCGCATTTGGCCCTGCCGATGGGCTGCCCTGGAGCCTGGATGACGAAGCCTTTACAGCGCCCGACAGCGACCGTGCCAATGCGCTACTCGATGCAGCAGGCTGGGAGCGACGTGCCGATGGGCTACGCTATAAAAACGACCAGCCCGCTCGTTTTCGCTTGACCTACCCTGCCAGCGACACCACTCGCCAACTGCTCGCTCAAGTAAGCGCCGAGATGGTACGCCCACTGGGCATTGAGATGCAGCCAACAGGCCGTCACTGGGACGAAATACAGCGTGAAGCACTGCACCAAGACGCCATCGTCTTCGGCTTTGGCAGCCACAGCCCACAAGAGGTGTACTACCTGTTTCATAGCCAGCACGCGGGGTTTGGCTTCTATAACAGTGGCTACTACTCAAACGCGACGGTGGATAGCCACCTAGAAGCCGCTCAAGCGGCCGCAGGGGCAGAAGAAGCTAACCGCCACTGGCAAGCCGCCCAGTGGGATGGCAATACGGGCTATGGCTTTAGGGGCGATACTAGCTGGGCATGGATGGTTAACCTAGCCCATGTATATGCAGCCAACCCCTGCCTGGACCTTGGGGAGTTAGGCATTGCGCCTCACGGCCACGGCTGGCCAATTACCGCCAACCTGCTTGAATGGCGCTGGACGTGCGATTGATTAAGATACTGGCAAGCCGCTTAGTACGGCTAGCATTGGTATTGCTGTGCGTCGCGATGGTGACGTTTGGGTTAGTCATGCTCTCGCCTATTGACCCTGTGGATGCCTATCTTGGCCCCCAAATGGCACAGGTAAGCCCCGAACAACGCGCCCTGATCGCTGAAAGGTGGGGATTTGATGCCTCGCCTGCCGTTCAATTTGGTCATTGGCTAAGCCAATTGCTAAGTGGCGAGTTAGGCTGGAGCCATGTCTACAATCAACCGGTTAGCGAGGTTATCAGTCAGCGTTTCCAACGCTCTTTTATCTTGCTGGGTAGCGCTTGGCTAATGTCGTTGCTTGTTGGCTTTGCGCTGGGCGTCATCGCCGGTGCGAAAGAAGGCTCACCACTCGACCGGCTGATTAGTGGCTACGCCTATGTCACCGCCTCAACACCTGCTTTTTGGCTTGGCATGCTGGCAGTACTAATGTTTTCCATTTATCTCGGCTGGACCCCGACCTGCTGCGCTGGGCCGGTGGGCGTACTCAACCAAGACGTTAGCATGCTGACTCGATTGCACCACTTAGTACTACCCATGACGACACTGGCCCTGCTAGGCATCGCCACCATCACCCTTCACACCCGCGCGCGCATGATAGCGCTGATGAACTCCGACATCGCCCTTCACGCTTTTGCCCAGGGAGCCAGCCGATCAGATATCGCCTGGCGTCATGGCCTACGTCATGCCAGCCTCCCAGCACTAACGCTCGCTTTTGCTTCGCTAGGAGAGTTGTTTGGCGGCTCAATATTAATCGAGCAGGTATTTGCCTACCCCGGCCTTGGACAAGCCACTGTTGAAGCAGGACTACGTAGTGACGTTCCGCTACTGCTTGGGATAGCGCTGTTTACCGCGCTGTTTGTCAGTGTCGGCAATCTGATCGCAGATAGCCTGTATCCACTTATCGACCCACGCATGGCACAGGAACAGCCATGAGGATGATCCAACCACGCTTAGCCGCCGCTGGCTATATTGGCCTTCTAATCATAGTGTTGGTTTTGCTGATAAGTAGCCCATGGTGGGCAGGTCATAGCGCGGCGCCAATGCAGTTTGATGCGCGCCTTATGCCACCGAGCACCAGCCATTGGCTAGGCACCGATGCTTTGGGACGCGAGCTATGGGCGCGAACACTGGCTGGGTTAAGACTCAGCTTTTGGGTAGGGCTAAGCGCTGCGCTACTCGGCACACTCATTGCGTTAACGCTAGCGACGCTGGCGACACTTTCAACCACGTTAGATGCTCTCGTTAGTCTGCTGATTGACACGCTGCTAAGCGTACCGCACCTGATATTACTACTCCTATTAGCCTTTGCTTTAGGTGGTGGTACACAGGCAGTGATTATTGCCGTGGCACTTACCCATTGGCCAAGTTTAGCCAGGATACTAAGGGCGGAACTCTTTTCCCTACGCCATGCCCCCTACGTTGCTATTTCCCAGGCACTAGGAAAAAGCCGCTGCTTTATTTTAGTACGCCACTTACTCCCCCACTTAATTCCCCAGTGCATTGTTGGCGCACTGTTGCTGTTTCCTCACGCCATTCTGCATGAAGCCGCCCTGACTTTTCTGGGCGTAGGTTTAGACCCAACCCAACCCGCTATCGGGGTATTACTCGCCGATGCCATGCGCTACTTAACCGGGGGCTTTTGGTGGTTAGGGGTATTCCCAGGCCTAGGGTTACTGCTGATGGTGCTATCGATTGATCGTTTAGCGGTGCAATTGCGTCGCGCTCTATAACAGGAGGAAGCTAGCATGCTGGATATAGAGAACCTGACGCTGCAATTGCCCTACTACCAGCACTGGTGGCGACGAGCGTGGACCACCTGCGTTGATAACCTGTCGTTAAGCATACAACCCGGTGAAATACATGCTGTCATTGGTGCATCCGGCGCCGGAAAAAGCCTGCTAGCTTACACAATTATGGGATTACTGCCGGAAGGGGCAAAAACCAGTGGCCAGCTATTTTTTAAAGATGCGCCATTGACCGCTGAACGCCAGCGCCAGCTTAGAGGTCGCCAGCTGGCCCTCATTCCGCAATCACTTAATGCCCTAGACCCACTCGCGAGCAGTCAACGCCAAGTCAGTTGGGCGGCTCGCCGGGCAGGGCAAAGCAAAACCGTCGCTTGGCACAGCGCAGAGCGCGCACTAAATCATTATCAGCTCAATCATCACGCTCAGCGGGCATACCCCCACCAGCTTTCAGGCGGTATGGCGCGGCGTGTTTTAGCCGCCATGGCCCAAATCGGCAACGCTAGCCTAATTATTGCCGACGAACCAAGCGTTGGCTTGGACCCTCAACAGCGCGACCGTGTATTGGCCGCTCTGAAGGCACTCGCG
This sequence comes from Halomonas sp. KG2, assembly GCA_030440445.1. Classification (NCBI taxonomy): domain Bacteria; kingdom Pseudomonadati; phylum Pseudomonadota; class Gammaproteobacteria; order Oceanospirillales; family Halomonadaceae; genus Halomonas; species Halomonas sp. KG2. The sequence continues at coordinate 1,304,738 of CP098528.1, read as the reverse complement.
CTTGAAGGGAAGGCCGTCATGCTAATTACCCACGATTTGCGCCACGCGTTACCCATCGCCGACCATGTAACGATACTGCGCCAGGGAAAGTGCATTGAAGCTACTCCTGCCACTGCCTTTCAAGGCAATGGGGAACAGCTTAAAAGCACCTATGCCTGCGCACTCTGGAATGCTCTGCCCGATAACACCTTTAGTACTCAGGTGCGTGCTAACGAAAGTGCCGCCCACGCTGATGCCATCGACCTGCCTAAGGAGCCAACCATTGCTTGATGCGCGCAAAATCACCTTTGGCTTCCATTCTCAAGCACCTCTATTAACGCAACTTTCGCTATCACTTGAACGGGGAGAATGGCTGGGGCTAAGCGGTGACTCAGGGGCAGGCAAATCTACGCTGGGAAAACTCTTGGCTGGCTTACTGCGGCCACAACAGGGGGAGATTTATGCCGATGATAAGCCACTCCCTTCCCGTGGGCTGCGGCCGGTACAGTGGCTGCCGCAATCACCGGAACTTGCCGTCAATCCACGTTGGCGAGTAAAGAAAGTACTCTGCGAAGCATGGTGCCCTTCTGAATCATTAATGCAGGATTTTGGCATCCAACCTGATTGGCTATCGCGTTTTCCAGGTACCTTATCTGGTGGAGAATTACAGCGGGTATGCGTATTGCGGGCGTTAGCCCCAGGTGTACGCTATCTGATCGCTGATGAAATCTCGACCATGCTCGATCCCATCACCCAAGTGGAGCTATGGCGGGCAATAAAAAAGGTTGCCGGCCGCCACCAACTTGGCGTGTTAGTGATCAGCCATGACGCGGCACTGCTAGCGCGATTGTGTACTCGACGTCTCCATTTAGCTCGAGGTACGCTTAGCGCAGTTCACGACGCTCGAAACGCCATAAACCAATGCTAATGATTAGCGTGACGCAAAGCAGTAGCCAAGACCCCACCGCTACGCCCTGCCACTGCGCCCAACGCCAAAATGGCTCTAGCCAGAATCCACCAATACTTGCCCCGAGGTAGTAAAATACCAAGTAAAGCGCTGAGGCACTGCCCCTAGCACCTTGTGCATAGCGACCTACCCAGCTAGAGGCCAGAGAGTGTGCTAAGAAAAACCCAAACGCGTTAATGGTGAGACCAACAATAATCAGCGGCAGAGCATTGGCCAGCGTTACCGCCGTGCCTAGCATCAAAATTAAGATACCCACGCTCATACAGCGCGCGGGTGAAAAACGTCCGGCTAATCGGCCCGATACCGTAGAGCCAAGCGTCCCCCCTAGATACGTCAGGAAAATCAGCCCCAAGCTGCTAGCCGCTAATTGATAAGGCTCACCAGCCAAACGGAACGTGATATAGCTGTACTGATTGATAAAAATAAGAAAGTTAATTCCGCCCAGGCAATAAGCCGCCAACAGCACCGGCGTGCGCAAATGCCCGAGCAGATCACCGGCCGCTTGGCGAAATTTAAAGCGCTTGGGTGTAAAGGCTCGGCTATTGGGTAGCAGTCGCCAAAAAACTGCGCACCCGACTACCGTCATGATTCCTACCGCTAAAAATGCCGCCGAGGGGCCACCGAAGGTCGCCGCCCCACCGCCTACAATTCGGCCGCTAATACCACCCAACGAATTGGCGCCAATATACAGACCCACCGCACTGAGCAAAGCGGGCTTTTCAAACTCATCCCCCATCCATGCAATCGCAACGGCTGGCAACCCGCCCAGCACGAAACCCTGCAGTAAACGCAGCAATAATAAGCTTTCGAACGTAGGTGCAAACGCCAATGCGAGAGAGAGGCCGCCGGCTAAGAGCAACGTGATGCGCATGATAGCCTCACGGCCAATCGCATCAGACAGGGGGCCAAATACAAGTAGCGCGAAAGCAAGGGAAAGCGTGGAGGCGGACATCAAAAAACTAACACCTAAGGTAGATACCCCATAGGTGTCCTTCAGCCCGGGTAGCAGCGGTTGCGGGACATATAAGTTGATAAAAACAAGAAACGACCCTAGACAAAGAGCCGCAGTCGCGCGCCACCAGGCGCGCGTTCTAGCTTCGATCATATGATGTCCACACTATGCAAAACTGATCGCAGACATTTACGGCATATAGCGGCTACTAAGCTGGGCTAAATTGGTCGGCTCTAGCGCGCGCCGAGACTGCCAATAGTAGCGCTGCCAGTAGCTGTTATCCAAACGAGAGATCATGACGCCTTTGGAAGAGGACGCGTGTAAAAAACGGCCATCCCCTACATAAATGCCCACATGGTTGTATCGACCTGGAGGGCGGAAGAAGACCAGATCGCCCGCCTGCAGCTCTTGGCGGTCGATCGGGCGTCCCTCATGTACTTGGTCATAGGTAGAGCGTGGCAGCTCTAAATTAAATGTGTCACGAAACACATTCCTTACCAGAGCAGAGCAATCAATGCCTTGTTTCGAGGTACCGCCTATGCGGTACGGCGTCCCAGCCCATCGCTGATGTTGCTCTAACAGTGCCTGACGAATGATCGTAGGTGGCGGCGTCTGAAGGCTACGCAGTTGGCCAGTGGCGTTACTGACCGGGGACATTGCGAGGTTTTCACCTTCTGCCAATCCCGGCAGCGCCATTGAGAAATAATTCTCGGGTGGCTCCATGCCCTGGCGTGAGGCAGAGCCCGCACAACCAGTTAAAACAGCGACAACAGCACAAACACTTACAACACGGACAGCGGTCACAGCGGGGGGTGGTGACGCAACCATGCGCTTAACCTCGTAACAATAAAAATATTTAATGGGAATGAAGTATGAAAAAACTCATTTTTTTCAAACCCTGGACTATAAGCTAATTACCCTGTGCTTGGCGAGCTTCAATGCAATATTCGCTGATCGCCCGGTAACGTATCGATATGTAGCGGCGCAAAGTGGCGCGGTTTATTACCAGGAAAATCAAGGCTCGCCCAGGGACCAGCCAGTATAGGGGCGCCACACAGCCATGCGACTAACGCCTGCCGAAACCCAGCCAGAAAGCTTTCTCGCTCTGGTGTTTCGCCCATAAAAAACGAAAAACCGGCATACATTCCCGCGGAGTACTCTTGCCAGCCAGAATAGTGATTAGCCGCCAGCTTATAAGCACGATCCAACACGTCGGCAAACGCTTGCCGGTCTAACCAGCCAAGCTGGCGCGCCGCAATGGCGAGATCGACTAATTGAGCAATGTCCCAGGCAGCCATATCTACATCGTTACAACCATCTTCATTACTTTGCACCCGACGCAAGCGAAGCAGATGATGACGCTCCTCCTCGGCACAATCACCCGATTCTAGAATAGCGATTTCGGCATCTAAGCGATCAGGATTAAGTGTGTAGGGCGCATAGTTAATCTGGTACTCCTGACGATCCCCAGACTCGAGCATGAAGGTCAAAAACTCCTGCATGTCATCAGCACTGGTCAGATGATAATGGCTTTCCACCCATTCACGGATATCAGCGCACTCTCTGAGGCTTTCCACTTGAGGCTCACTCCACACAGCGCTATTAAGCGGCCCAACCAGCGACATAGCAGTAAAATGGCTGAGCGTTGGCCGCTCGCCAGGTTCACACCAGGCATCAGGATGCCAATTCAACCAATGGAAAAGACTACCGGGGTCCTCTAAATGCCAGGCAATTTCATTAATCAGTGAGTCGTGCTCCGGCTCTGGTAAGCAGCTTTCCCAGGCAAACCATGCTTCAAGCAAACGCTTTGGCGTGGCGTAAAAGCGACACAGGCAACTACGCAAAGCGCTGGCATGCGTCATTAGTGGTTCACGCTCATATAGGCTGCTATCCAGCGCCATATGTAAGTAGAACGCGAACTTTTCTGCCATATGAATAGTGGCAGCATGACGGCTAACCCCTTTTACTGCATTACGTTGCTTTAGCTCGTCAGGCGTAGGCTGACCAAACGGCGTCTGCGATGGCGGCATTACGCCATGAACGGCGTCTGCGGCAAGCTGATTAAGGTGGTGCGCCTGGGCCGGTAACCAATAGCGCGCTAACGCTTGGTGTCCCTCATCAGCATGCAGGTCTAACGAATCCTGAAGATAGGCCGCCGCCTCGGCACGGCGCTGCTCTGAAATAGGCGCGGATGGATTCAACTGACGCAGCATTACATCAGGTTCTCGCACGCTGGCCAGGGCCAGTAACCAATGATGGGAAGTATTTCTCCACTGTGTAATGCGTTCACGAGACGCGCTCAGCGTTAGCTCATCCAGCAGCGAGCTTAGTGGACATTTCCACGGACTATGAGGCGCCTGCGTCAGTAGCTTATGGCGTGTACTCGGCGTCATACCACGCCGATCGATACCTTCAAACAAGCTTTGGCCTCGCATATAGGCTTTCAGCACTGCGTACCAGTCATGGTAACGACGGCTTATTAAGTCAGCCGCATGCGCTGCGAGATCATCAGCCTCCGCTTGGCTTAACCAACCACAGCAAGCGCCCGCCCACGCCAATTCAACCAGTCGTAGCCAGTCCCAAGCGGCCCACTCCAGTGGCTCACCTTGGCTGACGAATGTAGTCAACACCGGTGCATAAGGGGCGTCCGCAACAGCACCCCGCTGCCACTCTTGGCGCTGAGCATGGTCCATAGTGAGCAGTTCACGGGCTTCGATATCCCAGCTCTGCCGCTCCCCCTGGGCGCTTAACCACAGCATCACTTCAAGCAACTGATCACGATCATGAACCTGCCAGATACGTGCTAGCCATTCGGGGGCGTCTGGCCAGTCAGCAGCACTTGCCGGGTAACTGAGCACAGAGCGAAACAGCGCACATAGACGCCACGGCTGTGCTGATGGGTTTTCTGGCCATAGCGTCTGGGGTTCAGGCAATCGTGCCAGTGCGGCGTCAAGAACTTGCCAAGTGATGCCTTCGCCTTCACTTTCTAAATCCGCTAGCGCCTGACAAGCGTCAATAAAGCGATCATCCGCGCCGGTTTCCCACCCTTTCACGCCAAGCGCTCGGCGCAGGTCGGAAAGCCAAGCGCGCAGATCGCTGTAATCAGACGTAATACGACGGGTAATGTGGTGCGCCCAGGTTTGTGCCTGAGATTGTGTCAGCCAGCCTGCCGCGCCTGCTAGCGCTGCCCACTCTAGCGCCCCCAATAGTCGATCAGCTTCACCGACTGGAGCATCCAGCGCAAAAAAGAGCTGATCAGCCAACTCGCCACGGTGTGCAATACCCAGCTGTAGCAGACGTTGTTCGGCCGCTCCCGCATCCACCGTCAGCGGATGCGGCGTAAAGGCCCAATCACACAGCACGAGCTGTTGAGCCCACCAGGCATTCAGTGCATCGGCCAAAAGACACCTCTAAGAAACAGGAAGCTATTAATGAAAATAAAAAAGAGTGAGCAGCCTACACAATAAGGCCGCTTAAAATAAAAAGAGACGTCGTTATAACGACATCGTCAAAATGGCATTGCTAAGAGGGCATAGTGTAACGGAAAGTGGCGCGAAGGCCGATAGCGATGAAACGTTAAAACGAGGCAAAAAACGAACGCCTAAAACAGCACTGCCCGGCGCAGGGCCGGGCAGCAAATAATGCACTAGGTTGGCTATGCTAAGCGCTTTTAACTTTACTGATTATCCATAACAACACGACTGCACCGACGATTGCGGTCACCAACGAACCGATAAAACCGCCCGCTTGCAGACCTAACAGGCTAAATAAAAACCCACCAAGCACTGCGCCAACAACACCGACACCAATATTGCCCAAAATACCAAAACCACCGCCACGCATGATGTTGCCAGCGATCCAGCCAGCCAAACCACCAATAATCAACCACGCAATAAAGCCCATAGTGCCTCCTTGATGTTCACTTTCGTCAGGGTTTTACCTATAACATCTTAACTGCAACGTTTTATCCGCAGTGTTTTACGTATAACTGTTGCTTGCCCTACCATAGCACACGGCGCTACGGTCCTGCCCATTTGATCCCCTTCCTTACAAGGAAACCCTATGATTCCCGATTCTCTCAAGCAATTACTGTCCGATGTAGACGGCCACCAGCAGGTAACCTGGCAAGGGCGCGACATAGCGCTGTTCAAGATGGCTTGGGGAGAAATGGCAGTTAGCCTACAGGGCGCACAAGTGCTGCATTTTGAACCCACTGACGACACCGGCTGGCTTTGGGTTACCCCCACACCGCAGGCGCTTCCAGGTGCAATCCGTGGTGGCATCCCTCTATGCTGGCCCTGGTTTGGCGACGAACGCTATGCTGATGAAAGCCCTGACCGTAACGGCCCTTTTCACGGGCTTGCTCGTCACGCTCAGTGGCGTTTAGACGCGATTGATGACCATGCTGAAGGTATTGAAGTGCATCTCTCTCCTATCGAGCGCCTACATAGTCAGCTAACCGCTCGCGTCGTCATTCAAGCGAATGCCCAGCGCTTGAACGTTGAATTAATTAGCGAAAATATTGGCGAAGTACCGGTCAAGATCAGCGGTGCGCTGCATACTTACTTGGCTGTTAGTGATGTACACCAGTGCCGCCTGGAAGGGTTGGCTGGCGCACGTTATTTAGACAAACTGCGCGGTTTTGGCGAAGACCAACAACAGGGTACGCTGGCTATTCGCGGAGCCGTCGACCGTATTTATCACACCAATGAAGCCGTATTATTGAACGATGGGCAGCGCACGCTGCGTATTGCCAAACAATCCAGCGACTCCACCGTGGTGTGGCACCCAGACAGCGATTTGCCCAGCGATACGCCTGCCGATGCGGCACGTCACTTTTTTTGCGTTGAAGCTGCTAACACCCGCCTAGATCCAGTATGGCTAGTCCCCGGCGCACAACACCTATTAGGTACGACATTAAGCCGCGGTTAATCCTCGGTTCATCAAGGCTTTGTTATCATCAAAGCAATTAATGTTTTTAAGGGAGCCATAATGGATCCACAGCAATGGCTGGAGGCTGCCACCTTTGCCTTTAATCTGATCGGCATGGTGGTGTGCTTAGTTGGCTTGACACTTGCGCAAAAAATGCAGCGCCGCTGGCCAGGGTATAGCGTCGCTGTGGTTGGGTTTATCATCGCCACCCTGCCCATGCTTTCCCAGATTGTACTAATAAGGAATTGATAGGATGCGCCAGCCGTTAAGTCGCGAACTGAGCAATTTATTAGAGCGAGGCCGTGACCGGCAATTAAGGCTGGCGGTAACGGGGCTGTCTCAGGCAGGGAAAACCGCGTTTCTAACGTCACTGGTTAACCAACTGCGCCACGCTGGGGTGGAAGCTCAGCTAGACTTGCTACCCGCCGCCCGTGAAGGGCGTTTGCTGGGTGCGCAGCGGTTGAACCAACCGGACCTTGGCGTGCCACGTTTCCCTTATGATCCTGGCATGGCGGCGCTTCGTGATACGCCGCCGCGCTGGCCTGAGCCCACCCGTGGCATCAGTGAACTGCGTTTACAGCTGCGCTACCGCCCTGCCCAACAAGGCTGGTTTACTCCAGACATTGCCCACTTAACCCTCGACTTGTTCGACTACCCAGGCGAGTGGCTGCTGGATTTACCCCTGCTACAGCACGATTTTTACAGCTGGTGCCAGGCGCAATCACTGCATGAAGGACCACACCGGAAGGTGTTATTCAGCGAATGGTTAACGGAGGCTGAACAACTAGACCCTGCCGCCGAGGCTGATGAAGCTAAACTGGCAGCACTCGCAGATGCCTATGCCCAAGGTCTTCGCCGGGCCAAACAAGCAGGATTTTCCGATCTTCAGCCAGGACGTTTTCTGCTCCCTGGCGAGCTAGATGGCGCGCCAGTACTGCAATTTTTTCCGCTGCCTGAATTAAATGCACCAAAAGAAACCCTGGAAGCACTACCCGATACTAGTATTTACGCCACCTTGGCCGCGCGCTTTCGCTACTACCAGCAGCAGGTGGTACGGCCCTTTTATCGTGACCATTTTCGCCGTTTCGACCGTCAGATTGTGCTGGTCGATGTACTTGGTGCGCTTAATGCCGGGCCGGAACGCTTTGAAGACCTTTCCCATGCACTGCGCCAACTGATGCAAAGCTTCGATTACGGCAAGCGCAGTCTGTTGACGCGTCTATTTGCGCCGAAAATAGACCGTCTGGCCATTGCTGCTACCAAAGCTGACCACGTAACGCCCGACCAGCACGGCAATGTTGTGCAACTGCTGGAAGCGTTACTTGCTGAGCCACTTAAAGACCTGCGTTTTGCCGACATTCCGGTGAAGGCATTGTCACTGGCAGCCATACGCGCCACTGAAGCCCGTGAAGTGCTCCACGAAGGCAAACGCACCCCCGCGCTAAAAGGCACTACCCTGGAGGGTGAAGACGTACTGGTCTACCCAGGTGACGTGCCAAACCGCCTTCCGAAACCCGACTTTTGGCAGCAGCAAGGCTTCGACTTTCCCAGCTTTCGCCCCATGTCCGTTGACAGCGAAGCGCTTTCACACATCCGCATGGATGCCGCTATCGACTGGCTGATTGGAGATAAATTGATATGAGTAATCCTCAGCCGCGCCGGGATTTCCAAACAGAAGAAGCACCCGCCCCCAACCCCGAGCAATTGCGTCAGCGTGAAAGTTTTGCCGCGACTGAATCGCATCAGCCGCTGACTCCCCAGGCAGACATCAAAGCACTTCCGGAAGCGAGCCTGAGCACACCCCGAAAACGCCGTTGGGGGTTGATGTTTGCCCTGGTCGGCGGTGCTACGTTGGGCAGCGTAGAATTGGCCACCGGCATTCCAGACGCCTTTTCCCAGTCACAGTGGATGACCATGGCCTGGCAGCTGTTTGGCATTAGTTTGATTGGTTTAGGCGGTTTGTCATTGTTGAAAGAGCTTGGCCGTCTGCGTCGCTTAAAGCGCCATGACCGTTTACGCCATGATCTAGCCGAGCTGCCACAGCGCTCTACCAAGCAAGCCCAATCCATGGCAGAGCAGCTCAAGCGCCAGCTAAAGCTGAGCGACGATGATCCTCATTGGCAGGCATTTCAACGTGCCTGTCAGCCCCACCATAGCGGTGAAGAGATACAAACACTGCTACGCTACCATCTACTGGCGCCCCGCGATCGCGAAGCCCAACGCCTAATTACCCGTATGTCTGGTGAAACGGCCATTATGGTGGCTATCAGCCCGCTGACGTTGGTGGATATGGCACTGGTGGCCTGGCGCAGTCTTGCCATGGTCGACAGACTCTGCCGCCTTTACGGACTTGAGCTTGGTTACGCTAGCCGTCTACGGCTGTTTCGCAATGTGCTGCATAACATGGCCTTTGCCGGGGCCAGCGAGCTCGCTACTGACGCCAGCATGGATATGCTCTCACTGGATTTGGCAGGTAGGCTTTCCGCTCGTGCGGGCCAAGGTTTGGCCACAGGCCTACTGAGCGCCCGTTTAGGGCTACGCGCCCAGCGTCTATGTCGCCCAGTGGCCTTTACGGATGAAGAGCAACCCAAGTTGGCCGATCTACGCCAAGACCTATGGAGGCAAATCAAACGGCTCGATAAAGAGCCCGTTTCACAAGATCGTTAAACGGGAGGGTTCGATGCGATCCAGTCGAGAAACGTGCGTTTGCCAACCCCATTGTCATTTGGGTTGGCATCAATGATGCCGTAACCATTAGGCGTCGCCAGACTGAGATGCTTCAGTCCGACCAGCATGCCACGCTCGAGCATGTCTTCGACTAGCCCTCTCCAACCCAGCGCTACGCCTTGCCCTGCAATCGCCGCTTGAATCAACAGCGTATAGTTATTGAAATCCAGTTCGGAAGATTGCCCATAAGGCGCCCCGCCCATTTGCTTGAAGTATGTCGGCCAATCCAGCCAGTGCTGCCGTTGATCAGCGGTAAGGGTCAGCAGGGGGACTTCAGCAAGCGATGAGAGCTGTTCCAATGGGCCGTACTGTTTCAAAAAACCAGCACTACAGACAGGAAAAACCTCCTCCTGAAACAATGGAGAAGCGTTTTTCATCCCCCGTTCATCACAGAACATAATGGCCACATCGACCTCTTGCCCTCTCCACTCAAAGACTTCCTGGCTAGTTAAAATGCGTACGTCGATATTAGGGTGCTGCTGCCGAAACATCGGCAGCCGCGGCATCAGCCAGTAAGCAGCCAACGAAAAATCGGTCAAAATATTGACGTGCGGATTATGCTGGCGATGCTGCAGCCGTTCGATCGTCTCCTCAATGATCGAAAACCCCTCCTGAACACTGGCAAACAGCGCATGACCAGATTCGGTCAGTAGCACGCCACGGTATACCCGGTCAAAAAGCTGTAAGCCAAGCTCTTCTTCCAACGCCCGAACCTGCTGGCTGACCGCCGACTGGGTCGAACGCAGTTCATTAGCAGCCGCTGTAAAGCTAAGGTGTCTAGCCGCCACTTCAAACACCCTTAACCCATTCTGTGACACCTTTCGCCCGATTAATGACATAAGCTCACCTAATGGAAAACATTAAAAAATAGCCAGTTTACAGGTTACCGGATTAGCAGAGAGACTTACTAAGAACTAATAGCCGCCGTAACGCTGGAGATTCTGTCTATGACGATCCGACAACCCAACATTCTTTTCCTGATGGCCGACCAGATAGCAGCCTCAGCGATGCCCTTCCACGGCCACCCCATCGTAAAACCCCCCCACCTCTCACGATTGGCAGATGAAGGGGTAGTGTTCGACTCAGCCTACTGCAACACCCCGCTGTGCGCGCCATCTCGTTTTACGCTGATGGCAGGGCAATTGCCGTCACGCATTGGAGGTTATGACAATGCCGCTGACTTCCCCGCAGATACTCCTACTTTCGCCCATTATCTACGCGATGCTGGTTACTACACCGCCCTCACCGGTAAGATGCATTTCTGCGGCCCTGACCAGTTGCATGGTTTCGAAGAACGGCTGACCACCGATATCTACCCGGCCGACTATGGCTGGTTTGTCGACTGGGAAAACTTTCATGAACGGCCTAGCTACTACCACAATATGTCGTCGGTGATTCAGGCGGGGCCATGCGTGCGCTCCAACCAGCTCGACTTCGACGATGAAGTCGCTTTCCGCGCTAAGCGCTTTCTTTACGATTATGCCCGCAATGGCGAGCAGCGGCCCTTCTGCCTGACTGTTTCAATGACGCACCCACACGACCCTTACACCATTCCTCAGGAGTACTGGGACCGCTACCAGCACGACGCCATCGATATGCCACGGGTGCCCTATTCAAGAGAGCTGATGGATCCACACTCCAAGCGGCTGCGTCATGTTTACCAGTGCGATGAGGGCACCATCAACGATGAACAGATCCGCAACGCGCGCCATGCTTATTATGGGGCGCTAAGCTATGTCGACGATCAAATCGGTGACGTGCTTAAAGCGTTGAAGGAGACTGGCCTCGATGAAAACACCATCATTGTTTTCTCAGGTGATCACGGTGATATGCTCGGCGAGCGCGGCCTGTGGTACAAGATGAGCTGGTTCGAGGGCTCAGCACGTGTGCCGATGATTATCCATGCGCCACAACGCTTTACTCCAGGCAGGGTGCGTGAATCAGTATCGACTATGGATCTGCTGCCAACGTTTGCTGAACTAGCCCACAATGGAAGCGCACCAGAGTATGCCGTGCCGATTGATGGTCGCAGCCTCTTGCCGCACCTGACGGGAAACGGTGGCCACGATGAGGTAATAGGCGAGTATCTTGGCGAAGGGGCTATTGCACCGCTACTAATGATTCGTCGCGGTCGTTACAAATTCGTCCACACTGCACCAGATCCAGATCAGCTATTCGATCTCGATGCAGATCCGCTAGAGCTCAATAATCTCGCCGAAAGCCCTGCTTATCAGGAATTATGTAAGGAATTTCGCAATGAGGTCGCCAGTCGCTGGGACTATGAGCAAATGCATAATGAGGTGATTGCCAGTCAACGGCGCCGCAAACTAGTTTCGCGGGCCCTTAAGCAAGGCAAAGTTACGCCATGGGATTATCAGCCCACTTTCGATGCTAGTACCCAGTATATGCGTAACAACATCGACTTGGACGACCTAGAGCGTCGAGCACGTTTATCAGCCACCGCCTCCGTAACAAACAACCGTTGATTCATCATTTAACCACTACCACCCTAAAATAAAGATGATAAGACGGCGGATGCGCCCATTATTAATAATAAGGGAAACTCTATTATGAGCACTAAAAGCGACCCTGAGTCGCCGCCTATGGCTAGTGATATGCAAACCGACTACGTGGTCGGGCAGGATAATATCGAGGGGAGCTTTGGCCCCATCGGGTTTGATATCCATAATCGCGTTTTTGCTGTATCCGCCCTTGCTTCGGTCGTGTTTATTATCCTCACCCTACTATTTCCTGAACGCGCAGGGAGCATTTTTCAGTCGATTGTCGCCTTTTCCACGGGAACCCTGGACTGGTATTTCATGATCCTGGTGGATTTCTTTATTTTGTTTTGCTTGGCGCTAGTGGTCTTGCCTTATGGATCAGTCAGGCTAGGGGGGCCTGACGCTCGCCCGGATCATAGCTATCTTTCTTGGTTTGCAATGCTGTTCACTGCTGGCATTGGCATCGGCTTACTGTTTTTTGGCGTTCTAGAGCCGGTTTATCACGCCAATGTTTCGCTGCCTTTAGGTATTACGTCGCCCTTCGGAAGTGACGGAACACTGAACCCAGACGCGATTGCTGATGCTAGTGCCATGGGGCTTGCGGGCACCTATCTTCACTGGGGGCTCCATGGCTGGGCAGTGTATGTTGTGATGGCGCTCGCACTGGGCATTTTTACCTATAACAAAGGCCTGCCATTTTCGATACGTTCAGCATTTTTTCCAATTCTGGGCGAACGCGTCTGGGGCTGGTGGGGTCATGCCATCGACATTCTGGCAGTGTTTGCCACCCTCTTCGGACTGGCCACATCCCTTGGGCTGGGCGCACAACAAGCGAATGCGGGGATGAACTTCGTCTTTGGCATGGAGGTAAACACCACCACCCAGGTGATCGTCATTGTGCTCGTAACGGCAGTCGCGCTAGTGTCCGTATGGCGTGGATTAGAGGGCGGCTTAAAGAAGCTGTCTGAATTCAATATGATCCTGGCCGTGTTGTTCTTCTTCTTCGTTTTGTTTGCCGGGCCAACGTTGATTGCGCTAAGCGGTTTCATGTCCGGGCTTGTCACCTATGTTGCTGACTTCCTGCCTCTATCGGCCCCTTTCGGCCGTGACGATGATGCCTACCGTCAATCCTGGACTATTTTCTACTGGGCGTGGTGGATCAGTTGGGCACCTTTCGTCGGCATGTTTATCGCCCGCGTGTCGCGAGGCCGTACCGTGCGAGAGTTCGTGCTTTGTGTGCTGCTTGTTCCCAGCTTGTTCATCTTTATTTGGATGGGCGTCTTTGGCGCTACGGCGCTAGATCAGCTCTACGCAGATCCCGCTAGCAGTCTGGTTAAAGAGTATGTCATCGACAACTACAGACCTGAACTGTCGCTATTTGGCATGCTTAATGAGCTGCCTCTAACAGGCATTATGTCTACCTTAGGCATCGTATTAGCACTGATATTCTTTGTTACCTCGTCGGACTCGGGGTCTTTGGTGATCGACACTATCACGGCCGGCGGAAAAATTGACGCTCCCCGCCCACAGCGCATGTTCTGGGCAATTGTTGAGGGGCTTATCGCTATCGTACTGCTGATTGGTGGCGGCTTATCAGCGCTTCAGGCAGGCGTGACGGCAACAGCCATTCCATTCTCAATTGTTATGCTGTTGATGTGCTACTCGATCATTAAAGCGCTGAATGGCGAGTTAAAGCATATACGTCGCTAACGAGGACATTAGGACGATAGTAAAGAGCCTCTGCTAATATCAGCAGAGGCTCTTTACTTATCAGTACGACATGACACTAACGCTTCAAGCCAAGCGCTGTTCAGTCTCGGCATCAAACAGCACGGCGCGGGCCATATCGACGCGTAGCGACAAGCGTTCGCCGGGTGCAATTGCGCACTTGGGTCCTACCCTGGCGGTGATTTCCTGCTCTCCCAGCGGCAGGCGTAGCAGAATATCGGCACCGGTCGGCTCAACCACGCTTACCCTGGCCTCCATTAGTGTCCCTTCCGCCTGCTCGCTCAGCCGAACATCCTCCTCGCTGAAATGTTCTGGTCGTAGCCCAAGAATAATTGGCTTATTCAGCTGTTCCACAAGCCCCGCTGCATTGCGTTCAGAGGGCCATGGCAGCAATACATCGTCTTCATCAGGGGTGGCAATACGTAGTGCATAGCCATCGCCTGCCGTCTCAAGCGTCGCGCGAATAAAGTTCATTGATGGAGACCCCATAAAGCCTGCGACGAACATATCGACCGGGTTGTTATACACCTCATCGGGGCTACCAAGCTGCAGGATATTGCCATCACGCATCACCGCGATGCAGTCGGCCAGGGTCATTGCTTCAACTTGGTCATGAGTGACGTAAACAATTGTGGTGCCTAAGCGCTGGTGGAGCTTTTTAATCTCGGTACGCATATCCACCCGCAGCTTTGCGTCCAGATTTGATAGCGGCTCGTCAAATAGATACACCTTGGGCTCACGTGCCAGCGCCCGCCCCATGGCCACCCGCTGACGCTGGCCACCCGAAAGCTGGGCAGGCTTACGTTCAAGCAGGTGAGAGATTTGCAGCAGATCGGCCACGCGCTCTACGGCACCGACACGCTCGGCTTTGGGCACCTTGCGCATTTCCAGCCCAAAGCTGATGTTTTGCCGTACGGTCATGCTGGGATAGAGCGCGTAGGACTGAAACACCATGGCAATATCCCGCTCAGCAGGTGTGCGCCAAGTGACGTCTTCGCCGTCGATATAGATATTGCCGCTAGTCACCGGCTCCAGCCCGGCGATGGCGTTCATCAGCGTGGATTTACCACAGCCAGATGGCCCCACCAAAATCAGGAATTCACCAGAATCAATCGAAATACTGACATCTTTCAGCACCCGCTCGCTGCCGAACTCTTTGCGCACGTTGTGAATTTCTAACGCTGCCATAATGAAAACCCCATTGTAAGACTGCTGACAAAGTTGTTATTCCGGTCTGAACAACCCTTGGCGGGGGCGCTGTAAATCCTTCCCTGGACGCTACTTTCGCCATCCATGGCGAAAGACTCCCGCTACGGGTTGATTCTGACCTTGCTAAAGAAACCTTTAGAAAGTTGTCACCAATCTGATTGTTATTAGCCTTTCACGGAGCCTGCCGTCAGCCCGCGCACGAAATACTTTCCGGCCAGCACATACACCACCAGCGTTGGCAGTGCTGCAATCATCGCGGCAGCCATATCGACGTTGTACTCACGCACACCAGTGGACGTATTGACCAAATTGTTGAGCGCCACCGTCACCGGCTGAGTGTTGTGAGCAGAAAACGCTACGCCAAACAGGAAGTCATTCCATATCTGGGTGAATTGCCAGATGACTGACACCACAATAATCGGCGCGGAAACCGGCAATAAAATGCGCCAGAAAATACGGAAGAATCCCGCGCCATCCAGCTTCGCCGCAGAGACCAGCTCGTTAGGAATTCCGACATAGAAGTTGCGGAAAAACAGCGTGGTAAAGGCAATGCCAAAAACTACATGCACCAGAATCAGCCCTGCACGTGAGCTGGAAAGCCCTAACCAGCCCAAGGTTTGTGCCATTGGTAACAGCACCACCTGAAACGGGATAAAGCAGCCAAATAGCATCAGCGCAAAGACCAATTCCGAGCCTTTAAAGCGCCATTTGGTAAGCGCATAGCCATTTAGCGCCCCGACCGTGGTGGAGATCAGCACGGCAGGAATCACCATCGCAAAGGAGTTCCAAAAATAACCGCCGACACCTTCACAGCGCATACCGGTACACGCTTCTCCCCAGGCTTTCGTCCAGGGTTCAAGGGTTGGGTTTTGCGGCAGCGATAGCAGCGTTCCCGCACTTATTTCGCTCAACGGTTTGATAGAGGTCATCAACATGACCACCATCGGCAAGATATAAAACAGCCCCGCCACACTCAGTACGCCATAAAGCACAGCCCGCAACAGCCGTGCGGCAGGCGTTTGCCGACGAATCACGTTAGCCATGTTTGCGGCTCCTTAGTTCGGAATAGAGGTAAGGAATCAAAATCGCCAGAACACCACCGAGCATTAACATAGCGCTAGCGGAGCCGAGCCCGATCTGAGCACGATTAAAGGCGTGGGTGTACATAAAGGTAGCGGGCAGATCGGTGGCATAACCAGGCCCACCGCCGGTGAGTGCTACCACTAAATCAAAGCTCTTAATCGCAATATGGGACAGAATCATCACCGCGCTGAACACCACCGGACGCAGGCACGGCATCACCACCCGCCAGTAAATGCGCGGCAGGCTAGCACCGTCTAATTGAGCAGCTTTGACGATGCTGTCATCAATACCCCGCAACCCCGCCAAAAAGAGCGCCATCACAAAGCCAGATGCCTGCCAAACCGCTGCAATCACCAGGGTATAAATCGCCATATCAGGATCAACGATCCAATCGAAGCGAAACGACTCAAATCCCCAGCTTTGCACCATCGCCTGAATTCCCAGCTGGGGATTCAGCAGCCACTTCCATACCACGCCCGTAACAATAAACGACAGTGCCATGGGATAGAGATAAATCGTGCGCAGCGCGCCCTCTTGGCGAATTTTCTGATCCAGTAGAATTGCCAACAGCGCGCCAATCACCAAACAAATCACAATAAACAGCACGCCAAACAGCACCAGGTTGGTAGAGGCTATCCACCAACGCTCGTTGGCCATTAGCCGCGTATATTGGCCAAAACCAACAAAATCGTAGCTAGGCAACATGCGCGAGCTGGTTAGCGACAACACAAAAGTCCACAACATAAAGCCGTAAACAAAAAACAGAGACACCGCAACAGAAGGGGCAAGTACCAAACGGGGCAGCCAGGCTTGAAGCCAGCCAGGCGCCGTCGGCCGCACTGCAGTGCGCGTCGTGGGTTCACTCATGAGAATATCCCTCGCCAGTCAGCCGCTAGCACCGCCGTTGCGGCGGCGCTAGTTACGTCACTTATTAAAAGTACGCAGAGGCTTAGAAAGAGGCGGTTTCAGCCGCACTTACCAACCGTTCAGCAGCTTCTTCGGCAGGCATATTGGTATCATTGAAGTAGTTGGTCACAACATCAAAGATCGCTCCCTGGACATCAGCGCGCACCGCCATCCCGTGAGCCAAGCTGGGGACTAAACCGCCTTCATCAGCGGTGCGTTGGAAGTCAGCAAGCGACTGCTGAGCACAGCTATCAAACTCACTTATATCTAGGTCGGATCGCGCAGGAATAGAGCCTTTGGCAAGATTAAAAGCTTCTTGGAAGGTCGGCTCCAAGACTAAGCGTGCCAAGGTCTGCTGGGCATCACGCCCGGCGTCGTCGCTCATACGAAACATCGTTAGGCTATCGATATTCAACGTAAAGGCGTCTTCCGTGCCGGGCGCAGCCGCGCACAGATAGTCTTCACCGGCAGTCAGGCCTGCGGCAGTGAACTCCCCTTTGGCCCAGTCCCCCATTATCTGGAAGCCTGCAGTGCCTTCAATGACCATGGCGGTGGCAATGTTCCAATCGCGGCCAGACATGCCTTCATCCATCAGCTCACGTAGACGCTTAAAGTCTTCTAACGCAGCGATCATCTGTTCCCCACCAAGCGCCTCTGGGTCTAGCTCCACCAGCGCCTGCTGATAAAACTCGGCTCCCTGGCTACCCAGTACGACACTTTCAAACACCGTCGCGTCTTGCCACGCTTGGCCACCATGAGCTAGCGGTACAAAACCCGCCTCACGAATGGCTTCGCCGGCGGTAAAAAGCTCATCCAGCGTGGTAGGCATTTCAACGCCTGCCGCTTCTAGAACGTCAGGATTCGCCCATAGCCAATTAACGCGGTGAACGTTCGCGGGGACGGCAACATAGTGGCCGTCGTAGCGCATAATATCGGCAACTATTTCAGGCAGTAGGTCATTCCAGCCTTCAGCGGCAGCGACCTCGTCTAAATTACCCAGAAGGCCGAGCTTGCCCCACTCTTGAATTTCGGGGCCATTAATGAGCGCAGCGGAAGGTGGGTTACCAGACATTGCACGAGACTTAAGTACCGTCATGGCGGTTTCACCACCACCACCGGCCACAGCGAAATCCTGCCAGCCATAGCCTTCGGCTTCCATTAACTCTTTTAGGACGTTTGCTGCGCGGGCTTCACCGCCGGATGTCCACCAGTGCAACACTTCCACTTCATTGGCTTGGGTGGTACTAGCCGTCATGCTGGTGCCAGCCGCCACGGCTAATGCGAATACGGACTTTTTAAACGTAGGCACGTTAAATACGGGCATATTGATACTCGGCATGAATAGCTCCTGCTGTTGTTATTGTGCTGTTGTTATTGTGCTGTTGTTATTGTGCTGTTGTTTTTGTGCTGATGAGATGTCGTTGCTGATGATGCTCGACTGAACGACTCACAGCAGAGTACGCCACCCTGGCACACAACGGGAGTTACCGAGTCCTGCATAGTCTTGGCAATTTATTAATAGTGTTAGGGTTTTATTACAAGTCAGTAACACTCGTTTGGCGCGGTAGCGTTAACGTGGCCACTAACCCACCTGCCGAGTGATTCGATAAGACGATATCGCCTCCATGGGCACGGGCAATATGTCTGGCAATGCCAAGCCCCAGGCCGCTTCCACCGGTGTAACGGCTTCGAGAGGCTTCCAGGCGCACAAAAGGTGAAAAGACTCGGGAAAGCTGCTCATCAGCAATACCTGGCCCATTATCATGAATGCGCAACGTTACGATGCCCGCCTGCTCTTCCAGCGTTACGGTTGCTTTCTGGCCGTAAAACACCGCGTTTTCAAGCAGGTTTGCTAAGCAGCGTTTGAGCGCCAGAGGCTTAACGGTTAGTGGTAACACAGCACCATGAAGTGACACCTCACCGCCGTATAGTCGTAACCCTTCGGCAATCTCCAACAGCAGCGCGTTAAGGTCTGTAGGCTGGGGTTCTTCATGCAGATCCAACCCTTTGACCGAGGCCAGTGCGCCTTTGACCAGCTCATTCAACTCGTCAAGTGAGGCGCAAAAACGTTCACGCTGAGCAGCATCATCGAGCATTTCGGCACGCAGCCGCATGCGTGTAATGGGCGTTTTAAGATCATGAGAAATTGCCGAAAACAGTCGCTCGCGCTCATCCATCTGTTCTTGAATACGCCGCTGCATACGATTAAAGGCCGCTGCGGTGGCAGCCACTTCTTTAGGGCCGCTCTCTTTAAGTGGCGGGCTAGCCAAATCATCGCCCAGCTGGCGTGCTGCTCGGGAAAGCCGCGCCAACGGCCGAGTCACACTGGTAATACCGAGTAACGAAAGCGCCAGCACGCTTAACAGCACCAACACGCCGACTAATAAACGCTCTTCAGACAGCCAACGGTAGCCGCTAAAAATATCCGGCACGCCCAGTAGTGTGGCCACATAAAGCCAGGTATCCGGAGCCAGCTCCAGTTGCACCACTAAGATAGGGGGCGAAAGCGGCTCCATTAACAGACTGTGCTGCCCCCAACGGGGTGGTAAATCGTAAAGCAACACTTCGTTGTTGAAGACACGCAAGCTTTCCGGGCGGGAAAACTCCACCACCACATCGTCAATGGAGAGCTGCTGGGTCAAAATAGAGCGCACGTTGTCTACCACGACCTCTTTTTCAGGGCCGCTGCCAATATCTTCGACAGCAATGCGTCGCTCATTCACGCTGACAAAAAAACGCGTGCCGCCCATGCTACGTAGCTGATCCAACACAATGTGCCGATAATCTACCGGCAGCGAACGGAAAAATCGCATGGTCGAGGCAATACTGAAGGCCATGTTGCTGGAAAGCTCGTCTAACTGTTCAAGCTGGCTGGCCCGCACCTGAGAAGTCCATAACGCATAGCTAGCCGCTTGAGCAACCAGCACGCCCGTAATCATAATGACCACAAAGCGCCCACGTAGACTGCTTGGCAACCAACCCGCGAGGATGCGCTTTACGCCCTTCACGAAGCAGCTTCAACCCTAGCGGTCAACACATAGCCAGCCCCACGCACGGTGCGAATCAGCTGGGAATGCTGTGCATCTTCCCCTAGCCGCTGGCGCAAGCGACATACATGTACGTCAATCGAGCGATCTAGCGGTGGTGCTTCACGTCCGCGGGTCAAGGTGTAGAGATCATCGCGAGTAATGACGGTGGCAGGCCGCTCCAGAAACACCTGCAGTAGTTGGAAGTCTGCGCCGGAAAGCGCGGTGCGAATACCTGCCTGGTCGATCAGTTCGCGGGTCATGCGGTCCAGTTGCCAGTCGCCAAAGCGTACCCAGCGAGCCTCTTGGGTCGGCGCGCCAGTTGCTGCCGGGCGGGCTCGACGTAACACCGCTTTAATCCGCGCCAGCAACTCACGGGGGTTGAAGGGCTTAGCGATATAGTCATCAGCGCCTAACTCAAGCCCCAAAATGCGGTCGGTATCATCGGCACTGGCGGTGAGCATAATAATCGGCGTATCGCTGGTTTTGCGCAGCTCCCGGCAGATGGTAAAACCGTCATCCCCCGGCATCATGACGTCAACGATCAACAAGTCTGGCGCTTGATCAACCAGTTGCTGATACAGCGAATCCGCCCCGTCGGCGGTCAACACGTGATAGCCGTGACGCCCTAAATAGTCTGCCAACAGTTCGCGGATTTCCGAGTCGTCATCAACGACCATCAAGGTAGCAGGCGTGGTTGTCATGGTAGCAATATGCCCTGGGTTATTATTACTCGTTATTATCGTTTTAGGGGCTAGATGATGGTGGAGTGGCCACCCTATCGCAAGCGGCCATCGACCAAGGTTGCAGCGTGAAGCGGTTATTACAGCGCGAAGCGTTTTGCTAGCCACCGAGCCACGGCCGCTTCGCTATGATGGCCGATACGCTCAGCGCTGGAAACTCGATCAAAAAGCGCAGGGTGGGCGTTGTTCATTACCTGGGCTTCCCCTGCCAGATTAAGCATTTCAGTATCGTTTAGGTTATCGCCAAATGCTAAGCACTCTGCCGGCGTTAGCGTTAGCTTTTCCAGCAACGCCATTAAGGCCACGCCTTTATTGACGCCACCCGCCATAATTTCTAAAGAATCGATCGTTGAGTATGTGATATGTAGGCTGTGACCATGCGCCTCCTGGGCCTGACATTCCAGTTGCGCTAACGCAGCCGGGTCGCCTATATAGAGCACTTTACCAACCCCATCAGCATCCATCGCTGCCTGCGGCACAACCTCGTAACGAAAGCCCGTCGAGGCATGCAATGACAACAGGTGCGGTGCGTCGGCATCGATATACCAGCCGCTTTCACGGTAAAGGTTGAGCCTTACCTGAGGCGGGCGCGGCAACTGAATAAGCGTTTCGACGTAGGCTGGTTCAAGATGGGTCGCGCTCAAAAGCGTGCCGTCTGGAGCATGGATGTAGGCCCCGTTGGTACTGATTAAATAGGCCGGGATATCCAACTGATCGCGAAACACGCGCATATCGTTATAGTGGCGACCAGACGCCAGCGCGACATGATGGCCTTGCGCTACAAGCGCTCTGAGCACCTCAATCGTATTGTCGTGCAGTCGGTGGTCGCTGCCTAACAGCGTACCGTCAAGGCCGGAAACGATAAGGCGTGATGTCATGGTGCACTCCTGATAATAGAACTTCTCAGCTTATCCGATTACGCTCGCCGCTCCCAGCCGGACTAAAGAGACTCAGAGCCCTCTAAGGCAACGCCGCCTGAAGAGGGCTCTTCGCTATCTTAACGCTGGTTAATTTAGCGTCACGACACGACTATGCCGCTGACCATTGGCACTGGCGCTGCGTAATAGCACCGTGTTTTCCACCTCGGGGCGCGCGCTGTCCTGATAGACCTGCCAGCTCGCCCCGTCGTCCAAAGAGTACTCAATACTGACTCCTGGTAGCGCGACATTGGCTACTAGCCTACCCGCTTCAACCCGGGCTCCTGGCAACGGCAGACGATAAGCGATTCCATCGCGCTCTAGCCGAGGCAGAACACGTTGACCAAGCAGGTTGGCAAAATGCTGCCAGTCTTCAGTCAACGACTCATCGTCGACAAAGGACGTCTCGCCACCGATGAACGCCTGACCAGGTTGATAATCGAGTTCCCACTCGGCTTGGTGCCAGGCTCGCTCGGCCAACGCTAGCAGACGCGGGAAGATCATGTACTCCATCTGCGTCTCGCTACGTACCGTTTCACCCCAGGCTTGAGCGGAAATCCCCCGAGCGCCTTGCCATCCCTCGGCGCTCTCGGAACGAAAGGTATTACCGTCTCGATCAACTGAGGTTTCCGCATTTTGCGCCAGATTATCGGGGGCAAAGGAGAACACTTTGCGCGTATCGGTGAAACGTGTCGCCCAGTAGTAGCCTCGTTCGTGTGGATTGACCTCGTAGGGCATGTCGAAGTAGAGATAATCTGGGCTAGAAAGAATCACCTCATAACCCCGCGACTGCCACTCGGCCACCGACTGACTACCGCCCCAAAACAGCGGATCCCAGAAATTGACCGCGACCTGCGGCGTAGCAAACTCTTCAGCGGACTCAACATGCTTAAGGCCGTCTTGCCAGGCTGACATGCGCGCTATTCCGTAGTTATCAGCGAGTTGGTTAACCTGTAGGGCAAAACGGCTCGGCAGTTCCTCTACAGAAGCAACCTCTCCATCGGCAACGCTCTGTTGGCAAATTGGCGACGCCTCCCAGGGATGGTGCTGATCACGCTGGTCGATGGTTCCACGCCAGTCGACCGGTTCTTCGGCATCGATATCCTGAAAACCATGCCCCAGCAGGATATTCTTGGCTTCATCACCACCAAAGTGCCAATTGTCCAGCGCCTGGCCCGCCTCTTGGTGCATCGATACCACTTCGCCCATCACCTTATCGACAAAGCGGTTCGTCGACTCAAGACAGGGGTTGAGGTAACTGCGACGATCATAGAGCTGAACCGACAGCGTATTGGACGTATCTTCGGGGTCGATTAATCGGTACTCGTTGGCTGCCGCACTATCGCCCTCCTCCATCAGCCGACGATGTCGCGCTTCCATAGCCACCACAGCGGCGCGAGCATGGGCCGGCATATCAATTTCAGGCACCACCTGAATATGGCGAGCCTCGGCATAGCGAACGATATCGATATAATCCTCACGGGTGTAGAAACCGCTACCGGCAGTATCGTCCTCTGGCCCAGAGCCCAGCTGAGGTAAAAGACAGTTCGTTTCTTCCAGATCATGACAGCGCTTGCTGCCTACTTCGGTTAATTCCGCCAACCCCGGAATTTCCAGCCGCCAGCCCTCATCATCGGTGAGATGGAAATGGAAACGGTTGAGCTTGTACGCAGCCATCTGATCCAGCAAGCGCAACACGGAGGCCTTATCTTTGAAATTCCGTGCAACATCCAGCATGACACCGCGATAGTCGTAACGTGGAGCATCATCAATGTCCATCGCTGGCACCAATCCCGCCTCATCCATGGCCGCTATTAGCGACTGGACAGCATAGAAAGCCCCAGTGGCGTCAAAGGCCAGGATATCGGCACCGGACTCATTGAGCTGCAGGCGATAGCCTCCTTCCTGTGCCAATGCTTCATCGAGAACGTCTGACTCAGAGACCAAGCGGGCACGAATCACCAAGCCGTCTCCACCTTGGTTGACGGGGATATCGAGCCGTTCGAAGCGCTCTCCCAGTACCGCTAGGCTGGCCTCGCTAAGCATTGGCATCTCGAGGCTGACCCCTTCAGACAAATCGAGAGTAGCCTCTCCCAGGCGAGATGAGCGCGGTGTCGGCAAAATAGCTCCCCGCAATGCGTCGGCGGGCATTGCAGTGGCCGCAGCGTTGCGCTCGAAGCGTGTCTCGGCGGTCATCACCACGTTGTTATCGTCCGGCGTACGCATAAGCTGCTCACCGAAAGGCGCACGGACAAAATCGCTCAATACGTCGTCACGGGTATTATCGATCACCGCTGTTTCATCGCCCACTGCCAGGTACCAGTTGGGCATCACATCGGTCATGAATAGCTGCCAGTACTCACCCACAATGGGAATTTCCAGACTCTCTCCAGCGCCCAGCCCAGTAAAAGAGTCATTGGGCTCAAGGCGATGGAGATCCCCAGTGATACGCGTCAGCGACAGTTCAGGATGATCCATCTGCAGCAAGCGGCGAATACTCGAGAAATACAGCTCCCAATCGCTCGCCTCAATGGCCTTATCAGAGGTATTGGTCAAAAGGATCGTCGCGGTGAAACAGGCGGCATAATCTGCCCCCAGTCTCTGGCAGTCGATATCATGTGCCTGCGGCTGGTTGGCGGTTATCGTGTACTGCACGTCCAGCCGCTGCGCCAAGTCGCGGGCAGACGACGCGTCAAGCTGAGTGGTTTCGCTGGCCTGGGCTGCCGCCGAGTTGATTGCAACCCCGATAGCCAGTGTCGTTAGGGCCTTCGTCAATGTTGTCATTGTTTTCACCTCAAGCATTACAGAATCGAGAAAGGAGCCACGACCGTGAACTTGATGTCGTGTTCATCTTGAAAGGCATTTTTAAAGCCGCCATCTCCCCAGGAGGCGTAGTCGGTGCGGTTGTCGTAGCGGGTATAGTGCAATTGAAAACGCGTGCCCTCGGCCCAGCCATTCTGAACTTTGTAATGCACGTCAACGTTCCAGGCGGACTCACTAAAGCGGCGCCCGGGGTCCTCAAAACCTGAGTAGGGACGAGCATCCCAGCCATAAGCATGAGCCAAGCCCAGCGACCAACCAGGCAAATCCCAGCCTTCCAGGTCATAGGTGACACCGGCGTAGAGGGACTTTTCGCCATCGTGGTTCCAGTCGGATCGGGCATCCCACCAGATATCCAAGCGGCCGTTGGACGATGCATAAGGGGTGGTCATTCGCGGAAGGAAATAGCCCTGAGACCCAGGTGCATGCACCCAGCTAAACTCAAGCCGCCAATCGAAGGCACCTTGATCATAGTGAGCGGTAAGCACCTGTTGCCAGGCAGTACCGTCATAGACGTCGTTGGCTGAGCCATCGTCATGGCGGTCACGGGCGGCGTAGGTTTGGTAACTCAAACGCAGCGGGGAGTCGTTCAGCTGGGTGGCATAAGACACCTTGCCGAACCCTTGATCCATATAGCCCTGGGCTTGCCCAAAAGCAGCCTCGATGGCCAAGTCATCGGTGACGTCGTAGCGTGCTCCCAGCGAGTGTAGGTAGTCGATCGTCTCTCCATCGGCTTGGCGGAACTCGTAGAAGCTCTGATACCAAGGGGCCTTGTAACGATCAGCATGAAAATAGCTCAGCGATAGGTCACCTATCCTGGCGCCGAGTTCTCCACCGCGATAAGTGCCTGGCAGGAAGGACCAGTTAGGGGCGATGACACTGGTGCCTTGGGGCTGTAGATACCCTAACCGCCCCCACATATCGCCAACCTTGAACTTGAGTGCGGCCCGGTAGAGGCTGGCACCATTCGTTTCCTTACCGTCCCAGCGCTCTTCCCACAGAGTGCTCGCCGGACGAAAATTGAATTCCGTGCCCTGGTGACGGTTCTGAAAGTCGTAAGCAGCAAAGGCGGCTAGATCCAGCCCCACAACGCCCCCCGCATGACCACTCGAGAAGTCGACAGCCAGATTGGCGGTGGAGTGCTGCAGATTGGAAGCGTAAGCCCCTGGAGTGCCCTCGCCATCCGGCCCCATACCTCCCGAACGACGATCACGGTCGCGATAGATATAAAACAGGGTGGTCTCAAGGCTGGCCTCTTCCATAAAGCCCTGAGGCTCGTCGGCAGAAGACGTCAAAGGAACCAACGATAAAGTACCGATCAGGGCTAGTTGACCAAAGCGACCTAACGGCTGCCCTTTTTGGGGCGTAGGTATGCTTGATATCAGCATGGCGTCGTATCCGATTGTTGTTGATTTTGTATTAGCGTTGCAGTGATGTGCACGTTTTAAAGACGCGCGGGGTCTGTGGGGCAGCGCAACGCTGCCCCATAAACATGGGTCTATGACGTAGAAGTCTTGGCTAAATCGCCACGGTTACCCGTTACTCAGCCGTTGCCGAGTAACGGGTATCGATTACGAGCGTTAGGCTCTTAGTGAATGCGCGATAGCAGCGGCTTGATCGCCGACGATCAGATGCCATGTATTGCCGTTCAACGCCTGGATGCCTCTGCATCCCAGTTGGTCAAGCGCTGCGCTGTCTAAACCAGCGCCATCGACTAGCTCTACGCGCAGGCGTGTCTGGGCTTGGACGTCCAGCCGTTGCACGTTGGCATTACCACCTAAAGCGGCCATCCAGCGTTGGGCCACCTCGGCGGGCAATGCCGTTGGTTGAGAAGGGTTTGCGGGGGTGCCAGGGCTATGTTCAGAAGGGCTATGAGAAGAGGTATTGGCATCCACCGCCGCGCCACTCTGCTT
Source organism: Halomonas sp. KG2 (assembly GCA_030440445.1). NCBI lineage: Bacteria > Pseudomonadati > Pseudomonadota > Gammaproteobacteria > Oceanospirillales > Halomonadaceae > Halomonas > Halomonas sp. KG2. The sequence continues at coordinate 1,278,335 of CP098528.1, read as the reverse complement.
GAGCGCTTGTCGAATCTCATCTGCGATACCATCCGCAATGGGCCCCATCACTACCTGGAGACCACCGCCCTGGAGACGCATAATCCCCCGAGAGCCCAACGATTTCAGAGCCGACTCATCAATTGCCTCAGGATTCTCCAGCACCAAGCGCAACCGAGTCGTACAGGCACCTACGCTTTGCAGGTTGCTCGCGCCACCTAACGCCGTGACAAACGCTGGGCCACGTTCACCGAGTGGTGTTGGGGCTGCTGCGGAGGAAGTACTTTCCGGCTCGCGCCCTGGGGTAGGCAGATTAAAGCGGACGATGGCCCAGCGAAATACCGTGTAGTACAGAACAAAATAGACGAGGCCGACAGGCAGCATCAGCCAACCATTGGTGGAAAGCCCGTAAGAGAGTGCAAAGTCAAAGGCCCCAGCGGAGAAGGTGAAGCCAAGCTTCACGTCCAGCCAGTGCAGTAGCGCCATGGAAATGCCCGTTAACACTGCGTGCATGCCATAAAGCAGCGGTGCCAGGAACATAAAGGTGAATTCGATGGGTTCGGTGACACCGGTCAGGAAAGCCGTCAATGCCAGCGAAAGTAACAAGCCACCCACCTGGGCACGGCGTCCTTTTGGTGCGGCATGGTACATGGCCAGCGCCGCAGCTGGCAGGCCGAACATCATTACCGGGAAAAAGCCCGCCATAAAGCGCCCTGCTTCAGGGTCACCGGCAAAGAAACGATTCAGGTCGCCATTGGCTACTACCCCAGCGGCTGTCTCGAAATTACCGAAGACGAACCACACCAGGCTATTCAGTACGTGATGCAACCCCGTCACAATCAACAAACGATTAATTGTTCCGTAGACGAAAAGCCCCAGCTCACCGGCGCCGATTAGCCAGTGACCAAGTGCATCAATGCCCTGTTGGATAGGCGGCCAAATCACCCCAAAAACCACCCCCATTGCCACTGCCGCTAGGCCAGTAGCAATAGGCACAAAGCGTCGCCCACCAAAAAAGGCCAGATAATCAGGAAGTTGAATCGACTTATAGCGATTATAAAGCAGGCCTGCCACGCTGCCGGCAATAATCCCTGCCAGCACCCCCATATCGATCTCAGGATTAAGCGCGGTTAGCACCGCATCTAGCACCAGATAGCCAATCACCCCGGCCAGGCCGGCAGCGCCGTTACTATCATCCGCGAAACCTACGGCGAGGCCGATGGCAAAAATCAGTGCCAGGTTGGCGAAAATGGCCTCGCCAGCGCCAGCAATAAAGGCAATATCCAGCAGATCAGGCTGCCCAAGTCGCAGCAATAGACCTGCAATGGGCAATACCGCGATGGGTAGCATCAGAGAGCGGCCAAGCCGCTGTAGCCCGCCCATCAGGCGGGAACCGAAGGTCGTAGAAGACATTTCAGCACCTCTCAAGGGTCGTTGTTGTTATGTCGGTTTGGTTGGCCTGAGCAAGCCACGCGCTTAAGTGCTGGCGTACAGCGGTCGCATCGTCCAAGGCCAGTAGTGCGGGAAGTTCATCTGCCAGTGCGGCAGCATTCAGGCAACGCAGGGCAGCTTTCACTGCAGGCACACGTGCAGGTTCTACAGAGAGTTCATCGACACCCAGCGCGACGAGCAGAAGCGCGACCCGCTCATCACCCGCGGCGGCACCGCATACGCCCACGGGGCAGTGCCCTTTCGCGCCGTCCACCGTCGCTTGAATCAGCCGCAGCACCGCGGGATGCATCACATCCGCTCGTGCAGTGAGCGCCGGGTCTTCACGGTCCATCGCCAGGGTGTACTGGGTTAGATCGTTGGTGCCGATTGACAGAAAATCGGCTTCAACGGCGAGGCTTCTGGCGCACAGAGCAGCACTAGGCACCTCGATCATGGCACCAAGGCGTGGCCGCGCACCAAGCCCCATTTCACTGGCCAACGTCTCTAAGCGCTTGCGCACTTCGCGCAGCTCGCCAACCTCAGTCACCATCGGCAGCATGATATGCAGCGTTTCCAACGGCGTAACGCCGAGTAGCGCTCGAAGCTGGGTCTCCAGCAGTTCAGGCTGGCTGGCCCACAAACGAGCGCCCCGCACGCCCAACGCTGGGTTAGGTACTGACGGCAAGCGCAGATAAGGAAGCTGCTTGTCGGCACCAATATCCAGGGTGCGAATGATCACAGGCTTGCCATCTAAGGCCTTCACCGCAGCCTGATATTCATCACGCTGAGTCGCTTCGCTGGGGGCACTATCTCGCTCAAGAAACAGGAACTCACTGCGCAGTAGGCCGACACCATCAGCCCCCGAATCTGCCGCTAAACGCGCCTCTTCGGCGCCACCGATATTGGCGCATACCTCAATTTCTCGCCCATCCAGAGTCATCGCTGGCTCATGCGCTAACGCTTGCGCTTGCTCAGCTTCATAACGGCGAGCATCAATGCGCTCTGACACTTCCGCCCGTTGAGTAGCGCTGGGGCTCAGCGCCAAGCGCCCATTTTCCGCATCTAGAATGACGCTCTCGCTTGTGGCGCTATTAGCAGCATCGATTAGGCTTGCCCCCATGGCCACAAGGCAGGGAATACCTCGGGCACGTGCCAAAATGGCCACATGGGAAGTAGTGCCGCCACCCGCGAGACACAGCCCAGCAGGGTGCTGGGTAGCAACGGCCACCAGCTCTGAGGGTGTCAGTTCATCAGCAACGACGACGGCCCCCTTAGGCAGCTCAGGAAGTGCCGCTTGCTGATCGTCGCTTAGTTCCACCATCACACGGCGCTGCAAGTCGCGCAGATCTGCAACCCTGGCGGCAAGTAGCGTATTTCCACTCGCCGCAAGCCTTGCGGCTTCGCCATCAAGCGCCTCACGCCAAGCTTGGCCAGCGCTACGACCTTCACTAATGTGCTTACCTGCCGCTGCCGCCAAATCGGGATCTTCTAACCAGGCGCCATGGGCAGCAAAAATTTCCGCCTCGGCGCTCTGCCCCTGGCGCGTCGCTTGTGCTTCAGCGTTGGCTAGCGCCTCACCAACGCTTAACAGCGCCTTTTTCAAGCAAGCTGTCTCAACGGCTTCGCCCTCGCCCATCAAGGGCACAGTGGGTAGCGGCAATTGATAAGAGACAAGCGGGCCGATGGCTAAACCAGGACTAGCCACTAAGCCAGCCAGTTCGCCCTCTTTAAGTGCCACTGCGGTTAATGTAGACGGCGCAGGTGCGCTATGTTCTTCAGCTTCAGGCGTGGTCAACAGACGCTCGGCGTCACCCAGCGCGGCCTCAGCAGCCTCTCCCTGGGCAGTCAGTTTTAACGTTGCGCCTTCGGTCAGGCCCAAGTTCATTAATGCGCTGAGGCTAGCGGCGCTGGCACTGGCAGCGTTGTCGCTTGAACACTCATGCTGCACCGTCAGATTAACGTTATGCTTTCGAGCAATAGCACGCAGCCGGGCAGCCGGTCGCGCATGCAGCCCCGATGCCAAGGCTAGGGTCACGCGGCGCTCAGCTAACGGCCCATCAGCACGTGTATCGGATTGTTCAATAGCCGTGCGGGTTAGCACCAGTAAAGGCTCACCAAGTGAAACCCGCTCACCCTCGTGGTGCTTCGACGGCTGTAATTGCCAACCAGCCGCTTCGGTGATCACCAGCGGAGTAATCAGCGCACTTGCGCCCAGCGCTAACGCATCGGCATCGAAACGGCACAGCGGGTCACCCGCGCGTACTTGATCACCTACAGCGACCAAAGGCTCAATACCTTTCCCGTTTAACTCAACCGTATCCAGGCCAAGGTGAAGCAGTAATTCAACACCCGCCTCGGTTCTCAAGGTGAATGCATGATGGGTACGCGCGCACTGCACCACTTCACCATCACAGGGAGCATGCAGGCATTCGCCCAGTGGATCGAGAGCAATGCCCTCTCCCAGGGTTAGGCTGGCGAAAACCGGATCGGGCACCGCTGCTAGGGGTACCACAACCCCCGTTACGGGGGCCTGCAGCGTTAATGATTGACTTGAATCTGACATGGGAGGACTCCCAATATTGTTGTTATACGTTACAGGGTGCAGGTAACTTTATTGAGGTGCCGAGGGCGGTCTGGATCGCTTCCCCGAGCCTCTGCAAGGCCAGCCACCATTTGATAAAAGCTCTGAATTACCGACAGTGGCTGCAGAGCCTCATGACCCGCATCTACCAAGGTCAAATTGCGCTGTACCACGCTCTTATCGGCAGCAAGGACGACTCGGGCGCCAACACTCTTGAGCCACTCGGTTAACTCCAGCAAGCCAGCCTGTTCGGGCCCTGGTGGCGCGAATACCAGCACCGGATAATCAGGACCAATCAGCGCCATCGGGCCATGACGAACTTCGGCACCGCTAAAGGATTCCGCTTGAATCGCACAGGTTTCTTTAAACTTGAGCGCCGCTTCCTGAGCGACAGCCAGACCTGCCCCACGACCAATCACCATCATCTTGTCGGCATTTAGTAATGCCTCGATGGCCGGTGACCAATCCATCGCCAGGGCTTGGGTCAGTCGTTCTGGAAGTTGTTCCAGAGCAGTGAGTAGCAGTCGGTCTTCCTGCCAGTGGCCGATGAGCTGCGCCATGGCAGAAAGCGTGGCCAAGTAGCTTTTGGTGGCAGCGACACTTTTTTCTTCTCCCGCATAGAGCGGAATTTCACTATCGCTAGCCGCGCCCAGAGGCGACTGCGGCGTATTGACCAGCGCTATCGTTCGAGCTCCAGCGGCAGCGAGCGACTGCTGCATCGCCACTAGGTCAGGGCTCTGTCCAGATTGAGAAACCGCCAAGGATAATTGCCCTGTTAGTCGCCAAGGAGCCTTCGCCAGGGTGGTCAGCGAAGGAGGCAGCGAGGCCACCGGAATGCCTTTACGCTGCATGCATTGGTAGGCGAAGTAGCTGGCGGCATGATCGGAACTGCCCCGTGCCACGGTGACGGCTGCAGTCGGCTCAGCAAGACGCAAGCGTTCACCTAGTGCAGCAAGCAACGCGTGATTACGCTGCAGCTGACCGCGAACACGTTCAGGGGCGTTGCGAGTTTCTTCAAGCATCAAAGACATTTAAGAGGCTCCTTGGGCGTTTCCACAGATATGACGGCCTTCGACATAGACCGCTTGGAGTTGAAGTTGGGGGTCAAGGATGACCAGGTCCGCCAATGCGCCCTCTTGCAGGCGGCCAATGTCGTCGATCCCCAGGAAGTCGGCGGGGAAACGTGACAGGCGATCCGAGGCGTCCGCCAGGGTCAGACCGAGGCTAACGAAGTTACGTAATGCCTGATCCATGGTCAGCGTACTGCCTGCCAAGGTGCCGTCAGCCAAACGCACACCTCCCAGACATTTGGTGACGGTCTGCTCACCTAAACGGTAATCACCGTCTGGCATGCCTGCCGCAGCAGTGGAGTCGGTAACAGCGTAGAGATTAGGGATGCAACGTAAGGCGGCACGGATGGCACCAGGGTGTACATGCAGCAGATCAGGAATCACTTCGGCGAACTGCGCATGGGCGAGCGCTGCGCCAACCATTCCCGGCTTGCGGTGATGCAGTCCGGTCATGGCATTGAATAGATGCGTAAACCCGCAAGCACCATGCGCCATTGCCTCAACGCCCTCTTCATAGCTGCCAAGCGTATGCCCTATCTGAACCCGCACGCCGCGCTCGCTGAGATGGCGAATTAATGCATAGTGGCCGGCTAACTCAGGGGCAAGTGTCAGTAAGCGGATGGGGGCCAAAGCACACAGCTCATCCACTCCCTCAATCACACCATTACGCGCATAGGCGGGTTGAGCACCCAGCTTGCCGGGATTGATATAGGGGCCTTCCAAATGAACGCCCAATACCTTGGCGGCATCTGGCTCCTGCGCTTCCATATAGCGGGCGATATCGCCTAGCACCTGACGGATCCGCTCATCTGGCGCCGTCATGGTGGTAGCAAGCAAACGGGTGGTGCCAAAACGCACATGGGTGCGCGCTAGGGTGGCAAGCGCTGTGCCGCCCTCCATGGTGTCGGCACCACCACCACCATGCACATGCAAATCTATAAAACCGGGAACAATGCGTGGATGGTCATTGGTATCAGGATCTACCGGATCGCCGTCAATGCGTCTAATACGCCCGTCTTCCCAGTGGATCTCTCCCAGGCGCCAGCCCTCAGAGGTGAGAATATTGCCAAACTGCATAGAACCTCCTAGCGGGTCATCTCGACCATAAAGTCGTAATAATCAGTGCGGCAGTAGGTAACGGTAAGCTCCGCCGGAGAGCCATCTGCGAGATAGCCTAGACGCGTCACTTTGAGCAGCGCTTGGCCCTCAGGCACCTCAGCCAGCATGGCTAGTTCTGCGCTGGCATTAATGGCGGTGACATGCTGCAAGGCGCGTGCAATCCCTTTCCCACTGGCTTCCAAGGTTGCATAAAGCGATGTATCGACCCGGAGAGGATCGGGCAGCACCGAGATGGGCAGGCAACTTTCTTCCACCGCCATTACCACCTCATCGGCTAAACGCAAACGCTTGAGACGCGCGACTTGAGCGTCAGCCCCCAGGCCAAGACGCATGCTCTCTTCTGCACTGGGGTTAGCCAGCTTGCGTTCTAACCAATGAGAACTCGGCGTAAACCCACGCTGGGTCAGCAGCTCGGTAAAACTGGCGAGCCGCGACAAGGACTGATTGAGGCGAGGGGCAATAAACGTGCCCGAGCCACGGTTACGGTGAATCAGCCCAAGTTCTGCTAGGCGATCTAACGCCTTCCGCGCAGTAATGCGCGAAACCGCTAAGCTTTCGGCCAAGTTGCGCTCAGAAGGCAGCGCCTCGCCGGCTTGCCAGGCGCCCGTCTCAATGGCTTGTTCTAGCTGGCGCGCTAACTGCTGATAAAGCGGTGTTGCGCCCTGAGGATCAAGATGTAGCTGAGTAAAGCGTGGGTCCATGAGTGTCTCCCAGTAGCGGCCATACCAATTAGATACCACTATAGACCCAATGAGATACCAATCAAATACCAATTAGATACAACTATGGTTGAATAGTGGCGTCCGGCCTGGCCAATAAGGCAATTAAGCGCGCACAAAATTGAACGCAGATCGTTGATAGTTTGGGGCCAAAGTGAACTTCAGGGTAACCACGATTGGCGCGGCCTTTGGGAATCCGTATAGTGGCAGGCTACTCTCGCCAACTGATTGAACACATGCTGCAAAACAACTCATTGCTTGCCCAGCTCAAGCAACAGATCCGTGACACCACTCCACGCGCTGAAGGGGTGATCAAAGCCACCGAAAAAGGCTTCGGTTTTCTTGAAACCGACAGCGGTGAATCTTATTTCGTGCCGCCCCCCGCCATGAAGCAAGTCCTCCATGGTGATCGCGTCGAGGCGGTGATCCATGAAAACGGCGACAAAAAGTCCGTAGAGCCTGAGAAGCTGATCGAAGCTGGGCTTGACCGCTTTGTTGCCCGTGTTCAGAAGCGCGAAGACCGTTTAGCCGTTGTGCCCGACCATCCGTCAATTCGCAATGTGCTGAAGGCGCGCATAAAGAACAGCCTGGATGAAGCCACCATTGCTGATGGCGACTGGGTTGTCGCGCGACTGGTACGCCACCCGCTGAAAGAGAACGATCGCGGCTTCTTCACGCAAATTGATGAGCTAGTGGCTAAGGCCGACGATCCCGCCGTTCCGTGGCGCGTCACCCTTGCCCGCCATGCGCTGGAACAAGAGTGCCCGGACGCAGGTACCGAGTGGCCACTGCATGATGAAGGGTTAACCCGTGAAGACCTCACGGCGCAGCCCTTCTTTACTATCGATGGCGAAAAAACCCGCGATATGGACGACGCGCTACACGTGGAAGCGCTGGAAAGCGGCGGTTGGCGGCTAAGCGTTGCGATCGCTGACCCAACGGCCTACGTCGAAGAGGGCCATGCGGCCGACCTTGAAGCGCGCACCCGTGCTTTTACGGTCTACTTACCCGGCCAGAACGTGACCATGTTGCCCGAACAGCTGGCGGATGACCTCTGTTCGTTGTGGGAAGGCCAGGATCGCCCTGCCCTTGCCTGCTCGCTGGACATTAATGCCGACGGCAGCCTAGGTGACTACCGTTTCTTTGCAGCTAACGTGAAATCCCACGCCAAACTGGCCTATGACCGCGTTTCTGACTGGATTGACGGTCAAGGTGAGTGGGCCCCCGCTGACAATATCGCTGAACAGTTGAAAGCACTGCGTGATTTGACTGAGGCGCGGACCGCTTGGCGTAACGAGCATGCGCTGGTGTTTAAAGATCGTCCTGATTACGTTTTCGATCTGGACGACGCGGGCAACGTCTTAGGCATTCGCACCGAAGATCGCCGCATTGCCAACCGTATGATTGAAGAGTCGATGATTGCCGCTAACGCTTGCTGCGCGGACTTCCTCGCCCAACATATCGGTCACGGCATCTTTAATGTGCACCGCGCTTTTGAGCCTGAAAAAGCCGAATCCGCACAAGAGTTCTTAGCCACTCAAGAGATTGAGGTTGCACAGGAAGCGCTGACTGAGCTAGCTCACTACAAAGAGCTGAAGCGCGCTCTGGAAAGCCGTGATGATGCCTGGCTAGACGCGCGCCTGCGCCGTTTCCAAGGCTTTACCAGCATGTCAGCTCAACCCGGCCCGCACTTTGGCCTGGGATTACCGGCTTATGCCACCTGGACGTCGCCAATTCGTAAGTACGGCGATATGGTCAACCATCGTTTGATCAAGCGTGTGCTTAAAGGTGAACAAGCACCGGCAGAGGCTAGCCAGCAGCTCACCGAGCAACTCACCGAACGGCGGCGCCTGAACCGTATGGCAGAACGCGACGTAAAAGATTGGCTCTACGTTCGCTACTTAACGCCAGCGGCTCAAAACCAAGATGCCTTCGACGCAGAGATCATGGCGATCAACCGTGGAGGTATGCGCGTACGCCTGCTGGAAAATGGTGCTACTGCCTTCGTCCCCGCCCCGCTGATGCACAGCGATCGCGCTAAAGTGGTCATTGATGATAAAGAGGGTCGCATTCAGATTGAAGGCGAAGAGCGCTACAAACTGGGCGACAGCCTGCGCATTGCGCTAACAGAAGCTCGTGAGGAAACCCGCTCACTGGTCGCCAAACCCACAGAATAACGTTACCTTGCCCCGCCCACGCCACGGCATTGCCGTGGCGTTTTATTTTCCCGCCACCCATTAACTGTCGCAGAACTGACTTATTTCTTCCTTATGGTAATCCGATGACACCCTTGTAGTTCGGAGGTTACCTTGCACATCGCTGATGTGACCATGTTTCACGCCCCGGCAAGCGGCGGCGTTCGTACTTATCTGCAAGCTAAACACCGGGTGCTAGCGCACACGGCAAACCTGCGCACTAGCCTGTTAGTGCCGGGAGCTGAGCGCGACAGCCTTGGTGACCACCACACCTTGCCAGCGCTACATCTCCCCTTGGGCCAGGGCTACCGCTTTCCGCTGAGGGGGTCACGCTGGCGCGATGCGCTGATTGATCTTAAGCCTGATCTTATCGAGGCTGGCGACCCTTATGTAACAGCATGGGCAGCCCTCGCCGCAGGCCAAACGCTTGGGGTGCCGGTGGTAGGCTTTTATCACTCAGACCTTCCGCGCTTAATGGGGGATCGCTTTGGCCGCTACGTAGAGAAACGCTTAACGCGCTATGTCAAAGACCTCTACTGCCAATTTGATAGCGTGCTGGCACCCTGTAACGCTATGGCTAATCGACTCAGGGAGTGGGGAGTCGATAACGTTCGCGTACAGCCATTAGGAGTCGATTTAAACCATTTTCACCCCCAGCAGCGAGATCCCTCCTTCCGCCAAGGCATGGGCATTCCCAGCGATAAAAAGCTACTGATCTTTGTGGGTCGCAATTCCCGCGAGAAAAATATTGATGTGCTGCTGGCGACGATGCGCCAGCTCGGCAGTGATTACCATTTATTGCTGATGGGTCCCGGCATGCCCCATCAGGTACCCAACAATGTCACTGTCGTGGATCGCTGCTGCGGCGCACATGAAGTGGCCAAAGCACTCGCCAGTAGCGATGCCCTTCTGCATGCGGGCACTCGGGAAACCTTTGGCTTGATCGCTCAAGAAGCGATGGCCAGCGGTATCCCTATCGTGGGTGCCAGGGCCGGTGCGCTGGCTGAAAATGTGCCATTAGGCGCAGGCATTCTGTGTCAGCCACTCGACCCGGATGCCATGGCCGAGGCATGCACAGCCTTGTTCAGTAATGACATCGCTGCCAGCGGGCGTTATGCCCGCCATTTTGTCGAACGGCAGTTCAGTTGGGATAGCGTTATCCAGTCTCTTCTCGAGCACTACATCGACCTTTGCAACATTGAACGGCCCAATGCCCTCGCCCACCACCACTAAGCCCCAACGACTACTGCGTTTTCGCCCGCTGCATGGTTTTCTACTGGCGGGGGCGCTCTTGGCCCCGCTAGTGCTTACCACTTGGCTGGGCGGTGCTGAGGCGCTGCAGCGTATTAAACATTTCCCATTGACGTTATTGCTGTTGATGCTGCTATTAGCGTTTCTGTGTTGGAACCTGAATGCAACAAGACTGCGGCTAATGTTAGGTGGCCGTGCAGGGCAGCTTGGTCAACGTGGTGCGCTGGGCATCGAGCTGGCATCAAAGTTTGCGTTGTGCGCCACGCCTGGAGGGAGTGGAGGACCAGCCACTCTACTTATCCTGCTTGCAAGACGCGGCTTTCCTCCCGCCAAAGGGGCAGCGGTGTTTTTGATTGACCAAGGCTGTGACTTGCTGTTCTTCCTTACCATGCTGAGCGGTTTGGTGCTTCTTTCGCTGGTCAGCGATACCCAGTGGCCGCATCAGTCACTAGTACAGTGGTCACTGGTCGGTTTAGCATTTATGGCGACGCTGGTCAGTGGTGTGATGTGTTATTTACCCAGCCTACTGCGTGCAGGTGGCGTTATAACGACATGGCCAAGCCGTTACCGACGGCGCTGGTTAGTAAGGCGCTTATTACGATGCCGATATGCGCTCAAAGTCACACTCGCGCTGCCTTTTACGACGCTGCTCGCGATGATGATGCTTACCGCAGCGCATTGGCTAATGCGCTATAGCTTGCTCTATGTCGCAGTGCTGGGCGTGGGCGGCCATGCAGATTGGATGTGGACATTTTTAACCCAAATGCTGGCCATGGCGGCCAGCCAGCTTAGCTTTCTTCCTGGCGGCGCAGGTGCCGCTGAAGTAGGCGTTGGCAGTTTGTTGCTGCCCTTGATGGAACGCGAGCAGGCCGCAGCAGCCGTCTTAGTGTGGCGACTGGTGAGCTACCACCTCTATTTAGCGGTGGGGGCACCACTATTTATTCTGTACAGCTACCGAATGCTACGCACAAAATCCGATAATAAAACGCCAGCAAGATAACCACGCACCCACGAATAAGGGCGCCCCGAGGGGCGCCCTTATCGCGTGCGACTAGAGGTCGATAGCTTACCAGCCAGTGACTTCTTTCAGTGCATCGCCGATTTCAGCCAGAGAACGCACGGTTTTAACACCGGCATCTTCCAGGGCAGCAAACTTCTCATCCGCAGTACCTTTACCGCCAGAGATGATTGCGCCCGCATGGCCCATACGCTTGCCAGGAGGTGCAGTCACACCGGCAATGTAGGAAACCACAGGCTTAGAAACGTTGGCTTTGATGTAAGCCGCTGCTTCTTCTTCAGCCGTACCACCGATTTCACCGATCATCACGATCGCTTCGGTTTTCGGGTCTTTCTCGAACATTTCAAGAATGTCGATAAAGTTGGAACCCGGAATCGGGTCACCACCGATGCCTACACAGGTAGACTGACCGAAGCCATGGTCAGTTGTCTGCTTAACGGCTTCGTAAGTCAGGGTGCCTGAACGCGACACGATACCGACTTTACCCGGCTGGTGAATGTGGCCCGGCATGATGCCAATTTTACATTCGCCAGGCGTGATAACACCTGGGCAGTTCGGGCCGATCAGACGCACGCCCAGCTCGTCACATTTAACTTTTGCTTCGAGCATGTCTAGCGTCGCGATACCTTCGGTGATGCACACGATCAGCTTGATGCCAGCGTTAGCAGCTTCAAGAATCGAGTCTTTACAGAACGGTGCCGGAACGTAGATCACGCTGGCTTCCGCGCCGGTTTTCTCAACCGCTTCTTTCACGGTGTTGAAAACGGGCAGGCCCAGGTGCGTTTGGCCGCCTTTGCCCGGCGTAACACCACCGACCATTTGCGTGCCATAGGCAATCGCCTGTTCGGAGTGGAACGTGCCCTGGCCACCCGTGAAACCTTGGCAGATGACCTTGGTGTTCTTATCGATCAGGATGCTCATTACTTGCCCTCCGCTGCTTTTACAACCTGCTGAGCCGCGTCGGTCAGACTGGTAGCAGCGATGATGTTCAGACCGCTAGACGCCAGTTTTTCAGCGCCCAATTCAGCGTTGTTACCTTCCAGACGCACAACCACTGGAACGTTAACACCAACTTGTTCAACAGCACCGATGATGCCTTCAGCAATCATGTCGCAACGAACGATACCGCCGAAGATGTTCACCAGAACCGCTTTGACGTTGTCGTCAGACAGAATGATCTTGAACGCTTCTGCAACGCGCTCTTTGGTCGCGCCGCCACCAACATCCAAGAAGTTAGCAGGCTTGCCGCCACTCAGATTGACGATGTCCATGGTGCCCATGGCCAGGCCAGCACCGTTAACCATGCAGCCGATGTTGCCATCAAGCGCGACATAGTTCAGTTCCCACTTCGCTGCATCAGCTTCACGCTGATCTTCCTGGGAAGGATCGCGCATCGCCTGAAGGTCTGGATGACGGTACAGCGCGTTGCTGTCGAGCCCCAGTTTGGCGTCGAGGCAGTGCAGATTGCCTTCGTCGGTAATAACCAGCGGGTTAATTTCTAACAGCGCCAGATCTTTGTCATGGAACAGCTTAGAAAGACCCAGGAAGATCTTGGTGAACTGCTTGATCTGGTCGCCTTTAAGGCCCAGAGCAAATGCCAGCTCACGCGCTTGGTAGGGCTGTGCGCCGACCAGCGGATCGATTTCAGCTTTCAGAATCTTTTCTGGCGTTTCTTCTGCAACGGTCTCGATTTCAACACCGCCTTCAGTAGAGGCCATGAAGACCACGCGACGGGTGGTGCGATCGACGACGGCGCCGAGATACAGCTCGTCAGCGATGTCGGTGCAAGTCTCAACCAAAATTTTAGCAACCGGCTGACCTTTTTCGTCAGTCTGGAAGGTGACCAGGTTCTTACCTAACCACTGCTCGGCGAAAGCTTTCGCTTCAGCCGGATCTTTAATCAGCTTAACGCCGCCCGCTTTACCGCGGCCGCCAGCGTGAACCTGGGCTTTAACCACCCACATGTCACCGCCGATCTTTTTGCACGCTTCTTCAGCTTCTTCGGGAGTGTCCACGGCAAAGCCTTTAGACACTGGTAGACCATAATCAGCAAACAGCTGTTTGCCTTGATACTCGTGAAGGTTCATCGATTCATGCCATTGGTTGCATGTGACTCGAACGATGACCCGCTGCTTTAAAAGAGCGGGGCATCCCCGTACCTTCGTCCCCGCTGATTTCTCACAGAGCCGAAAGTGTTGCGCCACCTGACGGTGGCGCTTGGTTGTTGCTTAGCGAATTACTTGCGCTTCTTACGGTTAGCCATATGAATGGCATGGCCATCTACCGCAAGAGCTGCTTCATGCACAGCTTCCGACATAGTCGGGTGTGCATAGCAGGTCAGAGCCAGGTCTTCAGCGCTGGAGCCGAATTCCATTGCAATCACGCCCTGGGCAATCATCTCACCCGCGTGCTGACCAACGATATGCATGCCGAGAATACGGTCGGTTTCCGCATCGGCGATAATTTTGGCGCTACCCTCGGTGGCGTTGTTCGCCATCGCACGACCACTTGCCGCGAACGGGAAGCTACCGGTCTTAACTTCAATGCCTTTCGCTTTGGCATCTTGCTCGGTCATACCGACCCAAGCGACTTCCGGGAACGTGTAAATCACGTTCGGAATCGTGTCGTAGTTCATCTCGGCTTTGTGGCCAGCGATGATATCAGCGACCATGATGCCTTCTTCAGATGCTTTGTGCGCCAGCATGGGGCCACGCACACAGTCACCAATAGCATAAACACCGGGTACGTTCGTGCGGCACTGGTCATCAACAAAGATAAAACCACGTTCGTCCAGTTCAACACTCACACCATCGGCAATCACACCCTTGGTGTACGGACGGCGACCAACGCAAACAATCAGTTTGTCGAAGGTCATTTCCTGTTCGCCATTGGCATCGGTGTACTTAACGATGACTTCATCGCCATTGGATTCCGAGCCGGTTACGCGGGCGCCCAGTTTAATATCCAGCCCCTGCTTTTTGAGCAGTTTCTGTGTTTCTTTAGCGATCGCCGTATCGACCATCGGCAAGAAGCTATCCATCGCTTCCAGAACAGTCACTTTAGAACCTAAGCGGTTCCAAACGCTACCCAGCTCTAGGCCGATAACGCCAGCACCAATAACGCCTAAACGCTTCGGCGTTTCCTGGAATTCCAGCGCGCCGGTAGAGTCAACAATCAAGCCTTCGGTTAGCGGCGTCGGTGGAATTTCAACCGGCACGGAACCTGCAGCAACAACGATGTTATCAGCGTCGTAAGTGGTGGTATTGCCGTCTAGATCGGTCACTTCGACTTGCTTACCGGAAACCACTTTACCGGTGCCTTCAATAGCCGTAACACCATTGGCTTTAAACAAGCCAGAGATGCCGCCGGTCAAGTTCTTAACGATCTTGTCCTTGCGAGCCATCATTTTTTTGACGTCCATCGTGACGTCACCGGCATTAATACCCATGTCGTCGAAATCGTGCTTGGCTTCGACGAACTTGTGCGAGGCTTCAAGCAACGCTTTAGACGGGATACAACCGACGTTCAAACACGTACCACCGTGAACGACATTGCCTTCTTTACCAATCCATTTTTCAACACAGGCGGCTTTCAGGCCCAGCTGCGCAGCGCGGATAGCCGCTACGTAGCCACCAGGACCTGCACCGATAACGATCACATCAAACTTGTCAGCCATGTTGGCTCCTTTAGCTTGGTTGCCTCCCCCCATTTGAACTTAAAACGGGCAGGAGGCAAGGTGCGATTGCATTAGAACGCTAATACAGCAGAGGAGGCGGATCAGCGCGCTCCGTTATACGTCCAGCAGCAAGCGAGCCGGGTCTTCCAGCAGCTCTTTAATAGTAACCAAGAATCGTACCGCATCTTTACCATCAATCATGCGGTGGTCGTAGGACAGCGCCAGATACATCATCGGGCGAATCTCGACCTTACCATTCACAGCCATTGGACGATCCTGGATTTTATGCATACCCAGGATAGCGGTTTGAGGTGGGTTGATAATCGGGGTCGACATCAAAGAACCAAATGTACCGCCGTTAGTGATAGTGAAGGTGCCACCGATCATGTCATCCATGCCCAGCTTACCGTCACGACCACGCTTACCGAAATCAACAATGGTGCGCTCAACGTCGGCAATTTTCATGCTATCGGTATCACGTAGCACCGGTACAACCAAGCCACGATCCGTTGATACCGCAACGCCGATATCTTGATAACCGTGGTAAACGATATCGGTACCATCGATAGAGGCGTTAACATCCGGGAAGCGCTTGAGTGCTTCAGAAGCGGCTTTTACAAAGAAGCCCATAAAGCCCAGTTTAATATCGTGGGTTTTCTGGAACGTATCTTTGTACTGCGCACGAAGCGCCATGATTTCAGTCATGTCCACTTCGTTATAAGTGGTCAGCATGGCAGCCGTTTGCTGCGCCTGAACCAGACGCTTAGCAATGGTTTGACGCAGGCGCGTCATCGGAACGCGCTTCTCGACGCGATCACCTTCCACTGCCGGTGCGGCGGCAGCTGCTTTCGCCGGCGCTGAAGATTTCGCTGCTTTTTTGGCAGAACCATCTTTCACGGCTTTTTGCACGTCTTCTTTCAAGATGCGGCCACCTTTGCCGGTGCCCTCAATCTTGGCAACATCCAGATCATGCTCAGCAACCATCTTGCGTGCCGCCGGCGCTAGGATCTTATCGCCAACCTTCTCATCAGCGCCTTCATCATCGCTAGCCGCAGCGCTTGAAGAAGAGGCACTGCTGCTCTCTTCACCGGCGCCACCAGCACCTTCGGTAAAGATGGCCAGAACCGCTTCGGACTCAACCTGGCTGCCTTCTTCGGCCTTAATTTCTGCCAGTGCGCCGTCGGCAGGTGCGACAACTTCGAGCACAACTTTGTCGGTTTCGATGTCGGCTAACACTTCATCGCGCTTAACCGCTTCACCTACCTTCTTGTGCCACGTTGCCACGGTGCCTTCCTGAATAGACTCAGGGAAGCTTGGGGCTTTTACGTCATGTTGCTTACCACCGCCGTTACCGCCGCTGGCTTTTTTCTCTTCGCTTTTCTCAGCAGGCTTTTTAGCACTAGCATCATCAGAAGATTTATCTTCTTTGCCACTTGCTGCGCTGCCTTCACCGATTTTGCCTAACACTTGCTCTGACTCAACGGTATCGCCTTCTTCTGCCATCACGTCAGTCAGGGTACCCGCTTCCGGTGCGACGACTTCTAGCACCACTTTGTCGGTTTCGATTTCAACAATCAGCTCGTCACGTTCGACGCTGTCACCCGGCTTTTTATGCCACGCAGCCACAGTGCCTTCGGCAACGGATTCCGGAAAGGTTGGCGCTTTGATATCAGTAGCCATGTCGTTTCCCTTATATGTTCTCTAAACCCGGTGGGCGCTTATAGGTTAAAAGCGTCTTCCACCAGCTGGCGCTGCTGTTCAGTGTGGACGGACATATAGCCTGCTGCCGGTGCGGCAGAGGCAGGACGTCCTGCAAATTTCAAATCACGTCCGAGGCCATCTTTCAGCATATCGGCGACGGCGCGCATGTGGTGCTGACTTGAGTACCAAGCGCCCTGGTTTAGCGGCTCTTCCTGGCACCACACGATGTCTTCCACATTGGCATACGCCTGGAGCACTTCCAGAAGCTCTTCTTTCGGGAAGGGGTAGAGTTGCTCGAGACGAATAATCGCCGTGTCATCACGCTCGTTTTCTGCACGCCAGTTGGCTAGGTCGTAGTACACCTTACCGGCACACATAATAACGCGAGTCACCTTTTCTGCCTCAAGATTCGCCTGATCCGGTAGCACCATGTAGAACTTGCCGTGAGCAAGATCTTCTAGGCTAGATACCGCTTCTTTGTGGCGCAGTAGCGACTTCGGCGACATGATTACCAGTGGCTTACGCAACGGACGAATGACTTGACGTCGCATCAGATGATAAATCTGTGCGGGCGTCGTCGGCACACACACCTGCATGTTGTGCTCAGCGCACAGCTGCAAGAAGCGCTCTAACCGCGCGGAGGAGTGCTCTGGCCCCTGACCTTCGTAGCCATGCGGCAACAGCATGGTCAGTCCACACAGTCGTCCCCATTTGGTCTCACCAGAAGAGATAAACTGGTCAACCACGACTTGGGCACCATTGAAGAAGTCACCAAACTGGGCTTCCCAAATGACTAAGTCACCCGGTGCTGTCGTGGAGTAGCCGTACTCAAAAGCCAACACCGCTTCTTCCGATAGGAAGGAGTCGTGAATGGTGAAGCGCGGCTGACCGTCTGACATATTCTGCAGCGGTACGTACGTAGAACCATCTTTCTGGTTATGGATAACCGCATGACGGTGAGAGAACGTCCCACGACCAACATCCTGGCCGGTAATACGAATCGGATGCCCTTGATCAAGCAGCGTGGCATACGCTAGCGTTTCAGCGAAGCCCCAGTTAAGCCCCATGCCGCCCGCCTGCATTTTGCGACGGTCTTCATAGATTTTAGCGACTTGGCGCTGTACTTCGACGCCATCAGGAACCTCACACATTCTCGCAGCCAGCTGCTGCAGACGCTTCATATCGAAGGTAGTGTCTGCATTACCGGTCCACTCATGCCCCAGGTAGGGTGCCCAATCCACAAAGAGTGATGTATTAGGCTCCTGCACCAAGGCATTGGCTACGTGATTGCCTGCCACAAGATCATCGCGGTAGGTTTCAACCATTGCCTTAGCGTCTTCTTCTGACAATACGCCCTGCTCGACCAGACGCTTCGCATAGAGTGAACGCGAAGAAGGGTGATCTTTAATCTTGGCGTACATCATCGGTTGGGTACCCGATGGCTCGTCGGCCTCGTTGTGGCCGCGGCGACGGTAGCACACCAGATCAATAACAACGTCTTTCTTAAACTGTTGACGGTAATCCAACGCCACTTGGGTCGCATGGATAACCGCATCAGGATCATCGCCGTTAACATGAAAAATCGGCGCCTGAACCATCTTAGCGATGTCAGTACAGTATTCGGTGGATCGCGCGTCCAAGGGGTTCGACGTCGTAAAGCCCACTTGGTTATTAATCACGATGTGTACTGTGCCACCGGTTTTGTAGGCACGGGTTTGAGACATCTGGAATGTCTCCATGACCACGCCCTGACCAGCAAACGCTGCATCGCCATGAACGTTAATTGGCAGTACTTTGCTGCCCTCTTCATCATTACGGCGATCTTGACGTGCGCGTACCGAACCTTCTACTACCGGCGCAACAATTTCCAAATGCGACGGGTTAAACGACATTGCCAAGTGAACTTCGCCACCTGGCGACATGACGTTAGAGCTGAAGCCTTGGTGATATTTCACATCACCAGAACCACGCTCGATCACCTTTTTACCGTCGAACTCGTCGATCAATTCAGCGGGATTTTTCCCTAGAATATTAACCAACAGGTTCAAACGGCCACGGTGAGCCATGCCAATAACAACTTCTTTAGTGCCATAGCCGCCGGAGCGCTGAATCAACTCGTCCATCATCGGAACAAATGATTCACCACCTTCAAGACCGAAGCGTTTGGTACCTGGATATTTAGATGCTAAGTAATTTTCCAAACCTTCGGCAGCGGTAAGGCGCTCAAGCACATGCTTACGCACATCGTCGCTGAATTTCGGCGCACTGCGCACCGATTCAAAACGCCGTTGCAACCAACGTTTCTCTTCGGTATCGACAATGTGCATGATCTCGCAACCGATAGAGCGACAATAGGTCTGCTCCAGCGCATCAACAATCTCACGCAGCGGTGCTTTATCAATACCTAGAAAAAACGAACCGGTCTGGAACTCGGTGTCAAGATCAGCCTTGGAAAGCTGATGAAATGACAGATCGAGGTCTGGGACGGGGGTGGGATTACGCAGTCCTAGCGGGTCGATATTGGCCTTCTGATGACCACGAAAGCGGTATGCGTTAATCAGCTGCAGGACCTTCACCTGCTTTTTATTCTCACCGCTATCGGAGGCGGCGGCTACCCGGCCTGGGCGACTTTCACGACCCAGTTGGTAGAACTGATCACGAGTGGGGCTTAGTGGAACATCGTGGGAGGCACTGCCCTCAGAACGAGGCAACTGATCAAAATAGCTGCGCCATTCATCTGAGACAGAATCAGGATCGGCGAGGTACTGCTCATAAAGCGCTTCCACGTAGTGGACATTGCCACCACTAACGTGAGAGGAACGCCACATCAACTCCATTATGCCTTGTTGCATCTCTCGGTCACCCTGCACTGATGGGGTGGTATCGGTATCGCTGCAATCGCGCAACGACATCGCTATTGCCCTGCCGGCGGGGCGGGACATATGCCGGCGGCGCCGACCGGAGGCCGGAAGCCCTATTCATACTAGCTGTAAGTACTACATTTTCACTACTTACCACTTCAGTACGCTCTGTTTCACTACGTACTATTATACCTTCGTCTACTTACTACGTTAATACGAAGGCTTCTTTTATCTAGTCATACTCAATCAGTTCATGCTCAAAAGCCGGTACTTGCGGCACCGGCTTTTAAACTTGACTGGTTAGGTGGTGCGACGCGTCGCCGCACCACCTAACGCCCCTATGATAACAAGCGAAGCGCCACGATTTAAGTGGCTTTGTGCAGCAACTTACGTAGCGATCGCATTTTTTTCATAGGATTAGGCGTTTACGTCGCATCAGCCAACAACATTTCACGAATTTTACCAATTGCACGGGTCGGATTTAGTCCTTTTGGACAAACCGCAACGCAATTCATGATGCCGCGGCAACGGAACACGGAGAACGGATCTTCCAGGCTAGTAAGACGTTCGCGAGTAGCCGTGTCACGTGTATCTGCAAGAAAGCGATAAGACTGAAGCAAACCAGCCGGACCGACAAACTTGTCTGGATTCCACCAGAACGATGGGCATGACGTAGAGCAGCATGCACAAAGAATACACTCATACAGGCCATCTAGCTTGTCGCGCTCTTCTGGTGATTGCAGACGCTCAATCGCCGGTGCAGGCTCATCGTTCTGCAAGTACGGCTGAATGCGCTCGTACTGCTTATAGAACAGCCCCATATCCACAACCATATCGCGGATAACCGGCAGACCCGGCAATGGGCGCAAGGTCAGCTTATTGCCTTTCACAACATCTGACAGCGGCGTAATACATGCCAAGCCGTTTTTACCGTTCATGTTCATGCCATCGGAACCGCATACGCCCTCACGGCAGCTGCGACGGAACGCAAGTCCGCTATCCTGCTCTTTCATCAGATGCAGAACATCCAGCACCATCAGATCGCGGCCTTTGGTATCGACCTGGAACTCCTGCATATAAGGCGCGGAGTCGGTTTCCGGATTGTAGCGGTATACGGATACCTGAAGGTTAGACATGGTGACTCCCTCTCGTCAGTGCAGAGATTAGTAGGTGCGAACCTTAGGCTCGAATGTATCAACAGTTTTCGGCTTGAAGTTAACGTCGCGCTTCTTCAGCTCTTTCGTGGCCGGGAAGTAAAGCGAGTGCTTCAGCCAGTTGACATCATCACGGTCAGGATAGTCGTAGCGCGAGTGCGCACCACGGCTCTCATTACGCTCAAGGGCAGCAATCGCCGTTGCTTCTGCCACTTCCATTAGGTTATCAAGTTCTAAAGCTTCAACACGCGCCGTGTTGAACGCATTGGACTTGTCAGGCAGGTGCGCGTTGGCAATACGGCTGCGCAGATCCGCCAGTTTTTTGACACCTTCCTGCATATTCTTCTCTTCACGGAATACACCGAAAGAGGTCTGCATGATGTCTTGGAGCTCTGCTTTAAGCTCAGGTATGCTCTCGCCACCTTCCGATTCATTCCAGCGCGTAATACGTTTCATCGCTGATTCGATATCAGATTCAGAAGCATCCAGGTAATCAATACCTTCGTTCAGCGCGCCTTCAATAAACATACCCGCCGCACGACCGAAGACCACCAGATCCAGCAGTGAGTTACCGCCCAAGCGGTTAGCACCGTGAACCGATACACACGCCGCTTCACCACAAGCAAACAAACCGTTAACGATATGATCGTTGCCGCTTTCGTCCTGGGTAATTGCCTGACCATGAATATTGGTCGGGATACCGCCCATCATGTAGTGGCAAGTCGGCACGACAGGAATCGGATCTTTTGCAGGATCAACGTGAGCAAACGTTTTCGACAGCTCAACGATACCCGGCAGGCGCTTACCAAGAACTTCTTCACCCAGGTGATCAAGCTTCAAGAAGACGTGATCGCCCTTCTCGCCACAACCACGACCTTCCAGAATTTCCATGACCATTGAACGTGCAACAACGTCACGGCCTGCCAAGTCTTTGGCGTTCGGCGCATAGCGTTCCATGAAGCGTTCGCCATCTTTATTGATCAGGTAACCACCTTCACCACGGCAACCTTCAGTGACCAGCGTACCCGCACCATAAATACCGGTCGGGTGGAACTGCCACATTTCCATGTCCTGCATCGGGAAGCCAGCACGTAGCGCCATGCCGATACCATCGCCAGTATTGATCAAGGCATTAGTAGTAGAGGCGTAGATACGACCTGCACCACCCGTGGCCAGAACAGTGGCTTTCGATTTAACGTGGACAACTTCGCCCGTTTCGATGCACATGGCGATACAACCAACCACATCACCGTTGCTGTTTTTCACCAGATCTACCGCGTACCACTCATTCAAGAACGTGGTGTTGTTCTTGAGGTTGTTTTGGTAGAGCGTGTGAAGCAGTGCGTGGCCAGTACGGTCAGCGGCTGCGCAGGTACGTGCCGCCTGACCGCCTTCGCCGAAGTTTTTCGACTGACCACCAAACGGACGCTGATAAATACGGCCATTATCAAAGCGCGAGAACGGCAGCCCCATGTGCTCAAGCTCAAACACCGCTTTCGGGCCTTCTGAACACATGTACTCAGCTGCGTCTTGGTCGGCAATGTAGTCGCCGCCTTTAACAGTGTCGTACATGTGCCAGCGCCAATCATCGTTCGGATCTGACGATGCGATGGCACAAGTAATACCACCCTGGGCAGAAACCGTGTGAGAGCGTGTCGGGAACACTTTGGACAGTACGGCTGTCTTTTTACCAGATTTGGCAAGTTCTAAAGCAGCACGTAAGCCAGAGCCACCGCCACCGATGATAATGGCGTCAAATGTCAGGCTACGAAGGTTAGACATGTATCAAGCTCCCCACAGAATTTGAATGCCCCACACCAGATATACGAAGATGGCCAGAATAATCAGAGTCTGGGCACCCACGCGCAGGCGAGTGGACTTGAGATAATCGGTGGTGACCGTCCACAAACCGATCCAGGCGTGCGCTGCAATGGAAACAAATGCGAGCAGCGAGAAAATACGCATCCAAGTTTGATCGAACAGTCCACTCCAAGCGTAGTAATCCAGATTAGGATTGAGCAGCAGGTAGGCGACGATAAAGACGGTATATACAGCCAGGATTACCGCTGAAACGCGCTGCATTAGCCAATCGGATAATCCGCTACGGCCAAAACTTGTGATGTTGGTTACCATACCCAAACTCCTGCCAGGATGATCAGAACGACACTGACGACAACAGTGATTTGTGCTTTTTTCACGCCACCTTCTAGGGTCACGCCGATATCCGCATCCATCAACAGGTGTTTAATGCCTGCTACAAAATGGAATGCCAATGCGGATAACAATCCCCAGGCAATGAACTTGGCGAAAAAGTTATTGGCCAATGCGTTGCTGACGGCATCAAAGCCAGCCGGAGACGATAGTGATTTACCCAGCGCCCAAAAAGCGAAGATCAGGCCAACGAAGAGGATGACACCCGTAATACGGTGTGTAATCGACGTTAGCGCCGGTAGTGGGAAATGTATCGTAGTAAGGTCTAAGTTTACGGGTCGTTTGCTATTCACGGCGTTATACACACTCTCTTGGCCCGCTCTGCGACAGGTCGGGCATGGCCCGAGCGGGCAGTGGTTGCTGGAAGGGGCTCGGCCGTTGCCAAGTCGAGCACGACCTCCTACCTGCCGGTCGCGCGCCGTGGATTATAAGAACCTTCGCCCCTGCTGACAAACCGAACTCAAGCTTAACTCGACTATGGTGCAAGAAAATTGAGGTCAACCTGAGTCGATTTTGCGTTGCAGCATGGTTATAGTGACAGGAGATTGATGGTTTGATAAGTCCGTTAACGTGTCGTCAACCCCCTGACGCCTCCACCACGAACTCCATACTCATCATATACAAAGATTATCCAACACAACAATAACTGTACAAGGATACCTAGCGCTTAGGCTAATTGACAAAATGTCGCACACTTCTATAGTAGGCGAGCCTTTTCGCCGGCGCGGTATGCGAAACAACGACATTACGTCCCAAACCGAATTCGAAAGGAGGCCAGCATGGCTGACAGGAAAGCGACATTGACGGTAGACGGTCTAGAAAAATCGATCGAACTACCCATGTATTCCGGCACACTTGGCCCCGACGTCATCGACGTACGCGGCTTAGGTGCTGAAGGCCTGTTTACCTACGATCCCGGCTTCATGGCCACCTCTTCCTGCCAGTCCGCTATCACTTATATTGATGGCGGAAAGGGCGTGCTGCTACACCGCGGCTACCCTATCGACCAACTGGCCAAAGAGTCTAATTTTGTCGAGGTATGCTACACCCTGCTATTCGGTGAGCTGCCTAACGATGAACAGTATGCAGATTTCGAGTCGCGCATTCGTAACCACACCATGGTGCACGACCAAATCAACAATTTCTTCAAAGGGTTCCGCCGCGATGCGCACCCAATGTCTATTCTTTGTGGCGTCGTTGGCGGCCTAGCTGCTTTCTACCATGACCACATGGACATCACCCAAGAAGAAGATCGCGTGATCAGCGCTATTCGCCTCATTGCAAAAATGCCGACCCTGGCCGCAATGTCGCACAAGTATAATGTTGGCCAGCCGTTCAACTACCCCCGCAACGACCTGAGCTATGCAGAAAACTTCCTCTACATGATGTTCAGCAACCCGTGCGAAGAGTACAAAATCAATCCGGTATACGCGAAAGCCATGGACCGCATCTTTATGTTGCACGCGGATCATGAGCAAAACGCCTCGACCTCTACAGTACGCTTAGCAGGCTCAACCGGCGCCAACCCCTTTGCCTGTATCAGCGCCGGTATTGCGGCACTTTGGGGTCCTGCACACGGCGGCGCCAACGAAGCCGTACTGAATATGCTTGATGAAATTGGCGACGACTCTGAAGAAAACATTCAGCGCTTTGTCGACAAAGCAAAAGATAAAGATGATCCCTTCAAGCTGATGGGCTTTGGGCACCGCGTATATCGCAACTTTGACCCGCGCGCCAAAGTAATGAAAGAGACCTGTGATGAAGTCCTTGCTGAGCTTGGCTTAGCTGACGACCCGCAGCTCAAAATCGCCAAGCGCCTTGAGCAAATCGCCCTTGAAGATGAGTACTTTATTGAGCGCAAGCTGTATCCAAACGTCGACTTCTACTCTGGCATCATTCTCAAAGCCATGGGCATACCGACCAATATGTTTACCGTTATTTTCGCGGTATCTCGCACCATTGGCTGGATCTCTCACTGGCATGAAATGCTCAGCGAAAGCTACAAAATTGGCCGCCCGCGCCAGCTGTATATTGGCCACGACATGCGCGATTATCCTAAAAAATAACGCCACGGTAACAACGTAGCGTCACTAGGATAATAAAAGGCCACCCACGGGTGGCCTTTTGCTTATCGTAAATTCTTTTTTTATTACTCACACAAAATATTCCACATCCCTAATACTCATCACACACCCACAAGGTGCTCTATGCGAACCATCACTACTGTTGCTTTTATTGGCCTGGGCGTTATGGGCTACCCCATGGCAGGCCATCTTGCCAAACAAGGCCTTACAACGCGTGTTTACAACCGCACAAGCAGTAAAGCAGATGCCTGGGCAAACGAGTATGGCGGCACTGCACACGCCACCCCTAGAGAAGCCGCTGACGGCGCTGACCTTGTTTTGATATGCGTAGGTAATGACGACGACGTCAGGCAAGTAACTACCGGCACCGACGGCGTGCTAAGCAGCATGACAACCGGCACCTATCTCATCGACCACACGACTGCCTCTGCAGACCTTGCTCTGGAACTAGACACCACCTGCCGCGAGCAAGGTGTAGCCTTTTTAGACGCCCCCGTCTCCGGCGGGCAGCAAGGGGCTGAAAATGGCGCACTGACGATTATGTGTGGTGGTGAACAGACACACTTTGACGCTGTCCTCCCTATCCTTAATCACTACGCTCGCGCCGTCACACTGATGGGCAGCGCTAGCAGTGGCCAGCTTACTAAAATGGTTAACCAGATTTGTATTGCTGGCTTGGTACAAGGTCTTGCCGAAGGTCTCCATTTCGCCGAACAAGCAGGGCTGGATCAACAACAGGTAATTGATGTGGTATCCAAGGGTGCCGCTGGTTCATGGCAGATGGAAAACCGCCACAAAACGATGATTGCCAATGAGTACAATCATGGCTTTGCAGTGGACTGGATGCGCAAAGATTTAGGCATTTGTTTAGAGCAAGCTCGTCGACTGAGTGCCACGCTACCCGTAACCGCCCTTGTTGACCAATTTTATGCTGATGTGCAACGCATGGATGGAGGACGCTGGGACACTTCGTCGCTTTTAAAGCGCCTCCAAAAGCCAGAATAATGCTTGACTTTTAAGCGTCTCGATCTTGAAAAGGGTTTTCCACACTATCTGTGGATAACCCTGTTCACAACCACTACAAAACGTCCCACAATCGCCATGAACAGTGACCCAGCCTTAAATTGATCATTTTTTAACCTAATGTAACTTATTGATTTAAAAGAAATAATGCTAAATCACTGATTTTTTGAGACAACAGCCCAGGGTTGTGCACAACCCCTTCCGCAAACTTGCAAAAGTGGACAAGTCAAGCACAAAATCGCCCAAAAACGATTGAAATGAGAATGATTTCAGCCAATGGCCATAATAACGGGAACGCAAAAACCGACAGATGAGTTGCCTCATTGCCTTTAATTAAAATGCGTATCTTGAGAAATGTTTGCCGACAATAAATCTGCAAATAAATTTTGGGGAAGTAGGAGATGGCGTCCCATAGGGGGTTCGAACCCCTGTTACCGCCGTGAAAGGGCGGTGTCCTAGACCACTAGACGAATGGGACGTTATTAACCTAAACAAATACGGCCTTGAGACGCCATATTGAAAACTTTGTATTGAAAATTGACAACCAGAGTTTTCGATATTGGTGGAGCCTAGCGGGATCGAACCGCTGACCTCAACACTGCCAGTGTTGCGCTCTCCCAGCTGAGCTAAGGCCCCACATGTCTCGAAGACGGAGCGTATGTTACTGATTACGCCCGCCTTCGTCAAGCCTTTCAAGCACCCTTTTCAAGTACTCGTATTACAGGCACCTTTGGAAAGCCCGCTAGCGCCAAGTCCTAAACATCAACTAGACATTAGAGATCACGAAACTCTTTTTCAAAGCGTTTGGCTTGCTTCTTAGAAACACCGCCTAATACGTCAATGGCACTACGTAGCCGTGCTCGCGTCACGTCGGAACCTAAGATCGCCATGGCATCCATTACAGAGGTGCTCGACGTACTGCCCGTAATGGCAATAAAAACAGGGGCTAGGAAAGCCTTCATCTTAATATCGAAATGCTCAGCAAGCAGTTTAACTTCAGCCAAGAGCACCTCTTTCGTCCATGCTGGCACGGCTTCAAAGCGCCACACCAAGAATTGCAGCAGCTTAACCAGCTCTTCTTTCTCAAGCTTCACGCTATCGAAGTCGTTTTCCGTTAGCGCAGGCAGCCCAGAGAAAAAGTGCCCCGCCAGAGGAATTACTTGGGAAAGGGTTTCCACACGAGGACGCACCTGAGGAAGTATTTGTTTCACGTACTCTTCATTGAATGCCCATTCCCGAAGCGCTTGAAGTAGCGCATCGTCATCTAAGTCTTCACGAATATAAACGCCGTTCAACCAGGTCAATTTTTCCAAATCAAACACCGGTCCACCTAACGATACTCGCTGAATATCAAACTCAGCCATCATATCTGACAAGCTAAACTTCTCACGCTCGTCAGGCATCGACCAACCCATACGGCCTAAGTAATTAGTGACCGCCTGAGGCAAGAACCCCATGCGCCGATAATAGTTAATCGACGTTGGGTTTTTGCGCTTGGATAGCTTGGACTTATCGGGGTTGCGCAGTAGCGGCATATGGCACAACTGCGGCATTTCCCAGCCGAAGTATTCATAAAGTAACTGATGCTTAGGCGCTGAATTAATCCACTCTTCGCCACGCAGCACATGGGTAATGTTCATCAGGTGATCATCAACCACGTTTGCCAGATGATAGGTAGGCATGCCATCCGACTTCAGCAGAATTTGAGCATCAACTTGCGCCCATTCAACTTCGATTGTGCCGCGCAACATATCGTTCACCACACAAACGCCGGTGCTCGGTACCTTCATGCGAACGACATAAGGCCAGCCTTCCTGCTCACGACGAGCCTGCTCATCCGCAGCTAACGCTAAGTCAACGGGTTTCAAAGCCAAGTGCATACCCGCCGCTTTGCGAGCTTCCCGCAGTTCATCCAACTCTTCACTGGTGCGGTAACACTTAAAGGCATGCCCTGCATCCATAAGCTGCTGGGCGTACTGGGCGTAGATATCACCACGCTCGCTTTGCCGATACGGGCCGTGAGGGCCGCCCACATCAGGGCCCTCATCCCACTCCAGCCCCAGCCAACGTAATGAATCTAAAATCATCTGTTCTGATTCAGCGGTAGACCGAACCCGATCGGTGTCTTCAATGCGCAGAATGAACTGGCCACCATGCTGGCGCGCAAAACAGAGATTAAACAGCGCAATATAAGCAGTACCTACATGCGGATCACCCGTTGGAGAAGGCGCGATACGAGTACGAACGGTCATCAAAATGTCCTTTTGGCAATAAAGCGTCTCGGCATTATACGCACCCTTAAGGCAACCAGCAGTACCTTGCAGGGAACGAGTTTGACTTAAAAGCGTCTGATCAGAAGTTGGAGGCTCACTAATAGGAAGATGCGCGTTAAAGCACAATCGCTTAGTATGGCGCAGCCCTATGATTCGTGTTCATACTTGAGAACGCCTCGCAATTTCTAGTATGCACAGAGCGCCGCCGAATAGGGTGGAAGTCACTCAACGAGCTTGTTTAGCTCAACGATAGGAAAATGAAATGGAATCGCTAGGCTCACGTATAAAGCAACTGCGGCTTCGGGCCAAGCTCAACAAAGCTGCCCTCGCACGTAAAGTAGGCGTATCAGATGTCACCATTTCTTACTGGGAATCCGGTGCTATCAAACAAATCGGCCACGAACGCCTTGTTGCGCTCGCCGATGCCCTTGATTGCTCTTTGGCAACCCTACTAGAAGGTGACAGCGCCGCCCCTCTGTTGACCCTGACACATACTGGCCCCCTCCCCTGGGAACAGGTTCAGGCAACTATGATGACGGTGCCGCATTATCTGCCGCTAAAGATTGACTGGAAAGCTCCCTGCATCATGGCAACCCCCGGCCAAGAAACGGATTTCTCACCGGTGTCAGCAGGCGACTTAGTGCTATTAGGCCCTACCCATGTGTTTCACAAAGCTGGTCATTATCTGATCCAGCAAGAACAAGGTTATGTTATTGAGCATTTTGCTAAAGCGCCCAGTGACACCACCATACATGCGGTACTGCTAGCACACTGGTCTCCTGCCTAAAGCATCTTTATCCCCCCCACGTCCTACATTTCTTCAACTACGTCCACCTGGTCGCGCGTACGTCTTGGTTCACTGCCCACTAAGAAACTGCGCGAGTAGGTGGCAACCTGCCCTAATCCATGGCGAGTTTGACTAACCAGCTCGCCAGCTAAATGCTCCCCTTCACTGCCAATGCGTGCCTGAACCGCTTCTGGCTGCACGGCTGCTTCTGAAAGCTGAACCTGCACAATATATCGCCCATCCGGTAAGCCACTGCCAGAACCAAAGGGGCCAGCATTAAACCGCCCTTGTAAAACACTGGTACGTTCCTGCCAACGCACTCGGCTTATCTCACGCTCAATAGTTACCTGAATAAGAGCGCCGTCCGGTAAGTTGGTTTCGCCTTCTACCATTAAACGACGATCAGAGCGCAGAGAGGCGCTAGCCGAAATGGCTACAACGAGAGGTTCAACCACTTCCTGTGGCTCGGCGCTTTGTTGTGGGCTAGGCATTTCAACGACTGACTCAGGCGACTCTGGGGGCAAATCCTCCTCCTGACCGCCACAACCAGCCAGCAGCACGCTCACCAACACTAAACGGATACCACCTAGTGTCTTATGCATAGAGACTCCTCAACAACGAAATATCAGCTTACCACTGCCTAGCCCTCATCACATTGAATAAGACCGCACAAAGAAGCAAAGTGCTGCAGGGCTCAAAGGAGTTATACGAAAACTAAACGTGAATAGCACGGCAAACTAAAACTCTCTGCCATTTTGTCGCGAATTTGCCTGAGGCCGTGATCGATATCGACCTCACCCCGAATCTAGGTAAAAATCACAAGATCAACGTTACCCTGTTGCCTACTGGCTTCAACCGAAATAACCACCAGCATGACACCTTGTACGGCGGATACCCCTTGCGCTGTTCACTTAAAGTGTCAGACTATAGCCATGTACAACAGAGTAAAACACTCCAAAAGACACCACATTCAAGCCGCTATATTTCACACCTAGCGCTACGCTGGGGGGTAGATCATGACCGCATTCACTAACATCGGGCTTTACAGCCCCAAGCAAGCAGAGCGCTTGATTGGCGTAGAAGCGGATAAGATTCGCCGCTGGCTCATGCCTGCGCGGTCGACCAAGGGGCCACTCTGGGAACCCGAACCCCAAGCGTTAGGCGCAGAAGACACCCTCAGCTTTAAAGACTTGCTGGAACTCCGTGCCGTGGCTAAATTCCGTAGCCACAATGTGAGCTTATCGGTCATCCGTGAAGCATTGCATGAGCTCAGCGAGTTACTGCAGCGGGATTACCCACTCATCAATCCCCAGCTGTGTACCGATGGCCAAAAGGTATTCCTGAAGGCACTGGAAGAAAACGGCGAAACAGCAGTGATTGACCTGGTTAAGCGCCAAAACGCATTTGAAGATGTGATAGTGCCTTCACTAAGGGCAGGCATCGAATTCAATGCAGAGGGAGATCCTGTGCGCTGGCATCCGGATCCCGAAGACCCCAGCATCGTGATCGACCCACGCTTTGCCTTCGGCAAGCCCATCGTGCTGCCTAGCCACATGCCCACCAGCACACTGGCCCAAGCAGCCGAAGTAGAAGGCAGCGCAGAAGATGCAGCCCGTGCGTATGATGTGACGCAAGAGGAAGTTGAGCGCGCCGTTAAATTCGAAGAAAGGATTTTATCGGGTGCACTTCTTCATTGACGAAAATATCAGCCCTCACATTGCCAACGCACTCAACCATCTAGCAAAACTCTGCAGTGAGAATCACACCGTCATGCATGCCCGAGACGTCAACGGCGGCCCTGGCATGCCGGATGAAGCATGGCTAGAACAGCTCAAGCAATCCGACAAAAGCTGGGTGATTATCTCCAAAGATCGCTTCAAAAAAGGTGACCCAGAAAGGCTGGCCTTTGAGAACTGTGGAATTACCACGATCAACCTGGGTAACGACTGGAAAAGGGTCAAAGCGTGGGAAACCGCTGTGCGCCTAATAGAATGGTGGCCTACCATATCAAGAGAAGTCTTAGACGCCCCAGGCCCAATGCATTACGACCTGCCTTGCAAGAAGCCCGCTAAACTCAAAGGCCGTAAAAAAGGCGCTAATTAGCGACAAAACAGCTCTTCACCGCTTCTATCGTCAATGCATGGTCTGAACTATGCCCCCAAACCTTCAAAGCGACCCCTTGTCGGGTCTCAATAGCTGTAATTCTGAATTCAGCTAATAAGTGCAACACCTGCGGTTTCTAGTGCCCTTGGGCATCATCCTAAGAACACCTTGGTCAACTTGGGTTATCCATGCACTTGCTTTGTACTCAAACCCGCTTTTTGCGTACAATCGCTCGCCAACGACTCCCCCGCTGTTAAGCAACCACGACTGGCTTATACCGCATCGAATGATGCAAGTGATTGATATGACTAAAGCAAGCCCAGCAGACGCTGCCCGTCTGTTTTCTGTGGCACCCATGATGGATTGGACAACCCGCGATTACCGCGCATTTGCACGCAGGTTAACCAAGCGGACATTGCTGTATACCGAGATGGTGACCACCGGTGCCATTTTGCATGGAACGCCCCGTGAACGCTTTTTGGGCTATAGCGATGTAGAGCATCCGATTGCGTTGCAGCTGGGTGGCAGCGATGCGGGAGAGCTGGCCGAGTGCGCGGCCATTGCCGAGGCGTGGGGGTACGACGAGGTCAATCTGAATGTCGGCTGCCCCAGCGACCGGGTGCAGAACAATATGATTGGTGCTTGCTTGATGGGCTACCCTGAAAAAGTGGCGGCGGCAGTGGAAGCTATGCAGGCGGCAGTGTCGATTCCGGTCACGGTGAAGTGCCGTATCGGGATTGACGATCAGGATGAAGATGCTGACTTGGCGCGGTTTATTGAGATCGTAGCGAATGCTGGTTGCAACGTCTTTACCGTTCACGCACGCAAGGCGTGGCTACAGGGTTTGTCGCCTAAGCAGAACCGTGATGTACCGCCGCTAAACTATCCCCGCGTACACCGTCTGAAACAGAGCCATCCAGAGCTGCATATCGGTATTAATGGGGGGATCAAAACCCTTGCCGAGTGCAAAGCACAGCTTGAGCACGTAGACAGTGTGATGGTGGGTCGCGAGGCGTATCAGAACCCGTGGCTACTCGCCGGGGTCGATGAGCAGCTGTTTGGTGAAGCGGGGCCTGCGCGCACGCGCTTGGAAGCGGCTAACGCATTTCGCCCGTATATTCAGCAGCGGTTAGATGAAGGGGCCAAGCTGAATCATATTACCCGCCATTTGCTGGGGTTATTTCAGGGCTGTCCCGGTGGCAGACGCTTCCGTCGTCACCTGTCTGAGCACGCGCATAAAGAGGACGCGGGCCTGCGCCTTTTCGATGAGGCGCTTAGCTTGGTTCGCGAACCCGAAACAGAGACCCAGGAAGCACTACAACCCGCGACCTAGCTCGGTTGCGGACTGCATGTTTAGACGACGCCTAGCGGCTTAGGCACGCTAGGCGTAAAACGCCACCATGGGATTGCGGTCGAGCGTCAGCTTACCAACGTCGATTAATGGGTAATCTTTATAGGACCAGACCTGGGTTAAATCGAAGGGGTTGATGCGGTATTTTTTGGCATCATCACACATATTAATCGCGCTAACCCAATAAATATAAAATTATTAATGTTCCAACCCCAGCAGCTCCTAATGCGTCTAAAGCATCTATCAAGTTATTTTCAACCATTTTCAATACATTGAAAGAACCATAGCGTTCAAGTAACTGTGACATACCATTCGACGTTATACTGAATATGGCAATAATGATCTCGATTTTTTCTATTCCCATTAACCACAGCAGAGTCGCTAGCAAAGCAATTAAAACAACACTGACTCTAAAGGAAAGCCATTTAGCAGAATTAATAGATGTATTGACACCACCTACCAAGACCTCCCCTGTTGCTATTTTCTTAGGTAGAAATGGTCTCCAAAAACCTTGGTTAGAGTCCAATAGATGCAATAAAGCCATGTGCACACACCAGAATAGTTGAGCAGAGTGAAAAACAGCTTGCCATGTAATACTTAACGATCACTTAAACATTCATTAATTGACACGGCTCTGGCACAGTTGGCTAATATCTTCTGCCTGCTGATAAACGTCCGTTGTTATGTCAAGCAAACCCAGTACGCTGTGAAATAAGTTATCGTGCGAGGCGGCTTGATCAGAGATTTGTCGTAGGCAGCCCGTATCAAGCCCTTGCTGCTGTGAAAATGAGCTGGACAGCCACCAAACCATAGGCACATGCGTCTGTTCGTCGGGGGCAATGGCGTAGGGAATACCGTGCAAATAAAGCCCTTTTTCGCCCAGTGATTCACCATGATCAGAGAGATAGACCATCGCTGTTGCGTATTCATCCTGATGTTTTAGCGTCTCAATCACCTGATCCAACACAGTGTCGGTATATAGAATGGCATTGTCGTAGCTGTTGGTAATGGCATCTCTTGAACACTTGGCTAAATCAGCGGTAGTACAAGCGGGAACAAAACGTTCGTAGTCATCAGGGTAGCGTTGGTAATAGCTGGGGCCATGGTTGCCTAACTGGTGCAACACGACCACCTGATCAGTTGAGGTACCACTAATTTGCGTGGTTAAAGCTTGAACCAGCGCCTCATCCAAGCATCGCCCATCTTGGCACAAAGATGCATAGTCCTCTGGCGCAAGCGCTTTTGTCGTCACTCCCTCGCAGACGCCTTTACAGCCTGACTGGTTATCAAGCCAGGTGACCTCTAAACCAGCGTGGGCCAATACATCCAGCAAGGATTCATGTTGCTGAGCATAAGATTTAGCGTAATCGGCGCGTCCTGGTAATGAAAACATGCAGGGTAATGAGACTGCTGTGCTTGTACCGCATGAGGAAACATCTGAAAAATTGATAACGTCAGGCTGCAGGGCAAGTTTAGGTGTGGTTTGGCGTTCATAACCATTTAGCCCCCAGTTCGACGCCCGTAACGTTTCGCCCACCACAATGACGAGTAGTCTAGGTTTGTCGCCCACTTGCGAACTGATACGGGCGTCCTCCCCCACAGGAGAACGCACCGTATTCGCGGTAGCGTGTTGGCTGGAAAGAGCCTGCGCCATCGAAACAATATAATTACCCGGGGTCACCAAGTAGCGAAGCTCTTTATTGTTGCGCATGAGCGACGACAATTCTTGATAAGATAAGAAGATCGCTAATAGCAATATAGCAGTGCTGGCAAGGCAATAAGCCGAGCGACGTAATATTGCTTTCTGCCAGGTTGAAGGTGTTATTTTGACTCGCCAAATCATGATAGTAGGCAAGCCAAAAAAGATCGCCAAATGAATCAGCAAACCAACTGTGAGCAGTTCCTGTGCTTCGTTAGTGTCCGTTTGAAGGACATTTTCTAGCATGGAGGTATCAAAATAGGTGCCGTAGTAACTGGTAAAGTAACTGACGAAGGCGGCAATTAGAAATAGCAAGGTTAACAAGGATTTTACCAGCGTTCGCAAAGCAAGGCTAACGAAGACCAAATAGTTAAGGCAGGTCATCACCAAAAACATATTGGCAAAGGTTAGCCACGTCTTGGCGACAAAAAGGTCATAGCCAGCAAAGGCTTGTTGCCAAAAAGGGACATTGTAAAAAACACTGAATATGACAACGGCCCATAAGACAAGCTGCTCCGTGCTTAATGCGGGACGATAATGCCAAACGGTGTCAACGGTTTTTGAAGGCAATGATAGCAAAGAGGGCATCGAAAGAATCTCTGTATGAAAAGATTAATGAACACTGGGGCGTAATAAGAACCTTGAAAGAACAAAACTTACGGTCCAACAAATCATGACGGTCCAGAGGTCATGGGAGAGAAAGTGCGCCCCACGAAACTGCTGAGTGATTCCAAACGTAAGGCCAAGCCCTAAACCCAGTGCGAGCCCTGCCCATCGCCATTGGGGCCGTATGGCGGCAAAAAAGAAGTAGCTGGCTATCCACGTGTATCCTGCGCTGGCATGCCCGGCGGGAAAGCAGGCGGACGCTGGCATTGAGGAAGGCCGCATGTGGAACAAACCAATAAAGTCACGCGCTCCACCATAGCGAACTAAATCCCAGGGGCATTCCATGCTCACCAGGTGTTTAATAGTTGCTACAAGTAGTGCTGAAAGAAGCGTTGCGGAAAAAAGATAAAATAGCGGCGTTCGATATGCTTTAAGACAAGTAACCGTGGTGCTTAGTATCAATAGTAGGAGTGTGGCTAATCCCATAGCCAAGCTTAGCCATTTACCGCCTTCATGAAGAATATCTTGGGTAAGATAGGTATCTTTCCATGCCCAAGCATTACCTTGAAGGTGATATACAAAATCAGTTATCGTGAAGTCTATGTTTAAACTATCAAAAACCGACATAGCGATTAAAAATAAAATCCATACGGATGCTACAGGCTTGATAACATTTAGTTGATCAGCACGCATAGCCATACACCCATCATCATAAAAATGGTCATCATGACGGCGGCAGCTCCCATGTCTTTAGCACGCCCGCTAAGTTCGTTATTTTCTAGTCCGATACGGTCAATTGTGCTTTCTATGGCGGAGTTAATGAGTTCCACTATCACCACAAGGGTGAGTGAAGAAAACAGCAACGCTTTTTCTACAGAGCTGGCATTAACAAAAAATATAAAAGGGTAGAGAACGAGACAGAGCATCACCTCTTGTCTAAAGGCAGATTCATTTACCCAGCAAGATTTTAACCCCGACACTGCATTTATAGAGGCGCGAAAGATGCGTTTAACACCCGCACCATTGCGCTTTGATGTAGTTGAAATAGGCAAGACAGCACACTCGATAACGTAATGGTAGCGTCACTATAAAGTGCAAAACTTAACGAACAGTTATGCTGTTAATTCAGACGCTAGAACATAAACACCCATCACTGAGTGGTGTTACCCACTGTATTGGTTGGCTCACTGGCTGAATTCAGATAAGTGTGCTATTTGAAAAGTAAGTTACCGTATTTAAGAAAAGCTTAAGTTTTGGTAGCGAAGATAGCAGCTTGTCGATTGAGGGGATCAGCATGCGCGCACTGCTAATAGAAGATGACCCCTTGCTTGGGGATGGCATTAAGACGGCGCTAGAGCGTGAGGGCTACACGGTCGATTGGTTTATGCTTGGCCGCGAGGCAATCAGCGCTATCGACAGCGAGACCTTCAGTGTGATTATTTTGGATCTTGGCCTGCCCGATATGGACGGTATGCAGGTACTGCATTTACTCCGACAGCAGTCTACTCTACCTATTTTGATTTTGACGGCTCGCGATGCGATGGAAGACCGCATTGGCGGTTTAGATGCGGGAGCGGATGACTATGTGCTCAAGCCATTTAACTTGCAGGAGCTACTCGCCCGTTTGCGGGTCGTAATGCGGCGCGCTGAGGGGCGTGCCTCGCAAATATTAACGCTGGGTGCACTGAGCATTGATGAAGCTCGCCATACAGTGAGCTGGCGGGACAAAGACGTAAAATTGGGCCGACGCGAGTATGCCCTATTGCTAGAGCTAGCTAGACACTCGGACAGGGTGCTATCTCGCCCTCGTTTAGAAAGTTTGCTTTACGGCTGGGGCGAAGAAGTGGAGTCCAATACGGTGGAGGTTCACATTCATCATCTGCGTAAAAAACTTGAAAAGCATCTGATTATTAACGTGCGTGGGATTGGCTACCGGCTGGATA
Source organism: Halomonas sp. KG2 (assembly GCA_030440445.1). Lineage (NCBI taxonomy): Bacteria > Pseudomonadati > Pseudomonadota > Gammaproteobacteria > Oceanospirillales > Halomonadaceae > Halomonas > Halomonas sp. KG2. The sequence goes on along the minus strand of CP098528.1, from coordinate 1,241,500 downwards.
GCCAGGCGCAATGAGATCGATACGGCATTATCTGCTTCGCACGCTAGCCATTGCCATGGTTGTCGCCGGGGGTGTTGCGGTTACCGCGGCTTATTTAATTACCGATCACGAGCTAGAGGAGATTCTCGATACACAGCTCAGTCTGCATAGCCGGATTGTGGCTGGCCAGCTCGATCCCAACGCAACCATTGACGACTATGCTCGTCTGGCTTCACGTATGGGCCTTCCTGAACATCCAGCTCAGCTATATCGCGACGGTAACGCAGTGCCCGTGAGTCGCTCTGAATCAAGCCCTAAGCTTTACCACGAGGAAGAGCTTAAATTAGTCCTGGGTTTTTGGAATGCCGATGGCTCACCCAGGCTGCTAGGGGGCAAATGGAGTGATGCAGGCCCTTTCCCCGCGCCTTTAGAAGAGGGTTTTCGCTGGGAAAACTACGATGGCCATCGTTGGCGGGTTTTCAGCATGTTCGATGTTGCCAGCGATATCTGGATCAGCATGGGGCTGCGAGGCTCGTTTCATGATGCAGTGGTGGAGCGCATTACCTGGAACAATTTGTTGCCAATGCTGCTGTTGCTGCCACTCCTGCTTTGGCTGATGAGTCGCATTATCCAACGTGGCATTGCGCCCATCCAAGCGCTTTCCAGCCAGGTACAAGGCCGCTCTGCCCACGACCTGCGTAAAATTGATAATTCGGTTCCTCAAGAGCTTTATGGATTACGCCAATCGCTAAACGACTTTATCGCCCGGTTGAAAGAAACCTTAGAGCGCGAGCGGCGCTTCACTGCAGATGCAGCCCATGAGTTACGCACGCCGTTAGCAGCGTTGAGAATCCACTTAGATAATGCGCAGGCAGGCGGAGAGCAATCATTACAAAAGGCTTATGTCGGGGTTGAACGGCTTCAGCGGGTGGTAGAACAACTGCTTATTTTGGCTCGATTGGACCAAGTGACCACAATCTCATCGGCCACTATCGACCTCTATCCGATTATTGCCGAATTGGTAGCCGAGCTGTGGCCACTCGCTGAAGAGCGCAATCAGCACTTGAGGCTAATAGGCTTAACCCACCTGGAGGTTTGCGCCGACGAAATTGAGGTGGGAATTCTCTTCCGCAACCTGCTGGATAACGCCCTGCGCTATACCCCGCAAGGCGGTCAAGTGGAAGTAGAATTAGCGCTTTGGGAGGGGTTGCCTCAACTCACAGTGAGAGACACGGGCCCAGGACTCCCCGAAGCACTTTTGAATAAAGTCACTGAGCGTTTTAGGCGCGCTGCTGGCCAAGGTACCACTGGTAGCGGATTGGGTTTATCGATTGTTTCGGAGTTGGCTCAGCGCCAAAAAGCGCGCCTTACACTTAGTAATCGCACACCCAACGGACTAGCGGCAAGTGTGACGTGGGAGCAAAACCAACATCAAGATAGTTAATTAGCTTCAACATAGTGATTGTCACCAACTCCAAACACTAAGCAATACGTACCACGCACTAAAGCCGAGTATCAATACATCGCATCAGGCTGAGGCGTCAGGCTTGATTGAAAATTCTCAATCGCCGTCTCAGCTTCTTCAATTTCATCAAAGCGGGCGATGTGATAAAGCGCTTCACCTTCGTTTGCTAGTGGCAAGCGGCTCATACCAATAACAATACCGTCGGCCATAGAGAGCACTTCACCTTCATCATTGCCGAAGGGGTCTGCCACTTTACCGAGCACCTCGCCTTTTGCTACCCGAGCGCCCAGACGCACCTTGGGGCGCAAAATGCCATCAATAGGCGCCCTCGCCCAGCTGGAGCCATTGGCAAGTTCAGCAGGCATTGGCGAGCGGCGACGCTGCTCGCCGGTCAGCATACCTAAACGGCGCATCACGCGTAGTACGCCACGCACGCCGGGGGCAATTGCCCACTCATCAAAACGTAGCGCCTCACCAGCTTCATAAGTAAGCACCGGAATACCACGGTTCTGAGCATAGTGGCGTAAGCTACCTTCGCGAAGCTCTGCATTAAGCACCACGGGAGCACCAAACGCATCGGCCATGCGCTCAGTTTCACTGCCTGGCTGTAGCTGAGCACGAATTTGCGGAAGATTGGTGCGATGAATAGCACCCGTATGCAAGTCGATAATATGCGTGGCGTGATCGACAATTTCATCGCGAAATAGCGCCGCAATACGCCCACCTAACGAGCCCTTTTCACTGCCCGGAAAACAGCGGTTCAAATCGCGGCGATCTGGCAAATAGCGCGTTTGCTGTAAAAAACCGAAAACATTGACGACGGGTACAGCAATTAACGTGCCACGCAAGCTATTGATTGCTTTGGAACGCAGCAGGCGACGAACAATTTCAACTCCATTAATTTCATCGCCATGAATTCCACCGCATACCAGCATGACTGGGCCATCTTTACGCCCATGCACGACTTCGACCGGAATATGCAGCTGCGTGTGGGTATACAGGCGTGCCACAGGCACATCAATTTGTAAGCGTTGGCCAGGCATTACAGTGCGCCCAGCCAGGGTAAAAGGTGCTCGCGCCATGCTGAGAGTCCTATAGCGTACAATAACGGTTTCGTTTCAAAACAGCGTTTCTAAATAAATCTTATACGCTTTTTACTGGCAAATGACGAATTTGTTAATCCACGTTATGAGCTAAAGCAATTAACCATACAGTTTTGAATGTAAAAATTGATGCACATAAGATAAAATGGGCTTATCACGTGTCAATTACTGAGGTTACGTTTTTATATGGCAAGAAAAACCAAAGCGGAGGCTGCTGCAACTCGCGAGGCGCTGTTGGATGCGGCTGAAGAGGTGTTTTTCGCAAAAGGCGTAGCTCGCACATCGCTGGAGCAAATTGCTCGTCACGCCGACCTGACGCGCGGTGCTGTTTATTGGCATTTTAAAAATAAAGGCGACCTTTTTATGGCGCTAGTGGAGCGTGTGCGTATGCCCTTCCAGTCGCTAATGGAAGAGGTAAATAACGCCGACCCGACCATCTCACCACTAACGGCTATACAACTTGCCTGCTATGCCGGCTTAAACCGCATGGAACAGCCATCCCATCAGCGAATTTTATCGATTCTTTTACACCGCTGTGAATTCTTTAGCGATATTAACCCGATTCAAATGCAAGACGAGATCGCAGACGAGTGTTTTGATGAAATGCTGTCGGTATTTCAATTGGCCCAACAGCAGCAATTGCTACGCGATGATTTAACCCCTGAGGTGGCAACGCGGCTTATGCAAGCGGCACTGGGGGGCTTATTTCATGATTGGTTGCGAAATCCAGAGTCTTTTTCGTTGTGCGAACGCGGCGGTGAACTCATCGATACATTAATCACCATGATGAAGCGTTAACCATCTCGCTGCAATGCAGCAATACACCTATACTGAGCAAATTGTCAGCATAGGATAATTTTATGGATGCTCTTGAATTTGTTCGTATCCGCGAGCTTGATATCGCTGTGCGCATTTGGAATCCCAACGCACCCCGCACGCTGATAGCATGGCATGGTCTTGCGCGCCACGGCGGTGATTTCGAAGCCCTAGCCCATCAGCTGGGCAGCGAATGGCGCATTCTTGCACCAGATACACCTGGTCGTGGCCTTTCCAGCTGGTCACTGTTTCCTGCCCACGATTATCTCTACAGCCACTACATGACCGTGGCGATAGGCGTGCTAGATCATTTTCAATTAAAGCAGGTCGACTGGCTGGGCACTTCCATGGGCGGGCTATTAGGCATGCTGCTGGCTGCTGACAAAACACATCAACATCGGATTTCTAGGCTTATTCTGAACGATGTTGGGCCTGAGTTGAATAAAGACGGCCTAATCGCGCTCTCCAGTTATTTCAGCCTAACCCACCGCTTTACGAGCTTTGTAGACCTACAAAAAGAGCTGACACAGCACTACGCAAGCTTTGGAATTACCACCGATGATGAATGGCGAGCACTGGCATTGGGAAGCGCACGACGCCTCCCTGATGGTAGCTGGACCTATCACTTCGACCCTCGTATTGGCGAGCAATTCATCCATGACACACCGCGAGACACATGGGCAGATTGGGAAAATATTGACTGCCCTGTGATGGTAATTCGAGGTGCCGAATCAACGTTACTGGATGCCGAAACGCTGCCACGCATGAAAGAGGTGCAACCCGGCTTAGTCACTTTCACCGCCCCAGGCTGTGGCCATGCTCCTATGCTGAATCAACCCGAGCAAGTAACACCGCTCCGTCAGTTTCTCGACACACCACTCAGCGCCTTCCCCCGTAGCAAACCAACAAGCGTCACCGCCACTTCGCACCCTGTTGGCCAGTGGCTCGTTAAGCAGTGGCGACGCCTATTTGGCTAGACAATACTTGGGCTAAACAACACCTGCTAGGTGGAATAGCCGTTTGAATGGTGCTTGCGGTGCAAGCGCAGCTTATTCACGCGGACGCGCGTATCAAGATACTGTTGCTCTAGCACACTGCGGTACGCGCCTTCGTTGGCAAGATATTTCACAAGCACTCGGCGCTCGCCAGCTTGCGGGCAGTCCCCCGCTTTGCAATGCAATTTGACGGCGCTGCTGGGTTCATTTTCCAGCTGAGCAGATGCGTATTCATCATTTTGGCGTTCTGAGACAACGACCGTAGCGCCCAATAAACAGCGGCGATTGAATGGCTGATAGCGATGAAGCGCGCGTTGTAATGAATGGCACACGGCTGCCGCAATCGGCGATGCCACTGCAAATGAGATCCACAGCACGAGCACGCCGACAGGCACCCTCAACATACCCAGCGATAACCAGCGGAGGGCTAGTAGCTCAATAGCCAGCGAAATGGCACCCGCGAAAAGCACCAAAACACTTAACGCAAGCGTAGCAGGCACACCTGCAAAGCCTAAAGACACCAGTGTGCTGGCCATATGATCGTCGCGCAGGCTATCGCGCTCAAATAACTCCAGCGGCGCAAGTCTGATTAACACCAGCAGCCAGTAGAGCGCTATCAAAGCCAACAAGAAGGTAAAGACAATCGTTGGAAATTGCAGTAAAGCGGAAACAAGTGATTGCATCATGGCGTGTTCTCCTCCAGACAAAGCCTGGTGATGTTTTCGCTTGACGTTATATTTATTAGCACAAGCTAAAAACAGGGTCTCTTTTAGCGTAGACCACCTTACGCGTTTATGCGGTTCTCTAATTGCTCTTGATCAAGTTTGTAAAAAAAACGGGCACCATGAAAACATGGTGCCCGCTAGCCAATCGCTAAACAGCGTTACGCTTGGTCGTGACCTAGCGCTGTCGACTCGTTGTTACCATCCCGGTCAGGGTGGCGTTTCCGATAGAGCCAATCAGACACCGTGGCAATCATTGCGTAGAAGCTTGGAATAAACAGGCTTCCCAGCACGGCAACAGACGCCATACCGACCGCAACGGTGGTACCTATGTGGTGGCTGCTCACATCGCTCGCGCCAGAAGCCAGTGCCAATGGCAAGGTACCAAAGATAAAGGCAAGTGAGGTCATAACGATAGGACGGAAACGAAGCTCCGCGGCGGTAATCGCTGCTTCACGAATCGATTTACCATGCTCTTTGCGCTGCAACTCGGCAAACTCAACGATAAGGATCGCGTTCTTAGCGGCCAAGCCAACCACCACCAGCATACCAATCTGGACATAGACACTGGTATCCAGACCACGCAACGCAATACCACCCACGCCGCCCAAAAAGGCAAACGGCGTGGCGGTAAGTACCGCCAGTGGTAGCGACCAACTCTCATACTGTGCCGCCAGTATCAAGAACACCATCAAAATACCAAACACAATGGCAAGTAAAGCAGTATTGCCAAGGTTAGACTCTTGGTAGGCAGTCCCCGTCCAGCCCATTCCCCAGTTTTGGCCCAATGTTTCCTGAACCACTTCCTCCATCGCCGCAATAGCCTGTGTAGAGCTGTAGCCTGGCGCTGGATTACCCTGGAACTGAGCCCCCGCATAAACACCGAAGCGAGAAACCACAGACGGACCCGTTTGGCGTTCGAGCGTTACAAACTCAGAAAGAGGAATGCGCTCACCATTGCCACCACGTACATAAACGCTACTTACATCATCGGGCGTTTTACGGAATTTATCTTCATTCTGTAAATAGACCTGGAAGTTACGGTTTTGGTAGCTAAAGAAGTTAACAAAACCATTACCGAAGGTATTGGCTAGCGCCGAGTTGATATTCTCAAGGGCGACCCCATAGCTCAGCGCTTTTTGCTGATCTATTTCCGCACGGTAAGACGGCACATTGACGTTAAACGTTGTAAAAACGCGGCTTAATGCAGGATGCTGGTTAGCGGCCTGCATAATTTGCAATGACGCTTGATACAACTCACGAGGTGACGCGCCTTCAAAAGATTGCAAATAACCGGTGAAACCACCCGTGGTTGAAAGCCCCATGATCGGCGGTACGTTAAACGCCATCGCCGAACCACCATCAATACTCGCCCCTAACTGCATAATACGGCCAACCAACTCATTAGCCGTTAAGTCACGTTCTGCCCAGGTTTTCATATTGATAAACATAATGCCCCGTGCAGTATTGACCGCACTCGACAGAATGTCGTATCCCGCCACAGCAGAGGAGTACTCAACGCCCGGAATGGCTTCTATCTGAGAGCTAAGCTCATTCATATAGGCTTGGGTTCGGCTAAGCGACGCAGCATCGGGCAATGAAACGCTAACCAGCACGATACCTTGGTCAGTTTCCGGCACCAGTGTGGAAGGCGTATTTGCATAGAGCCAGTAAGAACCGGCCCCCACTGCCACAGTCAGCGCTAGCGCCAACACCCAGAAACGCACCAGCTTTTTCACAAACCACATATAAACGGCGGTAAAGCCAGCGAAGAGGCGGTCAAACAGGCGCAGCGGTGTGGTAATGGCACGCTTAAACGCGGACTGTTTCGTTTTATGCAGGTCATGCTTGATGAAGATGGCCGACAGCGCAGGAGTGAACGTCAGTGCCATCAGCGCCGATAGCGCCACCGATATTGCCACGGTAATCGCAAACTGCTGATAAATCTGGCCGGTAAAACCGCCCAGGAACGCCACGGGTACAAACACCGCCGCCATAATCAGCGAGGTGGCAATAACCGGGCCACCCACCTCTTTCATCGCGCGGATCGTGGCGTCACGAACCGTAATATCGTCCTCTTCGCTCAATACCCGCTCAACGTTCTCCACCACTAGAATCGCATCATCCACCACGATGCCTATCGACAGCACCAAGGCAAACAGCGTTAACAGGTTAATAGAGAAACCAAACAAGTAAAAACCAGCAAAGGTACCGATAACCGAGACCGGCACGACCGACATGGCAATGACCGTAAAGCGCCAGTTCTGCAAGAAGATGAACAGAATCACGATAACGATCAGGAACGCTTCAATAAACGTATGCAGAACGGTTTCTACCGAAGCATCGATAAAGAGCGTGGTGTCATAAGGCGTTACATAGTCAAGCCCGGGTGGAAAACGCCCCGATAGTTCTTCCATCGTGGCCCGCACTGCTTCAGCGGTTTCCAGTGCGTTTGCACCCGGCTGCTGGTTGATGATGATCGGCGTCATTGTGGCGCCGTTTAAGCGTGCATCAACACCATAGAACGAAGCGCCTAGTTCAATACGTGCTACGTCCGCAAGGCGCAGTGAAGAGCCGTCAGGATTCGTACGCAGGTAAATATTACGGAAATCATCGGTTCCCGATAAGCGCCCACCGGCGGTAATCGTATAGGTATAAGCACGCGGTTCGCTTTGCGGTGTTGCCGCTAAGTTACCTGCGGGAATTTCGGTATTCTGCGCGCGAATAGCGCTAGCTACCTCACTGGGCGTGAGGTCATACTGAGCCAGCTTGTCAGGGTCCATCCACACCCGCATCGCAAACTCACCGCCGCCTAACACTTCGGCATTGCCGACGCCTGGCACTTGGCGTAGCTCATCCAAGATATTCAGCGTGGCGTAGTTTTGCATGTAGATTTTGTTGTAGTCACCGCTAGGAGACGTCAAGGCAACAAGCATCAAAATAGAGTCAGAGCGTAACTCAACCGTCACCCCTTGAGACTGAACCGCCTCAGGTAGCTGCGAAAGCGCGCCCTGCACTCGGTTATTGACATTGATGGTGTTGATATCACCATCAGTGCCAATGTTAAACGCAACACTCAGGCTCATAAGACCATTATCAGCGCTGTTTGAGGTCATATATAGCATGTCCTCAACACCATTGATGGCCTCAGCAAGCGGTGCCGCGACGGTTTGCGCAACCGTCTCAGCATCCGCCCCGGGGAACTGAGCCTGAACGGACACGGTGGGAGGTACAACGCTGGGATACTGCTCTATCGGCAGTATTCGCATCGCCATCGTACCTACCAGCGTCAAGATAATCGCCAAAACGGTGGCGAAAATCGGTCGGCTGATAAAGAAGTTGGAAAAGTTCATTATTGCGCGCCCTCTTCCCCTTCTGCGGGCTGTGCGTCAGCCGCCCCACCCTGCATTGCTTCTGCCTGCGCGGTTTCTTGCTGGGCGTCTTGCTGCTCAGCTTCTGCGACGATATCGGCAGCGTTACCTTCAAATGGCTGGGGGTCAATTAGCATTCCTGGCTCCAGGCCAGCGGGGTCGCCTACGATGACACGCTCTCCAGCAGTAAGGCCATCATGAATGATTTGCCATGGGCCAGCCACTTCGCCGAGTTGAACTGTGCGCTCGCGCGCTTTATTTTCATCATCGACAATAAAGACCCGCGGTCCCATTAACCCTTGAGTAACGGCAATTTCTGGTACGGCCAGTACATCAAAACGCTTCAAGCCTTCAACACGAACCCGTACAAACTGACCAGGCAATACCGCGCCATCAGGGTTTGCGAACGTTGCTGACGCCTGCACCGTACTGGTGCCGCTATCCACACGAGAACCCAGGAAGTTCAAACGTCCTTCCAGCTCAGCGCTGTCGTCACCATACTGTCCTGGCACACTCAAACGCGCGCTAATGTCTGATGCGTTACCACTCTCGCCCAGCTGTCGACGCAACTCAAAAGCATCTCGCTGAGGTAGCTGAAAACGTACTTCAAGAGGATCAAGCGGCGTAATAGTGGCTAACTCAGTTCCTGGTGTTACCAAATTACCAACGTTGACCTGGCTTAAACTGATCATGCCAGACACAGGTGCGGTGACGTTTGAATAGCCTAAATCAAGGTTAGCACTGGTTAACGCAGCGTCTGCTTGGGCGACACTTGCTTGGGCAACGCGCTGGTCAGCTAGTGCTTGGTCATACTGCTGGCGACTGACCGAGTTTTGGCTTAGCAACTGCTCGAAACGCTGCGCATCACGCTGGGCACGAGCCAGTTCAGCACGCGCACTTTGCAAGTCAGCCTCACGTTGGTTAACGGTAGCTTGGTAGAGATCTGGCTCGATGGTATAGAGCCGATCCCCCTGCTCTACCAGTTGCCCTGGCTCAAAGTGACGCTCTTCAAGAAACCCGTTCACCCGTGCCACAAGCGTGACTTCACTGTCGCTGCGCAGCAGTGATGGGTAGGATTTATTCAGAGGAATATCCTGGCGGGCTATTTCAACTACTTCTACTGCGTGGGGCGGAGCTTCCTGCTGCCCAGCCTGCTGTTGCTGAGGCTGCTCCTGGCCGCATGCGGCTAGCGCCAATGCAGCTATCAGCGTCACTACACTCGCTCTACCTGAGTGAATCGTTTTCTTCATACGTTGGTTTCCCATTAATCTTTGCAACATTGACGGATAGCAGCACAGCAAGTGGTTGGTTAAAGTGTTAGAAAACTAACAACTCGCTAGCTTACGCACCCGGCGTGGGTGGAGCGCCAATATCCATAGCCCGCTGGTAGGCGTCGGGGTCGCCACCCTCAGGCAGAGTGAAGTTCACCTCATCTCCCGTTAGCCACGCATTGACTTCTTCAATCGCCTCAACGTCTAACAGGCCCGCCTGCTGACGCAGTGAGAGCAAATTGACCACATAGTCATAACGCGCTTCGGCATAGTTGGCGATAGCGTTATAGAGGCTTTGTTCAGCATTCAACACGTCCACGATATTACGTGTGCCTACTTCATAACCGGCACGGGTAGCTTCTAAAGCACTACGGTTAGAGACGATGGCCTGCTGACGAGCCTCAACGGTATCGACGTTGTTGCTAACCTGGGTATAGAGCGAACGCACTTGTTGGATAGTAGTGCGGCGTTGGGACTCAAAGTCGTATTGGCTACTTTCAAGCTGGAAGGTACCTTGGCGAATACGGGCGCTGGTGCTGCCACCGGTATAAATAGGTAAGTTCGCCGAGACGCCCACTTGGCTTGACGTGTTGTAGCCACTTACCAAATCACTATCGCTATCCGAGTACTGGTAGTTAGCAAATGCCTGAACAGTCGGCATACGCCCGGCACGCGCCAGTTCGACGCCTACGCGGGAAAGCTCAATGCCTGCCTGCTGCGCTAATACCTGCGGGTTACGCTCAATGGCTTGCTCTACCCAATAGTTACGATCCGTGGGAGTTGGCAGAGCAATCGGCATACTGTCGCCCAGCGCGTCGATACTGGCGTAACGCTGCCCCGTCAGTTGTTCAAGCACCTCAAATGCCACCTGAAGATTACTCTCTGCTGCTATGCGATCAGCGCGGGATTGATCAAAGCTCGCCCGTGCTTCCTCTACTTCAGTGATAGCAATGAGACCTACTTCAAACTGCTCTCGAGCCTGCTCAAGCTGGCGGCCAATCGCACGTTCTTGAGCTAAACGCGCCTCGAGCACTTCGTGGGCACGCAAAATATCGAAATAAGCGCTCGCGACATCAATCAGCAACTGCTGCTCAGTGGCGGCCAATAAGTACACTTGTTGATCAATCTGACGTTCAGCCTGATTCACTTCCTCACGTGTGACAGCATTGAAGAGTGCCTGGGTCGCCTCAAGTGTTAATGACGCGGTGTTGTAGCGATCATCGCTGACACCCGCCGCATTAGAACCGGCACCAGCGCTCTGCCCCACTCTAGAGGAGGACTGGCTTTCGTACTGCTGGTTATGGACGACATTGCCGGAGGCATTTACCTGAGGCAACAGCGCGCCACTTGCCACATCGCTTGCCGCTTCAACACTTGAAAATTCAGCACGTGCAGAGGCCAAGGCAGCGTTGTTATTAAGCGCATCGCGAGTGATATTGACTAAATCTGCCGCTTGAGCGGGCAGGACGAAAGAAGATGTCAGCACTGCTAATAGCAGGGGACGAAAAGGGGCATTGACTGCCCAGTGTGCCAGTCGCATGGGATTGCCTCTAGGTGTCAACGTAGGGTGGCGATAATGATAGCCATTCTGAAAGGTGGCATTATAGTTACATTCATGTATGTATGCTAGGCTTGAACTTAACCTAAATATATGAACAGCGTCACGTATAGATAACCGCACTACACAAGACTCTCTATTACCTTAGTCCAAAGCTCCATGAGCTTGCAGCTTTTTAGCGCTCCTTTACCCACTCGAATCTTAAGTGAACCATGTTACAGCTAATGTAATAAAACGCTAATTAAAGTGAGCGCTTGAGTCTCTCAACAACATGCGGCAGTGATTGGCAATCCAAACAGCTAGCTAATAAAGCGAGAAAATCAGCACCATCACCACTATTGCTCCGCCAAACGCTGCCCCATTAACTCTCAAAAGCTTCCAACACTGCCACGCAGCGTTCAACGGCACTGCGATACCCTGAACCAAATAACAGCAGATGGTTAAGCAATGGATAAAGCTGAAACAGGGCTTCGCGTCTTGGCCAGTCGATTGGCTTATCGCCGTTCCAGTAAGCATCAAAAAAAGGTGCGTCAGGCGATCCAAACAGGGTCAGCATGGCCAAATCAACATCGGGATAATGGCGGTAAACAGCAGGGTCGATCAGTGCCGGTCCTCTAGTGGTTGTCAGCACATTGCCCGACCATAGGTCACCATGAATAAGGCTGGCAGACGAATCTGGCAGCCATGTTTCTAGTTGCTCTGCTTGGTGTTCAACACGGCGGCGCAACGTGCCATCCAGCAGGCCCTGCTGATAACAAGCTTGAGTAAGAGGCAGTAGACGCCGTTCGCGCTGAAACGCACGGCCATCTGCCAGTGGGGGGTTGGGTTGGGGCGTACGCCCACACGCATTGTCCTGATGCCAGCCATGGGCATCACCTATCACACCATGCAACTCACGCAGCCCTTCGCCTAAAGCGACGCTACTTTGGGTATTTGCGGGTTGGGTATCGAGTGACTCTATCACCAGCCACCCCAGCGACTCTCCCAGCACCTCAGGTATCACTAATGAAGTGCCCGCCCCTTTGAGCGCGCGAAGCCCTTCTGCTTCGCCAAGCAACCGCGCGGAATCGTCGTGTTTGATAACGACTTGCCCTTGGCGGGTCGTCAAGGCGTAAACAGCCGCTATATCACCACCACTGAGTGGCTGAAGCTTATCAGTGGGGATTAATCCCAGCGTATCCAGCAGATCGCGCAAAATGGCATCCATGACTCTCTCCGCTCAAGGCGCGTGTACTCTCCGTATCTCTCCTTAAACGGTACAAGGCAAAGCAATATCTTTCTAGGCAATCCGCATTATTAAACGTTATGACGCTGAGCAAGCGCCTCGCGATAACGCTGATAAATCACCTCATAAGCAGAAACACGCTCAGCATCAGGGTCGGCAAGGGAAGTGGCATCCAGGTGCACCAAGCGCTCACAGAGCGATGCCAGGGTCACCCCCTCCTGATGTAAGTCGCACCAAGCCGCTTGAATGGCCGCCCCTAACGCGGCGGCATCGGTAATCTCTGGGCAGATTACCTGGGTATTAGTAATGTCAGCCACCATTTGCCGCCAGACTGGGCTCTTGGCACCGCCGCCAATCAGCCTAATCTGGCTGGTGCCGTCAGCTAGATCACCTAATAGTTCCAAGCCATAGCGCAGGCCAAAGGTAGCGCCTTCCATCACCCCTCGGCAGAGGTTAGCTTGAGTCATATTAAGGCTGGTCAAACCAAGAAAATCACCAGTCGCATTGGGCAGCATCGGTACCCGTTCGCCGTTAAAAAACGGCAATACAACCACTCCGTCGGCCCCAATCGGGGCGCTTGCCACCTGCTCACTGAAGGTAGCTAAATCCAGTCCAAACAGCTCACGCACGCGGGTAGTCGCAGAGGTAACGTTCATAGTGCAGATTAACGGCAGCCAGCCACCGTGACTGGCACAGAAGTTGGCCACCATAGCGCTGTCGCACACCACCGAATTAGGTGAATAAGCGCACACCGTGCCGGAGGTCCCTAAACTAAGCGTCACCAGCCCCTGAGTAATATTACCGGTGCCAATTGCGCCCAGCATGTTGTCGCCGCCGCCAGAAGACACCACCACATCATCATGAAGCCCCAACTCTTGCGCCACTAGCGGGCGCACTCGCCCTGCTGGCTCGTGCGCCTGGATAAGACGAGGCAACACACGGCCTGGGTCAAGCTCCGGCGCAATGGCTGCAAATACCTCTTTCTGCCAGCATTGGGCACGGGTATCGAAATAACCGGTGCCCGAGGCATCCCCCGCTTCAGTGACCCGCTCACCGGTCAGCCAGAAGTTGAGGTAGTCGTGGGGCAGTAGCAGAGTGGCTATACGCCGGTAGGCGTCAGGGTGTTGCTCCCGCAGCCACGCCACTTTAGACGCGGTATAACCAGTTTGTAACACCAGACCCAGCTTCTCCAGACAGCCCGCTTCACCGCCTAGTCGGTCGACTAAATCGCTGTTTTGAGCACTGGTTTCGGTATCGCACCACAGTTTGGCGGGATACACCGGCACACCATCCGCATCCAGTGCCACCATGCCGTGCTGCTGTCCGGAAACGCCAATCCCCCGCACCTGCTTGGCATCAATGCCAGCACGCTCAAGCGCTTGAAAAAAAGCCCCTTTGAGCGCTGCTAGCCACTCTGCTGGCGCCTGCTCTCGGCGGCCATGCTCTCCCTCGTCTAGGCTATGAGGACGACTGCCTTCACCCAGGATGACGCCACGCTCCACATCTACCACCACGACTTTGGTACTCTGCGTACCGCAATCTACCCCGATATACATCACAACATTCCTTTGGACGCGACCAGAGTCTCAAGAGTAGCCCGTGCTCCCCGTTCATGCAGTGACGTCAATGTCTTTAGGTAAGCGTTTAGAAAGCGAGGCTGATCAGCCAAGTCACCAAACAGCTCGCGGTTCTCGACAAACGCAGCGGGGTACGTGCGGTTGTTAGTGGCAATCGTCATCAATGGCTCACGCAGACGGTCCACAATATCGATAGCCTCTCCCTGCTCATCGACGCCTTCAGCGTAACGTGCCCAGCTGGCGACCACGGCGGCGCTACGTTCAATCTCCCCCCCCTGAGAAAGTTGCTGGCGAATCACCGGCACGAGCCATTTGGGAATGCGATCAGAGCTTTCAGCACATAGCCGTGCCAGAGTGTCTTTAATTTGCGGGTTGGCGAAGCGTTCAATCAGGGTCAGCCGATAGGTTTCTAAATCAACCCCTGGTACTGGCGCCAGCGTAGGCGTGCCCTCTTCACGCATATAGCCCAGCAAAAACTCGACAAACAGCGGGTCTTGGCACACTTCATGGGCGTAGCGGTAGCCTGCCAAGTAGCCAAAGTAAGCGAGTGCCTGATGGCTGGCATTGAGCAGGCGCAGCTTCATCAGCTCATAAGGCTCTACATCATCGACAAGTTGAACGCCTACTTTCTCAAGCGCCGGGCGCCCCAGGGGAAAGTGATCTTCGAGCACCCATTGGCTGAAGGGCTCGCATACCACTGGCCAGGCATCCTCAACATCAAACCGCTGGGCCAGCTCTTCAATATCCGTGGGCGCTGTCACTGGCGTGATACGATCCACCATGGCATTGGGAAACGCCACTTCGGCAGTTAGCCAGTCGCCAAGCCCTGCGCTGCGAGCACGGGCGTAGGCACTGAACATGCGTTTGGCCACGTCACCGTTACCTTGAATATTGTCGCAGGACATCACCGTAAAAGGTGCAATGCCCCGTGCACGACGACGAACTAGGGCTTCCACCACTAAGCCAAAGCTGGTGGACGGTTGCTCTGGGTGAGCGAGATCATCACGCACCTGTGGAGAATCCAGATTGAACTCTCCAGTCACCGGATGGAAGTTGTAGCCACCTTCCGTCACGGTGAGCGACACAATCTTGATGGTAGGATCGGCCATTTTTTCGATCACCGCTTCGGGGTCTTCTGGCGCAAACAGGTAATCCACCATACTGCCGATCACACGGGGCTGATACTCGCCGTCGGGGTGTTTCACCACGAGCGTATAGAGGTAGTCTTGCGCAGCAAGGGCCTGCTGCATACGCTTATCGCCGGGCATTACTCCCACTCCCACAATGCCCCATTCAAGCGCCTCCCCCTGGTTCATTAGCGCATCCAGGTACATCGCCTGATGGGCACGATGAAAACCACCGACGCCAATATGCACGATGCCTGGCGTCACGGCCTGCCGATCATAAGTAGGCGTCTCAACCGCCGCGCTGAGGGCACCCATGTTGTGATTATTAAGCTGGGTCATCGTCACTCTCCGGGTCATTTGTTAGCCACGCCGCGCCCTAGCGCCAGCGCTGGTCAGCTGGCACGCTGCCGCTTTTTACAAGTTCAGCGTTAAGCATGTCTTTTTGATGAGCGCGCTCGAGAGCGCCGATATGATCTTGGCCCATGCACAGCCAGCGATTCACCAATCGCTCAACCAGTACGGCATCGTCCACATCGATAAACAGCGTCCAATCGAACAGCTTGTACAGCGCCCGCCAGGGCTCTTGATCCAACAGCAGGTAATTGCCTTCCACAATCACAATGCGCTGCGCTGGAGTAATCAACCGCCCTGCAGCTCGAGCGAGATCCAGCGGCCGGTCAAACACCGGCACCGCTACCGATTGGTCGGCGCGACGAATGCGCACTAAGTCATGGTGTAAGCCATCAACATCGAACGTGTGCGGCGCGCCTTTCACTGGCAGTTGCTCATCACCTAGCACGGCGTTATCGAAGTGGTAGCCATCCATCGGCACCACGGCTGCCTGCCCCGGCCGCTGCTGATTAATGGCATCGCATAACAGCGCGCTGCGATAAGACTTGCCTGCTCCAGGTGGGCCCGCCAGGGCAACCATAAAACGTGCTTTGCCTTCGGCGGCATCCAACAGTTGGTGGCTTAACGAAACAAGATCAGGGGTCATAGGCGTATCAACTCATCCAGTTGCCACCATCGACGTTGAGCGTCTGGGCAACGACATAGTCACTATCCTGACTAGCAAGAAACACGGCGGCCCCCGTGTGGTCTTCCGGCAATCCCATACGCCCAAAGGGTACAGACTCGCCCACCAAACGCTTTTTCTCGCCCAGCGGTCGGTTCTCATAGCGTGCAAACAGTGCATCGACTTCTTCCCACATCGGCGTATCCACTACCCCCGGTGCAATGCCGTTCACGTTAATACGGTGCTTGATCAAATCCAGCCCGCAGGACTGGGTCAGGCTAATCACAGCGGCTTTACTCGCACAGTAAACGCTGACGAGTGGCTCGCCCCGTCGGCCTGCCTGAGACGACATATTAATAATTTTACCTCCTTGGCCTTGTGCCACCATGGCGCGAGCCACTGTCTGTAGGGTAAAAAATAGCCCCTTGGTATTCACCGCAAACTGCTTGTCAAAACTGGCCTCTGTCACCTCGAGCACCGGTGCCATATCAAACACCGCGGCGTTATTGACTAAAATATCGATCCCGCCAAATCGCTCGGTAACGCTCGCCACCATGGCGTTGATCGAGGCTTGGTCGCACACGTTCAACACGACACCCATCACGCGCTCGGCGCCAGCGTCTTGTTGCAGCGTGGCGAGCGCATCGTCAATGGCATGGGCATCGATGTCGGCCACAATGACCTTCGCCCCTTCGGCGAGATAGCGCTGAGCAATGGCTAAACCGATACCCCGGGCACCACCCGTGATGACGGCGCGTTTATTGAGCAGTTTCATTGTTATCTTGTCCTTGCAAATGGGATTGCCACTCGTCTACTAAAGCGTGAAGTCCGCGCATATGGGGCAAAATTCGCCAAGCGCCCGCCGCCAGTAGCCGTGAGGACTGTTGTTCATCTATATGACTCGCCCCCACAAAACCAATCACTCGCATGCCTGCAGCATAAGCAGCGGTTACCCCTGCCACGCTATCTTCTACCACCAGACAGCGGCTGGGTGAGCAGCCAAGAGAACTGGCCGCTAAGTGATAAATAGCGGGGTCCGGTTTGGGGTTTTCGACCTGCTCAGCGGTAAAAATCGGCACATCGCCCAGCGCGCCGTCCAGTTGGGTAGTGGCGAGCGATGCCAGTACGCGACAACGGCGGCTGTTCGACACCACGGCCTTAGGTAAGTCGATCCCGCTGACGGCGGCATGCACCCCTGCAATGGCGGTTAATTCCCTCGCCAAGCGCGCCTCAATGGCGCTATCAACCAGCTCAGCGGCATCGGGCGGCAGCAAGTGACGGCTTAACTGTTCCAGGTGCTGGAGGATATTGGCCGTCGTCATACCCAGGGCTTGGCTAAGTAGTGTCGGGATATCCAGATCCGGTAGCCACTGCCCAAGGTGGGTTTCCAGAGTCTCTTCAGCGAGTGCTTCGCTATCCACCAGAACGCCATCACAATCAAAAATCAGCACTTTCATACCTGCTCCCCCGGAGAGGCTGATTCCGTAGCCGCGCGATTATCTTGTCGGGTCAGGCTTGCTAGCGGGTGCTGCTGCAGGCTAGGTAGGGCTAGCCCGCTTGCGTCAAACAGATGGGCGCGCTCGGGGGCAAAACCAAAACGCACGCTATCGTTGACTCGGTAGGCAACGTCACCATCAGCCATAATAGTGATCAGCTCATCATCCATTTGAACGTAGAGCGAGGTTTGACCTCCGAGGCGCTCAAGCACTTTTATCTGCCCACTCAGCGGCCCCTGCTCATCAAGGACCAAGTGTTCTGGGCGAACACCCAGCTCAAGGGTGGCGTTAGCATCCAGGTGCCCACCGTCGACCGGCACACTGCGCTCACCGCCGCCGGGCAGACGAATCGCTACGCCTTCAGGCGTTACGTCGGTCAACGTCACCGGTAGAAAATTCATCTTCGGTGAGCCAATAAAGCCTGCCACAAAGCGATTGCGCGGATGGTGGTAGAGCGCCATTGGCGAGCCCACCTGCTCCACCACGCCATCGTGTAGCACAACGATTTTATCGGCCATGGTCATGGCTTCTATCTGATCGTGGGTGACGTAAATCATCGTGGCATCTAGTTCTTCATGCAGCCGTGCCAGCTCAATGCGCATCTGCACCCGCAACGCCGCATCCAAATTGGAGAGCGGCTCGTCAAACAGAAAGATACTAGGGTTACGCACAATCGCCCGGCCAATCGCCACCCGTTGGCGTTGTCCACCGGAGAGCGCTTTAGGCTTACGATCTAATAGCGGCTCCAGCTGCAGAATTTTGGCCGCCTCCAATACTTTGGCGCGGCGCTCCTCTTTGGGTACTCCAGCCAGGCGCATGCTGAAGCCCATGTTGCCCTCAACCGTCATGTGCGGGTATAGCGCATAACTCTGGAATACCATGGCCAAGCCCCGGTCGGCGGGGCCCACATCGTTTATTCGCTTACCATCGATCAGAATGTCGCCGTCGCTTGCACTCTCCAAGCCCGCGATCATGCGCATCAGCGTGGATTTACCACAGCCCGAAGGGCCAACAAACACCACGAACTCGCGGTCGTTCACCTCGAGATCAATGCCTTTGATGACCTTGGTGTCGCCAAACTGTTTGATAATGTTCTTCAGTTGTAAGGTTGCCATGGGGAACTCCTTTACTTGACGGCGCCAAAGGTCAGGCCGCGCACCATTTGTTTTTGGGTCATCCAGCCGAGGATCAGGATGGGGGCGATTGCCATGGTGGAAGCCGCTGAAAGCTTGGCCCAGAATAGCCCTTCAGGGCTTGAGAACGAGGCAATATAAGCGGTCAGCGGTGCCGCTTTCGACGAGGTCAAGTTGAGACTCCAGAACGCTTCGTTCCAGCTCAAAATCACTGAAAGCAGCCCGGTAGAGGCGATGCCCGGCAACGTTAGCGGCAGCAGCAGGAAAAACACCTCCTGCAGAGTGGACGCGCCGTCCATCCTGCCAGCTTCCAGAATGTCTTTGGGCATATCCTTGAAGAAGGTGTAGAGCATCCATACCACGATGGGCAGATTCATCAGGGTGTAAATAATGATTAGCCCGGTACGGGTATCCAACAACCCCACATCTCGGAAAATCAAATAGATAGGTACCAAGACACCGACAGGTGGCAGCATTTTGGTAGACAGCATCCAGAGCAGCGTGCCCTTGGTGCGCTTAGTCGGCAAAAAGGCCATGGCATACGCCGATGGAATGGCAATCAGCAGTGCTAAAAAAGTCGAGCCAAACGCCACGACGACGCTGTTTAGCGCAAAACGCGCATAGCCCGAGCGTGCCTGAACGGCTTGATAGCTCTCAAGCGTGGGGGAAAAGATAAAGCTTGGATCTGCAATCGCTGCCGTTTCGGTTTTAAATCCGGTCAGCACCATCCACAGGATGGGAAAAAAGATAATCAGGGCAATCGACCAGCCCACTAGAGTTAAGACCAGTTGCCTGATGGGCAACGAGCGAGCGTTAGCTGGCGCGACGCTATTACGATGAAGTGTCATTGAAATGCTCCCAAGACGCCCTGTCACCGGGGTTAGTCTTCTAAGTTCTTAGCGACCATACGGACAAGGAAAATCGCGACGATATTGGCGAGAATGATGGCGATCACCCCACCCGCTGAGGCCAAGCCCACATCGAAATCCAGTAGCGCTTGGATATAGATCAAATAGGCTAAGTTAGTGGTCGCGAGTCCCGGCCCGCCGGAGGTGGTGACAAAAATCTCAGCAAAAATCGTCAGCAAGAAGATCATTTCAATCATGATCACCACGCTGATGGCACGCTTTAGGTGCGGCAGCGTAATGAAGAAGAAAATCGCCAGTGGCCCAGCACCATCCATGCGCGCTGCTTCCACCTGGTCTTCATCCAGCGACTGCATGGCGGTGAGCAGGATCAGTAGTGCAAACGGCAGCCACTGCCACGACACAATAATGATGATGGACGTCAGTGGTAGCGATGAGAACCAGTCCAGTGCAGGCAGCCCTAGCGACTGCGCCAGCCACGCTAACACCCCATTAGAGGGGTGCATCATCATGTTTTTCCATACCAGCGCGCTCACCGTTGGCATGACAAAGAAGGGAGAAATCGCCAGCACGCGGGCGATGCCACGCCCAGCAAACTCTTGCTGGAACAGCACCGCGAGCAGCGTGCCGCCCACCACGGTAACCACCAGTACCGACCCTACCAGTAATAGGGTGGTGCCCATCGCCGACCATAACGCAGGGTCAGTCAGCAAGTATTCATAGTTTTCCAGCCCGGCGAAGCCGGTCATCCCTGGCATGAGTAAGTTATAGCGCTGAAAAGAGAACCAGATCGTCATGCCCAGGGGCACGATCATCCAGAGCAGCAGCAGCGATACCGCGGGCGCTTGAAGCGAAAGCGTTCTTAGCCCACCGACCGTTCGGCCAGAAGCACGTGTTCTATTCATGGAAACACCTACAAGAAAACAGACCTGCTAGAACCACTGAAATACGCCTGCCCACATAACCGGGCAGACGTAAGAGTGCATTAACGTTCGATGTAGCCTGCCCGCTGCATGGTGCGCTCTGTGGCTCGCTGAGCGCTATCAAGCGCCTGAGCTACTGAGGTGTCTCCGGTCAGGGCGGCGGCAATCGTTTGGCCCACTTGCGTACCAATCGACTGGAACTCAGGAATACCTACAAACTGAACGCCGACATAGGGGGTTGGCTCTAGGCTGGAGTCGGTAGGATCAGCTTCTTGTATGGCGTTAAGCACAAAATCAGCAAATGGCGCGGCATCAACGTACTGCTCGTTGGCGTAGGTGGATTCACGAGTCCCCGGCGGTACGCTGGTCCAGCCGTTCGTTTCGCCAACAAGCTCGACGTACTCCTGTGAAGTCGCCCAGGTAATGAATTGCTGTGCTGCTTCTTTGTGCTCTGAGGAAGCGGGAATCGCCAGCGCCCAGGACCACAGCCAATGAGAGCCTTTAGGGGTTTCCGCGATTGGGGCTGGCGCAAAACCTAGCGTACCTGCTACGTCAGACTCGTTTTCATCGTAGAGTTTGCCTGCTGCCGAGGTGGCATCAACCCACATGGCGCAGTTCCCACGAGAAAAGAGCGCTAGGTTTTCGTTAAAGCCGTTGGAGCTGGCACCGGGCGGACCGTAGTTGCTTAGCAGGTCAACATAGAACGCAAGCGCATTGTTCCAGGCCTCAGAGTTAAGCTCCGGGTTCCACTGCTCATCAAACCAGCGGCCGCCAAAGGTGTTCACCAGCGTCGAGACAAAGGCCATGTTCTCGCCCCACCCCGGCTTACCGCGCAAGCAAATACCTGCCAGGTTCTCTTCGCTACCGTGTAACTGCTCGGCCCAGTCGCGCACCTGCTCCCAGGTTGGCTGCGCTGGCATCTCGATGCCAGCCTGCTCAAACAGGTCGGTGCGGTAGTACATCATGGAGCTTTCCGCATAGAACGGCAGAGCGTGCAGCGTGCCATCTAGGCTTAGGCCATCGCGTACCGATGCCAGCAAATCATCTTCATTGTAGTCATCGGGCAAGTTTTCCAGCGGCTCAAGCCAGCCACGCTCTGCCCAGATGGGCACTTCATAAGTACCGATAGTCATCACATCGAACTGACCGCCACCGGTGGCAATATCCGTGGTCATACGCTGACGCAGCACATTCTCCTCAAGCACGACCCAGTCCAGAGTGATATCCGGGTGCGCTTGCTCAAAGGCATCGGTCAGGCTCTGCATGATGACCATATCGTTATTGTTTACCGTGGCAACGGTGATTTCTGTTTGAGCGTGGGCTTGGCCAGCTACCGCAATAGCGGCCGCTAGGGTCGTGACGGGTAAATGACGGGCAAGACGCATACAGCTTTCCTCTTGGCAAATATTGGTATTGTTTTTATCGGCACAGCGATTACTGGAACTGTCGTTATTAGGGCTGTCGTTATTAAGGACTGTGGTTATTGGCAATGTAGCTATTGGCACCACAGTCAATTTGATCAAATTGATCAACTGTCGATCAAATGATCGTACGAAAGCCAAAAAAAAGCAAAGCCTACTCTTTTAGACTTTATGCTAATTCATTCAGCTATTTGCATGTTGCACTGCGCTATAAATCATTGAGCAATAGTGTTAACGATTTGTCTCGCCGCAATTTCATCCGTTATCAATCCTTTTAACCAGCCTCCTCGCAATGCTGCCCGTATGGCGGGCGCTTTATCGTGCCCACCCGCTATTGCCACCATAAGATGCTTACCGAACCGCTCTAGAGGCAAGCTGGTCACTCGCCGTGTTATTGAGCAATCAATCACCTCTCCCTGATCGTTAAGCGGCCAGCCCAGCAACTCACCTACCGCTTTAAGGCTCAATAGCTCATCTAGCTCACTTTCGCTGATGAAGTGGTCTTGAAACAGCGTGGCTTGCCGATCGATTCTGCCGACCCCAATAAAGGCAGCTTCAGATTCTCTCGCCACATCGGCAATCGCTTTAAACAGGCGCTGTGTCAGCATGGCCTCTTTCTCGACTAACGACTCCGCTACCACGGGTGCAGGTAGTAAAAAGCGCTCGCCGCCCGTTTTATCCGCCAGCAGCATGACCGCGTCGTAGCGGTTAGCCGAACCATCCCTGGCAACATTACCCACCAAAGAAACAAAGCGATGTTGGGGCCGCTCAATACGGCTAAGAGCCTCTACCGCAGCCCTAACCGAGCGCCCAGTCCCCAAAGACAGCGTTAATGGATCGCTGCGCTCCACCAAACGAGCCATCCGCTCAGCACCTGCAACAGCTAAATAATACGCAGCATTTTCAGGTGCCTGGCTATCGGCGGGCACAACATCGCAATATGCCAAGCCAAAATGATCGCGAAGCACGCTGCCTAATGTCATACAGGTAGAAATAGGATGGTCAATATGGACCTTTACCAACCCTTCTTGCCTTGCGAGCGCTAACAGGCGCTGGACACCGGGTCGAGAAACCCCTAACTGGTTGGCAATTTCATCCTGAGTCATACCACCGACATAAGACATCCAAGCGGCTCTGGCCGCCTGATCAAGCTTCACCTCAAACTTATCCATTGACACACTCACTGCCCTATAATTTGAAATATTGTCGCACAACGCCTTCACTAGGGCTCTTGCGCCATGGTTTATTAATAAGGATAAAGATGACTATGTACAAGCTTGCTTTTTTTGTTCCCGTTGAAGATGCCGAGAGTGTTAAAGAAGCGGTCTTTGAGACAGGCGCTGGCCGACTTGGTGATTATGAAGCCTGCTGTTTTCAAACCCGCGGTACCGGCCAGTTCCGCCCGCTAGAGGCTGCGCACCCCCATATTGGACACGTAGGATCACTTGAAACTGTCGAAGAAGTGAAGGTGGAGCTTGTTTGCCGCGATGAGTATATACGGGCAGCGATTGCGGCATTGAAGTTAGCCCACCCCTATGAAGAGGTGGCCTATGATGTTTGGCAATTGGCCGACCTGTAATTCAGCAATACAAGGCTTTAATAGATCACCCTGCTAGCAACGCCTAAACAGTAATAAAACTTAGGCACTGCCAAAATATCGCTCCCTATCTTCAGGGGTAATTGAGCTGATGTGCAGCGGGTAGTGGGCATTTTTACGGTCTTCATAAAAGTGCTGTAACGTGCGCTCAATCGTTGGAAAAGCAAGCTCGTCCCAAGGAATTTCATGCTCTTCGAACAGCGCTACTTCCAAGCTTTCAGGGCCTGCGCTAAAACCACCGAGAAGCTCTGCTCGGAAAATCATATACACTTGATTGATATGAGGTAGATCAATAAGCGTGTATAACCCCTCCAGCTTGACCTCTGCAACGGCCTCCTCCCAGGTCTCGCGTGCGGCGGCCTGCTGAGTGGTTTCGGCGTTTTCCATATAACCCGCGGGTAGCGTCCAATACCCTTTACGCGGAGAAATCGCTCGTTTACACAGCAATATTTTATCGTCAATCACTGGCAACGTACCCGCCACAATACGCGGGTTCTGGTAATGAATAGTGCCACAGGCATCGCATAAATAGCGCGAACGGTCATCGCCTTCAGGAACAGCAAAACGGACTTTTTCACCACACTGACTACAAAAATTCATCGCGTTTTCTCTACGGCTGATGGGGCAAGGCTTTAACGTACTTGACGTCAATAACCGCTGCTGGGTAAAAGAGAACAAAGCAAATGGAAGCCCTATGTTAGAGAAACTGCGCAAACAACTGCAACAGCACTCCCCCCAACGGCTAGACCACGTTGTAATGCCCGAGGCTGCCGTGCTAATGCCTATTGTTGAGCGTCCATCGCCCACGCTGCTGTTTACACGGCGAGCGAGCCATCTCAGCACTCACAGTGGCCAAGTCGCGTTTCCCGGCGGCAAACGCGAGGCCTGCGATGCTGACCTCTATGCTACGGCTCTTCGCGAGGCACAAGAGGAGATTGCGCTAGCGCCTTCCTTTGTACAACCCTTGGGAAGGTTATCAGACGTTATTTCGCTACATGGCATCCGAGTCACGCCATGGGTCGGCATTATTCCGCCAGATTTACCGCTGGCAGCAGATCCCTCAGAATTAGACACCATTTTTGAAGTGCCACTCAGCCATTTTCTAGACGACAAGCGCACCCACACCGATGTCATAACGGTAGATGGTGTTGCTCACTACGTACCTAGCTACCAAGTCGACGGTCACGTGATTTGGGGGCTTTCTGCCATGATGCTGGTAGAACTACTGGCGGAAGGGTTTGGCATGCCAATTGACCTTTACCAGCGCCCACCAGGGGCGTTGCGTCACTTTCCAGAGAGAAGCAGTCGCCTACCAAAAGCAACTCGCATGCCGACTAAGAGAACCATGAAATGATTGCCTCTGCAGCGCCAAACTCTTTACCCAATAGCAGTAGCCCTCCAGCGATCAACCCTATCGCCCATATTGCACTGGTTGATGCGCTCGTTGAGCAAGGCTGGTACGTGGGTAACAACGTGATAGACCTTGATCTTTGCCAAGCGCTGCACCGAGAGCTGAACCATATGGCCGAACACGATGTGCTTGATGAAGCTGGCATTGGCCGCGGCAAAGAACATCACCTTCGCAAAGATATTCGCGGCGATGCCATTCACTGGTTAGATAGAGAAAGCGCAGCCCAGCGCCGCTACCTTGACGCCATGGCAGAACTCCAGCTATCGCTCAATCAAGCGCTTTTCCTGGGATTGTTTGAGTATGAAGCTCACTTTGCCCACTACCCGCCAGGTGCATTTTATCAACGCCACTTAGACAGTTTTCGAGGGCGAGCTAACCGAGTTATTTCAACCGTCGGTTACTTAAACCCTGAGTGGCCCTTGGATGGCGGCGGAGAGATGGTCATTTATCACCCCGACACCCCTTCTTTGGAAGTCGCCCGCGTAGTGCCTGAAGCTGGGACGTTTGCCTGCTTTTTATCCGAAACCATTCCCCACGAGGTGCTGCCAACCCAGCGTCCGCGTGCCAGCATCGCTGGCTGGTTTAGGCGTAATGCCTCGCTGGATGGCGTGCTCGACCCGGCGCGTTGAAACACTATGGACACCAGTAACGAAGCCACATTAAGCGCCAGAATCAAAGCACTAGAAGCGCAAAATGCAGTGCTGGAAGAAGAGAAGCGTCATTATCAGTGGCTAGCCGAAAGTACCACTGACTTGATATCTCGCCATGCCCGCGACGGTACTTTTTTATATGCCTCTCAAGCGGCGCGAGACTTACTAGGGTACGAACCCGAAGAGCTGATTGGCGTATCGGCCTATCAGCTGTTTCATCCTGCCGATCTAAGTGATCTGCTGAACAAATCACCCCGGGTCTACTATCACGACGGTTTTTATCAGCAAACGTATCGCTTTCGGGCTAAGGCAGGTCACTACATCTGGTTTGAAACCACCAGCCGAACCCGCCGAGATGCTGCCACAGGCGAGCTAATTGATATTTTATGCGTCTCTCGGGATGTGAGCCGCCGAGTCCATGCCGAAGCCACAAGAGAGCGTTTAGCGCAGGTGGTCGAATCCACTACCGACTACGTACTTTTTTTAGGGCCTAATCAACACATTTTTAGTGCCAACGAAGCGGCTCGGCGCTGTTTTTCACTCCCACGCGATGCTATGCAAGTTGCTCTGTCAGCGCTTTACCCTACTGACTCATTGGCACTATTGGAGCAAGTGGTATTCCCCGCCGTTGAACGCTATGGCTCCTGGAGCGGCGAGCTGGAAATGCTCAGTACGCACGGTTCAGTTCCCGTGCTTGGCGTCGTGCTTACCCACCGCAGCCGCGGGGCGGAACCTGGGCACTTTGCATTAATTAATCGCGATATTAGTGTGCGTAAAGCTGCCGAAGCCCAGGCACGTCGGCACCAAGAACAAATTGCCCATGCCAATCGGTTAGCCGCCGCCGGAGAGCTTGCGTCTAATATTGCCCATGAACTCAATCAGCCCCTTGGTGCCATCGCCAATTACGCCAGTGGCGCCCTTTTGAAAACAACGCACACGCCTAACTTACCCGCCAGCGAACTACAGCTGCCACTGGCCCGCATTGATGAGCAAGTACAGCGTCTTGCCGAACGACTCCGCCATATGCGCAGCTTTGTGCGTAAACGCAGCCACTGTGTCAGGCCCCTGGTGCTTGAACACGTCATTGCCGCCGCCTTTCAACTGTGCGACTGGCAGTATAAGCAGGCCTCTGTTCAGCTTACCCAGCAATTGCCCCACGGGTTGCCACGTATTTATGCGGACCCTATTGCCCTTGAGCAAGTAATCGTTAACCTATTGCTCAATGCGCTAACCGCGAGCCGTGACACCCCTGATGCCGATCAGGTCATCGTTGCCGCGCAAAAAAGCGGCAATCGACAGCTGACCCTTAGCGTTGAAGACCAAGGTCCAGGTGTAGCGCCAGATCATCAAGACACCATTTTTGATGCCTTTTTCACCACCCGCGATGAAGGATTGGGAATGGGTTTGGCAATTAGCCGTTCGCTAATCGAGAGCATGGGCGGGGCGCTTACTCTGCGCCCCCAGCAAAACGCGAAAGGCGCATGCTTCGACATAATACTTCGCACAGAAACAGTATGATTGCGCAATCAGTGCATCAACAGGGGCCAGTAATGACCAGCAGTGTTGAACGACAGTCTACCGCCACCATTGCGGTTGTTGATGATGATCAAGCATTGCGTGAATCGCTGGTTTGGCTGCTTGAGTCCGTCGGATTGACCGCTCAAGCGTTTCATGACGGCGAGCAATTCTTAGCGAGCCAGCACGATAAGTTGGGCGCGCTGCTGCTTGATGTTCGCATGCCAGGAATGAGTGGACTGCAAGTGCAGCAGCAGTTGGTTGATCAAGGCGCTACCCTGCCGGTCATCATGATGACGGGGCATGGCGATGTCCCCATGGCAGTGGCTGCACTAAAGAACGGCGCATTTGATTTTATTGAAAAGCCGTTCAACCACCAGCAGCTGATTGACAGCGTGCAACAGGCGCTGGGCAGCGCTCATCAACAGCAACGCGCTAAGCAGCAGTTGGCAATGCTGCGAACACGTTACCAATCGCTACGCCCGAAAGAGCAGCGCATTGTGATTCATGTAGCAGAAGGAATGACCAGTCGTGAAATTGCCGAGCACATGGAGATTAGCGGTAAAACCGTCGAGGTCTATCGGTTAAGAGCCATGAAGGCCATGCACGCTGCAAATTTGGCAGAACTGGTGCGGCAAGCGGTGGCGCTGGAGCTCGTTTCCTCACTCAGCGCCTCCCCTATTGATAGCGAACGGCCTAGCTAAAACGGCTTAGCTAAGTGGAACAACCTGACCATTGGCTTTTTCCAGCACATTACGCACCTGTTCGTAATCAATGCCGTGTTCATCACCTTCGTGTGCCTCAATTAGGCTAACCACTTCTAACAGCATTTCCATACCAAAACTCTGTTCATCCGTGGGCGTAAAAGCTTGAACATAGGCATTTGCATTACTCCCCCAGCCCACCTTAACGGGGCTGTTGATAATGTTTACCTGCGCACCTACTGGAACTCGCCAAAACACAGACTCAATATCTTCTGGGTGCATTCGAATGCAGCCTCTGCTTGCGCGCATGCCAACACCGTCGGGCTGATTAGTGCCATGAATTAAGTAGCCAGGGATATCCAGCAAAATAGCGTATTGCCCTAACGGGTTATCTTCACCTGGTGGAACAACTGCGGGCGCAGGATCGCCGCGCTCAGCAGCTTCTCGGCGAATAGATTCAGGTGGATACCATGCAGGGTTCTCAAGGCGCATAGTGGTCTTAGTAATGCCCAGCGGCGTATTGAACGCATCGCGACCAATTCCAATAGGATACGTCTCTACCCGCGGTGCCTTGCCCTCTTCTACCTCTGGATAATAATAGAGTCTAAGCTCAGCAACATTAATCACAATGCCAGTACGCGGCTCGTCTGGCAGAATATATTGGCCGAGTATTGTCACCTCAGTACCTTCGCCAGGTATCCAAATACTGGTATCCGGATTGGCCATACGAATCTCTTCGTAACCCACATTATGCTCACGGGCGATGTCGAGCAGAGTATCCTCTTTTTTCGCCGTAACGGTATACACCTCGCCCACCATATTCCCCTCATCAGGGAGCAAAAAGTGGCCTTTGGGTAATTCACTTTCACTGGCAACGGCACTGGATGCAAACAACCAAGCTCCCAGAGCGACACTACTAGCCCACAATTTTTTAACCTGTCGAAGCGTTTGATACCGTGCGGCAACTGTCATGGGGTCTCCTTTATTATATAGCCCCAAGGTGCTACCTGCGGTTGAGCAAGCTACTGTGGGGACAATTTGCGTACGAATATGAACAAGCGGTCTGAATGGGTCAATTCGACAGACTGTCGCATCAATCTCAACGACCAACGTGGGTGAGACGTTTCATTGAGAGTGATTTTAACGTTTATTAATAAATCTAACACGCCCTGGTTTAACGCTGATGTGTATTTGAATTGATCTTGGTTAAGAGTTCTTCATTAGCATTGCAACACAGCGCATAGCATCTACCTTTAGAAGTGCCTGAAGCGGCTACTGCGTACCCAGGAAAAGATCATAAAAAAGCGCTGCATACATGCAGCGCTTTTCGGCGTTATCTGGCGTTCGAATCACCCTTTTAAAGTTGCGTCCATAGTTATGTCTGCATTTAATACTTTGGAAACAGGGCAGTTCGCTTTAGCCGTTTCGGCGGCTTCTTGAAAAGCAGCGTCATCGGCACCGCTTACGCTGGCCACAACGTCCAAATGAATACTGGAAATATCGAAACCATCGGCACTTTGTGAAAGCGTTACACGCGCATTGGTATCAATAGCATCAGCGGTAAAGCCTTTCTCGCCAAGAATCATCGAAAGCGCCATTGAGAAACAGCTTGCATGAGCAGCACCAATTAACTCTTCCGGGGTGGTGCCGGGTGCTCCTTCAAAGCGCTGTTTGAACGAATAGCTCGCATCCAATGCTCCACTTTCCGTTGCCACATTGCCTTGACCATCTTTGAGTCCACCTTCCCAACGTGCACTTGCTTTACTATCCATTGCGTTCTCCTTTCCTCTGATAGTTAGCGTCATCTCGTTTTAGGACACAGTCACTGTGCCCGCCAACTCAATCAGCGTAGCTGATTCTAGCGCCGCTGCCGAATTTACTCGATCAACATGTCTATACTACTGCTTAGCGGTTATACGCTATTCGCTTTCCAATGCTTTATCGTTAAGCTGAGCAGCACTATGGCACTCACCACACCTATGGTCGCCGCAATGAATCTAAGGACACATCATGTCATCGGCTGATGCGCTGCGTTTGGTTTTGCTCTCTTCCCTATGGGGGCTATCGTTTATTTTTATGCGTGTAGCCGCGCCGGAATTTGGCGCTATTCCGCTAGTGTTAGTCAGGATGGGAGTTGGCGCTTTGCTCTTGGTGCCGCTGCTCCTGAGCCTGCGCTATCTGCGGCTAATCTGGCAGCACAAAGGACCGTTACTACTGCTGGGTGTGATGAATCATGTGCTGCCTTTCTCATTGTTGGCGTTAGCGACAACACGGTTAGAGGCAGGGTTTACTTCGCTGATAAACGCCACCACACCGATTTTCACAGCCCTACTTGGCGCCGCCTTTTTTGCCACCCCCATTCAACGTCAGCAGTACATTGGTCTCGCACTAGCGCTAGTGGGTGTGTATGTGCTGTCTGCTGACCGGCTAGACTTCACTCTAGGCGGCGATGGCTGGTTTATTGTTGCGGTACTCGGTGCCACGTTTTGTTACGGACTTGCTGGTAACTACTCGAAAACGCGCTTGAGTCATCTACCCAGCCGCGTGTTGGCGGCTGGTAGCAGCGCGATGTCAGCACTGGTGTTATTCGTACCTGGCGTGCTGCTCTGGCCTAGCGAGCCTGTCAGCGTGCTCGCCTGGGGTAACGCCCTGGCGCTGGCGATGCTAAGCACCACACTAGCCTTCCTGCTTTATTTCGGCCTATTAGCTAGTGCAGGGGCCACAGCGACCTCAACCGTCACCTTTTTGGTCCCTGTCAGCGCCCTGTTGTGGGGCTACTTGCTACTTAATGAGACGCTTAGTCTTCAAGTGGTGGCTGGCATGGTAATCACCCTAGCAGGCACCGCCATTGCTACCCGGCTATTAAGGCTTAGGTCTCGCGGCGCGTTGGCACCACCTCATCCCCCACACGAATAGTGCTGCCTTGCCCGGCAGTTAGCGTGGCGTTTTGGCCAAAATGCGCGCCTTTAAGGTGAGGCTGGGTGTTCAGAGCAAGCAGCGTTTTCAGTGGTTCTGCCTGAGCAGGTACGGTGCCGGTTTGCTGGTCCACAGTGGTAATTTTGCAGCGCTGACAGGGTTTGCGAAGCGTCAGCTCATAGCCACTCTGGCCCGCGAGTGCTGCCCACTGGTCTTCCGCCCAGGCGTTTTCACACTCGACTACTATATTCGGCCGAAAACGGTTCATCGGCACAGAGGATTGCCCATTGGCAACAAGCGCTTGATTCAAGGCATCCAGAGAGCCGGTGGTGGTTATCAGGAAAGGGTAGCCATCAGAAAAATAGGTATGGGCCTCGCCTCCCGCCAGAAAGTCTTCTTCAACAGAACGCGTAAACTCAGTAGCAAAGCGCACTAAGCTGATGCCTTGTGCTTGCTCGCCCAATGCCGCCACAAGCCAGTGCGATACATCCTCGTTTTCTGGCACTGCTTTGCAGTGGTCGTTCCACACTTTTACCAGGCGCAAATTACCTTGGGGGTCTTCAAGGGGAATCGCGATCGGGTCTACATTCGGGTGAGATAGTACTAATGCCTGATCGGTTAATTCGACCGCGATGGTGGCAAGCTGTGGTAGCTGGCGCTGAGTAACAAAACGCTGCTGGGCATCTACCAGCATCCAGCGGCGATCCCAGGCTAACCCATGGCCATGGAGTTCACTTTGAGTAACGTTAATTCCCTTTAAGGATTTAACCGGGTAGACAATGAGTTGGGTAATATTCACGGCGGTCTCATGCTCTCTATAGCGATTTTTTTAATGGCTTTTTTAATGACCAATCTTTAATTAACAGCCTATCGAGTTTGCTGGCTCGCCGCTAGCTACCCAGACGCTAAAGTGTTTTACCCGCCTCAATTCGATACCCCAAATCCATGATTTGGTGCTCAGGAGCTTCGCCACGAATGCGCGACAATAGCGTTTTCGCAGCGGCTTCCCCAATGGCTTGCCGGGGGGTGATAACACTAGCAAGGCGCGGGCTCATCGCCTGGCCGACATCGTGGCCATGAAACCCAGCAATCGCCATCTGTTCGGGGACATTAATGCCATGGCGCAAACACTCAAAGTAAGCCCCCACCGCAACATCGTCATTGGTGCAGAAAACACCATCGGCACTAGGGTGATCTCGTTGAATTTCCTGCATAAGCGCCGCCCCGACGCTGTAGGAAGAGCGCTGACTGCTCTGCAGCGTTATCGGCGTTAACCCTTGCTCTTCCATCGCTTGGCGATAGCCTTGCTCACGCTGGCGTGTCCGCTCATCCAGACGCACAGCCAGATAAATCACCTGACGCCTGCCACGGCGAATCATCTCACTGACCATATCGTAAGCGGCCTGCACGTTATCGTAACCCACCGCCTGCTGCAGTGGTGGGCGACGGGTATCCATAATTTCCACAATAGGAATACCGGCTGTCTCCAACATCCGCAGGCTACGCGGCGTGTGATCGCGGTCAGACAAGATGACGCCATCCACATTATAAGAGAGTAGCGAGGCCAAACTGCGCTCTTCAAGCTCAGGGCTGTAACCGTAGTGAGAGAGCATCAAGTGATAACCGGCAGGCTCGGTGTACGCTTCGATACCGACAATGACATCAGCAAATACCTGGTTAGTCAGCGATGGTACCAGCACACCGATAGAGTGGCTGGTAGCCCGAGAAAGCAGGTCTGGTGCCCGATTGGGAATATAGCCAATCTGTTCAGCAACGCTGAAAATACGTTCGCGAAGTCCTTCCGATACCGTTTCAGGATCACGCAAGCAGCGACTGACGGTCATTTTTGTCGCGTCAACGCGATCAGCAATATCTTGTAATGTCGGGCGTTTTTTCTTCAATGGCGTCACTGACTGTTCTGTTAAGTGCGTAAGTCTGTTAAATGCGCAGGGGCCATACCATAGCGAATAGTACGGCCCCTCGCCTATCCCATCCTTTAGCCTAATGAACGCGTAGCGTAGGCGATAGCGCCGCCGTAAAGCGCTCAACAATCTCGCCAGGCGATAGCGCAATGGAGACGGTCACCGCTTCATCACTGCTTGGCGGCTCTAAATCGGCGAGCTGGCTTGCCAGCATGTTATCACCTTTAAAGAAGTGCCCTGCCCTGGTTGCTAACCGTTCACGCAGAAGCGCTTGGCTTCCTTCTAGATATAAAACATGCAGCGCAGGGTCAGCTTCACGCAGACGATCCCGATAGCGTTTTTTAAGGCCGGAACAGGCGATGACCACGGACGTATTACGCGCTTTATGGGCCGCGAACAAGTCAGCAAGTGTTGCCAGCCAGTCACGACGATCGCTGTCATTGAGTGGCGTGCCGCTGGCCATTTTCGCCACATTAGCCGGTGAATGATGGTCGTCACCGTCAATAAACGTTGCGCCCAGCTCTGCTGCTAACTGTTGTCCGATATGCGACTTCCCTGATCCAGAAACGCCCATGACAAGAATACGATGTGATGGCTTATTCACTCGATGCTCCTATCAATTGCCGCGCACGGCGGTGAGGTCAGGCAGCCAAGTAACGATGCCAGGGAACGCAATCAGCACCACCAGAACAACGATCAAGGCGGCGTAGTAAGGCAGCATGGCTTTTACCAGGGACTCCATAGACACCTTGCCGACACCACACCCAACGTACAGACAGGTACCAACCGGCGGTGTTAACAATCCAATGCCTAAAATAAAGGCCATTAGAACGCCAAAGTAAGCGGCATCAACACCCACCGATGTCACGATCGGTGCAAGCATTGGCGCCATAATCACCATGGCTGGCGTTAGGTCCATTACAAACCCCACCAACAGCAGTAGCCCCGCCACAATCAGCAGCAGCAAAAACGGCTCCTGGGTAATCGCCTGTACTTGGCGCACTAAGGTTTGTGGAACCATGTTAATGGTTAAAAACCACGCAATAACGGTGGCAAAGGCCAACAACATCATTACCATGCCAGTGAGCCTTGCGGTGCGAATTAACATACCGCCCAACTCGCTGAGCTTAAATTCACGGTATACCACCAGAGAAATGGCCAGCGAATAGAGCAGCGCAGCAACGGCGGCTTCTGTGGCGGTAAACACGCCGCCAATAATGCCGCCAATCACGATCACAGGGAGCACCAGCGCTAACCAAGCATCCTTAAACGCTTTCCACAACCGATCCCAGCGGAATTGGCGAACGCCGCCACCCTGCTTGCTCGCGAGAATAAAGGTGGTCACCATTAGCGCGGCGCCAATTAATAGGCCAGGCACGATCCCCGCGATAAACAGACGACTGATCGACGTCTCGGTAACAATGCCATATAAAATAAGCGGTATAGACGGTGGAATAATAATGCCGATCACCGACGACACAGTGTTAATCGCCGTGGCATTTGCGGCGGTGTAACCTTGCTGTTTCATCGATGGTATCATCATTGCGCCAGTCGCTGCGGTATCCGCAACCGCCGAGCCGCTAATCCCGCCAAAAAACATCGAACCGGTAATCGCTACCTGGCCAAGTCCGCCGCGCATAAAGCCAACTAACGCGCCAGCAAGCTCCATCAAGCGTCGTGCAATACCACCATTGCTCATCACTTCGCCGACGAGAATAAAGAAGGGGATCGCCAGCAGCGGGAAGCTATTTACGCCACGAATTGACTGCTCAATCATAATCGATAGCGGGATATCAGACAGTACCGCCATGACTAAGGCTGCTACCCCTAGGCCAAACGCAATCGGCAAGCCAATCACAATAGATGCCAATAATATGGCTAGAAAAATCCACAGCATGATTAACGCTCCCCTGGTAAGTCAGCCGATTGGCGATGTGGTTGACGGATAACCCCCACGCTGACCCACATACGCCAGAGCGATACCGCCGCGATAAAAATGACGCACAACACCAACGATAGGCTGACCAAGCTTAGCGGTACGCCCATGATGGCGGAGCGTCCGCTTGAGCGCGTGAGCACTTGATAACCACCCCAAATCATTACTAGCATCAGCCCAGTAATAATCAGGTGTTGTAAGCAATAGAGCATGTGCGCAACACGCAATGGCAAACGCCTCACCAGCGCATCGACAGCAATATGTTCATAGCGTGCAAACGCCGCCGCTGCGCCGATAAAGACCAGCCAAATAAACAGCATGCGCGCCAGCTCATCGACCCAGGGCAGTGAATGATTGAACACAGAGCGGCCAACGACATTGCTGGAAACCGCGACTATCAGCGCCGCCAAAATAGCGCCAATCAAATACTCCATAGCGAGTGTTAACCAGCGGAACAACACAGGACCCTGACGCGTCTCAGTATCAATCTCAAGCAGCTTGCGATTAGGGTCGTTCAAATAAACCGACGGATCTTCCAACGTTGGTGCTGTAGAGGTCACCGCGTTTGGGGGAGTAGAGGAGGTAGTCATAAGAACTCCGAGGGGCACTGACAAGTCGGGCAGGCGTGTGGGCCTGCCCGATGGTGCGCTATACGTAGCAGATTAGTGGCTGCTGTCTTCCACGATTTGTTGGATTTCAGCAATCAGATCTTCACCGATACGCGGCGCCCACTCTTCATAAACAGGCTGCACGGCGTCTTGGAAAGCGGCTAACTGCTCATCATTTAAGCGGGTAATTTGCATACCGCGTGCTGCTAACTGTTCACGCGACCAGTCGTCATACTCGGCAGAAAGTTGGATTTCGTACTCAGCCGACTGTCGGGCGGCTTCCTGCACCAGCGCTTGATACTCAGGTGCCATGCGGTTCCAGGTACGCTCGGAAAGCATCATGATAAATGGCGTATAAACGTGGCGTGTCTCGGTGCCGTAATCCTGCACTTCATTGAAGTTAGAGGTAAGGATGGTGCTCCACGGGTTTTCCTGACCGTCCACAACGCCTTGCTCAAGCGCCGAAAATAGCTCGCCGAAGGCCATTGGTGTTGGGTTGGCACCTAACGCTTCCCAAATTGCCAGGTGAACCGGGTTTTGCATGGTGCGTACGCTCAGGCCGCGGACTTCCAGGCCAGCCACATCTTCTGGCGATTCGACAGGGCGTGCGCTGTTAGACAGCTGACGATAGCCGTTTTCAGAGAACGTCAGCGCTTTTAAACCGGTACCCTCGAACGCATCCAGCATTCCCTGAGCCACGTCACTCTGCATAACAGCCACTGCGGCTTCTCGGCTCGGTAGTAGGAATGGCAAATCAAATGCTGACAGTGCCTCCACGTACCCAGTCGTCGCCGAGCTTGAAGGATAGGTCATATCCAAGGTGCCGGTTTGCAGCATTTCCATCATTTGGACATCGTCGCCCAGTTGGCTGTTGGGGAAGACATTGACCGTAATACGACCATCGGTACGCTGCTCAAGAATTTCACCGAAGTACTGGCTAGAGAGAAACTGCGGCGATGTTTCGGACAGGCCAATGCCCATACGCAGGGTGTGGCTTCCGTGGTCAGCCACTACGTCGCCTTCAATCGCAGGCGGATCAGAAAGTTCAGGGCCTTGAGCATGTGCCATGCCAAAAGTCAGAGTGGTCGCGCCGACCAGAGTAAGCGTGCTGCGCCAAATCGTTGTCATGACGTTATCTCCAGAATAGTCGTTGTTGTTGGTTGGCTATTTACCGAAAGGCAATCGAATCGTATCGGCCATTAGGTGTGCAGTTTATGTTTCAACAAATTGTTACCGGTAACATCCGATATGTGAAGGCTAGCTAGCGCAGCACTCGGTGTCAAAACAAAACGTCCAACTTACGACCAACGTCTAGGGATAGCTACTCACTTCCCCGCGCGCTACATTACGCGTTATGCACCCTGTCCTGGAGTCGACATGCCAGCGCTAGACCCTTGTAGCGAATTAGAGCTAGATCACCAGCTCTGCTTTGCGCTGTATTCAACATCGCTGATGATGACCAAAGTTTATAAACCTCTGCTCAAAGAGCTGGGGCTCACTTACCCGCAATACCTCGCCATGCTGGTACTGTGGCAAGAAGATGGCCTAACAGTAGGCACCCTAAGCAAACGCTTGCTGACAGATCCAGGCTCGTTAACGCCGCTACTAAAGCGACTTGAAAGTGATCAGCTGCTTATCCGGCAGCGTAGCCTGCAAGATGAACGTGTCGTCGAGTTATTCCTGACCGATAAAGGCCGCTCGCTTCGTGAACAGGCGCGCCACATTCCCAGCTGTGTGGTCAACGCCAGCGAAACATCGGTTGAAGCACTCAACCAACTGAAAGAGGATTTAGTCCAACTGCGCGAAAACTTACTGAAGGTCAAGTAACCCGCTGAACGTTGTGGCCGGGTAGGCAATTTCTTCAGTCATTTACTTGCGCGCAAAATAAAGCTGCACTAAATTAAAACCCCAAACACACGTTTGGCTCATGACAACCATGTCCATAACAGCCATGTCCATAACAACCAGGTTTAGGAAATAATCTATGTCTATTGAAACTGTTGCTTACCGCGCACATGCTCACGCCACTGGCGGCCGCGAGGGTCATGCTAAGTCCTCTGACGGCGCGCTGAATGTTCAGCTCAGCACACCGAAAGAGCTAGGTGGCGCCGGCGGTGAAGGCACCAACCCCGAACAGCTGTTTGCTGCAGGCTACTCTGCTTGCTTTTTAGGTGCTCTTAAGCACGTCGCCAGCCAGGAAAAAGTTAAACTGTCCGACGATACCCAGATCGATGGCAGTGTGGGTATTGGCGCTATTCCTACCGGCTTCGGCATTGAAGTTGAGCTGAAAATTAGCTTACCTGGTTTGGAAAAAGACGTTGCCCAAGCACTGGTCGACAAAGCCCATATTGTGTGCCCCTACTCCAATGCTACCCGCGGAAATATCGATGTCACTCTGACGCTGGTTTAATTATCTAGCGCCCAGGCCACCGCTTTGCTTGCGTGCAGAGCGGTGGTGTCATAAAGCGGTATCTGGGTGTGTTTCTGCTCAATCAACAGCGCTATCTCGGTACAACCTAGAATGATCGCCTCGGCGCCCTGCTGGTGTAGCGACGTCATAATATCCAGATAACGCTCACGCGATGAGGCGTGGATATGGCCATGGCATAGCTCGTCGAAAATGACCTGGTGCACCTCAGCACGTTCTTGTTCATTCGGAATGACGACATCAATCCCAAAGCGCTCTTTTAAGCGCGCCTTGTAAAAGTCCTGCTCCATCGTGAAACGGGTGCCTATCAACCCAACCCGAGTCACGCCATCACTCTGACATTTTTCCCCGGTAGCATCGGCGATGTGCAAAAAGGGAATCTGAATAGCGGCTTCAATCGCAGGCGCGACGTTGTGCATGGTATTGGTGGCCAGCAGTAAACATTCTGCCCCAGCCTCTTCAATACGTTTGGCAGCGCTTGCGAGTAACTGGCCAGCAGTTTGCCAATCGCCCTGTTGTTGCAGGGTTTCTATTTCAGCAAAATCAACACTTACCATCACAATCTGCGCTGAGTGAAAACCGCCAAGAGCCTGATTAATCCCTTGGTTTAGCGCCTGATAATAGCTTTGTGTCGACTCCCAGCTCATACCGCCTAATACGCCAATAGTCCGCATCACATTTCTCCATGGTAAATAACTATTTATTATCAGACTAACAACCCACTATCCTTGTACCCACATTTTAAGGCCCCATAACGCCTTAGTAGCCGCAACATTTCGGGTGAGTCGCCGCACCGCCCTTTTTTATTGTAGGAATAGCGAGGACATCATGAGCGACAACACGACCTATACGCCACCGCGGGTTTGGAAATGGGAACCTGGTAACGGTGGAAAATTCGCTAACATCAATCGCCCCGTTGCTGGTGCGACCCACGAGAAAGTATTACCCGTGGGTAAGCATCCGCTACAGCTTTACTCTCTGGCAACCCCCAACGGCGTGAAAGTCACCGTAATGCTTGAAGAGCTGCTGGAACAGGGTATTAAACAAGCGGAATACGATGCTCACCTGATACAAATTGGCGAAGGTGATCAGTTTGGCAGCGGCTTTGTTGAGGTAAACCCCAACTCTAAGATTCCAGCGCTAATGGATCACAGCACCACTCCGCCCCAGCGGGTCTTTGAGTCAGGTGCGATTCTGCTTTATTTAGCTGAGAAATTTGCTGCGTTCTTACCCAACGACCCAGCGAAGCGGACCGAGTGCCTATCCTGGTTATTTTGGCAAATGGGCAGCGCGCCCATGCTGGGTGGCGGCTTTGGTCACTTTTATGCTTACGCACCAGAAAAATACCAGTACCCGATTGATCGCTATACCATGGAAGTGAAACGTCAGTTGGATGTATTGGATCGTCACTTAGCAGATAACCGTTTTATGGCGGGTGATGAGTACACCATCGCAGATATGGCGATTCACCCATGGTACGGCGCACTGGTAAAAAACCGCGTGTATGAAGCCGCTGAGTTTTTAGAAGCTCATACCTATCAGAACGTCTTACGCTGGACCGATGAGATTGACGCACGCCCAGCCGTTCAACGTGGCCGAATGGTTAACCGCACCTGGGGAGAGCCTGGCGAACAGCTCCACGAGCGTCACGATGCCAGTGATTTTGATCACAAGACCGAAGATAAACGTTAAACCAAGGACAACTGTGAACCGGTAAGGCGGCCGCATTGGCTAACGATCGCTAAGGATGGCGATTTACCGTGTTCCACTATCGCTCTTTACTGCATTATCGATCCTGATTGAGTTAGCGATTTTTACTTCATTATTCATAGTGTGTCTGACAGAGGCAGTCCATGTTTGATCCAAAATACGCCCAGCTGATATTTTCTTTCTTAATGGCACTGTTTATGTCGTGCATTATGTCGCTGGTGATTACGCTCTACAATGTCGGCTTCATCGAGGGCATTATCTTTGTTTGGTTGAAGGCATGGCTATTTGCTTTTGCGGTTGCTCTACCGGTAATTAACCTAGTATCTCCTATTGTACGGCGATTGGTTAAAGTGCTTATTAAGCATCCACACTGACCATCTATACAAACCATCCAGACTAGGCACCATAGGGGCACTTCCCTTCACCGACAAAGCGCTCAGAACCAATAAAGCCTTGTCAGCCCAGCTCTAGCGCTCCTACTTGAGGCAAGAACTGGGCAGAAACCTGGCTTTCATCTCCCAAACGATTGAGCCGCAGCGTGACAAAAGCCTTTGAAAGCAGCTACTTCTTCTTACTAGGTAACAGTTACTGGACGCGAGAGTTATTCAGTGCGTAATTCCAAACACGATAGACGTAAAAAATATACCCGAGCCCGAGCGTCAAAATTGAGATAATCATCCACAAAATAATATGACCAATATTGCTAAAAATATTGATATCACACACCATTTTACGTTCTACGCCTGTTGCAAGATCGACCACCGAGGTACGGTTAATCACAAAGCGGGCAAACGAATAAGGGAAGAAAAACAGTGCAATCCCGAAGGTAATAATGGTTAGCACGACCCAAATCAGCAAGTGGCCAATAATATCTAGAATAGAGAGATTCGCTTTAATATTCACGGTACGTCCTTAAGTGTTAAGAAACAAAGTGCCGCAGATTACCACTGTCGACTACTCCCGTCAGCGCAGTTCATTGCATAAGTGCTATTTTACGAGAGGAAACATCCCCTTTCGTCATACTGACAGGCGTATCGATAATACGTTGATTGCTTCTTTTTATCGCCACTCTAAAAACGTCTCGTTAACGTAATCGCCCCGAATTTGTCCTGCTCATCTTGCCCATCAAACTCACGAGTACGCTGAACAGCGGCATACGTTACTTGCCAGTCCTCCCAGGCCATGGCAAGCCCTGCGGAGGCTTCTGCTACCCATTCTTCACGGTCAACAGAGTGGCTATCTCTGAATGTATTACCATCCAGTGTTAGGTTCTGCGCCATGTAATAGCCTTCTACATTTGCAAACAGATACCACTGCCACCCACGATGGCCACTCATTAGATGACGGCTACCCGGGTTGGGTGTCAGCGCAGGAATACCTTCGGCATCATCTCCCCAGCGTACGCTATCCCCCTCTGTCAGCCTAGTTGTCCGGTTGGCGATATCGCCTAAACTCAGTCCAGAGGGAGCGGTATGGAATTCATGTGCCACGTTATTCTGAAGAGCGTAAAGCCGCCATCCTGAAAAAGTTATTGCCGCCCCACAATCGCAGTGTGGCGTCGGTAGCAACGGAAGAAGGCATCTCCAACGCGACGCTGTATAGTTGGTTAAAACAGTGTCGAGAAAAAGGAGTGCCTGTGCCGGGTTACACCCAAGGCGACAACGAATGGTCACCTGACGCCAAGCTAGCCGTTGTCATCGAAACCGCGACGATGTCAGAAACAGAGCTTGGCGCTTACTGTCGTGAAAAAGGCCTTTATCCCGAGCAAATCCAGCAATGGAAAGCCGCTTGTCTCGAAGGAGCTGGTCGGCAAGAAGAGCAGGCAAAAGCAGCGCAGAAACAGCGCAAAGAAGACCGAAAGACCATCAAGCAGCTCAAAGCGGAAGTACGGCGCAAAGACAAGGTGCTGGCAGAAACAACGTCGTTGCTGGTGCTTTCAAAAAAGCTCGAAGCCTTGTACGGCGAGGATCCGGACAGCGGCGAGGACGACTAACGCCTCTAAAGGAACGTGCAAGGCTCATCGCGCTATTTGACGAAGCGGTTATGGGTGGCGCGTCCCGTTATCAAGCGGCTGCCGTGATCGGCATAAGCGAACGCACACTGAAGCGGTGGCGATCTGAGCGCGGCGCTATTGTCGAGGATCAGCGTCCACATGCAGGGCAACACAGGCAGCCGCATCAGCTGACGCATGAGGAAGAGCAAGCCATTTTGAACACGTGCCATCGCCCCGAGTATCAGAGCTTGCCGCCGTCTCAAATCGTTCCTTTATTGGCCGACGAAGGCGTCTATCTGGCCTCCGAATCGTCGTTTTATCGGGTCTTGAAAAAGCATCATCAGCAGCACCATCGTGGCCGTATGAAACCACGTCGTTCAGTCCCCGAGCCGACTAGCTTTACGGCTACAGGGCCAAACCAGGTCTGGAGCTGGGACATCAGTTATTGTGCCTCCGTTGTGCGAGGTCAGCACTGGTATCTTTACCTGATCATGGATATCTACAGCCGCAAAATCATTGCTTGGGAAGTCCACGACACGGAATCGGGCGAGTTGGCTAAACAGCTTTTGGAACGTGCCTTGCTGCGAGAAGGTTGCTGGCATCAGCCGCCAGTACTGCACTCTGATAACGGAGCACCGATGACCTCCTATACGCTCAAAGCGAGGCTAACAGAGCTGGGCATGTTGATGTCTTACAGTCGGCCGAGAGTAAGCAATGATAACCCTTACTCGGAAGCGCTGTTCCGTACCGTCAAATACTGTCCAGCGTGGCCCACCAAGGGCTTCGCATCGCTGGGCGCGGTACGAGAATGGATGCTAGCGTTCGAGCGGGCTTACAACGAACAGCACCTGCACAGTGGCATCCAGTATGTCACGCCAGCGGACCGTCATCGCGGCGTAGACCAAGAGCGCCTGGAACGCCGGAACGCGGTATACCAACGTGCGAAGCAGCGACATCCGCAACGCTGGTCGGGCCACACTCGAAACTGGGAAGTCACCGGCCCAGTCTCGCTTAACCCGGGAAAAATGCACGAAATCGAGCGTAATCAACAGGCTGCTTAAGCGCAGCCATTTGGACAACTGGGTTGAAAATCACCGCTATAGCCAGCACTAGCATAGGTATATAAGTTGCCTAACGCTGCCCCCACACTGGGCCCGTGGGAGAACTGTTTACCGACTAGTGGTATGTCATTCCACCATTGGCGACGAACGGTTAAATTCACCAGCGCCTCATCGCCCAGCTGATTTTGCCAGCCTCGAGGACGATCGCTATCGGTGACTAGGTGTACTTCGCGCTGAATACTGTCAGCAAGGGAGGATGGCCCCACGAGCCCAATATCGAGATGTAAATCGGTCGCTTGCGTCCATTGCCCCATCGGCACGTCTTCATAGAGCGACACTCCGCCGTAGACAAGACCTGCATAAGGGCGATCATCCTCGATCAACGCGCGGCGCTCGATATTGTTCGGCGTATAAATCTGGTGAATCAAACGGTAAGACGCCCTATCCGCTTGGCCGATAAGGCTATCGGGCAACGCTGTCGCAAGGCGTTGCACCCAACTTGCTTCTTGCGGCGTAAAGGTCCAGTTAAGCTCAAAACCACTGGTAAAATGGCCGTCATCGCTGCTGGCAAGGCCATCATTTGCAAACTTTACCGACAGGGAGCTATCGCTAGCCGCGGCCAATGCGGGCATTAGGCTTAACGGTAAAATAACAAGCAGCACCTTCCTGCCTAGAGCAGAGGTATTATTCACGGCTCAATCCTTGAGTATTGGGGAAAGCAAGAGCGATCAATTATTAACAAACATGAATGATTGTATGTAATGGCACGAATAGATAGCAAGCGTACTTTCTTGCTATCTACATCGCTAACTCACTGCCTATCTCGACATCCTGTCGTGGAAAAAACGTCGCCACAGCATGGCCACTCGCTAGCTTTGAACTTTCTAACGCTCACGGAGAAGCCACTGAGGAGTTACTTCATGCTGGCCATTTTCATCGGTAATGAACAGCGAGCCGTCGCTGATCATGACTGCCCAGTTAATGGACCGTGGCAGACCCTCTGCGATAGTAGCAAGTGCCTCTTGCGGTAGCCCTGCTACATGCACATTCTTGAGCGATGCCACCGCCGGTAGCACTTTATTTTCCCAAAGATCTACTCGCCCATAAGCTAATAGTGACACCCGCTCCGCACGGCGTGAACACCAAGTAAGACGCTCGGCATCTGGCAAACCGACTTCTATCCAATGCAGCACGCGGCCATCCAAGCTTTTTTCCCACAAGGCGGGTTCGTCCACATCGGAAAGGCCACGACCAAAAGCGAGCGCTTCGCTGTACCACAATAGGTAGGCGATTAAACGTGCGCACATCCGGTCTTCGGTTTCAGAAGGGTGCCGAGCCACGGTAAAACGCAGTGTCTCATAGACATTGCGATCAAGGTCGGTCAGGTTGACATCAACTTTGTAAGGGGTAGCACTCAACGCCATTGGAAATATCCATCTAAAATTTGCGTCAGTGTAGCGGATTTATCGAAACACAGGGGCGACACTGCGCTATACCGCTCGGTAATCGTTTAATAAGGCGGCGTTTTTAATCGTGTCCTGCTCATGCATCGGCTCACGCCAGGTTTCTGCCAAGGCGGCTTGGTACCACTCTTCCATCGCCGGATGTGCAATCAGACGCTGAACATAAGCCTGTGATACTTCGCTCAGCGGCAGACTAAACGTCTGCACCCGAAACGCAACTGGGGCGTAAAACGCATCAACAGCAGACAACTGCTCCCCTGCCAGAAAGGGGCCTCCAAAGCGTTCAAGGCCTTCCAGCCATAGCGTGTCTAGTCGTGCCAAATTATTGGTTAGGCCTACTGAACGCTCTTTTAGCGCAACACGCACGCCACAATTCATTGAGCACTCATTGCGCAGTGCACT
The DNA here is from genome assembly GCA_030440445.1 of Halomonas sp. KG2. Lineage (NCBI taxonomy): Bacteria > Pseudomonadati > Pseudomonadota > Gammaproteobacteria > Oceanospirillales > Halomonadaceae > Halomonas > Halomonas sp. KG2. Next base: position 1,197,121 of record CP098528.1, on the reverse strand, counting down.
AAAACCACTGTGCATTTCGGCACTGGCACAACGCGCCCAGGCGCGTGCCGCTTTGTCTTCCGGCCACACATCAGGGTACGTTTCAGCCAGATACTCAACAATGGCCAACGAGTCCCATACCGCTACCTCGACATCTGAATCCACCAAGCATGGCACCAAGCCAGAGGGTGAAAAACGCCTAAAGGTGGCATTGCTCTCACCAACACCGCCTTCAAACGGCATGACGTGTTCATTGAAGGGAATATTCAACGCCTTCATTAGCACCCAAGGGCGCAGCGACCAAGACGAGTAATTCTTGTTGGCAATATATAGGTCAAACATGCAGCGCTCCTGGTAAAGGACATGAATCAGCAGCCACTCTTAACGCGCCGCCTGAGCTAGGGTATTGCTTCCTAATCCCATTAATACGCCGCCGCCAATACGTTGAATCAATCTGGAGGAGCCATGGGACTTTTGTAGCCACTCCCGCAGAGGGCTAGCCAGCAGCACCACCATGACATCTGCAGAAGAGAACAGCACATTGGTGGCGATACCGAGCCAAAGCAGTTGCCATGCCACTGGTATGGCGCTATCGGGCTGAACAAATTGAGGTAGAAACGCTACGAAGAAGAGCGCCGTCTTAGGGTTGAGCACTTCCACCAGAAAGCTGTCACGCAGTACGCGCTTAGTGGTTGCCAGTGGAACGTCATCGCCATGGGAGCGGATGCCCTGCTTCCAGAGGCGCAGTCCCATCCAGAGCAGGTAAAGCCCACCGATGACCTTCATCGCAATGTAAGCTGGCGGAATAGCCGCAAACAGTAGCGCCAAGCCTAGCGCGGCAGCAATAACGTGGACGTAGCAACCGATATGCACACCGATAACCGCTAACCATCCTGCCCGTCGGCCTCGCCCCAGCGTTTGCGCTGCGGTGTACAACATCGCAGGTCCGGGTAGGTAAGCAAAACCAAGCGCGGCGAGGATAAACGCGGCCCATTGCATCGTGGCAACTCCATAGAGAGTTAAGATAGTAAGCCTGAGAATATCGAGTAGGGTGAGGCGTTACCGCCTCATCCCTCTCACAGAACCGTACATACGGGCCTCGTATACGGCTCATGCCATTAACTTACCCCGAACTCGGGGACAGTGATGCCCGTTTTGATCTTCGTTAAGTCCATCAACTTCAGATCGTCATGCAAGTAGGCGCTGGGGATCGCCAGATGGGCCAGCGGTGACGCCGCGTTACGCCAGCTTTGCATCTTGATGTACTTAAACGGCGGGCGGTAGCCCAACTGTTTCAGCCTTCGATGCAGCCGACTCGGCTTCTTCCACTGCTTGAGCTGGACGCAGCGGAGACGCCGCCTGACCCAGCTCATCACCTGTTTCAACACCCGTGCGCAGTTCGCTACCCGGAAGTAATTGGCGAAGCCACGGAGTACAGGATTCAGTTCGCGGATGATCACCGCAAGCCCTGCACCTCGATTGCGCTTCGTCAACGCTTTCACCTTCTGCTTAAGTTTCACCACCTTCTTTTCCTGGATGCGGGTGTACTTGGTGTGGATCACCACCCCCAGGAACTTGATCCCCTCGTCGCTGTGCGCGATGTGGGTCTTGGTGGCATTGACTGTCAGCTTCAGCTCACCTTCCAGATAACAGTGGGCTGCCCTCAACGCGTTCTCCGCTCCAGCCCGTGAGCTGCACAGGATCAGGATATCGTCCGCGTAGCGGACGATTCGATGACCCCGTGCCTTCATGAACTGGTCGAAGGCGTCCAGGTAGACGTTGGCGATCAGCGGACTGATCACGCCGCCCTGGGGGCTGCCCAGCGCCGTCTCTTCAAGGTGGTGCCCCACCATCACGCCGCTTTCCAGGCACTGGCGCAGCAGCGACAACACACTGCCGTCCGTGATCCGTTGGCGGAACTGGCGGATGATCAGGTCGTGGTTTAACGTGTCGAAGCATTTCGACAAGTCCATATCCACTACCCATTCACGCCGGTAGCGGCGCACGAACAGCTCCGCCTTGCCAATGGCATGGTGGCCACTGCGTCCCGGACGATACCCGTAGCTCGAGGGATGAAAGTCCGGTTCGAAGAGCGGTTCGATGATACTGCGTAATGCCTGTTGCACAACCCGGTCTCGAACCGTGGGAATACCCAACAGACGTTCACCGCCGTCATCCTTGGCGATGGCAACGCGCCTGACAGGCTGCGCTCGATAGCGCTTTTCCTTCAGTTCGAGGAGCAGACACGACAGCTCCACCTCCAGATTCACCTCGAACGCACTCAGGCTCTGCCCATCGATTCCGGCCGCACCTTTGTTGCGCTTGACGTGTCTGAAGGCTTCATACAGGCGCTGCTTTGACAGCAACTGCCCGTAAAGACTGTAGTATTTCCTCATGCCTGCTCATCTCTGTGATGACGGCTCCGATCGTCGGTCTGGCTACTGGTCTGTTTCAAACGACCCGTCCGGGTACTAGCGCTTGGCAATCTGCCGCCACGGTGTCGTTCTACTCCCTCGTTCAGAGAAGGACGAAGCCACTGTGTTCCCACCGCACTTCGACCCACTTCCCTGCCCCGTCGGACAGCTTGTGAACGCAGCGTCCACCTTCGGATCAATATCCGTCGTTCTCATTAATGACTTCCGCCCTTCGCATCCGACCAAGGCTTTTGGCCTTGCCCAGTCCACTGAACCTCCGCCAGCGGTCGATCCGGTTTTATCCTCCACGCTGTTACCAGGCTTCACAGGCCGGAACTTCCTCACTACTACGGCATCATCTGCCACCTCACACCCGACCCGCTCTTGGCTTTCACCTTGACGCGTGCCTTCCAGACAAACTGGATACGGTGCCAGGCTTCCCCGGTTACTGCACCGGCTCCCTGTTAACGATGCCACCCTCAAACACAGCACAGGCCTGACTGAGTATCGGGCGTCGCGCTATTTTGCACGCTTACCCACCTGTGCTGCCGAAGCAGGTTCACTTGCGTTGTGTACCGTTAACACCCTATGGCTTCCTTCAGACCCCACCGTTGGCCAGTGGCGCCCTTGCCAGTCGGGTTGTCTTCCCCTCAGTCGGGGTGACGACACCTTCTTTCAGGTGTCCGGGGTTGCCGGCTTCGCCGGGCAAACAAAACGGGGGTAGCGCAAGCGCCACCCCCTAAAGAAGTAAAATTGAATGAGTGAACGCTTAGAAGTTGGGTTTACGCTTCTCAACGAAAGCGCCCATGCCCTCTTTCTGCTCTTCGCCGGCAAAACAGAGCGCAAACAGGCTGGTTTCCAGCGCCAAAGCGCTATCAAGGTCTTGATCTAACCCATCGTGAACGGCTTGCTTCGCGCCGCGTACTGACAGCGGGCCGTTGCCTTTAAGTTGCTTGGTGAGCTCTTCTACATAGCTTTCAAGCTCAGCTTGGGGCATGACTCGGTTGACTAGCCCAATGCGCAGCGCCTCCTGAGCATCGATTTTGCGGCCAGTAGTTACTAGATCAATCGCCATCGCGGGGCCAACACGGCGCGGCAAACGCTGGGTGCCACCAAAGCCAGGAATCACACCTAGCAACACTTCTGGCTGGCCAAAGACAGCGTTGTCGCTAGCTACCGCCCAGTCGCAGGCCAACGCCAATTCGCAGCCGCCGCCAAGGCAAAACCCGTTCACTAGCGCGACCACCGGCACGGGCAACGTTTCTAAGCGCTTAATAGTACGCAGTGCCTGGGTAGCAAAAGCACGCGCTTCTTCTGGCGTTTTATCGCGCATTTCGGTGATATCAGCACCGGCAACAAACGACTTTTCACCAGCACCGGTAATGATGACAGCGCGTAAACGTGGATGCGTTTCAAGCTCCACAAGATAAGCTTCTAAGGCACTCAGCACATCACTATTCAGTGCATTCAATGCCTTAGGGCGATTAATCGTTAGGCGTACCACACCGTCGTTATCAACTTTTTCAATCACTGCATCGCTCATACAGGCTCCTTAATTGTTATTACGCATTTAAAGTGAACACCTACCAACCCTAGCGAACGCTTGGTTGGTAGGCAATCACTTCTTTTGTCGCGCTTGACTGACCTGATGCGCTTACGCGTGCTCACTCGTATATATGAAATCCGCGACCGCTCTTACGTCCCAGATACCCCGCATCTACCATGCGCTTTAGCAGCGGGCAGGGGCGATATTTAGGATCACCAAAGCCTTCCTGCAACACGTTCATGATCGCCAGACAAACATCAAGGCCAATCAAATCCGCCAGCGCCAACGGCCCCATTGGATGGGCAGCGCCAAGCTTCATCGCTTCATCGATGGCCTCTGGCGTTGCGGTTCCTTCTTGAACAATAAAAGCGGCTTCGTTAATCATCGGCACCAACAAGCGATTAACCGCAAAGCCTGGCGAATCACCAATCGGTACCGCTGTTTTACCCAGCGCCTTTGCCAACGCTTCTATGCGCTCAACGGTGGTGTCAGAGGTCTGCTCGGCACGAATCACTTCCACTAACTTGAGCACCGGCACGGGGTTGAAAAAGTGCATGCCTACTACCCGCTCGGGTCGCTCACACACAGCGGCCAACCGCGTTAGCGAGAGTGACGAAGTGTTAGAGGCAAGAATAGCATCGCTGCTTAAATGACTCAGATCACGAAACAGCTTTTCTTTCAGCGCGGGTTGTTCTGGTGCGGCTTCAATAATAATACCGCAGTCACTCAATGCTTCGAGATCAGTGGTCGTGGAAAGCCGCGCCAGCGCTTCCTGCTTAGCTGGCTCACTCATTTTTTCTTTTGCGACCAGCTTGCCAAGGCCTTTATCAATATTGGCTTGGGCGCGGGTAAGCTGCTCATCGGCAACATCAAAGAGACGAACCGTAAAACCACTGGCAGCGACGACCTGAGCGATCCCCTGCCCCATGGTGCCTGCTCCCACTACACCGATTGGTTGTTCACTCATCGTTCTGTATCCCCTGAATCATTTCTGTTTCGCTTCTTCGCGCAAAACAAATTTTTGAATTTTGCCCGTTGACGTTTTTGGCAGTTCGCTAAAAATGATGGTCTTCGGTACTTTGAAGTTCGCTAAGTGCTCTCGACAATGAGCAATAATGTCGGCTTCGGTAATTTCACCATAACCGATTTTTAATTTAACAAACGCGCATGGAGTCTCGCCCCACTTTTCATCGGGCTTGGCCACAACGGCGGCTTCCTCTACCGCTGGGTGGCTATAAATGGCATCTTCTACTTCGATAGTGGAGATATTCTCACCGCCAGAAATGATAATGTCTTTAGAGCGGTCTTTAATTTCGATGTAGCCATCCGCGTGCCAAACTGCGAGATCGCCGGTGTGATACCACCCTCCTTCTAAGGCTTTCTCAGTGGCTTCGGCATTCTTCAGATAGCCCTTCATTACGTTGTTGCCGCGCATCAAAATTTCACCGATGGTTTCACCATCTTTCGCGACGGGCTCAAGGGTCAACGGATCGGCGACGCAAAGCGCTTCAAGCATGTGGTAACGCACCCCTTGGCGCGCCTTGATTTTGGCACGGGCTTCCAACGGCAACTCATTCCACGATTCACGCCAAGCGCACACCGTCACCGGGCCATAAACCTCGGTTAACCCATACACATGGGTCACTTCAATACCGAGTTTCTCTACACCAGCAATCACTGATGCAGGCGGCGCGGCACCGGCAGTGGTCACTTTAACGGGATGATCAAATTCACGCTTCTGATCAGCAGGCAGGTTGACAAGGCCGTTCAGTATAATCGGCGCACCGCTGAAGTGCGTGACCTTCTCATCCACAATCAGGTCGTTGATCCGCTTTGGATCAACTTTGCGCAGGCACACGCTAACACCGGCGTTGGCGGCAATTGTCCAGGGGAAACACCAGCCGTTACAGTGGAACATCGGCAGGGTCCAGAGGTAGACCGGATGATGCGGCATGGCCCACTCTAAGATATTGCTGACCGCGTTTAGGTAGGCGCCACGGTGATGGTAAACCACCCCTTTGGGCTTGCCCGTGGTGCCCGAGGTGTAGTTCAGTGAAATCGCTTGCCACTCATTTTCAGGCAGTTTGTAGACATAGTCAGCATCACCTTCAGCGAGCAATGCTTCGTACTCAACCTCACCGATGCCTTGAGTTTCGCCTAAAAACTCTAGATCGAAAACGTCAATAATCAGCGGTTTATCGTCTAATAAGGCAACGGCTTCGTTGATGACCTGTGCAAATTCAGGGTCAACAAGAACGGCTTTCGCTTCACCATGGGCCAGCATGTAGCTGATTGCTTCGGCATCCAGGCGAATATTCAAGGTATTGAGCACGCAGCCAGCTAGAGGCACCCCAAAATGGGCTTCAAACATCGCCGGAATGTTAGGCAACATCGCCGCTACCGTTTGGCCGGGCTGAAGGCCGCGTTTTTCAAGCGCCGACGCCAATTGGCGACAGCGGGTCCAGGTTTCTGCCCAGGTGCGGCGTGTTGTGCCATGCACCACCGCCGGGTAATCGGGATACACCGCCGCCGAACGCTCAATAAACGTCAACGGAGAGAGCGGTACATGATTAGCAACGGTGGGCGGCATGCCCTGCTCAAAAATGGATGCGTTCATAAATCACCTTTTATGTTGATCGTTTTGGTGTTGGTCATCTTTATCGTTAGCGCTGATCTTGCTCTTCCGCGTCTTGGGTAGCCGAAGGCTCACGCCCGAACATATTTGTTTTTTGCACTAACACGTACAGTACGACTCCGGCGGCTAACCCCCACCCTGCACCATATACCGCCAGAACGACGGCCATCGTGCCTGCAACGCCACGCTCAGCAGTGGTTTTAGTCTGTTCAATACCCACCATTAAGCAAATATAGCCAGTCAGCAGCAGTGTAAGCGAGAGCGCAATGGGCAACACCGGCTGAAACATGCTGACCAATGGCAGGGTGAACAGCGCAATAAAGCCGGTAATCCAGAAAGTGCCACCGCCGCTATAAATCGATTCCATCGCATGGCGGCCATTTTTATAACGCTCGGCCATGGTGGCCGTAACGGCCGTCCAGATCGGGCCCGCCAAACCAGGATAGGGAGCAAAGAAAGCGTGCATGCCGTTACGAATAGCGGTGACGTGGTGGATGCGATCCGTGCTGTAGTCGATTTTTTCATCGCTACGAATATGGTCAACACGGGACATCAACGTCCGCCCGACGACAATATCGCCGAACGCGATGACGTAGGCGATCACCGCGGTGGGTATGGCCAGCATAAAGACATCAGCGCCAGGAAAGCCGACCGTAAAGGGTAGGTAGTTCCACATCTCGGTGAAGTTCGGCTGGGTAATCCCCCACTCAATAGTAGGGCGCGGGTACTCACCAATCGCCCAAGCCACCAGGATCGCAATAATCATGCCTGGCACCATGCCGTAGTTGGCAATTTTGCGCATGATCGCGTGTTCTTCTACCCAGCGCTTAAAGGCCACTGAAAAAAGCATAAATATGGCAATTAACATACCAGCGATCAGTGACACCGGGGTCTCAGCTAAGCGCCCGCCCTGCTGTATTTCACCAGTAATAGCCGCAATACCGGCACCAATAATAATGCCTGCCTGGAGGGAGTTAGGCACCAAGTGAACCAGCTTACGGCCCAGCCCAGTGACGCCTAAAATTAAGAAAATCAGAAAGACCAAGAATTGAAGTGCAAACAGCGCCTGAATAGCCTCTGGGCCTGACTCAAAATCTCCTAGGAAGGCTAACACCACCGGCACCGCAGGCGTAATCCAACCAGGCACCATTGGCACGCCTAACAGCGCAGGGAGCATAAAGCCGACGCCGCACACCACCACATAAGCCAAGGCAACATCATAAGGTAAACCAAGGTACTGCTCTAAAAGTGGAATCATCGCCAGACTAACCACAAACATGATGAGTCCTTGAATCATCTCCGCCATTTCCCAGCGATAATGGACAAAGGGGAGCCGCACTTTAAACGGCCCTAAGGGCCAATATGGCTGCTCTTCGCCGTGCTGGCGGTGCTTAAGTTGCATGAAGTACTCCTTGGTTTGAGTCATTAATGTTGTTGTGAACCGGGAAAAAGAGTCAGCGCAACAATACGCACAGGCGCACTGGCGCGGTTAAGCACAACGATACGTTTTAAAACGACCGTTTCATTGCGTCTTAACGTAAGCCGCCGACCCAATGGGCCGGCGGAAATAAGTGGTTAAAGCACTTAAGCTTGTCGGTGGTTTATGGTGTTAATTCGAAATCACTCAGGCACTGCATACCCGCTTCGATAACCGCGCGTTGCGCGCGGCCAGCAGGCAGCCACTGGGTGATAACAAAGTTGGCGCTGGACAACTTGACGCGATAAAACGGCTCATCGCTGCCTTTTTGCAGCGCTCTGGTCGCGTGAAGTGCGGCGTTGCCCATTTGCCAAGCACATAGCACATGGCCAGCTAGGTTGAGCAACGGCGTTGCATAAGCCTGCACTGCATCTGGGCCAGTTTGCGGGTCACTGCCTTGCTCAAGCACAAGCTGCATGGCGGCACGCAGATCATCGGCACCGACCGCCAGCGCACTGCCCATAACTGCAAGGTTAGGCTCTGAGCGCATTGTCTCAGCGGTTTTTTGCACTTCATCAATTAACGCAGATAGCGCGGCTCCACCATCACGCTGTAACTTACGCCCCGCCAAATCGAGGGCCTGGATGCCATTCGTGCCTTCATAAATAGGCGCGATGCGTGCATCCCGAAGCAGCTGGGCGGCACCCGTTTCTTCCACATAACCCATGCCGCCATGTACCTGAATACCCATTGAGGCGATATCCACGGCTTGGTCGGTCGAAAAGCTTTTGACGATAGGGATCAGCACATCGGCGCACGCCTGAGCAGCTTGGCGCTCGCTGTCGCTTTCACTGTGTCGGGCAAGGTCAAGCTGGCCAGCGCAGTAAAGCGCCAGAGCACGAAGGGCATCGGTGCGGGCGCGCATTGAGAGCAGCATCCGGCGCACATCTAAGTGGTCGCTGATCGAGCATTCGTTACCACCACGAGATTTAGGCGCTCTCCCCTGAGTGCGATCCAAGGCGTAAGCAAACGCATGCTGGCAGGCACGCTCAGCCACCCCGATACCTTGAATACCCACTTTGTGGCGCGCTTCGTTCATCATGGTGAACATGTGGTTAAGACCACGTCCCTCTTCACCCACCAGATACCCAATAGCGCCGTCGTTTTCGCCAAAGCTTAAGGTGCAGGTAGGCGAACCATGAATGCCCAGCTTATGCTCGATAGAGGCACAGGTGACGTCGTTGCGCTCGCCCAACGAGCCGTCTGCGTTAACCAGGAACTTCGGCACTAGGAACAGCGAAATGCCTTTGTTGCCTTCGGGCGCATCGGGTTTTCGCGCCAGCACAAGGTGAATGATATTTTCGGCGGCGTCGTGTTCGCCCCAGGTGATATAGATTTTTTGGCCGCTAATGCGGTAATGGTCGCCTTCAGGGATGGCTTTGGTACGTACTTTAGACAGGTCGGAGCCTGCCTGAGGCTCCGTCAGGTTCATGGTACCTGTCCAGGTACCTTCAACGAGCTTGGGGAGATAGGTCGTTTTTAGCGTTTCACTACCATGATGCGCCAGCGCTTCGATCGCGCCTGCCGTCAACATAGGGCAAAGACCCAAGGCCATATTGGCACCGTGAAGCATTTCTTGAACAGCGCTGGCGACCACCTCAGGTAAGTTTTGTCCGCCTAACGCTTCCGAAACACCAATGCCGTTCCAGCCGCCTTCTACATACGCCTGATAGGCCGCTGCGAAACCCTCTGAGGTGGTGACACTGCCATCGGTGTGGCGCTTAGCACCTTGTCGATCACCGACACTATTTAGCGGCCCCCACACATCGCCTGCAAGCTTTGCTGCCTCTTCCAGCACCGCCTCGACCAAGTCGGGCGTGGCTTCTTCGAAGCCAGGCAGTGCAAGCGAGCGGTGCGCGAGTAGCTCTTCGAGTACAAAACGTAAATCGCGTACCGGCGCGGCATAATAATTCATGGCGAAACCTCAGAGAAAATCGGTGATAAATAGCAATTAGTAAAAACACTATCACGAATAGTAGTTTCACTACTTTCATCACACCATTAGCCCAAGGTCTCACCTGCTGAATTAACGTCAGTCCGCTAGCTGCGTTTTTGGCTACGTTTCACCCACTCCCAGCACGGGTTATCGACGCGCCTCAGTTTCCACATCATCGTAATAAACAATATGAGTTTGATCTTCTGAGGGTGGGCCAACGATGGGTTCGACAGCATCCACGTCAGGCACAACATCAGAAAGGTCTTCCAGGTGCTCATGCTCGAGCGCGCCTTGCATCAGTTCCTCAGTAACCACTAGCTCGGCACCTGCTGCGGTCATCGGCGTTGTCGGTGTAAAGGGAGCCACAGGAACTGGCGCAGGCCGCACACTGCGTCGCCAGCTGAAAAATACAACAAAAAACAGGCTCAGCGAGCCAAACGCCCAGAACAACCCAGCATCGCCCATCGCTGTCATTACTGGAGAAATCATTAGCGGGCTGATGGTAGCCCCAATAGAGTTGATCAATAGCAGGCCCTGGCTCATACGTACCAGCGCTCCCGCCGGAGCACGGTCAGCGGCATGGCTAACCGCCACCGGGTAAAGCGCAAAGACACCGCCACCGAGTAAAAACAGCAGCGCCGCCAGTAAAGGGGTCGACATCGGAAGCCATATCATGGCCGCGGAAATCACCACACAGAAAGTGCTGATGGCGATCAATACGAGTTGGCGGTCGTGACGGTCAGACCAGCGTCCAATCGGATACTGAAGCAACATGGCGCCAAGAATCACGACGGCCATCATTTGCCCCACCTGGTTGACGCTCATACCAATGCGTTGCAAATACAATGGCAGCAAGGTGTAGGCGGCAGCCACCACCATGCCAGACCCTAAACTTCCCATTACCCCGGTTGGCGTCATCGTAATCAAGCGGTGCGGCGGTAGCGGCTCAGCGTGCTCCATAATGGGTGACACCCGCGGAATCATGGCCATGGGCAACACCGATAACGATGCCAATAGGCCAATCACCATAAAGGGCGCTGTCACCCCCATGGCACTGGTGACGCCTAATAGCAACTGCCCAATCACGCCCGCGGCATATAGCGAGATCATATACATCGCTAGCAAGCGGCCACGTACTTTTTGCTCGCCTGATGTCAGCAACCAACTCTCAATCACTAAGTAAACGCCCACGGTGGCCCAGCCGCCAATTAAACGCAGCGCAAACCATGCCCAAGGGTCGAAAAACAGCCCTTGCAACAGCACCGTGACAGCGACCAACGAGGCGAAGCTACCGTATGCACGAATGTGCCCTATGCGCAGCAGCAGCCGGTCATTGAATAGCGCGCCAAGTGCTAAGCCAATAAAGTAAGCCGAGGAGACAATACCTATCACCGTTGCCGACTCACCCGCAGCGTCTAGCCGCACGGAGATCAGCGTGGCGAGAAAGCCATTGCCAATCCCAAGAATAAATAGCCCTAATAAGGGCGCTAACGCCATGGCTAGCAGTTGCCGCGACATATCGCTTCTTGCCTCACAGAATAAAAGCCCCCTTCAGGGCTAACACATGGCCGGAGAAAACTCCAACCGCAGAATCGGGCGGCGAATCTACACTCGTTCCGTGGGTTTCACCAGTTTTTTTCGCTACCCATTGCCAGTGTAATCCGCAATAGTGAGAAGCGCATTTGCAACTCACCAGAAAGCAGCCGATATTGAATGCGGTGGCTGCGTCATTAGCCCTCTTGCCCTACATCAACAAATGCTAGAACAAACATTGCCATACTGACGCCTTCCAGGCTGAGACACACGCACTGTATCGACTCATTTGACACGGAGAGGTCTCCTTTCTATTTGCCATGGCCAATCAGATGCCCAATACGTTCGCTCCCTTACCTGCGGTCATTCGCATGAAATATCGGTCCGCCCCTAAGCAACAAGACAAGGTGGCATATTTAGCGATCATGCTGCTAGTCCTGGGCCTGTCTGGCTGCACCTCGCTGGCCCCCCCTCACTCGGTGCCAGCAGCAACATTGCCCGATGTTTACCCAGATGGGGGCATGCCAACAACGGCTGCTGGTGCTGATATTGCTTGGCGCAGCTACTTCACCGACACCAGGCTACAAGCGCTGATCGAACAGGCACTGACCACTAATTATGATTTGCGAAGTGCTTTATTGCGCGTTGAGCAAGCACGTGCAGCCTATGGTATTCAACATGCAGAGTTGCTACCCACACTTGGCGTGCAAGCTGCTGGTGAGCGTTCACGCACACCCTCTGACCTGAGCCCTAGCGGACGTACGCGGATTGGCAATCAGTTCCAGGCGGGCGTCGGCTTTAGCAGCTGGGAACTAGATTTCTGGGGGAGAATACGCAGCCTTAATGAGGCTGCCCTCGAGCAGTACCTAGCCACCGACGAAGCGCGGCGTGCCACCGAAATCAGCCTAATCGCTCAGGTTGCCGACAGCTATTTTCGTCTTCAGGAACTAGATTTGCGCTTGGACCTAGCCCGCCGCACCATCGACAGTCGGCAAGAGTCACTGCGGATATTTACTCGGCGCGTTGAAGTAGGCGCAACTTCACCACTGGAACTCACCCAAGTTGAAATGTTGCTGCAGCAGGCCAAGGCACTAGGTGCTCAGTTGGAGCAAGCCCATGCTCAGCAAGCCAACGCCTTGGCGCTATTAGTTGGTTCACCTATCGAAAAGGTAACAAGTGACGGGGATAAAATAGCGGATGATGTTCTGCCCCCTCTCGCGCCGGGGCTGCCATCGGAGCTAATGACCCGCCGCCCCGACATTCGCGCTGCCGAGCACCTACTGCGTTCTGCTAACGCTAATATTGGCGCTGCGCGGGCGGCTTTCTTCCCACGTATCGCGCTGACAGGTAGTTTGGGCACGGCGAGTGCTGACTTGAACGGCCTGCTAGGAACTGATAGCCAGGCATGGAATTTTTCCCCCACCCTGTCACTGCCCATTTTTGATAGCGGACGCCGAAAAGCCAACCTGACGCTGGCCGAGTTACGCCACGAACAAGCCATAGTCGAATATGAGCAAGTCATCCAGCAAGCCTTCCGTGATGTTGCCGATGCGCTGGCTGCTAACCACTGGCTGGCTGAACAAGTAGAAACTGCCAATGACATGTTAGCAGTACAGCGCGAGCGTGCTCGCTTAGCCATGCTGCGCTATGAAAACGGTGCGGTGCCCTACCTAGAAGTCCTGGATGCACAGCGCGACTTGCTTTCCGCCGAGCAGCAGCGGCTAGCAGTTCGCCGCCAACTGCTGTCAGCCCGAGTGGCCTTATACACGGCTCTCGGCGGCGGATCAGCTGCTGTGACAAGCACTTCCGCTCTTACTCCACCTCATGCTGAATGACATTAGGGCCTAGCAATATGCACTCTTCGCTTAAGAAACTGATCCTTGCCGCTGGGGTAATCCTTATTGCTGCTGGAGGCTACTATTACTGGACTGAATTACGCGACGAAGGCCTGGGGGAAGGCTTTGCTAGCGGTAATGGGCGTATCGAGGCCACTGAAATCGATATCGCTACCAAGCTTCCTGGACGCGTTGACGCAGTCCTGGTCGATGAAGGCGAATTTGTCACCGTTGGTCAACCCCTGGCGCGCATGCAGATCCAGGTACTGGAGGCGCAACGCGATGAGGCAAGAGCCCAGTATCAACAAGCACTCAATGCCGTACTCAGTGCGGAAGCACAGGTTGCTCTGCGGCAAAGCGACCATCTTGCCGCTCAGGCCGTCGTGACTCAGCGTGAAAGTGAACTTGATGCGGCTCAACGCCGCTTGGCTCGCTCGGAAACCTTATCGCGGGAAGGAGCCGCTTCGGCACAAGAACTTGATGATGATCGTGCTCGGGTCAATAGTGCACGAGCAGCCGTTGCCGCCGCTAACGCCCAGGTGGATGCCGCCCAGTCGGCCATCGCAGCGGCTCGCGCCCAGGTGACCGGCGCCCGCTCTGCGGTTACTGCCGCCGAAGCCACCATCACGCGTATCGATGCAGACATCACCGACAGTCAGTTGGTTGCGCCTCGTGCAGGGCGCGTACAATTCCGTATTGCCCAGCCTGGCGAGGTACTTCCAGGTGGAGGGCGAGTGCTGAACCTGGTCGATCTTAGCGACGTACACATGACGTTCTTCTTACCTGCCGAACAAGCAGGTCGTGTAGCGCTGGGCAGCGAGGCACGTATCATCCTGGATGCGGCACCTGACCTAGTCATACCGGCACGCATCTCGTTTGTCGCCAGCACGGCACAATTTACGCCTAAGACGGTAGAGACCGCTTCGGAACGACAAAAATTAATGTTCCGAGTGAAAGCACAGATTGATCGAGACCTTCTACAACGTCATCTTGAGCAAGTTAAAACCGGTGTCCCTGGGGAAGCCTGGGTTAAGCTTGACCCCGACGCAGAGTGGCCTGCTGAGTTGGCTGTTCGGGTACCACAATGATAGCAACACCGCCCTCATCACCTACGCCAGCGGTAGTAATACTATCAGCCATCCAGCTGCACTATGGTAAGCAGGTTGCCCTGGCGGGCATCGATCTAGAAATCCCTGCGGGCAGCATGGTTGGGCTGATAGGGCCTGATGGCGTTGGAAAATCCAGCCTGTTAGCGCTTATTGCGGGGGCACGCGCGATCCAAGAAGGGCAAGTGGAAGTGCTCGGCGGCAATATGGCCAACAAGCGTCATCGCGACACTATCTGCCCGCGCATTGCCTATATGCCCCAAGGGTTGGGCAAGAACCTCTACCCGACGCTTTCAGTAGAGGAAAACCTACAGTTCTTTGCCCGCCTCTTCGGCCATGAGCATGCCGAACGACGTCGCCGAATCGACGATTTAACCCGTAGTACGGGGCTGCACAGATTCCTTGGCCGCCCAGCAGGCAAACTTTCCGGCGGTATGAAGCAGAAGCTGGGGTTATGCTGCGCGCTGATCCATGACCCCGATTTATTGATCCTCGACGAACCAACCACCGGCGTCGATCCATTGGCCCGCGCCCAGTTCTGGGAGTTGATCGCACGTATACGTCGCCAACGACCACAGATGAGCGTGGTGGTCGCGACCGCTTACATGGATGAAGCCCAGCGCTTCGACTGGCTAGTGGCCATGGACGACGGCAAAATTCTGGCTACCGGAACGCCAGCGGCATTGCTAGAGCGTACTGCCAGTAACTCCCTGGAAGCTGCCTTTATCGCCCTGCTACCGGAAGAGAAAAAACGCGACTACGCACCAGTGCATATTCCGCCGTTGGCACAAGATGACGATGAAGTCGCCATTGAGGCTAAGGGCCTCACCATGCGCTTTGGCGATTTTGTCGCCGTCGACCACGTCAGCTTTCGGATCCGGCGTGGCGAGATTTTCGGCTTTCTTGGCTCCAATGGTTGTGGCAAATCAACCACCATGAAGATGCTTACCGGTCTGTTGCCGGCCAGTGAAGGCCAGGCGTGGCTGTTCGGCAAACAGGTGGATACCCGCGATATCGACACCCGCCGCCGTGTGGGCTACATGTCCCAGGCGTTCTCACTGTATGGCGAACTAACCGTTGAGCAAAACCTAATCTTACACGCCCGCCTTTTCCAGGTCCCTCAAGCGGAGATAGCCACCCGCGTGGATGAGATGGTGAAACGCTTCGACCTACAAGAGGTACGCGGCAGCCTGCCGGAAAGTTTGCCACTCGGCATCCGTCAGCGTCTTTCCCTGGCGGTGGCGATGGTCCACAAGCCCGAACTACTCATCCTGGATGAGCCGACTTCTGGGGTTGATCCCGTTGCCCGCGACAACTTCTGGCGGCTGATGATTGAGCTAGCGCGCCGTGACCGGGTGACCATTTTCATTTCTACCCATTTCATGAATGAAGCCGAGCGCTGTGATCGCATGTCGATGATGCACGCCGGTCAAGTGCTCGATAGCGACACGCCTGCGGCACTGGTGAAAAAACGTGGAGCAGCGACTCTGGAAGAGGCGTTCATCGGCTATTTGACCGAAGCAGGCGCCGACGAACAGGACCAGGAAGCACCCGAGGCAACGCCCAACTCAGTGACCACGACACCGCCCACCCTGCCTCATAACGGCGTAAAACACAGCGCTTTTAGTCTCCAGCGTCTACTTAGCTACACTTGGCGAGAATCGCTGGAGCTTCGTCGCGACCCGGTGCGCGGCACCCTTGCCCTGCTTGGCTCACTCATCCTGATGTTGGTCATTGGCTACGGCATCAGCCTGGACGTGGAGGATCTCAGCTATGCCATCCTTGACCGCGACCAGACGACCCTGAGCAATAGCTATGCGATGAATCTGTCTGGCTCCCGCTACTTTATCGAGCAACCGCCATTGATTGATTACGCAGATATGGACAAGCGCATGCGCAGTGGCAAGCTCACCCTGGCCATTGAAATCCCTCCTGGCTTTGGCCGTGATGTGAAGCGAGGAAGCCAGGTTGAAATCGGCGCCTGGATTGATGGTGCGATGCCCCAGCGTGCTGAAACCGCACGCGGCTACGTGCAGGGTATCCATCGACAGTGGCTACTCGAGCAAGCAGGGCAAGCCGCGACTAATGTCACTGCCCCCGCTGCTAATGTCGAAACCCGCTTTCGCTACAATCCTGATGTTCAGAGCCTGCCAGCCATGGTGCCAGCAGTCATCCCTCTTCTATTAATGATGCTACCGGCGATGCTGACCGCGCTGGCCGTCGTGCGGGAAAAAGAACTCGGGTCGATCATCAACCTCTACGTCACGCCTGTCACTCGTAGCGAATTCCTAGTCGGCAAGCAGTTGCCTTATATCGCTCTCGCTATCATCAATTTTCTGCTAATGGCATTACTCGCGGTCACGCTATTTGATGTGCCCATCAAAGGCAGCTTCCTGACGCTGCTGTTAGCAGTAGTGATCTACAGCATTATCGCAACGGGCATGGGACTGCTCGCCTCGACGTTGACGCGCAGCCAAATAGCAGCGATGTTCTTCGCCATCATCGGCACGTTGATTCCCGCCGTGCAATTCTCAGGAATGATCGATCCGGTCAGCTCACTAGAAGGCGTGGGGCGTTTCATTGGCACCATCTACCCCACCTCCTACATGTTAACCATCACGCGCGGTGTATTTAGCAAAGCGCTGGGGCTTGGCGACCTCTATACCCTGTTTGTCCCACTGTTGATCGCAGTTCCAACGATCATGGGACTGTCTATTTTCCTGTTAAAAAACCAGGAGCGCTGAGATGCATAGTGTCTTGACTATCTACCGGCTGGGCGTCAAGGAACTATGGAGCCTGATCCGCGACCCGATTATGCTAATTCTGATCGCTTACGTGTGCAGTATCTCGGTCTACACCAAGGCGACCGCGTTGCCCGAAAGTCTCCACATGGCTCCCATCGCCATCGTTGATGAAGATAACTCGCCGCTATCATCTCGTATTATCACGGCGTTCTATCCCCCCCAATTCGCTATCCCAGACAAGATCTCACTTCGTGAGATTGACCCTGGGCTAGATGCAGGCCAGTACACTTTCGTCCTCAACATACCACCCGATTTTCAGCGCAACGTACTGGCTGGTCACGCCCCTCAGATTCAACTCAATATCGATGCCACACGCATGAGCCAAGCGTTTACTGGCAATGGCTATATCCAGCAAATCGTCATGGACGAGATCAACGCGTTTACTCAACGTTACCGCAACTCTAGCGCCCCACCCGTCGACCTAGTACTACGAGCGCGCTTCAATCCTGGGCTCGAAAAAGCTTGGTTCGGATCGCTGATGTCCATCATCGATAACATTACCATGCTCTCTATCATTCTCACTGGCGCAGCGCTGATACGCGAACGAGAGCACGGTACCATTGAGCATCTACTGGCAATGCCAGTCACCCCGGCAGAAATTATGCTGGCCAAGGTCTGGTCAATGGGTCTAGTGGTTCTGGTCTCCGCACTGCTTTCGCTCTATTTAGTTGTTAGCTGGGCCTTACAGGTACCCATAGCAGGCTCAGTGACACTGTTCGCTGTGGGGGCAGCGCTCCACCTCTTCGCGACCACCTCTATGGGCATCTTTCTCGCCACCCTTGCACGCAACATGCCACAATTTGGCATGCTAATGGTGCTGGTACTGCTGCCCCTGCAACTGCTATCCGGGGGTACGACACCACGCGAAAGCATGCCGGAAATTGTCCAGCACATCATGCTGCTCGCACCAACCACTCACTTCGTCGAACTGGGTCAGGCAATCCTTTATCGAGGTGCGGGGATAAACGTAGTATGGCCTCAGTTTCTGCTGCTGCTGTTGATCGGTAGCGTTCTATTCGCTTTTTCTTTATCGCGTTTTCGCAAGGCCATCGGCCAGATGGCATGAGTCATGAACTCTGGCACCGAATCATCAAGTTAATGGTCTGCGGCGGAGCAACACCACATCCGCTGCGGGAAATTCCACCACCATGCCCCAACGTTCGGCTATCCAACAAAACGTCGCTTCGCTGAAAAAACTCACATGCGTCGGGTCGTTTATATAGTGCCAGCGGGCAAATGCTGCTGGGGTACTGACACGCTTTGTCATGACCCCAAGATAGCCCCCAGGGACTATTTTCTCGACCAGTTGACTAAGCTCTTCGCCTGGCCTCGCGAGATGCTCTAACACCTCGGTGGCCGTAATAAAGTCATACTGGCGGTTTAGTACTTCAACGTCAGGGGCGTAAAAAATATCGTAAACCGCCATCGCAAACCCCACCTCCTCAAACATCGCCGACAGCGTAGGCCCTGGGCCACAGCCAAAGTCTAGCCCTTGGGAATCTTGTGGTAGCTTAGCCACTAACGGAGCAAATAAACGCCCCAAAAAACGCCGATATCCCGTATCATGCGGCGAATTCTGATGCTGGTCGTATTCTGCCTTTTCTTGATGCGCATCTAAATGCTGCTCGGCAGGCACAAACACCAAGGCGCACGTGGCACACTGGTAGTAATCGCGGCGACGGTCTTGGTGATAAAGCGCCGGTTCAGGCGTATAGCATAGCGGGCAGCGTCGCATCATCGTATTCTCATGTTTTACGTTTGTTTTAAGGAAAGTGGCATGCTCTCAGGTTTTGACCATCTTGTAGTTACGGTGACTGATATGGGTCGCGCCGTGGATTTTTACTCCCGTGTGCTGGGGTTAGACGTGCGCTACCGAGACGCACAGCGGGTAGATCTTATGCTAGGCGACACGGCACTGCGCCTGCATCAAACCGACACTGATATTGCGCCTGTTTCTGCCACCCCTACCCCAGGCAGCCTGGATTTATGCCTGCGCTGCCAACTGCCGCTGGATGAGTTCAAACAGCACTTAGATGCACTTGCTATTGACGTAGAGCTTGGCCCAGTTGCTCGCCAAGGCGCTAATGGTCCAATTGAGTCGATTTACTTACGCGACCCAGACGGTAATTTGCTGGAAATTTGCCGACCTGCTACCCGCTAATGATAAGCCGCGCCAGCCGCGCTATCATAGTGAGCTTTAACGGCGTCCTCGGGGACGCCTCATGGCGAATAGCAAAAAGGATCGGTTATGCGCGACGATGCCAACAAAGCACCTTTAGAAGGTGAAGTAATTAACGACAGTACGTCTTCAGAACAGCCGGATACCACCATGGCGATGGTGATTTACGCGCTTTATTTGGCAAGCTTTTTGGTAGGGTTTACCTCGCTGGTCGGCATCGTTATCGCCTATGTCTATCGTGGTAAAGGACCTGAATGGCTAGATGAGCACTACCGTTACCAGATCCGTACGTTTTGGATTGGGCTGCTCTACGGCAGCATCGCCACGTTGCTAACGTTTATTCTGATTGGCATCCCCATGCTATTGGCGTTGGCCGTATGGTTTATTGTTCGCTGTGTGAAAGGCTTTAAGGGTCTGCAGGAGAAGCGTGCGCCAACCAACGTTGATAGCTGGTTCCTGTAATTTATGACAGAGCAGTCACCGTCTAAAAAATCACGTTTCCAAGCACGTGCCATCATAGCCCTTTGGAAGCTCCTGGCGCGCTGGCCACTTGGCGTGCTATGGCGTATCGCCGTGCGGTTAGGTCCGCTGGTCTATCGCTTTAGCAAACGAGAGCGTCAGGTGACGGAAATCAATCTGGCAGTGGTTAACCCAGAAGCCACTGCCAGCCAGCGCAAAGCCCTTGCCATACAAAGCCTGCGCCACTCGGCGGCGACAATGCTGGAACTTGGCCATGCGTGGATGGCTGCGCCCGAAAAAGTAGCAGCCAGCATTTTGTCGGTTCATGGCCGAGATAAGCTAGACAGCGCCCGCGCCGATGGCCGCGGCGTCATTGTGCTTGCTCCGCACTTTGGTAACTGGGAGGTGCTTAATTTTTGGCTCTCCAGCCACTTCCCTTTTACCGCCATGTACGAACCCCCCAAAATTGCCGACCTTGAGCCTATTATTCGCCATGGCCGTGAGCGCATGGGAGCCAGCTTGGTACCCACCAACGCCAGAGGCGTCGCTGCCCTTCTCAAAGCGCTTAAGCGTAGCGAAGCTATTGGCATCTTACCGGATCAAGAACCGAACTGGGGTAGCGGTGTATTTGCCCCTTTTTATGGGCGCGATGCCTATACGGCAACGCTGCTACCGAAACTGGTCGCCCGCACTCAGGCAAGAGTAGTCACTGGCGTTGCCTTACGGGTGCCCGGCAAGGGGTTTGAAATTCATTTCCTTGACGCCGATGAGCAGGTTTACAGCGCCGATGATGTGGTCTCAGCCACTGGTGTTAATGCCAGCGTAGAAGCGTCAATTGCGCTTGACCCAACGCAGTATCAGTGGGAATACAAACGCTATCGCAAGGTCATAGAGCAACAGCAAGGGCTGGCAAACGCCAGAGAATTTCGGATTTACTAACGGGTAACGAGGTAATTTATGACCCAGCGTTATAGTCCCACTGAGGAAACGCGCCCACCCCAGATCATTTACGCGCTCTACTTAGCGGGTCTAGTAACAGCCAATATTACACTGTTGATTGGCGTTATAGTCGCTTACGTATATCGCAAAGAGGCCGCGCCGTGGTTGCAAGCGCACTACCGCTATTTGATCCGGACTTTTTGGATAGGCTGCCTCTACTTTATCGCCACCTTTACCCTTAGCTTGATGTTAGTAGGCACCTTGCTATGGCCACTATTAGCCGTGTGGCTTGGTGTGCGCTGTATTATTGGCTGGCTCGCAGTGCGCAAGGGAGAGCCGCCGGCTCGTCCTGGCAGTTGGCTCTGGTAACAACTAAGTATCGCCCCCCTCCAACCACGCCAGCATTTGCTGCAGCAAACTTCGCGACGGCGCTAGGCGCAGGAGCAACTGAGCAACTGAGCAACTGAGCAACTGAGCAACTGAGCAACTGAGCAACTGCTAAGGATGACAGGCTAGGTCATGGTGTCGTCTCAGTCGTTGACCCAGAAGAAGTTAATGCTGGCGTGCCGAAATCTTGCTGTAACCAATGACGCAGCTGGCTCATTTTCGCGGCTTCCTCAGGGCTTTCCAGTGACGGCAGCATGCCATCAATAAAACCACGTACCTTGAAAGGTGCTAAGAGTCGGGGGTCACCGCTAATCACATGCACGGGCACCGCTGCACTGGCGTTGTCGCCGGTAATCAGCGGTGCCGCCTGATGATCTCCCAGTACAATCAATAGAGTGTTGTCATCAACCACTCGCTCGGCCCAACGCCCAGTGACCTTCACAGCGTAGTCTATCGACCAAGCGTAATGGTCGCGGATACGCTCAATATCCTGCCAAAGCACTTCTGGCGGATCACCGGCCTCCTCCCAAGGGGCAAAAATACGCCCATCGCCTATCATCGACCAGTCTTCGAAAACGGGTAAAATTGGTGTCCATGGCGCGTGGCTAGAGATAAGTGCAAGTTGCGCGAATACCGGCGCTTCGCCTAACAAATGTCGCTGGGTGTAATCCAGCGTGAACTGATCGGGCATTGTGACCCAGTTCAGCGCTGGCCCGGCATAGGGTAAATCTTTCGCTGCTGCAATCTCATCAAATCCGTAGGCCAGCCCTTCTGGCCAAGCCAACGTAATGGCTGGCATGACACTAAGCGTCCGCTGCCCAGTGCTACTAAAATCACTAATCAGCGTTGAATGACCGCTTTCCAGCATCAGCCGATACCATAGCTGATTATCAATCCAGCGACCGCTTAGCGCCGTGGCATGAGCAAGCCAAGACTGACCTCCCCGAATAGGCGCTTCTAGCAACCCCGAAACAGCGTGTAGATCGCGCTGACCCAAACGTTGCTGTATGTCATCTAGCGTAGGCAGTACGACACTGCTGTAGCGAGCATCATTAATGGCCGATACACCATAAGATTCAATAAACGTTAATAAGACATTGCGCCCCAACAAACCGGGTAATGGGCTAGGCTCTAACGGTGACGCCTGCAGCTGTTCGCTAAACGCCACTCTCGCCCGATGAGTCGCCACTACCTGTTCCCACTGGAAACGCGTGGTGTTAACAGCAGGCAGCGTTGATTTAGCGACCAATCGCTTGCCGTTAGCCTCGGAAACCGCGAAACCTGCTGCGGTGATCATCACGAGGATGGCTAGAGCACCTGAAGCACGCCTCACCGATAGAGGCTTAGCAGGCAGCAGCAATCGCAGCATCACCCATAAACTACCTAGCAGGGCCGCACTGCCCAACAACATCAGGAAAATTGCTGCCAGTTGACCTACATTACCTACTAGCAAATGGTAGATAGAGCGCACCAAAGGCACGTCCAGATAGAGATTAAGTGATCGCCCAAACGCGGTGTGTGTCGCGGCATCACCTAGGTTGGCTGCCGATACCAACGCCAGCCAACCTACCAACAAAATAGCCAACCAGCGACGTAAGCTACCAGGGCGAATAAGTAGCATTACAGGGGCTATAAGCCATGCTTCCCAAGCAATTAGAGGAGAGCCAATCTCACCGAAACGCCACCAAAGCGGCAATACCAGTAGAAAGTTGAGCGTTATACATGTGAGTAGAAGACGAATCATCAGCGCTTCAACAGCATAGCAATCACCTAAACATTACACGCTTAATGGAGTTTAAAGCTTGCACACGACCATAAAAATCATATACCAATAGGATCAATGGTATAACTTTTGTTGAAATATTTCATATACTGATTTTATGGTTACCATGTTGGCATGCAATCGAAAGGAACTCGCTCATGAGTGTTCGTACTGCAGCAAAATGGATGTTGTCATTCAACTGCTTGATCGCCTTTTCTGCGATTGCTAACGATGATGATGTTTTTGACCACGTTATTGAGCGTGCTAAAACCTTAGCCGATGCGCCTTACCAGCCCCCGCATGAGACGCTTCCCAGCGCTCTGACGTCGTTAAATTACGACCTGTATCGACAAATCCGTTTCAATCCCGAGCGAGCCTACTGGCGCGATGAAAGCCCTTTCAGTATGCAGCTATTTCATAGCGGATTTATATTTCAAACCCCCGTCACGATTAATGTGATCGACGATGGTGACGTTGAACCACTCTCTTTCTCGGCCGATGACTTTCAGTACGATGGCGATGCCAACCGTTTGTTAGAGCATGATTTAACGGGCAGCGGTCATGCCGGTTTTAGGCTGCACTATCCTATCAATAGTGATGATTATGCCGATGAATTTGCTGTTTTCCTTGGCGCAAGTTACTTCCGTTTAGTAGGACGCGACCAAGCCTACGGCCTTTCTACCCGTGGCCTTGCCATTGATACCGCATTAGCCAGTGGTGAAGAGTTTCCCGAATTTCGTGAATTCTGGCTCTACAAGCCTGATGAAGATTCTGACAGCATTACGCTACTCGCCCTCATGGATAGCCCATCGCTAAGCGGTGCCTACCGCATTACGTTAACGCCGGGCGAGAGCACCGAGGCAGATGTAGAAGCAACGCTGTTTGCACGTTCTGATATAGCAAAGCTAGGGGTTGCGCCGCTCACCAGCATGTTCACCTTTGGGGAAGCCGGCACCGAACGAGCTGATGACTTTCGTCCCCAGGTACATGATTCTGATGGTTTGCTAATCCACACGGGGGCCGACGAGTGGATTTGGCGGCCGTTGCAAAACCCCTCATCGCTTCGCGTATCAGCGTTTATGGACGACTCCCCTTCTGGGTTTGGTCTAATGCAGCGGGAGCGGGACTTTAACCGCTACCTAGACCTTGAAGCCCACTACCATCGCCGCCCCAGCCAGTGGGTCGAACCCCTTGCTGACTGGGGACCAGGGCATGTAGAACTCGTCGAAATTCCCACGCCAGATGAGACTCACGACAATATAGTGGCTTATTGGGTGGCCGAGGAGGCGCTCACTGCTGGCGAGTCTCGCCACCTTCACTATCGAACGTTTACGCTCAATGAACAGCCCGAGGCTAATTCACTGGGCAAGGTTGTGCGCACCCGCCATGGAAACGCAGCGGTTCCAGGCGAGGCCGACTCCCCCTCTGCTGATCAGCGCCAATTTATTGTCGACTTCCAGGGCGGCAAACTGGATGACCTGACATCAAGCGAGCCAATCGAGTTGGACATCAGCGTGCTCAATGGCGAGGTATTACTACCTCAAGTTAAAACACTACCCAACAACGGACAACGGGCCACTTTCCGACTGCCCCCCAGCAGCGAGCCTAGTGATATCCGGCTACGGCTGATGGTTGAAGGAGAGCCGATTACTGAAACCTGGAATTACGTGTGGTATCCCGATGCCTGATCTCCACGCGTTGCGGCCTTCGATGCCCTGGCTTAACGGTCGTAGAGCCTTCTTTGCTTTCACGGTGTTAGCCACCAGCATTGGTGGCTGTATCGCGATGGCGAAGGTCGTTGCCAACTTTGCCATTGGCTGGCAGCTCACCATGTTGATCCTATTTGCATTAACGTTTACTTGGATAGCGCTGGCTTTCTGGGGGGCACTATGTGGCTTTGTGCTTTGTGCGCTACGCCGCGATCCACTCAGCTTACGTCGCCAAGCCATTGAAAACCCCAATGCTAGCCTGTTAATCAGCCGCACCGCGCTAATAATGCCTATTTATGCAGAACCTCCCATCCCGACCATTGCAGGGCTAGAAGCAACGTGTCATTCACTTCTCCAGCAAGCAGAAGCGTATGGTGCAGGAACACCCAGTGCTATCAACAAATACTTTGAAGTGTTTGTATTGAGCGATACTCATGAGTCGGCCATGGCAGACATCGAAGCGGCCCATGTGGCTGCCTTGCAACAGCGCCTGGCCGGACAGATAGCCGTTCATTATCGGCGACGCCCTAATAATGATGGCCGCAAAGCAGGCAATATCGCAGAGTTTTGCCGCCGCTGGGGCCGCCGCTATGACTACTTGGTGGTGCTAGATGCCGACAGCCTAATGAGTGGCGCTACACTGCTGCACTTAGTCCACCGGATGCAGCGGCAACCCAGCGTAGGGCTTATTCAAACGGTGCCTATCCCTGTTGGCCAACGCACGCTATTTGGACGTTTTACCCAGCTAGCCTCAGCACTCTACAGCCCGATGCTGGCAACTGGCCAAAGCTTCTGGCAGGGCGATGCGGCGAATTACTGGGGCCACAATGCGATTATTCGCACTCGGGCCTTTATGGCCCATGCCGGGTTACCTATCCTTTCAGGTAAGCCACCGCTGGGAGGGGAGCTATTAAGCCACGATTTCGTCGAAGCGGCTCTCTTGAAACGGGGCGGCTGGCAGGTGTTACTGGATACCTCTGCGACCACCGCCGTATCTCGCCATAACCCTTACGCTAGCGCGTCACACAACAGCTTTGAAGCTATGCCGAGTAACATGCTCGACTTTGCCAAGCGTGATCGCCGCTGGCTACAGGGCAACCTGCAGCACTTACGCTTACTCACCGGCGCCGGTTTTCACCCGATTAGTCGGCTACACTTTTTATTCGGCGCGTTTGCCTACCTTTCTTCGCTTGTTTGGCTTGGGCTTCTGCTCTGCACCAGCCTGATGGTGGGTTATCAAGCCATTGAGACCACGTCAAACCCGCCTTTGCCTGAAGCCCTCTCTCTGAGTCTGTTAAGTGTAACGCTGGGTATGCTGATTGCGCCCAAGCTGTTGGGGCTATTACTAACGTTCTGGCAATGCCCCCATGCTTACGGCGGGCGACTCAAGCTTGTCACCAGCACACTCTTGGAAATTCTGTTTGCTGCATTGATTGCACCACTGATGATGGCGTGGCATAGCTTATTTATCATCAACGTGTTGATTGGCCGAGCCATTGACTGGCAAACCCAACACCGGGGAGAGCGTTCGCTAAGCTGGCGAGAAACATGGCACCACACTGGGTGGATGACGCTGTGTGGTATTGCTTGGGCAGGCACGATGATACTCTTTTCACCCTCTGCGTTTGGTTGGTTAACCCCCGCATGGCTGGGGCTGATTGGAGCCGCTCCACTGGTGAAATATTCTAGCAGTGCCACTTGGGGAGGCCTCGTTAGCCGCAAGTTCGGCTTACTGCAAACACCCAGTTCAGCACAACAACCACCACTTTTGGAGGAGTTTGCCGCGTTAGAAAGCCGCAGTCATCAATCCATTGCCACCTTAGCTCGCTCGTCGCTAACACTTGCTCTAGCGCCTCCCCAAGAACAGCCAGGCGATATGCCCTGCCAGTCGTTTCGCCATCACGTCCAGATAAAAACCGAGCATGCACCACCCACTAAGGAGCCCCACTAATGCCTTCTGCTTTTTTTCATCGGCTGCGCAGTGCCAGCGGTATGGTGCGTTCACTGTTTATTTACTGGCGGCCAGGAAGGCAAAGGGGTCTGAAACAGTTATATCGTCCGTTTATTCAACCGGGCGATATCGCTTTTGATATTGGCGCTCACTTAGGCGACCGTAGTGCCGCCTTCCACTCGCTAGGTGCTAAGGTAGTGGCATTAGAGCCACAGCCAGCACTGGCCAAATGGTTTAAACGGATACTTAATCAGCCTAACATCACGCTCTTACCACTGGCCGCTGGACCGCAACCCGGCTATGCGGATATCGCTATCAGTGTTAGCAATCCGACCCTCTCTACCCTAGCGACCGAATGGCGACATCAGGTGGGCGAACGAAACCCTGGCTTTCAGCACGTGCAATGGGAACAGCAGCTAAGCGTGGAAGTCACTACACTGGATCAACTGATCGCCACTTACGGCGAACCAAGCTTTATAAAAATTGATGTTGAAGGGTTTGAAGCAGAAGTGCTGATGGGGCTTAACCACCCGGTAGCAGCGCTTTCAGTGGAATTTGTTGCGGGCGTGTTAGAGGTCAGCCATGCCTGCGTTGAACAGCTGTCACGTCTTGGCGACTACCGTTTCAATGCAATTGCCGGTGAGCAGCGCCACTTCCGCTGGGCAACCTGGCAATCCCCTGAAACCATTACCCAATGGCTTAACGATGGCGTTGACGGCTTAGCCTCTGGGGATCTCTACGCCTGCCGCGCCGACCATCCGCTGTTAAACGAAGCCGCATAACTCTTCAAAAAACGATTTTAAAACACGGCTTTTAAAACATAGCTTTCAAAACAAGAGAATCTGCATGATTTATCACTGGCAAACCCTCACCGCTCCCCAGCTCGCCTCGATTGCCGAAGGTGATCCAGTCGCAGTGATCACCTTGGGGGCCATTGAGCAACACGGCACTCACCTACCGCTGGGCACCGATCTGATCATTGGTGAAGGGTTACAAGCCGCCATGTTAGACATGATTGACCCAGCACTCGACGTGCTGTGTCTGCCAGCAATTGCCGTCGGTGCGAGCGACGAACACGCCAGCTTTGCTGGAACGCTTAGCCTGCCCGCTCCACTCGCCATCGCGACATTAGAGGCTTACGGCGAAAGCATTGCCCAGGCAGGGATAAAAAAGCTGGTGCTGATTAATAGCCACGGTGGCAATAAAGCCGTGATGGATCTTGCCGCGCTGACCCTACGCAAGCAGTTTGAAATGCGCGTGGTGAAAGCCACCTATACGCGGCTACCGCCGTTGGAAGGTGCTATCAATGCCGATGAGCTGCGCTATGGATTGCATGGCGGATTATTGGAAACCGCCATCATGCTGCATTTAGCGCCTGAGCTTGTGCAGCTCGACAGCTACCAACCTACCCCACCGGCAATGCCTAAAGGTGACGCCCTGGTCAGTCCAGAGGGTAGCGCCGCGTTTGCCTGGCTTGCCGAGGACCTGAGTAGGTTCGGCGTTGCCGGTGATGCAACGGGTGCTCATCAAGCATTGGGTGAACGGTTAGTCAGGCACTACGCCACTCAGTTGGCGCAGGTGGTGGCCGAAACCGCCCGCCTGCCACCGCTTATCACTGGTAAAACGCCAGATTAACGCCCACGACCTTCAAGCACTTCGTCTAAAAAATGCCCTGCCCGGTTGGCTTTGGCGCTTAGGTAGCGGTGATTGTGATCCGTCACACTACCGTAGAGCGCCTGACGTGAGACGACTTCAATACCCCCTTCACGCAGCGCTGCCATTTTTAGCGGGTTGTTGGTCAACAGCTGAACTTTATCGATCTCTAGCGCATTGAGCATATCCACCGCGACGGCGTACTGCCGCTCGTCGTCGCCAAACCCTAGCACTTGGTCGGCATCGACGGTGTCTAAACCGCCATCTTGCAAGGTGTAGGCGCGCAGCTTATTGGCTAAACCAATTCCCCGTCCCTCTTGTGCTAAATAAAGCAGTACGCCGCCACCCATCGCTTGAATATCGGCCACCGCATTACGTAACTGCTCGCCACAGTCACACCGCAGACTGCCGAACAGATCACCGGTGAGACAAGCCGAGTGCATACGCAAAGGAACCGCCCCAGGGATAGTAGCCAAATCGCCAATCACCACGGCCACATGCTCTCGCAGACCATCAGGTTCACGAAACAGTACGAAGCGGCTTTCAGGCGCATCTTCAAGGGGAATACGTGCTTCACTGACACGCTTTAGCATCCCCGGGGCACCGGCTAAACACGTCTCTGCATCGCGGGCATTCACTTCTAACAGCTCGCCTTTTGCTAACTGCTGAGCAATATTCTCGGCTGATGTCGCACTGACCTCTGCGCACAGCGCCGCCGGTATCAATAGCGCACGACGCATAAGTGCCACAGCGCCTCTCTCTCCCACGCCAGCAGGCTTCAGGCCGCTTAAAAGCGAATGAGCCTTCGACGCTTCATTGGACACAGCAAGGTGATGCAAATCACGCTCACTGATTTGCTCGGTGAGCGGTAAGCAGGCCGCATCCGCCTTAAGCGACATGCCCATTGCCTGCAAGCGATGACGCGTTAATACCAGCGCTGGCCGAGAGCCGGAGAGTTTCGCCAGTGAATCGACCGACACACTGCCTTCAAGAGCCTGTACCAACAGACGTTGCTCTCCGGTATTAATTACCACGGGCAATCCACGGCGAATATCGAAAATAGCGCGTTCAATGTGATACATGTAGGCCTCCAAGTTGCCGGTTGGGGCGGACAACGTTTGCTTGCGTCGGGCAACATGGCCCCGCATGATGAGTTGCTGTTTTTTGAGTGGAGATACCATGCCTGGCACCAATGAAGTGACGATCGATACCGACCAAGCGTGGGCATGGTTGCTGGACACTCAACAGGGCATCAAAAGTGACGCCACTATGACGCTTGATACCCATGGCGGTTGGCACTCTCCCCACGCAGTCACAAGCGCCGCTCAGGAGCTGTTGACGTGTTTGCTGCCACTGGTGCGTCATTCGAGCTGGGTGGTTGCCCAACTGGGGCAAAGCCTGGATGGGCGCATCGCTACGGAAAGCGGTCATTCCCACTACATCAATGGCGTTGAAAGCTTGGTGCATCTGCACCGGCTGCGAGCGCTGGCAGATGCCGTAGTGATTGGCGCAGGTACGGCGAGTGCTGATAATCCTCAACTCACCGTGCGCCATGTGGCGGGCAAACACCCCACCCGAGTGGTGATTGACCCACGAGGACGTGTGCCCGTTGATTTGGCGCTGTTCACCTCGTCTACCGCCCCCACGCTGCATCTCACCGGGCCAGAGGTAACGGTGGCGCCAACGGCCGCCGAACACTGCGTGCTGCCGTTGGATACCAACGGTCAGTTCCGTCCCACCGACGTTATTGCCCTGCTGGCAGATCGTGGTCTTACGCGGGTATTGGTAGAAGGCGGCGGCGTCACTGTTTCGCAGTTCATTGAAGCGAACGCGGTTGACCGCTTGCATTTGCTGGTTGCGCCGCTGCTGATCGGTTCCGGCCGACCTGGGCTGCAGATGACGCCCATCGATACCCTTGAGAATGCGTTGCGCCCGACGATGCGCTCTTTCCGCTGCGGGGACGACACGCTGTTCGACGTAGTGCTGAGCGGACGCACTGCCTGACGGAGAACCGGACGGCGGAGAACTGGATGGCGTCGCATGTGTCCGTGAAGCCAGCGCTGCCCAAATGCCTGGCAGGCTACCCATCAGCACTAACACACCATAAGCCAATGATATCGCCACACCTTGCGCCGAAGGCAAGCCAACAAACATCCAAATGCCTGCGGCGGCGCCTTCTCGCACCCCCCACCCGGCAATCGAAAGGGGTACCAGCATGGCAAGCAGCAACACTGGAGCCAACGCCAAAATATCTAAGGTCGCCAGCTCTATGCCGATTGCCCGAGCCGCGCAGACCATTACCAAGCCATAGCTAAGCACGATAGCAAGAGAAGAGATCAGTTGCCGTGGCCATACGTCGCGCTGCAGTAGCCCGCGACGCATATCCTGCCCTAATGCAGCGCACCAAGCGGGTAGCGTTACCGCCGAGCGCCGCAGCCAGACCATCAGCGTCACACCGGCCACCATCACGATAACCGCTACGCCCGCCACTACCATCAAGCCACTGAAGCCCAGCGCTGTTAGCCAGAGTGGTGACGTGAACAAGGCGATTAGTGTGTAAAGTGCAATCGCCAGCTGCCCAGAGGCACGCTCAATCACCACCGCACGCCAAGCACTTCCCTTCGAAGAAGACTGACGGGCATGGCGATGGGCACGACCCGCATCACCCAACACGCCGCCAGGCAACAACTGGTTAACCAACAACGCTAAGTAGTACTCCCGCAGTGCATAACGGTAGCGCAGCGGCACGTCGATTAAGCCTGCTGTCAACTGCCAGCGCCACGCGCTCAGCATCACTTGCAGCACACTGATCAACAGCGCCAGAGCCATCCAAGCCGGCGCAAAACGCTGCACTTCGGCCATCACCGCGTCTGGCTCTACCCACAGGGCAACAGCGGCCAGCAGCCCTAAGCTCACTAGCCCTTTTTGCACCCACGGGGTTCTCAGCCAGCGCCAGCGTCGCATGGGGTTAGCCCTCATCCGCTGGCAGCGCCAGCAAGTCGCGGTGGCCTACCCAAATACCGATCTCGCCTTTGGCTACCTGACCCAGGCGCTGATCACGCCAAAGAGCAATCCGTAACGCCGCCTCAGGAGCCTGTTCGTTAGCAGCGCTCGCCCATCCTTCAATCAACGCGCACATTAAGGGGTACTGCGCTGGCTTGCCCGCCGCCAAGCGCCATGGTGTTTCAGCCTCGTTAACACGATAACCGTGGCCAGCCATCGCTTTAGCTAGCGCACTGTGAGCAGCGCCGCCTAATGCACCGCCTAGGCCCTTATCCCGGCTCTGGTGTGCGTTGAACAGCTCACAGACCCAGCGATCGTCAAGGTCGTTCAGAGGTTGCTGCTGGGCATTGGTAAAGTACCATTCGCCGGTAATGCTTAGAGTGATAAGCAGCGCTTGGCGATGTTTAGCACACTGTGCAGCCAAGGCATCGATCCACTCTTGAGACACCAGATCAATCAGCGCAGATGCCGTCACTACGTCACAGTGCGTAAGAGCTGGGTGATCCAGCTGTTTAAGGGAGACGCAGTGGGTTTCGACCTGCAGTGGCTCACCTTTACCGGTGTTCAATTGGCTGGTTCGCGAGTAGGCTTCATTCAGTAAGGCCGGGTCATGATCAATCAGCATCCAGCGCTGGGCATGCTGCAAGCGAGGTGCAAGAAACTGGCTATTGCTGCCGCGTCCACAGCCTAAATCCGCTAGTGTGATTGGCGAGCAAGCTTCTGCTCTCCACTTATCTTCTGATAACCAGCTCGCTAACGCCTCGACCAACGCTTGGCTGCGCGAACTGGCATCGACGCTTTCACGCAGCGACAGCCAATCCGCGCTAAATTGGCTTCCTGGCAACAATGTCGAAGATTGCTGCAACGCCTGGGAAAACGCTTTTCCTGCAGTCTGCCAGTCGCCCAAGCGGTCACGTGCAGCGGCGGCGCCTGCGCGTAGCTCAGTGCGTAGTGCCTCATCCTGGCAGAAAGCCGCCAGCGCCCTCGACAGCGCCTCAACATCCCCCGGTGCTACGCTGATGCCAGCCCCTTTAGGTAAGGTATCCCGCAGTGCTCCGCCGGTGGTGGTAATAACCGGCAAGCCATGGGCTAGCGTTTCAGTTACCACCATGCCGTAGCCTTCGTACCAAGAAGGTAACACCAGTGCATGGGCATTTTGATAAGCGGCTTCCAGGGTCGCAGCATCACATTCGCCGTGAAGCGTTATCCAATCACCAAGCTGATGGTTGTCGATCAGTGTTTGAACGCGCTCCGTAAACGCAGCATCACGAGCACCGCCAAAGCAATCACATCGCCAGTGACCACGCTCAACATCCGCCAAGGCTTGAACCAAAATATCCTGTCCTTTACGCGGGGTCAGCGTTGCCACGCATAGCAGGCGGATAGGTTCGTTGGGTTGCGCCGCGGGGCTGACCGGAGCACGTTCAACGCCAGGTTCCACCACGCTGATAGGGGCACCAAATGGCAGCGCGTATTGCTCCGCCAGTGCTGTTACACGGCGTTCAGTAAAGCGACTGGTCACAATCACTCTATTCACATGCGCCAGCCCGAGCAGTTCGCAACGGTGAAAACGCTGCTGATCCAGCTCACTCAAGCCCTGCTCATCACCTAACGGATGATGCAGTAACGCAGTGATATCAAGGCGCTCAGCATGGTCAGCTACCACATCGGGCAATGCTCCCATGGCTAGGCCGTCAATAATCACTCGCGAACGATCCTGTAATACAGAAAGCGCACTGGCTAGCGCTTGAGCCGCCTCATCATCGGCATCAGGAAAACGCCCTGCCAACCCCACCACATTGATAGCCAGCCCACGCTTGCGCAGCGCAGCGACAATATGGGCGTCGTAAATATACCCGCCGGTACGCTGGTCTGGATCGCCAGCCACTATCAAGGTCAATGGCTGACTCATAGCGCTCCTTCATAACTTGCCCACGCCACATGAGATTCATGCAGTTTGATCTCCATATGCGTCAGCCCCTGAGCGGTGGCGCCCATTCTTCCTGCTTTGATGGCAGCCGCCAACTGGTCAAAAATCACCTTGGCCATAAATTCCGTGGTGGTGTTTTTACCGCTAAACTCGCTTACCTCATCAAGGTTGCGATAGTTGTAATCCGCCAGCACCTCTTTAACCGTTTCACTGGCCAAACCGATATCAATCACTAGACCATCCTGGTCAAGTTCAGGGCGCTGAAATACCACGTCCACGACATAGGTGGCACCGTGGGTGCGTTGGGCAGGGCCGAATATTTCCCCATTAAAACTGTGGGCAATCATGAAATGGTCACGAACGCATAAACGGTACATAGACACTCCTGTCGTGTTAAATAAGCCACATCGCCTAAGCGGGCAATGGATAACGAATTCGATGGCAAAGCGCTGTGCTATCAGGCCCAAACAGAGCAGGCGCCAGCGTTGGAAAATCGGCAAAGTCGCTCTCACCGCTGATCAGCGCATCTAATCGCGGGTCGGTGAGTAAGCGTAAAGCGAGCGCTAAACGGCGGCGATAATTCCAACGCGGCTGCAACTTGGCAGGCAGTTGTCCAACCTGGCTGGCGCGAAGCGTTAAACGCTGGGAGTGAAAAGCACCACCGAGTGGTAGCGACACATCGCCTTCGCCAAACCAGCTCATTTCAATCACCCGGCCTTCGTTGCCCAGCAAGCTCATGGCCAGCTTCAGTCCATCCGGCTGACCACTAGCATGGATCACGCAATCTTGGTCGCTGGGTGCCTGTCCTGGTGTACAGAAGGGAATCCCCAAATGCGTTGCCAACGCTTCTCGCTCGGGATTAATGTCGACCAGGCACACTTCTACACCTGGAATTTGCGCACACAGATACGCCACCAGTGCACCGACAACGCCAGCGCCCACCACACACACGCGCTCGCCAAGCATGGGGTTAGCATCCCACACGCCGTTAATGGCAGTTTCCATGTTGGCGGTTAGCACGGCACGGTGAGCAGGTACGTCATCGGGAAGCGCTAAAACAGCGTCGACAGGCACGACGTAGTAGTCCTGGTGCGGAAAAAGGCAAAAAACGGTTTTATTCAATAAATGATCTGGCCCCTGCTCCACATAACCAACGTTGCAGTAGCCGTATTTCACGGGCGTAGGAAACTCACCCGCTTGGAAGGGAGCGCGCATGCGCAAATATTCACTTTGCGGCACCCGTGCGTTAAACACCAGCGACTCAGTGCCACGGCTTACGCCACTATAAAGGGCACGAACCCGTACCTCATTGTCGTCGGGTGATGCTAGTGGCTCCTGCTTGAGCTCACCATGGGTAGGGTGGGTCACCCAAAAAGCCGTAGCGGTATCAGGCGGCAACATGACATTTCCTTATGGTTTAAGCGCTTCATCCCTCCATACAGCGTAGCCTAGAAAGCGAAGCGGCTGCTTAAGCCCTGGCTGCTTAACCCCTGTCAGCGCGAAGATGATTTGAAACAACTATATTCACATCATGGACAACCTTACCTTCTTATACAAGAATGGTACATAAGAAATAGTTTGCACACTTTAATTCAACCGCGGGCCAGTCAGCCGCTTTGCGAGTAAGCATGCCCTCTCTTTCCAACACCTCCAGTGTCTCTTTGCCCAAGCGTATTTACACCTTGGCGGAGATAGCCCTGGCCAGCCTATTACTCGCAGGCTTAGGATCGATGCTGCCGGGATTAGTCGCCAGCGCTGCAAACTGGTGGTTGGCAGCTGGCTTCTACGTCGTGATGGGCGTACTGGTGGTAAGTTTTTGGCCCCATGGCCCGCTCGGTTGGGCAAACCGGGTAACGCTTGGGCGCGGCGTACTCGTCGCCATCGTGGCAGGGGCACTGGCAGCGAATGCCTTTACTAACGCAATTTGGCTATGGCTAGCGGTGGCCGTCATCGCGCTATTACTGGACGGTGTGGATGGCTGGATTTCCAGGCGCACTAAAACCCACACCACGTTTGGCGCGCGCTTTGATATGGAGCTGGATGCAGTATTAATCCTGATACTCTGCATTGGCTTATTGCAGAGCGAACATCTAGGCGCTTGGGTACTACTGATTGGCGGCATGCGTTATTTATTTATCGCCGCTAGCTGGCCATTTGCGTGGCTAAAAGCACCGTTATTCGAAAGTTTTCGGCGTAAAGCAGTGTGCGTGTGGCAGGTTGTTGCATTGCTGCTAGCGTTAACGCCACTCACTTCTCCTTTCGCTGCAGGCCTGCTTGCTCTGAGCGCGTTAGTCTCACTCAGCTACTCATTTGGCTTCGATGTGTGGTGGCTGTACCGACAACACAAACATGACGCCCACTAGCAAAGTAAAGGTCACGGCATCATCTCGCTAAGCGTGTCCAATACGCCACTTTTGCCGAGCAAAAGTGGTGTGTTGGATTACTCTACTGCACTAAACCCTCTTGGTCAGAATTCGCATAAGTACGTTAGCAAGGCCCTCCTTCTAGCATCCCTTCTTGGCTGGCATCATTATTCAGCGGTCAAAGTAGAGAGGTGATGGCTGACAAGCGGGCGAGAGCCAGAGAGCTTACGCAGCGCCACATAGAATACCGGAGTGAGGAAAAGCCCAAACAGGGTGACCCCGACCATGCCGGCAAATACCGCCGTACCCAGCGCTGCCCGCACCTCGGCGCCCGCCCCGGTGGCAATGACCAACGGTAGAACAGCGGCGGTGAACGTGATCGAGGTCATAATAATAGGGCGCAGTCGCAGTCGGCAGGCTTCTAGGGCCGCGTCCACCACGCTTTTGCCCTGCAGTTCCAGCTCGCGGGCGAACTCCACAATCAGAATAGCGTTCTTACACGCCAAGCCAATTAGCACCACCAACCCTACCTGTACGAAAATATTGTTGTCGCCATCACCAAACCAGACGCCGATGAGCGCCGAGAGCATGCACATGGGTACAATCAGGATCACCGCTAAAGGCAATGTCCAGCTTTCGTAGAGAGCCGCCAGCACCAAAAACACCAACAGTATCGACAGTGGAAAGACCACCAGCGCAGCGCTCCCCTGGGTGGACTGCTGGTAGCTCAGGTCGGTCCATTCGAACGCCATGCCCGGTGGCAGCACCTCCATTGCCAAGGCGTTGATCGCATCCATTGCCTGGGCAGAAGAGAGCAACCTAGGATCAGCCTCCCCGGCTAAGTCCGCCGCCGGATAGCCGTTGTAGCGCAACACCGGGTCTGGCCCGAAGGTTTGCTTGATGTTTACCATGGTGCCAATAGGCACCATTTCGCCCTGGTCATTGCGGGTACGCAGGCGAGCAATGTCTTCCACGCTGGTCCGGTAAGGAGCGTCCGCTTGGGCAATTACCTGCCAAGTGCGGCCAAAGCGATTGAAGTCATTCACATAGGTCGAACCAAGATAGATCTGCAGAGTGTCGAAGAGCTCGGTTAGTGGCACTCCCTGGGCTTTAGCCCTCAGCCGATCGACCTCTGCATCTAACTGCGGCACATTAGATTGATAGCTGCTAATCGGGAACCCCATCCCTGGCGTTTGGGCGATAGCGCCCTGGAGCTGATTAACCGCTCCCTGCAGCGCTCCGTAACCCAGATTACCGCGATCCTCGATGAACATCTGGTAGCCCGACCCATTGCCAAGACCAAGAATTGGGGGCGGCATAAACGCAAACGCAAAGCCTTCTTTCAGGCCACCTATGCCCTGATTAATCCTGGCGTTTATCTCTGCGGCGGTGAGACTACGCTCGCCAAAGGGGCTAAGAGTGAGAAACACTACCCCTGTGTTGGAAGTGTTCGTGAACTGCAGCGCATTGAGACCAGGAAAGGCAATGGCGTGCTCAACACCGTCGGTCTCCATGGCAATATCTACCACCTCTTGAAGCATCTGGTCGGTTCTCTCCAGGGATGCCCCCTCTGGCAAAATAACGCCGGCAATCAGGTACAGCTTGTCCTGCACCGGAATAAAGCCGGGAGGCACCACCTTGAACATCAACCCGGTTCCGGTGAGTAATAGAGCGTAAACCATAAATACCGCCCCCCTCCGTTTTAGGGAGCGCGCCACGCCGCCCTGGTACTTTTCTGCGCTGGCGTTGAAGAAGCGATTGAAGGGCCGAAAAATCCAGCCGAATAGCCAATCGATTAGCCGGGTGAGTCGATCCTTAGGCGCATCGTGGGGTTTGAGCAGCATCGCCGCCAAAGCGGGCGACAGGGTTAAAGAGTTAATCGTGGAGATAACAGTAGAGATGGCTATCGTTACCGCAAACTGGCGGTAAAACTGCCCGGTCACCCCGGAAAGAAAGGCCATGGGTATAAACACCGCACACAGCACCAAGCCAATAGCAACGATCGGTCCAGAGACCTCCTTCATCGCCTGGTGAGCCGCGGCCTGGGGATTGAGCCCTTCGCCGATGTTACGCTCGACGTTCTCCACCACCACGATGGCGTCATCGACCACAATGCCGATGGCCAACACCAGCCCGAATAGGGTCAGCGTGTTGATCGAGTATCCCAGCAGATAGAGCGCCCCGAAGGTACCGATCACCGATACTGGCACCGCCAACAGCGGAATGATTGAGGCGCGCCAGGTTTGCAAAAAAAGAGTAACGACCAGTACTACCAGCAGCACGGCTTCCAGCAGGGTTTTGACGACTGCCTTGATCGAATCGCTAACAAAGATAGTGGTGTCGTAGACCGCCTCATACTCAACGCCGGTAGGGAACTGCGTGGCTAACTCATCCATGGTGGCCACCACCTGCTCGCGGATAGCTAGCGCATTGGCACCCGGTGCCTGGAAAATACCAATGGCGACCGCGTCATTGCCATCAAGCTGCGAACGCAGAGTATAGTCTCCAGCGCCCATCTCCAGCCGGGCCACATCCGACAACCTTAGAATGTCGCCACTGTCACCGCGTTTCAGCACGATGTCGCCAAACTCCTCCGCCGTCTCCAAGCGCCCACGGGCGTTGATTAGGGTCAGAAAATCACTCTCTCCGATGGGTTCAGCGCCCAACTGCCCGGCGGATACCTGGACATTTTGCTCGCGCATGGCAGCCACTACATCACTGGCGGTGAGACCACGCGCCGCCACCCGCTCGGGATCGAGCCAGGCACGCATGGCGTAGTCACCACCACCAAATATCTGGGCGTCCCCTACCCCTTCGAGCCGGGCAAGGCGGTCTCTGACATGCAGCCGCACATAGTTACGCAGATAGAGGGTGTCGTATTCGCCCCCGGGCGAGGTCAGGTGAACGACCATCAGGAAAGTGGGCGACTGCTTCTGGGTGGTCACGCCCTGGCGGCGCACGGCTTCCGGCAAACGCGCCTCGGCTTGACTTACCCGGTTCTGTACCCTGACGGCCGCCTCCTCCGCATCAGTACCAGGGCGAAAGGTGACGGTCATCTGCAGTACGCCATCAGAGCCTGCGACGGACTTGAAGTACATCAAGTCCTCGACACCATTGATGGCTTCCTCCAAAGGCGTCGCCACCGTCTCGGCGATCTCCTTCGGGTTGGCACCCGGATAGACCGTACGCACCACCACCGAGGGTGGCACCACATCCGGGTACTCGCTGATCGGCAGATTGGGGATGGAGATCAGCCCGATCGCCAGGATGATAATCGACAGCACCGCCGCAAAGATCGGTCGGTCGACAAAGAAACGGGAGAAATTCATGGCGGTTTACTCTTCCCTGGCAGCAAGGGTGGTGGGTGGGGCATCGACAGTCGAGGCGGCAACGGCGCTTTGCGGGCTCACTTCCATTCCAGGGAAGAACACTTTTGCACACCGTTGACGATGATTCGATCACCGGGGCTAAGTCCTTCGGTGATCACCATCTGCTCCCCCATCTGACGACCGGTAGCTACTTGGCGACGCTCTGCCCGATTGTCACCAGCCACGACATAGACATAGCGACGATCTTGGTCGGTCAAAATTGCCTTACGTTCCACCAGCAGCGCCTGTTCCAAACTCGCTATCGGCATTTCAACCCGGGCAAACTCTCCCGGCCGGATACGGCCATCAGGGTTGGCCAACCGAGCACGGAACTGCAGTGTTCCCGTGCTGGGATTTAAACGGTTATCAATAAAGTCCAGCGTGCCACTGTATTGACGCTGTGGGTCGCCGCCCAACTCAATCTTCAGGCTGCTCTCTTCATCGGATAGCAGGGCTTGGCTGGCAAAAGCGGCCTGTTCGTCCGCTTCGAAGTAGACATGAATCGGGTCGATGGTAACGAGAGTCGTCAACAGGCTTTGGTCAGCGTTAGCCAAATTGCCTCGGGTCACCATTGCCCGACCGGCACGACCACTGACCGGCGCTGTAATGCGGGTGTACTCAAGGTTAAGCTCGGCGGTCTGCAGCGCTGCCTCAGCGGCATCGACCATGGCACGAGAAGTGCTCAGGGCCGATTGACGCTGGTCGTGTACCTCCTGTGAAATCGCCTGACGCCCCAGTAAGACCCGAGCACGCTCAGCTTCACTGCCCGCTTGAGCCTGCTGGCTCCTGGCCTGGGCTAGATCCGCCTGGGCGGCACTAACACGGGCTTGGTATGGGCGCGGATCAATCAGGAACAGTAGATCCCCCTGCTCCACAAGCTCTCCCTCTTCGAACGCCACCTCCTGGATATAGCCGCTGACGCGAGGTCTTAGTTCCACCGTTTCTGCGGCTTCTACTCGTCCTGTGAAGATCTCACTCAACACTACCGGTTGGGAAACCATACTCACCACCTCTACTTCTGGCGGCGGTGGTGGCGAAGCTGCCGCCTCCTCGCTCTTGGCCTCGCAGCCGGTAAGTAAAGCCATTACCAGTAGCAGCGGGATGATTCCCCGGCAACTCGTTGAGCGAGCACTTTGATCCAAACTTCCCATGATTACTTGCTCCAGTGACTATCGGAAACCGATATCAGCGTTGGTTATATAATTGCGTACCGCATTGGTGGTTAGCTTTTAACTAGTCGGTTGGGTAGCGTCAGATTCGACATCCACTTTGCAACCTCAAGTTAAGTTGAGGTCAATAGGTCAACGGTCGATTTTTTATCAAGGAGGCTGACAGGGGGGTTGCTAGCTCCTAATCAGAAGCTCTCTACGGTAGGGTCTTTAAGGACAATGGAGGTATCGGGTTCCTGCGGTAAGATTGCCTATTTCTGTCGTGAGGAGTGACAAGCTTCACTTGGCGAGGTATTTGGATCATCGCGCTGTTTCGGTTTTTTAGCATAATGACCGTTTTCTGACACGCGGCACGGATTGTCGGTTTCTACCCAGTGCTTGCCCGATCCTGCAAAAAAACTGAAAAAGCCTCCTATGCGCGCAGCGAAGGCATATACTGCAGGCTGTTAGGGAGGAGAGCCATTGACCGATACCGTGCCTGAGCAGACCACCTATTTCAGTGACAGCCTGCCGCAGCAATTAAGCAAAATTGTCCGTCGCTGGACGCCCTTGGAGGAGCTTCAGAATACGGCGATTCCCGAGGTGCAACTGATACGTGCTGACACCCCCACCACCTTTCACTGCGCCGTATATGAGCCGTGCCTATGCTTTGTCATTCAGGGCAGCAAGACGGTGCTATTGGGTGACAAGGAGATCGTCTACACCGGACCTAGCTACATGGGAAGCGCCATTCACCTACCGGTGGTAGGCAGAATTGACCATGCCACTCCGGAAACCCCCTACCTAGCAGTAAAAGTTTCGGTAGACCCTCAGGAGGTAGCAGGACTGATACTGGAACTGGGTGACAAAGCTCCGCCCGCGGGAAATGATACTATCTGCCCCGAGACAGACTGCGGATTAAAATCGGCTCCCATGGATACAGCTATGCTGGGTGCGCTCTATCGACTGTTAAGCCTGCTCGACTCACCGGAAGATATTCAGGTACTTTCGCCCCTAGCTAGGCGCGAGCTAATCTACCGGGCACTCATGGGTGCAATGGGGCCTCACATGCGTCGATTCGCCGCCTCTGACTCCCAAGCCAACCGGATTGCAAAGGTCATCTACGCCCTTAAAGAAAGCTACACGCAACCGTTCAAGATCAGTGAGCTGGCAGCCGCCGCCAACATGAGTGAATCGACGCTTTACCATAGCTTCCGACAAGTCACACGCATGTCGCCCCTGCAGTACCAGAAGAAACTACGCCTACACGAAGCCCGACGACTGATGCTGGCAGAAGGGCTGGAAGCGGCCACGGCCAGCTACCGGGTGGGTTATGAAAGCCCCTCCCACTTTAGCCGCGAATATAGCCGCATGTTTGGCGCGCCGCCCAGAGCCGACGTCATTCAGCTCAGAGGCGCTAGGGCAGCAACACAACCCGCCTAGTCACCAGCGCTATTGGACAGCGTATTATTATTGAGGAGGACTGTCGGCACATACGTCACGCCCAGCAAACGGCTCCGGAAAATAATCCACTAGGTGGCGTAATTTATCCGGGTTACGAACAACATAGAGCGCCTGGATACGACTATCCACGATGTCCAGCATCATGACCTGAGGCAGCCCATCTTGTTCGATAGTTAACCACCCTGGTAGCCCGTTGACGATCACAGGATTAACCCAACGAGGATGGGATCGCGTCGACTTACGCGCCAAGCCTGCAAAGAACCGACTGATTTTCTCGACTCCGATAATCAGACGTCGCGCAGCAATCCGCTGGCCCCCACCATCAGTATGCAGAGTGGCCCCTTCACTCAGCAAAGCCTGCAGTGCTGCAACATCGCCACTACGAGCTGCCTCAAAAAATTGCTCGGTCAGTTGGCCATGCTCACCAGCGTTAACCTGATAACGCGGACCAGCGGCCTGCACTCTTTTCCGAGCCCGGCTGGCGAGTTGCCGACAGCTTGCTTCACTGCGCCCCAAACTGACGGCTACCTGATTAAAACCCAGCCCGAAGACATCGTGCAGTAGGAACGCAGCCCGTTCCAGAGGCGATAGCCGCTCTAGCGCCAGCATCAAAGCGAAAGACACATCACTGGCCAACGCCTCGGGGTCTTCTGGGGCATCCAGCGCTTCCACTAAAGGCTCTGGTAACCAGGGACCAACATAAACCTCCCGTTGCCGGTGTGCGGTTCTAAGACGATCAAGACAAAGCCGACTAGTGACAGTCGTCAAATAAGCCCGCACATCTGATACCGAATGGTGGTCAACAGCGTGCCAACGTAGG
Organism: Halomonas sp. KG2; assembly: GCA_030440445.1. NCBI lineage: Bacteria > Pseudomonadati > Pseudomonadota > Gammaproteobacteria > Oceanospirillales > Halomonadaceae > Halomonas > Halomonas sp. KG2. Next base: position 1,154,721 of record CP098528.1, on the reverse strand, counting down.
TAAGCATCCTGTACGACATCTTCCGCTTCGCTCACTGACCCAAGCATGCGATAGGCGATACCGGTCAAATAACGGCGCCAGTGATTAAACTGGCACGCAGGCTGTTCAGCCATGGATCCTCGCTCCCGCTAGTCAAGAACGGCAGTCGCGTCCACTTCAAACAGCATGCCATCCAGCGCTAACCGCGGCACTGGAACAAGCGTCTGCGCTGGCAGTGAGTCGCCAAAGGTCTCCTTCACATAGTGGGTCATTACCTCCAACATGGAAGGATCATAATTGACGACATAGGTGTTAATACGAGTGACCTGCTGCGGGCTCGCATTCAACTCGTCTAACACAATCCTAAGATTGCGATAGGCCTGGGCCACTTGGTCAGTAAATGACGCTGACAGTATTCCCTGGGCATTTTCGCCCCCCTGACCGGCAATGTAGGCGACCCGGCTGCCGCCGCTGACAATCACCGCGTGGCTATATCCGTTAGGAGCAGGATCATAAAGTTCCGTGGGGTTGACGATAGCCGTTGTTACCCCGCCGGCGTAAGCAGTGTTCAGCATCATACTCATAGCGATAACTCCAAATTTAAAATGTTGGATGCAACAGGAATACATGACACGAACTCCTGAACGTTGATCAGCGGGCTATTTTCGCCTCATTAGGATGAACCGAACGAAAGCCTACACTGATCCGGTTCCAAACATTAATCGCACCAATCAGCAGCGTTAGGTCCACAAGCTCCTTCTCAGTAAAGCTCTCCAGGCCCTGCTCGTAATCCTTAGCTGGAGCACCAGTGTCAGGCAGCCGTGTTAAGGCTTCGGTCCAGGCCAACGCCGCCCTCTCCCGAGGTGTATAAAGAGTGGACTCGCGCCATGCAGACAACAGGTAGAGCCGCTCCTCGCTCTCCCCCGCGGCACGGGCATCACTGGTATGCATATGCAGGCAATAGGCACAGCCGTTGATCTGAGAGGCGCGTGTTTTAACCAGCATAGCCAGGCTAAACTCCAACCCACAATGACGCACGTACTCCTCTAGCTTCGTCATCGCGGCAATGCCTTCTGGGGAGGCTTTATAGGCATTCAGGCGTATTTCCATCGTTCTATTCCTCTGCAGTGAGTGGTGTGGAACCTTTCCACGGGAAGCTCTACAGAGGTAGACGGAATAGCCTCAGGGTTTGTGACATGGCGGGGATAATTTAAAAAACATTAGCCGTCCGGCGACGATCCTGCCCTTGCGCCCTTGTATGACTTGAGCCTGCTCAGTGCAATATTCGGAATATTTGAAAGCTTCCAGCATGCCGCTGCGCTACTGCGCTCGAAAGTGTTCCCTCAGTTATCGGCACCTTCTGGTTCTCACAAGGTACTGAAGAGAAGGTTCCACCGTCACACGATCTCTACTACACGTGCTTCACTCGGTGGGTGTCCAATAATCCGTTTGAACGCGCGACTGAATGAGGCTTCGGAGTCATAGCCAAGCCGGTTAGCGGCCACGGCGATGCGCATATTATCCCGCGCTATCCACTGTCGAGCCTGAAACATCTTTACCCGCGCCACATACTTGGCAGGAGTCACACCTAACATACGGCTGAACTTCTCGTTAAAGCTGGAACGCGAAGCCCCCATGACATGGGCTAGCTCAGCAACGGACCAATCGCGCTCCGGTTGCGTGTGGATGGCTGTCAGTACCTTGCCGAGCTGGGGACAACGCACGGCGGCAATCCAACCGCTGGAGTCGTCGCTGCTGGCACACTCAATCCAAGCACGAATAATACTGGCTGCCAGCACATCGGCCAAACGGGCAAGTATGCCGCAGGCACCGACCCGATCCAGGCTAATTTCTCGCTCCATTGCTTCCAGTAAGGCAGGTACCGATGGGTCGCGTTTAGCCAAATCGCTAGCGCGCATCATGTCAGGCATCATCGCGATCAGTGGATGTAGCGGGTCGAGATTGAAGTGCATGGCACCACAAAAAAGTACATTCGGTTCAATGTCGCCCTCTTTTGATTCACTGTTCACCAGATAAATATTCTCAGAGACCGGCCTACGCGCCAACGTAGCCTCATCCACTGCAGGCACGTCTTGCGAGCTGGCCATTACATGGGACGCTCCACGCGGAAAGAGCACCGCATCTCCAGGGTTGAGATATGTCCAGTCGGTTGTCTCGGTACGCAACCAGCACCCGCCTTGAGCTACAAAATGAAAATGTGCTGCTGTCTGGGCTGCGGTTGCGACGGCCCAAGGGGGGCGCAGCAGGCAGCGACCATACTCAACGCCCTCAAGGCGCAGGCCGAGCAGAATTTCAGTTAAGGTATCGCGCATATCAATGGGCTCTATTTGGACAAATAGTCATGCTTTTAGGTTTTTATATCATAGAAAAGCCAAAACCTTAACTCTACACTGCAGCTTCAACTACCACTTTAGTAGGCCTGCAATGAACGACACCACTTGCTCTGCCAACCCACAGTTACTGATAGCCACACCCACCGCTGAACCTGCCCAAGCCAATTGGATGGGTATTGTCAGCCTCGCGCTGGGGGTGTTTGGTTTGGTGACTGCTGAGTTTTTACCGGCTAGCTTGCTGACTGCCATGGCAGCAGATCTCAGTATCTCCGTTGGCGCCGCGGGCCAGGCGGTCACGGCTACCGCTGCGGTCGCTGCACTTGCCGCGCTAACAATCCCACTCCTGACGCGCAATTTTGATCGCAGGTTTGTGCTGCTTTTGTTAACGCTGTTACTCGTCATTTCCAACGCCCTTGCGGCCACAGCTAGTAGCTATTTTATTTTAATTATTGCTCGAGTATTGCTGGGAATTGCCTTGGGAGGGTTCTGGTCGATGTCCGCCGCGCTAGCAATGCGCATGGTGCCCGATAACCTGTTTGCACGCGCTATGTCTATTGTTCTGACAGGTGTGTCTGTCGCTACCGTTTGTGCAGCGCCTCTGGGCGCCTATATTGGTGGTCTCTGGGGGTGGCGCAGTGCGTTTATTGCCGCCGGTTGCCTTAGTCTGGTAACGCTCGTGGCTCAGCTTTTCGCCGTTCCCGCCATGCCGCCAAAAGACAACCCAAATCTGCGCACTCTCTTCCATCTGCTCAAACGCACGCAGGTTCGCGTTGTGCTACTAGCCGTGGTGCTGATGATTTCAGGTCATTTTGCCGGATTTACCTACATACGACCGCTCCTTGAAGAGGTGGCGCAACTATCCGTCAGTGCAATCTCTGCTGTACTGCTCGGCTTTGGTATTGGTGGCTTCTTTGGCAATTTCGCCGGTGCATTTATCGCTGAACGTAGCGAGCGCAACGCCATTATGTTTGGTGGGGCACTCATTATTGCGATCACCATTACGTTACTGTTCGCGGGTAGTTTAGCCAGCGTTACTGCTGTATCTATCGCACTGTGGGGGTTTGCTTTTGGCGCTTTTCCCATCGGATTTCAAACCTGGATAGTTCGTGCTGCGCCGGATCAGGTTGAAGCGGCAGGAGGCTTGATAGTTGCCGCCTTTCAGGTTGCTATCGCCAGTGGCGCCATAGGCGGCGGTATATTAGTGGATTACCTCGGCGCTTTAGGTGGGCCCTTACTAGCCCTGATCACTACCAGCCTGGGAACACTGCTTGTGCTGTCATTTGGGCCACGCTCAAAGAGCCAAGCCTGATAGCAAGAAAGCCGGGGGGCAGTGAAACTCCCCGGCTCTCCTTTGGGATAGACCACTCAGTAAAAACGTGGTGTCTCAAGCATTATATGCCCCTTGAAATTACCGCTACCTACCGCTTTAGCGCCGTTCTATATCGCACAGGAAACTCTCCAGAATGGCTCGGCTTTGGGCCAGTTTCGCCGCTTTCTGGTCAGCAAGACGAATTTGTTCGTGCAAGACATTGCGTAGTTCGTCACAGGGTTCGAAGACAGGCTCCTCGCCTCTCACACAGGGTAAGAACTGCTGGATAGTCGCAAGGGTCATGCCTGCCGAACCAAGCAGCTTGATCCGCTCAACAGTGCGGACCTCATCCGGAGCATAATCACGATACCCACTCGCGCTGCGCTTCGGCTTCAGCAAACCTGCCTCTTCATAGTAACGCAGCATGCGGATGCTCACGTCGGTACGTTTTGCTAATTCGCCTATTTTCATTTCCCCCTCTTGACCCTCACAGCACTGTAAGGGTTTAGGGTAGTGACTCCTCACTGCCAGTTCAATCAGGAGTCAATGTTATGTCTGCTAACGTCAGCAATGTTCAGGCCCATATCAATGGGCAGCCAGCCACTCTTTCAGAGCTGATACCCCTGGCCTTTGCCGGGTTTGCGCATTTCACAGCAATGCAGGTACGAGACCGCAAGGTTAAAGGGCTAGACCTGCACTTAGATCGCCTACGAAACGCTTCAATAGACTTTTTTGGCAGAGCGTTTCCCGATGAACAGCTCTTGTCCTACATCAGAACAGCCATTGATGAGGGTCCGAAAGACCAGTCACTAACAGTCACCATCTTTTCCCGTAATGGTGAGTTCACGGCGGCCAGTATGGATGGGGAGCTAGCAGTGCTCATCCGCACAGGTGCCCCCTCTCAAGGCCCCACAGGCCCGCTGAGGCTGGGTACGGTGGCACATGAAAGACCTTTGGCCGCCATAAAACATGTTGGTGAATCCGGCAAAACCTTCTATCTACATCAAGCCATACGCCAGGGCTTCGACGATGCAGCTTTTGTTGACAGCCACGGGCACCTGAGCGAAGCAACGATATGGAACCTTGTCTTTTGGGACGGCGAGGCGGTTATCTGGCCACAGGCCGAGATACTACAGGGCACCATGATGAGCATCATCCAGCGTCAACTGGATCGCCTTGGGATTCCCCAGCGTCATGAGGTCATTACCACCGAACGGCTTCGAGAACTGTCCGGTGCGGCGGTGATGAACTCATGGACACCGGGGATCGCCGTCACGGCCATTGATTCAACGGCTTTTGCAGAAGCAACACCGTTCATCAATTTGCTCCATAACGCCTACCAAGCTGAATCCGCTAATTTCATTTAATGACGCTCGCTGACTATTTGCGTAGCGAAATACCGGACGTTCAGCGCGTTGGCTAAGCCCATCCCGCGTGACAACGAACCTAGGGATATTGCCGATCTCGTTTGCTTGGATAGCGGGACCTGAGAGCAGATCGGTAACAGCACTCGGGCGCGGTTCAATGTGACATCTTTCAAAAACCTTAGACCACGGCCTCTTGTGACGTACCGCGCAAGGTCAACAGCGACAGGCCCGCTGCCACCAGCGAGCACAGTGCGATGGCTGCGGTCAGCATCAGTGGGGTGCCGTCGAACACCACACTGACCACAGCGATGGCGACCGCGCCCAGCATCATTTGCAGGGTGCCGCCCAGGGCCGCCGCTGTACCGGCGATGGGGCCGTGTTCCTCCAGCGACAACACCATGGACGTGGGAATCACCAGACCAAGAAACGCAAAGGTTGTAATCAGCATTCCCACCAGCAGCGGGAAACTGGTGTATCCCAGCGCCACCAGCGTAAACATCAGGCAGGCCGACACGGCGTAACAGGCCACCGCCCATTTCACCACCGTGATGGAGCCGAAACGGACACCGAGATTGGAGGCAATTTGGCTGGTGGTAAAGAACCCCAGGGCGTTCAGTGCGAACGCAAGGCTGAACTGGAATGCTGTAAGGCCGTAGTAACCGGTGTAGAGAAACGAGGCGGTGGCCAGAAAGGCAAAGAAACTGGCCATGCCCATACCACCAATCAACGTCAGGCCCATATATCCCGAGTCCCGGAACAATACGCCGAAAGCGTTCATCATAGCGTTGAAGCGAAAAGGTGCGCGGTCTGCCGGGGCCAACGTTTCCTTCAAAGCGAAGCCGGTCAGAAACAGGCCCAACAGCGTGGCAATGGCGACTGCCAGAAAGACAGCACGCCAGCCGAAGGGCACGATGATCGAGGTGCCCATCAGGGGTGCCAGCATGGGTGAAACGGCGATTACCAACATGATGGTGGACATCATGCGCGTCGCCTCGGTGCCAGTGTAGCGGTCACGGATCACCGCGCGCGGAATGGACATGACCGCAGCCGCCCCCATACCTTGCAAAAAGCGCAAAGCAATCAGCCATTCGATGGTGGGCGCAAATGCACAACCAATCGAGGCGACACCGAAGATACCAAGGCCAAAGTAGAGCGGTGGCTTGCGGCCGAGCACATCGGAGGCCGGTCCGTAAAAAAGCTGACAGATACCAAATGCAATGAAGAACGACATCAACGTCCATTGAGCGGCCGACACTGACGCCCCCAGGTCTTCACTGATGGCCGGCATAGCAGGCAGATACATATCAATGGCAAAAGGGCCGATCCAGCTCAGCAGGCCGAGCACCAGTGCCATTTTGATCATATCGGTTTTCACTGAATATTCCTTTATCAATAAGTGTGTTCATCCGAAAGCCGAAATGGCTTCGTCCTATGTTCTATGTCCTATGCCAAGCAGTCGTGTGAGGGAGGTAAATATCGACAACAATATGGAAAATATTATTCTAAAGGCTGATCGTGCTTGCTTGTCACAATTGAACAGCGGCTCTACTAAAACGTCCGGGTCTGGTAATGAATACCGGCCCCTTCTTCACAGTATTGCTTAAGGCTCAGCAGAAATATCGCCCAGTTATAGTTGCAGAAACGGTAGAACTCGGTCACTTCACGCCAATCGGTATGCTTGAGAGTGACGGCCGTTTTGCCTCCTCGTTGTTCTAGCTCGAAACTTATGCTGGTCCCAATCCACTCCGGGTCTGAATCGATACATTGCCAAGTCATCTTAGCATTGGGCACCAGCTCCACGATCGTCATCTTTGTCGGGTGCTCATCCCCAAATCGGAATTCATTGACCGCATCAAGTTGGGCAGTGAATGTTAAATCCTGGGTCCACACCTCGGCCAGGCCACGAGCCGTAGTCAACACTTCGTAAACACGTGAAAGAGGGGCATTGACGTATTGAATATGTTCAATGCGCGCCATCAGTATCACTCCTTAGCAAAGGGCTGCCGCCTTCCAGCAAGCTTTTGAGGCTGGAAAGAATGAATGGCCAGCCGACGCTGATGCCTTGCAGTACCTTGCTGCTCTCCTCGAATTGATCGTGAATCAGCGTTAGGCGTACTTGGCCCATATACTCGGCAATCTCAAACGTGACCCGAGACGGTTTTTCAGGTCTCGTCAGATCAACTTTTTCGCCCTCGTATCCTGGCATCTCGTCATCGTTTTCAGGAATGAAGGTATAGGACAAACGGTGCGGCGGATCTGACTCCAGCACCTCGCCGCGCCAATCCAGTGATCCATCGGCCTTGACGAGTTTAACCGTTGCTCCCGCTGTCCACTCCGACGTAATTTGCCGCCCACCCCAGTATTCGCGGGTAAACTCCCCTTCCGTCAACGCTTTCCACAGTTGCTCGGGCGTCGTGTTAATGTAAATAACGTAGGCAAAATCGGGCTTACTCATTGTGATGGTCCTCAAGCTTCTGTTTGAGACTGTCCACCGCCGCAATCCGCTGGTGAGTGAACTTACTGACCCAGCGTTGGTGGATCTGCTGAATTGGCTCGGCATTGAGGTAGTGCAGCTTTTCTCTCCCCCGCCACGCCGTAACCACCAGCCCCGCTTCTTCCAGCAGCGCCAAGTGTCTGGTAACGCCCTGACGACTCATGGAGAGTCGTTCGCATAGCTCATTGAGGGCCTGCCCATTATTTTCAAACAGGCTATCCAGCAGCTGGCGCCGCGAGGGATCAGCGAGCGCTTTGAAAACAAGATTGAGATTAGTTGTCATAATGACATTATGCAACCAAATAGTTGCATGTCAAAATTTAGTGCTCATTCTCACCAACTGCCTGTACATGCCGGAGGCTAGCAGCCGACAACAACGCCAGCGCCAAAATAGTGATGCCACTGACGATGGCCACAGCATTCATTCCTTGCGTAAACGCTGACTGTGCTTGCTCAAGTATCCCGCCGGGAAGTCGTTCAGCAACGGACGTTGCGGACCACAAACTTTCTCCAAGGGCACGGGAGACATCGTCTGGCACCTCATCAGGAATCGCACTGGCAATCTGCACGCGATACAACAAGGTTCCCAGGCTACCGAGAAGTGCTACGCCCAGCGCTACACCCAACTCCTGAACCATCTCGGACATCGACGACGCGGACCCAGCTTTTTCCGCAGGAGCCGCGCCTACCACCAAGTCGGTGCCCAGCGCAGCGATGGTGCCCAACCCCAGATACACTAATGAAAATCCCAAAACGACCTGGAGTACCTGAACAGAGAGCGGGTCTACTTGAGCCAGAAAAGCACAGCCGATGCTTGCAAGCATCAGCGCGACAGCAATAACAAACGCAGGCCGAATACGGCGCGCCAAGATAGGAGCAAGAATACCGGCAAGCACCATCATCAGCGCTGGCGGCCCCATCCACAGCCCAGCAATCAGCGGCGTGTAGCCCGCTACTAGCTGAAGATATTGAGTGACTAGAAGCATCATTCCCGCCACACCCACCAGCCCTAGCAACATTATGACCAGCGCAGCAGTGAAGGTTTTACTGGCAAACAGTTTGAGATCAAGCAAAGGATCAAGAAGCTGCTTTTGTCGACGCACAAAGAGCAGTGTTCCTACGATTCCCAACACAAGTGTGGCCAATACCAGTGGCGTCACACCGGCTTTAGAGAACGCCTTTATGGCATAGATACTGGGCAGAATTGCTATCAACAGCAGTAGAACACTTAAAATATCCAGACGGCCTGCCTGCGGATTGTGATACTCCGGCAGCAGTAATGGCGCAGTTAATAGCAGTACGATGACGATGGGCACGGCAATTAGGAAAGCCGCTCCCCACCAAAAGGGGGCTAACAGCAACCCACCGACTACCGGCCCCAAGGCCATCCCCAGTGCAAACATGGTCGCCCATATCCCAATCGCCAATGCGCGCTGGCGCAGATCAAAAAACATATTGCTAATCAAGGCCAGCGTAGAAGGCATCAGCGTTGCTCCGGCAATACCCAGTACTGCCCGCGCCACAATAAGCCACTCGGCATTAGGCGCATAAGCAGCAAACACTGACGCGACCGCAAACGCAAAGGCCCCGATCATTAGTAGTCGACGTCGGCCAACCCGATCCCCTAGCGTGCCCATCGTGATAAGAAAACCAGCGATCATGAAGCCGTAGGCATCCATAATCCACAGCGCCTGAGTACTGCTAGGCTGTAGATCTACCGCTAAGGCAGGAAGCGCAAGGTAGAGAATAGTGACATCGAGCCCAAGCAGCATGGTGGGCAGGGCCAATACCGCAAGCCCCGCCCACTCTTTAATGCCAGCTTTGTTGCAGGGGCTTCCGCCTGTGTCCGTATTACCAGGGGTGTGAACATCACAGCTGAATGACATGTCGCCTCCGACTTCATCAAGGAAGCAGGCATTCTCAGACACTCAATATGGGGTTACAATATAGCTAATTATCCTATTACTAGAGGTAATAGCATGGCGAATCATCGGCTTGAGCGAACGCAGTGTGATCTCACCGAATTCATGCTGCGGCATCGCCGCAAATTAACGCCTGCTGACGTCGGGCTTCCCACTAGCGGGCGAAGGCGTACCCCGGGCTTAAGACGAGAAGAGGTTGCTGCGCTCGCTGGGGTAGGCCTGACGTGGTACACCTGGTTTGAGCAGGGCCGTGACATTAAGGTCTCCGAACGTTTTCTGCTCAACATCTCCCGCGCCCTAAAACTGGATGACGCCGAGTGCTGCCATCTTTTTCTATTAGCGCACCGCCGAGCACCGCCTGCAGAAGCGTATCAAGAGCAGAGCACTTCCCCCCGAATCCAGTCGCTGATGGATGACCTTTCTCGCCCTAGTTACGTGATGAACCTGCGTTGGGATGTTATTGGCTGGAATACGCAGGCTGATGAACTACTTCAGTTCAGCAGCCGAGAAGCGTCTGAGCGCAATCTATTAAGGATGGTATTTACGGCTCCCGACCTACGCCGACGACTCCCTGACTGGCAACAGGATGCGTCGAATATGCTGGCACAGTTTCGTTGTGACTTAGCTGTCGCCCCTGAAGACCCAGTCATGCAAACGCAAATTGAAGAGCTTTGCCAGTTATCGCCAGACTTCCGGCACTGGTGGGAAGCGTCAAGCATGGAAGGTTACAACCGAGGAATCAGCAGCCTCCTTGATACAGAGGGCGAGCATCATACCTATACCCATGAGACGCTCATCGTTGATGAGCACCGTCATCTCAAGATGGTGGTTTACTTCGACTGCTAATGTCGTGTACTAGCCACTGACGAGCCTGATACACCGTTACCCGCGCAACATACTGGGCAGGAGTCACTCCTAACATACGGCTAAACTTCTCGTTAAAGCTGGAGTGCCCTCCTTCCGGGCTGCACGCGTAGCTTTTGAAATGCGATGAGTAAAAGTACTGCTAAAAATCCACTTACGCTAATCAGCAACGATACCGCTGACCAACTAAAAGCGCTGGCCAATCCTCCTGCAACCACTGGACCAATCAATAGCCCGATATTGCTACCTTGCATGGCAAAGCCAAGTGTGGCGCCAACCAGTGAGCTATGAGGCGCGTAATCCGGGGCACTTTTAAAGATCACCACCGGCACAAACCCGCTAGAAAAGGCAAAAACTACACACAAAGCGTATATCCCCCACTCTGGTGTGGGCGCGCTGAATACGCCGATACCACCGAACACCATAGCGCTAAAGCCTGCAGCCAGGAGATAGATGGACTGCACCCCGCGAGTCAAAAGTTGCCCACCGACGACATTACCAACACCACTTAACGCGATGGCAGCGGCACTTAGCAAACTCGCACTCTCATCACTGACCCCAAGGCGCTCTGCTAGCAACGTCGGCAGAAAACTAAAAAGAGCGAAGAAGATGCAAGAGAAGATGACGAATAACCCCCCAAGCACCCAAGGCCCGGGGGCAGTAATGGCTTCCCTTATATCGCCAAGTATCGAGTTATGATTCACTCTAAAACTCTCCGACGCTGACACTACCCACCCCAAAAGTGCGGCATAGCCAATTAAGATTCCAGCGTTAAACAGCCAAAAACCACGCCATGTAAGCCAGTTCATCAGTGGCGCTGATAGAAAGACCACGGTCATTCCGACCGGCATAAAAACTGCCCAAAGCGCCATCGCTCTACCGCGAATACTGGCTGGCGCTGCTGCGGCAATCAGTGTAGGGGCAGCGACAGTGAGCCCGAGAAAACCCAGGCCTTCAAAAACGCGTGTTGCAAGAAGCATTTTAGCATCGCTTGAAAACGCTCCTAGCGCAGAGCCTACCCCCATCACCACTAAGCTACAGAGAGCCATTCGCCTTGCGCCAATGCGATCAACGGCTAAACCGATAGGTGCTCCAGCGACGGCACCGATGACGGCGAACGCAGACATCAACCAAGCAGCCGTACCGAGTCCCAACTGCAATTCCTCTTGCACGGCCTTGAGAGCCATCGATGCCTTACCAACCTGGCAGGCTGCAATGACGCCCGCCCCGATGATCAGTGCGACTATGGGCCAGGCCGCAGCCGTTGGCGATGAGTGAGCACCGCTCATCAGGAGGCGACCTGCGTTCTTTGCTCCCGGCCGTTTACCAGAGCAGTGGCGATTTCTGCAACGTGTCTGCCTTGAAAGCGTGCTCCGTCAAGTTCATTGGCGCTTGGTTGGCGACTACCTTGCTTATCGTCTTCAGCCAGCGTAGAGGCACCATAGGGTGAGCAGCCGGTAATCTCGTCCATACGCATTTGCCCCTTGAAGGTATAAGGCAAGCCGACAATCACCATACCCAGATGCATCAACACCACCTGCGTAGCAAGAATCGTCGATTCCTGACCGCCATGCTGGCTGCCTGTTGAAGTAAAGACACTACCGACTTTGCCCACTAGACAATCCTCAAACCACAGCCCCCCTGCCTGGTCGAGAAAATTCTTTATCTGACTCGCCATGTTGCCAAAGCGAGTCGGAGTACCAATGATGATGGCATCGAAATCCGCAAGTTCTGCGACTTCAGCAACCGGCGCTCGCTGATCAAGCTTGTAGCCTGAGCGACTGGCGATACTTTCAGGCACCAACTCCGGCACTCGCTTGATAGCAACATTGGCGCCCGCTTGCCTAACGCCTTCTGCCACAGCTTCCGCCATTGTTTCGATATGGCCATAACTCGAATAGTAAAGGACAAGTACGTTACTCATGTGTAGGTCTCCTAAGGTGTCTCACAATGAGGAGGATGCAGTCATGCTCCATCCGCACTCCTCAGGCAAAACTACACTCGTCAATTAACTAAAAAAAATGACAATATTTAGTCTTTAACTATCTACTTAATCGATCATGTTAGATGCCCTGACACTTGACCAAATGCGTGTGCTCATTGCCGTTAGCGAAGCAGGAAGCTTTAGCGGTGGTGCGGAGCGCCTAGGGCGAGCACAATCAGCGGTCAGCTATGCCATTGGCAATCTCGAGGCGCAGTTGGGCGTTACTCTTTTTGACCGCTCGGGCTACCGGCCTGTTTTGACGCCCGAGGGGAGAATGCTGCTGGCGGACGCACGCGCCATTCTTCTTAAAGTTGACACACTGCGTGCTCGTGCACGGGGCTTTGGAGAGGGTGTAGAACTAGGACTGGATATCGCGCTCGATCCACAATTTCCGCTAACTGTTGCCTCGCGGGCCTTAAAAGAGTTACAGGACGCCTACCCTCTTGTATCGGTACGCGTGCTGTCTGCCCCCCTGGGTGAGGCCATTCAGCTACTTCAGCAACATCGCTGTACCCTTGCCATCAGCGGAATTGACATACCCGATCCTCGGATCGAGCGAGAAGCTATTGTGTTTGTCCCACGTGCTGCTGTGGTATCCACAAGCCATCCGTTAGCCAATCGCACAGCGAGCGGGGAGACCATTACGGCAGCCGAACTCGCTGACTATGTTCAAATCGTTACCGAAGACCCATCCACTCTCACTCGCGGTCGCGAATACGATGTACTGTCACCGGGTACGTGGCGGGTGGGCGATAATTCAACAAAACATGCGCTAATCTGTGCAGGGATTGGCTGGGGCAATCTGCCGCTATGGCTGATCGAGCGTGATCTACTGGAAGGACGACTCGTCCGCATACCGGCGGCCGAGTTCGGCTCCGAGGGCGAAACCGTTGTTCGGATGTGGCTGATGCATCGTACAGACGAGCATCTCGGGCCAGCTGCCAAAACGTTAAAGGAGGCCCTAATTCGTCAGGCAGTGACGTTAGGTACGGAGTAGAAAGCGGCGATTAATCCGCAACTCAAGCGTGGACACTATGATCCAACCAGGAACGTTATCTGCCCGATGTTGGGAAAAGAGCAGTGCAAACCTATTTGATCTGAGACTTAAGCCAATCGATAAAAGCCTGCATTTTGGCACTATGCTGCCAGCTTTCGGTCGGGATGTAGTAACACAGCAGAGAATCGACGCTTTGATACGAAATGGGCTGCAATGCGTTGGCTTTCACAAAGTCAGAAACCAGTGTCTCTGAACAAAACACCAGTCCTTTCCCAGCAAGAGCTTCATACACACCATAAAGCTCCTGATCAAAATACCTTATTTCAAAATTTGGCAGTGACGCTCCACTTTCAATTAGCCAGTTTTTCCAAGGCGAGTCCGGCAGTTTCTTGTTCTTCCATTTAGTCAGATAGACCGTTGCTGGCTTATCCACTGTGATGGAGCGGATAAAAGGACAGCTCCCATATAGGTTAAAACGCTCTTTCTTTAATAAACTTGATTCATCAACCCGGGTTACGTCCCCCAAACGGATAGAGAGGGTATTCACTTTTGATGCCACGACTTCGCCCGTTGATATTTCAACATCAATATTTTGGTAAATTTTATTAAAGTCATGTAGCAACGGAATTAGCACCAGGGCGGCAAAGGATGAGGTGGTATCAACATTCAGTCGCGAGGCATCTGACTTTATATTATCTAGCGCAGTCTGAATTTTCTGCAAACCGGCGGTTGTCGCCTCAGAGAGCTGGTGCCCTTCTGACGTTAAAGTCACGCCCCGGTTGATTCGGGTAAACAGCCGCACTCCCAACCTATTCTCAAGGTTGCTGATATGATGCGACACATTCGCCGACGTTATCGACAGCTCCTCGGCAGCATCTTTAAAGCTCCCCAGCCGAGCGGCTGCTTCAAACACCTTAATCGCCTGTAGTGAAGCATTCACCGCTAGCCTCCTATTTTTGGTCTCAACCCGGCTTCTCAATAGATAAGTTTTTCTCACCTATCGATCCAGTTTATTCATTTGTCGCAGTATTGGCAAAAGGGCAGCATAGCCACTCCACACCGCTATCTGCTGAGGCCATCATGCGCACATTACTTCATATAGACGCTAGCGTACGTAAAGCGACAAACCCAAACCCTGACCACAACTCAATATCAAAACGTATTGCTATGCAGTTTGTTGATAAATGGAAATCTGCTAACAGTGCAGATAATTACATTTATCGTGACATTGGCTTGAACCCACCTGCTTTTATTGACCAAGACTGGATAGGTGCCGTTTTCACACCCGATGAGCGGAAAAGCTCTGAGCAACGTAAAAAACTAGCGTTATCCGATCAGCTATTTAGCGAGTTAGCACAAGCGGATGTCATCTTAATATCTTCACCTATGTACAACTACGGCATGCCTGCCCCTCTTAAAGCGTGGTTCGACCAGGTAATGCGTATAAATAAAACATTTAGCTTTGATTTGGCTCGTGGCGACCATCCTATAGAGCCACTTTTGTCTGGGAAGACTCTTATTTTAGTCTCTTCATGCGGAGAGTTTGGCTTTGGGCCAGGAGGTGAACGTGAGCATATGAATCATCTCGGGCCGCATATTAAAACACTGGGCAGATACTTGGGCGTCGAGTCATTTCATGAAATAACGTCAGAGTACCAAGAATTTGGAGATGAAAGGCATCAGAGATCAGTTGCTAATGCGCTTAAAAATGCCGGATTGCTAGCAGTGGATTTGGCTAGCAACGCATAAATCTTTGCTTTGAGTAGCCGCCGGGCAGTCTAAAATGACTGCCCTCGTTAGCTCTGCGTCAACGAGCTTTTTGCCGCAACGCCGCTTTATAAGCACGGTCAGCCCACTCTTTAGCATGTTCAGGATCTTCAAATATCTCCTCGGGGGCAGCATAGTAAGTCATTTTCACCCTTTTGCCGCTCTTCTCATATTCAAACTGCTCCATTCCCAGCTCGATAAAAGAGCCTACCGAACGTTCGTCGACTTTAAGGTAAAGAACATCATCGGCGACTAGCGCAAACATAAGACCATCGCGATAAACGCCATATCCGCCAAACATGCGCTTAGTTTGGATTTCACCAAACAGTGCGAATACGTCGCTAAGGTTTGCGATAAATTCGCTGGTAGCTTTCATTAACCTACCCCTCGGTTTCAGCCGCATCGCGTAGCGGCGTTGATAAAGTTGCGAGGCTTGGCACTAAAGGGCATCCGGACATAGCAATCGATGCTGCTTAGCCTAGTTGTAGCGTCAGGTTAACCTTAGAAGCGATTCATTCCAGTCTCTCACCATAAACCTCACTGTGCGCAGTGATCGGCTTATCAGATAGTTGAGATGTGAGCACACCTCTGGCCACTCGCCCCTGCTCAGGCTATACATCACTGTATCGCGAATGGTCCCATCGCGGCGCAGCGCATGGCCACGGATTACGCCATCTTTCTTTGCGCCTAGGCGCTCGATCGCACGTTGGCTGGCGAAGTTGAAGTTGTCGGTACGCCAGCCGACCACGTTACAGCCCAGTGTGTCGAAAGCGTGAGTCAATAGCAGTAGCTTGCAGGTGGTGTTGACATGCGTGCGCTGAACCCGTTTGGCGTACCATGTGTAGCCAATTTCAACGCGTTTTACGTTGGGCAGAATATCATGGTAACTCGTGGTGCCAAGCACCATACCACTCGCCTCTTCAATCACGGCGAAAGCAAAGCGATGGCCTTCCTCGCGGCTTTTTAAGGCGGCATTAATATAGTTGCGTGTCTCATCGGGCGTTGGCACCGAGGTAATACGCAGATTCCACAACTCGCCATCCGCAGCGGCGGCGCGCAAACCGGCTTCGTGATTGAGTGAAAGCGGCTCGAGCGTTACGCCATGCGCAGTAAGGGTGATAGGTGTGATAAAGGCCATGTGTATACTCAACTATCTTCTTGGAAGGTGGGGCAAACGCTTAACCAGACTGAGCCGTCTTAATATCGGCATTCAGCCAAATAACCATAATTCGCTAACGTCTCAATAGTATGCACTAGGCACTATAACTGCCACTGGCCCTGCCCCTTTCTACAGCCTCAACGCCTGAGTTAGAGCGCTTTCTCATAGATGGATACGTTATCCCCTCCGTAAAGCACGGTTTCGATATACGACCAGCCACTTCGCTCCAGAAGGCTGTTTGCTGTGCTTGTGCCGGAGTAGATTTTTTTGTACCCCAGCTTGCGTGCGATGCTTTCAAGCTCAACAGTCAATGTTGCGCCAATTCCACGACGCCGGTACTGAGGGAGTACCATGCCGCCACCCATCCAGCCTTCAATACCGCGATACCAAGCGCAGAACCATCCTGCATCGCAACGACCCCAATAGGAAGTTTATTGTGATTGGAATATGCCAGCAGGTCTTCTTCAGCGTTTCCCCTGCCGCGCGCACCGTAATACTCCGGCCATCCGCACTCAAACATTTCTCGAAGTGCTGGCAGTAGTTCAGGATGATTGGCTAGCAGAGCCAAGTCTAAATTACTCACCATGGTTTCCAAAGCGCTCTAACGAGGCTGTAGAAAAACCCGATTTCGAGCCGTTTCCACTGCCTGTTGTCCTTATTCATTTACCCAGCCGGTCATCCGGCTGAGTAATATTAATATCGGCATATAGCCACTTGAGCGCCCAGCTTTAGCCCGCTGAAGACCGCCTGCTGGGTTCACAAAGCCAACTTACTCCGCTCTAAGCCCTTCATGATGCGGCCAAGTGGCCGTAATTCGCCAACTTCTCAATATTGTGTACCAAGCAGTAGAGCTGCCACTGGCCTTGCACCTTTTGCTTACCCCGAAGGCTGAAGCGGTTCAGTCTTTTCGTTGTGCCAATGTTGCCGAAGACGGGCTCCACGACTGACATACGATGGCTGTAAATTTCTTTGCCCTTGGGGCTATCGACTCGGTGCTTCATCCAGTCAGTATAATTGGGTAAGCGTTTGTTCTCGATAACAAAAGACACTTGTCGCCCTGCACCGTTGCGATGGTCGGCCGAGCTCGGATTTTGCATGCATCGGTATTTCTTTGAGCAGTGTCGACATTGCAGCAAGCGCCCTTCAAAGTGTACCCGGGTCTTGCCATTGTCAGTTTCTCGTTGCCCGCGATAGGACAGTTTTTCACCGGTTGGGCAGATACACGTTAGCGCTACTGGATCAAACTGGAACGCGCTAGCTGGCGTCGTCTCTCGCCAGCCTTTATCTGGTAAGTTCTGGTGGCGCTTGCCGTATTTGTTTTTCTGGTCGGTGAATCTCGGATCTCGGCTGCGGAACTGATTATCAGGGATATAGCCATTAATCCGTCGCTCGTGAAGGTACTTCATATTGGCTTCATTCGCGAAACCGGTATCGGCGGTGACGACGGTGCCTTTTTGGTAGATATTCTCCGCAATCCCCAGTTTCTTAAAACGGGCTTCGACCATTTCCAGTACGGGCTGCAAGGTGTGATGTTCCTGGCCTTCGCCGAAGGCCTGAGCGTCAATGACGATCTGGTGCTTTTTATCCACCGTGGCGACGCCGTTATAGCCCTGGATCGTGCCCTTACTGGTCGTCATTTTGGCACTTTCGTTATCGGTCAGATTGCTCTTCACTTCCTTGACTCGCTTCCCCCGGCCCATCCTTGGGCTGTGCGTCTTTAGGAAACGGTCAACTTTGTTCATGGCGGCATCTAGCGAGAGAATCGTCTTGGCCCGTCGGATATCCCTGCTTCCGTCTCGGCCTCATCACGTGCGTAGTGCTCCAGCAGGTGATGCCGAATCAGGCCTCTCAGTTTCTCATCCAACTCTTTGAACGTGCCAGACCACTCTTTGGAGGCATCGGAGGACATTTTGCAGCCATCAATCGCAAAGAGTTCGTTACCCAGCAAGCCTTGTTCGTGGCATACCAGCAGCACTTGTTCGAACAGCGCTTCAATCTCATCGGCATGCCGACTGACGAAGCTGGCCAGTGTGGTGAAGTGGGGCACGGTATCGCAGGAAAGGGCTTTGAAAATAATATTGGTCTCGCAGCTCCACTGCATCTCGCGACTGGAGGTGATGCCTTTTGAGTAAGCGAACAGGACAATCTTCAACAGGATGGCCGGATCATAGGCCAACCGACCGGTCGCATCGTTACGGTACTGGGGATGGAAAACAGACAAGTCGAGTTTATGCTCGATCAGGTAGTGCACGGCGTGTTCAAAGGTGCCTGGTTGGAGCTGGTCTTGGTAGTTGATCACCACCATGGCGTTCTGGTCGTAGTTATAAGGCTTGAAGCGCGGCATGCTGACCACTCCTCGTCTGTTTCCTCGATCCTACCAAAACTTAGCCGCCAGCGGAGTTTTTCTACAGGCTCAACGTTTAGCGTAACCGGCCTTCTTTGAAGCGGCAGCGGAAAAGTTGGTCCGTGTTAACGCTTTTGTTGGGCATTATTACTTCTAATTTGACCGATTTATTCAAAACAATAGACCCCTAACTGGATTATGCTCATTACTAAAATTCATCTTCTACCACGCCACGTAGATTGGAGAGATTTATGTCGATCAAATCCGCAAGCATAACCATCGTCACACAGAGCCTCCCTGATACTCGGAAGTTCTACGAAGCTCACTTCAATGCACGTCCCGTTTTCGACTGCGGATGGTACGTAGTACTTAGGTTGACCACTTCTTATCAGGAGCCCGAAATTTGCCTAATGAGCCCACAAGAGGGCATGCAACCGTTCACTGGTGGCGCTTTTCTTAACCTGCTTGTGGAAGATGCTGATAAGCTGCACTCTCAGCTAACCCAAGCAGGTCTCACACCGGCGATGCCACTGGAAGATCACCCGTGGGGCGATAGAGGATTCAGTATTTTGGACCCCTCTGGCGTCATCGTGTATTGCTACCATCCTATTGCTCCAAGCGCCGAATTCGAAAAGTACATTATTGAAGAAAGCTAAACGTTCTGGAACACATCGGGAGCAGACAGCCGTTCAATAAACTGCTCCCCATTTGTCCGCAGCGTCGCCGGCGTGACTCCAAACCAACGCCGAATCTCACGGCTCATATGCGCCTGATCCGAGAATCCGTGCTTTATCGCGAGTATTACCAGTGGAATTTCAGACCTTACAACATCCATCGCAGCCTGGCGAACGCGGGCTAAAGACTTCCAGTACCGTGGCGGAGCCCCGCTAGTATCAGCAAGCTTCCTCCTTATACTACGTTCACTCAACGGCAAAGCTCGTCGCACTTCTCCATGTTGTATTTCCTGAATATATTCCGATACCCAAGAAGGCGCGGGGGCTGCAAAGTCATTGACCACACTAACCAGCTTTTCAAGCGTTTCATCGCCATCATTTTCTGATCCCCTTTCGTGGCAACCAAAAAGTGGAATTTGTGAAAAAATCTGGTCATCGTGTTTTGAGCACGGGTTTTCCGCCTCCCACGGAAAGGTAACCCCCACAGCCAAGCGAACCCCAACGAAAAAAGTATCCTCATCACAGAGCACCTGCCGAGGGCCAGCATCCAAGCCACTGCAAACAATGGTGGCAGGATCACTTTTGGGAACAATCGCTATCAGGTCACGGCAACCATCTGGCCAGACAGCAAAGCGCCCTTCGGGTAATTTTGTGATCCAAGTACACACAATCAAGTCCATAAGCTCTCCGCGTTGCAAGCTGCCCAACGCCAAGCACACGCGAAACTGGGTTGGCGCGGCTGTGGTTTAGAATGAAGCGCCAGCGGAATGGAAACCACAGCCGCGACAACCCAGTTTTCGCCGTGATGCTGATTGTTATAGCTTGAACTCACGGATCTGAATATGGTTTCCTTCAGGATCAACCACATTGCATACCTTGAATACAGGGTTTGACCACTCACCTTCCAGCGCCTTCCCACCGAGTTCTACTACTTTTTTTCGTGCGTACTCATGGGACTCTACCGTTAAGAACAATTTAACAGCGTTGAAATTTTGTTCCGGCATTTCGACAGGGGGCAAATGAATTATGAGATTGATCCCATCACCACCAATACTGATGAAATCGTCGGTTTCCCGAAGCAAAGCCATACCGAACATTTCAATATAGAACTCGGCCAAAGGTTTCACACTATTAGAGTAAATTATGACTCCACTCTTTGCGGGCTTGCTCATACTCTCCTCATTTTGGTCTATAACAGTGATTATACGCCTCGCTACAAAACCCCAATAAACGCGATGGCACGTTCATTGGGGTTTTGCAGACACCCAATTTGACTCTACCCCATTGATTCCCAAGAGAGCAAAGCCAATTTTGGCATCCTATCCAAAATTCGCGTGCTTGCGTGTTTTTCCCTGCTCAATAATACTGTACAAATAAACAGCAATTAAGTGTGACTCTTATGAAACTAATGGAACGCGTCAAGGCGACCCTGCGGGTCAAGCGCTATAGCCTCCGTACTGAGAAAACCTATTGCTACTGGATTCGCTTTTTCATTCGTTTCCACAGAATGCAGCATCCTGCCAATATGGCGGGCAATGAAGTGCGGCAATTTTTGGAATATCTCGCGTTAGAAAGGCACGTCGCTGCGGCAACACAAAACCAGGCACTCAATGCCATCGTGTTTCTATATCGCCACGTTCTAGATCAACCGCTGGGCGAGGTGGGTAATTTTAGCCGGGCGAAGCGCCCTAAGCGCTTACCTGTCGTGCTTTCCCACAAAGAGGTGATGGATGTGTTTGAGCATCTGTCCGGCTCCATGCTCCTGATTGCATCGCTGATGTACGGCTCTGGGTTACGAGTCTCCGAAGCTTGTCGGTTGCGCGTAAAAGATATCGATTTTGCGCGCCACGTCATCACTGTCCGTGCAGGCAAAGGCAATAAAGACCGCACTACGCTGTTGCCACCTTCATGCGCTCAACCATTACATACCCATATACAAATCGCTGAACAACAGCTGACCTCTCGCATTGGAACAAACGCAATTCCTGTATCACTGCCCTACGCGCTGGATATAAAATATCCGAATGCAGGCATTTCCCTTGCGTGGCAGTGGCTTTTTCCTTCATCCAAGCCCTGTTTCGATGAGTGGGGGCGTGTAGTGCTACATCACATCCATACTTCTGCCGTACAAAAAGCCGTTAAATATGCCATGCGGTCTTCTGCTCTAACACGACCAGGGTCGTGCCATTCTTTACGGCATAGTTTCGCAACTCAGTTGCTTAGCCAAGGCACTGACATTCGCACGGTTCAAGAGTTACTAGGCCATAAAAGCATCGAAACCACTCAAATATATACCCATGTGCTAGGTAATGGATTTGCAGGTGTTAGAAGCCCATTAGGTTAATGCAGTACATCAACGTTTCTAAGAAGCCTGTTATTCACTCACTATCCCCCTTGCATCTCTTCTCTCCTCCTCCTAGACTGCTTGGCACTAACTGCTTGACGGGGTGCCGGTGAATCCGGCTGAGATGGCGCAGGGCGTATCCACTTGATACTGCCAAAGCGCTGGTCCCGCTGAACCTGATCCGGCTAATGTGCTGCTCCTATGACGAGCGCGCGGGTACCGGCGTAGGGATCAAGCGATGGCCTCGGCTTAGCTTCACGCCTCCTTCTGCGCCATTCCCTCGATCTCAACCGCCCACCTTCCGGATCATTACTACCGGAGGCACCATGGGCTACCGCTTTGCTGATCTTACTAATGCCTGCTATGACGACTGGCGCGCCTATATTGAGCACGATTTTGTCCGTCAGTTGGGTACCGCCGCGCTACCAGAAGCATCGTTTCGCCACTATTTGAAACAGGACTACCTGTTTTTGATTCACTTCGCCCGCGCCTACGCGTTGGCCGCCTATAAAAGCCCTACGCTGGCTGATCTGCGCCAAGCCCATGAAGGTTTAAAAGCCATTGTGGATGTGGAGTTGGGCCTGCACGTGGGCTTTTGCCAGGAGTGGGGAATTTCCGAGCAAGAGCTGGCGGAGCTTCCTGAAGCCAGAGCCACCTTGGCGTATACCCGCTACGTATTAGACACCGGCAATCGCGGCGACCTGCTCGATTTGCACGTGGCGCTGGCTCCTTGCTTAGTGGGCTACGGCGAAATCGCCAACTGGCTGAATGCTCAGCCTTCTACCCTACGCGGCAGCCAAAACCCGTTTGATGCCTGGATAGCGATGTACGAAAGCCAGGAGTTTCAGACCGCCATGCAGGCTGAGCTTGAATGGCTCAACGCCCGCCTGGCCGATGTTACCCCTGCCCGCTTTGCCGAGCTAAGCAAGATCTTCCGCGACGCCACGCGTCTGGAAATCGATTTCTGGCAGATGGGTCTAGATCTGATAGACAGCGATCTAACAGACAAAAGTCTCACCCATTAAGCCAACACAATAACCATAATCAACAACGAAGGAAGACGACCGTCATGACGAAGACTTTAGAAACTGAAACTGTAAAAGCTAAGACCTCAAAAACTGAGACCGTAACAAGTAGAACCAGCCATTTTTTAGCTGAAACTGCTCAGGTCGATGCGGCTGCCATTCAACCGCTGCCCGCCTCGCGCAAGGTGTACGTTGAAGGCTCACGACCAGATATCCGCGTGCCGTTTCGGGAAATCACCCTGTCGCCCACTAAAACCAGCAGCATTGATGAAGAGAATCCGCCGCTACTGGTGTACGACACCTCTGGCCCTTACACCGACCCAGCCGCCAACAACGATTTACGCAAAGGCTTACCCGCCCTGCGCCGCGCCTGGATTGAAGAGCGCAACGATACCGAGTTCCTTGACGGCCCCACCAGTGAGTACGGCAATCGCCGCGCTAACGACCCGACACTTGCCCAGTTGCGTTTTGATTTAACTCGCACCCCGCGCCGGGCAAAACCAGGTAAGAATGTCACCCAATTGCACTATGCGCGCCAGGGCATTATTACCCCTGAAATGGAATTTATCGCCATTCGCGAAAACCAGCGCCGCCAAACATTAGGCACCGCTGAAGTTGAGCGTATTCTTGGTCACCAACATCCTGGCCAGAGCTTTGGTGCAAAATTGCCGGAAGAGATCACGCCGGAATTTGTGCGCGACGAAGTCGCCCGGGGGCGCGCAATCATCCCCAACAATATCAACCACCCAGAATCCGAGCCGATGATTATTGGCCGTAACTTCCTGGTGAAGATTAACGGCAACCTGGGTAACTCGGCAGTTACCTCGTCGATTGAAGAAGAAGTCGACAAAATGACCTGGGGTATCCGCTGGGGATCGGACACCATCATGGACCTTTCCACGGGCCAGAACATTCACGAGACCCGTGAGTGGATTATCCGCAACTCGCCGGTGCCGATTGGTACAGTGCCGATCTATCAAGCGCTTGAGAAGGTCAACGGCATTGCCGAAAACCTGACCTGGGAAGTGTTCCGCGACACCTTGATTGAACAGGCTGAACAGGGCGTGGATTACTTCACCATTCACGCGGGCGTACTGTTGCGCTATGTGCCAATGACTGCCAACCGAGTGACCGGCATTGTCAGCCGTGGCGGCTCTATCATGGCCAAGTGGTGCTTGTACCATCACCAGGAAAGTTTCCTGTATACCCACTTCGAAGAGATCTGTGAGATCTGCAAGCAGTACGACGTAGCGTTTTCTCTGGGCGATGGCCTGCGCCCCGGCTCAGTCGCCGATGCCAACGACGAAGCGCAGTTCGCTGAGCTGGAGACCCTGGGTGAGCTGACGAAGATCGCCTGGAAACATGATGTTCAGGTGATGATCGAAGGCCCTGGCCATGTGCCCATGCACCTGATTAAAGAGAACATGGATAAGCAGCTTGAGGCGTGTCACGAGGCACCTTTCTATACCCTCGGCCCACTGACCACCGATATCGCCCCCGGCTACGACCACATTACCTCCGGCATTGGCGCGGCCATGATCGGCTGGTTTGGCTGTGCAATGCTCTGCTATGTGACGCCGAAGGAGCACTTGGGTCTGCCGAATAAAGATGACGTCAAAACCGGCATCATCACCTACAAAATTGCTGCCCACGCAGCAGACTTGGCCAAGGGTCACCCGGCAGCACAGCGTCGCGATAACGCGCTTTCCAAGGCACGTTTTGAATTCCGCTGGGAAGACCAGTTCAATCTGGGGCTAGACCCGGACACCGCCCGTGAATTCCACGACGAAACTCTGCCGAAGGACTCTGCCAAAGTGGCGCACTTCTGCTCTATGTGCGGGCCGAAGTTCTGCTCCATGAAGATCAGCCAGGAAGTACGCGATACCTATCGTGACCGCGCGCCGGAAAATGCCGCTGAAAGTGATTCCGAGGCAGTCAAACGTGGCATGCAGGAGCAAGCGGAGAAGTTCCGCCGCGAAGGTAGCGAACTGTACCAGGAAGTTTAAAATAGCAGCCTGTAAGTTTCGCTACTAACGAGTGGCTCTTGGGTCTTACACGACTTCAAGGGCCATTTTTTTAAGCAAGGAGAGGTTAGTTTAATTTAAGTTGTGTATGATTATCATTCATAGTTAATTTTATTCCAAATGTTCAATTTCAAGCCAACATTTTTCAAAGGACTGACTCTAGATGAGAACGAAACTATCCTTGGCTATTTCTCTTGCCCTTCTCAGCACGGGCGTGCTGAGTGGCTGCAGCGATGATAGCGCGCCAACAGCAACAGACACCCAGCAGGAAGCACCAAAAAACCTCTCAGCTTCCCTGTTGAAATATATCCCCGCCGACTCTCCCTATTTTGTGGCAACACGGGAATCAATGCCTGAACAAGATGCCTTTGCTCTTTACCAGCGCATGCAGCCAAAGAACAGCCTTGAAGCTGACTTGGATGAACTGCGCGACATGCTGCACGAAATAGACGATGACGTGTTGCATTCGCTGATGTCACTGTTGATCGCTATGGGTGAAGAGTTTGTCGGGGTTGAAACACTCGATGATATTCATGCACTGGGCTTTAAAATGAGCCCCCAGGTCGCTTTATACGGACTGGGTATCTTGCCCACTCTGCGTATGGAATTGCAGGATGAAGACGCTTTCCGCGAAACGCTGCAGCGCATCCTCACCAATGCAGATATCAACCCGAGTACGGCCACAACAGATGGAAAAGAGTACTGGGTGCTAACACAAGATGGTCCGATTAAAGCCATCATGGCCATTATCGATAAGCAACTGCTGATGTCGGTGGTGCCAGAAAATGTCAGTGATGAGTTGCTATCACAGGTGCTGGGTAGCACCCTGCCTGACAGCAACATTGGTGATACCGGCGCCCTAGAGGAAATTGAACAGCGTCATGGCTTCACGCCCTATGGTGCTGGGGAAATCGACTCATCACGCCTGCTTAGTGAGCTGAGTACACCTACACACTTAGGTACTCAAGCACTATTGGACGCGGCTGATGCAGAGCGGCTGGATCTCTCCGCCTGCCAAGCAGATATTGACCGCATCACCAACCGCTTCCCTGGTCTTGTAATGGGCATGCGTGAGTATAACCTCGACCGTATGGAGATGAATCTCATCCTGGAAACCGATGAGGCTATTGTCAGCGATCTTCGTGCAATGACCGCTCAGGTTCCGGGCCTTGGTAGCACAGACGGCATGGCCAGCTTTGGGCTAGGCCTGAATCTACCGGTACTGATGCAAACTGTTCAGAAGTATGCTCAGGAAGTGCGTCAAAACCCGTTTAGCTGTGATGAGCTACAGGAATTAAACAGCAGCTGGAATGAGCTCAGTAAAGCGATCAATAATCCCATCGCCATGATGGTTGGCCCATCCTTATCTGGTTTCAGAGCACGCCTTAACAGCCTGACAATGAAACAGGGCGAGCCCGCCGGTACCGGTCTTTTGACCCTTGCTTCGCAAAACCCGCTTGCCCTGCTGTCTACAGCCAGCGCGTTCGTGCCTGATTTAGGGACACTTGGACTTGAACCCGGTGGAGAAGCCAAAAAAATTGACAGCATGATGCTGCCACCAGACTCACCAGAGCTCTACGCGGCCATGTCTGAAAGCGCCATTACCTTAGGCGTTGGCATCAGCGATTCCGAAACACTACAGGAAGAACTGCAATCCCCTGTTTCCGAGCGTGACCTACTGGTTCATGGCCATCTGACAGGTGAGTTCTACCATTCGCTGGCCGATGTTATAGCGCAAATGCCTTCCGATGAATTGGCAGAGCTTGATATTGATTTGCTCAAGCAATATAGCGATATCTACAAGAACATGGAGTACTGGTTCAGAGTGGATGATGCAGGCGTTGAAATGAGCTTCTCACTGGAACTGAAATAAAACGGGCTATCCCTAACATCCGAAAAACTCGCTATTGGATACAGCTGTCATCGTGTCACTGTGGACGCTAGCGAGTTTTTCGTCGGCAGCCTGGCTGATAAATGTGCCATTGGGTTTGTCGTCAATTTCAATGTGCCCAGGCTCAACAAAAATAGCCGCTTTCATCATGGTAGGCATGATTGAAGTGAGTGATACCCCATCACTATTGAGCCCACTGGATGATGGAACGGCAATTGACGTGGAACAATGAGAGATACATTAGATATCTATAGACTTAAATAGCATTTAGCGCGCTATCTTACTTATACCAAGTGTACCGCTGGCTGCTGTTTTTTTAATCTATAGGTATCCATTATGCCGACACTACCTTTCAACCCCTGGTCGACCGCAGTCGCTGTGGCCACCACTCTATTGATTTGGCTGGTGATTCCTTTGCCAGAAGGGCTGACGCCAAACGCTTGGCTTATGCTGGCAATATTTGTCGGCACTATTGTCGCTATCATCGGCAAAGCCATGCCTATTGGGGCGATCTCTGTGATTGCGATTTCTATTGTCGCGGCAAGTGGTGTTACCGGCGACACGCCAGGTGAGGCCATCAATGTCGCCTTAAGCAGTTATGCCAACCCACTTATCTGGTTAATTGCCATTGCGATTATGATTTCACGTGGGTTGATTAAAACTGGTCTGGGTGCACGTATTGGCTACTACTTCATCTCGATTTTTGGCAAGCGCACGTTGGGAATTGGCTATGGACTCGCCTTTTCCGAGCTTTCAATTGCGCCTGTCACACCAAGTAATACAGCGCGGGGTGGCGGTATCATTCATCCCATTATGCGCTCTATCGCTCACAGCTTTGACTCACACCCTGAAGACAACACGTCTGGTAAAATCGGCAAATATCTAGCGCTGGTGAATTACCACAGCAACCCCATCACCTCGGCTATGTTCATCACCGCCACCGCCCCTAACCCATTAACCGTTCAACTTATCTCGTCCGCCACTGGAGCAGAAATACAGCTGAGCTGGTTAACCTGGGCGGTCGCCATGCTGCTGCCGGGCTTGGTCGCCATCCTGGCGATGCCGTACATTCTGTACTTGCTTTACCCACCGGAAATTAAAGAAACCCCGAATGCCACCCAGTTGGCGAGAGACAAACTTGCCGAACTAGGAAAGCTAAGCCGAAACGAAGGCATCATGTTGCTCGTTTTCTTAGTGCTGCTTTTGCTTTGGGCGGATATCCCAGCGATTTTCCTGGGGGATGCGGTCACGCTTAATACCACCACGTCTGCGTTTATTGGCTTATCGCTACTCCTGCTAACAGGGGTTTTGACCTGGGAAGATGTGCTGAAAGAAAAAAATGCGTGGGATACGCTGCTGTGGTTTGGTGCTCTTATCATGATGGCAAGCCAACTTAACGAAACAGGCCTTATTAGTTGGTTTTCAGCGAATATGCAGAGCTGGATTACCACAATGGGGATTGGTTGGGCGGGAGCCTCTGCGCTTCTGGTACTTACCTTTCTTTATACCCATTACTTTTTTGCCAGCACGACTGCACACATCACTGCGATGATGGCAGCATTTCTCACCGTTGGCTTAAGTCTCGGCGCCCCACCTATGCCTTTTGTACTGATTATGGCGGCCACATCTTCGATTATGATGACCTTAACCCATTACGCCACAGGCACTTCACCAGTCATTTTTGGCTCAGGCTACCTGACGCTGGGAGAGTGGTGGAAAGCAGGTTTCATTATGAGCGTGGTGAATCTGCTCATTTGGGTAGTCGTTGGTGGTTTATGGTGGAAGCTGCTTGGCCACTACTGAGTTACCACCTAAAAGCCAACAGAGGTTATTGACCTCTGTTGGCACTGGAATGCCCTGGCTAGACACTATTTCTTAGCCTTCTCCTTGGCCTTACCTTTACCTTTCTGCAGTTCGCCCTTTACTTGTTGGGCTTTACCCTTAGCTTCTGTTTTACTACTTCCGGTTACTTTGCCAGCTGCTTCCTTCACTTTTCCGGCGGCCTTATTGACAGTACCTTTCACTTTATCTTCTTTGCCACTTGCCATGACGAACACCTCTAATCCGTTAGTGGGGATGATGCCGCTCACTAAGTGAATACTCACTTCGAATGGCGACACCTTCCTTAGCGTAGCCTTTGTTAGAAAAGTTACCTCAATTACTTTTAGGCAGGCGCGTTGGCTGCCAACTATTTAGCAAACAGTGTAAACAAGCCATTACCAACAAGGTGCCCACGAGCGCAACGCTCATCGAAGAGAACCGATAAAGCGCGCTATAAACAAGGTCTTGCTGCGGGCCTAACGATTGTCCAAAGAGAATACCCAACGTTGTCAGCCCTCCAAAGCCAATGCCTGAGCCGCCACCTTCTAAAATATGTTCTCTAGCAAACAGCATTAGTCCAAGCCAATAGAGCAAAATCACCAGCAAAAAATGATGGCTTTGGGTGTAAAGCAATAGCTGCATTGCCAGCGCCAGATTACAGCCCAGTAGCGTACCGATTGCTCGCTTACCTGCCGACACGCGAGCACCGGAATAGCCTAAAGCAAACAGAATCAGAATGGTGGCCATTTGCGCTGACAGCGAATCGCGAAGGTCAAACATTTGGAACACTACAAACGAGAGCGTGGCCGTAATGCCGCCCATCAATGTTTCATGGCGAATTTGGGCTGCAGGCTTTGTACCACGCGGTGGTGGCTGGCGGGGTTCAACATCGGGAAATAGCGTATGCATCAACATGGCAATAAATACCGCCAGCAGGCTGGCCATAATATTACTCGCCAACAGATCGCTTAAATCAACACCAGGGTAGCTAGCAAAGTGCAGCAATATGCTTAGCGTCAACACGCCATTCGCGCCAAACAGAAACAGCGGGCCTTTTGCCATTAGATTGAAGCGCAGCAAAAACAGACCTAGTACGACCAGTGTCATCACTACCGGCATATGCTTTAGAAGCCCCACCACCAAGCTGACTTCCAAAGCATTCAAGCTAACGTTCGCCAAAAACTGGCGAATGATGCTGCCATTTAAAATGGGTACCATACCCAACAAGAACATCGGGAAAACGGTAAAAAAAACGCCATAATTCCAGCCCATCAATTGGCTAATAATAAACCCCAGCGAACCGCCTCCCGCTACCCGCAGGCACTGGCGCAGGCCGTTTTGAGAGAGCGCTGGCTTATTAACAGCCTCTATGGGTGTTTTTTTAATAACCGTTTTAATAGCCGCTTTAGTAAACATAGTGCAGCCAACTAATCAGGTGCGCCTGCAACCATGCAAACGGTTTAGCCATGTCATGTTCGCCCGGCACTAGTTGCACTGTTGCCCGCGCACCACTCGGGGGTAGTTCAGTCAACGGCGTATCTAACGCCACATGAATACGCGCACGTTGCGCATCTCGTATCCAACGATCTGAAGCAGGAATATCCACAAGTTGACCATCCGCTGCCTGCTGGCCTGCGCGGGTGCCGGCGTCAAAGGCACTGACATGCCCTTCAAAAATTCGTCCAGGCAACGCATCGAATACCACTTTTGCTTCATCGCCAAGCGCCACATGGCGCAGGCTCTTTTCACGAAAATCAGCCACGACCTCTACCGTGCTCGCGACCAGCGCCACCGCAGGCTGCCCCGCCTGCACATAATGGCCAGGCTGTAGCTGAAGATTAGCGACCACACCGGACTCTGGCGCTTTTACCACCGTATGGGCTAAATCCAGTTCAGCTTTTTCAAGGGCATTATTCGCTTGGCGAAGGCGTAAGTTATCGTCGCCCTCTTCTCCCAACTGTACCTCTAAGCTTTCAATCTGTGCCTGGGCAGATGCCACAGCCGCCTGTGCGGTATGTTCGGCCGCGACCTGCTGTTCGTACTGCTGACGAGAAATCCCCTGACGCCCAAGCAGCGCTTCAGCACGGCGGCGCTCACCGCTGTGCTCATCGTAAGTAGCCTGTGCCGAGGCAAGTGATGCCCTGGCAGCCGCTAGCTCTGCATTTAAGCGGGCGTTTTCTTGCTCCGCTTGCTCCCGGTTTAATTGGGCTTGGGAGTGAGCGATTTGAAAGGGAGATGGGTCTAAGCGAAACAGCACATCACCCTGGGTTACCGGCTGATGGTCTCTCACCACAACTTCTTGCACAGGGCCGCTTAGCTCAGGAGCAATGCTGGTGACGGGGCGCATTGCCCGCGCCTCAGGCGTCATGGGCATAAAGCTATCGGCCATTAAGAAGTAAACGAATAGCAATAAAAATACGGTCAGGGCTATTTTCACCCAGCGAGTAAATTTTTGATCAGGGGACATTGGGATTTCTCATTGACGAGCACCAAAGCGGCGATGTCACCGCTTGGAGATATTATTAGGTGGAATACTTTAGTCTAACAAATCATTAGCACGCTAACAATATTCTCATTATGAACAAGCGCTCAATAAAGTCACTCCAATGACTTTCCCTTGATACATCAACTTATTATGCGAACCAGATACCCTTACCATTCGCTAGCAAGCCCCTATTCTTAGCGCAAAAAAAGCCCTATCGCTAGGGTTAGCAATAGGGCTTTATTTCTGCTGATAGGTTAATTAAGTGTTAGGCGATTGCCTTAAAAACGGTACTTTAGGCCTACACTGGCAGCATCAAAATCATAGGCAGATTTATCCAGGTAGCGCATGTAGTCAGCGCCTACCGATACATTGGAACTGATATCCATTTCCGCACCGGCACCGTAGGAGAAACCGGTTTCACGGTCGCTATTAATATCAACCTCTGTGAAGCCCGCTAAGCCATACAAACGCACTTCTGGAGCAATGGGTACGATACCTTTCGCATAAGCACCCGCAACGTGATTTAGCTCGGCACCACCATCTGAACCACCTGTCCCCAAATGACCTTCTAAGGCAAAATAGTCATTGAACTGTGCCCCACCACGGAGACGCAAACCAACGTCATCGCGTGAAGAGCCTCTTTCTGGGTTCAGGCTCCAAAACATGGCATCGCCGCCCACATATCCTTGTGGGTACTGGAAGGATTGTTGCGCTTGAGCCGATGCCGCGAACGTACCCGCACCAACTAAAAGAGCGGCAGAGGTGAGTGATAATACGGTCATCTTCATAAGTTAAACCTCAGTTAAAAAACAGCGTTTCCTTACACTTTTTAATTTTGGCTTATACTTTAGGAGAACGCAATCTGCCAGCCCAACTTGCACACAGTTTCCTTTTTCCCCTCCTACTTACCTACCTTTCGAAAGACTGAGCACAACAATGCCGCCAACGACCACTGCCCCACCTACGAGTTGGCTTGGGCTTAGCATCTGACCTAGAACGATATAACCAAGTAGTAAAGACGCTACTGGCTCGAAGTTCATCACCGGAGCATTGCGCGCCATGTCCAGGCGTGGCACAAAAATAAACAGTAGGGAAAAAGCACTACCGTATAGCAAAGCTAACAAGGCTAGTCCTGTCCAGCCTGCGCTGTTATCTGGCAAGCTCATTCCCCCAGGAACCGCCCCCAGCACCCCACCAACGATCATGACAATAAACACCGTTTGCATGGTCAGCAGGCTACGTAAGGTGCTGCCAACCCCTGCCAATCGATGCTCAGTGACCCAAAGCGCGCAAGCAAACGCAAAAGCGGCACTTAACCCAAACCCAATACCAACCAACCACTCAGGCCCCATGGCATTGGCATCCGCGAACCAACTCGGTATATCGAGCACCACTAGCAGCCCAATCAAAATAGTGCCCATAATCAGGCAACTGCGCAGCGAAGGCCGAGGTCCGCCCAACGCCCAACTTAACAGCGCTAATTGAATAGGAAAGGTGTTGACCAGCAACAGAGCAATGACCACTGGCAAACGTGCAACCGCTGAATAAAGGCTCACGCTTTGAATGGCAATCAGAAGCCCTACTGCCAACTGCCATGGCCATGTGCCGGGCGGTAGCCAAAGCCGCTTTTTTTGAACCACGACCAGCGTCAGTAAAATCAAACACGCCACGCCAGAACGCATCAATACCGCAAGAAGTAAGCCAGTACCATTATCAAACGCAAGCCGCGCGGAAACGTGGTTAGCTGCGAACATGGTAGCCACCGACATCATCAGAAAAATGGCTAGGTGGCGAGGCAGTAGCGTTGGTAACGAGGTAGAAGGCATAGGAACAAAACGGCTCACGATAAGTAGATTAAACAGCAGGATGACGACATTTTATGCTGAAGGCTAACGCAATACCGCGCTAATATCATGCAGCGCAGCATATCATACCAAGGTCTAAACCACTTTTACGCTAACTACTTTACAAAGGTTGTCATGAGCACACCGATGCTGGTCATTAACTATGGCTCTTCTATCAACGATGCATTGATTGATGGTGCCCCTCAGGGACCGGGAACCATGATGCCGAAACGGGAGGAAGTTAATAACCTATTTCCCAGGCTACCCAGGTCGGCGCTATCCCCCCTTCACATCAAGCTAGTTCTCAGCGGTTGATAATTGCTGCCTGACAAACTCAAGAGAGGGCCGTAAAAAGTGTAAACAGGAGCCGGTTCGATAGATATTCAAAGATTCAGGTATACGCTGTAATTTGCTATACGAGTAGCTATGTAGACACTCTTCGGCATGATGTTTCTGCTCGCTACCCAACGACACTAAATCACCTACCCAATGCCAGGCCTGATTGCGCTCGGCGTAGGCCTTCGCTTGAAAGGTGTATTGGTCGTAAATCAGCCACTGGATACTCGGGTCATCGTCAATACGAACCGCTCTGCAAGGATCCGGCTGGTTCAAGCACATCAAATCCTGTTTAGCCAGCAGCACCAGTAAAGACTCGGGCATCGTAGCCGTCTCAGGCCTTATACGAAACTGTTGGGCTAGATCGTTAGTATCCAACAGAGACTCGGTGTTACCGGATTGAGCTTGCTTTATGTGAAACTCGACACGACGTTTCAGCTCAGGATGCGTCTGGGCAAACTCGCTCTCGGCCAGCTCTTGCAGAGCTAGGTTGCCGGGCCGCCCAAGTCGATAGAGCACATAGTCGAAATCAAAATCTTCCACTGCTGTGTGCCCATCCAATAATCGCTTTACCTGATGCTGGGCAGACCAGTGGCTCATGTCAGCCAGTGGCGTATTAACCAGTATCAGCACACTGGCCACCAGAAGAGCCAGCCACCTATTGACGCGGTGAATACCGGGTAACGCTGCTTTTCGGCGCCAAAGTATTATCACGCTGTAACTGAAGGTAAAAGTCGCCACCAATGCTTGCAGCAGTCCAGCCCATAACCGGTCCAAACTGAGCCCATACTGGTCGATACGCAGCCATAGTGCCCAAGCCGCCAATAGGCTGCCAATTGGCAGGAGTACGACCGCCACCAAAACCGTATTGCGTAGCCAACCAGGGTAAGGAGAGTTGCTATGGGTTTGATGGAATACAGCGTTAAAGAACAGTAGCAAGGTTAACATCAGCGCCATAAGGATTTGCGCTGCCTTGCCTGTATCCCATATGGGTTCTAACCCTGTCCACATCAGCACGGTGAAGAATAGCAGGATGACCAAGGCAACTAACGGCAAAAGTGTCTTGATAAGCGCTTCACACATCAGCCTTACGCTGGCAAGAAAGCGGAACCGGTTGCGAATCATCACCACGGCGATACCGAGCATCAACCAGGTAACCGGATAGACAAACACCGGCTTATAAAAAACACGTTCAAAAAAGTCTATGCCGATGGCAGTAAAAAGCGCTCCCCATAGCCCCAAAATTACCCAAAACACCCCTATAAACAGACTGACCTGGGCAATTGTCAGGGCGAATTCCCATGAGTAATTCAGCAATGGTTGATAGGCTTTTGGCCATGTGCCACTGGAAGCACTGCTTCTAAAGAACAGAGCAAGGATGAGCATAGCCACCCCCACAGTCATACTAAAGGAAGCCATCAGGGGTGATGTATTCCGGTAAGGCGCTTCCGGCATAGAGGTTGCCCAACCAAGGTGCCACCCCATCCAAAACAGCAGAGGCGTCAACAACAGCGGTATTAAATTGATACGATCCCGCAGTCGCACCATGCTAATCAGGTAAAAGGCAGGTACCACGATAGTGATGGAATAAAGTGCGCTTAGCCAGCGTTGGTCAGTGGCTAGCCAGTGTGTATGTTCAACAGCCAGATGCAACGCGTAGAGTGCAACCCCCTGAAACAGGGCAATAAGAATCAACCCAATGCTGGTGCTACGATCCAAGGCGCTTAGACGGTTATCATCCATGATAATTCTCTGAGGGGCAGGTGGCGAACGTGATATCACGTCATTAGTCGGCTCAGAATACCAATAATCGCAGGTAGACGTTATTCATGGGTGGCCAATATCAATTAACAATTGCACCACGTCTTAAGTCATTACTGACCGTGACTCCACATAGAAAAATAGCCCCAGGCACTGCCTGGGGCTATTTTATTTAGCGAATTAACGTGTGTAAGAATTACCTGTCAGGCCCACATAGGCACCATGGCTTCCAACACCATCACTAAGCTCATTGCGGTAATCGTCAGAATCGATACACCGAACACCTTTTTGGCCCAGCGTACGTCATCACCCAGTCGAAAACCACACAGCGCTAAGTACAGCCAGTAGCCGCCCATTGCTAATGCAACGCAGAGGTAGCCCGTACCCGCTTGACTGGCTAGCACCAAGGCGAGCGACGCAGGAATAAACGCGACGATGTAGCCCAAGATGTGGTGTTTTGCCCGTTTGATACCATGCACCACCGGCAGCACTGGAATCGATGCCCGGCGATAATCCGCATAGCGAAAAATCGCAATGGCATACGAATGCGGCATCTGCCAAAGGCAGAAGATGACCAGCAGCATGAAAGCACCGCTATCAAACTGCCCCGTCACCGCACAATAACCAACAACCGGCGGCATCGCCCCAGAAAGGCTGCCCACCAACGTGCCGTATTCAGAGTGTCGCTTCATATAAAGGCTGTACAGCCCAACGTAAACGCCCCAGCCGATCACCGCTAATGCCACGGTTAAGCCGTTGGTGCCCAGC
The DNA here is from genome assembly GCA_030440445.1 of Halomonas sp. KG2. NCBI lineage: Bacteria > Pseudomonadati > Pseudomonadota > Gammaproteobacteria > Oceanospirillales > Halomonadaceae > Halomonas > Halomonas sp. KG2. Next base: position 1,119,208 of record CP098528.1, on the reverse strand, counting down.
GCCAAACACACCACGCCCGCTACCCCAAGCAGCGCCGAAACGCCTAATGCCTGAGTAATAGAGATACGTCCTTTGGCCAGAGGGCGATGGCGCGTACGCGCCATCAAAGCATCGATATCACGGTCAATAACGTTATTACAGGCGCAGCCAGACGCAATGACCAGTGCAATACCCAACATGACCGTACTAAACGTGACCCAATCAAAGGTACCGTGGGCGGCTAAAAAATAACCGCCTAAGGTTGCAATGAGATTGCCGCCAATAATGCCTGGCTTTGTTAGCGCGAGTAGGTCACGCCAACGGCTAGGCACCACCGTTAACCGATCATCATGTTGAGATGCAGATGCTGCATGATCCATAAAGAGCCCCCTACCACCAAGACAAGTATCGTCAGCGTGAAAACGAAAGACATCACGTTCCACCCTTCGTCGGCGTTGGTGTTCATATGCATAAACATGACCAGCTGAACCAAAATCTGCAGCACGGCTGTTACTGCGATAACGACCACCGTCGTGACGGTGCTTAGTGCACCGCTCATCACGACCGCGAATGGAATCACGGTTAGCACTAAAGATAGCAGAAGCCCAGTCACATACGATTTAACGCTGCCATGGGAAGAAGTTGAATTAGATGAAGAATGGCTCATCTCACAGCACTCCCATTAAATAAACGAACGAGAAAACACAGATCCAGACGATATCCAGAAAGTGCCAGAATAGGCTTAGGCACAGAATTCTAGGGCGAGTCATCGGTGTTAGCCCTTTGGTAGAAAGCTGCACCAACATGACGAGGATCCATACCAAACCAACGGTCACGTGCAGCCCGTGAGTGCCCACCAGGGTGAAAAACGACGAGAGAAACGCACTCTGATCGGGCCCATACCCTTGATGAATCAAGTGCTGGAACTCATAAACTTCCATGCCAACAAACGCCGCGCCCAGCAGGAAGGTTATCGCTAACCACGCCTTTACTTGGCCAATGCGCTCAGCATTCATGGCCAACACGCCTATGCCGAAAGTAAAGCTACTAAACAGCAGTAAGAAAGTTTCGACGAGCACGAAAGGTAGCTCGAAAATATCTGCCGCCGTCGGGCCGCCCGCCATGCCCTTCATGAGCACGGCGTAGGTAGCAAACAGTGACCCGAAGATCACCAGATCGCTCATTAGATAGACCCAAAAGCCGAATAATTTGGTGCCGCTGGCATCATGGTGCTCATGGGGCTCAGACGTTGCGCCATGGTGTAGGGTATCGGTAGCCATTACGCTCGCGCCTCCGCATAGTTTGTCTGCTTACTATCAGTTGAGTCACTGGCGGTCGGGGTGGTTTTGCGCTGCTGGTGCTCACGCTCAATCCGCTCCACTTCTGCGGCAGGCACGTAGTAGTCGATATCATCGTTGAAAACACGCGCTAAGAAGCTGATGACTACGCCAAGCGCACCCGCCGCGGCTAGCCACCAGATATGCCATACCAGTGCAAAACCAAGTACCAGGGCAAACAAGCTGATGATCGGCCCTGCCACGGTATTACGAGGCATGTGGATATCGGTATAAGGCGCTTCATCCAACTGTTCGTTGCTACGCTGTTTTTGCGACCAGAAACTGTCGATATCGCCAACTTCAGGCAAACGGGCAAAGTTGTAGAACGGTGCTGGTGATGACGTTGACCACTCCAATGTACGGCCATCCCATGGGTCGCCAGTCACATCGGCATTCAGCTTGCGGTCACGAATGCTCACCCAGAACTGAATAATGGTGCAGGCAATGCCCATCATGATGATGACGGCACCTACCCAGGCCAGGATCATCCACGACTGCCACTCTGGGTTGGCGTAGGACTGCATGCGGCGCACCGCACCAAAGAAGCTCAACACATAGAGCGGCATAAAGGCGACATAGAAGCCAATAAACCAACACCAGAATGAACGCTTGCCCCACTTCTCGCTAAGCGTGAAGCCGAATGCTTTGGGGAACCAGTACGTTAAGCCCGCCATCATGCCAAACACCACGCCACCAATAATCACGTTGTGGAAGTGGGCAATCACGAACAGGCTGTTATGCAATACAAAGTTGGCAGCGGGTAGCGCCAGCATCACGCCGGTCATACCGCCTAAAGTGAAAGTAATAATAAAGCCTAAGGTCCATAGCACCGGCGAGGTCAGCTCCAGGCTGCCGCGGAAGATAGTGAACAGCCAGTTGAATACTTTCACCCCGGTAGGAATGGCAATAATCATCGTCATAATGCCGAAGAAGGCGTTGACGTTTGCACCAGCCCCCATGGTGAAGAAGTGGTGCAACCAGACAATAAACGACAGCAGCGTGATCGCCACTGTGGCCCATACCATGGTGGTGTAACCAAACAAACGCTTACGCGCGAAGGTCGCGATCACTTCAGAGAACACGCCGAAGGCTGGCAGGATCAGGATATACACTTCCGGATGCCCCCAGGCCCAGATGAGGTTGACGTACATCATCATGTTGCCGCCAAAATCATTGGTGAAGAAGTGCATGCCGAAGTAGCGGTCTAGGGTTAACAGCGCGATGGTCGCGGTAAGAATCGGGAAAGAGGCAATAATCAGGACGTTGGCACAAAGCGATGTCCAGGTAAAAATAGGCATGCGGAACATGGTCATGCCTTTGGTGCGCATTTTCAGGATTGTGACAAAGAAATTAATCCCGGTGAGCGTCGTCCCTATGCCGGATATTTGTAACGCCCATATCCAATAGTCGACCCCCACACCAGGGCTAAACTCTATCCCCGAAAGTGGCGCATAAGCGAGCCAGCCAGTTTTGGCGAATTCTCCTACTACAAGGGAAATATTAACTAGAATCGCGGACACCGCGAACAGCCAAAAGCTCAGGTTATTCAAGAAAGGAAAAGCAACGTCGCGTGCGCCAATTTGCAGCGGCACCACCAGATTCATCAAGCCGATGACCATGGGCATCGCAACGAAAAAGATCATAATCACGCCATGGGCGGTAAAGATCTGATCATAGTGTTCAGGAGGGAGGTAACCCGCGGCCCCACCAGCCGCCATAGCCAACTGGGTACGCATCATAATGGCATCAGCAAAGCCGCGTAGCAGCATCACCAAGGCAACCACAAAATACATAATACCGAGCTTTTTGTGATCAACGGAGGTAAACCACTCGCTCCACAGCCAGCCCCACTTTCGGTAATAGGTTAATGCGCCGATAAGCGCAGCACCGCCAATCGCCATCATGGCGGCAACGATCATAATGATCGGTTCGTGATACGGAATCGACTCTAATGTCAGTTTTCCAAACATGCTTAACCCCCCGCTTCAACGCTTGTGGGATGGCCGCTCATCGCGTGATCCTCACTAGCATGCTGATTGGTAACGTGGCCAAACGCGGCCTGATGATGGGTAGCGCCTGCGCTTTCTAGCTCGCCAGACTCGCCGTGGCTATCGTCAACATCACTGACGGCTTCGTGGTTAACATGGTCGCCATGACCACCGTGCCCACTGCCACCGGTATGAAAGCTGGTCAGAATCGACGTATAGAGCGCCGGAGATACCTCAGAGAAGTACTCGACCGGGTGGTATTCACTCGGTTTGGCTAAATCGCTATAACGGTCGGGATAGGTCAGGGTTTCATTGGAAGCCCGCACGTTTTCAACCCACGCCTCAAATTCTTCTGGGGTGGTAACGTGAGCATCGAAGGTCATTCCTGAGAAGCCAGCACCGCTGTAATTTGTGGAACGGCCTGGATAAACGCCGACGTCGTCTGCAATTAGATGAACATCGTTATCCATACCCGCCATGGCATAAATTTGGCTGCCTAAGCGCGGAATAAAGAACGCATTCATCACAGAGCCAGAGCTGACTCGAAAACGCACCGGTGTATCCACAGGAAAGGCAAGCTCGTTGACACTGGCAATGCCTTGTTCGGGGTAGATGAACAGCCATTTCCAGTCCAGCGCTACCACTTGGATTTCCATTGCGGCGGTATCGCTTTCGATGGGCTTATGGGGATCTAAACTATGGGAGGTTTTCCAGGTAAGAAACGCTAAGACAGCGATGATTAAACAAGGCACTGTCCATACCGCGACTTCAATCGCATTAGAGTGCGCCCAGTCGGGTAGGTATTTAGCAACATTGCGATTGCTGCGCCGATAACGCCAACCAAACAGCAGCGTCATCACTATCACTGGAATCACTACAATTAGCATCAGCCCAAATGAGGTCAGTATTAGCGAGCGTTGCTCAACGCCAATCTGCCCTTTGGGATCCAACAATGCAGAACTGCAGCCCGTTAACAACAGGCACAACATGACGAGCACGAATGTGCCTCGCCTGCGCCAGAGGGTATGTCGTTGCATGGTGTGATCTCGTCAGAGAGTTGTCCAAAACAGCGCACTATTTGACCAGCTGAATAGCTAGCTAAATAGCCCGCTAACTAACACCCCATACTTTTCCCAGAACAGTGAGTACGTATGCGTTGCTCCGGGAAAAATATGCGCTACCGAAGGGATTGGTAGCGAGTCATAGCCAATACACGCCACGCGCGCATAAACTAAGACTAAAGTATTTTCTATTGATCTGGATCAATCAGAAAGAGACGCTTTGCCGCACCCCGAATGCTCAATAGTGTGTTAAGCGACTGTCACACTGGGTGATGCATGAGGAAGACAATCTTGAACTTTCGACGCACTGTCATCGTCGGTCACGACAATATCGAAATCGGATAACGCGGCAAAATAGGCTGGGCGCACTAAACCAAATTTGCTGGCATCAACAATCAACAGGCGCTGCATAGCCGTTGCAATGGCAGCCTGTTTTGGCGCTACTTCATGAAAATGGAAACAACTAACCCCACGCTCGCAGTCCACTCCTGCGGCAGAGATCAATGCTTTATTAATGCCTAAACGCTCAATCGCAGCACGCATACCATCACTACCAAACGATTGTGATGAGGCATAAAACAGTCCCCCTAGCAGCACTAACCGCACATTAGGCAGCGCGGCCACTGAGTTAGCCACGTTAAGGGCATACGTCACCACAGTGAGCTCGCGGAAATGGCTTAACTGACTAAGTAAAGGAATCAGTGTTGAACCGCAGTCAATGAATAGCGTATCGCCGTCTTCGATAAAGCTGGCAACTCGCTGACAGAGGCGGTGCTTAATCTGATAATGGCTGGCCTGTTGCTCAGTCAGATCGTACACCGGTGTTACGCCAGGGTAGTTTGCCATGACCAACCGACCGCCCAACAAGCTAATCGCCGAAGGCTGCGTAGTAACGTCCCGACGGATCGTCATTTCAGAAACACCGCACAGCTCAGCAGCATCGCGCAGATGCAATGTCCCCCCGCTGGCAAGCGCTTCTTGCAACATTGCCAAACGCTGAGCGCTTCGGTCATTCATGGCAAACCTCTCCTTTAATCCCAAGTTCAGGCGTTATTTGTTATCAGCGGTTAGTGGGTATCCAAGGCCTATGCTGAGCCAGCCCTCATTATATTTCCACTGTCAGACACTGCTCTTCGACTATTTGAGAGTCATATCACATATACAAAGCGTTGATGGGCTAATACTTGCAAATCAACGTTAAAAAAATAACACTAAATGTTATAATTTTAACATCAACACCAGCCCACACGACTCATAACAACCCTGTTGAGGCTTCCATGACTGCTCACACCCCTTCTCGTTCTTCTTTCGTCACGCTTGGCGCTGGCGTTTTGCTGGCTAGCGCTGCGCTGGTAACGCCAGCGTTAGCAAACGACACCCCCGCGTCACCAACGACGCCCCTTTGGTCGTTTGCCAACGTTTCGGTGAACTACTTGGATTGGTCTAACGGTACTGAAGCGCGTACCGCTAGTAACGCAGCAAAAAGCGACTTCACGTTTGTCGAAATCGAAGGCGGCGTCGGTTACAGCTGGGGCGAATTCTACGGTTTCTTCGATTTCGAGAACCCAACCAACGATCAGTTTGACGAATCAAGCGGTGGTAAAGACAACTTTCGTACCGCTGGAAAAGTCACATCGCATATTTATCTCGGCGACAGCCCGCTATCAATCTACGCGCACCTGTACGACTTCCGCGATTATGGTTTCAACGCTCGCGAGCAGGATCAAATTCTCGGCCTCGGCTACCGCACGACGTTCGACAATGGCCTATGGTTTAAACCGTTTATTGGCGCAGCACGTGTGCAGAGCGACAGCTACACTGGCATGAACGGCTTTATGGCAGGCTGGGTAGCAGGTTATGACTTCTCAGCGCTCAACCAGAACTTCAGCGTCACCAACTGGCATGAACAAACCTTTGGCCGTGACGACGAGTACCTGGAACAAAACTACGTAGGTGATAAAGCGGGGAGCGTAGGCACCAACGGCGCGCTTAGCTTGTGGTGGCATCCTTCTGAGCTAATTACCACTGGCGTGCAGTATCGCTACTCAGACAATAAGCTGGGTACCCCGAACGCTTACCAAAATGCGATGATTTACTCAGTAAAATTAAACTTACTGTAATCGCTCCACTTCACACGCTCGGAAGGTACCCACATGACTCTCATCATGAGCTTGGTAGGCATGGTTACACTGGTAACCATCGCACTTATCTTCTCTTACGACCGTAAATCCATCCGGCTGCGCACCGTGCTTGGTGCATTTGCCATTCAGGCAGGTATCGGTGCATTTGTGCTTTATGTGCCCTTTGGCCAAGCAGTTCTGCAAGCCATTTCGTCTGGTGTTAGCCAAGTATTGGTCTACGCCAATGACGGCATTGGCTTTCTGTTTGGCGGCTTAGCCGATGTCGATAACGTCGGCTTTGTTTTTGCCATAAAAGTACTGCCCGTGATTATCTTTTTCTCGTCACTCATCGCAGTACTTTACTACATAGGCATTATGCAGTGGGTCATTCGGATTTTAGGCGGCGCACTGCAAAAAGCACTTGGCACTTCTCGCACCGAATCTCTTTCTGCCACGGCAAATATCTTTGTTGGCCAAACCGAAGCGCCGCTGGTGGTACGTCCGTTTATCGCCCGCATGACGCCTTCGCAGCTATTTGCGGTGATGTGCGGTGGCTTAGCATCGGTGGCTGGTTCGGTACTGGCGGGCTACGCCGCCTTGGGTATTCCCATGGAATACTTGGTCGCCGCTTCGTTTATGGCGGCACCGGGCGGCCTACTGTTCGCCAAATTAATCATGCCTGAAACTCAAGACGCGACCGATAGCGACAGCGTTTCTAGAGTAGAAGAAGAGCTTAAAGAGCAGGAAGACAAACCCGCCAACGTATTGGATGCCGCCGCAGCGGGCGCTACGTCAGGCATGAAACTTGCCGCTAATGTGGGTGCCATGCTGCTCGCGTTTATTGCGCTTATTGCCCTGATTAACGGAATTCTAGGCGGCGTTGGCGGTTGGTTTGGCTTTGAATCACTCAGCCTTGAACTGATTCTTGGCTGGCTGTTTGCGCCGCTTGCCTTCTTGCTTGGCGTCCCTTGGGAAGAAGCTACCCTGGCGGGTTCGTTTATCGGTCAAAAACTGGTGGTGAATGAGTTTGTCGCCTTTATCAACTTGGCTCCCTACATTGATGGGGAACAGGTAGTGGCCGCCACGGGTCAAATGATGACTCCACACACCATGGCGATTCTTTCCTTTGCGTTATGTGGCTTTGCCAACCTGTCCTCGATTGCTATTTTGCTGGGCGGCTTAGGCAGCATTGCCCCTACACGCCGTAAAGAGATTGCCCGTTTTGGCGTGAAGGCCGTATTGGCCGGTACACTCTCTAACCTAATGTCGGCCTCAATTGCAGGCTTCTTTATTGCGTTGAGTAGCGCCACGGCTTAACGCAGCGAGCACGACACTTTGCAACGGGCGCTGCTGTTTTCACGCAGGGCCCGTTTTGTCTTTTATTAATTTGCGAGAACTCCATGACTGCGACTGCCTCCTCTCAGCACACTCAAGCCCAACTTACCCAAGCTGCCCGTCAAGCACTCACCCTCATGGATCTAACGAGCCTGAACGACAGCGACACCGATAGCACGATTGAAGCGCTCTGCCAGCAACTTAAAACACCCTTTGGCAACCCAGCAGCGGTATGCGTTTATCCGCAATTTGTGGTTACCGCGCAGCGTGCACTAACCGCTCACAAGCTCAATGACCACGTTAAAATTGCCACGGTTACCAACTTCCCAGACGGTGGTGACGACATCATGGGCGCCGCCCGTGAAACCCGCGACGCTGTCGCTTCCGGTGCCGATGAAGTCGATGTGGTCTTCCCCTACCGCGCATTGATGGCAGGCGATGAAGCAATTGGCCTAGAGCTGGTCGAAATGTGTAAAGCCGCCTGCGCTGGTCAAGCACGCTTAAAAGTCATCATTGAATCGGGCGAACTCAAAGATCCCGCGCTTATCAAGCGTGCCAGTGAACTGGCGATTGAAGGCGGCGCTGACTTTATTAAAACATCGACAGGCAAGGTCGACACAAACGCCACCCTGGAAGCCGCTGAGATCATGCTCAACGCGATTAAAGCCAGCGGTGAAGATGTCGGGTTTAAAGCCGCCGGTGGCGTGCGCACCACTGAAGAAGCCGCCGAGTACCTAGCACTTGCTACGAACATTATGGGCGCGCAGTGGATAACGCCTGAGCACTTCCGGTTTGGTGCCTCCAGCCTGCTGGGTAATTTATTGAATACGCTAAGCGGCGCCCCACAAACCGCATCGCTCGCCACTACTAACGGAGGCTACTAAATGTCATCTACCGCTTCTCATCACGCTCTCCTACCCCAGGAACTGATCCGCCTGAAGCGCGATAATCAGCCGCTACCCGCGGAAGAGATCAAAGCCTTCGTACAAGGCATTGCCGATGATCGCATCAGCGACGCCCAGATTGGCGCCTTCACCATGGCGGTGTTCTTAAACGGCATGAGCCGTGAAGAAGTCGTCGCCCTGACCACGGCGACCCGCGACTCTGGCCATGTCATGCAGTGGGACTCCCTCAACCTGCCCGGCCCGATTGTCGATAAACACTCTACCGGCGGCGTTGGTGATTTAGTGTCGTTGGTGCTCGGCCCCTGGGTCGCCGCTTGCGGCGCCTTTGTGCCGATGATTTCAGGTCGTGGCCTTGGCCACACCGGCGGCACGCTGGACAAGCTGGAATCGATCCCCGGTTACGACCCCTACCCAGCGCCGGAACGCTTTAGCAGTGTGGTGAAATCAACCGGTGTAGCGATTATCGGCCAAACCGGCAATCTGGCCCCCGCCGATAAACGCATTTACGGCGTGCGTGATGTGACCGCCACCGTGGAGTCCATTCCACTGATTACCGCCTCTATTCTGGGTAAAAAACTGGCCTCTGGTTTAGATGCCTTAGTGATGGACGTTAAGGTTGGCAGCGGCGCCTTTATGCCCACGCCGGAAAAATCCCGCGAGCTAGCCAAAAGCATCGCCAACGTGGCAACCCAAGCCGGCACCCCAACCACAGCTCTGCTCACCGACATGAGCCAGCCGTTGGCCCCTTGCGCTGGCAACGCGGTCGAAATCGTCGAGACCCTGGCCCTACTGCGCGGCGAACGTGCCAACAGTCGCGTTATGCAGGTCACCCGCGAACTGGCGGTGGAAATGCTGATCGCTGGCAAACTGGTCAACAACCGTGAAGAAGCCCTAACTAAGCTGGAAAAAGCGCTCACCTCGGGTGCAGCAGCCGAAGTCTTCGCCCGCATGGTACGCGAGCTGGGCGGTCCCGCCGACTTTATGGAACGCTCGGATAGCTACTTGGCCACCGCACCGGTTATTCAGCCGGTGTACCCTGAGCAGAGTGGCATCGTACAGCGTATCGACACCCGTGCCGTCGGTATGAGCGTCGTCGAGCTAGGCGGTGGCCGCCTGCGCAACGACGCTAGCGTCGATCACAGCGTCGGTTTTAGCGATATTGTCGAGATTGGCGACCGTGTCGATAGCCAGCGTCCGTTAGCCATCGTTCACGCCCGCAGTGAAGATGCGGCCAAGCGTGCCGCTGCTCAGTTGCGTGCCGCCATGACCCTTAGCGAAGAGCCTGCCGCAGCGGACACACTGCTTCAAGACACCTTCCGAGGAGAAGCCTAATGCGTCGTGCGATTGTATTAGTCCTTGATTCGTTTGGGATCGGTAGCGCCCCCGATGCTGATAAATTCGGCGACCAGGGTGCTGACACCCTGGGCCACATCGCTGCCGCCTGCGCCCGCGGTAACGCCGATACCGCTGAGCGCTCAGGCCCCCTAAAACTGCCCAACATGGCGGCGCTTGGCCTGTTCTACGCCCACCGCGATGCAACGGGAAGCGTCGCCGAAGGCGTTAACCTGCCAGCTCAATTAACAGGTGCGTACGCCCACGCCAAGGAGATCTCCAGCGGCAAGGACACTCCCTCCGGCCACTGGGAAATTGCTGGCGTACCAGTGCGTTTTGACTGGGGTTATTTTCTTGATAAAACCAACAGCTTCCCCCTTGAACTGCTCGACGCCATCGTGCAAGAAGCCGGCCTCACTGGGGTGATTGGCAACTGCCACGCTTCGGGCACCGAGATCATCGCCCGTCTGGGTGAAGAGCACATAGCCACCGGCAAGCCCATCGTTTATACCTCGGCAGATTCGGTGTTTCAGATTGCCGCCCACGAGGAGCACTTTGGCTTAGAGCGCCTCTACGCGCTGTGCGAAACCGTGCGCGAGCTTCTCGAGCCCTACAACATTGGCCGTGTGATTGCCCGCCCGTTTAACGGCGATGACAGCACCAGTTTTGCCCGCACCGGCAACCGCCGTGACTACAGCGTTGAGCCGCCCAGCCCCACCGTATTGCAGAAACTGGCCGATGCCGGCGGCGAAGTGGTCTCGATTGGCAAGATCGCGGACATTTACGCGCATTGCGGCATTACCCATAAGGTCAAAGCCAGCGGCCACGACGCCCTGATGGAAGCCACGCTCGCCGAAGTAGCCCGCACCGCGAAAGAAACCAGCGACCGCCCAACCATGATCATGACCAACTTTGTTGATTTTGATTCGGTTTACGGCCACCGCCGTGACGTGCCGGGCTACGCCGCCGCACTTGAGCATTTCGATGCCCGCCTGCCGGAACTGCTTGCCGCACTCAACGACGATGACCTGTTGCTGCTCACCGCCGACCACGGTTGCGACCCCAGCTGGGAAGGCACCGAACACACCCGCGAATATGTGCCGGTGATGGTGCATGGCGCAGGGTTTGCCCCCGGCCCGCTAGGCGAGCGCGACACCTTTGCCGATATCGGCCAGACATTAGCCGCCTTCTTCGCCGTTGAAGCGATGGAAGACGGCAAGAGCTTTTTACCTAACGCTGCCTGAACCGCAGCGTTGAGCGAATTAATCTGATTAAAAAACGATCAATAGGAGCGTTTTATGGCAACACCACATATCAATGCTGAAATGGGCGATTTCGCGGATACCGTTCTGATGCCCGGCGACCCGCTGCGCGCCAAGTACATCGCCGACACCTACCTGGAAAATGTTCGTCAGGTGAACGATGTACGCAGCATGTTCGGCTACACCGGTACTTACAAGGGCCGCGAAATTTCGGTCATGGGCCACGGCATGGGCATTCCGTCGGTGTCTATTTATGCCAAAGAGCTGATTACCGACTACGGCGTTAAATCGATTATTCGTGTGGGTTCCTGCGGCGCAGTGCGCGACGACGTCAACGTGCGTGACGTGGTTATTGGCATGGGTGCCTGCACCGATTCCAAAGTGAACCGTATGCGCTTTAATGACCACGACTTCTCGGCCATTGCTGACTTTGAGCTAACAAGCCACGCCGTTGCTGCCGCCAAGGCGCAGAATGTGCCGGTAAAAGTCGGCAATATCTTCTCAGCAGACCTGTTCTATAACCCGCAGACCGATATGGCCGAACTGCTCAAGCGCTACGGCATCGTGGGTGTGGAAATGGAAGCAGCAGGCCTTTACGGTGTTGCAGCAGAGTTTGGTGCCCGCGCGCTAACCATCTGTACGGTGTCCGACCATATTCTGAAAGGCGAGTCGCTCTCCAGCGCCGACCGCCAGACCACCTTCAATGACATGATGACGATTGCGCTAGACACAGTACTACGCGACGACGCCGCTAAGGCCTAATAGCCATTTATGAGGATAACGCCATGAGCCAAGCGGATAAGGCACTGGTTGATACGCTGCTGACCACCTTGGACAACGCTTATGCGCCCTACTCCAATCATCCAGTCGCCGCGGTAATGGAGTGCCCGGATGGCCAGCAGTTTGCAGGCGCTAACGTGGAAGTGGCGCACTACAAAGGGCTGTGCGCGGAAGCCTCGGCGATTTCCGCCATGATCACCGCTGGCCAGCGTGAGCTTGCCAAGGTGTACGTGATGGGACCAGGCGAGCACCTGTGTACACCCTGCGGCGACTGCCGCCAGCGCATTCGTGAATTCGCCACCCCAGAAACGCAAATTATGGTGCTTTCACACCAGGGCGACGTGCTAAAAACCTATACCATGGCAACGCTGCTTCCCGATGCCTTCGGCCCTGAGCAACTGCCACCGCGTTAAGCGTTCACCCTGTTTCCCGCATGACGAGCGTCACCGGCAACGATACATGCCGGGGCGCTTTGCTTGCTAGCGCTTCACCCAGCAGCTCCACGCTCATTGCCGCAATCGCTGCGATATCTTGACGAATGGTTGTTAACCCAGAGGCAAGCGCTGGCAGGTCATCAAAACCGGTCACTGCGACTTGGCGAGGCACGTCAATCCCCCTGTCTTCCAGCGCAGCAACGCAGCCCAAAGCCAGCTCGTCGGTGGCGCATACTAATGCATCAAATGGCGGGGCTTGGCCATTTGTGGTCTCCGCCAACAAACGATTTAAATAACGATAACTGGTCAGTGAGTCTGAGCTAAACCGATGTGGCAGGCTAATTAGTTGCTCAGAAAGCTCGGCTTCATCCAGCGCCCGTCGGTAACCCTCTAAACGGCTATGAGGCCCCGGCATTTCCAGCTCACCACCGACAAAAGCAAGCTGCCGACGTCCCTGAGCGATAAGGTGGTGCGTCATTTCATAAACCCCCTGGGCATCATCCGGTGCGACCGAAAATCCTTGCCCTGGGTTGCCAATGCGCACAAACGGCACGCCGGCATTTTCTAGCAAGCTGGGACGCTCATCCTCAGAGGTTTCCCCCAGCAGAATAGCCGCGCCCGCCCGTTCTGGTAGCTCTGCCGTCTGATCGTGATGGAAAAAGATCGGCACCATGCCCTGCTGGTGTAGTGCGACGGTTAAGTGTTGGTAAAGCAGAATATAGTAAGGACGCAGCTCGATATCCTGGCGCCCCAGGGAAATTCCTACCACTGCGGCCTTGCCACTAATCAGTTGCCTGGCCGCTGCGCTGGGCTGGTACGCCACTTCGCGGCTGATGGTAAGAATTTTTTCCCGCAACGCGTCACTTAGCCCTGGCTTACCATTAAGTGCCCGGCTGACCGAAGCAATAGAGACATCGGCCCGCCGGGCTATTTCGCGTATGGTCGCCGTTTGAGCGCTCTGTTTGGTCTGTTTCATGCCATGCCTCAGCGATTCAGCTTATGATTGTGCCAAAAATTGTGCCGAAAATCGCTGAGCATTGCGGCAAATCCAGCTACCAACCACGCCTACCTATGCGGGCAAGCTCGCTATCGAGCTGCTGAATTGCTTGTTCGGGGGAAATATCACCGGATAGGGCGTCATGCACACGGTTGAACACGGCGTTAGACACCCGCGGATACGCTTCTCCAGTAACGCTTGCAGGACGTGGCACACCGTTCATAACGGTTGCATAAAGTTCGCCAATAAACGGGTGGGCTTCCAGCACCTCGGCATTTTCATAGAGCACAGGCCGCGTCGGGTTTCGACCAAACTCAATGGCGTGAGCTTTCTGCTGCTCCTCAGCGGCGAGATAAGCCACTAGGTCAGCGGCGATATCAGGATGCTCTGAGTAGCGTGAAACCGCCCAGTTCCAGCCGCCAAGCGTCGCGACAGACTGCCCTTCGGGCCCGCGGGGTAACGGCGCGACGCCAAACTTGCCTTGAATGGGTGTACCATCGGCCTGCCCCAACGACCAGGCATAGGGCCAGTTACGCATAAACACGGCGTTACCCGATTGGAACACCCCGCGAGCTTCTTCTTCCATATAGTTGCGCACGCCCTCAGGACTGATGTCCCCCACCCAAGAGGCTGCTAGCGCAATGGCCTCTACTGCTTGGGGGTTATTGATGGTGACTTGCCCACCGGCATCCACAAAAGTGCCGCCACCGTGGCTGGCTATCCACTCCAATGCATTGGTGGTCAGCCCTTCATAGGCTCGCCCTTGGAACACAAACCCATGCATGCGCGCATTACCTGCGTCGCGCTCAGATTGCTGGATATGTCGCGCAGTGTCCGTCAACGCCTGCCAGGTTTGCGGCACTTCAGCGTCGTACTTGTCCAACAAGTCCTGGCGGTAATAGAGCAACCCTGCATCCGTAAACCACGGCAACGCCACCAGCTTGCCCTGCACGGTATTGTTATCCATCAGCGAAGGAATAAAGCCGTCAGCCGCGCCTTCCGGCAGGTAGTCATTTAGGTCAACCAAATGGTCGGCAAGTAGCCCTGGCCACACAATATCCACCATCAGCACATCCACATCTTGCGATTGGCTGCCTAATAGTTGCTGATAAAGCGACAACTTCTCAGTGGGTGATGCCGGGGTGGTGACGATATTCACTTGGTGACCATTAGCATCGGCCCACCGTTCTGCCAGGGTTGGGCAAAAATCTGCCGCCCCACCATCGCCACAGGCAATGGTAATTTCAGCCGCCATGGCAGGCAGCGTTGTGGGCAGCAGGGCAAACAGTATCGCTGACGAGCGCAGGTAGTGACGCATAGCATTCACCTCTATTGTTATTGGTAGGTAGGGAGCTAGTTAAAGGGTCGAGCCATCCACCTAGCTGGCAATCGCTAGGCTGCGGTCTTCCTGGCTTGATACGAAACAGGCATCGAGCACGGTTTGAATCGCCGCGCCGCGGGCAAAATCCGGTTGATCGTTATTGCCACTACGAATGCTCTCGACGAAGCGCTGGTAAATACTCGGCGTGGACGGTGCTTTCACAGTGCTCCAGCGGGCAGGATGTACGTCATCATCGAGACATACCTGCACATCCTCTTTTGAGGCGTCCAGGTCAATACGAATCGCGCCTTTATCGCCGTGCACACTCAGCGCCAGCGAGTTGTGATGCCCTGTTGCCCAGCGAGTGGCCTGAATAGTGCCTTTCGCACCATTGGCAAATGACACTCTCATCAGCGCGGTATCATTGGCATCCAGCACATACTCACCAATGCGATTGTCTGGGGCTTTTTCAAAGCAGGTTAACTCGCAGTTTACTCGGGTAATGTCGCCAACAGGGAAGCTGGCAAAGTCGACAATATGCACACCAACATCGCCTAATACGCCTTTGCTGCCGTGGGCTTCAGAAAGCCGCCACAGCCACTGGCTATCTTCATTCCAGCGCCCCCAGGCGTTACTCACTAGCCAGCTTTGCCTATAACTGGCATCGACATGACGAACTTGACCAATCGCCCCTCCCGCAATCAGTGCACGCGCGTGTTGAATCGCCGGGGCATCGCGGTAGCTTAGGTTGACCATGTTGATCACGTTAGCGGCCTGAGCAGCGGCCGCCATTTCATGGGCATCTTGTGCATTTGTCGCCAGCGGTTTTTCACACAGAATATGCTTACCTGCGGCAATGGCGGCCAGCGACGTGGCTTTGTGAACACCATCAGGGGTGACGTTACTTACCGCGTGAATATCATCCCGAGCCAACATGGCATCCAGGTCTTGATACACGTCGGCAATGCCATGATGCTCGGCAAACGCCTGGGCTTTGGCAAGGTCTCGGTCGCACACAGCCATCACTTCGATGCCTTCAAGACGGCCAAAATGCTTGGCGTGCTCGCCAGCCATGCTGCCTGCACCAATTATCGCTAAACGGATCATTTAAAGCCCTCCTCGCCGGGTTTATGCAGGCTTTCGCCTTTAATCTCGACCGGATTAGGCGCTTGGTCAGCGGGCACATTAGGGCAGCTGTCGATCCATCGCGAGCCTTCCGGGCGTGCCCAGTTCACGGCGTTTTTCAACACGGTTTTCACCTGGGCATCGTAATAAATCGGATAGGTTTCATGGCCAGGGCGGAAGTAGAAAATCTTGCCGTTGCCACGTTTGTAGGTCAGGCCGGAGCGGAACACCTCTCCCCCCTCAAAGGCACTGATAAAGATCACTTCATCGGGGTTAGGCACCGCAAACGGTTCGCCGTACATTTCGGTATGGGGCAGCTCAATGTAGTCCCCCAGGCCCTGAACAATCGGGTGACCTGGGTTCACTACCCATAGCCGTTCCCGCTCGCCCGCTTCACGCCACTTGAGTGAACACGTAGTTCCCATTAAGCGCTTAAAAATTTTCGAGTAGTGCCCCGAGTGCAGCACAATCAACCCCATGCCCTGGAGTACGCGTTTTTGAACGCGATCAACCGTCTCCTCCAACACATCGCCATGGGCGGCGTGGCCCCACCATAGCAGTACATCGGTGCTTTCAAGCATTGCTTCGCTCAAGCCCTGCTCTGGGTCTTGTAATGTGACAGCAGTGGCATCGATACCTTCTGCTTCGTTTAAACCTTCGGCGATGCACTGGTGCATACCCTTAGGGTAAATACGCGCCACGATGTCATTGGTCTGCTCGTGGACGTTCTCCCCCCATACGGTCACGTTAATGCTCATAGCTTCTCCTTGCGACATAAAACATCTTAAAAAATGACAGGTGAGGCTTAAAGTAAACGTTTACTCGCAAAGAGTAAACGTTTACTTAAATGCAACTTTAGTCGCTTCACAAGAGTAAAAAGAGTGCGCATTAGCGCTCATAAAAAAGCCCGCTGCATAAAGCAACAGGCTGTTTAGCTAAGAAACACAACGTGTTAGAAGTAGCCCGTCCCGCGGGGCATCATGCCAAGATGATTTTCAACACGCTTGACGCCCTGGGTATTTTCAGCTGCTACGGTCACTGCCTGCTTCTGTTCTACTGACTCTACTAGCCCCCAAATCTCTACGTTCCCACCATCAACAATCACACTGAAGCTTTCGGTTCGCACACCGGTGTTATTATCGATCTCTTTGAGAATGGCTTCACGGATAGAGCGATCATCCTCCGGCGACTGAGTGGGCGCTACAACCGCGTTAGCAATCCCTTGAAGTAAGTTTGCGCGACTGACAATACCAACGAGCTTACCGTCTCGCACCACTGGCACCCTCTTGATGTGATGCTTTTCCAGCAAACGAGCAATGCTATGCAGCGGTGCATTTTCTTCGACAGTTAGTGGCTTGGAGGTCATTACCTCATGCGCCTTACGCCCATGGGATTTAATATATGTCCCCGCGTCTTTACCGCCACTAAAGAGCGAGAGCCACCAAGAGCGGTTATCGTCCGCTTCATCTTTCACGCGACGCATCAAATCGCCTTCGCTCACGATACCCAACACTCTACGCTCATCATCGACGACCGGTACGGCACTAATGCGATTTTCGAGTAGCAACTGCGCTATATCGCGCACGTTTGCGTCGGGCCCTACACACACCACGTTGGGTGTCATAATGTCGATAGCTTGCACAGTATCCTCCAGGCGACAGGGTCGCAGTCGCAAATTATATGGCTCACCTTTGAGACTAGTGTGCTACTGGTGATTTCGCTATGCAGGCCCAGCCTCAGTGCCCGTCTATTGATCCAACGCAGTTTATTTGCTGGTTTTCTCTACACTTTCCTCAGCGACTTTCTCGACATCGACAATGCCAGAACGGCTCACAACCACTTTCCAGCGAGCTAGGTAGGTTGTGTCCTCACTACCCGTCTCACGAATGACCAAGTTAAACAGGTGACGTCTCTCGACACTTTCTCTAACGGCCTGACCTTCCTTCAGACGGTAAATGAAGTGCTTCTCTTTGCTCATTAAGCGCGTCAGCATGGAAAGATCGATATGCAGCGTTTCACGGGTATGCTCATAGCCGCTTAAAAAGCGGGTGGGCGACATACGCGAGCTGGAACGATAATGCAGTACTTCTTCTTCACGCTGAGCGACCGTTCGACGGCGCATTTGCTGAATATCAGCATCTAGTGCGGCATAGCGCTTATAGTCGAACCACTCTAACTGCCGACCCACCGATTGATTGCGCGTGGGGTCGATATATTGCCGCCGCCACTTTGGCCTTCCACGCCGAAGCCAGCGCCATAGCGTGTTACGCAGGTCGTCTTTAAACACCTCCCGCATCGCATAAAGCAGCGCCAACGCCAATACAAACAACGCAGTGACATCGCCCAGCACACTACGCAAGTGGAGCACACCAAGCGATACAAACGCCATTACCACTGCCGTCGCCAACGCTTTTACTGCCTTCTGCTCGCCGCTCCCAAGCTCTAGAGCACGCTGTTTGAGCGTAATGGGATGCTCAATAAGCCGCCTTAGCAAGCGCATTTTATTCGACATCCGAGTGGGATCTTCCATCACCCGTTCAGCGTTATACTCTTGCTCTTTTCGATAGTCGCTCTCACGCTGGCAGACAATGATAAAGCGACGTTTTATCTCACTAAACTCGCCGCCACGAGGCATATGCGCTACCAATGCCAACAGTTGCTGCTCGGTAAACCAGGAAAGGTAATTATCGATGTTGGCAAAGTATTTATAGAGCCGCTCGTCGGTGGGCGAATTGCGCCGCAACCGTTTAAGAATGCCGTCACTCAAATCACTCATTTCATACAGTTGATCACGGAGCGCATCGGCAAGCTCTTGAAGCTCGCCGCTCTCCTGGCGTTGATCGCTAGTTGCATGGCGTAGTTTTCGGGCGCTGACCAGCATTGCCTGAGTCGTTCGCTCTAACGCCCCAACGTATTGATAAGCGTACAAACTTAAACTTAACCGATAGGAATCACTGCCTAACTGATTACGGCTCGCTAAACGACTATGGACCAACGGTAAATGGTACTCATCACTGTAGTAAGTGCGTGAAACGCTAATCGCGCCGTGATAAAACGCCTCTTCTGAAATGACATGGGTGCTAAGCCCAAGCTCTTTGGGCACAAATAGGTAAACATCGAGCGTGTGCGACGTTTCTTCCTTGAGCCGTCGAGTGAGCCTCAGCTGGAAGCTATTTTTACGCTCAACATTGATCACCTAACGAATCTCCTACTTCATTGCGTAACGCGATGATATACCATGGCCAATCATTATCAGGATGGCCGTTAAAGCACTTCTGCGGTTAACCTCTTTGCCTTGGAGCCAAGGAATGTCCATTGCCCGTTTTTCACCCTTTGAGCTGTTGCTGCTAAAGAGCCGCAGCCAAGTGGATACGGCAACACTACTACTGTTAGCCTGGGTGCTTGTCCATCGCCAGCAGGTGTCTGAAGGCCAGCGGCGACGCCGACTGGCTCAGGTCACCGCGCAATTTCGTCACGGGCATGAACTTGGGCCGGTGATGAGCATTGCCCATAGTCAAGACCTTCAAGCCATTCAGTTAGCGGCCGAGGTTGTGCGCAAAGAGTGTTCCAACGAGCGCAGTCTCAGCATACTTTACCAAGCGATCACGGTAGCCACCGACGATGGCGAGCTATCTCTGAATAACCATTACATTCTGGGCTTTCTCGCTGATTTGCTAAATATCACACCTGCCACATTCAGCACTCTCTTTCATGAGTTAACGGGCAAACCACTGCAATCAGCAGAGGACCCCAGTCGAGATGCTTACTGGCAGGTGCACGATCCAGAATATCACGCGCGCAAGGCACGTGATGCACACGCGGCTGAGCAGAAAGCAAAAGAGGCCGAAGAGCGCCAGCGTGCTAATAAAGAACAACAGCAACAAAAGCAACAAAAGCAACAAAAGCAACAAAAGCAACAAAAGCAACAAAAGCAACAAAAGCAACAAAAGCAACAAAAGCAACAAAAGCAGCAGAATAAACAACGCCAACAGGAAGAAGCACACCGTGAGAAGGCAAAACAGCAGCAGGCCAAGCGGGAACAGAACAAGCGGGAACAGGACAAACAACAAGAGCGCCGCAAACGACAAGAACAGACCCAACAGCAAGAGCGTCAGCGCTGGCAACAAGAGCAGAAGCGTCAGGAAGAAGCCCGTCGCCAACAGCGGGAGCGCCCCTCTTCACCACCCGATCGCAACACACGGGCGCTGGCAGTATTAGGACTAACACCAGGGGCTAATCGTGCCGATATTCGCCGTGCCTATCGCCGCATGGCGCAGTTGCACCACCCTGACCGTTTCTATTCGGGTAGTGAACATCAAATAGCACTGGCATCAACGCGTTTTCAGCGCATCAAAAGTGCCTACGATTATTTGATGCAAAACACCTGATCAGCCTACTGTTAACGATTAAGGGCAGAGCACCCAAACCGAAAGTGAGTATCGACTCGAACATTATGCGCGATTTGTATCAACGACTGACACTAACACCCGACGCGAGCGATCAAGAAATCAATAGCGCGGTGGCTCGCTGCCCAAACAGCGCGTTGCGCCAGGATGCTGAAACCGTACTTGGTGTTGCAGAACATCGCGACGCTTATAACAAGCTCCACAAAACCGTCAGCGACATAGGACAACTGCGGGCAAGGCTTGGACTCACCCACGCGGCTCATTGGCAAGGCGATGTAGCCAACGACTTTTCCCTACCACCTGATCATGCTATTTCGCGCCATGACGAGCTGATTGATCGCGTCAGTCTTGCGGTATCGCTTTATAACCGCTGGCGGCGTTTCAAAGGCCCATGGCTACTCGTTGCCCTGCTCACCATTGGTGCTGGCATAGGCGTCGCTTTTGGGCTCGCCTTGGGCCTTGGGCTTAGCATAGGATGAGGCCTCTGCTCGCTCGCGCTCATCTCGGCGGGTTTCAGCTTCTGTCGGGCGCGGAGCTGGTTTTGGCGGCGCTGGCCGCTTTCGCGGGCTATCGCCGTCTTCATCACTGATATTCCCTCCCCTGCTCTTGTCACCCGGCTCATCGAGCGTGAAATCCGTGCCGGCGCGCTCTTTTCCCGTAGGCTCTGCTTTCGCAGTCTCATCGGGCATAAGATCTTGCCGACGATCTTCTGAACGCGCCTCCATGCTGACACTGAGACGCGGTACGCCCAGATCGATTTCCTGCGCTTCCATGCGTTGCTTCAATAGCAAGTTAAAGGCACGCGATACGTCCCATTGCATTTCTGGTGCTGTGCGAAAACGCATGCGCAAAATAGGGCAACCATCTTCAAAGCCCTGCACACCCTGCATTTCTAAAGGTGACCAAATATAGTGGCGCATCATAGGGTCTTTGCGTAACTCTTGCGCTGTTTCTTGCATCAGCGTAATTGCATCATCAATTTTCATCGCATAAGGGATACGAATACGCATTAGCGCAATGCCGAATTGGCGCGACATATTATGAATCGACTCAATACGGCTAAAGGTAATGATATGGACAACCCCATCTAAATCACGCAGCTTCACAGTACGTAGCGTTAATCCCTCAACGGTCCCCATATGGCCATTAATTTGCACGAAATCATCCACCGCCAGGGAGTCTTCAATCAGAATAAAGATCCCGGTGATTAAATCCTGCACCAACGTTTGGGCACCAAAACCAATCGCCAGACCGATGACACCCGCACCCGCAAGTAGTGGTGTGACGTTAACGCCAAGATTTGCTAGCCCGGCAATCACCGCGATAATCAAAATCGTCACAAAAATAACATTACGAATCATCGGCGTAATGGTTTGCGCCCGAGCTTGATTCACTCGCCTTCCGCGAGAGCGCGCGGATGACGTTAGCGCCCGCTGAATAGCCGTATCAGCAAAGATCCAGACCAGCCAAGCCAGCAGAATAGTTGACCCCAGACTTATTAAGGCTTGACCAATACGGGCACTGGCTACCGCTTGCTGACCAAGGCCAAACAGCGAACCGCCCCAAACCTGCATAAACAGTTCGGCGAATACCATCCAGGCGCAAAGGTGGGCAAGGACAAAGCCGAAGCGCTCTAAACGCTTACGATATTGGCTGTAACGACGGCGATGACGGCGCTTACCCAAGCGCTCTGACTGACGTCTTAACAAGCCCGTCACCACTAACGTCAACACCAATAAGCTTGCCGAGATAATCGAGCGCGCAAGCGCTGTACCCACATCACCCACGGTGATAAAGATCGCCAATAATGAGCCACCCACCATCAGCAGCGCAGGAATATGCCAGAGGCCGCCCAGCGCACGGATCATCTCAACGGCGGCACTAGCATCACGGCGCTGCTTGTAAGGGCGGTTACAGATCAAATGGCGAACAGGTCGTTTAAATTTAAAGATAAAGCGTGCTGAAAGCAGCGCAGCCAACATATTCGCAAGCACAGACACTAAGCTGGAAAGCTCACTACCCAGTAGCTCAACCAAGCGGGTAGAGTTCACCGCATCGCCCAAGGCGATTAATGCGCCAATGACAAACAGACCACGCAAGGCTTTTTGCTGCAGCACCTGTACCGCTGTAAAACGATGGCCACGGCTGAAAAACGCAATGACCGTTTCAATCACCACCGACAACGCGCGACCGCACACACAAACGTAAGCCACAACCAGTACAACCGCTCGGCCTGGGCTGTAAGGTAATATCTGCCCAATCCCTAGGGTAATCGCGAATGACAGTGCCCAAGGCAACATGCGGCGTAAAAAGTGCACTGCCAATAACCAGGCTTTCGGGTCACGAGGCAAATCAAGCGGCCATTCTCGTCGTGTGGCGATCAAACGCCCAAACGCAATCATAACGACCAGCAGCGTCCCCCAAATAACACCAAGGACGGCGCCTTCAGCCACTGCGCGTAGCGCCTCCCCCTGGTCAGCACCATCATTTAATGCGCGTAAGTCGGCAGCTCCTTGAACCAATTGTCGTGACCATTCATCAACCGGCGAATCGCCAGCCTGAGCCTGCTCGCCAATATCGGTCAGCGTATCGGCTAGTGCGCCCAGCAGGCCTTGATGAACGATTTTGTCCTCTTCGCCAGCCTCGGTGGCAAGCTGCAATTCACGCAGGGAGTCGAGCAGCGCTCTACGCTGCTCTTCATTCTCCAGCATTGCGATCACATCGCTCAGCGAGCTTTGGAAGCGTTCACTACTGACACTCTGCTCTTCTGATGCATCATTGCCTCCCCCCAGGCTTGGCAGAGAAACGCTCTGCGCCTGTGCGAAGGTCATCACACCTAGGAGTAGCGTCAAAAAAACGCCTAACACGATATTGATTGTCCAGTGCTGTCGCACGCTTAACTCCCGAAAATGAACTGACATAACACGCCACTTAGTTAGCGTTTACTTAACTTTGTACGCTCAGCCTTAATGCGTGACTATGATAGGCTGTTGGCTTAAACGTTCACCTCAAGGATACCGAGATGACGCTGCACGCTCCTCCTAACCGTACAAATAGTGATGGAAAAACAAGGCGTGTCGGTGTGGAAATCGAATTCGCCGGACTCCCGCCGCATGATACCGCTGAGCTGGTACGCGAGCTATTTGGGGGTGAGCTTAACGTGGTCAGTCCCCATCGGCTACTCGTTGAAGCGACTCGATGGGGCGAATTCGGTATTGAGCTGGATACCCAGTATGCTCATCCTGATAAGACGTTACTGGAAGAACACCATGAAAGCGACAGTGAATGGGCACGCCAGCAGCGCCATCGGCGAATAGAGTTCCATCAAAAAACCCGCGAACTGATTGGCGACATGGTGACGGGCCTAGTGCCTACGGAAATTGTCTGCCCGCCGATTCCCTGGGATGAGTTAGGTGAACTAGACCAGCTATTTAGTGCCCTACGCGACAAAGGCGCGAAAGGCACGGATGCCAGCTTACTCTACGGATTTGGCTTGCATCTAAACCCTGAAGTAGAACGGTTTGACGTTGCTTACCTTCTAGCCATGATGCAAGCGTATCTGCTTCTCGCCAGCTGGCTGCGCGATGAAATCAAAGTCGACATTACCCGTGAAGTACTGCCTCACGCCAATCCATTTCATAAAGAGTACGCTCTTAAAGTCCTGGATTCTGGTTATCAGCCTGATTTAGATACGTTTATCGATGACTATCTGCACTACAACCCAACGCGTAATCGAGAGTTAGATCTACTGCCGCTGTTTGCGCACCTGCGTCCTGACCATCCCCATGAGCTGCTGCATAGCCAGCTCACTAAACCACGCCCGACGTTTCATTACCGGCTACCCAATGCGCAGCTTTCTCAGCCCGGTTGGGGGTCAGTTGTGGAGTGGAATCGCTGGGTTGAGGTAGAAAAGCTAGCCGCAAACAGTGAGGTGCTGCGCGCTCGCTGCGATGAGTATATTGCTGAACACAGCCAACCTTGGTGGAAACGCTGTAAAACGAAGCTGCTTGGCCTATTGAAGTCATCCTAAACACACTGCCTGAGTGAGAACGTGCCAGCATGTCTCGACCACTTATTGGGATTACAACCTCTGATCAAAAAAGCCACCTAGCGTGGTGGTTTGACTGGTTCGCCGTATGGCGACATGGCGGCAAACCGCTTCGCTTGTCCCCATCACGCCCCTTGCCTGCCCATCTTGACGGGCTAATTATTGGAGGCGGCGATGACATCCAAGCACACCTTTACGGCGGCGAAGTACAGCTGGATGTGCGGCTAGACCCAGCCCGCGATGAACTGGAACTCAATCTACTCGGCCGATTTATTCCACAAAACACTCCTGTATTGGGAATTTGCCGGGGAGCTCAGCTAATCAACGTCCATTTAGGAGGCACCCTCGACCCTGATATTTATACCACCCATGAAGGCCTGAAACGACGGCGCACTGTGCTACCGCGCAAAACAGTGGATATTGTCGGAGGAAGCAAGCTTTATCAGCTGTTAGGCGTCACGTGGTGTCGCGTGAATAGCCTGCACCATCAGGCGGTCAATCAAGCAGGTGACGGTATCAATATTGTCGCCCGCGACCGGGACGGGCTAGTCCAGGGAATTGAGTCGACAAAACATGATTTTCTGATTGGCGTGCAGTGGCATCCCGAATGGCTTATTTTCAACCGCCCCCAGCAACGTTTAATTAGTGCACTGGTGGCGGCAGCGAAGCAAGGCGCAGGCTAGCAACCTGCGTACCGCCTCTGGCTAGCCTTTTAGGGCTGCCAGCGCGGCCTCATAATCAGGCTCATTTTTCAGCTCGCTTACCAGCTCACTGTGCAACACGCGGTTGTCTGCATCGAGCACTACCACGGCACGGGCGCACAACCCTTCCATTGCACTATTAGCCAATGCGACACCCCAAGCTTCTTGGAACTCTCGATGGCGGAAGGTAGACAAGGTTTCAACGTTATCCAACCCTTCTCCACCGCAAAAGCGCTTGGCTGCAAATGGCAGGTCAGCAGACACCACCAGTACCACGGTATTATCCAATTGCGAGGCCAGTTCATTGAACCGCCGAGTAGACACCGCACAAGTGGGCGTATCCACACTGGGGATAATATTCAGTACTTTGCGCTTGCCCGAATAAGTATCAAGGGTGACATCATTCAAATCGGCATTGGTGAGCGTCATCAGCGGAGCAGTTTGGCCTGGAGCAGGTAGCGTTCCCGCCACATCCATGGGCTCGCCAGCACGGGTTATCTGTTGCATATTAGGCTCCTAATATAAAGCGAAAAAGGTGTATGGTGAGAACTACCACCTTACAGGGCAATGCCCTGATTGGGCTAACTTTTCCTCTCTAACCTTTCTTCGCTAACCTTGCCTCTGACAGGACAACGAGAACGCCATGACCTCTTTAGTCATTATCAAAACCGGTGACGCCTTCCCTGAAGTGGTCGACCAATACGGTGATTTCGAGCAACTCTTTATCAATCAGCTTTCGACGGTACTGCCGACACATCTGTCACTCAGGGTTTGGGATGCGCGCAAACAAGGTGTTCCACCTACTCCTACCTCATTCGCCGGCATTATGCTCACGGGTTCCCACAGTATGGTGAGCGAACAGGAGCCATGGAGCGAGGCGCTAAAACCTTGGCTTGAGCAAGCGCTAGCCGAGAACGTCCCTATGCTTGGCGTGTGCTATGGTCACCAGTTGATGGCGTCAGCCTTCGGTGGCATTAGCGATTACCACCCTGCAGGAAGAGAATCAGGAACGCGCAAGGTACGACTGACCCAAGCAGGCCATCAAGACCCCCTGTTTAGCAAGCTGCCCACACACTTCTCGGCTCACCTGACCCACGCCCAGTCCGTCATGCAGTTGCCACCCAACGCCACGGTGTTGGCGCATAACAACCACGATGCTCATCAAGCATTACGTTATGGCCCCCGCCAATGGAGCGTGCAGTTTCACCCAGAGTTCACCCGACCAGTGATGCATGCTTATATCGAGCGCCAGAAAGCCGCATTGCGCGACCAAGGTGAAAATCCCGACGCCCTCATTGACGCGATCACCGACACTCAAGCGGCCTCTAGCCTACTGCGCCATTTCCTACGCTTTACGTAAGCCGCTTTTGGTCGCGTCTTGATGCAAGCCGATCCGCTAATCGCGTGGGTTCTGGTAACTTGGTGCGTCCTAAACAGCGCACCACCCAGTCAAGCGATGTTTCAAGGGATAATCGATGCCCAGGCGATACGAACACCGGTTTCACATTTTCCCGCGAGCGTAGCACGGCACCAATAACGTCGTTACCTGATGTTAGAGGCACCCAATCCCCCCGCGTGTTTCCCACCTCTGCATGCTGCCCCGTTAAGCGGGACTTAGCGATGCCGATCGTCGGTAAATTCAGCCATAGCCCCAGGTGGGCAGCGACACCAAGCCGTCGAGGATGCGCAATCCCCTGCCCGTCGACCATTACCAGTTCGGGTGTGATCGCAAGCTTAGCGAACGCTTCCAGAGCGGCTGGGATCTCGCGAAAAGAGAGCAGCCCGGGAATATAAGGCATCCGCGTTGGCTCACGATGAACCACCTGCTCTACCATCGTTAGGTGTTGCGTGGTGTCAGGCTGCCATTTTAGGACAACGACCGCCGCCCGAGTGATATCACCACCCGCTTCAAACCCAATATCGACCCCAGCAATATGGTGCACAGAACCGATACGATCAGTGGTTTCAAGTCGTTTCGCCAGCACTGTTTGCAGCGCTACGGCCTCTTTTGGAGCTAAATTCCAGTCATGTAGCGGTGCGTCCATGCAGCCTCCTTTTACTGAACCATAACCATACTAACGTAGCTCAATTTCCCAGCTGCAATGACAGGCAAAAAAAATCCCCTTAAGCCGCTGGGCGTAAGGGGATAGAACGATCGTTAAACGTCGTTTTAAAGCACCGTTATATGGCGCTATACATTAACTTAAGCGCGTTCGCGGCGACGAACGGGTGCATCACCGTCATCACGGCGACGACGTGGAGCACGCTCAGGTGCACTGTCTTCACTAATTTCTAACGGGCGACCAGCAACGCGGGCACGTGCCATTTTCGCCAGAATAGTGGAAGGCAGGCCACTGGGTAGCTCAACTACCGAGAAAGCGTTGCGGATATCGATACGGCCGATACGCGCGCCCTCGATGCCACCTTCGTTCGCCAGTGCACCCACCAGTTGACCAGGCTTAACGCCATCTTTATGGCCAACAGAAACACGGTAACGAATCATACCTTCGCTAGGTGCGCTTGAGCGCTCGCGACGGCCACCGGGCTTGCCACCAGGCGCGCTATCACGCGGAGCACGCTCTTTACGCGGGGCTTGCAAGCGTCCAATCGGCGCTTCGTCAGCACGTGCCATCGCGGCAAAAGCACAAGCTAGCTCAACGGCATCATGACCTTCTTCTACCAGGCGCTCAACCAGTGCACGCTGCTCTTCAGCACCTTTGGTCAGGGCTGCCACAACGCGATGATGGAATACGTCATCACGGTGAGCGCGAATAGCGGCTTCGTCTGGCAGCGGCATTTCAGTCATTTTCTGACCGGTAGCCTGCTCCATCCAGCCCACTTTACGGCCTTCACGGAAACCAGCGAACGTAATCGCGATACCGCTACGGCCCGCACGACCGGTACGACCGATACGGTGAGTATAAGCTTCTGCGTCTTGCGGCAGATCGTAGTTGATAACGTGCGTAATACGCGGAACGTCAAGACCACGAGCAGCGACGTCGGTCGCAATCAGCACATCAACCTTGCCACGCTTGAGGCGTGTAATAGTGCGCTCACGCAGGCTTTGGTCTAGATCGCCAGACAGGCCAGCGGCATTAACGCCACGAGCTGTCAGCTGTTCAACCAGCGTGGTACAAGCAGCACGAGTACGCACGAAGACAATAGCGGCATCAACCGGCTCAACTTCAAGGATGCGTGCCACTGCTTCAAGCTTAGCGCCACCATCGACGCGTACAATACGCTGTTCAATGTTTTCACCGGTCGTCGTGCGCGACTCAATCGCAACTTTTACCGGATTAACCAGATAGCGGTTAACAATGCGCTCAATTTCAGTCGGCAGCGTTGCCGAGAAGAACACACGCTGAGCATCTTTAGGGGTATCGGCAACCACGCGTTTTACGTCGTCGATAAAGCCCATGCGCAGCATTTCGTCAGCTTCATCCAGCACGAGTGCCGAAAGACCGTCGAGTTTCAGACTACCGCGATCAAGGTGATCGATAATACGGCCAGGGGTGCCAACAATAACCTGGGCACCGCGCTTTAGCGCGCCTAACTGTTCACGGTACTCTTGGCCACCACAAAGGATAGCGACTTCAAGACCCTTGAGGTTTTGGCCATATTTACTGAACGAAGCCGCAACCTGCTGAGCAAGTTCACGGGTCGGAGCCATAACCAGTACTTGAGGCTCGCGACGGGTAAGTTCTAAACGCGATAACAATGGCAATGCAAATGCAGCGGTTTTGCCGGTGCCGGTTTGTGCTTGGCCCAGCATATCGCGGCCTTCCAGCAACGCAGGAATTGTCTGCGCCTGGATCGGCGAGGGAATTTCGTAGCCTTGTGCTTCAACAGCAGAGAGAACGGCAGGCAACAGAGCAAGATCGCCGAAGCTCGGCGAAGCGACAGAAGTCGAGGTCATTAATCACACCTTGGTAGGCCGGTTTTTCCGGCAAAAAACATCGTAAGCGTCTCTGACTCTGCTCGTTAATACGCGTGACAATGCATATTAATAAACAAGGATCCGCAAGGCGGATATCATCATCAATGGAGTCGGAGACGCCGGTCGCACCTAGCATTCGGTTAGCAAACACCGCATAAGCGGGCTAACCGCTGTGGCGACCTTCTGCGCCGATTTCACCCGTTTGGTGAAATACTGGAGGCGCGCCATCTTCACAGCAATGAACATCTGCAGTTGGCAAGATGTTCCAGCAAGCATTTCACTTCGTAGTCAACGCTACCTAGGAAATTGCTTATCGTCGTGATGGAGGGGTCAACACATGCGAGGAGGGCGCATCCTAACACCGCCAGTCGCTTATGACCAGTTTTTTTGCTTTAACCGTTATTAATACTCCGACTTGCACATATTCACTGTTTGTCTAACCTGAGAAGTGCCTGACGATGTTCACTAACTTCAAGGAGTGATGCTATGAACTGGGATCAAATTGAAGGCAGCTGGAAAGAAATGAAAGGAAAAGCTCGCGCAAGCTGGGGTGAATTAACTGACGATGAGCTTACCCAGATTGGCGGCAAAAAAGATCAACTTGTTGGCAAGCTACAGCAGAAATATGGTTTAGAGCGGGAAGAAGCCGAACGCCGCGCTGATGAATGGGCGAACGATCTTTAACGTTTGTCGTCCAATTAACCGCACATTAATAGCTACATGGAGAGATGCTATGCGCAAGACAATGCTTACCACTGCTATCAGTACCGCCCTTTTAGGCAGCTTAGCCTTCGGTGTTCAGGCCTCAACTGAACCCCAAGGTATGTATTCTGCAGATGACATCATGGATGCAGAGGTGTTTTTTGCGGGTGGTTCTGGTGAAGAAATAGGTGAAGTCGAAGACATTCTTTTTGATGAAGAAATGCGCATTTCAGCGCTAGTCATTGAAAGTGGTGCAGTTCTTGGCCTTGGTGGTCGTGAAATTGTTATTAATACTGATCAATTTACCCTGGAAACCCATACCGAGAGTGATGGTGATACCGGACACCGCATTATGCTTGAGGCCTCCCAAGAGGAAGTTGAATCCTTCCCTACCTACGATCGCGATTGGTGGGAACAGACTAAAAACAGTGCCCGCGATGCATGGCAAACGACCAAAGAAGGTGCTCAAAGCGCCTGGCAGTCTACTCGCGAAGCCGTTAATGATAACCAGTAAGCTACCAGCTTAAATCGCTTAAGCTAGCGGTTAACTAGCCAAATGGGCCACCCTGCAATTGGGTGGCCCATTCGTTAGTAACGAGGTTTGAGATGCAATTTCTGAGAAGCTCTCTGCTTATAAATTATGAAGCTCGACGACGGATGCCCTGCCCTGGCAAGCGTTCACGATCATGAGGGCGCTCTAAATCCAATAGCGGTCCGGCTGGCACAATACGCGTTGGATTAATCGTGTCATGGCTGTAGTAGTAATGGC
The DNA here is from genome assembly GCA_030440445.1 of Halomonas sp. KG2. Classification (NCBI taxonomy): domain Bacteria; kingdom Pseudomonadati; phylum Pseudomonadota; class Gammaproteobacteria; order Oceanospirillales; family Halomonadaceae; genus Halomonas; species Halomonas sp. KG2. The sequence continues at coordinate 1,088,669 of CP098528.1, read as the reverse complement.
GTTTTATCTGGTCCATATTGATGGTCTCTGCAATTCCCGGCCACTGATACAGCTCGCGAACGTAATTTGCTAGATTGGGGTAATCTTCAATACGTTTTAAATTGCACTTAAAATGACCGAAGTAGACAGCATCAAAACGGATCAGCGTGGTGAAAAGCCGAATATCCGCCTCTGTTAACCACTCCCCCGCCAGATAACGATGCTCGCTCAAGCGTTTTTCCATTCGATCTAAAGCATCGAACAAAGCCAGCACATGTTTTTCATACACCTGCTGATCCGTCGCAAAACCCGACTTATAAACACCGTTATTAATGTGCGCGTACACATCGTCGTTGATGTCATCAATAGTGCGACGCAGGTCATCAGGGTAAAAATCTAAATCGTTACCGGTCAACTCATCAAACGCGTGATTAAAAATGCGCACCAAATCAGCCGACTCATTATTGACTATTGCGCTACGTTGCTTATCCCAAAGCAGCGGTACCGTGACCCGTCCCGTATAGGCAGAATCACTCATCGTATAGAGCTGATGGTGATAGTCGACGTGGTTAACAGGATCCCCGCTGGAGCCCTCACTTTGGTCATACGTCCAGCCCTTATCCTGCATCAACGGGCTGACATGGGAAGTGCCAATGAGTGATTCCAGCCCTTTTAACTTGCGCATAATAAGAACTCGATGCGCCCAAGGGCAGGCTAGTGATACATAAAGATGGTAACGGTCTGCTTGCGCAGGGTAGCTCTGCCCTTCCCATTCTTTGCCTGACGGTGCGCCCATCATGGCATCGTCGCCCACCCAGTCGCGCAGCTGAGCAGACTCACGGACAAATTCTCCACCATGCTTCTTAGTGTCGTACCACTGATCAACCCATTCGCCGTTAACAAGCAGTCCCATCGGGCGGTCTCCTGTTGTAATAATCGTATGTAGTAAACGTATTAATAGTGCTGATGACGTTTAGCATACGCCCGCTTCCCCGATGCTCAAGCGGATGTTTTACGGCGATTCATTCGATGAAATCGAATCCTTAGGGCAGAGCTCGCTCACTCCCTGCTTCAATGCCTGTGCCATGGCATGGGCTGCAGGGCCAGCGCGATCTCGGTCTCTGAATATCAACTGCATAGGTACCATTCGTATCCCACCAGCACTGAGCGGCAAAGGTTTGAGTTGCCCACTTGAAAGTTCATCAGCAATACGGGTTTCTGGCATCCAGGCAAACCCTAACCCACGCTTCAGCATATCTAATGACGTGTTTAAGTGACTCACCGTCCATCGTTGCTCTGCTTTCAACCAGCCGGAATTAGTCGACTGGCGTATCGCTGAATCACGCACTACCAATTGACGGTGTTGGGTTAGATCCCGAAGGTCTAGCGAGCGGCTAAGCTGGTGCAACTCGTGGCTTGGGTGTGCAACGGCTATAAACCGCACGTTCACCAGCGGTTCACCTAAATACCCTTGAGCCGCAATCCCTGAGACGACGAGGTCCGCACGACCATCGTGGAGCATTTCCGTACCACCATTGAGCACGCTTTCATGCAACTGCACTCTGACTTGAGGATACGTTTCCGAGAAACGTTCAAGCGCTTTCGCTTGAGCAGCAGCTGGAAAAATCTGATCAATAGCGACCACGATTTCAGCTTCCAGGCCTGCAGCCAAACGGGTAGCAACATCTTCTAAAGAGGCAGCACTCTCAATTAACTGACGAGCCCGGCGCAATAAGAGTTCGCCCGCCTCAGTTAGGCGTACCTGCCTGCCCACCGGTTCCAGCACCTGAACACCCAATTGCTCTTCTAGCTTGTGCACGGCATGATTAAGCGTAGATGGGCTTTTGTGAATAGCCTCGGCCGCCCGCGCAAACCCACCATGGTCAACAACGGCTGCCAGCATCTGCCACTGTGCAAGAGTTACTCGAGACATTTCGATTCCCTCGACGCTAAACAGCGAAATAATCCGCTTTATGTTCGAAAAACCCTTATAGAATGCCAGGAAAAAGCGCTGAGTACTTGCTTGCAAACAATTATTCCTAGGTATCAGGCTGCCAAGGGGAGCTACCTGACACTTTTTCCCTTAAATCACGGCTAACCGACACTAAAATTGCCAAACACGACAAAAGAAACAATTTTTTACAAAAAAGACAGCATCTAACACCAGCCGATCGCTAAGTATTTTTAATAAATCTACTAGAGACTGCCTCATGATGAGTAATTGGCTTTCAAACAGCCTTAATTTTTCGACAAAACCAATACACAACCCATACAAAAGCATTACGCAATTAATTTGACTTCTAAATTTGGTGGAAAATATTGCTTAGCGTCACCCTCCTATGGTTAATTAATATGCCTGCTTAGCTTTAAGACGGTTTGCGTTAAGTTACTTTTTTTAGCGAACGGTGTTCACAAATAGGTTTCCTTACTTATTACTTCCGTATTTCAATGAAGTACATTTAGTGTACAGGCATACAGTCTGTTCACTCTCACCCTCATGGGGTATGGTTCTTGGGTTTACTTTCTTTCATGTTATTCATTTACCACGAACTCGGCGGCCCATTTACCCATGTTGCGAATTCTTCATTCGCTGCCCCGCACACATAAATTGTTACTGTTACCCGTGGCTACAATGGTCACTGTGCTGGGCACACAAAAGTTAATTACGACCTACCACGACTTAAATCAATCTCATACACCACTGGAAAGCGTGCTTGTACCGCTTCCCAGCGACTCTGCTCCAGGGGTTCCTTCATTGCGTCAAGAACGCACCCCCGTTGCTGAAGCCATTGATCGCGCTTCTCGCGCTATTGATGCCACGCGAGATAATATTCCGCTGAACGACCTCGCGGCTACCGAAATTGTCGATCTAGATGTCATCACTAGCGCCGAAGCCTCGATGGCTAGCGTCACGACGCAACCTCCCACTAATGCCCAGCTGGATGACGGCGCGCTTCACATGGCCGTGGTATTAGGGACCCTCTCAAGCGGTATGCTCGATGCTGATAAAACGGCTTCCGCCGAAGTGGATAACACGGCTTCCGTGGAAATTGCCGATGCCACTTCATATGAAGATTATGGCAATGAGCTATTTGGTGATATTTCGTTTCTCGAGCTGGAACTTGCTGCGGACGAGCCCTACGTCCCTAGGTGGAAAACACATATTGTTGAATCGGGTGAGACCTTTGCATTGCTGGCACAGAACAAGCTAGGCCTTGGCTACAGCGAAGTAATGGCGTTGCTAGAGGATCTCCCGGATCCACGTATGCTTACTCATTGGCGTACTGGCCACAGTTTCGATTACAAGTTAGATGAAAATGGTCGTTTACTGTCGTTGCGTATGATGAAAAACACCCGTGACGGTATCTTGCTGGAACGCGATGAAGAACACTTTGCCGCAACTGTTATTGAGCGCCAGGGTGAAGCGGTACAGCGTCTTTACGCGGGTAGCGTAAGTGGTAGTTTTGCACGCTCAGCCCAGGCAACGGGGCTAAGTAGCAGCGCCGTTACCGAACTCACTCACCTACTTGAGCAAAAACTCGATTTTCGGCGCGACAGCCGTCGCGGAGATCGCTTTCAAGTGCTAGTTGAGTCAGACATGATTGATGGAGAAGCGTTTGACTCTCGCGTGCTTGCTGTTAAGTACGATGGCGAACGCATGGATTTAACGCTTCTTCGCAATGCTACTGATAGCAATTTCTATACGCCCGAAGGGAGTAGCCTAGACCCTGCTTTCTCGCGCTATCCGTTTGAAGGCAATTACCGTCTAAGTTCCAATTTTAACCCGCGCCGCAAACACCCAGTGACTGGCCGTATAAGCCCGCATAATGGAACCGATTTTGCGATGCCTATTGGCACACCTGTCGTTGCTCCCGCCAATGGCCGCGTGGAAAAAGTGGGTAACCATCATGCCGCGGGGCGTTACATTGTCGTTCGTCATGATAATGGCTATCAAACCCGTTATCTTCACCTTTCTCGTCCGCTGGTCACCGAAGGTACGCGTATTGAAATGGGTGAGCGCATTGCGCTTTCGGGCAATACAGGGCGGAGTACGGGGCCTCATCTGCACTATGAAGTCATCGTCAACAACTCGCCTGTCAACGCGATGAACGTAGAGCTGCCTGAAAATACCAGCCTAAGCGGAGATACTTTGATTGCTTTCCAGCGCCAGGCTGAGCCCATGATGGCAGCATTGGATAGCGGTGAGACAGGTACTATCAGCGTTGCCAACTACGAGCGCCAAGAAGAGTAGTAACTTTCTGATTCTCTTTGCATTAAACAATAACGCCGCCCTTCAGGGCGGCGTTATTGCTTTGAAGCAAGTCTACGTTTACAAACCTTGCTTATAAACCATTCTTATAGAAAACCTAGCAATCAATCCGCCCTTCACGTTATACCGCTCGTGACAATGCAGCCAACAGGTCGGCGTCACGACGGTAAATATCATCGCGGAATTCTACTTCCCCTTGAGCATTTGGCCAGGCCGTTAAGTAGTGCAGCGCGACAGGAATACGCTGAGGGAGATTAACATTACGATCACTTCCACTACTGTTAAGCAACGAAGACAGTTGGTAGCGACTGCCACTATCTTGAAGCAGTAACTGCGCAAATTCCGTTACGCCTTCAACGCGCACACAGCCAGAACTGAGCGCTCGCTGATCGCGCTGAAACAACCCTCTGGCGGGTGTATCGTGAAGATAGATCATTTCACTGTTAGGAAAACGTACCACCACGCGGCCTAACGGATTACCGCCACCTGATACTTGGCGCAACATCACTGCACCTGGCCGTTGCCAGTCAATAGCGTCAGCGTTTAACCGCTCGCCGGAGTGGCTTATCACTTGGATATTACGCCGGGCCAAATAGCCTGGATCTCGTCTAACCTGAGGTAAGACGTCCTCGCGCATAATGGTCGGTGGAATTGTCCATGACGGATTGATGGTTAAGTGGCTAATCGCCGAATGGATAATAGGCGTTTCGCGCCGCGGTGTGCCGACTACCACCCTGGCATCCCAGTGCTCACCATTAGGCCGAGTGTAGTGCAATCGATACCCCGCAATGTCAACCCACACGCGCGGTTCATTGGTTTGGGTGGGCTTGATCCAGCGCGCCCGCTCTAAGTTGACACGCAGTTGATCGATTCGCGACGTGACCGGCGTGTTCAATGCAAGCCGCGTGCGCTGACCCACAACACCATCTTCTTGCAACTGATGACGACGTTGAAATTGCTTAACTGCCCCTTCTAACTCAGCATCATAGGTGCGCTGGTTGCTAACCGCCGATTGAACCTCAATCATTGGGTAGGCATTGCTATCCGCCGCCAGCAAGTTGGTTTCTCCCCAATAGGCCAAGCGCTGTCGCAATACCAGCACATCCTCATTAGTATCACCTGGGCGTAACGCCTCATCTCGACCGGCCAGATAGGGAACATTGCCTTTTTCAGCCAGCGTACGGTATTGACGTAGCGCATCACGTAGCTGAGCGTACTCCGTTGATGAGGGCCTCACATAGTCAAACGCGCCCTGAATATCGTCATTTTCCACTGCATGGGCAATGCGCAGCAAAGAGTAGCGGCGCTCAGGCCTAGGGATATCCCATTTCGGCTCGACCTCGTTTGGATTCACCTTGCCTCGCGAAAGGTGCTCAAGTGCGAGTAAAAGTGCTGTCGTGGCCTGAATATCAAAGTCAGCTTGCGCCAACGCCCCTGCTTGCTGGCTAGTCTGAAATGCGTTTAGCAGGATGCCCGCATCGTAATCACTAGGCGCTAAACCATCATCTTCAAGACTATTTAACGCCTGCACCAGTGCTTCAACACGGCTGATATCTTGCCAGACGGGCCGTTGATTTAGCTGCTGGTAAAAGTCCTCAACAGGCAGTAACGCACTGGATTGAGTATCTAAACGCTGAGCTAACGCCTGCTCAAGAGCGCCTGCATCAGCTTGCGCACTGGTAACCAACTGAGGCGCTTGGATCAGCGTCAGACATAGAGCCACCCCTATCGCCCATCGTCTAATTAACGTTGTCTCGTTCATCGCTCCTCCTTGCGTTACTATTCATCGTCGCTATTTATCATTGCGATTCATCATTATTACGCTACATCTATTTATCATAGCCGTTTACATGTCTCCTTCGTCGATATCTATTGCAGGATTGCACTCTATGCCTTTTTACCTACGTGCTTCTACCGCCATTTTGTCGCTTCCACTGTTGTTATTGAGCCTTCCCTTACAAGCCGCTAGCTTTTTCTCACAGGTCGCTTCTGCAGCACCTCCCGGCGTTTCGCCCTTGCATCATCAACTACTCCAACTAGCCCCATCAGCAACGCCAGAGGCGCTGCGACTCGCCGCTCAATCGCTTAGCTGTGCGGACCCAACCGCTGAGCGCTTAGCCGTCATTGATTATTCGCTTCCGTCTACCGAGCCACGACTTTGGGTCTTCGACCTGCATCGACATAAGCTGCTATTTGAAGAGCTGGTTTCTCATGGGCAAGGCTCTGGCGATGCGTTGGCAGAGGTCTTCTCCAATACCCCCGAGAGCCACCAATCCAGCATCGGGCTGTTTCGCACAATGAATAGTTATTATGGTCGTAATGGCTACTCATTGCGCCTGGATGGCTTAGAGCCAGAGGTTAATGATCTCGCGTTTGAGCGAGCGATTGTGATCCATGGCGCTGACTATGTTAGCGACGACTTTATTACCCAGACCGGCAGGCTCGGACGTAGCCACGGCTGTCCTGCCGTACGCGAAGACATCACGTATCCGCTTATCGACAGTTTGAAAGAGAACCAGTATGTCTTCGCCTACTACCCTGATGAAGAGTGGTTAGCAACGTCGCAGTTTCTGCGCTGCCCAAACGACAATGCTGCCCACTTAGCCCAACGCTGATAATCTTCCTATCAAAATTGTCGAGCGGCGAATCTGTCCACTTTGTGAGACCAGCCTTAAGGCTGGTCTTTAAACTGGTCTTTAGAATTCGCTGTTGAGACTAATCTTCGAGACTAATCCGGATACATTAAGAAACATAGTCCCAAAAAACGCAAGAGACTGGTTTTCATCATTAATACAAGGTAAATCCGGCACGCACGGCAACCACCTGCAATACTTTGTGACAAAACATCACAAAGCTATTTACTATTTTGCAGGTACTGGCCATGTTTGCTTTTATGCATCCGTATCAAACTATCCATCGCCTAGAGCAAGAACTGGCAGCGTTGAATGCCCAATTAGAGGCGGAAAAAAAGCGCCACCGCTGTCGCGCGATCAGCTTGATGACGCCGGTTGAGTCGCTCAGCATGCTGCAGGCCAGGGGCGCGGACATGCTTTGTTCATTGAGCAAGGGCGTAGAAGTGCACGCTCAGCACCTTGCTGCCGAGCAATCGACACTTACTGACACTTTCAGCCGACTCCATAAAGCCGAGCAAAGCGTACAAACGTTGCAGCAACACCGCCAACGCTGCCAGCAAATAGACACGTATTTATCGTCCCCTTTAGTGACTGAGCAAGCCTTCCACGATATACGTCAGTTGAGTGTCGAATTAGGGCACAGCGCAGGCCATACACAAGCGTTAGCCATTACTGCGGCCTTGGAAGTCGCTCACTTTCATGAACAACCGGCAGGCATGCCAGCAATTGTCCAGGACCTGCAAGAGTTATCAGAACACTCTCGGCAATTAGCGCATCAGCTAGCACAGTGGATCGAGCGCACCGCATTGCAAGTCAATGAAGATGCAAAGATCCGTGATTATCAGCAGCAGGAAATAAAGGCCTTAACCAGCGCCGCCCAAGCAGCAGAACATGTTATTGAGCAGTTGATAGACCAGTCACGCCATATGTATAAGGTCATACACCACAGTACAACCACGGCTTATTTGCACGCCGCCAAACTCGAGCATGCGGTATGGAAAAGCCGCCTTTATAGGCAACTACTCTCTGCTCATCTGGAAGAGAATTTAGAAGATCACCAGCACTGCACGCTTGGGCATTGGTACTTTATGGGGGACGGTCATCGCTATAAGCATACGGAGGCTTACAAAGCGCTGGCGGCACCGCATAAGCGTTTTCATGAAAGCGGTTTAGAAGCACTTAAGTTTGCCCGCCAAGGTGATCATAATGGCCTGCTTGCGGCACTGGCTATGATGGAAGAAGCCAGCAGTCAGCTAGCGCTCCAGCTTGATAAACTGATGGAGCATGCCGTTTATGAGGTTCCCCTTTCAAATGGGCGCCCTTCACCATTAGCAGATTCACCTTGATGACGTGCTGTGCGCCTGCCTAGCAGGCGTACACATATCACACCCTTTTATGCCATGCTGAGTGGGTTACTGCGCTTTTAATCACTCACTCAGCAGGGAAGGCAATGTCGCAGATCAAAAAGCTAGATCTCGCTTTACAGGGCGGTGGAGCGCACGGTGCTTATACATGGGGTGTCATCGACCGCTTACTTGAAGATGACCGTATCGAAATAGAGGGCATCAGTGGCACAAGCGCTGGCGCAATGAATGGTGTGGTCATGGCAGACGCCCTCACCCGCGGTAACAAAGAAACGGCTCGTCAAGCGTTACACCAGTTTTGGAAAGCGGTTAGCCGAGCGGGTATGGCAAGCCCAATTCGCCGCTCGCCACTTGATGTACTTACCGGAAACTGGTCTCTCGATCACTCACCGGGTTATGTGGCTATGGATCTTTTAAGCCGCTTGGTATCCCCCTACCAACTGAACCCTCTGAATATTAATCCATTGCGTGACATTGTCGCCGAACATATTGATTTCGAACGTGTAAGACGTTGTGAGCAGCTTAAGCTATTTGTGACAGCCACTAACGTTCGCACCGGGAAACAGCGCGTCTTTCGCCGCGAAGAGATGAGTGTAGATGCGGTGATGGCCTCTGCTTGCCTGCCATTTGTATTTCAAGCCGTTGAGATAGAGGGTGAAGCGTACTGGGATGGCGGTTATATGGGTAACCCAGCGCTGCTCCCGTTAATGGAGGAGTGCAGCGCACGCGATATTCTGTTGGTGCAGATTAACCCCATCAGTAGAGAAGAAGTCCCTACGTCTGCCTCAGCCATAATGAATCGACTAAATGAAATTACCTTTAATTCAGCCCTGATTAAAGAAATACGCATGATTGCGCTGCTTAAGCGCACCCTGGATGAACAGGGGATCGAAAATTGCTATCAGCAAGCTCTCTTCCACCGTATCAGTGGCGAACAGGCGCTAGAGGATCTCTCGGTATCCAGCAAAATGAACTCAGAGTGGGCGTTTCTATGTTACCTGTTTGAGCAAGGGCGAGAGGCCGCCGAACGCTGGCTAGAAACTCACTTTGAAGCGATAGGTGAACGTTCAACACTGGATATTGACGCTGTTTATTTGCACGAATAACCAGCACTCAGGTGTCGCACGTCTTCACCGCAGATGCGCCACCTTGGTGCATTACCAACCTGCTGAAACTCTCCATCCATCAAAAAAATACACATAAGAAACTGATTTTAAAATTAAAATAATCTTATGGCGAACTAATTGCTTCACTCTTACTGAATGATGGTAGGCGTGGACCAGGCCCAACGGGTACGAGTGCGTCGAACCTGCCCTTCAATGGCGAAGGCATGTTCTCGTTAACAACATAGCGCCTTTCCAAGCGCCATGTTTTGACCCACTCGTATCGTGCTCTGTGAGGCCATCCATGGACATTCGCAATAAAGCTAACCGCATTCGGCTATTAAACTTCTCTACCCCTCAAATGCGCGCGTTCCACTTTTCTTGGTTCGCGTTCCATATCTGCTTTTTTGGTTGGTTTGGCATCGCTCCACTGATGGCAGTGGTCCGTGAAGATCTATCACTCACCCAAACGCAGATCGGCAATACCATTATTGCCTCCGTTGCTATTACCGTTATTGTCCGCCTGCTCATTGGCGTGCTGTGCGATAAAATTGGGCCTCGTAAAACCTATACCGGTTTGTTGATGCTCGGCGCTGTGCCCGTTATGTGCATAGGTTTTGCCAATAGCTTTGAGACCTTCTTACTCGCTCGGCTGGCCATCGGAGCCATCGGTGCATCCTTTGTGATCACCCAATATCACACCACGATGATGTTTGCGCCAAATGTCGTGGGCACCGCCAATGCGACCAGTGCTGGCTGGGGGAACTTGGGCGGCGGTACGACGCAAATCCTGATGCCGCTGATCTTCTCAGGTCTACTAATGCTTGGCGTTAGTGAAACGCTAGGGTGGCGCTTAGCAATGGTGGTGCCTGGTGTCGTACTGTTTTTTACTGGGATTGGCTATTGGCTGTTTACCCAAGACGCTCCCGATGGCAACTTTAGCGACCTGCGCGCCCGCGGCGAGCTACCCGAAGCCACAGGTGAAAATAGCGCAGTACAAAGCTTTCTGACCGCAGCAAAAGATATTCGCGTATGGGCGCTGTTTATTGTTTACGGGCTCTGCTTTGGCGTCGAACTAACCATCAATAATATTGCCGCTATCTACTTCTTCGACAAGTTTGACCTGACCCTGGCAACCGCTGGTTTAATCGCTGGTTTATTTGGCCTAATGAATATTTTTGCCCGTACCCTTGGCGGCGTTTTTTCAGACCTGTTCGCTAAACAAGGCGGTTTAAAAGGGCGAGTCCGCTGGCTGTTTATCGCCTTGGTGTGTGAAGGAATAGCACTCATTGCCTTCTCACAAATGCACGTCTTAAGCCTCGCAATCGGCATCATGCTGGTCTTCAGCCTGTTTGTTCAAATGGCCGAAGGAGCAACATTTGGCGTGGTGCCCTTTATCAATAAAAAAGCACTCGGTGCTGTTGCCGGTATCGTGGGGGCGGGTGGAAACGTCGGTGCTGTATCCGCCGCCTTTCTGTTCCGTAGTGAAAGTCTTGGTTATCAACAAGGGCTTTTTTACCTTGGCGTTACCGTATTAGTGCTTGCTTCCTGTGTACTGGTAGTACGTTTCAGCGATACCACAGAAGCTGAAGAAGCAACTGCCTATCGTGATGCGGTTGGCGACGATACGAGCGCAGGCGCACTCTCGCTGCGTTAGTATTCACTTACCCCTCTGTATGCTTTATCCGCGACGATTTTTTACGACACGTTTTCGCGACACTTATCGCAACAGAGGGGATTTCATCTCAGGCGGGGAGTAAAAGGAAACCACTATGTCTTCAGCCCAACAGCTACTCTTAACCGCCCTTCGATGCGATATCGATAGCCTGCACCACTTAGCCACTACCTCAGAGATCGTTGGCGACATTAGCGGTTTTATCCATGCGCTCCAACGTGAACGAGGCGCCTCGACGATTTACCTTGTCTCGAAAGGTAAACGGTTTGCTACTCGGCGGAAGGAATTTGTACAGCATAGCCAAGAAGCCGAGACCGTTATGCGCCAGCGGCTAGAAGCGCTTACCGAAGAAGCACGACCACAGGCAGCGGCACGCTTACTCAGGCGGATCGCGGCAGTGTGGCTTGCCCTGGATGATCTAAACACATTACGACAAGCCATTCATTCGTTTGCGATCTCTCCTGATGCGGCAACCCAAGCCTTTAACCACTTAATTAGTGGGCTCCTCGCCATTGTATTTGAAGCAGCAGATACCTCGGTAGACCCGGATATCACTCGCGCACTAGTGGCTATTTTCCACCTTATGCAAGGCAAAGAACTCGCTGGGCAAGAACGTGCCTGTGGTGCCTTTGGCTTTACCCATGGGCATTTCGACGACGCCCATCGCGAATTAATGAATCAATTAGTACGCGACCAACAGCGCTGCTTCGACACCTTTGAAGAGTTTGCCTCATCCGAGGCTGAGCTTGTTTGGCAGCAGACTCTCTCGCCGCGAACACTCGCGGGGATTCAGCAGCTTCGCAATATTGCTTATCAACATGCCTACCAAGACTCTCATCAAGAAGGCCGCGTAGACAAAACGCTTAGTGAAACATGGTATGACCTAACCACATTACGCATTGATAGCATCAAAGCCGTTGAGGACACCCTAAATCACCAATTAACGGCGTTATGTCATCAAAAAATCGCTCAGGTGCATGCGACGTTAGAACAGGCTAAAACACCTCTTAACCAGCCAACTCCTGCTCCCTGTGAGCAGCTTCTTGCCTTGAGCGATACACAACCATTAGGAGAGCTGACAGCTAGCGCTTTAACCTCTCCATTAGGACGTTCACTGATTGAGCTTGCCCATGCCCAATCGAGCCACCTTCAAGGTCTTAGCGATGAGCTGGAAAATACCCGTAAAGCCCTGCGTGAACGTAAGCTCATCGAACGTGCCAAAGGCCTTATCATGGCTCACCAGGAAATGACCGAAGAAGAGGCTTACCGTTTTTTACGTAAAACCTCGATGGATCACAGTAAAAGCATGGCCGATATGGCGCAGTCGATACTCGACCTTTCATCTATGCTCAAACGCAAAGACGAAAACACGCACACAAGCTGAAACAGCTCATTTGCAACACTGTGGGCAATTAGCCATTCTTATATCTCCCCTTTCTGAATGAGCTAGGAGCACACGCTATGCAGCACCGTGTCCTAATGATTACAGGCGCCTCAAGTGGGATTGGTGCCGCCACCGCGCGAGCAGCCTCACGTGAAGGTTATCAGCTGATACTTGCCGCCCGCTCTACCGAAAAACTCACCGCACTGGCCCAAGAGCTTGGCCCAGAAAACGTGTTGACATGTGCGTTGGATGTCACCGACATGGCGCAACAGCAAGCAATGGTCGATCAAGCGATTGAAACATTTGGGCGTATCGATGCCGTCTTTGCCAACGCTGGGCGCGGAGGTTCTCCAGGCGGCTTTAGCGGTGCAGATCACGACGCTTGGCGCGAGATGATCCTGACCAATATTTACGGTGTAGGGCTAACGCTTCAGGCATGCCTTCCCGCGCTAAAGCGGAGCAAAGGGCATGTACTATTAACCGGCTCAGCTGCTGGACGAACGACGATTCCAGGCTCGATGTATAGCGCCACAAAATGGGCAGTGACCGGTATAGGCTACAACTTGCGTGAAGAGCTACGCGGAACGGGCATGCGCGTTACCTTGATTGAACCGGGCATGGTGGATACCCCTTTCTTTGATAAGCCACCAGAGCATGCGCTTGAAGATCGCGATATTGCCAACGCCGTGATTTATGCACTTTCTCAACCATCACATGTCGATGTGAACGAGATTTTAATTCGGCCAACGCCACCCACTGATTAATCGACGCTGCGAACGGGCAATAATGGCACCTTGCATTTCTTCTTACCTGCCCACATAACACTGGGATATCTAGCGTGCTAATAAATCACGCCGTAAATTTAGCCGCCCATACGCTTTTTAATGCAGGTGCCCCATGAGCCAACTCGCCAATACCGCCCTTTCCGTGCTCGATCTAGCACCGATTCGTCAAGGAGGTAGCGCTGAAGAAACATTTCGCAACAGCGTGTCCCTAGCGCAACGGACAGAACAGCTCGGCTATACGCGTTACTGGCTGGCTGAACACCACAACATTGCCGGCATCGCCAGCGCAGCAACGGCCGTATTAATTGGTCATGTTGCTGGGCAAACCTCCACGATACGCGTGGGCAGCGGTGGCATCATGCTACCCAACCATCCGCCCCTGGTGATAGCCGAGCAGTTCGGCACCCTAGAAACACTTTATCCAGGCCGGATTGATTTAGGACTGGGCCGTGCGCCCGGTTCAGATGGCGCCACCATGCAGGCAATGCGCCGCAATGCACAGGCGGGCGTCGATGACTTTCCACAGCTGCTAAATGAACTACACAGCTACTTAGCGGATGCGGACCCTCAGCAGCGCGTGAAAGCCGTCCCTGGACAAGGCACCCACGTACCTATCTGGTTACTCGGTTCTAGCGGTTATAGTGCTCAATTAGCCGCAAAACTCGGGCTCCCCTTTGCGTTTGCGGCCCAGTTTGCACCGGGTTACTTATTTGAAGCATTGCGGCTTTATCGTGATAACTTCCGACCGTCGGAGCACTTAGACAAACCCCATGCCATGGTAGGGCTACCCGTTATCGCTGCCGAAAATGATGCAATGGCCCATTACTTGGCAACGACTTCTCAACAGAAATTTCTTAGCCTTATTCGAGGTAAACCGACTCAGTCGCTGCCCCCGGTTGAACAGATGGACTGGTCACCGATGGAGCGCACCCAAGTAAGCCAGTTCCTAGGTGCCGCCATCATAGGCGGGCCCGATACGGTCAAAGCTGAGCTAGAGGCCTTTCAGGCGCGGACTGGCGCTGACGAGTTAATGATCAATAGCGACTTTTATGATCATACCGACCGCATGCGTAGCTATGAAATCGTAGCCAACGTCGCTCGATAACCCATTAACTAAACGCCAAAACCATGACAACACTTAGCTTTACACCCATGACGCAAGAGGACTTCACGGCCTTCTGGCCTACATTTCAGTCCATCGTTAGCGCTCAAGAAACGTACGCTATCGATCCTGACATTACCTTTGCAGCAGCTTATACATTGTGGTGTCAGCAGCCCAAAGCGTCATTTGCGGTAAAAGATGATCAAGGCGAGTTACTGGGCACTTACTATCTGAAAGCCAACGCTGCAGGCCCTGGCCAACACATTTGTAACTGCGGCTATATGGTAACGCCTGCTGCTAGAGGGAAAGGTGTCGCCCGCCAGATGTGCGAACACTCGCAGCATGTAGCACGCCAACATGGCTTTGAAGCGATGCAATTTAATGCGGTGGTGGCCACAAACCAAGTAGCCGTCGCCCTGTGGCAACGGCTAGGGTTCGCGATTGTCGGCACGATTCCTAACGCCTATCGGCACGCATCCCAGGGGTTAGTCGATAGCTACGTGATGTATAAAGCGCTGTAGTGACCACTGGATAACAAGGCACGCTTTATTGGTAGGACATCATAGGTCACCGGGTTATTTAAGGCAGCGTTGCAGAAGCTCTTCAGCGGCGGCGCTGCCTAACTCGGTTAAGTGGGCTATATTGCGCTCTGGGATTTGTTCCGTATCACCGTAAAAAGCAATTGCTTTTTCGACACTGGCCTCGCGCAACAGATGAACCATCGCGTAGGGCGAGCGGTTAGTGTAGTTCGCAGCATCTTCAGGCTCAGCATCGGCAAAACAGTAATCAGGATGGAAGGTTGCTAACTGATAAACACCCTCATACCCCAGGTCTACCAGCAGGCTTTCGGCAAGTTCGACATAATCCAGGTAGTGATCGAAGCTTTTAAACAGCGTGGGAAACACCAGCAGCGTGGTTTCCGTTTCTGGATGCTCGTTCAACCACTCTACTTCGGCTATTAGTTCTTCCAATGCCACGTCGATTTTTTTCGAGCGCACCACCTCGACCCGAACGTTACCGCCGTCAAGCTCGCGCTTAGCAAACGGGCATATATTGTGTTCCACAATAAAGCTGCGTACCCATGCTAACGTCTGCTCTGCTATCTGATTATCCGCCTCTTGCATCACGCCTACTACCTTACATTAGAGTGGCTATTACCACGGTTAGGACCTGCTCGTGTACCGGTAAGAAATAGTGTACCTGCAAGAACAAGCAAATGCTTCAGGTGTGCGCCTGATACCGTGCCAACGCCACTTCATAAGACTTATGAATATGATCATCCATTAGGGCGCGGGCCGCTTTTCCATCTCTGTTTAACGCCAGTTCCACCAATTGATGGTGTTGCTCGTCCAACTCTTGCCGAATAGAGGGCATTTTGGGCCCCAAGCGGCGATAGCGATCAAACTGATCGTGCAACTGCTCTATAAATCGCAGTAACCACACCGATCCACAAGGCGCCACCAGAGTGCGATGGAACTGAGTATGTAGACGCTCCCACTCCTCCCCTTTATCGAGTGATACATCCGCACGTTTTAAGCGATGAGCCGCCGCTAAAAGATCGGCTTCCCATACCGCATCGCCGTGGGCAATGGCACGCTCAAACGCCATGCCTTCTAGCTCAGTGCGCAAACGCGCAATATCATCCAGCTCCTCCCTCGACAGCTTCGGAACCCTGAAGCCACGTTGGTTTTCTTGGATTAATAAGCCGTACGCCGCCAATTTATTTAATGCTTCACGCAGCGGGCTTAGCCCTACCTGGTAGTGCTCTTTCAGCGCATTAATGGCTAATTTTTCTCCCGCCGCAAAGCGGCCACCGACTAAATCTCTGCGCAACGCATCGTAAATAGGGCTGGAGGCTGTATCAGCAGCAGGAGGGATGTGCTTGTTCATTCCGTGATCCTTTTGCGCATCTTCGCGAACGCGTCTGTTAACGGAGATTCTAGGGCTAGGTGTTGACGTCTCACAATAGCCTAGCCTATATTCTATTTTATTCATAAAAATCGATTTTCAACAAAACAAACGATTAAGAGGCGAAATGGATGCTTTTAACTGAGATGCCGCTGCTAATGGCACTGGGCATATGAAACAGTCGGCACTCTTTTGGGCTTTCTTGCGTGTTGGCATCCTCGGCTTCGGCGGGGGGCCTGCCATGATACCGCTAGTACATGCTGAAGTTGTGACGCGGCACAAGTGGCTAACCGATGAGGAGTTTGCCGACGTACTTGCCATCGGCAACACGCTGCCCGGTCCTATCGCGACTAAGATGCCCGGCTATATCGGCTACCGGGTTGGCGGTATCAGTGGTTGCATTGCGGCGGTTATTGCCGTGATTGTGCCTATGATTGTGGCAATGATTGTCATGCTCGGCATTTTTAGTCGCTATCGCGACGTTGCCTGGATACGCGGCATGGGGCAGGCAGTTATTCCTGTCGTTATGATTATGATGGGGCAATTAACCTGGGATTTTTTCGACAAATCTCAAGCTGCTCTTGGTTGGCTAGCAAGCGCGCTCATGGCAGTCATTGCAGGTGGATTAATTTATTGGCTGGGTGTCCACCCTGGCTGGGTAATTGGTGCCATCTTGCTAACAGCCATGCTGCGCCCAACGGGTAAAAAACGCGTCGAGGGCTCGGCATGATCTACTGGGAGCTTTTCTTAGCGTTTTTCATTCCTAACATTATTGGCTATGGCGGCGGTCCCGCGATTATTCCTCTTGTTGAAGCCGAGGTGGTTGGCCGTTATGGCTGGATGACCTCTCAAGAGTTCGCCGAAACCCTGGCCTTGGGCAACGCACTCCCCAGCCCTATTGCAACCAAAATGGCAGGCTATGTTGGCTATGACATCGCTGGCATTGGCGGTGCATTGGTGGCTGTTTCTGCCACGGTTATTCCTTCTTTAATGCTGATGCTGGGGGCACTGGGGCTGCTTTACCGTCATCGTGACTCTCCCCGTGTCAAGCGTATGAGCCAGTGGGTACGCCCGGTCATCGCCATCATGATGGCGTGGTTAACCTTGGGCTTTCTACTCGAAAGCCTTAACACCAGCGGGGCTATCCATACGCTGATTATCGGCATAGCGGCCGCTATCGCCTTATTGCGCTTCAACATGCACCCCGCCTTTGTGGTTATGGGTGCATTAATTTACGGCGCTCTTTTTATTAGCTAACAAAAAATGCGAGGACTGGCATGCACTACGATCCACACTATTACCCTTCCGCTTCACGTCGCATGGTTACCTTTGGCAAACGCGGGATGGTCGCGACATCTCAATCGCTTGCTGCGCAGGTAGGTGTTGATATTTTACGAAAAGGCGGCAATGCCATTGATGCTGCCATTGCGACAGCGGCTGCTTTAACCGTTGTTGAGCCGACCTCGAACGGTATTGGTAGCGATGCCTTTGCTCTAGTATGGGTAAAAGGTGAGCTACATGGCCTCAATGCTAGCGGCCCTGCTCCAAAGGGTATTTCATGTGATGCCGTCAAGGCCCTGGGCCATGAGGAAATGCCTGCCCATGGGTTAGTCCCGGTCACCGTGCCTGGTGCGCCTGGCGCTTGGGCTGCGCTTTCAGAGCGTTTTGGTAAACTGCCGTTTGAGCAGTTGTTAGCGCCAGCTATAGAATTAGCCGAAGAAGGCTTTGCTGTATCTCCAGTAGCGAGTCAGCTATGGGAAAGCGCCGTAAAGCGCTATGGTCAATACCAAGCAGCAGAGTTTATCCCCTGGTTTACGCACTTTACTTCCAATGGCCAGGCTCCCAAAGCGGGTGATGTTTGGCGTTCTCCAGATATGGCAAAAACGCTGCGTGAAATTGCCAACAGCCACGCAGATGCGTTTTATCAAGGAAGCCTAGCAGATGCGATGGACGCCTTTTCACGTCAGCATGGCGGCTTCTTACGCAAAGAAGATTTACAAGCATTCAAGCCAGAATGGGTCAACCCCATCAGTATCCGGTATCGGGGCCATGATATTTGGGAAATCCCCCCAAACGGCAGTGGGTTAATTGTGCTTCAAGCGCTGGGGATTCTTGAGTCACTAGATGACCAATCGACAGATCCGGTGGAAACCCTTCACCGCCGTATCGAAGCAACAAAACTGGGTTACGTAGATGGCTTACGCTACATTACTGAATGCTCCGCAATGCAACCCAGCGTTGAGCAAATGCTATCGAGTGATTATCTCTCGCAACGCGCAGGTCTTATTGGCCAAGACGCCATTAACCCGGTCCATGGCAATCCGCTAAAGGGCGGCACCGTCTACCTAGCAACAGCGGATGATGACGGTAATATGGTGTCATTTATTCAAAGCAATTTTGAAGGCTTTGGCTCTGGAATGGTCGTGCCTGGCACCGGCATCAGCCTGCAAAACCGTGGTTGGTCATTCTCCCTTGATCCACAACATCCCAACGCGTTAGCCCCCGGCAAACGCACTTACCACACTATTATCCTCGGCTTTATCACCAAAGATAACCAAGCCGTTGGGCCCTTCGGCGTGATGGGTGGCTACATGCAGCCCCAAGGTCATGTGCAGGTAGTAACAGCGATGCTAGAGGATCACCTAAACCCACAGGCAGCACTAGATATGCCGCGCTGGAAGTGGACCAACGGCACAACAATTGAAGTCGAAGCTGACTTCCCCAACCACTTAGCACTTGCCCTAGCCCGCCGCGGGCATCACATCGTTAAAGTCGCCGACTCCATTACTTTTGGCCGGGGTCAAATCATTCTACGCGACCCTGACAGCGGTGTGCTCCAAGGCGGTACCGAGCCGCGCACCGATGGCGCGGTACTGCCTCTTTAAATTTTTGTTCACCCAACGTTCACACGACCTTTCAATATCCGCTTTGCAATATAGTTTGATCTCCACCTACTGCTGGGCAGTTTACGCACTGCACAGCAGTAGGCTGGCTATCAACGCCAAAGCGTCGCATCATGGCACTCTTTCTTGCTAGGTACTTGCCTGTCTCACTATGCCGCCATTACCGTCCGACACTGCCTCTCCTTCACCGCTGAGCGGTTTCTTTAGTGTGTTCCGCTATAGCCGACGTGCACTTGCACTAGTGTGGGAAACCTCGCGCTGGATGATGCTGGGCTTAGCGTTATGCACCTTAGTGGCAGGGGTTCTACCTGCCGTGGCTGCCTGGGTCGGCCAACTGATTGTGGATGGCGTCGTGGCGGCGATGGAAAGCTATCAGGCGGCGAGTTCGCCCAACCTCTGGGAAACACTAACGCCTGTATTAGGCTTAGTCGCCTTGGAAGGGCTGATTATTGCGTTTATTGCCCTGGCACAACGCGGCCTTTCGGCCCAGCAATCGCTACTGCGTGCGCTGCTGGGCCAGAAAGTTAATGTGATGATTCTAGAGAAAGCGGGCACTCTATCACTCAGCCAGTTTGAAGATTCAGAATTGTACGACCAGCTCACTCGGGCACGGCGGGAAGCGTCTACGCGCCCGCTCGCGCTGGTGAATAAAACTTTCGGGTTGCTACAAAATGCTATTTCACTGGCTAGCTTCGGGTTTCTACTGGTGCAGTTCTCCCCCTGGGCGTTACTCATCTTGGTGGTGGGAGCATTGCCCGTGTTTCTCTCAGAAGCGAAGTTTTCCGGCGATGCCTTTCGGCTATTTCGCTGGCGCTCACCGCAAACCCGTATGCAAATATACCTAGAAACGGTGCTTGCTCGGGAAGACAGTATCAAAGAGGTAAAGCTCTTCGGCTTAGAAGGTCTGTTTCTCCAGCGTTACCGGGATATCTTTACCAAACTATTTGCCGAAGACCGCCGCCTAACGTTACGTCGGGAAGGCTGGGGATTTATCCTTGGCCTGTTAGGCACGCTGACATTTTACGCTGCCTACGCCTGGGTAGTGATTGAAACTGTCGCGGGCGCGCTTACCCTTGGCCAAATGACCATGTATTTGATGGTATTTAAACAAGGCCAAAGCGCCCTTTCAGCAAGTTTGACTGCTATTAGCGGTATGTACGAAGACAACCTCTATCTTTCCAATCTTTACGAATACCTCGAGCAACCCACCGAAGGTGAAGAAGGCCACCTCACCAAAGGTATAGCACCAGGTGATGGGTTACGCTTCGAACACGTCAGCTTTGCCTACCCCGGTGGCAGCGACGTACTGCACAATATTTCGCTACATTTAGCGCCGGGCAAAAGTATTGCATTAGTCGGGGAAAACGGCTCGGGCAAAACCACGCTGATTAAGCTATTAACGCGGCTCTACCACCCGACCAAAGGACGCATTTTGCTGGACGGTAGTGACCTCAAGCACTGGGATACCCAGGCATTACGGATGCGGGTTGGGGTTATTTTCCAAGATTTTGTGCGTTACCAACTCTCTGTTGGCGAAAACCTTGGGGTTGGCGACACTCAAGCCTTTGATGACCAAGAACGCTGGCAGCAAGCCGCTCACGATGGCATGGCGGATAGCTTTATCGACCGCATGCCACATGGCTACCAAACCCAGCTAGGGCGTTGGTTTAAAAATGGCCAGGAGCTTTCAGGTGGGCAATGGCAAAAAGTAGCACTTTCACGCGCTTATATGCGCCACAATGCCGATATTTTAGTGCTGGATGAGCCTACCGCAGCGATGGATGCCGCAGCGGAAGCAGAAGTATTCGCCCGCTTTCGCGAGCATAGCCACGATAAAATGACGATTTTAATTTCCCACCGTTTTTCGACAGTGCGCAGCGCCGACCAGATCATTGTGATTGACCAAGGGAGTATTATTGAACGCGGCACCCATGAAGAACTGCTTACTTGTAATGGTCGGTATGCAAAACTGTTTCGGCTTCAAGCCAAGGGTTATCGTTAACTGAAGGAGCCTCTGATTAATGTGATGAGCGCAGGCCAGACAAGGCAAAAATTAACGAAAAAGCGGAGTTTACGAGTTGTAAATGAGCATTTTGAGGCGATTTTTAACGCAGTATGGCCAAGCGTAATAGTTAATCAGAGGTTTCTTAACTGTTGACGCTCCTATAAGCATCGGTTAAAAGATAAAGGCTACTTTTAAAAAGTAGCTTTATTTTTATTAACGAGACTTTTCAGAGACCTTCTCATGCGCTGGCAAATCCCCGCGACCCGAATGAATAAGCTGCACCGAGTTATTAATAATTCGGTATCGGCTTATTGTTGTCGCGCGCCAGAAATGTAGTGAGAAAATTGGCCGCGGCAGATGTCGCGGCCATGTGTTTTATCGTTACCTTTGATACTCCCTGATCGCGATGTTGCCCGGCCTCCTAACCCAGGAGACCGATCCCATGGCAGTGGCAACAATTACCCGCAAGTTATTCAACGCCGTTAAGCACTATCGCACTCAGCGGCGTCTTTACGAAAACCCACGTCTCCACAACTCGCACCTGTTAAAAGATATTGGCTTACGCTGGGAGCAGGGCCAACTGGTATCTATTCACGGTGTAGAGGAACCAAGTCAGCGCAATCAACGCCACCAGGCCGAAACCCGCGATGCCTATGAAACGTGTCCACACTGCGGGAGCAGCCTGACATAGCTAACGCCCCGGTCACAGGAAGTGGCCGGGGCGTTTTATTAATGCGCGCACATCAAATCCCATTAAAAAAGCCGACCTTAAGAGGTCGGCGAAGCTGATGAGAGTTGCTCGGTAAAAAGGCCGAGCAATAAGATGCCTGGGGAAGGCATCGCCAAAACGCCTACTCAAGCGGCTTGGCGATACCCTCGCCCATCACTCTTACCTTTACGGGAGTAACTACCCTTTCCTTTTTTCGGTGTTTGCTGCTGCATTTTGAACATAGGCGTTCGCAGCTGCGCTTTCAGTGCGTTATCGCGTATCTTGCCTTTTTTCACGGTGTACTCCTCATCCTTTGCAAAACAGTCTTTGAAAAAACAGTCTTTAAAAAATAGCCATTAACAATCGTTTATTAAGCAGCGCATTTGCTTCCACCGCCTGCCGTTCCTATTGGTTTCGCCGCTTGTATGACCCAATGAGATCGGCCAAGTTCCCAAGATGCTTAGGGCGCTTAATCACCACGGGTGGTTAACGTGCTCGCGGCAGGACTTTCCGCCACCATGCTCACCACGCTGCCCACCATAATCAGGCATGGCGAGGGTAACGGTTGAGCAGCGAGTCGCATGGGCATATCCGCCAACGTGCCCACCAACGATTGCTGTTCGGGCTGGCTAGCATTGGCCACCAACATAATGGGCCACGTATCGGGCAGGCCCGCTTGGCGAAGGCCGTGGCAGATAGCATCTACTTTGGAAAGCCCCATATAGAACACTAGGGTTTCATCCTGACGGGCAAGGGTTGCCCAGTCCGGCGTACCGCCTTCTCGGCACAGTTGCGCCGTAATAAAGCGCAGCTGCTGGGCATGGCCACGATCTGTTAGCGGAATCCCCATCCCCGCAGCGGCCGCCGAGGCAGCGGTAATACCTGGCACTATTTCAGCAGATATCGAGGCATTCGCTAGCGCCCCCAGTTCTTCGCCCATACGCCCAAATACGCCAGGGTCGCCACCTTTCAAACGTACAACTGACTTACCCGCCTGAGCAAGCGAGACGATCAATGCACCTATCTCATCCTGAGGCACGCTGTGATGCCCGCTTGCTTTCCCCACGTAATAGCGTTCAGTACCTGGCGGTATCAGCCCCAGCACATCGTCGCCCACTAAACGGTCATAGACCACCGCATCAGCCTGCATTAACAGTCGCGCCGCTTTCAGGGTGAGCAGCTCCATATCTCCACTTCCTGCACCGACTAAATACACCGTTCCAGAACGGCACTCACCGCTTAGTGGTAGGCGTAAGCGCTCGGCTGACTCGCGACCAAAGGGCGCTAACACCCGCTGACTGAGGCGCATAAAGGCCTCAAGCCATTTCCGGGTTAGTTGTTTGCTTAGCGCACGCATGTGGACGCTCCTCTCAGTGATGAGTAATGATTCACGCTCTCAGCCTCACTTAACGACGAGCAGTGCAATCACGACAATAGCCAACGCCAACGAGACGCCTTTCCAAAAAAGCACTGGATCGCGCTCCAGTAGAGGCTGTTTAGCGCGATTGAGCATCCCTGGGCTTGGCGAGTGAAGCTCAAAGACAAACTCCGAAAGCGCCAGGTAACGGTAGTGAGGGTTAGGATGCAAGGCTTTTTTGAGCACTTCATCCACCCAAGCGGGTAACTGACGATTTTCGCTTAGCGCCGATTGGTAAGCAAGCTTATGTTGCGCCGCCCGGGTGCGAGTTTTGGCCACCTCGGTACCATAGGGCAGCGTGCCGGTTAGCATCTGATAGGTAATCACTGCCAGTGAGTACTGATCCGAACGGGGCGTGCCGCCTTCACCCAGAAAATACTCCGGCGCGGTGTACTGGGCGGTACCTAGAATATCGTCGCTAGCCGCACTGACCTCTTCAGCAAGACCCGCCACCTTGGCAGCGCCAAAATCAATCAGCTTCACCGTTCCGTGGCTATCGATCATGACGTTATCGGGGCGTAAATCCTGATGCAGCATTTCCAGCCGATGAAAGGCGCGCAGCCCTTTGGCGATTTGCTCGATAATGGGGCGTACGATGGCTAATTCAGCGTTAGGATGGTCGCGCATCCACTGGGTCAAGGCTTGTCCTTCAATATACGCCAGCACGGTGTAAAGGTAGTGGCGAGGGCGCTCTTGGATGGGGGCTTTAAGCACGTGCTGATTGTCGATGCGCCGTGCAATCCACTCTTCGCGCACAAACCGCTCGATACTCTCGGGATCTTGGCTTAGCTCGGTTGAGAGGGTTTTTAGTGCCACCTTCTCGCCACTGGCGACATCTTCCGCCAGGTAGACATGGCTGCGACTACTGGCATGCAGTTGACGCACAATGCGGTAGCCGTCCAGCTCGCTTCCTGCGCGCAGTTCAGACGGTGACGGCAGTGTACTCAGCGCCGCGTAGAGCTCATTAGCGTGGCGCTCAGGCAGCGAATCAATGCGCACAATTTGCACGGTGAGATTATCGTCGCTGCCTTTGTCGATTGCAGCCACGATTAGCGCCTCAGCCGCTGCATCGAGATCGCCCCAATGGGCGTGAATCAGCGCGGCCATTTCGGCGCTGCTTAGCCACTCATAAACACCGTCGGTAGTGAGTACAAACACATCGCCCACGTTCAGCGATACGGCGCAATAATCCAGCTCCAGGTGCTGGCTGGCCCCCATGGCGCGGCTTAAATGGCTGACTTCCCGGGATGCCCAGAAGCGGTGATCCTCGGTCAGTGGCTCCAACGTATTACCAGCGAGCTGATAGATTCGGCTATCGCCGACGTGAAACAGGTGCGCAGTGGTGGATTTAATCACCATCGCGCTGAGGGTACACACATAGCCACGATCCAGGTTGTAGCGATACTGGCTTTGCCGGGTTTGGGCATAAAGCCATGCATTGGTGGCCTGCAGCACCCGCTGGGCGGAGGTCTTAACCGCCCAGGTAGCTGGGGTGGCGTAGTAGTCTGTTAAAAACCCGCCCACCGCTGCTTCGCTCGCCTCGCGGCTTACCTCACTGCTGCTAATCCCATCCGCCAACGCGATCGCAATACCTTTGGTGGCGCGCAAGGGTTCGCTGGGTAGATAAGCGCCGTAAAAATCCTGATTGCTGGGCTTGCGCCCTTTATCAGAGTGCTGGCCGAGCGAAATGGTCAGCGCTGCCATTATGCTTCCCCTAAAAAAAGCCTCCGCCGGAGCGAAGGCTTGGTTAATGACAAACTACTGCCTATCAGATCATAGGGCTTTTTGCGGCGCGGTACGCACGTGAGTGGTGTAGAGCGTGAGCCCTGTTAACGCCAAACCACCGATCAAGTTACCCAGCACTACCGGAATTTCGTTCCAGATCAGGTAATCCATAATCGAGAAGTTACCGCCCATCATCAGCCCAGATGGAAACAGAAACATGTTGACCACCGAGTGCTCAAAGCCCATACCGAAGAACAGCATAATCGGCATCCACATGGCAATTACCTTACCGCTCACCGTAGTTGAGATCATCGCCCCCACAACCCCAAGAGACACCATCCAGTTGCACAATATGCCGCGAATAAAAATAGTCGCCATGCCGCCAGCGCCATACTCTTTGTAACCCACCGTGCGCCCTTCACCTACTTCACCAATGACCCGCCCTACTTCGCTAGGTTCGGTGCTAAAGCCGTAGGTAAACACAATCGTCATTAGAAAGGCGACCGTTAATGCGCCACCAAAATTACCGATAAACACAATGCCCCAGTGCTTGAGAATACGATTAATCGTCACCCCAGGCCGTTTATCCAGCCACGCCAGCGGCGTTAACACAAATACCCCGGTCAACAGATCAAAGCCCATTAGATAGAGTATCGAGAAGCCCACCGGAAACAGGATGGCGCCGATAATCGGGTAGCCGGTTTGCACTGCTACGGTCACCGCAAATACCGCCGCGATGGCCAATATAGCCCCCGCCATAAAAGCGCGAATCAGCGCATCACGGGTAGACATATGCAGCTTGGCTTCGCCAGCATCGACCATCTTGGTAGCAAATTCGGCAGGCAATAAGTAGGACATAGAGAGCGTTTCCTTGGTAGCTGATTGTAAGGGTCAGAAGAGTCAAACAAGCACAGCAAACCCTGCCGTTAAGGCGTGGTTTGCTGTGCAGAGCAGAAATTGGTGGCTAGGGCAGCGGGCGTCGTGGCGACTCTTTGCACGACGCTGCCCACCACAATCAAGCAGGGGGATGGCAAGGGTGTGGCGGCGAGCCTCTCGGGCATATCCGCAAGCGAGCCCACCAGCGACTGCTGCTCGGGCTGACTGGCATTAGCCACCAGCATGATCGGCCACTCATCCGGCAGGCCCGCTTGGCGCAGGCCGTGGCAAATTGCACTCACTTTTGAAAGGCCCATATAAAACACCAGGGTTTCATCCTTGCGCGCCAGCGACGACCAATCTGGGGTGCCGTCTTCGCGGCATAGCTGGGCAGTCACAAAGCGTAGCTGCTGCGCATGGCCACGATCAGTGAGCGGAATACCCATGCAGGCCGCGGCGGCAGAGGCCGCGGTAATCCCTGGCACAATGGCAGCGTGGATCTCGGCAGCGGCCAGGGCATCCAGTTCTTCCCCCATCCGCGCAAATACCGCCGGGTCGCCGCCCTTCAAGCGCACCACCGATTTACCTTCGCGGGCGAGTTTGACCATCAGCTCGCCGATCTCAGCTTGAGGTACGCTGTGATGGCCGCGGGCTTTGCCCACGTAGTAGCGCTCGCTGCCGTTAGGAATCAGCGCCAGCACGTCATCGCCCACCAAACGGTCATACACCACGGCGTCCGCCTGCATAAGCAAGCGTGCGGCCTTGAGGGTTAACAGTTCTGCATCGCCGCTGCCTGCGCCGACCAAGTAAACCTGCCCGGCGCGGCACTCGCCACGCAGTGGCAAACGTATGTCTGCAGCCTGCTGGACCCACGGCGTTAGCGCGCGGTGCGACAACCGCATAACGGCGTTAAACCACTTCAGTAGCAAGGGGTTGCTTAGTGCGGGCATTGGGCCGCTCCTCTTCAATAAGTGATTTCAATTCGGGAATACAGCTACCGCACTGGGTGCCACAGGCAAGCCTGGCGCCCAACGCTTCTACGCTGATATCGCCCTCACGGATGGCATTGACGATGGTGGTTTGGCCTACTTGATGGCAGCTGCACACCACCGGGCCGGTATCCGTGGCGCCGTCGTCGCAGCCAGCTAATAGGCGGCGACGGTGGGTATCGCTCAGCGCCGCCTCGTTGAAACGTGCTTCCAGCCACGCCAACCCTGGCAACTCGTTGGGCGGGCCAACCATCAGCCACCAGCGCAGTTGATCGTTTTCCACGCAGGCAGCGCGCAGCCTTCCGTTAGTGGGGTCTTGGCTGACGACCGATACGTCGCCGGGCAGCCACGTTTTCAGCTGCGCTAGCCAGTCATTAACCGACTGCGTATTGGCAAGCTGCCAGCGCTGGCAGCCGCGCATGGGAATACGTGTCCAGTAGGCACTGGTGCACCAAGGTGTTGATTGCGCTGCCCCTTCGGCAACCAATAAGGTGGCCTGCCAATCAGTAGCAAGCGGCGCCAGCGCTACGGCGCCGTGCTTCGATTCCGGCTGCCCAGAGAGCGGATCTGTAATGCTGTCGATCAGCACGCTGCTTCTGGCCTGCTGGGTGAAGCAGTCAGTCCAGTGGATGGGTACAAAGACCTCACCACGGCGCTGGGCATTGGAGACCCGCACCCGAGCGCGAAACTCACCTTTCGCGGCGGTTAACACCGCCAGCCCTTGATCCATAACACCGGCAGTGCGGGCATCCTCTGGATGCACATCCATAAAGGGTTCGGCACGGTGATTCATTAACCGCGGTGAACGAGCGGTGCGGGTCATGGTGTGCCACTGATCACGAATCCGGCCAGTGTTCAGCCGCAGCGGGTAAGCGGCACTCAGCGCCTGTTCAGGCCCTTGGGGCTTGATCGCCAGCAGCTTGGCGCGACCATTGGCGGTGGCAAATTCGCCATCCTCAAACAGCCGAGCAGTGCCATGGGGTGTGGCTTTCGTGACCGGCCATTGAATGGGTGCTAAGGCGTCGTAACCCTCCCGGCCCAACCCTATTAAGCCTGAGATATCAAACAACCGCTGCGGGCTATCAGGCACCGAACCGTTTTCAAACCCAGAGAGCTTGGCGTGCTCGTCGAAAATCTCCCAGGGATGCGCGTAGTTAAACGCCTCAGCAAACCCCAGGCGTTTGGCCACCTCGCAGAGAATCCACCAGTCATGACGAGCCTCACCTGGTGGCGGCAGCATGCCCCGCTGGCGAGAAATACGCCGCTCGGAGTTAGTAACGGTGCCATCTTTTTCCGACCACCCCGAGGCAGGCAGCACGATATCGGCATAAGGCAGCAGGTCAGTATGGGCAGCGCACTCGGAAACAATCACCAGCGGGCACTTTTCCAGCGCAGCACGCACCCGCGCAGCATCGGGAAGGCTGATGGCGGGATTGGTGGCCATCACCCACAGCGCTTTTATTTCGCCACGCTCAATGGCCTCAAACAGCTCCACTGCTTTATAACCAGGCTCTTCCGGCAGGATCGGTGTAAGGCTGTGGGTAGCCCAGAAGCGGCTGACCAAATCCGGGGCGCCTGGGGTGTGGTAATCCATATGCGCGGCTAACTGGTTGGCAAGCCCGCCCACTTCGCGCCCTCCCATGGCATTGGGCTGGCCAGTAATCGAGAACGGCCCAGCCCCCGGCAAACCGATTTTGCCGCCAGCCAGGTGGCAGTTAATAATTGCGTTGCACTTATCGGTACCGCTTGAAGACTGGTTGACGCCCTGGGAGTAAAGCGTGACCACATGCAGTTGACTGGCGAACCAGTAGTAGAAGGTTTCCAGGCGCTCGGGGTCGACATCACAAGCCGCCGCTACCTCCGCTACCGAGCCCGCGGTTTGCTGAGCCGCCGCCAGGGCATCGTCAACCCCTTCGGTGTGGCGCTCAAGATAGAGGGTATCGAGCTTGCGACGCTGCGCCATCCACGCCAGCAGGCCATTAAACAGGTAAGCATCGCTGCCTGGCTTAATCCCCAGATAGAGATCGGCTATTTCACAGCTATCGGTGACTCGTGGGTCGATCACCACCAAACGCATCAGCGGATTGCGCTCTTTAGCAACCTTAATCCGCTGATAGAGCACCGGATGATTCCAAGCCAAGTTGGACCCCACCAGCACGATCAGTTCCGCCTCTTCCAAATCTTCGTAGTTACACGGCACCGCATCCGCGCCGAAGGCGCGCTTGTAACCAACCACCGCCGAGGCCATACACAACCGCGAGTTAGTATCTAAATGGGGCGTGCCCAAAAAGCCTTTAAATAGCTTATTGGCAACGTAGTAATCCTCAGTTAACAACTGGCCGGAAAGATACGCTGCCACGCTATGGTTGCCATACTCGGCCCGCAGAATGTTTAAGCGTTCGGCAGTGGTGCTTAGGGCGGTATCCCAGGAGACTTCAACCCCATCTACACGCGGGTGCGTCAACCGCCCCTGTTGTCCCAAGGTTTCATGTAGCGCAGAACCTTTGACGCACAGACGCCCGTAGTTAGCCGGATGCTCGCGATCGCCCTCGACAGCGCTCAGCGTGCCCGCTTCAACAGTTGCCGTCACGCCACAGCCAACGCCGCAGTAGGGGCATGTGGTTTTGGCTTGCTGCGTCGTTGTGGACTGCTGCCCTGCTTTTGCCCCTCGCATAACACCTCCTCGGGTCGAGCCTGAACGCCGTATATACGTATATAAATGCCGAGCATAAAAAAACGCCCAGTCCCGTTCTCTAATGCGCTTTATAAACGCATTGAGAGAAGAGGGCTGGACGTCGTTGCCACAGCGCACCTTCAGCGGTGCAAACTAGTTTTTACCACTACAGACTTTTACATCTGCCAAATCTCTAACAGCTACACATTTTCTAACGACTCGTTATTTTTCTAATAGCTTTGGAATTGTTCTCTGCCATCGCCTAGCAATGAGTGCTTATTGCTTGTTAACTTACTTATTGCCTTGGAAACTGCAAAAGCCAAGCCGAAAACTGATTAATCTAAATTTAATAATTTAAAAACAAAAACTTAAAAAATAAAAAACCATTTCACGACGTTCTTTTTTACACTCTGCACACGCTAAACGGTGTGTGAGAGTGCACGCCACCGCCCTTTTCGCACCATCACCGTGCAGCCTATCCGAAGAGTCGTGTCACCGACCTTCCACCAATCACATCTAAATAGCTGAAGTTATTTAAAAAAACATGCTAGATGGCCAGTTGGCCAGCTCTTTGCTTCAGACAGCGTAAGGTTTTTAATCAGTTGGCAGCCAATGGCGGTTGTCGCGCGTTTAAAAAGACGCTATCGGGCAACGACGCCCCTGTTACGTACGCTTTTGCAATGCTTTGCAAAGAGGTGCGAGACAGGGGCGTTTTTTGTTTGGTGCTCAAGCAGCCGCAAAGACATAGAGGAGCCCCCCATGGAAACCACTTCCCGGTGCTCGCCCAACGATCATCAAAACGTCCATCTGGTGATCATTGGCAATGGTATGGCAAGCCACCGCCTAATTGAGGCATTGGTAAAACAGCCCACACACCCCCAGCGAATCACGGTGATTGGTGCAGAGCCAACCCCTGCCTACAACCGTATTCTGCTTTCGCCACTGCTGGCCGGTGAAATGCAGCAGGAGGCACTTTCCCTGCGCGATGCCCAGTGGTACGCCGACCAGGGCGTCACGCTGATACTGGGTGAAAAGGTCGAGACGCTTGATCGCGCAAGCCAAACATTGACCACGGATAGCGGCCGATCGCTTGATTACGATCATTTAGTCATCGCCACCGGGTCGCACCCAGCGCTGCCCGACATTCCTGGTATTGAGCTTGAGGGCGTACACGGCTTTCGCGACCTGCAAGATGCCGAATCACTAGAAGCCATTGCTCAAAAGGGTGGTGATGCAGTGGTGATTGGCGGTGGCCTACTGGGTCTTGAAGCGGCTGAGGGGTTACGTAAACGCGGCAGCGGCATCAACGTAAGCGTGCTCCAGCGCAGCGAGCGGCTGATGAACCGCCAGTTGGATGCAACTGCCGCCCACCTGCTTAAAGACACTCTCACTCAGCGCGGTTTACAGATCATCACTGGCGTGCAGCTAGCGCGGCTAGAGAGTGATGGCCAGGGCCGGGTCACCAAGGTGCATCTCGCCGATGGCCGCCAGTTGAACACCTCCAGCGTGATCGTTGCTGCGGGCATTACCCCTAATGCGGAACTTGGCCGCCAGGCAGGTCTGCGCACGGATCAAGCGATTGTGGTGGACGAATGGCTCACCACCAGCGACCCGACGATCTCAGCGCTGGGCGAATGCTGCCAATTCGAGGGCACCACCTACGGTTTAGTGGAGCCGATCTGGCGACAGGTAGAAGTGCTCGCCGCGACGCTGTGCGGCACGCATTCCCAAGGCTACGCAGATGCCCCCAGCGCCACCAAACTCAAAATCAGTGGTGTAGCGCTCTACGCTTTTGGCCCCACCGAGGCCAGCGCCGAGCATGAAGTACTGAATTACCACGACCTTGAGCGCGGCGACTATCGCCGCCTGCTGCTGCGCAACGGCCAGATAGAAGGCGCGGTGCTTTACGGCGACACCAGCCAAGGCCCCTGGTACTTCGAGCAGGCGCTCGCGGGCACCGATCTCAACGCTTACCGCCAAGCCCTACTCTTTGGTGGTGCTGATGTCGAGGCGCTACGCGAAGCGGCATCTATACACAGTCCTGATTCTTCTGAGCTCTCTTCAAAACAATCTTCTTCAAAACACTCTTCTTCTACAACGTCGGAGGCGGCTTAAATGTCTACCCAACAGCAGCTTATTATTATTGGTAATGGCATGGTCGGCCACCACCTGGTCGAGCAGCTCGTCGATAACGGCGCCCTTGAGCGCTATCAGGTCACCGTGTTTGGCGAAGAGCGCCATCGCGCTTATGACCGTGTACATCTCTCTGAATACTTCAGCGGCCGCGATGCCGATTCGCTCGCGCTTTGCGAAGCGGATTACTACGCCACCAGCGGCGTTGAACTGCGCACAAGCGAAGCCGTTATTGAGATCGACCGCAACTCACAAGAGGTGGTCACCGAACAAGGCCGTTACCCTTACGACCGCCTGGTGCTGGCTACCGGCTCGTTCCCCTTTGTGCCGCCGATTCCCGGTAACGACCGCGATAGTTGTTTGGTGTACCGCACCTTGGACGACCTAGACGCCATTCAGGCCGCCGCCGAAAACGCCACCACCGGCGTGGTGGTTGGCGGAGGTTTGCTGGGCCTTGAAGCGGCCAATGCCCTGCGCGGGTTGAACCTGGATACGGCCGTGGTGGAGTTCGCCTCACGCCTAATGCCGATGCAGGTGGATAACGAAGGCGGTGAGCTACTGCGCGAAAAAATTGAAGCTCTAGGCGTACAGGTGCTCACCGAGCGAGCGACTCAGCGTATTGAAGATGGCAAGTCGAGCCGCCACCGCATGGTTTTTCAAGACGACAAAGTACTGGAAACCGACCTGATTGTGTTCTCGGCAGGTATTCGCCCCCGCGACCAGTTGGCCCGTGACTGCGGCCTGGAAATTGGTGAGCGCGGCGGCGTGGTAGTGGATAACCAGTGCCTCACCAGCGACCCGGCCATTCTGGCGATTGGTGAAGTGGCGCTATGGAACCAGAGCATTTTTGGTCTGGTCGCCCCCGGTTATCAAATGGCCAAAGCAGCGTTTTCGACGCTGACCGGTGGCGATACCCAGTTTGGCGGCGCGGATATGAGCACCAAGCTCAAGCTG
This sequence comes from Halomonas sp. KG2, assembly GCA_030440445.1. Lineage (NCBI taxonomy): Bacteria > Pseudomonadati > Pseudomonadota > Gammaproteobacteria > Oceanospirillales > Halomonadaceae > Halomonas > Halomonas sp. KG2. The sequence continues at coordinate 1,056,081 of CP098528.1, read as the reverse complement.
CTGGGCGTGGATGTGGGCTCGATAGGTGACGCCCATGGCAACCAAAATCCTGGCGCGCGAATGTTCCGCTACTTAGATCCGATCAAGCAGGAGTATCGCAAGCTGGTGGTCTCTAGCGACGGTAAAAAGCTGCTCGGCGCCATGCTGGTGGGCAATAACAGCGTCTACGACACGCTGTTGCAGTACTACGCCAATGGCATTGAGTTACCCGACGAGCCTGCCTCATTGATTCTGCCCCAAAGCAGCGGCGCCGCCCCCACTCTCGGCCCCGGTGCGCTGCCGGAAACCGCCTCCATCTGCTCTTGCCACAACGTCACTAAAGGCGATATTTGCGCCACTATTGACGCTGGCGCAGTGGATCTAGGCGGTGTCAAAGCAGCCACCAAAGCAAGCACCGGCTGCGGCGGCTGCACAGCGCTGCTCAAAAGCGTGGTTGACCACGAACTGGAAGCCCGCGGTGTCGAAGTCGATAAATCGATTTGCGAGCACTTCGCCCATACCCGCCAGGAGCTTTACGATATTGTGCGCGTAGAAGGCATCAAAACCTTCAGCGAATTGATCGCAAAACACAGCAATCAAGACACCCACTGCCTGGGCTGCGACATCTGCAAGCCCGCTGTGGCGTCTATTCTGGCCTCCTGCTTCAATGAGCCGATCACCGACGCGGCGCATATTCCTCTGCAGGATACCAACGACACCTTTATGGCCAACATGCAGAAAAACGGTACCTACTCTGTGGTGCCGCGCATTGCAGGCGGTGAAATCACTCCCGATAAGTTAGTCGTGCTCGGGCAAGTGGCCCAGAAGTACCAGCTTTACACCAAAGTCACCGGCGGCCAGCGCATCGATCTGTTCGGCGCACGTTTAGAAGACCTCCCCGCTATCTGGGGCGAGCTCATTGAGGCAGGATTTGAAACCGGCCACGCCTATGGCAAATCACTACGCACGGTGAAGTCCTGTGTCGGCAGCACGTGGTGTCGCTACGGTGTGCAGGACAGCGTCGGCATGGCCATCAAACTGGAAAATCGCTACAAAGGCCTGCGCGCGCCCCACAAGATTAAGTTTGGTGTTTCAGGCTGTACCCGGGAATGCGCCGAGGCTCAGAGCAAGGATATCGGTATTATCGCCACCGAAAACGGCTGGAACCTCTACGTGTGCGGCAACGGTGGCATGCGCCCTCGCCACGCTGAGCTGCTCGCCACTGACCTGGACGACGAGCAGCTCTACCGCACCATTGACCGCTTCTTGATGTTTTATGTACGCACCGCCGACCGACTGCAGCGCACCTCCGTATGGCGCGAAAATCTCGACGGCGGCCTGGAGTACCTCAAAGAGGTGATTCTGGAAGACAGCTTAGGCATTAATAGCGAGCTGGAGCGGCAAATGCAGCATGTTGTCGATAGCTACCAGTGCGAATGGGCCAACGCCATCAGCGACCCAGGCAAACTCAAACGCTTCCGTAGCTTCGTCAACGATGCGCGTCCCGACCCGTCAATCATTATGACGTCCGAGCGCGGCCAGCTTCGTCCCGCTTAAGCACTAATGCCCTGCTTAAACACTACATATTCGCAAACCAGACAACGTTAATGAGGTAACTGATGACCGCGACCGCACTCAAACACATCGTGAGCACCGACACCTGGCAGCCGCTCTGCGCTAAAGCTGACCTAGTGGCATTTTCTGGCGTCGCTGCTTGGTTGAACACGTCAGAAGGCCCAGCCCAAGTGGCCATTTTCTACTTACCGAGGCAGCGCTCCCAAGGACAGGAGAAAGAACTCTACGCACTCGACCACTTTGATCCGTTTTCTAACGCTAACGTCATTGCCCGCGGCATTATCGGTGATGTTAAAGGCAGCCCTGTGGTTGCCTCGCCACTCTATAAGCAGCATTTTCGCCTTGAAGATGGCCAATGCTTAGAGGATGAGGACGTCAAGCTGCGTACCTGGAAAGTCGCGTTTAGGGGCGAGGAGGTATGGGTGGAGGGGTAACTGACAGTGGCTTTACGATGGCGTCACTCCCGGCGAGGAATAGCGCTCGCGTAGGTATTCAGGCTCAAGAAATGTTCATCTGCCCGCTGCAACGCATCGAGTGCCTGTGATCGATCATCTTCTGCCAATAAGGTGCACAGTACTTCGGAGATGGCTAAGGCGGGCGTTAACGTATGGAAAAAGCTGTCGCTTTCCGTGGGGCAAAAAATCGTCTGCTCTGACATCCCTACCAGTGGCGATACTTCACTATCGGTGATCGACAGAATCGTCAGCCCCTTGTCTTTTGCCAACTGCGTCAGTTCCAGTGTCGCTACTGCATAAGGTTTGACGGAGATAACCAGCATGACATCTTCGGGTGTGGCGCGAACGAGCGCATCGCCGCCGGTTCCCGCCGGCCCATCTAGGTGGACCGAGCGGTCCCCCAACAATGACATAACGTAATGGAAATGCCACGCCACGGAGTGGCATGAGCGCAAGCCTAGCACATACACTTTTCTCGCCGATTTCAGCGTATTAGCGATGGCTTCCAACCGTTGCAGTGAGTCAGGCTCACAGAGCCGGGAAATCTGAGCACTCAGCCCATGCAGCATATGCGCGGCGATATTGCCGTTGGCCGAGGCTCTAGCCCCCTCGTTTCGCTGGCGAACCTTAGCGGCAAAACCATCACTTCCTCGCCGCAGCGCTGCCACATAGTGCTCGCGAATATCATCGTATCCTTGCTTGCCCAGGAACTTTGCAAGCCGCGTCATGGTGGCAGGCTGCACCGCTGCATGGCGCGCCAACTCGCGCATAGAAACCAGTGCCACCTCATCAGGGTGTTCCAGCACGTAGCGAGCTGCCTGCTGGAGCTGCGGCGACATGGCATCGTACTGGGCGATAATCTGCTCCCTTAAAGGGTCGCGCTGCGGCATGCGTGTTGCCTCTTATACGGCTTGTTAAAACAGCCGCCGATTTAAACGTTACTGTTGTAAAAAAACAATGATCTATATGTTTTACTAAAAATACAAATGATTCAACTGTTGCACTCATAAATCAAACTGTGCCAATCTTCTCCTTATGGCGTGCTCACATCGCTAAGTGACCCTAAGGAACCGTTTCCATGACTCGTATTCTTCATCGCAGTATCGGCCCAACACTACCCCATGCCGCGTCGGCGCAAGGCGTCTACATTACAGACACCACTGGGCGCCGATATCTAGATGCCTCAGGAGGCGCTGCGGTCACCAGTGTGGGGCACGCTCATCCGGAAGTACTGGCGGCGATGCGCGCTCAAATTGATAACCTCTGCTACGCACACACCTCGTTTTTCACCACCGACGCTGCTGAAGCGCTTGCTGAAAAACTCGTCAATTTGGCACCTGAAGGATTGAATTACGTCTATCTCGTGTCAGGTGGGTCAGAGGCCGTTGAAACGGCGCTGAAGATGGCACGGCAGTACTTCGTGGAAATTGGTGCCCCCCAGCGTAGACACATCATTGCTAGGCGTCAGAGTTACCACGGCAACACGATTGGTGCGCTGGCAACCGGTGGCAATGCGATGCGGCGTAAGCAGTTTCAGCCCATCCTGCCAGAAACTCATCATGTCTCCCCCTGCTATGCCTATCGTGAAAAAGGCGCCGATGAATCGCCAGAGGCTTACGCTATTCGGCTTGCCGACGAACTCGAAGCAAAAATTCTGGAACTTGGCCCTGAAGAAGTGATGGCGTTCGTTGCCGAGCCCGTTGTAGGTGCCACCCTTGGTGCTGTCGCTTCTGTCGCGGATTACTTTAAACGTGTACGTGCGGTTTGCGACAAATATGGCGTACTACTGATCCTCGACGAAGTGATGTGCGGCATGGGTCGCACCGGCACGGTCTTCGCCTGCGAGCAAGACGACGTCATACCGGATATCGTCACCATAGCCAAAGGCTTGGGCGGGGGTTATCAGCCGATCGGCGCAGTGATGCTGTCCGGCAAAATTTACGACAGCTTCGCCAACGGTTCTGGCCTGTTCCAGCACGGGCATACTTACATCGGCCACCCTGTTGCCGCGGCAGCCGCTAGCAAAGTGGTTGAAATCATTGCGCGTCCCGAGACACTTGCCAATGTAAACGCCATGGGCGCGAGATTACACAGCGGTTTGGAAGACGTTCTCGGTGCATCCCCTTATGTCGGCGACATCCGGGGAAGAGGGCTGTTTCGCGGTATCGAGCTGGTTGCGGACCGGGACACTAAAACACCTTTCGATCCGAGCCGAAAGATCCACGCCAAGATTAAGCGGCAAGCCATGGCGCGTGGACTGATCAGCTATCCTATGGGCGGCACCATTGATGGCATTCACGGCGACCATATTTTGCTGGCACCGCCTTATATTATTTCCCCGGATGAAGTCGACCTAATCATTGAGCGTATTGCCGACGCCATCAACGCCGCCATCGCCGAGTGATGGCACGTCCCCTATCTGAATGGAGCTCACCCATGACGCCCTCTCCCTGCCCGCCTATTGCTGATGCCGATTGGCCAAACGAAGTCGCTGAATTACGCGAGGACTTTGCCGGTGCGCTTAATGTCTATCGCACCATGGCCCATCACCCGGCTTTACTCAAAGCCTGGGCACCTTTGCGCCAGCATGTTGTTAAGGAAAATGCCTTAGGGCCAGAATTAACCGAGGTGGTGATTCTTCGCGCGGGCCTGCGCATGGGGTCACGTTACGAGTGGGCTCATCACGTTAGCCGGGCACTCGCTCTAGGATTCTCCACTGCACGAATCGACGCCATTAGAACTCGCCCCGAAGGCGTTGATGGTCTTATCGTCGACGCGGTGGATGCATTGTTTGACCAGCGAATGCTGTCCCCTGAGCAAGAAGCAGAACTCGCAGATGCTATCGGACGCAAGGCCGTTATCGACCTAATTGCTATGGTGGGGTTTTATTCGGTATTGGGCTATCTGCTCAAGACTTACGACACACCGGTCGACGACAACATTCAACAAGAAGCGCAAAAAATGCCAACGCTATTTTCATTAACTTCGTAGACATTCCTGGCTCAGGAATCAATTCCAGCCTTATTCAGGGCAATCTGTTAATAAAATCGTCGCCTAAATTAGGCGGCGATTTTCGCTATAAACAAATCACTGACATTGCGACCACTGATATTGCTATGCTTGCCAGCCTCTTGGGTAGGTAATATTGGAGCAAACGTTCGTGAAAACAGAATCCAGCACCTTAGCGTTTTCTGCCTTTATGGCGCTGCTGATTGGGTGTGCAGGTATCACTGCGACACTGGCATCTAACTCCCAGGCTATTTTGCTGGATGGGTTATTTAACCTTATCTACTTTAGCGTAGCGCTGGTCACCATCAAAGTCAGCAAGTTAGCCAGCCGACCCGATAGCGAGTCCTACCCATTTGGCTACAGCTACTTCGAGTCGCTGGTAAATCTATGCAAAGGTTTATTGATATTAGGCGTTTCCATCTTTGCGTTGGTGGACGCCATCGCTGCGTTACTGACAGGTGGACGGGAGATCTCAGCGGGGCTTGCGGTTATCTACGCACTGTTTGCCACCGCCGCTTGCTCGCTCACCGCTTGGGTAATGCACCGCAGTCAGCGCCACGTTAGTAGCCCGCTGGTGGCTGCAGACAAGCTTAACTGGCTGGTGAACAGTGTTATCTCGGCTGCCGTGTTAGCAGCGTTCTGCTTGGTGATGCTGTTTGAGCGCCTAGACTGGCGGGGTATCGTACCTTATGTCGATTCACTGCTGGTGATGGCCGTGGTGTTGCTATGCCTTGGCGTACCGGTACGCATGGCCTCCCAGGCACTGCGAGAACTGCTCAATAAAACGCCCGATGAAACAATCGCCGAGCCTGTGCGTCAGGCGGTTGCTCGTGGACTTGCGGATATCGACACCCAGGAAGTACGGGTGCGCATGGTACGCCCTGGCCGCCTGCTATATATCATGGTCCATGTGGTGCTACCCAAAGCACTGCATGAGTCTACGCTTGCCCATCAGGATGCCCTACGCCAGCAAATTGATGAAGAAGTACGCCACATTTACTCACCGGTCGTCTGCGATGTGGTCTTCACCGAAGATGATCGCTGGGCAGCGCCTTCCTGCGGGCAGTTAGTGAAAAAACACGCTTAATCGCGCCACATTAAAAAGCGGCCTGTGGGCCGCTTAGAGTACCAGTTCTACCGTTATAAACCGCTTGAAAACATAACAGTCTGTTAAACACCAATATCGCGGTAGTGGCGGGCAACTTTCTCGATAGCGATCAGATAGGCCGCCATGCGGTAGTCGTTAACTTTCGGGTTTTCATTACGGGTGCGAATGATCTCTTGCAGCGCCAAACGCATGGTGTCGTCCAAACCAGAACGTACTAGATCAAACTCATCGGCGCCGCGGGCTAGCTCATCAGCCAGATGATCTGGCACCTTATGGCCCGTTGATTCTTCAATCGCCTGAATAATGTGCTGACCACGTGCTTCATGGAAACGTTTATCGAGCCTGCCAAAGCGAACGTGATTCAGATTGCGAATCCACTCAAAATAGGACACCACTACGCCACCGGCGTTGCAGTAAGCATCGGGGATAATCTCGATCCCCCGCTGTTGAAGAATTTTATCTGCTTCATAGGTAATCGGGCCATTGGCAGCTTCAGCAATAAGCGGCGCCTGGATATGGTGTGCATTCTCGGCATTGATAACGCCTTCCAATGCCGCTGGAATAAGAATATCGCAGACACGTTCTAACACCTTACTGCCATCTTCTTGGTACTCAGCCGCCGGATATCCCTTAACCCCACCGGTCTCAGCAATATACTCACGCACAGCCTTAACATCTAAACCACCGTCGTTAACCAAGGCGCCATCACGTTCGATGATCGCAGTAATCAAGCACTCATCTTCGGTTTGCAGAAAATGCGCGGCGTGATAGCCCACATTGCCTAACCCCTGCACCACGACACGTTTGCCAGCCAAGCTACCAGACAGACCACAACGCTGGATTTCTTCTGGATGACGGAAAAGTTCGCGCAACGCATACTGTACCCCACGTCCGGTCGCCTCATTGCGCCCTCGCACACCACCATGTTCGACCGGTTTCCCGGTTAACGCCCCCATGTAGTTGATGTCATTAGGAAACATCTGGCGGTAGGTATCTACCATCCAGCCCATTTCACGCGGCCCGGTGCCCATATCAGGGGCAGGAACGTTGGTAGCAGGGCTTAGATACCCCTTATTGATCAGCTCGCGCGCAAAACGCCGTGTAATGGCTTCCAGCTGTTTTTGAGTGTACTTGCTCGGATCAATGATCAGCCCACCCTTAGAACCACCGAACGGTACGTCGACAATCGCGCATTTATAAGTCATCAGCGCCGCCAGAGCCTCAACTTCGTCCTGATCGACCATCATCGCAAAACGAATACCGCCTTTTGAGGGCAGACGGTGATCACTATGGGTGGCTCGCCAGCCCGTAAACATTTCAATCTTGCCATCGATATCAATCGGAAATGATACCTGCACTACGCTCTGGCATACCTTCAGAGCGTTTCCAATGCCCTCTTCCAGTTCCATGATGTCGATGGCGTGATCCACCATGTGCTCGACACTTTCACGAAAAGACATACCCTGTTGGGCGAACTTAGTATCACTCATTAGTGGCGCTCCATTGCTGCGTTGTTTTTATCAGTATGATGATCAGTGCTGTTTCGGGGATAACCACGCTTCTCTTTGTGCTATAAGGTTTTAGCTGGTTTAAACTCCCTCAACTCACTGACTCTAACAAAGCCTCTACGCCAGCAACTTTCAACTATTGTTAAATAGTCTCAGCATATAAAACGCCACTAAATTTTTCGTCAGCTATTTGCTTAAAGAACCACACAGCCAGCCTAATCCATTAGCACTGGGCGGTACTCTCGTTGATTCTGGATAACTAACCAGAGTGTTGCGACAACTCCCCCCAATAAGGCAACTCCAAACAGCGTTAATGCCGCGCTATGCCCTAGCCCGGATTTCTCACAGGGTATAAAAGAAAGCGGCTGAAAGTGTTAACGTTTCAGGGCCTTACACCAAAAACCAACACCAACAGCCGCTTCCAAAATGGTACCTGAAAAGCTGACCTTCTCGCCACTCTCTCGCCGCCAAATTGAAGCCGACTTCTCCGGGGGCCACATTACGTCGGACGCCGGATTACTCCTGCTTCGTGAAGTCGATAAACAGCATCGCCTAACACGCCGCTTGGCCGCCGTGCTTCATGATCCCCGCTCACCGGAACAGGTTCGTCATAAGCTCGACACGTTGGTTCGTCAGCGGGTGTTCGGTGTCGCCGCTGGCTATGAAGATTTCAACGACCATGAGGCCCTGCGCTATGATCAGGCCCTTCAGACAGCGCTCGATGAAGAGGATACGCTGGCAGGCAAGTCGACGCTGTGCCGGGTGGAGCAGAACGCCGATCGGCAAGCAATAGTGAAGGCCCATGAGTTGCTGTGGCATCACTTCATTGAACAGCATGACGAACCACCCAAGGAGATCGTGCTGGACTTTGATGGCACCGACATCCCCGTGCATGGCGAGCAACCCGGCAAGTTCTTTAACCGTTATTACGATCACCACTGCTACTTCCCACTGTATGTCTTCTGTGGGCGCCACTTACTGGTGAGCTATCTGCGCACCAGTGACCGCAGCGACAGCCGCCATAGCTGGGCGATCCTCGCCTTACTGGTACGCTTTATCCGTCAATACTGGCCCGATACGCGCATCGTGTTACGAGGTGATAGCCACTTTTGTCGTCCCCGGATGCTGAACTGGTGTGATCGGCATCACGTCGACTACATCGTGGGAATCGCAAAGAACAGCCGGCTGCTCAAGGAAGTGGACGTCCCCATGATGCTGGTGCGCAAGACCCAATGGCAGGTGGGAGGGAAAGTAGCGGGGACGTTCCGCTTCCAGTATCAAGCCCGCTCCTGGAAATACCCACGCTGGGTGGTGGCCCGCCTAGAAGAAGGTGAGTTAGGCTCTAATCCCCGGTTTATCATCAGCTCTCGTTACGATGACGGCTTCAAGCTTTACTACGAGCAGTACTGTGCCCGGGGTGACATGGAGAACCGGATCAAGGATCAACAACTGAGCCTGTTTGCTGACCGGACCTCCAGCACGCACTGGTGGGCCAATCAGTGGCGGCTGATCTTGTCGGGCTTCGCTTATACGCTGTTCGAGCGGTTACGGACTTACCTGAAGCACACGCCCTTCGCGCGCATGAGTCCAAGCAACCTGAGGCTCAAGCTCATCAAAGTAGGCGCGGTCATCCTCCGCAATACGCGCCGCATCCGGGTGTTGATGAGTGACAGCTACCCCTATAAAACGGCGCTATCCGATCTGGTCAGGCGGTTGGTGCCGAACTGACTGCTCGGGCGCCCCCGGCCCGACGCAATGGGGGAAAGGGGGAAGTGTGTCTGAAGGACGGAAAGTGGTTAAAAAATAGCCGATGTAAGTCGAGCCAGTAGGTGTTTAGCGGTGTTACAGCCTGAGTGCGGTACTGGCTGAGGTACTATGAGAAATCCAGGCTAGGGCATCGATAAGCACTCCCGTTGTGACCACAGGAATACTGAAACCAATGTAGGCCATTAGAAAATATCCAGCGCTCGCTTGGGTAGCAGATGGGCCAGCCACGGCTAACACACCACTTAACCCACCCAGATAAATAAAGCCGTAACAGGCGCTGCTAGCCATGACCGTGCCTAGTAGTAATATGGGTAAGTGCCCCGCGATAGCTCCCCAAGCAATCAGCCCATAAGCCGGGGGCAGAATCGCAAGTCCCAATAACGTAGACCGATATGACGACAACTTTCTGGCCCAGGGTTGAAATAACACGCCACAGCTGCAAATACCGAAAACCGCGAAACCACTCCAAACGCTTAAACCATGCTGCTCTAATGCGGAAGGCAATATGGCAATTACCAACCCCACTGTGGCCCAGGCAATTAAAATCGCAAAGCCAAATCGAATAGCCCCTTTTGGGTAACTGGGCAAACGTAACATGCTGCCTTTCGGCCCACTAGGCATGCTTTTTCGCAGCGTCAACACGCCTATTAATGCCAAAGCGCTAATACATAGATATAACCACAAACTGGGGGGCGTTAAGCTAGGCGTAGTAACGATAAAAACGCTAGTCACCGCAGCCCCTAAACCGAACCCAAGCGCGCTGCTAATCGTGACGTAACTGGTAGAAGCTTGTTTATCATCGCCTTGCCATAATTGTTGCATATAGGCTGGCGCCACCGCGGATGCCAGCGCGGTCCCCACCCCAAGTAGAAAACGCGCCACGCCGAGCATTACGATGCCAGGCGCTATTAGCATCAGGGAAGTGGCCAGCATATTAAGCAGTAACGCAGTGACAATGATTGCTTTGTAACCTACCCGCTCGGCCAAGCCATTAAGCCCCAGCAATACAGGCATCACCCCTGCGACGTAACAGGCAAAAGCAATTGTCGTGGCACCAACACCAACCCCGCCTTGCGCTGCCAACGCACCATATAGCGGTGCCTGCAAATTAACGGCCGTGGTGATCATACATAGCCCGAAAGCAAGGCGGGCTGCGCTGTACTGGTTCATGCATTAACTCACTTGAGATTGCTAAAAGAACCATAAAGCTCGCACGCTTATTCAAGCGGGGTAAGATACACTGGGCCACTATTATTGAGGCACTGTTCCGATTTTTTAATGAACAGTTGATCCAGCAGGACTATATATGAAGTTAAAAGTTGATCGGCATGCCAATACGCCTATTGCACAGCAACTTGAAGAGGCGATCAGCACTTGGATTAAACAAAACAAACCTGGTAATGGCAGCCGCCTACCCTCTATTCGCTATTTAGCTGCGACACATCACGTTAGCCGCAATGCGGCTATTGAAGCTTACGAGCGTTTAATCGCGTCAGGGTTGGTCCGTTCAAAACCGGGGGCAGGATTTTTTGTTGCCGATAGTCCACCAAGTGAGCACCAAACAGTTTCCAGCCCACTGCAGGAAGTGACCAACGGGCTTTGGGGGCTTTTTAGTGCTGATGAGACGGCCCTGCCCCTTGGATGTGGCTGGTTACCCAGTCATTGGCGGGAGAGCGATGATTTAACCTATGCGATCCGCCAAGTTGCGCGCATGAATCGCGCGGACATTTTTGAATACAGTACCCCCCAAGGCCCCACGGCGTTACGGCACTTAATACAAGAGCGACTTCGGCTTTTAGCGATCACGGCAAATCATCAGCAAATTGTCACCACCAGCGGCAGCAGTCATTCGCTAGATTTATTGGTGCGCTTGCTTCTCGAACCCGGAGACGTTGTCTTCGTGGAATCACCAGGCTATTACAACCTATTTGGCCTGCTACATCTGCAACGCGTTCGTGTTATCGGCGTGCCTCGCTTAGCCGACGGCCCTGATCTTGAACGCTTAGAAGAATTACTTGCAGAGCATCGGCCAACACTTTTTTATACCAACAGCGTTTTTCAAAACCCCACAGGGGGAACGTTAACGCCCACCATTGCGCATCGCTTATTACAATTAGCCGAGCAGTACGATTTCAAACTGATAGAAGATGATATATACGCAGACTTTCAACATACGCCAAGTGCTCGCTTAGCCGCGTTAGATGGCCTTAGCCGGGTTATTTACTTGGGCAGTTTTTCAAAAAGCCTCTCCTCTTCGCTGCGCGTTGGTTATATCGCAGCGCCTTCTTCAATGGTGCAACGCATTGTCGATATCAAAATGCTAACCAGCATTTCTTCTTCACGCTTTGCAGAGCAAGTCATTACCACCATGCTTCAAAACGGTAGCTACCGAAAGCTGACGGAGCGGTTAAGTGCTAGGCTTGCCAACCACATGTCCCTGGCGCTTGCGATGCTCAAACGTGCTAATTGGGATGTTTATACCGAGCCTACCGGCGGGATGTTTGTGTGGGCAAAGCCACCGGCAGCGATAACATCTGAACGATTGAGTGAACTGGCTGATGACTGGAAAGTTACCCTGTCGCCTGGACATTTATTCTTTGCCGATCATCAACCAACGCCTTGGCGGCGACTCAATGTTGCTTATATGCAGGATCCAAGAGCGAAAGGGTTTATTGAAGGATAATTCAATAACCTATAAATCAACGTTAACCACCAAGCTCGGTTCAAATAGAGCTGGCGTAAACTCATCGGGATAACCGCCTGGGTTAGCGATGACACGCGTGCCGTTACATAAGGTATCGACGGGTTCATGGACATGGCCATGCACCCATAGGTCCATCTTGCCCATCAATTGAGGCAGGTGGGAGGCAAAAGCTGGGGACAATGCATCGCCCAGATACTGTTCGGGAATGCAGCGGTGTAAAGGTGCGTGATGGCTAATAACAACGCGTGGCCCATCAAAGGGTTGCTCAAGCTCGTTACTAAGCCAAGCAAGTGCTTCAACGTGTAATTCTTGGCTAGCTTGAGGGGTAAAGACCTGATCTGGAGCTGTTGTCACGATGCTAAAATCGGGCATGTAACGTAACGCTTCAGCGTCGGTCTCTGCTGGGTTGTGCGTTGGGTCATCGGCATAGAGCGCAAAATCAGTCCATAACGTGGTGCCATAAAAACGCACTCCCCCGATAGTCACCGCTCGATTATCTAGCAACTCAATATTGTAGCGCTTGGCTTCGATGGTGAGCTCTTCACGAAGTAGCGGCATGCAGGTACCGTAAAACTCATGGTTGCCCAGCACATATAAAATAGGCATTTCTGGAAACTGTTGTCTGGCCCAGGCAAGCCCTTCCGTTTTCTGGTGAATATCACCCGCCAAAATAATGAGATCGGCCTCTACTTCTGGCAATTCACGTCCCCCATCAAAAAACTCCAAATGAAGGTCGGATAAAATTCGCAAGCGCATAGCGTTCCTCACATTTCCTTGTGTAACGGTCGTTTTATGGCGTAAGCCGCTCAATAAATTCTCTAACATAGTGAACCACCACAGCTTCCTCTTCACGGTGGGGCACATGCCCAACGCCCGGCAGTATTTCAGTGTGTGCAGAACCTCGGGTATAGCGAGCGATGCGTTCAGGTTGGCGGTGCGAACCATACTCATCGTTTTCACCATGAAGCACCAGCGTGGGGCAGTGAACGTGCTGAAGAGCGGGCGTAAGCGACCAGTGTTCAAATGCTGGATGTAACCACGTGTCTATCCAGCCATTCAGCACCCAACGAGCTTTATCACCGTGATACTTTTCTAATTTGGCAAATTGTTCCGGCATTTGAAAGGCAGCCCGCGCCTCTTCAATACCTTGTCGCGTGCGTGGCTCATTTAACGCCTGCGCTGCAATAGTAATCACTCCTTGGCACTGCTCTACATACTGCCCTGCACAGTGCACCGCCATACAACCGCCAACGCTATGTCCCAACGCAATAAAATGCGTTAACTGAAACGCGTTCTGAAGTGCCGCAAAGCTAGTAGAGGGTTCATTGTCGATAAAGCTCAGCAGTGGCGGCGCTAGGCACGCATCGGAGCGCCCAAACCCTAGACGGTCATAAGCAATCACTCGTCGTTGGGTCGCCGCACATAGCGCTGCGGGAAAGCTACGCCATAAATCCACACAACCTAACGAGTCATGGAGCAGGACAATAGGCACGTCCGAGCGCAAATGAGACGTTTCCCAAGCACGAGTAAACAGGCGACCACGTGGGGTTGCCACCCAGCGGTCTTGGAAGATAGGCTCAGGATTGAGAGTGTCAAAATCGGCAGTTGTTGGCACCATGATATAACTCGTTGTTTTATTGATTAGTTATAGGTATGTCATCAGCATACCACTCTAGGTACATAAGATTGTGCACCGTTTATTTTGTTAACAATAGTTAAAATGCTGCACCGCAACAAAAATAGCCTATACTCTAGGTGTGTCCCAATAGGAGGACCACCTTATGATCTCTACATTCGGATTATCGACACAAGATGACGAGGTACTCGCTTTTTGGCACCGTCAAGCCCATTGGCAGCATGCTGCTAATGAAGCATTAGCGGCCTATTTCGGCTAAAAGAAGTATTTTTTATCGCCATCTCTCCCCTATAGACGAAAAGATAACAACACAAGCCGACTTTTTTAGTCGGCTTTTTTATATTATGAAAATCTTTTCCATTCAAGGATGTAGATGATCAGCCATTGATTTTGTAAGCCATTTCTTACACGCCATAGCAATTTTCCTACATCTTTAGGACTAGCTTTAAGGGCTGAAATGCGCATAGACTTTAACCCGCAGCTAACTTGCTGCGTCGCACAAAGCAAACTATGTATAACTAAACTAGGGTCACTAGAGCCCAGGATGGCTGAACCGTCCCTCAACCTCTGAATTAGGAGTACTCGCCATGTCATCTTTCGCTGCTCAAGATCAGACAATAGAAGTGGATGTGATGCAAGTTTGGGCTAATCGTGCCCAACAGCAACGCGCAGCTTTCGACGCCATCGCTGCTTATATGAGTCAGCAGTAAGCAACAACGCCTCAGCCTTTGGTTAGTTTTCGGCCTGAGGTGTTGTCGTCTTGTTTATCAAGCCAACTGCGCTAAGTAAGTGTCCTGCAAGATATACATTCGCTTCACATCGCGATATTTGCCGTTGATGAAAAACTCTTCAACCAAATGGCCCTCCTCTATGAAGCCGCTCTCCTCGTAAAGATGAATAGCTTTAACGTTCTCCACCGCCACAATCAGGTATATTTTGTGTAGGTTTAAAATCGTGAACGAGTAGTGCAGCGCTTGGCGGATTAATGACCGGGCAAACCCTTTGCCCTGATAATCTGGCGTGATAATGATCTGAAATTCACCGCTGCGGTGAATGTAGTCGATTTCAATCAGCTCGACTAAACCAATAGCATGCCCATCGCTGTCCTCTGCCACAAAGCGCCGTTCGGCGTTGTCATGAATATGCTTGTTATAAAGCTCCTCCAGCTCATCAAATGATTCGTAAGGCTCTTCAAACCAATACGACATGATGCTCTGGTTATTATTTAGCTCGTGAACAAAGCGCAGATCGTTGCGTTCCAGGGCACGGAGCTTTAGATCGGTGGCGAGCATAACTCTGTCCTTTCTCTACGTATTGAGGTTTCGCTTTTCGCGCTTATTAGACATGCAGTATGCTCGAAAAGAGTTTTTTGTCATCACAGGAGTTCCACATGATTGACCTACGCAGTGACACGGTGACTCGGCCTTCCCCCGCCATGAAAGATGCCATGATGGCCGCTCCAGTGGGCGATGATGTATGGGGTGATGACCCAACGGTCAATACGTTTCAGGAAAAGCTGGCTGAGCAGACAGGCAAGGAAGCGGCGCTGCTATTTCCAAGCGGCACACAAAGCAACCTAGTGGCGCTAATGGCCCACTGCGAACGCGGCGATGAGTACATCGTGGGGCAATCAGCCCATACTTATCGCTATGAAGGCGGTGGCGCAGCAGTGTTAGGCAGCATTCAACCGCAGCCAATTGAAAATGCCGCCGATGGCAGCCTGCCGTTAGAGAAAATAAGCGCAGCTATCAAAGCCGACGACTTCCACTTTGCGCGCACTAAGCTGCTAGCGCTAGAAAACACCATTGGCGGCAAAGTGCTGCCTACGGATTACGTATTAAAAGCCACTAACCTGGCCCGCGAACGTGGGCTGGCAACGCACTTAGACGGTGCGCGGCTGTTTAATGCCGCAGTAGCCACGGACACCTCACTGAAACAACTCTGCTTGCCGTTTGATAGCGTGTCGCTGTGCTTTTCGAAAGGCCTGGGCGCTCCCATCGGCTCTGCCTTAGTGGGCTCGCAAGCCTTGATCGACCGCGCACGGCGCTGGCGTAAAATGGTTGGTGGTGGCATGCGCCAATCAGGCATTATCGCCGCCGCCTGCCAGTATGCTCTGGAACATCATGTCGCTGACTTAGCCGACGATCATCGCCGTGCAGCACGCTTGGCGGAAGGCTTAGCGAAACTGCCTGGCGTCGAGATTACTGCTCAAGCAACTAATATGGTGTTCGCGCACTTTCCCGACGAACATGTACAGCCGCTCTCTGCTTGGCTGAAAGAGCATGGCATTTTGATTGAGCTACTTTACGCCACGCGTTTTGTTGTCCACCGTGATATTGATGATGCCGATATAGATAAAGTAATCGCCGTTATGCAGAGCTACTTCAGCCGCCTCTAGTCAGCTTGAGGTCTGTTAAAGTAGCGTAGAGCCCAGCGCTAAGTGTATTGCGATAACCGCCATCATCAGACCAATTAGCCCATCAATGGTACGCCATGCTACCGGGCGGGAAAGCCAAGGCGAAAGCGCGGCCCCGCCCCACGCCAACAGGCTGAACCAAAGAACAGAGGCAGTCGATGCACCTGCGACGAACACACCCGCGCTCTCCTGCTGAGCGCCAATGGCAGGAATTAACAATAGCGTGTCCAGATACACTTGGGGATTCAATACCGTCACGGCCAAGGTCGCCAACAGTACTCCGCGCAAGCTGCGCGCTTTTACGCTACCTGCCTCCAATCCTGCGCGCCCGCTAACAGCCCGCAGTAATGCCTGTGCAGCCAACCAGCTTAAAAACGCTACGCCTACCCAGCGCATGGCTTCCATCGCGTTCGGCATTGTCAGTAAAAACGCGCTGGCACCAAACATACCAGCGGTTAGCAAGATAATATCCGCGCTCATACACAGCCCCGCCGACCACCAGTGATGCTCACGGCGTACTGCCAACCCCAGCACGTAAGCATTTTGCGCCCCGATAGCCATGATGATACCGCCAGATACTACCAAGCCCGTTAAGTAACTTTCCCACATTGCCCTGTCCCCAGTGCCAGAATTAGCGTCGCTTTAAAGAATCGTGGCACTAAGATAGCGGGCAACCTGAATAACTAAAAATCATCCTGCTAATAGGGCATTAGTTTTGCTTATATAGAAACCGTATTGATGGTTTGGGAAATGATACAGGGTGATTGAACAGTGTCATTAGCCAGCAACGTCAGCGGGCGCTTGAGCTTGCGCCTCCAAGGCTTCAACAAGCGACTCGGCGAAGCGGAGAGCTGAGGGGAATCCTCCCCATGGCCAGTAATTTCTATTGATACTTAACGCTGTACCATCCAACCAATGCTGCCATAGCCCCGATGTAGGCAATGTTGAAGTTGAGTCTTGATCTTGCGTATAAAACGGATGAAGAACAACCTTCTGGCCTTCTAATCTAAACGCTTCCGCGATTGATAATGTACTGAACCCCCAGCCGTTAGTGGAGCCCTGCCAGGCATTCTCCAATCCGAGTCTTGTCAAGACCGCGTCTTCTAGGCTGCCAGCCCCATAGACCCGGACATGACGATCATCCCGAATTTCAACGATCAACAAAGGGTTTACAGGCCTCTCAATCTGTGTGGCTATTAGTGATAACCTAGCGTCTACAGAGTCAATTAACATTTGAGCTTGCCGTTGCTGACCGTTAAGTTCCCCCACTTCTCTAGTCAATTGTTCAAGGTTCTGCCAAATATTTAAGTTTTTTCCAAATAGCTGAATTTTTATTACATCAGTAATACGGGAAAGTTTATCCTCTAAGTTCAAGTGGGCCGGTGGTGAAATCAGAATGGCATCAGGTTCCAATGATGCCAGATATTCCAAATTGGGTTGAAACCTAAGCCCAAGCTCATGGGTATTAGGTAATAAGTGCTCTTGGTTTAACTGCCTGTAGTGCTCTAAACCAGCCATTGCCAGAGGAGGCTGTTGCAAAACAGAAAGCGTATCTGCAATGGCATAGTCAAAAGTGACTAGCTTTTTGGACTCTTCAGCGTTAGCGAATGAGGCGAATAGCGGTAAAAATATAATTAGGATAAAAATCATACGGTCTGATGGTAGTAAATTACCCATATAGATCATCAATATCTTGTCTATTTTGGCTCTTATAAAACAAAGACAGGCGGTGCAACCGCCTGTCTTTGTCTCTCTTGGTAATGACGTTACCACTGATAACTTACTGAGCCGATGATGCTCCTCGGCTCGCCATAGTAACAAGCATAAGTGCAGGACTCGATATAGGTTTTATCAGTGAGGTTAGTGGCATTCAGTGCATAAACCCAGGGACCAGTTTCATAACTTACTCGTGTGTCGATAAGCGTAAATCCAGGCACTTCTCCCTCGACCCAGGTCGCTCGGGTGGGGCCTACATAGCGAATTCCACCCCCTACCTTCAATCCTGGCAAGCCGAAATTACCGAAACGATAGTCGCCCCATAACGAGAACTGGTTATAGGGCGTATTAGCTGTTCTCCTGCCCACCTGATCTGGCGTAACGGGGCTGCTTTTCGTTGTACGCGCATCAGTGTAGGCATAGGCCGCGACCAAGTTGGCGTTGGGGCCGATCGCTGTCTTTGCTTCCAACTCAACACCACGTGAACGCACCTCGCCTATTTGCGTCTGGAAGCTGGTGTCCATCGGATCGGTGACGCTGACGTTTTCCTGTGTCAGCTCATAAGCGGTGGCGGTGAGCATCGTATCCCAGCCATCCGGCTGAAAGCGAACACCCAGCTCATACTGCTCTCCTCGCGTGGGATCAAACCGATTGCCATTACGGTCCGTGCCACTAGTGGGCTCAAACGACTGGCTGTAGCTGATAAAAGGCGCCAAACCGTTATCGGCAAGATAGACTCCCCCTACACGTCCAGTGAAAGCATTATCCGTTTCACGACTCCACTCTGTGGAGCCAAAGTAGGGTGAGGTCTCCGATTCAGTCCAGTCCTGACGCCCTCCCAATAAGAGAACCCATTTGTCAGCGATTTTCATTTGATTTTGAGCATACAAGCCAACTTGCTCGTTGCGTTGCTTGGATGACCATGCAAAAGGAACAGGTTCACCTAGCTCACCACTACCATAAACAGGATCAAATAAATCAAGCGATGACACAGTTCGGTTGTAGCGCTCTGTTTCATGGCGTTGTCGTGTGTAGTCTATTCCTATCAAGCTGGTATTGGTGGTATTGCCAGTCTGCCAGTCATATTGCAAGGAGGTATCTGAGGTCAAGCCCGATGAGGCATCGCGGCGATCCTGGGCGCTCCGGGCATAAATCCGATGATCAATACTTTGACCAAGCCCTATCTGAGGAAAATCTCGATCAGCCCGGAAGGTACGCAGGCTATGACTGAGGTGGAGGTTGTTAGAGAAGTCGTGCTTGAGCAAGTAACCAATCGAATAGCGCTCGTTATCATACGCATCAAAGCCGGGCTCTCCGGTGAAAAGTTCCCGTGGAATATCACCATTCGGATTAGAAACAATGGTGCCACTGGTAGGTAGCCCATAAACATAGGCCGTTTCGTCGCGCTGATACTCGCTTAGTAGAGTGAGTGAAGTGCTCTCGTTTGGCTGCCATTTTAAAGCAGGGGCAATATAGGTGCGATCATCCGGCACATGATCGATAAACGTATCACTATCCCGGTGCAGCATGGTCAGGCGATATGACCACACACCATCCTCATCGAAAGCATCAGAGAAATCAGCAGAGATCTGGCGACGATCATAGCCGCCCACCTCAATATTCACCTCACGCAAAGGCTCTAGGGTAGGCCGCTTACTCACAGCATTGATCATGCCGCCGGGAGCAGCTACCCCATACAATATCGAGGATGGGCCCTTAAGCACCTCCAAACGTTCCAGGCCATAGAGTTCCTGCTGCCCATCGTAGGTGTTGGCTTGATATTTACTGCCGTCACGATAATTTTCATTAATGGTAAACCCGCGCACTCTTAATGTTTCAGTGGTACGGTCAACCCCTTCCTGTCTTGATACGCCGGGAGTATAGGCTAAGGCCTCATTAAAGTTACGAGCCCCATAGTTTTGAAACTCTTCACTGCTAACTACCGAGATAGACTGTGGCGTTTCAATAATCGGTGTATCGGTCTTGGTGCCGGTCGCACTTCGGGTGGCAGCAATACCCTGTACTGGCCCGTAGGCGGTTTCCTGCATCCACTCAGCCTCAACCCGCACAGTCGAGAGTTCCACATTCGCAGGCTGTTCCACTAATCGATAGCTACCATCGGCTTCCTTAACCAGAGACAAACCACTCCCGCTGAGCAGTGCCCGCAACCCACCTTCGACGTTGTAGTCACCGGATAGCCCGCGTGTTTGCTTACCCTGGGTCAGGCTGGCATCGAAGTAGATGACTACGCCGGACTTGGCGGCAAAGTGGCTGAGGGCGTTGCCCAGGTCACCAGCGGGCACTTCAAAATGCTGCGCACCTTGCTCATCCTGTTGCTGAAGCTGTTGTTGAGACTGCTGCTGGGCGTGGGCAGTCAGTGGCAGCAGCACGCCGGGTAGTGATAGCGTGGTACACAGCATTGCGCCGCTAACCGCATGAGTGAGCCGGGATTTTGTAAATGTCGTGTGGTGCATGGGTTCCCCTCTGGTGAGCAACAAAAAAATGCGTCTTTAACCAGTAAGTCGAACGGGAAACTCCAAAGGTACCGTCATTGGCAAAAATTATTTTTCTTCGTCCACGGTCACCCAATAACGCGTACGGAAATTGACCGATACCGGGAATGATTTACTCAGCGCATGCAGCGCCTGATCGGTGTCGTCTACCCTGAAAGCGCCAGTAATACGATAATTAGCCACGCTGGGCGCGCAGCGTAAAACGCCTGTGCGGTAGCGGCTCAGTTCAGCAAGAAACGCATCCAGAGGCATGTTTTGCACCACTAACATCTGGCGTGTCCAAGCGTCATCCGCGGGTGATAGTTCTGTCGGAAGGGAAGCAGTGTCGACGGTAAAGGTAAGCTGCTGGCCGGCAAGACACTGGTTTTGAGCTCCCGAGCGAGTGGTCACTTCCACGCTGTGCTCGAACACAGCGACCTGGGTTTCTGCTTCCAGCATCCGCACCGCGAACCGCGTCCCCTGGGCTCTCACCCTGCCCTGCGGCGTTTGCACAATGAAGGGGCGCGGATTCGCGGCACTGTCACTAGCGGTGGTAACCATGACTTCGCCTGCGCGCAATATTACCAAGCGCTCGTTGGCATTAAAGCGGATATCCACAGCCGAAGCGGTGTTGAGTATCAGGCGGGAGCCATCTGCCAGCGTTAGCTGTTTGGTTGCCCCTGTGGCCGTGTGATGATCAGCAAACCATAGCTCCACGGGGGCGTGGCGGTAGGCGGCCACACCCAGAGTCCCCGTGCCCAGCATCAGTGCCAAACCTTTCAATACACTACGCCGGCTCATACTGAAGTGCTGTTCGGCACGCTCCAGTGTGTTCAGTGCCAAGTGGTTCGGCACTCGACCAAGCCGTACCTGCAATTGGTCGACCCGCTGCCAGGCCCACTGATGTATTGGGTCGCTGTCTAGCCACTGCTGCAGAGCCTGTTCGTCTGCTGGCCCGGCCTCTTCCGAACACAGGCGTGCATACCAGTGCGCAGCCGCTTGCAGCGCCTCCCGCCGAGACTGGGTCACTTCATGAGGGGCTGTGGAAGCCAAAGGTTACAGCCCCGCTTCCAGTTCATAGAGCAAACACGCCTCGGTAGCCTTGGCCATGTATTTTTTGACTGAGCTGAGCGATACACCCAATTCATTGGCAATATCTACGTAGCGCATCCCTTGTAACTGCGATAACAAGAAGGCTCGCCGTACTTTGCTCCCCAGGCCGCTGAGCATGGCATCCAGTTCGTGCAACATTTCCAGCATGATGGCCTGCTCTTCTAGCGAAATGGCAACCGATTCCGGCTGCAAGGCTAGGCTTTCCAAATAGGCCTTTTCCAGCGCGTGGCGTCGGAAATGATCAATCAGAACCCGATTGGCGATGGTCGTCAGAAAACTTCGTGGCTCTCGGATAGCCTCAATTTGGAGTTCGGCATCGCTGCGCCCCAGAATGCGTACAAAAGTATCCTGAGCAAAATCCGCCGCCTGCTGCGAACAGCCCAAACGGCTACGCAGCCAGCCAAGTAGCCAGGGGTGGTGGTCGGAATAGAGGATATGTACCTGCTCGCGCAGTGGGTATTTCCCAGACGGCATGGTTACTTTCAGGCCTCAAAATCATGCAAATGATAACTATTTCCATCATACTGAGTGACCCAGGAGGATACAAGCCCTTGCCATGGGTTTGTGAGCTTATGTATCTGGCGAGTTCGCCAGATAGCGCTAATGGTTGGATGCGACTTTCACTTCGATTCGAAGGCACTTTTCAGGTTCGTGATAACCGCGACACTAGCTGTGCGCCAGCCTTCCCCCCCTAGGCTAAAAAGGCCCCAAAAAAGACCAAAAGCTTGCACAGCCAACACGTGATTGCTCCCATTACACCCAGCGTATTAGCAATATCAAAACCTGTAGGGAAATAGATTGCGTTAAAGTGCAGTGGGCGTTTCCAGCGCTTCAACGAGGGATTCGGCGAAGCGGAGGGCTGAGGGAAGTCCTCCAGCGATCCAGAAAGTGCTAGGAAGCACAATGACATCACCGCGTCTTACACTGGGCAGGTAACTCCATAAAGCAGTACGAGCTATTTGCTCCTCGAGACCAGCTGAATTATAGGATCTGATAATCACTAATCTGGCCTCAGTATCGAATAAATTCTCAACGCCTACTTGGGCATACCCCCACTGATTAGTTGCACCTTTCCAGGCATTGCACAGCCCCAGTTGCTGAGAAACAGCATGCACAAAACTATTATCGCCAAATACACGGATATGTCTTTCATCCAGTAGCTGTATGAACAGCAAAGGCGTACAGCCTTTCGTGACATGCTCTCTCAGGCTGGCCAACCGAGCCTGAGTTTCTTGGACAAGATGATTTGCTTGCTGCTGCTGTTCGGCTACTTCACCAAGTTCATATGTGAATTTTAATAGCCCGTCCCAAACATTGTTTTCTACCGTATAAGGATAGTTATCAACAACATGAACTGGAGCAATGGACGAAAGCTGTACATCCTGGTTAGCTTGCCAAGGTGCAAGTAAAACCCTGCTAGGCAAAACTTGTTGGAGTAGTTCCATATTCGGCCCTGGCAGCCCAGACTCAATCACATGAGAGGATTCGTAGGTATTGCCTGTCCAGAAATTGAAGGAACTCTCTTGCGTAACGATGACAGGAGATACGCCTAATTCAATCAGCGTCTCAGCGATTGGAAGATCAAAAGCTGCGACAGCTGAAGATGTGTTTGCTTGGGTTTCTATAGAGTGGGTACCAGGAAAAGCCACAAAAGCAACTAAAGTTGTACATAACATTCGAAAAATATTTATTAACTTAAAAATAATGATCCTCCCTTTCATCAATCGCTACAGCTGATAAAAATCACTAATAATGCAACACCCCTTTCATCTCGATAAAAAAGAGAAAACACATTGCATTAGATTACAACTCTGACAAAAGACATTGGGAGGTTGCCTATTTAACAACCTCCCATTTTTAATCAGTAACTATAATTTAGGTTGAATGTAAAGTTGCGAGGATCTCCATAGTAATTGTGTCTAGTGTTAGCTCGAACCGTCGAATAATATTTTTCATCAGTAAGATTATTCCCCTTAAAGCTAACATCAAAGTTCTCATTGAAGCGATAACCTAATTGAGCTGAAAGTAAGGTATAGCCACCTTGCTCCCAGCGATTAGTGCCATCTTCGGCATAAATACTGCTGACAGTGTTAACACCAGCACCAATACGCCATCCTTGGTTGGCATCGTCAGAGAAGCGATAACGTGTCCAAAGTTTGAAGTTATGCCGTGGTGTATCAGGTGATAGCGATAACCCCTCCAGACTTGCATCACGTGTATACTCAGTATCCGTATATGCGTAACTGGCACTTACATCTAAACGTGGTAATGGACTGCCGGATATCTCTGCTTCAAAGCCACGGCTGCGCGTCTCTCCAAGCGGGATAGAGAAGGCAGAGTTATCGGGGTCTGTGTAGGCTCGGTTCTGATCCTCAATATTGAATACGGCAAGATGCCAATTGAGTTCGCCGTCGGGTGATCCACCCTTTATACCCGCTTCAATTTGTTCTCCTGTGCGTGGCTCGATAATCTCACCGCTAGATTCGACCTCTGTTTGCGGCTGAAAGATATTTGACATGCTTGTATAAAAGTTAATGCTTGGGGTTATTTCATAGATAGCTCCGTAATAAGGAGTGAATTCGCGACCACTGCCAGCTCTATGGCGCCCCCAATCTCCCTCAGCAAGGTCTGATGTGATGTCATACCAGTCAAGGCGTCCGCCAGTAACGAGTGTCAGGCGTGGTGTGACAGACCAGTTAACTTGCCCATACAGGCTCTCTTGGCTCAAGTCAGAACTGACATATCCAGGATAAAGAGAATATTCATCCGGTTCTGGCAGTTCGTGGGGAGAATAAATGTTTTGGAGGGAATGCTGATTAAGATAGTCACCTTCTCCGTAAGCATACGGGGTGTAGCTGTCGTTCTTATTGTAGCTGGCCCCCAGAGTGGTAGCATGTTCGGCCTCGAATAGATTGAATGGAGTCGTTAGTCTCGCCTCCAGCGATTCACTCTTAGTTCGATTAGACCAGGAGCTATTACGTGTCAACATATCGCCTGAATCTTCATCAAGCACTAGAGCACCTTCACTGCTTGTGACATTCATTCTATATGTTTCGATCTGGTTAGCTTTTAAACTAAAGAAGCCGCCATTATTAAGATAGTGTTTTAGATCAGCAAAATAGCGTGTCGCATTTGCGTGCGAACGATCCCATGACGAACCGAGATAGGTTGAGCGGTCAACATCGAATAAGTTGCCGTTGCCGGCTACGGGCAAACCAGAATGCGGACGGGAGTCCTCTGTTTGTCTAGCGACGCCGACCGATAATGTGGTATCAGGGGTAAAGTCGTACTCCAGCGTGCCGTAGCCAATAGCATTTTGTGCATTAACCTCATCGACGAACGACTCTTGTTCATCGTAGACCCCCACAATTCTGCCGCGTAGGCTACCACTCTCGTTGAGCGAACCTGTGACGTCAATTGTGCTTCGATAGGCGTCCCAAGAGCCGGCAGACAACGACATATCGAAGCCGAAATCCCGCCGGGCGCGTTTGCGTGCCAAGTTGACAGTGCCACTGGGTTCGCCGCTACCCGTGAGTATTCCCGTAGGTCCCCGCATAACCTCAACACGATCATAGAGAGCCGTGTCGTAGAGGCCCGTATTAGCTAATGAGCCATAAGGTGCTTCAACACGGCTTCCATCCAGCATAAGAGAATCAATATCATAGCCGCGGGATCTGAGTTGATACTGATTTGATCCGTATGACATTACACTAATGCCAGTAGTCTGCTCCATCGCCTCTTTGAGAGAGGTTAAGTTTTGATCGTTGAGCCTTTCGCGGGTCAATACACTGACAGACTGCGGAATATCCTTGATGGCCTGTTCGCTCAAACCGATAGTGCTGCGATCAGTGGTAAAGGAATTGCTGCTCTCTGTTGCCGCAGTGCTATGCCAGTCAGCCTCCACCTGCATCGTCGACAACGACACATCCGTTACCTGCTCTGCCAACCGGTAACTACCATCCCTCTGCAGGGCTGCCGTTAAACCCGTTCCATCCAACAACCGCTCCAGCCCTTCATTAACGCTGTACTGACCTTGCAGGCCAGGGCTTTGGCGCCCTTCTCCCAGCTCGCCAGCGCCACTAATAAACACACCCGCCTGGGCAGCGAAGCGGTTAATTGCCGTGCTAACCGGACCGCTGGCAATATCATAGTGGCGTGCTTGCTGCTGAGTGACTTGAGCGATGGCGGGCTGCGATAGCAGCGGAGCTGCTAATAGCCCAGCGGTGGCAAAATGAACCGCCAGCGTCAAGGCGCGGCGGTTAAGCGTCGGTTGGGGCTTGGCAGTAAGTGGTCGAAGTGCCGTGCGCTGTTGGAGCATGTTGGTTCCCCTTGCAGATACGTTTTAAGTGCTTATAAAGGGGAATCGAACCAGTGCGAAAAAGGGGAACCAGCAAAACCAATTTTTTCTCTTTTTATTCCTCGCTGGAGCTTGTTTCGTCTGCCTCTATTTTGATCCACCAGGGCATGATTTGGCGCACCTTCACCGGTAGTGTGGTCTCGACCATGTTCAGGGTGCGCTCTAAATCATCGAGCGGGAAAGCGCCAAGTAGGGTGAGGTTCGCCACCTCTGGGTCGACCTCTAGGCGGCCGTGGTGATGCTGGCTCAGCTCCGCTGCGAAGGTCTTCAGCAACATATTTTCAGCCAGCAACACACCATTGGCCCAGGCGGCCCGGTTGCCGTCGGCGGGGTTGAGTTCGCCAATGCCGTTAGCGGCATAGCTGGCCTGCTGCCCAGCGTCGACCACCTGGCTGGCATCGCCGTGAGTCTGAATAGCTACCGCGCCTTCGAACACCGACAGCAGTTCGTCGGCTTGGCGTTGGCGCACGCTAAAGTGGGTGCCCAAGGGGGTCAGCCGCGCGCGTCGGGTATCCAGGTAAAAAGGGCGTTCGGGGTCTTTGCCGGTCTTAATCAGCACTTCACCCGCCACCAGTTGCAGTCGGCGCCGCTGATGGTCGTAGTCGACATCTAACGCCGAGGCGCTGCTTAGCCATACCTGAGTGCCATCCTCCAATTCGATGCGGGTAATTTCACCGGTGGCGGTGTGATAATCAGCGCCCCACTGCTGTACTAGTCGTGGCAGCGGTGTGCTTTGCCAGAGCGCTGCGGTGAGTACAGAGACCAGCGCGAAGCTTGCCAGCCCACCCAACAGGTGACGACGCCCCCGCCGCCGTTGTCGCGCCAGGCTAATCACGCTGTCAGCGGTTTGACGCTCATCCTTGCCTAGATTGTCAGTGAAGCGGCGGCTAACGCCTTCCACCTGTTGCCAGGCCCAGCGATGGGTGTCGTTGGCATCCCACCATGCCTGCCAGCGTTGACGCTCAGTTGCCGACATCTCTCCCGCTTGCCACTCGGCAAACCACTCGGCGGCCTCCGCCAACGCACGACGCTTGGCGGCTTCATCGGCGCTAGCCGCAGAAACCATTTTAGAGGCCCGCCTCGAAGCCCGCTTCGATCAACGCACACTGCAGCATGGCCTGGGCCATATATTTTTTAACCATGCGTTCGGACACCCCCAGCTCCTCAGCAATCTGCCGATAGGGTTTACCGTGTAGCTGCGAAGCCAGAAAGGCGCTAGCGACTTTCTCGGGCAACCGCGCCAGCATGTGGTCGATTTCGCACAGCGTTTCGATGACAATTTGCTGGTGTTCAGCAGAGGGCAAATGCGCCTCGGCGCTGGCCGCCAGGGCTTGCTGCCAGGCGCGCTCGATATCCTGGCGGCGCCAATGATCCACGCACAACCCTTTAGCCATACGGCTGAGATAGGCTCTGGCGCCTTCGAAACTATCCAAATGGCGAGGCGTTTTCAGCAGCCGCACAAACGCATCCTGCGCCAGATCCGCCGCCGACTCACTACATCCCAACCGCTGGCTGAGCAACTGCTGCAACCAAGGCTGATGGTGGTGATATAACTGACCGAGGGAGTTTCGACAGCCGGTATGGTAAGCCACAGGCTCGGCTGATCGGGGTGCCGCCGCCATATAAAAAGTGCCTCACTGATTCGAAAATGATTCTTATTCTTTTTCAATTCACAAGCAGTGTCAATGCACAACCGTGAGCATCGCAGTCAGCGCTGGCGTTTGACCTCTGAAGGGTTGATGCCAAACTGTTTCTTGAACGCGACGGCAAAATGGCTTGCATTGGTGTAACCCAGCTCAGCGGCGACGGCCAATACCGGCAAGCCCAGGTTCAGTTGCCGTCGCGCTTCCTGCATGCGCTCTTGCTGAAAAAGCCCGTAGACGGTGTTACCGAAGAGTTGCCGGAACCCGCGTTTGAGTTTCAGCAGGCTTAGGCCTGCCTCTTGTGCAAGCTCAGGCAGTGTCGGCGCGGCGCTAAGGTCATGTAACAAAAAATCCCTCGCACGTAGTAAACGCTGCTGATCTTGCCAAAGTATCCGGTCTGTGTGAGATGTTGAATGACCGTTCCCTTCTTGTATCAGGCTCACCATGACCAGGCATTGGCCGAG
Organism: Halomonas sp. KG2; assembly: GCA_030440445.1. Taxonomy (NCBI): domain Bacteria; kingdom Pseudomonadati; phylum Pseudomonadota; class Gammaproteobacteria; order Oceanospirillales; family Halomonadaceae; genus Halomonas; species Halomonas sp. KG2. Next base: position 1,028,139 of record CP098528.1, on the reverse strand, counting down.
TAACCATAGCGGTGGGCGATTACTGCTACTACCAGCAACAGCCTGCGTCGCACACAGCCCTTGGCTCAACACTTGCGCAGTCGCGCGAAGTTCGGCATTGCAAGCGCAACGTGTCAGAAAGCAGTCCTCGCCAGCCGTATTTTGCGAAATCCCATGCGCACCGCTGGGCCACGCCTCCAAGATATCAGGCCGCACCATAACCGTGATGCTTTCGAATTTTCCTGCCTGGATGAAGGTGCCATGTCGCCCAGGATGGAAGCTAATGCTAGCTTCTTTTTCCTGCAAAGTGTGGGTACACGGCAAGGCGCCATCATCTAACCGGCTTTGCGAACTACCGGCAAGTGAACAGGCAAAACTGATCCTGTGATCGTCATCATAAATATCGAATGCTAGCGGCCGGGCAAAGTGCCCCTTCCACACAACGATATCCACACCATCCTGAAGAGTGTGCCTTAACAGTGTGCACTTATCCTCTCGAGACACTGGTAGCGATGCGCCCTGCCCTGGTGCCAACAGCGTCGATACGGCGACATCAGCTTTGGCACCAAATGAAGAATAAACCGACATAGGCATCACTTTTCCCCGCTCTAATCACTCGGCTAAATGCCCGTCAACCGAAACGGGCAGAGATTGGCCCGATTCGAGTAGATATAGAAATGATTCTCAATCATAAATAGTGCAGTTTCTCAGACAAAATGTCGAGGGCCACAAGAGACCAACGCTGCCTATATCTTATGCCCGATCAGGATATGTCCGGGAAGGAGAAGGCAGCCAGTTGGCGTCTATCCATCGCAATAAGGCGGGGAGGTAACCATGGGAAGAAAGGGATCAACTAACAAGCAGGTTCACCAGTACTTGGTAGGGGCACGTGACTCAGGATTCCTGAAACTGCTCGCCTGTACGTCTCTGCTGTTGATCAATGCCGCTTATGCGCAGCAGAGCGAGGGAGAACCGAGCGCAGCAGACGCCGTGACGGCTTCACCACTACCGACCATTACGGTCTCCGCACGGGGCGGCAAGACCCAGGAAGACCCCAAGGATCTTCCTTTCGGCATTACCTTAGTATCGGGTGAGGAGATTGAGGAGCGCGGCTTAACATCAATCGAAGACGTATTGCGCGCCACGCCCGGCGTCAACGTCAATTCGTCTGGCGGTGCCAACGTCTCTTCCCTCTATATCCGCGGCATCGGCGCTCTCTACCCGATGAGCATGGATGACACCTCCGTTGCCGTGAATCTCGATGGCAGCCCGCTCTCTTCCCGGCACATTTCCCTGGGCAATCTGGATGTTGAACACATCGAAGTGCTTAAAGGATCGCAAGGCACCCTATTCGGCGGCCTGGCCGAAGCAGGCGCCATCAACATCACTACCCGTAAGCCTACGCGCCATGTCGAAGGCTACGCCCGGGGTGAGTATGGCCAGGAGGGGCAACACTTGGTGGCAGGCGCCATTGGCGGGCCGCTCACCGACCAATTGAGCGGCCGCATCGCTATTCAACAATCGGCCTTCGACTACCCCATCACCAACCTGCAAACAGGTGAGCCAGTTGCCGAACCGGATCTGCTGGCACTCCGGGGCAGCCTGATGTGGGACGCCACGCCTGACACCTCCGTTCTCGTTAGCACTGAGCGACAAAAGGCTAGGCACATGGGGGAAAACATCGTCCTTCGCCCCTACGGAGACAATCCGGTGATGGATGTAAGCCCAGGCATCTACGCTAACAGTCACAAGACAGTAGAGCGCTCTTCCCTGCAAGTTGATCACGAACTCGACAATAGCCAATTCACCGCTGTGACGTCCTACACCGACGGCTTTAACACTTCGCCTGTCGTCTACGATCGGTTGATCCAGGCGTCCAGAACCGGCAACCCGAATGCCACCGAATACTGGCAACTGCAGGAGTCCCGCGAACAAGTACTAACCCAGGATCTTCGCCTGTCGTCGCTACCCGGTGCTCACACCTTCTGGATTGGTGGGTTAAGCCTTTTGCACTCGGATCGCTCCTATGACAACCCGCGCAACACCTATGGTACCTCCAACGCCCAGTTCCGGGATTTCACCACGAACCGCTACGGTCTCTATGGAGAGACGACCCTGCCTCTCTCCAGTGATTGGAAACTGACCGCGGGGCTGCGCCACACCTGGGACAGCAAGACCTTTGATGCCACCTACCTTTCCGGCGGGGCGGCGACAGGCGAATCAGAGACGTTGAGCGACGACTTCACCACCGGCCGTATCGGGCTGACCCATGCGCTAACACCGGAGATCAACGTCTACAGCATGCTCTCGCGCGGCTACAACCCCGGCGGATTCCAGGATTACGGCAACGCCCCAGGCACAGCCAGCTACCGTGCGGCAACTTCCAAATCAGCAGAGCTAGGATTTAAGTCGGCAATGGCAGAGCAACGCCTGACCCTGAATGGCGCCCTTTTCTACACGGATGTCGAGGATAACCACTTACTTTCCTACGACTCTGCCACCTACGCCGTCAGTGCAGTTAATGCCGACACCCGCAGCATGGGTGCTGAATTACAAGCAAGCTGGCAATTCGACAATGGCCTCACTCTGTCAGGTGATGTGAGCTATATCGATGCAGAAATTACCACGGATGCCTTCAGGATAGGGGATGGCGACGTACATGCCGGTAACCATATGCCCGATATTCCCAGATGGTCTAGCCACTTGGCGCTCGTCTATCAAAAGCAGATTTCGCCCTTCTTCGGCATCTCCTCTCCATTACTAAACGCTCGCTTGGATTACAACTATCAAGGCGCGCGTCCTGCTGATCCTCAGAACTCATTCGACCTCGATGCCTATCACAAGATCGATATGCGTCTTGGCGTCGGCAGCGGCGACACTGAATGGTATGTATGGGGACGCAACCTGATGGATGAGCACTACGACCTGTATGGCTATTTTGCACCACCGTCTACCTACTATGGTGCGCCAGCCCAGGGCCGTGCCTTCGGACTCGGTGTTAACCACACCTTCTGATTTCCATGAGGCCGCACATGAGCTCGAAAACACCCAAATTTACCTGGTGTCTATTGGCCAGCCTATACACGACTCAGTATCTCGGTCTGGGATTCCTGGTGGTGGCGCTGGTGGTCATCTTGCGAGAACAGGGAGCCACGTTGGGGCAGGTGAGCCTTATCTATCTAATGGGGATGGTCTGGCCTTTCAAATTCCTTTGGGCGCCCCTTGTGGACAAATATAGCATTGCCCGTATCGGTCACTACCGAACCTGGCTAATCGTCATGCAGAGTGGGCTGGCGCTGACCTTCCTGGGTTTCGGTCAATTCGAGCCACTCAATGACTTTACAGTGATTTATGCCCTGTGCTTGCTCGTGGCGGTGTTCTCGGCAACCCAGGACATTGCCATCGATGGGCTGGCGTGCCGTCTGCTCTCCCCCGATGAACGAGGCGTGGGTAACGGTATCCAGATTGCTGGTGGCTTGCTGGGGAACATGCTGGGCGGGGGCGCGGTGCTACTGGCCTATCCTCATTTAGGGTGGCATGGCAGTGTGATGATCCTTGCCGTGGGCACCTGCTTACCCCTGACACTACTGGTATGGTTTCGTGAACCACGCTGGAATACGCCACGGGCATCTGGCAATACCTTGATGCGGTGTATCAAGGCATTCTGGCGGCAACCCAATGGCCGCCACTGGCTCGTGTTGTTGCTGTTGTATCCAATGTCGAGCAGCCTTGCCTACGCCCTCATTACGCCCATACTGGTCGATGCGGGGTGGCGAATGGAGCGCATCGGCTTTTCTGTCAATGTCGTCGGCTCCTCGTTGGGTGTCTTAGCAGCACTATCGACTGGCTGGCTACTCACCAAACTAGGGCGACGTAAGGCCCTGATCGGTGCCGCCCTGGTTCAGATACCGGGGATCGCGGTCATTGCCCTACCTGTGTTTGGCTATACCAGCGACATGGTCGCCACCCTCTCCATTGGCCTCTTCTTTCTTCTTTACAATCCTGCGGCGACCGTTCTTGCCACGGTCATGATGGATCATGCGTCCTTCGAAAGCCCGGCGACCGACTACACGTTTCAGTACAGTCTCAATATGTTCGTCGCCATGGGCATGATGTCGGCGGGTGCGGCGCTAGCGGATACATTCGGCTACGCAGGCGTATTAGCACTGGCAGTATTGACGGCGGTCATCGCTGCGCTGCTCTCATTACGCTACCAGCCAACCGGAAGAGCAGCACATCGCAGGTATGAACGTTCGCCTCTTCAACCCGCCGCATTGGCGATTAGCGAGGAGGCGAGATGAATAAGCCGTGGGATATCATGCGACCCGTGCAGGGAGAGATCCGTTTTGCCATGTTGCTTGCGGGCACGAGTGCCATGTTCGGGCTCGCGTCGATTGCCCTGCTGGCGCTTGTACTGGGGCAGTTAATCCAACACCCCCATGTCTGGCCCTGGCAACCAATGACCACGGCCGTTGCCTGCCTGGCCGCCAGCCTGCTGCTACGACTGAGCGCGTTCAACCAGTCTCACTATGCTGCTTTCCGCTTGGAGACGATTCTGCGTACTGACATGGCGCAATATTTAGCGCAGGTGTCGCTAGGGGATATACAGCAGTATGGGGCGGGCGCACTGGCCAAGGTGATGCAGGACGATATCAAAGCGCTGCACCTTTTCGTGGCCGACAGTACGCCACTGTATGCCCGCGCCATTGTAGCGCCATTATGCACCTTGCTGATCCTTGTCTGGCTAGACTGGCGGCTGGCATCAGGCGCAGTGGCCGTGCTGCTGTTGGGATTGGGGGTACTTGGCCTGGCCATGCGTGATGCCAACTCAATGCAGCGTCGCTACAACACAGCACGCGAGTGCGTCAGCGCGGCAATCGTCGAGTACGTTCAGGCGATGCCGGTGGTGCGTACCTTCGATACCGGCCATGTGACTTTCAGCCGCTATCAGCAGGCACTGGAGAGCTATCGAAACGTGCTCACCGACTGGTACCAGCAGGCAGGTTTCGCCGCCCGCTACTCCTTCGCAGTGCTAAACCCGCTGCCAACCCTGATCGTATTGCTGGGCCTAGGGAGTTGGTTAACAACGCAAGGTACGCTGAATTTCGCTACCTGGACTGCTGTGTTGTTGCTAGGCGCCGGTATGGCCGAGTCCGTGATGCCATTGATGGCACTCCATCATCTGGTCGCCAGGGCGAAACTTAGCATTGGGCGCATTCAGCAGGTCATGGCGCTGCCCGTATTGCCAACGCCCGTACAGACCTGCCTACCAACAAGTACCACCGTCGATTTCGAGGATGTCAGCTTTGGATACGGCACTGACGCGCTATGCGACGGCGAGCTCGCCCTGCGCGATGTTACCTTCCATGCAGCCCCCGCCAGCGTCACTGCCCTGGTCGGTTCCTCGGGGGCTGGCAAAACCACCATCGCTCGACTGATTCCACGTTTTTGGGATGTCGACGCCGGATGCGTCCGGGTCGGCGGCGTTAATGTTCGGGATATGACTACCGAAACTCTCATGGCCCAGGTCGCCTTTGTGTTTCAGGAGACCTTTCTGCTCGCCGACAGCATTGCCAATAACATCCGCCTGGGGATGCCGGAGGCAACAATGGATGAGGTGGTGGCAGCGGCACGCGCAGCCCAGGCGCACAGCTTCATCCAAAATCTACCCGAGGGCTACGCCACACCTGTGGGGGAGCGTGGCGGCCTGCTCTCCGGTGGCCAGCGCCAGCGCATTACGATTGCCCGCGCTATTCTGCAAAACCGCCCCATTCTAGTGCTCGACGAACCCACCGCCTTCGCCGACCCAGAGAACGAGGCAGCACTAATGAAGGCGCTCTCTGCGCTAATGCGTAGCAAGACCGTGATAATGGTGACCCACCGGCTTGCCAGCATCCGTACTGCCGATCAGATACTGGTCTTCGAGCGAGGCCAACTAGTTGAGAGCGGTCAACACGATCAGTTGGTGACGCAGGACGGTGTCTATGCCCGGCTCTGGAACCGCCACGAGCAAGCCCAACACTGGGCGCTGAAGCGCGAGAATAACCGATGATAACCTCCGGCCCAGACCGCCGTTCCACCACCTCTTGGTACACAACCTGGCGCTGCCTGCTGAAAACGGCTGGCGGGCATGCCGCGGCACTGCGCAACAGCCTGATCGGTTTGTTGGTGGCCGCCATCGCCCAGGGGCTGGCACTGGCCTGCCTGTTTCCGATATTCAGGGCAATGCTGTCGACCGGTGATACGGAGGCTGCACTGCATTGGCTGGCAACCATGACGCTCTTGGCCATCTCCACCACTGTTCTGCGCTGGTGGGCACAGGGTTTTGAGTACAACGGCCAGTTGGCAGCAATGACCCACGCGCTGCGCACCCGCCTTGGCGAACAGCTGCGCCGCATGCCACTGGAACGTTTGCAGGACAGTCGCACGGGGGAGATGACGTCGATGCTGCTCGGCAACGTGGATGAAAACCTCAATTACACCCTGGCCATCGCCAACCTCATCATGCTAGCAGTGGTCACCCCGCTAACCGTCGCATTGGCCGCACTGCTGGTGGACTGGCGACTGGGTGTGGTGTTGTTATTGGTCTTCCCCGCCATCGTGCCCCTCTACGGCTGGCGCCGCCCGGCCATGCGGCGCGGCATGCGCCAGCTTAACCAAGCGCATCGGCGCACCAGTGCCGACATCGTCGAGTATCTCCAGGGCTTGTCGGCTCTACGCGCGGCATGTAGCGAAGGGACAAAAGCGGCGGCACTGCATGCCAGCTTTCAGCATCTTGAAACCGTGCAGGTTAAAACCCGTCAACACGCGGCTAAACCCGACGTTATCGTCGCCAGCGTAGTAGAACTTGGCTTGTTAGGAGTGGCGACCTGCGCCATCACCTGGGTGGTGATGGGAACCCTGGATATTGCGTCGCTGGCAGCCGCCTTGGTCATCATCGTGCGCTTTTCCGAACCGCTGGCAACCTTTGTCAGCTATACCATGATGCTGGAAATGATCGAGGCAGCACTGGAACGCATCGAGGCGTTGCTGGCGGTCCCCCCTCTGCCACAGCAGACTCCCGCTGTCGTACCCGACACCTTCGACATTCGCTTTGAAGACGTCTCCTTTCGCTATACGCAAGCCGATAACCCTGCGCTCGTGGGCTTTAGCGCCATGTTTCCGGCGTGTAGCATGACGGCGCTGGTGGGCTCTTCGGGCGCAGGTAAGACCACGGTGACTCGATTACTAATGCGCTATGCCGACCCCCAGCAAGGACGCATTACGATTGGCGATACTGACCTGCGCCAGATACCCAGTGAAGCACTGAGTGACTTAATTTCAGTGGTATTCCAGGATGTATACCTATTCGACGGCAGTGTCCTCGCTAACATCCGTATGGCGCGGCCCGAAGCAAGCGAAGACGAGGTTCGAGCCGCTGCTAAGGCGGCGCAGTGCCTGACATTTATCGAGCGCCTCCCCCAAGGCTGGCACACACGGCTGGGAGAGATCGGCGACCGACTTTCCGGGGGCGAGCGCCAGCGTATCTCGATTGCCCGAGCGCTACTCAAGAACGCCCCAATCGTCATCCTCGATGAGCCCACCGCGGCACTGGATGCGGAGAACGAACTGGCCGTACACCACGCCATCGATGCACTTGTACGCAATAGGACAGTGATCGTTATCGCCCACCGTCTGTCGACTATCGTCGGCGCCGACCGAATTCTGGTCGTTGAAGACGGCCAGCTTATCGAGCAGGGAACACATGACGAATTGCTGGTAAAGGCAGGCCGCTACCGGACACTATGGGATACACAACACCAGGGCATCCAAGTCCACTCAAGAATTCAGGAAAACAGCCATTCACCCTCAGAGGAGTGATCGTTGAATTGCAAGACAAACTCCACCCAGAGTCGGCGCCGGGCTATTCGGAGAGGGCATTAGAAGAGGACATAGTGACTCATCGCTCTCTACTGAGCAGCGCCAGCGAACTGTCTAACTCTACTCGGCAGGCACCCGAACTGCTTCAGAAAAGCGGTGCTGAAATGGCTGACATTAGAGTAGCCAAGTACCATAGCGGTCTCGGTGACATTGTAATCTTGTAGCAAGCGCTTTGCTTTCTTCATGCGCTCTTCTTGGAAGAGTGCATAAATAGTCGTTCCAAATCGCTTTTTAAAGCATATCTTCAGTTTGCATTCGTTCATACCGACAGCACGTGCGAGCTTTGCAATGGTCGGTGGATCACTGAGATCTTGTAGCAGAAGTTCTTTGGCCCCATCCAGTTGGCGACATACACGAGGGGAGAGTGCATCGCACCCACGGCAGGTCTGGAACGCTGACAAGTGCCAGTGAAGAAAGTCTAACGTTGCCGCATGCAGCAATAATCGGTGCTGTGGTATATCTTTCATCAGATTGGCAATGCTCATCGCTGAGCGCATCGTTTTGCGGCATTGGCCAGCATGGCGGACGAAGAAATCAGCCTCTTCTCCCCTCTCCCGGCCAATCAGATCCTCTACCTCTTCTCCAGCCAAACCATAAAGAGCCTCAGGGGAGACCATCACCGTTAAATTCTGAAAATCATGGCTATGGCGAATGAAAAAGGACTCTCCGGCGGAATAGCCTAGGCTCACATCGCCTTGGGAGTAGTCCAGCGTACGGTTACCCACTTGGCCGTCGAACCTGCCAGCCAGTTGGCAATTCAGATGCAGAAACTGGTGATCTCCCGAAAATGACTTCGGCGTATCAATTGCCCCTAGGCACTCAGCCGTGGTGTGGCAAACAATGAGCCCAGGCTGCAACATGACCCCTATATGGTCTGTGCTCTGGAGTGTAGAACTCTCCAATCTGCCCCGAGTGCTTACCAAGTCTGACTGATTCATACCTCCCTTCATACCCGCCCCGCAACAATAATGATAATCAATATCAAAAGATATTTTTATCAGACTCTTTATTAATGCACAAGCTAAATGCATAAAGCCTTCATCCCTGAGGCTAAAGCCTTCCATAGCACTGTGGGGGCGCGGAAACGGGCGTCAGAAGTGGAGGGCAGCACCTAGTCCTACTGTGGCACCGCGAGCATAGGACACACCAAACACCGGATTGCCATCTGCATCCGTGCCAAAGCGATCTTTAATACTCATGTACTCTTCATCCAGCAGATTGTCTCCAAAGAAGTACACCTCGCTATTACCGAAATCCATCCCCAGGCGGGCGGATACCAAATGTACTGGTGGCAACTTGCCGAAGTTAGACGCATCCGTGTAGCGGCTCCCCATGTAGTTATAAGCAAGCCGCGCGTTGACGGTCCCATCTGCCAATACTCCACCAAGGCCGAGGTCTTGACCCGCTACTTGATAGCCAATAGCTGCTTTGGCGGACCATTCCGGCACTGTTGGCAAGTGATTGCCACTATTCAAGCCATCTTGTAGAGTCGCCGCCTCCTCAGACACGTTGCGCAGTGCTGTATTGGTATAGGCAACACCACCGCTTAGCCACCAGCGGCCCGAGGGGCGATACTGTGCATCTAGCTCTAAACCTGCTGAACGCGCATCCAGGTTCAGATTCTTACCGGTGAAATCCTCGTAGTCCCAGGTTTGCATTTGCTCCTTACGCATATCATTCAAGAACAATGCCCCACTTATCGCCAGGCGGTCATCAAGCCATGAAGAGCGGGCACCCAGCTCGTAGGTCAATACCGTCGAGGAGTCATAGGGGTCTCGGGGTACACCGCTCCACATAAGCGAATTACCCTGCCCAAAGCCACCGCTCTTGTAGCCTCTGGAAAGACTCGCCCAGGTCATCAGGTCGGGGGACCAATCGTAGGTGAGCGCTGCCCGCCCCGTTACAAAGTCGTAGCTCTTCTCCCCCTCCTCGGCAAAATAGGGCACAGCTCCAGACATGCCGTCACTGGTGAATTCCGAGTGGAATTCCTTGGATTCATGGGTAGCACGCGCGCCCAGCGATAGCTGCAGTTGATCATTCATTGGCAGGTTAACTTCACCAAATACTGCCTGCCCTGTTGTGGTGAGATCGTAGTCGGTGCTGCCCGTGGCGGAAGGACCGAAGTACCACATTTCGCTATTGCGATTTCGTTGTGCTTCATCCCGGTAGAACACCACACCCGCGAGCCAGCCAACCTGTGCATCTGGCAACGCAGCTACCCGGAACTCTTGGGTCAGCCGTGAGTCTCGCTTATCCCAATCGATAAAGTTCGTTTCAGGATCCAGGAAGTCAGATGGTGGCAATCCACTAAAATCACTGGCGATAATGGCATCGGGAAAGTTGTAGCTATTGCGGTTATTCAAGCGTGCATAGCTGGTTTGCGCCGTTGCCGTGAATGTGTCGAAATCATGCTCAAGTCGTGAGTTGATACTGAGCATGCGTAAATCATCCACGGTCTTGTTCTGAGCCGCCTGTTTCGCCTGCCCCGGGCGATCAGCAATGTAGGCCGTAGGTGCGGTGTCAGTGCTTTCTCCCTGAACACTAAGCAACCAGTTTGTTCGCTCGGTGGGGGTGAACAGTAAAGAACCACGTGCTACCCAGCTCTCATCTTTGCCCAGATCCTCACCCGCACTATTGGGAATATAGCCATCAGTTCGGGAGCGGCGAATCGCTAACCTGCCAGCAAGCCGTTCAGGCACGATGGAGCCATTGATAATGCTCTCGGCGCGAAAGATACCATCCGTACCTACCTCTGTACGTAACGAACCCTCGAACCTATGATCAGGCTGCACAGGCACCAAGTTGATAGCACCACCGGCCGTATTGCGACCAAACAATGTATTTTGCGGCCCCTTGACGACCTCCATCCTCTCCAGATCCAGATAGGGTGAGAGCGAAGCGCCCATCGGCATGGGCGCACCATCGACGAACGTCAGTACCGAGCTATCATCCGGGCTAAGGGGCGTAAGGATCGGTGCCACACCACGAATGACGGTAAACGCATTGGAGCGATCACCGAAAGTGCCGAGACTGGCACCCGCCACATCACGCAACGCCGCCGCGCCATCGAGCATACGCTTCTGTTCCAGCGATTCACCGCTCTCCACATGAATTGACGCGGGCACATCCCGAAGGCTTTCTTCGCGACGCCGTGCCGTAACGGTGACAGACTCAAGCTTGGTGATCGGGTCGTCCAATGTAGGGTCAGGGCGCTCATCCTCTGCAGCGGCATAGGGCGTTTTCGGTATAAACAAAAGACCTGCAATCAGCAGGTGGCAGGGTCGAATGCTCCGCATATTCATGGCTGTATCCGTATTGATGAAGTCAATGGAAGTCACCATGCTAGAGAGCCAGGCGCTAACGGCACTACTCCAAACGGGACACGAACCCCCGAATGCGATTTATTTCTATTCTGTATCAGAATACTGGAACATCAGGGTGCTGGAATCGGATCGTCGGTTGCCTGGGCTGCCCACATGGCGGCATACAGACCGTCGCAGCGCAGCAACGCATCGTGCTTGCCGGATTCGACGATGCAGCCCCGGTCTAGGACAATGATCTGATCAGCATTGCGCACTGTGCTCAGCCGGTGCGCTACCATGATCAGGGTGCGATCCCTGGCTAGAGTATTAAGGGCGCGATGGATCGCCATCTGGGACTGCGGGTCCACGGCGGCAGTGACCTCATCCAGCAACAGCACGGGTGCATCCTTGAGCAGGGCCCGGGCAACCGAAAGGCGCTGGCGCTCGCCACCAGAAAGAGCAAAACCTGACTCTCCCACTCGTGTTAGATAGCCCTCCGGCAACCGCTCAATAAAGTCAACACAGTCAGCGGCAACACACGCTTGTCGAACATCTTCATCGCTTGCATCCTCTCGCCCTGCCCTCAGGTTCTCGATGATGGTGCCGTCAAATATCTGGACCTGTTGAAACACCGCACTAACCTTTTTATACAGTTGTTCCGAGCCCATATCACGCAGGTCGACCTCCCCCATACGCACAGCCCCTTGGTCAGGGTCATGAAACCGCCCCAGCAGATGCAACAATGTGCTTTTACCCGCACCAGAGGGGCCGACGATAGCCGTGACACTCCGCTCGGGCACCTCGATGCTGATGTCACGCAATCGGGCCTCCCCACCATGGGAGAACGACACCGCATCGAAACTCACTGCAAAGTGTTCCGGCGTCTTCGCGGCAAGCGGCTCGGCGAGTGGCTGCAGTGCCCACGCCTCCTCTAGCTTGACTTCGCTTTGGCAGGCATGGCGCAACATGACCAGATATTCGGCCGCTTCCAGTAGCGGTCCAAGAAACTTGTAAGCCAGCAGGAAGAAGGCGATCCAGCTCACTGGGGAAATCTCGCCACCAAACACACTCAAGATACCGACCAGCATTAGCACAAGCAGACCGCACTCGACGAGGAAGCGAAACAGCATCACTGGGCCCCCGCCCCATTTTTCAATGCTCAGGCTCATTCGGCGCAAGTCGGCAAAAGCCGCTGTTAAGCGCTGCGCCCAAACATCAGCTTGGTGGAACAGGCGCAGTGTCGTCAGCCCACCGATGAATTCCACCAGCAGACCGGATGTCTGTCGGTAGAGTGCGTGTTTGCGCAGCCCCGCACGCTCGAACAGACGACGGCTGACCACCAGCGCCAGCGCAGCCAGGGGTACCAGAGCAGCTAGAGCGAGCGCTAGGCGCCACTCGATACTAGCCAGAACAAGCAGTGCCACCAGCGATAACCCCAGTGCGGAGACAAAGTCTGCCAAAACATGGGCGAAAATCGATTCCACACGATTGATGTCGTCCGTCAACACATCGGCCAGCTGTCCAACGCGGTGGCTGCGCAGCTCGCCAATGGGGACGTTGCGCATCCGTTCGATCAACCGTTCCCGGTAACTTGCAATGATGCGGTAGCTTTCTAAAAAGCAGCGTTTCTGGCCGCCATAGGCCAACAGCCACTGCAGTACAAAGCTGACGATCAGGGCCAGCGCTAGCCAGCCAGGATCTGCTGCCCAACCAAAGCCGGGGCGTGGAACCTCCAGAATGGTACACAGCCACAGGTAACAGAGCAGATAAGGCATCAGTTCGCAGCAGCGTTCAAGCACCCTCAGCAGCAGTCCCAACAGCAATGGCCGCGCAGAAGTGCTGCTACGGGTAAGAATGCGCCGCAAGCTGATCCAGACATTCACGTTTGCCATCGTTTGCTATCCTTGTGACGTTGTCAGATCGCCGCGCTCCGAGGTCAGTGTCCAGTCGGAGCACGATGCTTCACAACGCATCATCGACTGGTAGTAGCCGCTACGCTGCATCAGCTGGTTATGACGGCCGCTAGCGGTCAGTCGCCCCTCCTCGATCACCAGAATCTGGTCGGCGCACTCAATGCCGGCAAGACGATGCGCGACGATGACGAAGGTCTTGCCGGGATACGCCTGTCGCAGATCCCGAAAAAAAGCGCGCTGGGTCAGGCTATCGGCAAACGCTGTCGCTTCGTCGAGCAGCAGGATCGGCGTATCAGCGAGCAGCACCCTTGCCAGCGCAATGCGCTGGCCTTCACCCCCGGAGAGGCGCGTACCGAGTTCTGCGACCTGGGTATCGAGCCCCTCAGGCAATCCGCACACCAGTGCTTCGGCCTGGGCAACCCGCAGCGCCTTATCTAGCTCAGCCTCACTGGCATCCGGCCGAGCCAAGCATAGGTTCTCGCGGATGGTGCCACTGAACAGGAATACCTCCTGTGTGGCCATTCCCACTAGGCGTGCCCGGTCGCTATCCGACAGTTGGCTCATTGGCCTAGCGTTGATGAATACCCCTCCGGCACATGGCATCAGCAGTCCGGCCATGATATGTGCGATAGTCGATTTCCCGGCGCCCGAAGGCCCCACCAGCACATTGAGTGACCTAGGCCGTAGGCAAAGGCTCACACCCGCCAACACTGGGTGGCCACCGTACTGCATATCAACGACCCTCAGCTCGACCAAGGGCGGCTCGCTGAACGTTACTGAGCGGCTCGCCATAGGTGGGGGCACCGGTAACGCCAAGATAGGCGCCATGCGCCGCAGCCCAGCCAGAATCGGCGGAATCTCCATAAAGAAGCGGCTGACCTTGAGTAGCGGTTTGAAAATAGCGGCGCCCAGCATCAGGGCCAGTGCCACATCCGCTGAGCTCACTTCGCCCCTGGCACACAGCCATGCACCCAGCGGCAACACCAGCAACATATGAGCCCCCAGCACGCTGGTAAATAGTGACCAAACAGGCACCGTTCGTCTGGTGATGGCCGTCGTCAGTTGGTAGTACGCCTGCAACCGAGACTGCAACAGTTGGAAATGTGATGCGGATCGGCAAAATACTTTCAGTACCGGCATATTGCGCAGATATTCCACCACCACATTATTGAGGTTGGCGGTGGCTAAGCTGAATTGGTCATGGTCATTGCCAACCCCGCGCATACCCAACATAGCGACGAATAGCGCCACTGGTCCGATGGCCAGCACTGCGAGCGCCAGCCGCCAGTCCAACCAGAACAGCAGTGCGGTAACACAAAGCGGCGCAAGAATCGCGGCGGTGATCTCGATCGTGTGATGGGCGAGAAAACCCTCAAGGCGCTCCACATCCTGAATGACCGACTGCTTCAAAGCACCACTGCCTTGCCCGTGCAACCAGGGTAAAGGTGCTGTCACCAGATTGGCGACCAAGGTATTACGAGCCGTTGCCATGATCGCGTAGGCGACATGATGGCTAATCAAGTAAGCCGAGCCGTAGAACAGGTACTTGAGCAGCAGCGCTGCCGCCAGCCAAGCCGCCAGGAACGGCAATGTCTCCACAAACCGATGTGGCGTTAGCACAAGGGTGCTAATCGCCTGGTAGAGCAACCAGAACGGCAGCAATTCGGCCAGTACCGCCAGGAACGTTATTAGCAGCGCCACTACCATCGCCAGTCGATGGCTAGCTGCGAGTTCGTAAAGCAAGCGCAGTGCACTGGTATTGGTTCTTAAATCTCTCATGGGCAGGCTCATGCTGATCGAAGCGAACTCAGCATAGAGAGGTAGCCGTCGCCAAGACTCCCCGCAGCAGATCCTTTTGTGGGTGACTTCACTCCCGATTCGGGTAGCTGAAGGGTGCCGATTAGCCAACAATTCCCTACTTCGAATGGCCGTCCCGGATTCCAGCTCATGCAACGTCTACGCTCGCTCCTTATCACAATTCCCGTCATGACCGTTCTGAATACAGGGGGCGTTCTCGCCCACGGTTTCCCCCTAACAATCGTCGATGACCGGAATAAAAACGTTGAGATTGCTCAGCTACCGCACACCGTTGCCTCTATTTCCAGTTTCGGTGCGGACGTACTGGTATCGTTAGGCAAGCAAGTCGATGGTCTATCGATACTGGGTGGCCAACAGTCTGACTTTCTTGGCGGCGCAGCAGAGGATGCTGTGAACCTTGGTGAAGTTCACCAAACAAACTTAGAAGTTCTAGCTCAATTATCTCCAGATTTAACTATCGGGCTACGCACCTACACTGAGCCTTTCGAACAGAAAATTGAGGAAGCCGGTGCCTTTCTGGCTTTTGACCTAATCACCCTGGAAGACTCTCTACGTGGTGTCGAACGCGCCACCCTGGCGCTCGGCGCCGAAAGCCAGGGTAGCGAGTTGAACGAGCGCTTCCTGAACGACCTGGAGAACCATGCCGAGCGTGCACCGGGCGACATCAGCGCCGTATTCCTCTGGCACTGGGGTGATGTTCCTTATGCTTTCTACAGTCATCACCTAACCGGACACATCATGACCCAGCTTGGCGCGACCAATATTCAGGGCAATCCACCGCCTGGCATGGCACCAGCGGATTCTTCCGCGATCAGCATGGAAACGCTGCTGCGCCTAAATCCAGATGTGATCCTGTCGTTCAAGGCAGAAGACGGCCCCTTCGTTAGCCACCCCGCTTGGCCCCGTTTGAAGGCCGTACGTAATAACCGAGCCTGGCGAGTAGGTGATCAGTACGTCATGCCCCACGGCCCGCTGGCCAGACAGATGGTACTTGAGGAGATGGCTTACCTGCTCTACCCAGAGCACTTCCCTGCTCCCGAAGATATCCCCGAACCCGCCCAAGCCCGGGCTATGAACTTCGAGCGCTAGTAGAGCATGGATAGTCTCCTACTCCAGAACCGAGTGAGGGCACTGCCGATTCGTGCACTCTGGCTTGCCTCAGCCTGCCTGTTCGTCCTCAGCCTAACAACGGCAGGAGCACTTGCGCTGGGCGAGTTCGGTATTCCGTTCCACGTCCTGCTCCAAGCGCTGATGCGTGATGATGGGTCCGATGCGGCATTCGTGATTCGTGAACTGCGTATGCCCAGGTTACTGACCGGGATGCTGGCAGGAGGTGCGCTGGGTTTAGCGGGCGCCATCGTGCAATCAGTCACCCGCAACCCGTTGGGTGAACCTGGATTACTAGGGGTCACGTCAGGGGCGGCATTCGCGATGGCGCTGTGCATGACCTACTTCACGCTATCGACCCCGACCATGCTGCTACTGAGCACAGTGGGTGGAATAGTTGCAGCGCTACTGACACTTTCCATCAGTCTGGGGGCACGCCTGAACCCGCTGTACCTGACACTGACCGGAATGAGCGTCAACCTGTTCTTCGCCGCCGCCATCATCGTGCTACTGATCTGCGCCAATGTGGAGGCCAACGGCATCTATTACTGGTTAACGGGCAGCCTAATTAACCGAACCTGGGAGCATGTACACCTGCTGTGGCCTTGGGTGATACCTGCCTTACTATTGGCGATCGTCTTTGCTGGCAAACTGGATCTATTGCGCATGGACGATGAAATTCTCGTCGCTATCGGCATGCGCGTCACGCCTTGGCGGCTGCTGTTCGGTGTCGTTGCCGTACTACTGGCGGCAGCGACAGTGGCGGCAACGGGCCCAATCACCTTCATTGGTTTGGTCTCCCCCCACTTGGTTCGCTTCACCCTGGGCGCCAATGGAGTTCGTCATCGCCACCTACTACCGCTGTCTGCCTTGGTCGGCGCAAGCCTGGTATGTGCGGCTGACCTTATCGCCAAGTGGCATGAGGTTCCCGTCGGGATTCTCTGCGTACTGCTGGGCGGGCCAGTACTGGTTTACCTGATCAGTCGGCAGGAGGGCTAGCTCCATGTTCCAAAAACATACAACAACTCACAGCGGCGTGGGCCAACGCATGCCATTGCGCATCCCCCTCGTACTGCTCGGGGTCGTCTTGGCACTGCTGGTGCTAGCCTCTCTGTTTATTGGGGCTGTATCGGTGTCGCCACGACTGATTCTCGATGGCCTATTCTCAGGCCAAGCGTCGTCACTGGAAGGCACGCTGGTATGGCAACACCGTTTGCCACGCGCACTACTCGCCATCCTAGTCGGCCTGCAGCTCGCCACCGCAGGTCTGATCTTGCAAGCGGTGTTCCGTAATCCATTAGCGGACCCGAGTATCGTTGGCATCTCCAGCGGTGCTGGACTCGCAGTCATCACCGTTCTGCTGCTTGCCGACCTTGCCACGGCGGATGTGCTAAGCGGCGATGCTACTCCCGCAATGATGAGCTGGCTGCCCGCAGCAGCACTGTTCGGTGGGTTGCTGGCAGCCAGTTTGGTACTGGGCCTATCATGGCGGACACAGCTGCGGCCCATCCATTTGGTGCTCAACGGGATTGCTGTGGGCTCTGTACTGAACGCGCTAGTGATGTGGGTCATCATCACCTGGGGCGGTGCACGCACTGAAATCGCCTTGATCTGGCTGGCTGGCAGCCTATACGGACGCGACTTTCAGCATCTGTACATGCTTTGGCCCTGGAGCCTAGCGGGATTACTCGGCACCCTGGCTTTGCTGAAACCACTTGCCCTGCTGCGCTTTGATGACAGCCTGGTGATCAGTCTGGGGCTTCGCCCTATGTTCTGGCGTGCTGCCTCCATTGCTGTTGCGGTTCTGCTCGCCGCCAGTGCGGTGGCGGTTACTGGCCCGGTTGGTTTCGTTGGGCTGGTCACCCCACACCTCGCCCGGCTACTGGTGGGCTCAAAACCGCATCGGTTATGGATTGGCAGCATGTTGCTTGGCAGTATGCTGATGCTGTGCGCTGACCTCATCGGCCGCACCTTGATCAGCCCATTAGAGATTCCCGTGGGTGCGTTAACGGCCTTGCTTGGCATACCCATATTCCTGCTGCTCTTGCACCGACAAGCAAGGGTTAAGTTATGACTGAGTATAGGCCACCAAAGACGGCGGCTATGCAAGATTCAATCGTGGATTGAGCCGAACTCATTCAGCATCTTATCTACTTCACCCATTCAACACAGCCCGCTGCAGCCTCCTACTGACCAGCAGCACCAGCACCACTACCGCCGCCATGCCTAGCGCCAGCGCCGTGAACATAGCCGGGTAGCCCAGCCGGTCTAGCAAAATACCGGCTAGCACAGGTACAGCCAAACGCGACAGAGTAAACAGGCTCGCCTGTAGGCCGTAATCCAGCGCCTGATACCCTGACCGGGCGAAGTGCATCATCAGGCCGAACATGACGCCCGATAGCGCTCCCATGGCACAGGCCAACAGTCCCGCTCCCACCAGCCACAGGGCATGCCCCGCAGCCATGTAACCCACTCCCCCCAGGCTCGCCAGGGCTAACGTTGCCAAAGCGGCTAGCAGCGGCAAGGCTCGGCCAAGCCCAATACTCCGTGCCAGGCGCTGTCCCGCTAGACTCGCCAGGGCGCCCGCTATGCCACCACCAACCCCTACCCACCAGGCGACTTGTTCCATCGGCATCCCCAGGTCGAGCAATAGCGGTTTTAGATAGACCCAGCCAGCGCCAACAAAGGGAAAGAGTAGCATCAGCAGGGCGACCCAGATGCTTGCAGCAGGTTGACGGACAAAGCCCATCGCCCCCTTATGGTTCAGAGACTCAACCGTCCCCTCCACTGAGGCATACGGCTGCCTGCCAACCTCTGGCGGTACCGATATCGATATCCAGCGTAATAGGAGTCCTCCCACGGCCAATAGCAATGCCATCAGCACGAAGGGCACTGCTCCCCCTGCACGCTCGTGCACGACCAGTAATAGGCCGCCGCCCACCACCGCGGCTAGAAACAGCGCCGCCGAACGAATTCCCCCGGCGCGTAGTCGCTCTTCGACGGGCAGACAGCGAATCGCCAGCGCGTTCACGGGCACATCAGCCCAAGTCGCCAACCAACTGATCAGCAGCACCCAGGCATAGAAACGCGGCGGCTGCGCTAGTGGGAAGTCGTACGCTAACCCTAGCAACGCCAAGCCCAACAGCAATCCGAGCAGACCAGCCCAGGCGCGATAGCCTCCGCCACCCAGGCGGCAGCGCTCAACGGGAACCGCCATCACCAGTTTGAGCACCGCTGGCAGGCCCGCCAGTTGCAGTAGGCCAATCTGGGTACCGCTCCAGCCCTGCTCGCGCAGTACCAGCGGCATTCCCAACAGCAGATAGATACTGGGCAGCGCCAGAGCAAAGTGGAGCCAGCCGAACGCCAGTTGCCGGGCGGTCAGGCCGCGCATCATTTCGCCCTCCTACGCGCCACCAGAGCCGTGGCAGGCGCCATGGGAAGCGCAATCGGCTGCGCCTCACACACCTCGAAACCCTGCGCCAGCAGTGCCTGACGCAGATCACCGGCCTGAGTCACCCGGCGCCCCTGCCACAGCAGCGGCAGGTAATAGGACAGCATGCGGCGGGCCGCCTCGGGTTCTGCGGGAATTTCAGCGTGCACGCAGATCAACTCACCGCCGGGCTTTAGTGCGGCATGCAATTTGGCTAGGCTGGCCGAAAGCTCGGGCACGAAATGCAGTACCGAAGAGCACCAGATCAGGTCGTACCCGGTGCCGAGGTCATCCCTCGCCAGATCGCCGCCCCGCGTATCAAGACGCGAGGCCAGGCCGGCTTCGGTAATATGTTGCGCCGCCACATCGGCTGCTTCGGGCAGCTCAAAGACCACGCCGTGCATATGTGGAAACGCCTTCGCCAGGGCGACAGCGACCAGCCCTGGGCCACCGCCTAGATCCAGCAGCCGCCAGGCTGATTCAGTCGCCCTCCGTTGTGCCACCAATTCACAGGCGGCAGGCGCCGTTACCGCCGCCTGCTCGCGTGCCAGATGGCCGCGCGCTGCCACGGCCCAGCGCTCACCGTTGGCCAGCGGTGCTGGCCGGTTTTGTCCGCGCAAGCCATTGGCTAGCCCGGCACCGAAATCGCGCAGGGAAGCAAGTCGAAAGCGCCAGGCATCACTACAGTCTAACGCTGAGGAAGACGCCAGATAGCGCCGCGCCACCTCGCTGCTGGTGTAGTGCCACTCACCCGCGGCATCGCGGCTTCGGTCGAGCAGTTGCATGCTCCATAACAGCGTCAGCCAGTGGCGCGTGGCTTCGGGCTGCCATGCATGCATTTGTGCCAGTGCCTCAGGGGTGCAGGGTGACGCTAGCGTCTCAAATAGATCCTCTGCTAAGGCAAGCTGTAGGGCCTCGGCCTGTACAGCGGCCAGCGATAGATCCCAATAGGGCTGCAGCGCATGGGGAAGCGCATCCGCGGGCCGGCTCATAACGATACCCCCACACGCAAGCCAATCTCACGGGGCGGGCTGTACTCCCGTATCGTGCCGTTGAGCAGGCCCACCGCATCGTACTGTCGGTCAGCGGTGTTGTTCACATAGACCCCCAGTTGCCATGGCCCCTGTTGATAGCCGCCAGCCAGATCGAGCAGGGCATGACCAGGACGACTGAAGCGGTTGGCCGCATCCAGGTAGGTCTTACTCATGCCACTCAGGTTGGCCTGGGCATACCAGCCCTGGGGTGAGTCGTAGCGCAGCCCCAACCGACCGCTAATATCGGGCGCAAAGGGGTTGTGGTGGCCGGCGTGGTCACCGCTAAGATCGTTGAACTCGCGAAATCGGGTACGATTGAGCGCCAGGCCCGCCTGGAGCGTCCAATGTCCGCCCAGCAGGTAGTCAATATCCAGCTCTACGCCCTGGGAACGCGCCGCGGCAGCATTGGTGATTTGCACACTACCGGGCTGAATAACTTGCTGGACTTGCATGTCGTCAATGGTCATCCAGTAGCTGGCTAGCCCATAGCGTAACCGTTGCGAAAGCGCTGTTCCCTTGATACCCAGCTCGTAGGAAGCCACTTGCTCAGGTTCGTAGCCGGGATAGTCACTCTGAGCAGAGAAGGCGTTGAAGCCACCGGCGCGAAACCCTTCGGCATAGCGGGCATACAACCAGTCGTCGTCACCCAAGCGGTACTGCAGGGCCAACTGCGAGGTAACATCATCCCAACGCTCGCTGCGCTGCCCGGCTCCCCGGGGCGTCAACGCCACCCGGCTCTGCTCTATGCGCAGGCCTGGTGTTAGGCGCCAACGCTCGCCCAGCGGCAACGTCCACTGCCCGAACAGCGCGAGGTTCTCAGCCTCCAGCGTCGCCTCACTGCGCTGGGTGCCCATCGGGTTGCGTTGCTCGAACTGCAGTTGATGATCATCACGGTCACCGTACAGGCCCAGCACCCAACTGCTCTGCCCCTCATCACCCTGACGCTCCAGACGCAGTTCCTGGGATAAGGTGGTCAAACGCTGGTCGCGCCCGACGGCAAAGCGCTGAGCTGGCGTTAAATCGGTATCCTGGGTGACGCGATCACGGATCTCCCGCCGCGCCGTGATGGATCGCAGGGTCAAATCAGGCGCTAAGGCATGACGCGCATCCAGGGAAATATCCCGCCCGCTTGAGCGGTTACTACCGGGACTGGGGGAGTCAATGCGACGCGTATCGTGACCGTTTGCCCCGACAGGCCCCCAAGGAGCCGCACCGTCGCGGTAGTGTAACTGCCCATAGCGCAGAGTAACGTCCGTATCCGCGGTCGGCGTCCAGAGTAGACGTAGCCGCCCGCTCTTGCGCTGGCGGTCATCTGCCTCACCCGCACGCGCCAGGTTATCCACGAGGCCATCCTGCTGGCGCCACTCCCCGCTGACCCCAAAATAGAGCTGCTCGGGTACGAGTGCCTGAGCGGCATCGAGGCGTAGCGCGTTCAGATCACGGCTGCCCAGCGTAGCCCCCAGTTCGGCATAGGGGCCTGCATCCGGCTGACGGGTATGCAGGCTGACCACGCCTGCCTCGGCGTTGCGGCCATAGAGCGTCGACTGGGGCCCGCGCAGCACCTCAACCCGTTCCACACCCTGCAGGTTGTGATCAAACCCTTGGCCAGCCACGACGGGCACCCCATCCACCAGCATTAGGACTGATGAGGAGAAAGCGGTAGCACCTGAGGTTAGCCCACGCATTACCGGCAGGGCGGTACCCGACTGGCCAAAAGGCTGAAAACTCAACCCAGGCGCATAGCGCGCCAAGTCGCCCATATTGGAAGCACCGGCATCCACCAGCGTCTCGCCGGATATTACCGCTAAGCTCGCCGGTACCTCTTGCTCAGTCTGCGCGACTTTGTTAGCCGTTACCTTCACCACGGGTAGTACTTCCCCTTTAGCGATGCTGCCCACGCTGCATCCCCCCAGCAGAAGCACCACCACTGCATTTCTTTTCAACCCCTTGCTCTGCATCGCCCCCCCCTTAGTGCTGTTTCTGGCTCCCGACTAGCGCGGGAACCTTCAAGGGAGTAGGCTAGCTATAAACGATAGCAATTATCATACTCATTCATATGCAAACCAATTCACTTCTTATGCGTAGCGATGCATCACGCCCCATTGGCGACTCTCTGCAAGGTTCTCAATGCTGCGTGCTGGATGATGGCCTCTCGGTAGTGTTAACCCGCTACCGTACTAAACAAGCGCTCGTCGAAGAGAGCCGCACACCCCATACGGGCGCAGGCGTGATTGTGACCTTTGGTCTACAAGGCCACTCTGATTACCGAGAGCGCTGGGGGCCGCGCATCGATTTCGGTCACGGTCACACCACGGTAACCACCTTTAACCACAGCCAGGGGGAGCGCCATATACCGGAAGGGGAAACAGTGCTTCAGCTACGCCTGGTCGCCAGTAGCGGCTGGCTAGCGCGCTATCTGGGCAAACGCTATCAAGCCGCGCTCCCTGCCTCTGGAGGTATTCGACCGCTGGCTTTTCAGCCTACGTCGCCGGTCAGCCGGGCACATCTGCAGGCGCTCCAGGCATGCCTCCAAACAGGCGGTTCTCGCATCCAGCAACACATTCACGCCCTTAGCCTGTTGGGGGAACAGCTCGAATCGTTGCTGCCGGAACCCCGCCCTACACAGCACATTGCCAGCGCAGACGCCGAACGCATCGTGCAGGCCCACGAGATTATTCTCAGTGAGTTAGACCGTCCATTGACGCTGGCTTATTTAGGGGCTCGGGTAGGATTGGGGGAACAGAAACTCAAGCAGGGGTTTCGTCGCATGTTTGGGGCCACCCCTCAACACTTTCTTCATCAACAACGCATGCATCACGCCCATGCGCTGCTGGAGAGTGGCCAGCAAGTTGCTCAGGCTGCCTATGCCGCGGGCTATCGGCACCCAAGCAACTTCAGCTCAGCTTTCACGCGCTTCTTCGGTTATGCCCCTAAAGCCATCAAGCGTCGCAAACCCTGAGAATAACGACGCCTCTTCAATGTTATCCCGCCACAGCATTGTCAACTCACCCTTGCCACCGCATCACGGCTGGCCGCTTCGCGCTGTTCGCCGGTGAGTTCAACCAACCGTCCTTGGCGCATTTCCAGCAGCCGGTCGGCTTGGTCGAAGTAGTGATCATCATGGCTGATCACCACCAGCGTCTTACCCAGCGCTCGTAGCTGGGGCAGTAGCTCGCGGTAAAACACCCGGCGGAACTGCGGATCCTGATCGGCGGCCCACTCGTCCAGCAGCAATAGGTCGCGCTGTTCAGCGACCGCCAACAGCATCGCCAGACGTTTGCGCTGCCCCTGGGAGAGGTTGATGTTGGTTACCCGATCGCCATCGAAGTCGAGCTTGTTATGCATGCCGAGGGCTGACAGCCACTGCTCCATCAACATCGTATCGGGTGACTCCCCTTCAGGCCCCATCAAGCGATCAAATAGATGCAGGTCGGTGTAAATAGCTGAGAAGTGCTGGCGATAGGTCGTCCAGTCCTCCTCTTGCAGCGGCCTGCCATCGACCCGAACACAGCCGCCTTGAGGTTGGTAAAGTCCAGTCAGCAGCCTCGCCAAGGTCGACTTGCCACTCCCGTTACCGCCAATTAGAAACACTACTTCGCCGCGCTTTAAGGTCAAGTCGATAGGACCAATGGCAAAGCCTTGCCGTGCCTCTTCAGCGGGGTAACGATAGCAGACCTGTTCCAGTGCTAGCACCTGCCAGTCGTGGCGCTGCGAGTCACTATCAAAGGTATCGCGGTGTTCTGCTAGATCGAGCGCGCTGATTTTCTCAAACGCCACTCGGGCATTGATCAAGGGTGGAAAAGCGCCTATCGCTTGAATAAGTGGCGTGCGCAGAAACAGCAGCGTAAGAGAGAAGGTGGTGGCCACCTGCGCCGATGCCCAACCCAGGCCATTGGCTAAAAAGAACACCACGCCGATGGCCCCCAGCATCATGATATTGAACCAGTTCACCGCACTTAGATGGTAGGTATCGCCGCGAATGATATGGTGCCGATACTCTTCAGCGTCGGGGGTATAGACGTCGCGATACAACCATTCGGCTCGGTCGCGATTAAGCGCCAGTTCCTTACGCCCCTCAATCACCGATTGGTAATCTGCATAGAGACGATCTTCAGACTCACGCAGCTTAGCCATATGCCGATAAACCCGAGCCACCAAACGCATGCCAATTAAAACCGTTACGATCACCCAGAGCGCGATGACAGCCAGCATGGAAGGTGAAAGCCAGCCTAGATAAACCGTGACACCTATCGTCAGCACCCCGCCTTGTACCAACTCTGGCAAACGTACAAAGGCAACGGTGATATAGCGCACATCGCTGGATAAGCTGGCCAGCAAGCGCGCACTACCAATCTGCTCGACCCGCTCGATATTGGTATCCAGAATCCGCTTAATCAATTGCCCCCGCAGTCGATAGACGAAATAGTGCCCCAAAGTGGTCAGCGCCAATTGCGAGGCCAATGTTATTGCTAAGAGCAACGCGATCAGCCCAAGGAATTCGGGCAGAATGCGCCAGGGATCGGTAAAGGTGCCCAATAGCCGCTGATTGATAAAGGCGATAACACCGATACCCAAACCTGCACTGGCCAAACTAAGTAGTACCACGGCCACAAATGGCCAGCGATAATCACGCCACACAATCCTCAACAGCTCCATGAACAGGGCCTCCTGGCAGTTCGAAAATTTAGCCGATATTTGAAAGCTAGCGTTGGCGTTTGGCCGGCTTATTCTCGGGTTTCAGCGGGCAACCGCCGCACAGCGGCTCGCCGGGCAGCCGATATTTGATGCAGCATAACCGCCGCACTCGAGCAGGCGTTTCACCGCCCAGTTCCAGATAACGCACCGGTTGATAGAGCGGGTTACGACGCCCATCGGGGAGCGTCTTGGTGGAGAGATAATCCAGCAGAGGGACGCCCGCGCCAGCAAATTCCGGGTGCTTCGAGCAGGTCTTGCCCACGAACTCAACGTAGTGACCAAGGTTGCTCCAGAACACTTTGGCAGAAAGCCCGGAGACCTCGGCCAGCGCTTCGATAAGCGGCGCACAGTGGTCATCGAATAGGCTGCTAAAGCGTGCCTGGAGCGCTTTAGAGGCCAACGGCGCGCCACCATGCGGCAGCCAGATGCACGCCGTCTGACCGTGATCACCTAACGCCAGCCGCAGCTCACCCCCGCCGACCGGCAGCTCATAGCCCAACAGCAGGTTGGCCACCAACGTCGGAATCGCGACACTGCTGAAGTGAAATTTCGACCAGATTGAAGCGGCCGCCAGAAAGTCGGCGTCGTCACCGTGGTATCGGCGGTAACGCGAAAGCTGAGCACCTAGCACCTTATGATCCAGCAGTTCAGAAGCTGCCAGCGTCGGTATATTAGGCTGACCAAACGCAGGTGCCTTTAAGTTATCCAACGGCGGCTGGCGATAGAGCGCCAACAAAGCATCTGCTGGATTCGTCGCTACCGGTAGCACGCTCGCCGCTTCGCTCATAGCCGCCGCAGCCCCCACATAAAGTAGGCACCGCCAATCAAAGAGGCGACCAAGCCCGCGGGCATCTCATAGGGGAAGATAATCTGACGACCTACCCAATCCGCCAACACCATTAATAGCATGCCGATCAACGCAGCACCCAGCAGGTGCTGCCCTGCCCGAGAGAAGCCGACCAAGCGCGCCATATGCGGTGCCAGCAGACCAATAAACGACAGCGGCCCCACCACCAGAGTGGCGCAGGCGGTTAACAAGGCCACCAACAGCAGCAACGCCAAACGGGCTCGATTGAGGGTTACCCCAAGCGCCTTGGCCGTCGGCGCGCCTAAGGGCAAGATATCCAACCAGCGGGTGAAGGGCAGCGTGATCAGCGCCAATACAGCGGCAATGCCCCCAACCACCACCGCATTGGTGATATCCACGTAGTAGGTGGAGCCCGCCAGCCAGGCAATCACCTGCTGGCCACGAGGGTCGCCGCCCGCCAGCATCACGCTGCGCACTGCATCAAACAGCGCGCTGACCGCCACCCCGGTGAGCAGTAAACGCTCGGGGAGATAACCGCTCTTGCGGTTGATACCCACCAACACCAGCAGCGTCGCGAAAGCACCCAGGGTACCCACGCCAATCAGCATCATATTGGTGGGCGCAGGCAGCAGGAAAATCCCCAAAATCAGCGCAATGGCACAGCCACCACTGATACCCAGTACTTCGGGGCTGGCCATGGGGTTGGCGGAAAGGCGCTGGAGAATAGTCCCGGCAATCGCCAGCATCAACCCGCTGGCGGCTGCCGCCATCACCCGGGGCATACGCCACTGCATGACATTCCAGTTATTGGGCGCCAGCCAGTACCAGCCATCTACGCCCTGGCCAAACAGCAAGCCAAGTACCGTTGCCCCCAGCAACGCGAGTAGTAATCCGGTGACTAGACGTGACGGCGCTGGGTGACGGCGGGCGAAAACACCCGCCCCTTTCGGCGGCTGGTCGCCCTGCAGTTTCAGGCGTGGAATCAGCCACATTAACAGCGGTGCCCCCAGGGCACCGGTAATCGCCCCAGTAGGAATAAAGGCCGCCACCATGCCACCGAACTGCTGCAGCAGCAGATCCGTGGTAGCCAGCAGCACGGCCCCTAATAGCGTCGACCAGATTAGCCGCGGCCCTAAGCGGCGCGCACCGGCCATACGCACAATATTGGGCGCTGCCAAGCCGATAAAACCGATGATGCCCACCACGCTGACAATGCTGCCGGTAATAAATACTGCCAACCCCATCCCCGCAAAGCGTAGATAGGTCAGCGAGACTCCCAGGCTCTTGGCGCTGGCGTCGTCCAGCTCCAGCACCGCCAAGGGTCGTAGCAAAAACCACGCGGCCACGCAGCTAATCGCC
Organism: Halomonas sp. KG2; assembly: GCA_030440445.1. Taxonomy (NCBI): domain Bacteria; kingdom Pseudomonadati; phylum Pseudomonadota; class Gammaproteobacteria; order Oceanospirillales; family Halomonadaceae; genus Halomonas; species Halomonas sp. KG2. The sequence continues at coordinate 1,000,774 of CP098528.1, read as the reverse complement.
AGCCGAGGCCAGAGGATTGCAACGCCGTCCCAACCGTTTTGCGCCAGCGAGCCCGCGCCCCAAATCAGTAGCCCGGAGAGCGCCTCGTGGTTGAACAGCAGTAGCGCGGTGGAGAGTGCCCCCAGGTACAGATTGACCACCAGGCCCGCCAGCACCACCACGATCGGCGCCAGCCCGCGCCGCCAGGAGAGCAGAAACACTAATCCAACCGCTAGCGCGCCACCCAATAAGGCGACCCATTCGCGCCCGGCGACAAGCAGCCCCGGCGCCAGCAAGGTGGCGGTCATCAACGCCAGGTTAGCGCCCGATGCCACCCCCAGGGTGGTGGGCGAGGCCAACGGGTTGCGCAGCACCTGCTGCATAAGCACGCCTGCCAACCCCAAGCCGCCCCCGGCTAGCAGCGCGATCGAAAGGCGCGGCCACCAAGCGTAGTAAAGCAGTAGCTCGTCAACATTCTCAAAAGAGGGGGCCACTAATGCCTGCAGGCCCAGCGCGAAACCGCCTTGGCCCTCTAGGCCCACCCAAAACAGCACCACCATGGGCAGGCTAAGCAATAGGCAGGCTTTAGCAGGTGACATTCCCCCCATTCTTTGGGTAAATTGCGCGGCGCCTAACATAGCGAGCACCCTTTTGTGATAACCGGACAGTTCGCCAAAAGAGACGTGATAGGCAGCAGCGTCATTTTCTTAGCCTTACTATTTATGCAAACGAGTTTATGGAAATTAGCGATTGAATTACCAACAACGATTCTAAATGATAATAATTAGCACTACAATTGACTCCTTATATATAAAGGAGACATCACCATGGCAGCCAAACCGAGCTACCAGCTTTTCGATATCACCCTCGCCCGGCGCACCCAAGTCAGCGCCTCATTAGTCAGGTTCACCTTTACTGGCCCAGAGGTCAGCCAAATGGCGTCCTACGCACCGGATCAGCGCGTCAAGCTATTCTTTCCCGAAGGCGGTGGCAGTCTCGACCCGCTGTTTGAAATTGCCAAGCTGGAAGAACACGACTGGTACGGCGCCTACCGCGCACTGCCGGATGCCCAAAGGCCCTCAGCGCGCACCTACACTATTCGCGCCCTCCGCCCGGAGCAGGCTGAGGTGGACGTTGAATTTGTACTCCACGGCGACAATGGCCCCGCGTCGCGCTGGGCAATGCACGCCCGCCCGGGTGACCGGCTAGCCATGACAGCCCCCGACGCTAACGCGGAAGGCCCAAAGTTGGGCTACGAGTGGAAGCCGCCCCAAGGCGTACGCCGTATTCTGATCATCGCCGATGAAACCGCCCTCCCCGCTGCCGCCGGCATTCTGGAAACCCTTGATGACCTACCGCTCAAACCCAAGGTCGAAGCGCTATTCGAAGTGCCTCGTGGCGACGACGTTCAGCCTCTGCCCCAGGCCGCCAAGCTGCGCTGGCTGGCACGTGACGCTGAGTCCGGCTGCCAACATGGTGAGCTACTAATGAGAGCAGTACGCGATATTGATTTACATAGGGAAATTCAAGCGCTAGGCGGCACACCTGCTAACACCACGACCAGCGCCACTACCGGCGCCACGACCAACGACGAAAGCGACGATGAGAACGGCCCGCTCTGGGAACCCGCCACCCTAGATGACAACGCGCCTTTCTACGCCTGGATCGCCGCTGAAACCAAGGTCGCCATGAAGCTACGCCGCTACTTAGTCAACGAGTGTGGGCTCCCCAAGCAGTACGTTACCAGCATGGGCTACTGGCGCCTGGGCAAGGCCAATGGTTAAAGGAACGGCAAACAACACGGCGTTAAACAGTGATCTCACAAGCAAGCCAGTTCGAACGCCTATTGGCTGGCGAGACAGCCCCAACTGCTATGGGCGGATCAGCCGTGTACTGCACTGGTTGACCGCCGCGCTGGTCACGCTGCAATTTTCCGTGTTGCTGGCCTGGAGAGGAATGGGCGAAAACGCTATCACGCTGTTCTTGGCGAGCATCGGGCCTCACGGCTCATTAGGATTTATGATTCTGATCGTGACGCTGGCTCGCCTTGGCTGGGCATGGATAAATCGCAAGCAACGCCCGCCCCACACGCCAGGGCTAGGTGGGCGCTTGGCGCGCTTTGTCCATATCACCTTTTATGGGCTACTAATGTGGTTGCCCGCTTTCGCTATTTTGCGCCAGTATGGCCGCGGCGGGGCGCTACGCTTTTATGGCATGGAGCTGCTGCCCGAAGCGGAACGCGATATCACCTGGATGATCGCCCCAGCCGAGCTTCTTCACGGCCCGCTCTCGTGGCTGCTATGTGGATTAGTCATCGGCCACATCACGATGGCTCTGACTCACCGCTTCTGGCTTAAAGACCGAGTACTGGCGCGTATGGTGGGGTCAAGTGGCCGATGAGGGTTCCGCTAGCGGCTCTTCGGCAGTCTCAGACTCAGCAGTCAACAGCTTGCCACTCTCTAGCCGCACCAATCGATCTGCGAGGTGGAAATAGCGGTCATCGTGGGTGATCACCAGCACCGCTTTACCCATGCGTTTTAACTCGGGCAACACCTCGCAGTAAAACACCTCTTTGAATAACGGATCCTGATCCGCCGCCCACTCGTCAAACACCAAGAAGGGCCGATCCTCAAGGTAGGCCACGACAAGCGCCAAGCGCTTACGTTGCCCCTGGGAGAGTGCTTGGGTGGTGAACGCACCGTTTTCAACCCGCACCTTGTGCTGCAGGTGCAACTTGGCCAGCAGGCGATTACCCTCCTCGTCCAAGCCTTCCCGCGGTGCCTCTAACAGGCGTTCAAAGAGATGGAAGTCCGAGAACACCACCGAGAAGAGCTGCCGGTAGGCATCCCAGCCATCCGCTTCGACCCGCTCGCCATTGAGCAATACCTCGCCACCTTCCGGCGGGTAAAGCCCCACCACTACTTTGGCCAGCGTGGTCTTACCGCTACCGTTGCCCCCCACCAGAAACACCACTTCCCCCGGCGTAAAGCTCAGATTAATCGGCCCCAACTCAAAGAAGTCATCGCTCTGCTCGTGGTAGTACTGATGGGTGACGTCGTGCAACTCAAGACGCTGCAAAGCAGGCACCTGAGGTGACGCTTGCCTCTCCTGCCCCTGGGGCATCTCTCGTGTGATGTCATCAATTCGACTAGCAGCTACCCGCGCCATATTGATCCGCGGGATATTGATCAGCAAGCCTTCAAGGGGAGTCACCATAAACACAAACACCAGCGCAAAACCGGTCATTACCTGGGTTTGGTTAGGCCCATCGCCCGCCAATACAAACAATACCAGACCGATAAAGGCGTACATCAGAAACTGACCCCAACTGGTCGAGATCACGAACAGCGACATGCCATAGGTGCGCAGCCGCCGCACGCCTTCAACCGACTCCCCCAGTATCTGATCCATAAAGACCCGGCTCTTGCGCTGGTGTAGGCGTAGCTCTTTTGCACCATCGGTCAGCGCGCGGAAATGACCAAACAATCGATCCTGCTCTGACGAGGCATCCTGGAGGTAGTGAATAGCGCGTAAGTGCACCAAGTGGTAACCGACAGCACCCAGCCCAATCACCCCCAGTGCAAACAAAAACACCTGCCATGAAAGCATTGCCAGGTAGCCCAAGCACCCCACCACGATGACCGTATTGGTCAAAATCACCGGCAAGCTAACGAACAGTACCGCCACGTTGTTGCTGTGCTCGGTGAGCGCCGACTGGATCCGTGCACTGCCCACACGCTCGAACCGAGCAAAGGGGGTCTCGGCCACGCACTGGGCAACAAAACTGCGTAACTCGGCCAAAGCACGCTGCCCCAACCGCTCAAACAGCGCCGTCGACACCATCCGACAGACCATTAGGGCCACGGCGATACCCGCGAAAGCCCAGGCCGCACTGGCGCGGCTGGCGGAGTCGCTGGTTAACGCCGCATTAATTTGGGCAATCAGCAGCACGCTGAAAAGCCCCGAGAGAATACTGGCCAGCGCAGCGGCGGTCATCAACCCGCGGGTTCGACGAATCAGATAGGAAAGCACATTCACCTCATTGGAAAGCGATTGGAAAAAGGGATTGGAAAGCAGTACCTACTCATACAGACGAACCACCGCTGCAAAAAGTTAAACACCTTTTTTTTGTAAACATGCCTCATTCTCATTCGTCTTTAGATAAGGACGTCAGTAACGCCGCCCTTCGGTGTTTTTTTAATTGACACATCAGCCACGAGGACTCTTATGCATATTCACGATTTGATCGGCATCGGCTTCGGCCCCTCCAATATTGCCCTGGCCATAGCTCTCGACGAACAGCGCCAGGCAGGGCAAGCGAAGGATGCCTTGTTTATTGAGCGCCAGCCCTGCTTTGCTTGGCACCCGCATATGCTGCTGGAAAATGCCCATATGCAGATCTCTTTTCTCAAAGATCTGGTCACGCCGCGCAACCCTGGGAGCCGTTACAGCTTCCTCAATTACCTCCACAGCAAAGGCCGCCTGCAGGACTTTATCAATCTGCAGACCTTCTTCCCCAGCCGTCATGAGTTCAATGATTACCTAAGCTGGACTGCCAGCCACTTTGAACACCAGTGCACCTATGGAGAGGATGTGTTTGAAGTGCTGCCTGAAACTGATAACGACGAGGTAGCCTACCTTCGCGTTCGTTCACGGGATGAGAGTGGCGCGGTGCAGGAAAGGCTCACCCGTTCATTGGTAATTAGCGTGGGGGGGGCGCCCAATGTTCCTGAATGCTTCGCCGGGCTAAAAGACGACCCACGGGTCTTCCACTCCAGCCACTATCTGAGAGAGCTGGCGAAGCAATACGCCCCCAAACGCATCGCCGTGATCGGTGCCGGCCAGAGCGCCGCTGAGATATTCCTTGACCTGCATGGCCGTGAAGGCATTCAGGTGGATCTGATTAGCCGGGCATGGGCCTTTAAACCCTCCGACGATAGCCCCTTCGTCAACGAGATTTTCAACCCCGAATACACCGACTACGTGTTCAACAACCCCACCGGCCAGCGGGAAGCACTGCTGCAGGAGTACAAAAGCACCAACTACTCAGCCCCTGACTTGGCGTTGATTCAGGAGATTTACGATGTGTTCTATCAGCAAAAAGTAACCGGCCAGGCCCGCCACCGCTTCCGTCGCCGCCATGAGGTTATCGGCAGTGAAGCAGGCCCTGAAGGCGTTGAGCTAAACGTGCGTGATTTAGAGACTGGTCATACGGATATCACCCGCTACGACGCAGTAGTGTTAGCCACCGGCTATGTACGCGACACCCATAAACAGCTACTGGCCCCCGTCGCGGACTACCTGCCTGAGTTTGCTGTCAATCGCCACTATCAGCTTTACACCAAGCCTGAGTTCAAACCGGCTATTTTCCTGCAAGGCAGCTGCGAGCCCACCCATGGTTTAAGCGATACCCTGCTGTCGATTTTGGCGGCACGAACAAGCGAGATATGCGATGCATTAGATCATGCAGCAGCTTTTTATGCCCCTTCACCCTGCAAGGAGGCAGCTACTACACCTTAGTTTTCACCAACTCACTTTCATAAATCGTACCAGTGGTCAGGCCACCTTTTGGCCACTGGACTTAGCAACTAGATGCCGTTCTTCAATACGTTCTCGGTTAGAGCACAGGCGTTGAAGCAGCATGACTGATGCACCTTAAGACCACCATCTACTATTAAAAAGCATGGGTAAAACATGTCTAAATTAAAACTAGCTTATATCCTGTCACTGAGAAATGCTGCAGCCGATAAAGCTGGGCAATACATTGAGTATAAGGGGGAGAAACAGTACATGATGTCCCCTCTTGAGTATCTGGTGACATCTCTCAACGAGACTCCGCTAGGCGATGCCTACTCTCTGGAGACTGTGATTTATGATGACGATGAAGGCTCAATAAAAGACCAAGAGAAGCTCAAAGACTATGGTTTCTGTCGTCAACTAGGAAAGCCATGGATCTTGCCACAAGAACTCTTTGTGAAGGGATGCCACATTGACGATCTTTTCTGTTCTATACCATCCACTTACCGACGAATACCAACCGACTCGCCCGATAGACTCCCTGCGAAATCGATTTTTGAAAAAAGCTTACTAGAAAAGTTAGTGGCAGTCGAAGCCGATGTCATCGTCCTTGACGGACTATTAGTCATTCTAGACGAGCTAATCCGCCCTCAGAGTCCTTTTTATCGCAAAATCGTCAATATCCATCCTGGGCTTACGCGCCAAGACTCCCCCTATCAAAGGCGGGGTGCCTCGGCAACACTTGATGCACTGTACGGGGCTCAAGGAAAAAAAGTTATCAACTGGCAGACAATGGAGACCGCAAGCGTTCCTGCTATCAACAAGACTGGCGCCTCACTCCATTATGTCGACAGTGGAATTGATTCTGGCGAAATCATCTACGACCTATTGGAAACTCATATCGAACCAGATGACTCCATCATTGAATTACGGTGGAGAAACTTTAATAAAAGCCTATTTCCCGCGCTTCACGAGGGACTGGAAGCTCTAAAAAACGATATCACGGCTTCCTCAACGTGCTGAATTAATTGAATAGCCGCAGCACTAAATCAGGCAACGACACTTCGTGCTCCTTTACCTGTGAGCACGAAGTCATCGCACCATAATTTTAAGCCAATCCTCAATTTTGGTTTGAATTCAGGATTCCCCCCTCCCAGATGCTCACACGAAGTTGACATCAAGATATAGATACACATAATACAAACAATAACAATTAGCATTTACAAAAAATCAAAATGAATCTAATGCAAGGAGAACATTCGTGAACCAACCTTCTTTCCGCAAACGGTGGCTAACCACAGCTATTGCTGTTGCTGCGTGTAGTGCCCCAACGGCCGTGCTTGCTCAGGATGCTGAACAACGCGCCTCGTCAGGTAGTGGATCTTCTACCGAGCTACCTACACTGCAAGTGACAGAAAGTCGTATCTATGAAGAAGCCACAGGGCCGGTGCAAGGCATTGTCGCCACTCGTAGCACCACGGGCACCAAGACCGACACGCCGATCATAGAAACTCCACAGTCTATCTCTATAGTCGGTAGCCAGGAATTCCGCAACTATGGTGCGCAGAATGCTTACCAAGCGCTAGGCTATACCGCCGGTGTTACTAGCGCAAATCTTGGCGCAATCGATAAAACCAGTGACTCCCAGATGGTTCGCGGCTTTCAAGTCTCGACCACATATCGGGATGGCAGTAAATATCAAGCAAACTCATTCGACGGACAGCAGGAACTTTACGGCCTTGAACGGTTAGAAGTACTGAAAGGGCCCACATCAATTCTCTATGGTGTGGCCTCTCCGGGTGGTTTGATTAATGCAGTTAGCAAACGCCCTACTACAGAGCCCCTGCGCGAAATTAATTTTCAGGCAGGCAGCTTTGACCGTAAACAAATATCTGCAGACTTCTCCAATGCCCTGGATGAAGATGGAGAGTGGTCATATCGTTTGACTATGCTACACCGCGACAGCAATACTTTTATCGACCATGTGCCCGATGATCGCACCTATATCGCCCCCGCTCTCAAATGGCAGCCCGACGAGGATACGTCACTAACTCTGCTGAGCGAATATCAGCACGACCAAAGCGTCTACTTCTATGGATTGCCAAACAATGGCACCATTCTTCCTAATCCCAATGGTGATATTCCTCGGGGACGTTTCGTGGGAGAACCCGGTTTCGATGAGTACGATAATGAGCGCTACTCTCTTGGCTACCTACTCGAACACAACTTCTCTGATCAACTGAAACTTCGCCACAGTCTACGTACCTTCCACGCCGATCGAGATATCGACAATATTGGCGTTCTTCAGAGCCCTCTAAGCTCCGATGGGCGCCTCTATTCTAGATATGCAAATGTTCGGCGCGATGCCTCCAGGGCACTTTCCTCAGATACCTCCTTGCAGTATGACTGGGAGGCTGGGGCAACTGCCAACACCACTCTGGTTGGCCTCGACTATGCCCGCCAACGCCACGAAACCGAACGTTATCGGCGAACCGTACCACCTCTGGATCTCTACGATCCTATCTATGGGAGCGGCGAGCTAGGTGAGAGCACCCCCAATTCCTATTCTCATGTGAGTCGCAATGAGCAAGTGGGCCTGTATTTTCAGAACCAAATGAAGATTGCCGATCAATGGGTTGTCATGTTGGGCGGGCGTCAAGATTGGACCGATACAGAAACCTCTTTATACTTCGATCCCTCCCAAGGGCAGCAGCAGGATGATGATGCCTTCACTGGTCGCATCGGATTTGTTTATCTAGCCGATAATGGCTTAGCGCCCTTCGTCAGTTTCAGTCAATCTTTTGAGGTAGCGACTGGCACCGACCGCAACGGTAACCAATTCAAGCCCACCCAAGGTGAGCAGTACGAAGCAGGTATTCGTTTTCAACCAGAGGGGGCGGACACTCTATTAACTGCCACCGCCTATGAGCTGACTCAAGAAAATGTACTGGTTACCGATCCAGTTGACACCAGTTTCCAGAGACAAATGGGGGAAGTGCGTTCTCGTGGCGTTGAGCTGGAAGCCAAGACAGCAATCGGCCCCAACGCCAACCTGGTCGCAGCCTACGCCTATACCGATGCACGCACCACTAAAAGCAGTCCAGCTACTCCCGATGAGGTAGGGGAACGGTCTGCTCGGGTGCCTTATAATCAATTCTCGCTTTGGGGTGACTACCGCTTGGGTAGCTTCGGTTTACCAGGTCTGAAACTCGGTGCTGGCGTGCGTTATGTGGGTTCAACCCAACCACTTTCCTTTATTGATGGTGAAGTGCCCGCGTTTACCCTTGTTGACGCCATGGTCAGCTATGAGACAGGCCCGTGGATTCTGTCACTTAATGCTACCAACCTAACCGACGAAACCTATATCGAGTCTTGCTCCTATGCGTGTTTCTATGGAGAACCTCGTAGTATTGTCGGCACAGCATCCTATCAGTGGTGATCATTGTGCATGCAACTCCTTATCACGAGATGAGATAACGAGGTAACAAGCGTAGATAAATCATCCTATTGGTCTCGCCATAAACAGCATCAGCAGCCAGATTGCCCGCCATCTGGCCGCTGTCATTTTGTCTAATAACCGATCTTGCCCGGTAAACCTGGACACTTAACAATCATCATGACACCTCTTTATACGCAAAACACAGGCATAGTAGTGAAGCATCAATATGGTGCCTTTCTCTGTCCTACACGTTACAAAAAAATTACCTCATCAATCATACTACTAATTGGTTTATTAATTATTCGCAACGTTTCAATGGCAAGTGATGATATCAGCACAGTCCCCTTGGCGACGTTTGATTTCACCATCGCGGAGACACTCAACGCGATTGGCCACCCACCTAAATTTCTAGCAGGCCTCGAAATATACGAGAAATATGACGGAATCATCCCTCGTGCGACTAACCTCGGTTATATTCACCTTCCTAACCTTGAACTTCTTGCAAGCCTTCCTGCACGGCGTATTCTGATTTCACCACCCGCCCATGTCAGTTTAATACCAAGGCTCAGAGAAATTGCTGATGTTGAGGAGTACCCTTTTTATAAGTTTTCCAATACTAATAATGAACAAGACCATTGGAACGTTATTGAAGACGTGACTCGAATGCTTGGCGATCTAGTCAGCGCCCCTGCCGCATCGGAGCAGTATATTGAGCAAACCAACCACCGCTTTGACGATTTAAAAAAGCAAATTAATAGTATTGATACTCCTTTGTTAATTATACGCCTAATGGATGAGCGCCATGCCCGCGTTCATGGCAATGGAAGTATAGAAGGCATGGTGTTAAATCGTCTTGGACTTAGAAACGCTTGGCAGGAGAAAACAGGGCAATGGGGCTTTACAACTACCAGTGTAGGGCCACTTTTTAACACTAATGCTAAAATGATCTTTCTTAATAGTCCCTATGATCCTCCTGGAAGGCAGAGGCAATTACTCACTGATGGTCAGTGGAGGCATTTGCCAAGCGTGAGACAAGGAAACTATACAATTATTCCTATCAATTACTGGCTATGGGGAGGATTGCCTTCCGCCCTCCGCTTCGCCGAAAGCCTTGTCAGCCATCTTATTGAAGGTGGCAACACCAGCATTACTTCTTCCGCTACAAACCGCTAACGATTCTGCGCATTCGCATGAGATATGCACATCATTGTATCAATGTCTCACACTATGAGGTGGCTTATCAGATAAGCTAGCTCTAATGGCGCACCCCAGCTTGTTGCACGACGGTCTGCTGATGAGAAGTAGTAAGCAATGCATAACTCTTCTCGGTCGCCCGGCTGAGCGGCCGAGAAGAGAGAGTGCGTCCAAAACCGAAGCTCAGACCAGCATGTTATTAGTCATATATAAAGCCCGGGAGTTATCTGTTTCCTTTAACACCTTCTCGATTTTTGATAGCAAGGCTTCGCCAGTGATAATAAAGAAATGATCATCGGAAGTTTTGATTGAGCACCTCGGTAACTGATCCAATTGTTGTTCCAGCGCTAGTTGCTGCTCCTTTGGCCGCTCATTTGCCCACCAGCAGTCCACTTCACAATTCAGTGCTGGCAAGGTATCGACCTGTAGTGAAAGATGCTTCAAGTGCCGCGCTACATAGAATATGCGGGCTAGCTCCTTGCTACCCAGTCCAGCGTAACCCTCACGACTTGATGTATCGTACGATGCTATCAGCTTAGCCATCTTAATAGCACATACCTCCTCACTCGGTTCCTGTGTGCCCTCTTCAAAATTGCCGAGTGGTTCTAGCGATACCCCCGGTAGAATCACCGATGCAAAGTTAACGAAATCTCGCTGCCAGTCATTTTCAACATCTCGGACAACTCCTGGAATATAGGGATCCACCAGTGCTAACAGGCTTACATCTTGACCTTGCTTTTCAAACCGTGCAGCGATCATCGTTGCTAATGCCCCACCAAGAGACCACCCTAGCAGCCGATAGGGACCCAAGGGCTGTATACGGCGTATCGTCTCCACATAGTCATCCGCCATTGCTTCAAGCGAAGTGTCACAATGCTGTGGATCGGCCAACATTCGGCACGGCAGACCGTAAACCGTGCATACTCCATGCAAGCGGCGCGCCAACGGCTGGTAGTCGAAAACCGTCCCCATAACAGCATGGATGCAGAATAGCGGCGGCTGATGACGACACTCACCATTGAGCATGACAGCCCCTTTGGGCAGTATCTCAGTATGATTTCTCACTCCCAGTAAATCAGCTATGGTCGGTTTCTGCATCAGATCGAACAATTTGAAGTTAAGCCTAGGTTCCTGCAGAGCTTGCACATGGCTCATCACTTGTAGACTTAGTAGGGAGTCACCACCTAACTCGAAGAAGTTATCGGTCTCGCCGACACGCTCAACACCCAGCACTTTTTGCCATATCTCGGCAAGCTGTCGGGCTTCTGGCGTAGAGGGTGTCACATACTCGCATTTTTCCTCAAAGTTAGGTTCAGGCAGTGCTTTGCGGTCTACCTTGCCATTGGCATTCAACGGCAGCGCCTCGAGCGTGACCACGACTCCCGGCACCATATAATCCGGTAGTTTTTGACCCAGCGCTGCACGTAGAGAGCTGGTGTCGAGTTGAGTGCCTGCCTGGGGAACCACATAAGCGACTAACCTAGAGCCGCCAGCCCCTTCTTGAGCTACCACTATCGCTTCACGAACCTTCGGTTGAGCCAATAGCTCGGTTTCGACCTCCCCCAGTTCGATACGCAGGCCACGTATTTTTACTTGATGGTCGAGACGCCCCAGGTACTCAAGTTGACCATCCTCCCGCCAACGAACCAGATCGCCGGTGCGGTAGAGCCGTTCGCCCTGTGCAAAAGGATCGGCAACAAAACGATCCGCCGTTAAATCACTCCGGTTTAGATACCCACGGGCCAGGCTTACCCCGCCCAGGTACAACTCTCCCGCTACGCCCTGTGGCACTAGGTTGAGCTCTGCATCTAATACATAGGTGCAGGTGCCGCTGATGGGCCGCCCAATAGGTATCTGGCGCTGAGCGTCATCACGGCACCACCAGTGAGTAACATGAATGGTAGTTTCGGTGGGGCCATAGAGATCATGTAGGTTGGCACCATCAAGGCACTCTGCCACATCTTGCTGCAGCGCCGCTGGAACGGCCTCTCCACCGCACATAATATGCTTTAGACGAGTTTTGGCTTTAACATCAGGGTAGGCCAGGAAAGCCTTTAACATTGAAGGCACAAAATTGATCGTGGTGACCCCGTGCCGCTGGATCAGCTCGATGATGCGCTCAGGATCCCGATGATCGCCTGGCTGAGCAACTACTAGGCGAACCCCAACACTCAGCGGCCAGAAAATCTCCCATACCGACACATCGAACCCGAACGGCGCCTTGTGCAGTACGGCATCGGTATCGGTGAGTTGATAGGTCTCCTGCATCCAGACCATGCAGTTGGTCAAGGCATCATGGCGAATGGCAGCGCCCTTGGGCCGCCCGGTAGAACCCGAGGTGTAAATCACGTAGGCGAGGTGCTCGCCGTGCAGCGCCACCGCTGGATTGGTAGCAGCGTGATGCGCAACGTCCAGCCGATCCAGCTCAACAATGCTTAGGTTATCCGCTACTGGCAGTGACTCGCGCAAGTGGTGCTGGGTCAACAGCAACTCGATGCCACTATCGTCGGCGATGAAGGCCAGCCGCTCTGAAGGATACTCGGGATCCAGCGGAACATAGGCGCCACCCGCCTTGAGAATCGCCAGCAGCCCCACCACCATTTCAACAGAACGCTCCATGGCAATGCCCACCCGCGTCTCAGGTTTTACGCCTAGCCCGATCAGATAATGGGCCAAGCGATTGGCACGGGCATTAAGTTCAGCGTAGCTGAGATGCTGCTCAGCGAAAATCAGTGCCGTGGCCTCTGGAGTTGCAGCCGCGTAGTTCTCAATCAGGTGATGGATTGGCGGAGCGTCGGAATACCGTTGGGTGTTTACACCCCAATCGCTCATCAATTGCCGTTCGTTTTTTCCTAGCAGGCTGATATCGCTCACCGCTCGCTGCGGTGCTGTTTGCAGGCTTTCCACGATGTCGGCAACGGCCGCTCTCAGGTACTCACATAGCCGCTGCGCCCCGAGCTTGCGGCTAACCTGGCCCACTAGCTGGAAACCCTCCCCCAGATCATCTACCGCCATACCAATGGGGTAATTAGTACGCTCCTGGCCCCCCAGAGACTCCATACCTTTCCATGCATCAATGAACCTACTATTTGTCTGAGGCGCGTTATAACGATAATTCAACAGGCTCGTAAATAGTGGCATTCCTCCAGGCAGCCCACTGCATCGCTGTGCCAGCCCAAGGCTGGCATGCTCGTGATGCATTAGCTCTGACAGAGCATCGTGGGTGTGGCGCAGGCATTTATCAACACGCTGAGAACTCATTTGGATGCGAACAGGGAGCGTATTAATAAACATCCCCAGCGCCCGTTCGGCACCGTCGATACCCTGCATACGCCCGAACAGCACGGTTCCGAACACCACGTCGTCATGCCCGGTGGTTTTACTCAGCACCAAGGCCCAGGCTAAGTGGAACAGGCTGGCCGTGCTCACACCATGGCGCTGCGCCTGTTGCCGCACCTGCTGAGCTAACCCATCCTCTAGCGGCAGGCGCACTTCCTCAATATCACTGCCATCACCACGTACCTCCAGTAACCCGAATGGCGCCGTGGGTTCTTCTATATCACTCAATCGTTCGCGGAAGAAGGCTTCATGTTCTTCTGGGCTTACCCCAAGCCTCGCTTGCGCCACAAAGTTACGGAATGGGATTGGGTCGGGCAACGCATCCACACGACCTTGCTGGAGCAGAGCAATTTCTTCCACCAGCAGCTCAAGGGTGGTGTGATCCATTACCAAGTGGTGGCTAGGCAACTGCAGTAACCAGCGACCTTGCTCAGCATCGTATGCAGCCACTGCCCGCAGCATAGGCGCCCTACGCACATCAATGCGATGATGCTCAGGATCTGTCTGGGTATATAACCATTCGGCTACACGACCAGTTGCTTCATCCGGCACCGCTGACCATTCGATCTCCAGCACTGCATAACGGCAGACCACCTGTACCGGTTCGCGGATCCTTTCCCAGAGCACCGCAGTACGCAGTATGTCGTGGCGGGCAATGAGCTGGTTAAAGCTGGCAATAAACGCCTCCAACCGTTCTCGGTTATCAAAACCGAGCAAGCGGGGAGTCACATAGGCATCGCCTTTCTCCTGCAGCCGGTGATGGAAAAGGATACCCTCCTGCAGCGACGCCAGTGGGTAGATGTCCTGGATGTTGGCAGCACCACCGGGCACTGCCGCTTCAACCACTCTAATCTCCTCAGCATTGAGATCAATTAGCGTCAGCATCTCAGGCCGCAGCGCCTGGCAATCGTAAGGAATCAGATTGGGCGGGATGATGATCTCAGCTTGCTCGGGCGCTTGTGCCAACGCTTGAGCAAAAGCTGCTAATTCCGGATGTTGGAACAGGGTGCGTACCTGTGCCGTCAGTCCGCGATCCCGCATTTGTTCCAGTACTTTTAGAGCCAATAGCGAATGGCCACCCAACTCAAAGAAGTTGTCATAGCGCCCCACCTGTTCCACGCCCAATACTTCAGACCAGATCTCCGCTAGATTTTCTTCTGCCTCCCCCCGTGGGGCCTCGTACTGCGATCCACTGGCTAAGTCCGGCTCGGGTAGTGCCTTGCGGTCTACCTTGCCATTGGCATTCAACGGCAGCGCCTCGAGCGTGACCACGACTCCCGGCACCATATAATCCGGTAGTTTTTGACCCAGCGCTGCACGTAGAGAGCTGGTGTCGAGTTGAGTGCCTGCCTGGGGAACCACATAAGCGACTAACCTAGAGCCGCCAGCCCCTTCTTGAGCTACCACTATCGCTTCACGAACCTTCGGTTGAGCCAATAGCTCGGTTTCGACCTCCCCCAGTTCGATACGCAGGCCACGTATTTTTACTTGATGGTCGAGACGCCCCAGGTACTCAAGTTGACCATCCTCCCGCCAACGAACCAGATCGCCGGTGCGGTAGAGCCGTTCGCCCTGTGCAAAAGGATCGGCAACAAAACGATCCGCCGTTAAATCACTCCGGTTTAGATACCCACGGGCCAGGCTTACCCCGCCCAGGTACAACTCTCCCGCTACGCCCTGTGGCACTAGGTTGAGCTCTGCATCTAATACATAGGTGCAGGTGCCGCTGATGGGCCGCCCAATAGGTATCTGGCGCTGAGCGTCATCACGGCACCACCAGTGAGTAACATGAATGGTAGTTTCGGTGGGGCCATAGAGATCATGTAGGTTGGCACCATCAAGGCACTCTGCCACATCTTGCTGCAGCGCCGCTGGAACGGCCTCTCCACCGCACATAATATGCTTTAGACGAGTTTTGGCTTTAACATCAGGGTAGGCCAGGAAAGCCTTTAACATTGAAGGCACAAAATTGATCGTGGTGACCCCGTGCCGCTGGATCAGCTCGATGATGCGCTCAGGATCCCGATGATCGCCTGGCTGAGCAACTACTAGGCGAACCCCAACACTCAGCGGCCAGAAAATCTCCCATACCGACACATCGAACCCGAACGGCGCCTTGTGCAGTACGGCATCGGTATCGGTGAGTTGATAGGTCTCCTGCATCCAGACCATGCAGTTGGTCAAGGCATCATGGCGAATGGCAGCGCCCTTGGGCCGCCCGGTAGAACCCGAGGTGTAAATCACGTAGGCGAGGTGCTCGCCGTGCAGCGCCACCGCTGGATTGGTAGCAGCGTGATGCGCAACGTCCAGCCGATCCAGCTCAACAATGCTTAGGTTATCCGCTACTGGCAGTGACTCGCGCAAGTGGTGCTGGGTCAACAGCAACTCGATGCCACTATCGTCGGCGATGAAGGCCAGCCGCTCTGAAGGATACTCGGGATCCAGCGGAACATAGGCGCCACCCGCCTTGAGAATCGCCAGCAGCCCCACCACCATTTCAACAGAACGCTCCATGGCAATGCCCACCCGCGTCTCAGGTTTTACGCCTAGCCCGATCAGATAGTGGGCCACCTGGTTGGCGCGGCCATTGAGTTCAGCATAGGTAATCTGTCGATCATCGAAGATGAGTGCCGTGGCCTTGGGCTTCGCCGCTGCCTGGCGCTCGATCAGGCAGTGCATCGGTTCGTCTTGCGAGTGGCATTCTTCGTTTACCCCCCATTGTTGTAACTGGCCGTGCTCTCGGTCACTCAGCAAATCTATATCGCACAACAACCGTTGCGGGCACTCGGCCAAGGCCTTTAACAACAACAACAATTGATCAGCCATCCGCACGACAGTATCTGAATTGAAGATATCAGTCGCATAGTTTAGATGGCCTGTAATGCGACCGTTCTCATCTTCCTGAGTCCCCAGCACCAGATCAAAATGGGCATTCTCCACGGGTGCAGCCAATGGCTCGCAACACACGCTACCCATTCGATCCAACGGACGATGGTCGAAGACCTGATGGTTGTAGCCCACCTGGAACAGCGGGTTATGGCTAAGGCTACGTTCGGGCTGTAAGGCCTCCACCAACTGCTCGAACGGTAGGTCAGCGTGCGCATGCACTTCACGGGTACGCTTGCACACATGGGCCAGCAGATCGCTGATCCGGTCACCAGGCTCGGTCTCTGCGCGCAGTACCAGAGTATTGACAAAAAAACCGATTATCCCCTCGGTGCCAGGCTGATGACGCCCAGCCACGGGAACCCCGATGCGCAAGTCTCGCTGGCCACTGAGGCGATGTAACAGGGCTGCGAAGCCGGTCAGGATCAGCATAAACAGGGATGCCTGCTGATCCCTGGCTGATTGGCGCAGTTGATCGACCAGTTCTGGGGGAAAGTTGAAGGTATGCTGGGCCCCACTGCCATACCGCTGGGCCGGGCGCGAGCGATCGGCAGGCAGATCCAGGGGGGGATGCTCATCGCCTAGCTGTGCCTTCCACCAGGCCAATTGACGTTCCAATTCTGCACCCGATAACTGTTCCCGCTGCCAGATGGCATAGTCGGCATACTGGGTCACCAAGGGTTCGGCTTGCTCTAGCTCCCCGAGCGATTCGCTGCGATAGAACGCGACCAGTTCCTCCAGCAGCACCTGCATTGACCAGCCATCGGAGATGATATGATGCATGCATATCAGCAGACACCATTCACGCTCGCCCACCTGAACCAAGGCCCCCCGCCAAGGCGGTACGGCTTCCAGATCGAAAGGGCGCCGACTGACATCCCGGAGCAGCGTTTCAACGGCGGCCTCCACATCACTAGCAAGGAAGCGGAGATCATGCCGCTCGATGGGCACGTCTGTCGTCTGCAGTACCCACTGCTGCGGATTCCCGTCCTCGCCATGGCAGAAACAGGTGCGCAGGGATTCATGCCGCACGATCATCTTCTCGAACGCCGCAATCAGGGCCTCTTCATCCAAGTCTCCCTGCAGCCTCATGCCGGAAGGCAGATGGTAGGCACAACTCTCTGGTTCCAATTGCGCCAGGAACCACAGGCGCTGTTGCGCAAAGGACTGAGGCGCCAGTTGGCCGCGTACAGCAGGTTGCAAGGCAGGAGTTTCCTCCACCGGCACTCGCTCCAGCATCGCGGCTAATGCCGCCAAAGTTGCTGACTCGAACAGTACGTTCAAAGGCAAGGTCTTCTTCAAGACCTTCTGAATACGATGAACCAAATGTACCCCGAGCAGAGAGTGGCCACCAAGACTGAAGAAGTTGTCACGACGCCCGACCCGTTCAACTTCCAACACCTCCTGCCATAGTTCGGCGAGCTGACGTTCGGTCTGCGTTTGCGGCACCTCGTAATCAGCCCCTTTCATTGCCGGGGAAGGTAGGGCCTTGCGATCCAGCTTGCCGTTAGCCGACAGCGGAAATGTCTCTAACGTGACGATATGAGTCGGTACCATATATTCTGGTAGGTAGTGTCTGAGTTCAGCTTGCAGGGCCTCAATATCCACGTCTGAACCTTGTACGTAACCAACCAGTTGCCCATGGTGTGTCGTAACTGCGGCCTCATCGACGTCGGGCCTGGTTCGCATCACTGCCTCTATCTCTCCCAGCTCTATTCGGAGGCCCCGTAGCTTGATCTGGTGATCCAGTCGTCCCAGATACTCAAGAGTGCCGTCACGACACCAGCGTGCCAGATCCCCACTACGATAAAGACGCTGCCCCACGGCAAAGGGACTCGGAATGAAATGCTCTGCCGTCAGATCCGGTCGTCCGTGATACCCCTCTGCCAGCCCCGCACCACCGATGTAAAGCTCACCAGGTATACCTATGGGTTGAGGAGTTAACCGACTGTCCAGAATGTGGATCTGAAGGTTGCCGATGGGGCGACCGATTGGCACGGTAGTGCGCTCATCCTGACAGCAGGTCCAGTGGGTGACATCGATAGCCGCCTCAGTCGGACCATAAAGGTTGTAAATCCTCGCTTGTGGCAAACGTTCTAGTGCTCGATCCTGTACGTCTTTTGGGAGAGCCTCGCCGCTGCAGACAATACGGCGTAGCGAATCACAGCCAGACAGATCTTCCTGTGCTAGGAATGCCGTTAGCATCGACGGTACGAAGTGGAGCGTGGTCACTGATTCCTTGCGGATTAATTTCACCATTCTCTGCGGATCATGATGATCACCAGGCTGGGCAACAACCAAGCGCGCTCCTACCATCAGTGGCCAGAAGAACTCCCACACTGACACATCGAAACTGTAAGGGGTTTTCTGCAGTACGCTGTCGCCTTCTTCAAGCTGGTAGGCGGATTGCATCCACTGAAGGCGGTTGTATAAAGCCTCATGGGTGTTCGCCACCCCTTTCGGCTTGCCAGTGGAACCGGAAGTATAGATCACATAAGCGCGCTGCTTAGGAGACAACGGGATATTAGGTACCGTTGTCGGCTGGCAAGAAAGGTCAAGTCGATCCAAATTAACGATAGCCAAACCATGATCAGGGGATAGTCGACCCACTACAGCATCATGTGTCAGCAATAGTGTCACATCAGCATCGCCCAGTACCTGCTGCTGTCGGGCTTGAGGATGATCGGGGTCGATAGGGACATAGGCGGTACCCGCCTTATGCATTGCATACAAAGCCACCACCATCTCGACGGAACGCTCGACAGCTAGCCCCACAAGCGTTTGGCTACTCATCCCCTGCGCCAGCAGGTAATGGGCGAGCCGGTTCGCTGCCCGATCCAGTTCGGAATAGCTTAGACGCTGCTCACCAAAGATTAGGGCTTCTCGTCCCGGATGGAGCATTGCCTGCCGCTCGAACAGACGGTGCACTGGCCGCGGTTGGCCATAATCCAGGGTGGTATGGTTCCAAGCTTTCAATTGCTGGCGCTGATTCTCGTCAAGCAGATCGTAATCGCCAATGACACTTTCTGGAGACGCCACAACTTGCTCTAGCAAACACTCGAACTGGCAGTGAAAGTGCTTGATGGTCTCGACATCGAATAGGTCAGTGGCATAGTTCCAACTGCCCAACAACACACCATCACCGTCTTCTTGGGTGTTGAGTGCCAAATCGAATTGGGTTGTTCCTCCTTCGATCTCAAGCGTCTCTGTTTCCAGTCCAGGCAGGTGTATCTGATGGCCATCGCCACGACGTTGATGATCGTAGAGCACTTGGAACAATGGGTTGTGACTGAGGCTACGCTCAGGTTGCAACACCTCCACCAGTTGTTCGAACGGCAGATCCTGATGAGCCTGAGCATCGATGGCAGCCTCACGAACGGACTCTAGCACCCGATCAAAGTGCGAGGCAGTATCAATCTCGCAACGTAGCACTTGGGTGTTGACGAAGAAACCAATCAAGTTCTCAGTTTCATGGCGGTTACGCCCGGCGATGGGCACACCCACTCGCAGGTCGTTCTGACCACTAAGACGATGCAACAGTACATTGTAGGTGGCCAGTAAGACCATGAAAGGTGTTGCGTTATAGGCAGCCGCCAGCGCATGCACCTGCTTTGACAAGGGCTCAGTCAGGGTAAAGCGATGGTAAGCACCCAGAAAACTTTGGCGCGCTGGCCGCGGCCTATCCGCCGGTAATTCCAGCACCGGATGCTCATGCCCCAACTGATGACGCCAGTAATTCAGTTGCCGCTCGCCTTCTCCTCCGGATAACCATTGCCGTTGCCAGACAGCAAAATCCGTATATTGAACCGGCAGTGCATCTAGTATCGGCTCTTCACCCCGACAAATTGCCTCATACAAGACGGAGAAATCTCTCAGCAAGACTGATACGGACAAGCCATCAGAAATAGCATGATGCATGCAAATCAATAGCCGCCATTCCTTTTCACTCACCCGCACTAAGCCTGCGCGCCATAAGCACTCCTCCGATAGAAGGAAGGGCCGCCCCATGAACTCCTGGGCGTGAACACTCAAGGCTTTTTCTAGATCACCGGACTCATTCAGATCAGTTCGTTCGATGTTAATCGGCGCGGGGGCATCTACTACCTGCTGAGGTACTGTTTTGCCCTCGGGAGGAGGCAACAAACGCGTTCGTAATATTGCATGCCGGCTAGCCAATCCATCGAAAGCCCGCTGGAGCGCTTGCTCATCCAACGCTCCTTTTAAGCGCAACATGCCCGGTAAATGATACGCCGTAGAGCTTGGCTCAAGCTGATGTAAAAACCAGAGACGCTGCTGTGCAAAGGACTGCGGAGCCAAACTCAGGTCAAGATTGCTTAGACTATGCTCATCCTCTAGTGTTTCCAGCTTCTCCAGATAAGTAGCAAGATCTTTCAATATCGGCGTGTCAAAAACACTACGCACAGGCAACTCGACACTCTGCTCTCTACGGACGCGGGCAACCAGTTGGGTCACCAAAAGCGAATGGCCACCTAACTCAAAGAAGTTGTCGTGACGGCCCACCCGTTGGACGCCAAGTACTTCGGACCAGTTTTTTGCCAGAGTCTCTTCCACCTCACCTTGGGGTGGTTCGTACTGTGAGACGCCGACGAACTCTGGCTCGGGCAGCGCTTTGCGATCCACCTTGCCGTTGGCATTCAGCGGCAGCGCATCAAGCGTAACCACGAGTCCGGGCACCATATAGTCCGGCAGCTTCTGGCCCAGCGCTTCACGTAGTGAGCTAGTGTCGAGCTCGATGCCGGTTTGAGGAACCACATACGCCACCAACCTGGAGCTACCAGGGACTTCCTGGGCTACCACTACGGCCTCGCGCACCTCTGGCTGAACGAGCAATTCAGCTTCAATCTCGCCTAATTCAATACGTAGGCCGCGGATTTTCACTTGGTGATCAAGACGCCCCAAGTACTCGAGCTGACCATCCTCCCGCCAGCGCACCAAGTCGCCTGTACGATAGAGACGTTCTCCCGCTGTAAACGGATCGGCAACAAAACGATCCGCAGTTAAATCACTCCGGTTTAGATACCCACGAGCCAGACTTACGCCGCCCAGGTAAAGCTCACCCTCTATACCCTGCGGCACTAGGTTGAGCTCGCTGTCTAAGACATAAGTGCGGGTGCCGCTGATGGGCCGACCAATAGGTATCTGGCGTTGAGCGTCACCACGACACCACCAGTGCGTGACATGAATCGTGGTTTCGGTTGGGCCATACAGGTCATGCAGGTTGGCGCCATCAAGGCACTCAGCCACATCTTGCTGCAACGCCGCTGGAACGGCCTCACCACCGCACATAATATGTTTGAGGCGAGTTTTGGTCTTAATATCGGGGTAGGCCAGGAAGGCTTTTAACATTGAAGGCACAAAATTGAGCGTGGTGACCCCATGCTTCTGGATCAGTGCAATGATGCGCTCGGGATCGCGATGATCCCCTGGCTGGGCGACCACTAAACGTGCTCCGACACTCAGCGGCCAGAAAATCTCCCACACCGACACATCGAAACCGAAGGGAGCCTTGTGCAGTACGGCATCCGCATCGGTGATTTGATAGGCCTCCTGCATCCAGAGCATACAGTTGGTTAAAGCATTGTGACGGATGGCTGCACCTTTAGGGCGCCCTGTGGAACCCGAGGTATAAATTACATAAGCGAGATGTTCGCCATGCAGTTCCACCGATGGGTTTGTCGAAGCGTGATGCGTAACATCCAACTGATCCAGCTCAATGACACTCTGGTTTTCCAACACCGGCAAAATATCGCGGAGAAACTGTTGAGTCAGAAGTAGTTCGATGCCGCTGTCTTCGGCAATATAAGCTAGCCGTTCGGCGGGGTAATCAGGATCCAGCGGCACATAGGCACCGCCAGCCTTAAGAATCCCCAGCAGCCCCACCACCATTTCAACAGAACGCTCCATGGCGATGCCCACTCGAGTCTCGGGTTTTACGCCCAAACCAATCAGATAGTGGGCCAAACGATTGGCGTGGGCATTAAGTTCGGCGTAGCTGAGGCGCTGCTCAGCGAAGATTAGTGCCGTGGCCTCTGGGGTTGCTGCCGCTTGGCGCTCGATCAGGTGATGGATAGGCGGAACATCGGAGTAATACTGAGGGTTTACTCCCCATGCCTGTAATTGAAGATGACCGCCTTTATCAAGCAAATCAATATCGCCTAGTGCTCGTTCTGGAATCTCTGTCAGAGCCTCTAGAACGGCGACATAGTGCTGCGCTAGGCGTTCAATTGTAGTTGAGTCGAACAATTCTTCAGCGTAAACGAAGTTTGTCTCCAGGTAGCCATCCGCACGCTCCACCACATCAAGCGTTAGCTCGAACTGCGCCTCCTTCTTCTCTAGTGGCCAACTGCTCAGTTCCAATCCTGGTAGCGTCTGCAGCGCGCCATGATCCTGCCGTTGGTGACTGAACATCACCTGGAACAGCGGTGTGTGGCTCAGACTACGCTCCGGCTGCAGTGCCTCAACTAACTGTTCGAAGGGTAGATCCTGGTGCTCCTGTGCGCCCAGCGCTGCGCGTTTACCCTGTTCCAACGCCTCAACCAAGCTCTGGCGACCATTCAACTGGTTGCGCAGTACCTGTGTATTGACGAAGAGGCCCACCACTCCCTGGGTTTCCGTTCGGTGGCGGTTGGCGATCGGTACACCGACCCGAATATCTTCCTGCCCAGTATAGCGATACAGCAGCGCTTGGAAACCTGTCAGTAGCGTAATGAACAGAGTGGCACCCTGCGCCTGGGTTAGCTGGCGGAGCCCGCTAATCAGTGATTCTGGGAGCACCATTTGGTGGCGTGCAGCGTGATAATGCCCATCGTTGCGACGGGGCCGATCAGTTGGCAGTTGCAGTACCGGATGTTCGTCACCCAGCTCCTGCTGCCAGTAGGCAAGCTGGCGTTCCTTCTCACCCGCTTCCATCCATTGACGCTGCCATACTGAATAATCGGCGTACTGAATCGGTAAGGATGTTGGTTGCCAAACCTCACCCATCACACGAGCGCAGTAGTCGGCAGCAAATTCATCGATGATCAACTGTATCGACCAACCATCAGAGACAATGTGGTGCATCACCACCACCAGCAGGTGCTCCTCTTTAGCTAAACGCAATAGCCCCACCCGCAACAGCGGCCCCTGCTCTAGATCGAAGGGAGCATCGCAGAGCTGTGTAACTTGATTCTCTATCGCTACTTCACGCTCATGCAACGGCATAGGGCTTAGATCAACCTCGTGCAATGCGAAGTCGCTCTCATCTTGTACCTCTTGCGTCGCCCCTCCTTCGCCATCTTCACGGAACAGGGTACGCAATGAATCATGGCGTGCCACCAAGGCTGCGAAGCTACCCCGCAATGCTTCAGAATCGAGCGAACCCTTAAGGGTTAGAGCGCCAGTGATATGGTAAGCGCTGCTCTGAGGATCCATGCGCCAGAGAAACCACTGGCGAAGCTGGGCATAAGAGGGCGAGCAATTTTTCTGTTGTGATGAAGGGCGAGAAAGAATTGGGAACTGGCCAATCCCCAGCCCTTGAGTACGAATTTTGTCGTAAACCACACGGCGCTGCTCGGCCGACAATCCAGAAAAGCGTTCCGCAATACGATGGGTATCGATGTTACTCATTGAACGGTATCCATGCTGTCGATGAAGGAATCAATGTCAGAGAGCGACTGCTCTAAGGAGTGTCCGCTGCTTAGCGTGGCAATACACTCTGCTAGATCGCGCAACAGTGGCTTCTTAAACACCTCGGATAGTTGGAGCTCGACTTGCATATCAGCTTGAACTCGAGCCACCACTTGCACAGCAAGTAGCGAATGCCCTCCGCGCTCAAAGAAGCTGTCATTACGCCCTACACGTTCTGCCTCTAACACTTCGGCCCAAATCGCCGCTAGTTCTTCTTCCACCTCGCCCTGGGGAGGCTCGAACTGCGAGCCACTGGCCAAATCCGGCTCGGGCAGCGCCTTACGATCCACTTTGCCATTGGCATTCAGCGGCAACGCATCTAGCACTACCATCACTCCCGGCACCATATAGTCCGGCAACTGATGTCCCAGTCGCTCGTGTAATGCACTCGTGTCGAGTTCGATGCCAACTTGTGGAACCACATACGCCACCAGCCTCAAACCACCTGGGCCTTCTTGTGCCACCACTAGCGCCTCTCGAACCTCCGGTTGAGCCAGTAGTCCGGCTTCGATTTCCCCCAGTTCGATACGGAAGCCGCGGACTTTCACCTGATGGTCAATGCGCCCCAGGTACTCGAGTTGGCCGTCTTCATGCCAGCGCACTAGGTCACCAGTGCGATAGAGCCGCTCTCCTGAGCCAAACGGGTCAGCCACGAAACGCATCGCTGTCAGGCTGCGACGGTTCAAATAGCCTCGTGCCAAGCCTGCTCCTGATACGTAAAGCTCCCCAGGAACTCCTATGGGGGTATAATTAAGATGGCTATCCAACACATATGCACCGAGATCCGGGAGGGTAATCCCTATAGGACTACGCTGACCTGTCAGATCATCAACTGTCACACGCCGATAAGTGACATGCACTGTGGTCTCAGTGATGCCATACATGTTGATCAGGCGGGGATGATCATCACCGAAATGCTCAATCCAAGGGCGCAGGCTTTCCGGTTCCAATGCTTCCCCACCGAAGACCACTACACGCAGCGCTAAGTCTTCCGTGTTATAGAGATCGGGGGTAGCCATCAGTTGCCGGAAGGCAGAAGGCGTCTGGTTTAGTACTGTCACTTTTTCCCGGCATAGCAGCTCAAGGAAATCCTCCGGCGAACGGCTAACCCAGTAGGGCACTACGACAAGTTTTCCGCCCGTGCACAGCGCACCAAATACCTCCCACACTGAGAAATCGAAGGCGTAGGAGTGGAACATTGTCCAGGCATCCTGCTCGTCGAAATTGAACCAAGGTGCGGTAGTATCAAGCAATCGCATAACGTTCGCATGACATAGCTGCGCCCCTTTAGGTTGCCCTGTGGAGCCCGAGGTGTAGATCACGTAAGCAAGATTTTCGCCGTGTAGCGCCACGTTTGGATTGGTCGACGCATGATGCGTCACATCCAACTGATCCAGTTCGATGACATTCAGGCTTTCAGCTACTGGTAACGACTCGCGAAGATATTGCTGGGTAAGCAGCAGCTCGATGCCACTGTCCTCGACCATATAGGCCAACCGATCACTCGGATAATCTGGATCTAGCGGTACATAAACACCACCCGCTTTGAGGATAGCCAGTAGCCCCACCACCATCTCGATGGAGCGCTCAATGGCAATGCCCACCCGGGTCTCAGGCTGTACTCCCATCCCAATCAGATAGTGCGCTAAGCGGTTGGCACGAGCGTTGAGTTCGGCATAGCTGAGTGACTGATCTTCAAATACTAGCGCCGTGGCCTCTGGGGCTGCCGCAGTTTGCCGTTCGATCAGGTAATGAATTGGAGAAGTGTCGGAATACTGTTGCGTATTCTCTCCCCATTCGCTCAACAACTGCTGCTCGTACTTTCCTAGCAGGCTGATCTCACTTATCGCTTTCTGCGGTGCCATTTGCAGGTTCACTACGATGCCGACCACAGCTTCTTTCATGTAATCACACAACCGCTGCGCACCGATTGTACGGCTAATCTGACCCACCAATTGGAAACCATCCCCTAGGTCATTCACCGACATCCCAACGGGATAGTTAGTACGCTCTTGCCCGCCTAGAATCTCCATACCTTGCCACGTCGGAGTGGCATTTCCTTCCTTTTCAGGTGTACCCAGGCGGTAGTTCAACAAACTCGAGAACAACGGTGTGCCTCCCGGTAAGCCACTGCAACGCTGTGCCTGGCCAAGGCTGGCATGTTCGTGGTGAATTAACTCAGAAAGGGCAGCATGAGTTTGTCGCAGACATTCATCGGTACCTTGGCAACCCAGTGAGATGCGCAACGGTAACGTATTAATAAATATTCCTAGTGCTCGTTCGGCGCCTTCGATGCCTTGCATACGTCCAGATAACACCGTGCCAAACACGACGTCGTCCTTGCCGGCGGCCTTGGCAATTACCAGCGACCAAGCGAGATGGAAGAAGGCCGCCACGCTGACGCCGTGAAGCCTAGCCTGATGGCGGATCGCCGCCGCTAGCTCACCATCGATAACCAGTCGCTGCTCGTCGATGTTGTCACCGTCCCCCATAACGTCGTTGAGACCGAAGGGCAGCGTACCCTCGTCAAGATCGCCAAAGCGACGGTGGAAGTAAGCCTGGTGTTCGCTGTCAGACACACCCAAGCGAGCCTGAGCGATGAAGTTGCGAAATGGCACGGGCTTTGGCAATTCTGCGGAACGCCCCTGTTCAATCAGGGCGATCTCTTTGACGGCCTGCTTGACCGTCATGTTGTCATCTACTAAGTGATGAATAAGTAACTGCAGCAGGCAACCACCATCGATTGTGTCCTCAATAGCCACGGCTCGCATCAAGGGCGCCTGGCGCACATCGATCCGGCAGTTCCCGGGGTCGGCGGCGTGACGCAACCGTTCCAGTGGAGACAGTTTCGAGCCTTCAATGTCGTCGTCGGATGCCTTTTCGAGCCACTCCACCACCAGCGCTGCCTGACGAAGAACAACCTGAACCGGTTCGTCGAGCCCTTCCCAGAAAACAGCGGTACGCAGGATGTCATGACGCACCATCACTTGGTTAAAGCCGTCGATAAAACGTGTCATGCGGTCGCGATCGTCGAAGCGCATGGCGTAGGAAGTGATATAAGCGTCACGCTCGGCGTGCAGCCGGTGATGAAAGAGAATCCCCTCCTGCAGCGGCGCCAAGGGATAGATGTCCTGGATGTTGGCGCCACCGCCCGGCACCGTCGACTCAATGCGCACGATCGCTTCCCGGTCGAGCGATACCAGAGGGAGCATCCAGGGTTCGAGGGTTTCACAGTGCTCGGGAATTAGGTTGGGCGGAACCTCCACCTTACGGAGGCTGTTAGCCGCTTCTAGCACCTGCGCGAAATCGCTTAGACGCGGATGTTCAAACACTTCACGGATGGCGATGTCCCGGCCACGTTCACGCAAACGCGCAATCAGCCGCAGCGCGAGCAACGAATGCCCGCCTAACTCGAAGAAATTATCGTGCCGGCCGACCCGCTCGATTTCCAGTACTTCACACCAGAGCGCTGCCAGGCTGACTTCCCACTCACCGCACGGTGCCTCGAACTCGCCATTCCCGACAGCCACGTCAGGATCAGGCAACTCAGCACGGTCAAGCTTGCCATTGGTAGTTAACGGCAAGGCATCCATAGCTACCAACGCGCTAGGTATCATGTGGTCGGGTAGGTGATGACACAGCTGTTTACGTAGAGCATTAGTATCGAGTTCGGCCTCAGCTTGTGGAACCACATATGCCACCAGCCTCGAACCACCTGGGCCTTCTTGGGCAATCACCACCGCCTCACGCACTTCCGATTGAGATAGCAGTTGTGCTTCAATTTCCCCCAGTTCGATACGGAAGCCGCGGACTTTCACCTGATGGTCAATGCGCCCCAGGTACTCGAGTTGGCCGTCTTCATGCCAGCGCACTAGGTCACCAGTGCGATAGAGCCGCTCTCCTGAGCCAAACGGGTCAGCCACGAAACGCATCGCTGTCAGGCTGCGACGGTTCAAATAGCCTCGTGCCAAGCCTGTTCCTGATACGTAAAGCTCCCCAGGAACTCCTATGGGGGTATAATTAAGATGGCTATCCAACACATATGCACCGAGATCCGGGAGGGTAATCCCTATAGGACTACGCTGACCTGTCAGATCATCAACTGTCAGACGCCGATAAGTGACATGCACTGTGGTCTCAGTGATGCCATACATGTTGATCAGGCGGGGATGATCATCACCGAAATGCTCAATCCAAGGGCGTAGGCTTTCCGGCGCCAAGGCTTCACCACCGAAGACCACCACACGCAAAGCTAGGTCTTCCGTGTTATAGAGATCAGGGGTAGCCATCAACTGCCGGAAGGCAGAAGGCGTCTGGTTTAGTACTGTCACTTGTTCCCGGCATAGCAGCTCAAGGAAGTCCTCTGGCGAACGGCTAACCCAGTAGGGCACCACGACGAGTTTCCCGCCCGTGCACAGTGCCCCAAACACCTCCCACACTGAGAAATCGAAGGCGTAGGAGTGGAACATTGTCCAGGCATCTTGCTCGTCAAAATTGAACCAAGGTGCCGTGGTATAAAGTAATCGCGTCACGTTCGCATGACATAGCTGCGCCCCTTTAGGTTGTCCTGTGGAGCCCGAGGTATAGATCACATAAGCAAGATTTTCACCGTGTAGCGTCACGTTTGGATTGGTCGACGCATGATGCGTCACATCCAACTGATCCAGTTCGATGACATTCAGGCTTTCAGCTACTGGTAACGACTCACTAAGATGTTGCTGGGTAAGCAGCAGCTCAATACCGCTGTCCTCGACCATATAGGCCAACCGATCGCTCGGATAATCGGGATCTAGTGGCACATAAGCACCACCCGCTTTGAGGATACCCAGTAGCCCCACCACCATCTCAAGGGAGCGCTCAACAGCGATACCCACTCGGTTCTCGGGACGCACGCCTAGTTCGATGAGGTAGTGAGCCAAGCGATTGGCACGGGTATTGAGTTCGGCGTAGCTGAGTGACTGTTCTTCAAATACTAACGCGGTCTTCTCAGGGGCCGCCGCAGCTTGGCGCTCAATCAGGTGGTGAATCAGCGCAGCGTCAGGGTAGCGTTGAGAACTTTTCCCCCATTCCTGTAACTGGAGGTGCTCGACTTTACCTAGCAGACTAATCTCTCCCGCTGGCTGCTGCCGTTCGGTTTGCAGGCTTTCCACGATTCCGGCCACGGCCGTGCTCAGGTAATCACATAGCTGCTGCGCGCCGATCAAACGGCTAACCTGTCCTACCAGTTGGAATCCGTTACCCAGATCATCCACCGACATCGTGATCGGGTAGTTGGTGTGCTCCTGGCCACCCAGCACCTCCATGCCTTCCCAGGGATGAACGAGTCTTCCCTCTTGCTGGGGAGCGCGGTAACGATAGTTCAGCAGGCTCGTGAATAGAGGAGTTCCACTGGACAAGCCACTACATCGCTGCGCTAGCCCAAGGCTGGCATGTTCGTGATGCATCAGCTCAGAAAGGGTATCATGGGTGTGGCGCAAGCACTTATCTACCCCCTGGAAACCTGCCTTGATACGCACCGGCAGAGTATTAATAAACATTCCCAGCGCCCGTTCAGCTCCCTCTACCCCCTGCATACGCCCGAACAACACCGTGCCGAACACCACATCATCCTGTCCGGTGGTTTTGCCCAGCACTAGAGCCCAGGCTAAGTGGAATAGGCTTGCCGTGCTCACTCCATATCGCTGCGCCTGCTGACGTATCTGTTGGGCCAGCTCCGGCTCTAGCAGCAGTCGTACTTCTTCGATGTCGCTGCCATCGCCACGAACATCCATCAGTCCAAACGGCGCAGTGGGCTCATCCACGTCACCTAAACACTCTCTAAAGAAGGCCTCATGCTCCTCAGGGCTTACCCCCAGCTTTGCCTGTGCCACGAAGTTGCGGAATGGAAGTGGCTTGGGCAACTCGTTCTCACGACCTTGCTGTATGAAGGATATCTCGGCTACTAAAAAGTCAAGAGTCGCGTGATCCATAATCAAGTGATGGCTGGGTAGTTGCAGCAGCCATCGCCCCTGCTCAGCATCTTGTGCAGCAATCGCCCGAACCATAGGTGCTTGACGTACATCAATGCGATACTGCTCTGGATCGACATGGGCATTTAGTCGCTCGGAAACGCTGCACGAAACACCGGTTTCTTCCAGTTCCAGCCACTCCACCTCTAGTGAGGCGTGCCGGTGCACCACTTGTACTGGTTCATGAAGCCCTTCCCAGAGCACTGCTGTGCGCAAAATATCGTGACGGGTAATCAGTTGATTGAAACCAGCAACAAACTGCTCAAGCCGTTCCTGACTATCAAAACCAAGTAAGCAAGGGAGTACATAAGTGTCACCCTCTTCCTGCAACCGATGATGGAACAGGATGCCCTCCTGCAATGGCGCCAGAGGGTAGATATCCTGGATATTGGTCGCTCCGCCTGGCACTGCATCTTCTATGCGACTGATTTCATCAGTATCCAAATCGATCAGTGTCAGCATATCCGGCTGGATCGACTGACAATGCTCTGGAATCCTATTGGGCGGTACAACCAGTTGTTTCCTATTAGGCTCTAGGGACAGTGCCTTGGCGAAGGCCGCCAATTCGGGCGACTGGAACAGCGTTCGTACTTGAGACTCAAGGCCTCGAACCCGCATACGCTCGAGCACACTCAGTGCCAACAGCGAGTGCCCCCCTAGCTCGAAGAAGTTGTCGTGACGCCCTACCCGCTCGACACCCAGCACCTCGCTCCAAATCGCCGCTAGCGTCTCTTCCGTCTCACCTTGGGGTGGCTCATATTGCGCGCTACTGGCGAAGTCGGGCTCGGGCAATGCTTTGCGATCCACCTTGCCGTTGGGCGTTAGTGGTAAGGCATCGAGCATTACCACTAAACTTGGCACCATATAGTCGGGTAATACCTGCCCTAGACGCTCGCGTAGCTCTGCCGTATCGATCGACTCATGTGGCTGGGCGACGGCATAAGCCACTAACCTGGCGCCTCCTGGCCCTTCCTGGGCCACCACTACCGCTTCTCGTATAACATCGAATTCCACCAGCCGGGACTCTATCTCTCCCAGCTCAATGCGCTGGCCCCGTATCTTGACCTGCTGATCGGTGCGGCCGATGTACTCCAGCACACCATCAGTGCGATAGCGGGCCAGATCACCCGTCCGATAGAGCCGTTCTCCGGGCACTTCAGCATACGGGTTGGGCACGAAGCGATCCGCCGTCAGCTTCGGCTGATTCAGGTACCCCCGCCCAACACCGACACCGGCGACATATAGTTCGCCGCTCACCCCCATAGGTAATAGGTTTAATTGACTGTCGAGAACGAGTAGCTGGGTGTTATCAGCCGGTTTGCCGATCGGCACCACGGCTAAGTGCTCGTCATCGCCGCTTCGCAGCAAGTGCAGGGATACGTCATCGGCGCATTCTGCAGGGCCGTACGCATTGACCAATGGGATCGCCGGGTAGCGTGCGAACCATTGGCGGACTAGCTCAGACGTGGAGGCTTCGCCCGTGGGCAGCAGCCAGCGCAGTGCTAGCAGGTCGACTGGGGCAGTGTTCAACATTCCCTGGATCAGTGCGGGTACGCTTTGCAGTATCGTGACGCCGTTGTCGTGCGCATAAGGAAGCAACGCACTGGGGTCGCGTGCAATCTCATCAGGCACGATCTCGATGCTGGCGCCACACAACAGCCCCGCCAACGTTTGCCAGACGGAGATATCGAAACTCAGCGCTGCGGTCTGGGCAATGACATCGCTGGCCGACAGATCCAGGTAGGGAACCTTGCTCAATTGGTTGTTGAGCATGCCACGATGGCTAACGACGACACCCTTGGGTTCACCGGTCGAACCGGAGGTATAGATGATATAGGCGGCCTGATCAGGGTGAGCCGTTACAGCGGCATCCCCCTCTAGTCTTTCCGCCGTGACGAGATCCTCGAACACTATCATCCGCGGCGGGTTGGGCATGGATTCAAGCACAGTTTCGAGGCGCGGTGTTTGCTCAGCAGTGGCAACCAAAACCGATGCATGGCTGGACGCCAGCATATCGGCGATACGCTGATCAGGAAGTCGGGTATCCAGCGCTAGATACGCACCGCCAGCCTTGAACGTACCCAGAATCATGCTTGGCAACGCTAGGCCGCGCTCGGCATACAGGGCTACGACATTATCCTTCTTCACCCCTGCTTGCCGCAGTGCTTGGGCAATGCGATTGGAGGTGTCCTCTAGCTGATCATAAGTGAGTGTGTCTCCCTGATGGCGAACGGCAACTTGGCGTGGATGCTGTCGTACCTGCTCACGGAACAGGTCGATATAACCTCGCTCAAAGGGATAAGCAACCGACTGCCCTGTACATTGCGCCCGCTGTGTCTCCATCTCATTAACAGGCAATACGTCCAATTCATGATAGGGAGCATCAGGCCTGTCAATAATGTGCAAGAGAATTTGACGGAAGCCCGAGAGCAGCCTCTCGACCTCGGAATCGTCAAACTTACGGGCGTCGTAGGAGAGCTGCAGCATCAATTGCTCGCCAGGCACCACCACTACGGTCAAGGGGTAATTGGTGTGGGTGCGGTTGCCCTTGATAGACACATGAAGATCATGGATTTTCTCCGTTATGCTGGCATCTATCGGCGCATTTTCGAATACAAAGAGGCTATCGAATAGATTGCGTCCTTGTGACTGCTCTCCCAACGATTGAATTTCGACTAACGGTAGATGCTCGTATTGACGCATCTCCAGGTTTTTCGCCAATAGCCCATGCAGCCAATCAAGGACAGATGTTTGCGGCGAAGGAGCTGACACACGCAGAGGGATCGTGTTGATAAACAGCCCCATCGTCTCCTGTATGCCCTCCAGTTCTAGCGGGCGCCCAGCCACTGTCACGCCGAATAGGATGTCATCTACCTGGGAAAGCCGCCCTAACAGCAGTGCCCATGCCCCTTGTACGATCGTATTGACAGTCAATTGATGCTGTCGGGCAACGTTCTGTAGCTCTGCACTCTCATCGTGGGAGAGCGAGGAGAATACATCAGCCACCGTGGCAACACTGTCGTGCGAACCGTGCGGCTTAAGATAAGGAATCGGCGTTATCTCATCGAAACCTTCAAGCTCATGTTGCCAATAGTTGCGTAGCACATTGGCATCCTGCTGCTGCAACCAAGCGATAAAATCACGATACGGCCTTGGTTGCGTCAACTCGTAATTCGTCCCGAGACGATAGGCATCGTAGTAGTGGAAAAAATCGCTGAGCAACAGGGAGCGGCACCAGGCATCCATCAGAATATGGTGGAAACTCTGTACGACGTAGAACAGGTTCTCCGCCAGTTGAATAAGGCGTACCTTTAGCAATGGTGGCCGTTCCAGGTCGAAGCCATCATCAAGCTCCTGACGCAATAACACCGCCAAGCGCCGATCGGCCTCATCCTCGTCAATACCGCGCCAATCGATATATTCCACAGGTGAAGGAATTTGCCGATACACCACCTGCAACTGTATCTCTTCGGTTTGCCATACAAACCCTGTACGTAGAACCTCATACCGTTCGCCGACTCGCTGCCAGGCTTTCTCGAAAGCATTGACGTCGATAGGCGAAGCAAACCGGTAGCGATCCTGCATCATGTACATACCAGCGCCTGGATTGAGCAGGGTATGCAATAGCAGCCCTTGCTGCATCGGCGCCAACGGGTAGATGTCCTCAACATTGGCGACATCCAATCGCAAGCCGTCAAGCTGCCCTTGACTCAGCCCCGCCAACGGGAAGTCCGAAGGCGTTGCGCCACGAACGCCACTAGCACAGTGCTCAATCAATGCCTCTAGTTGCGCTTGGAAGCTTGCTTGTAAGGCATGTATCGCTGCCTCGCTGTGAATCTCACAACTGTAATTCCAGTCAAAGCACAGTTGGCCTTCCTGAACCCAGGCTACCACCTCAATCCATGTACGGCGTTGGCTTTGAGGCGAGCGAGTTTGCCCCGCGCGCTCTTTGGCGAGCCGCCAGTCAGCATCGTCCGGTAGAGTACGGTCTAACTGTCCTAGATAATTGAAGGTAACCTGGGGGTAGGCACCACCGACCAGCGCGGGCTCCTCTTTCAAATAGCGCAGCACGCCGTAGCCGAGTCCCTTGTCGGGCACTTGGCGAAGTTGCTCTTTGATTGCCTTTAGGCTCGAACCCGATCCCCCATTACTTGGGGTCAGGCGAACCGGGTAGAGCGAGGTGAACCAGCCTACGCTGCGACTGAGATCGACACCCTCGAACAGGTCTTCGCGACCATGGCCTTCCAGTTCAATCAGTACGCTATCTCTCTCTGCCCATTGGCACAGGGCGCTCGATAGTGCAGTGAGGAGCAGGTCATCCACCTGGGTGCGGTAGGCTTTATGCACAGGCCCCAGCAGTTGCGTGGTCGCTTCGGTAGGCAAGCTGCCAACTAGCGATGCGGTGTCGGCGACGGTGTTGCTGCCATGGGGATTACGTGCCGGTAGGCTAGGCTCTGGCTCTTTGACAAGGTCCTCCCAATAGGAGCATTGCTCAGCCAAAGCCTGCGATTTGGCATAGTCGGCCAGGGCACGCGCCCACTCATCTAGCGAGGTGGTTGCCGGTGGTAGGTCGACTGTCTTTCCTGCACTTAACTGCGCGTAGGCCGCTTGCAGGTCGTCGAGGATCACGCGCCACGAGACGCCGTCTACCACTAGGTGGTGAGCCACTAGCAGCAATCGCCCGCCGCGCTCGCCTCCCAGTGCCATCCAGATAGCACGGAACGGCCGCGCCAAACTCAGACTGCGTTGCGCAGCATCAGCAGCCTGGGTGATGGCCTGCGCCGTATCCGCATGATCGCTTACATCCACGTGCTCGAAGAGATCGTCGGCTAGCTTGCCATAGGCTTGTTGCCAGCTATCGCCAACGCGTTCAAAGCGCAGCCGTAAGGCGCTATGGTGATCTACCACTGCCTCAATGGCACGCCGTAGCAGCGTGGTATCTACACCACTGACCGCTTCCAGCATCAACGACTGATTCCAGTGGTGTGGCTCGGCAAAGTTCTGCTCGAAGAACCAGCGCTGTACCGGCAGCAGCGCAAAGGAAGCAGCCTTATTGGGCGCAGCCGCTTGTTTAGGAGCGGTAGCAGCTAGAGGCGTGGCCATCGCCGCCACGGCGGCCACAGTCTGCCCTTCCATCAACTGCTTAGGCGTTACCTTGTAGCCACGTTTACGCGAACGCGCGACGATTTGCAGACTGAGGATTGAGTCACCACCCAGCTCGAAGAAGTTGTCGTTGCGCCCCACCTGCTCGCAGCCGATTACGTCGGCCCAGACTGCGGCTAGGGTTTCCTCCGCTGCTCCCTGGGGAGCTTCGAATGCTTTACCACCACCCGCTTGTACTGGCTCGGGCAGCGCCTTGCGATCTAACTTGCCATTGGCGGTTAGCGGTAAGGCATCTAGCCGTACTATGGCACTGGGCACCATATAGTCCGGCACGCGTTCGCCAAGCTGCGCGAGTAACGCGGCGTCATCGATGTCGCTTCCGGCTGCCATAACCACGTAGGCGAACAGTTGCGCACGGCCTTCCTCGTTTTCCCGCGCTACCACTTCGGCCTCCGCGATGCACGGTTGATCGCGCAGCAGGGTAGCGATTTCGCTCGGTTCAACCCGATAGCCGCGAATTTTGACCTGATCATCCACACGGCCAAGGAACTCCAGGCTACCATCGGCCAGTTGGCGCACACGATCACCGCTGCGATAGAGCCGCTCCCCCGCATGGAAGGGGCTGGCAACGAAACGTTCCGCCGTTTGCCCCAGGCGCTGTAGATAGCCTTGAGCCAGCCCAGGGCCACCCAGGTAGAGCTCACCGGCAACACCCTTCGGCACCGGATTAAGCCAGGGATCAAGCACATAGGCCCGAGCATTGGCCAGCGGTGTGCCGATCGGCAGTGTGCTGGCACCACGATCGGCCATGTCGGCTTGCTGGGTGAGAATGCCTACCGTGGTTTCCGTGGGGCCGTAGTGATTAAGCACTTGGCAGGTTGGCTTAAGCTCGGCGAGACGCTCCAGTAGCGCCCAGTCGGTAGCTTCGCCACCCAGAATCAAGCGCTCTTGCGGAAGTACATCCGCTGGGCTTGCGGCACTCAGCAGCGCCCGCAGGTGGCTGGGCACAATCTTGAGCACATCCACCTGCTGTTCCCGCATATAAGCCGCAAAGGCATCCGGGTCGAAGGCGCACTCGGGAGAAATGAGGTGCAAGGTGCGGCCGGTGCACAAGGCACCAAACAACACCGTATGCCCCAGATCCGCCGCCACCGTCGACACCATAGCCAGGTTGTGGGCATCCTCTGGTAGCGCCAGCGCCTCCAGAACGCCCTGCACATAATTGGCCAGAGCACCGTGACTCACCGCCACCCCCTTGGGCTTGCCCGTGGAACCAGAGGTATAGATCACATAGGCGGTCTGCTGGGGATGAATGACGGGCAGTTCGTGCTCTACGGCAGCCGGAATATCGTCGATAAACGCCAGCTCCATTACCGGAATGTCATCACTCCAGCCGCAAGGCGTGCTGCTCAGTAGTAAGCGAGCGCCACTGTCAGCCAATTGATAGGCCAAGCGGTCGCTCGGCAGTTGTGGATCAAACGGTACGAAAGCCCCGCCCGCTTTGAGTACGGCGAGAATGCCGAGCACGTACTCGCACGAACGCTCAGCGTGAATGGCAACACGCACCTCGGAACCAACGCCTTTTGCGATTAGTGCCTGTGCCAGATTCTGGGCTTGGGCATCCAGGCTGGCATAGGTATAACGGTACTGCCCGTCGTTTACGGCTAACTCATCAGCATGAGCTGCCACCACTTTCGACAGCAGGGTGGGTATAGCCTGAGTGAGAATCTCGCTTTGGTTTCCTTCCAGCACGGAGATAGGCTCAGGTAGCGGCAGCATCGCAGTGTGAGACCGCGGATCAGCTACGACCTGCTCGGCCAGGAATCGGAATGCCTGGCAGAAACGCTCGATCGTGGTGGCATCGAATAGCTCTGCGGAGTAAGCGAATAGACCTGCTATTCCCTCGGGCTCATCGCAAAAATCGAGACTCAGGTCGAAGTGAGCAATACCCGTGAATACCTGCTCGGCTTGAATGGCCAGGCCAGCCACGTGACGCTCCGCCTGCCACATTTCCTGCTGAGTACACTTCACCTGAAATAGCGGATGTACCCCCGGTTGCCGTTCTAGCTGTAGCGCCTCCACCACTTGATCGAAGGGGACATCCTGATGCAGCTGGGCATCGATCAGGGTAGCGCTCACCTCATCTAACAAACGTTCGAAATTTCCAGTGGGATCAATCTGAGTGCGCAACACAACGACATTGATAAGGTACCCAATTAAGCCCTGAAGCTCGGCTTTATTCCGATTGGCAATCGGCGCCCCTACCTTGATATCTGTCTCACCACTAAAGCGATACAACGTCTGCTTCAATAGCGCCAAGATCACGGCGTAGAGTGAAACGTTTCTTTCACGGGCTAGGCTACGTAGCTGCTCGCTCAACTCACCGGGAAGCGTAAAGCGCAGCTGGCCTTCGCTCGGTGCGGACATCGCTTGGCGTGGGCGATCCAAGGGCAACGCTAGCGGGGGATGATCCCCGGAGAGGCGTTCACACCAGTGAGCAAGTTGGCCCTGCCGCTCACTACTGTGCTGCTGACGCTGCTGCCAAACCGCATAATCTGCGAACTGTATTGGCAGTGGTGCAAGCTTGGCTTCTTGCTGTGTACACGCGCCTTCATAAAATGCGCATAGATCATCGATGAGCACCTGTACTGACCATCCATCCCCAGCAATGTGGTGCTGCACGACAGCTAACACATGGTGCCCCGTGGACAAGCGGTAGAGAGCGACGGTTAAGGGAGGTGCCTGATCCAAGGCAAAAGGCTGCCGGGCCAGTTTGGTGAGTGCGTCATGCAGTGCCTGCTCCCGTTCATCCACGGTATCACCGAGCATCTCGTTACAGATCAGCTCAGGATGCCAATCCTGCGCTAGCCGCTGAACAGGTTCTCCCGCCTCATTCAAGGGGTAGTAAGTACGTAAAATATCATGTCGTTGTACGAGGGCCTCCAGCGCTGCATTGAGCGCTGTTGGTTCCAACACCCCCTTGAGATGCAGTGCCCCTGCCATATTGTAACCAGCGCTCTGGGGATCAAGTTGCCACGTCAGCCATAGGCTGCGCTGTCCTTCCGACAGCGGTATGTCGCCTTGGCGCTGATCATCTTCAAGACGGGGGATGGCCATCCCTCGTTGATCCGATGATGCCGCCAAACGTGCTTCGATAGCGTTAGCCATGGCAGACAAGCGCGGTTGCTCGAACAGCGAGTGCAGAGATAGCTCGACGCCCCAGTAATCACTGATGATGGCGGCTAGCCGCACCGCCGCCAGAGAATTACCACCGCTGGCGAAGAAATGAGCATCGCTGCCTAGCGGCTTACTTTGCGACTGGGTGTCGTCATCCCCCAGCACCTGGTGCCAGAGCTTCGCTAACGCTTGCTCCGTTTCGCTTCCAGCTTCCGCAGTAGAGTGCGATGACTTTCCACCACCAGCATCCTCATCGCTGCCGCCACTGACAAAACGCCCAAAGGCGTGAATGGCGTAGGCATCCAGGCTACCCGCCTCCCAGCCTTGGCGGCAGGTGCTGCGCTGCAATTTACCGCTGGAGGTTTTGGGAAGGCCACCTGGGTTGAGCAGTAGCACTACCGAAAGCGGCTCATGGCAAGTGCTCCCCACTGTCTCGCTTAGCGCTTCGACCAACTTCTCGGCGGGCACTAGCTTCTGTATGCCGCGGGAGACTTCTGCCGCAATGCCAATCCCTTCAGCGCCTTCCGGCGTGGTCACTGCAAAGGCCGCCACGCGCCCTTTGCGCACTGCTTCCACCTCGGCTTCGATAGCGCTCTCGATATCCTGTGGGTAGACGTTATGGCCGCGCAGAATGATCAGGTCTTTAATACGCCCAGCGATATACAGCTGCCCTTCGTGCAGAAAGCCCAGATCGCCGGTGCGCAACCAGCGATCATCGCGGGCGTCGTGGTTCTGTGCATCAGCATCATCGGTGCGCTGCCAACTGACCCCATCGCGGGTAACAAAGGCTTGCGCTGTTGCTTCTGGGTTCTGCCAATACCCGTGCGCCACGCTAGGCCCATTGACCCAGATCTCGCCGACTTCACCACTGGGCAGCGAGTGAAGCCCCTCAGGGTCGACAATATCGATAGCGTGACCGGGTTCCGGTGTACCGCAGCCCACCAGGGTGTTGCCTTCAACCGCTGAGGCAGCCTTTCCCTCGGCCAGCGACTGTTGAGAAAAAGCCGTGCCTACCACGCCCGTACCGCGCGAATTACAGCTAACCAATAGCGTCGCTTCGGCCAAGCCATAACAGGGTGCTGCGGTGTCAGCGGCAAAGCCCGCCGGGCGGAAGCGTTCGATAAAGCCAGTGAGGGTATCGTGGCGTACCGGCTCGGCGCCTGAGAACGCAACCCGCCAGCTGGATAAGTCGAGCGCCTCAAGCTGCTCGTCGCGGATACGCTCAAGACACAGCCGGTAGGCAAAATCAGGGCCACCGCTAATGGTGCCCCGGTGGCGGGAGATCGCTTCCAGCCAGCGTACCGGCCGCTGTAAAAAGAAGGTGGGGCTCATCAATACCGCAGGGATACCGCGATAGATGGGCTGCAGCAAGCCACCGATCAGCCCCATGTCGTGGTAAAGCGGCAGCCAACTGACGAAAACATCGTCGGCACCAATCGAGAAGCCCGTCTCAATAGCACGCTCGTTCGCCATCAGGTTCCCATGGCTAACCATCACCCCTTTGGGAGTGGCCGTGGAACCTGAGGTGTACTGTAAAAAGGCGAGATCACCACGCTTTGGGCGATGCTCAATCCAGTGTTCAGCGCGGCTCTCATCTACGGCATCCACGGGGATCAGTTCGGCGCTGCCGAAGCCTTCGCTTGCAGATGCGACCACATCGATAATCGTTGTAGAGGTGAGCACACAGGCGGCCTGGGAGTCGGCGGCAATGGCGAGCAGGCGTGCCAGATGTTGCTGCTTGGCCGACTCCGGAGGAAAGACCGGCACGGCAATCACCCCGGCATATAAGCAGGCGAAGAACGCCACCACATAGTGCTCATCGTTATCCAGCAGGATCAAGGCACGCTCACCAGCCGGGAACCGCTGTTGGAGCTCGCTGGCCAGGGCGCGGGAACGCCGTTCCAGGGTGGCGTAGTCAAGGGTGGTCTCACCTTGTGCGTTCACTACAATCAGCGCCCTGTCGCTGGGCCTTTCCTGGGCCAGGCGACTTAAATGCTCAACGAAGCTGTGGTTAACAACGTTATGGGACGGGTGGCTGTTCATTGTCTGAGCGTGCCTAATATTCATATGCGTACCTGCTGGAACTCCTGGCCGTTAGATGAGGCGTTATGTTTAGTCGTTGGAGAGGTTGCCGTGACCTTCCGCCATGGCGACGACGACTTTGCGCGGCCCTTTGAACGGCGTGCGCGCATGGGCGACCAGCATGTTGTCGAGCATCAGCACATCGCCTGCCTGCCAGGGGAACATCACCGTTTCGTCGGCCAGTACGCCGCGGATCTCATCGAAGATGGCATCGTCAATGGGGCTACCATCGGCAAAGAAGACGTTACGCGGCATGTCTTCGGGGTCGAGCAGCTCTTCCAGCGACTCTCGCACCTCTGGCTGCAGGTTGGAGACATGGAAAAGATGGCCCTGGTTAAACCACACCTGCTCACCGGTGACAGGGTGAGTCTCTATGCTTTGGCATAACTGGGTAGTACGCAGGTCGCCATCAGGCTTCCACTCACAACGAATCCCCGCGCGCTGGCAGAATGCCTCCACCTCGGCACGGTCTTCGGTGTTAAACACCTTTTGCCAAGGCATGTCGAAATCGCCGTAGTTGCGTACGTAGAGAATGCCGGGGGCAAAGCGCTCGCGGATCTCTGCAGGCATACGGCGGTAAATAGCGCGGCTATCGGCTATCGGCGTCTCTCCCCCTTCGGGGGAAGCGGTGACACAGTGGAACCAGATTTTCATCGGCCACTCGCGGGTGTAGGCCTGCTCATTGTGGAGGGGAATATGTTGATGAGCGGGGTACTCGGTCGAGGTATAAATGCCCGACGAAACCGCTGAACGCGGTGTTGAGGCGAACTCATAACTCAGCAGAGGATGACCAAAGGCGGCAGCAAACTGCTGAAAATCGTCCACGGAGGGAACATCGAAACCTCTTAGCAACACCCCACCGACTCTGGCCACCAGCGTCTCAATATCCGCGCGCAACTCGCCAAAGGCTTCCAGCAGTGGCTGCCCTGGGTAGGAGGGAGAAATCATAATGGGCAGCTCCGAATCAGCAGGCCCCTGACGTTTGGATATGGTGTTGGTTTGTTGCGTTGGTGTTGCGCTTTGGCTGTCCATTATTGATCTCCTGAAAATTCGTTGAGTAGCGTTTGCCCTGGGCGTTTGTGTGGGAATAGCCTGAATCGACATAGCCTGAATCGATATAACCCAGGGCAGCGGCATAGCCACTCGGCGCTGGCAGCGGCCATGCTTGCAAAGGTGATGACACGGGAAGCGAGTGCTCAAGGTGATAGGTGCCTGGCGACCCTAAAGAGGAAGTGATCGAGAGCGCCTGCAAATGATCAGCGATGCCCAGGCCCAGGGCTTTGAGCACCGCCTCTTTAACCACCCAGCGCTCCATGAAGGGCAGTGCGATGCCGTCGCGTGCGTGGTCGAGCTGCTCACTCGGCGATAGCACCAGCCCTTGCAGCGGCGCCAGTTCGGCCTCGGGTCGGCAACGCTCAATATCGACCCCCACCGCTCCGCCGGGAGCAATCGCGATCAGGGCGACATGGCCAGAGTGGGAGACATTGAAAGCAGGCCCATCAGCGTTTTCCAACGCTGGTTTGCCGTAAGCGTTCTGAGTGAACACCAACTTTTCTGGCGCTATACCGGTGTGCGCTGATAGCAGTCGCCGCAGGGCCGCTCGAGTCGCCACGGCGCGTACGACATCGGCGTGACGGCGAAGCCGCTGGGCGCGCTGCCACTCGGCTCGACTCAGCAACCGATCATCTTCGTCAGCCACCGGGGCGTTCAGACCGAGCGATAAGCGCCAGACTTCAAGCCCCTCAGGAGCCCCTTCAGCTAACTGCAGGCGCTGCATGGGGCACCTCCTCAAGCCGTCGAGTCAGCGCCCGTTCGATAGTCTCCAGCACTTGTGCTTGCTGCTGGCGAATAAAGAAGTGCCCTCCTTCGAACCAGTCCAACGAGAACGCCCCGCCCGCTTCTCGCTGCCACGCTTCTAAACGCTCTCTTTCGATATCGTCATCGCGCCCTGCGAGTACCTGTAAGGGATAACCAAACGGCGACCCGCCGCGATAGCGGAAACTGCGGCAGAGGCGATAGTCCGCCGCCAACACATCAAGAGTGAGGCGCAGCAGTTCCGGGCTTTCGAACACTTCCTCTGGGGTGCCGCCCTGTTGGCGTAGATCCGCGATTAAGGCCTTATCGTTATCAAGCCCCGCTAAACGCTCTGAGTCGCGCATTGAGGGTGCCGCACTGCCTGAGGCGAATAGCATCCGTGGCTGAGGTCGCCCTACATCGCGCAAGCGAGCTGCCATGCCGTAGGCCAACAACGCCCCCATGCTGTGACCGAACAGGGCAAAGTCGCCGCGCATCCGCGTTGCTTGCTCTTCGCACAGCCGCACGACCTGGGACTCGAAGTCATCGATGAGCGACTCACCCAGGCGCTCACCACGCCCAGGCAGCTCGACGGGATATACCTCGATCCAGGCGGGCAACTGACGCTTCCAGCGCAGATACATGGTGGCGCTAGCCCCGGCACAGGGCAGGCAGAGCAGTCTTAAACGCTTAACCTGCATCCACCTGCTCCGCCTCAGCGTTAGCCTGCTCATCCATCCACTGGCGCAGCGACAGTGGCCGCATATCAGTCCA
Source organism: Halomonas sp. KG2 (assembly GCA_030440445.1). Lineage (NCBI taxonomy): Bacteria > Pseudomonadati > Pseudomonadota > Gammaproteobacteria > Oceanospirillales > Halomonadaceae > Halomonas > Halomonas sp. KG2. Next base: position 957,796 of record CP098528.1, on the reverse strand, counting down.
GGTCTTTTCGACGTAGTCGAGGCAGGTTGGCTTATCGCCGAGTACGCCGGTATCGGTCCAGCCAGCGGGAATCGCTTTCCATTCTGGCCAGAGGGAGTACTGCTCTTCGTGGTTGACTAATACACGGAAGACACCATCTTCACGATCAAAACAGCTTGTCATGGGACTAACCTCATCGTTGCCAAAGGAATGAGAAATAAAACGCAATTACTTCTCATTACTCAATGACGAGTGAGGCGTCAGAAAATTTAATGTTGGGGTAGGAAAATAGAAAAAATAAGGGGAGGGGCCGCTAGGGCGTAGGCATAGAATTACCTTTGCCAGACTAAGAATTGCACCAGTAGGAGGAAGCTTTAGCTCGCGACCATTTAGTTAGCCTGACAACCGAAGGAGGAGAGTAAAAAAAACAGTGACTGATCAGTTGCGCTCATCACCACTTGGAATCATCCCCGTTAGCAGCCATAGCTGTTCGGCTTCACGAAATACACGGCGGTGCTGAGAAGAAGCCGCTAACCACGCATGAAGCGCCTCGCGATCAGCGTCGCTCAACGTCTCTTCATGCTCGCGCATCAGCCAGTCTAGCGCCGTTTGCCAAACGGCATCATCGCCGCTGTCGTTATCCATCGTTACTGTCAAACCTCGCTACTGCTGCCTGCTGAACACCTGTCTCGGGAAGCGTGTAATATTATCAACGCTATTTGCTGACAGTGTAACAAAGCGACAACAAAGAAGGGACGGAACGTGGGCTTACCGATCTGGCAACGTTTAACCTTGTAGCGACTGGCGGCAATGCGTCAATGCGTCAATGCATCGCGAATCATAAAATTAACTAACGTGGTGGAAATACCTAACAAGTGAGCCACTTCCCGCTGCGTATGACTTCCCGAACGATAGAGCTCAAAAGCGCGCCGCGTACGCTCAGGCAGCTCGTCCAACGCGTCCACCACCTGTGCCAAGGCCTGGCGGTCAATCGCGATCACCTCTGGAGAGTGTGACGCGTAAGAGGCGGCCTCCCCTTCCTCTTCTTTTGCAAACAAAGTTGACTCAAACGCCGAACGGCGGCAGCGGTCAATGGCGAGGTTGCGCACCACACGTGACACATAGGATATGGGCTGCTTCACCTCAAAAAGCGTGGTTGCTTCCGAAATTTTCAGATAGGCATCCTGCACAACATCATCGGCTTGATCAGCATTGCCCAATACTCTTGCGGCGACACAGCAGAGCCGGGGCCGCTGATTAACGAAGATATCTTCTAACTCAGCGCTCCAGGTCTGGGTATCCACTGATTGGCCTCCTGCCTTAACTAACACCACAAAATAAATAACAATAATTATTATTTGCGTTAACAGGCAGTAAAGTCAATCAGCGAGGCCTAATCCTCTTTTCATAACGATATGCTTGTACTAAACAACTGACCTACCAAACCAAAAACGTCTACTGTCATCGCCACGTCATGGATGGTTCGTTACCTTTAGCAAATGATTTGATAACAGCCATATAAGCCCCAGGAGAAACGACATGCTTGAGAGCGAAAACAGCTTGCTGGAAACAGTTAAGCAAGCTGCCTATGAGGCGGGCGTGCTGTTGCGCGAGGGGTATTCGCAAAAGGGGCGGATTGCTTTCGAGCAAAAGGGGGCGTCAGACTTTGTGAGCTACTACGATACGGCCGCCGAGAGTATCATTATCGACTGCATCAGCAGCGCCTTTCCCGATATCGCTTTCCTCGGTGAAGAGAGCGGCCTGACGCCCACCGATAGCGACTATACCGTGATTATTGACCCCCTTGATGGCACCAGCAATTTTCTGCATGGCGTGCCTCATTTCTCGGTGTCTATTGCGGTCACCAAAGGTGATGCGCTAATTATCGGTGTTGTCTATCAACCACTCCTAGATGAGATGCTTTGGGCAGGCCAAGGTGCGGGCGCCTTTCTCAATGACCGCCCGTTAACAACACCAGTCCCTCGCCCGCTAACCGAGATGCTGGTGAGCACTTGTCTGCCCTATCACGCTAAAGGCAACTGCACGACAGCGCTAAATCAACTCGCGACATTAATGCCCCAAGTGGCGGGTATCCGCAGCCCTGGTTCAGCGGCACTTGAGATCGCCTATCTCAGCCTAGGTCGGTTTGATGCTTTTTGGTCGCAAGGCGCCGCGCTCGACTTCTGGGATATCGCTGCCGGTATTGTGATAGCTCGGGAAGCTGGATACACCGTCACGGATATCTCTGGTGAGGCAAATCCTGTTCAATGGAACAGCCTAATTGCTGCGCACCCCGAGCAGCATAGCCAACTGCTAGCATGTTTAAGCTCTTGCTAACAGAATATCCGCTCCACCCCTAATGCAAGTCAGTTAAGCCGACCGGCATTATCTGATGGGCTGGTTTTTTTGTTTAATAAGTGCCTGACGATGACTCCACCCCAGCCCTCCGTGCCGCCCTCGTCACTCCTACAGGCCCTACCACTTCGTCATTCCCGCAGGCCCTACCACTTCGTCATTCCCGCAGGCCCTGCCACTTCGTCATTCCCGCAGGCCCTTAGCGGGAATCCATGTTGACCAGGGGTTTCGGGCTGCTGCAGGCCAAGGTCAAGGTGGATTCCCGATTACCCCACTCGGGAATGACGGTTCGGTGACTCAGGAATGACGGTGCGGCGACTCCACCCCAGCCCTCCGAACCGCCCTCGCCATTCCCGCAGGCCCTGCCACTTTGTCATTCCCGCAGGCCCTTAGCGGGAATCCATGTTGACCTGAGGCTTCGGGCTGCTGCAGGCCAAGGTCAAGGTGGATTCCCGATAACCCCACTCGGGAATGACGGTGCGGTGGCTCAGGAATGACGGTGCTGTGGCCACTTTGCTATATGGAACTAGGGGATAATGCTAGTCAGCCTTAACTGACTGATATTACGCCCCCCTGAGTTCAAACGCTGTATTGTGCGTTGATAAAAAATAAGCCGCTGGCCCCAGGAGATTCCCTGCTTATTTTTTGTGCTTTCCTCCCTGGCGCGCTTTGAAGCGCGGATTCGTTTTACAAATGACATACAGCCGTCCGCGACGTTTGACCACTTGGCAATCAGGATGGCGGTTTTTGGCGGACTTGAGCGAGCTAAGTACTTGCACTCTATATATCCTCTACTTAGCGCCAGAAGAGCGGCGCGAAACCAAACCGAAGCGCTGCTGAAAACGCGCCACCCGACCTTCAGCAGAAACTCTGCGCTGCTCGCCGGTATAGAAAGGGTGAGAAGCGCTAGAGACATCCAGGTCAATCAATGGGTAGGTATTGCCATCATCCCAGACAATTGTCTGCGTTGAGGTACAGGTAGAACGGATCCGAAACGTGGCACCGCAGCTGGTATCGCGGAACACTACGTAGCCATAAGCGGGATGTATGCCCTTTTTCATACTCAACTCCTTCAACCTAAAAGATACAAGATAACATATCAATTACACATGATTCTCATTACCATGTAAAGGTTATCTTGCAAGCCTACCCTCGTTAACTCACAACCCAACGCTTGCCCCGTAGCACTGCGTTAGCCGCCAATACTCAAGCCCTCGCAGGGCTTATCTAAGCCCAACAACAGAAATCTTTTAATTTTTTTGTTAAAAATGAGAACCATTAGCACTAGAATAGAGCCATTATTATTAACCCTATCGCCAGGAGTCATTCATGTTCGAGGTCAAAGGCGCTACCTTTGAAATCAATGGTAAGCAGATTCTAAATCCCATTGACCACAGCTTTCATGAGGGCAAGGTTTACGGCTTGATTGGCCACAATGGCTCGGGAAAGTCGACGCTGATTAAGCTGATGGCCCAGCAGCAACCCACCAGCCAAGGCGAGATTCACTTTGACCAGCGCCCACTGCGTGACTGGGGAAATCGCGAGTTTGCTCGTCAGGTAGCTTATCTGCCCCAGCATTTACCCAGCGCTGAAAGCCTGACTGGGCGCGAGCTGGTGGCTTTTGGTCGCTACCCTTGGCACGGCCTGCTCGGTCGCCATAACCAGAAAGACAAAGACGCCATTGATCGCGCCATCGCCCTTACCCACACAGAGGCCTTTGCCGACCGCTTAGTCGATACACTCTCCGGCGGCGAGCGTCAGCGAGTATGGTTGGCTATGCTACTCGCCCAGGGAAGTCGTTTCTTGCTGCTCGATGAGCCACTAGCAGCACTGGATATTGCTCACCAAATTGAAGTGCTAGCGCTGGTTCGCAAGCTATGCGATGAGCTGAACCTTGGCGTCATTATTGTATTGCACGATATCAATATGGCATCACGCTACTGTGATGAACTGATGGCACTGCATAGCGGTCGCTTGCTGGCCCATGGCAGCCCGGATGATTTGATGAGTTGCAGCACCTTAGAAGCGATTTATGGCCTACCCATGCAGGTGATGAAACACCCCAATGGGGAGCACAATATTGCTGTAGCCCAATGAGTGAAGACATACCGACGCGCTAATGCCAGACGAGATCACTGTCCACATTAGCGCGCCTATTTAATCACTCCTTCTTGATACCGGCTTTCCAGACTGACTCACATCGTGTCGGTACAGTGTTGTATTTCATCAGCCATTTGGTTAAGTAGTGCGTCGTAAAGCCCTGCACCTAGTGTTAAGCCAACGCCTAGAGGGTCCATTACACCAATATAAACATCCGTATCGCCAAAGACAGTATCAACGATTTGCGGATTAAATTGCGGTTCGCTGAATACACACGTAACGCCTTCTGCATCAACTAACTGCTGGATAGTTTCAATACGTCTCGGGCTGGGTGAGGATGCGTCACCGATAGAAATAGCACCAGCCGCAGTGACACCCAACGCTTTTTCAAAGTACTGATAGGCATCGTGAAATACGATAAAGCGAGTCTGCTCGCTATTGGCTAAGCGTTCCTTTAAATCTTGCTCAAGTGCTTCAAGTTCTTGCTGGCCTTGTGCCGCATTAGCACGATAGTGGGCGGCATTGTCAGGATCGATTTCGCTAAGTTGCTGGGCAATGGCATCGAGCCAGCGCCGCGCATTACCAGGATCCAGCCAACCATGTGGATCTTGCCCATCGTGATAATGGTCGTGGTCGTGGTCGTGGTCGTGGTCGTGGTCGTGGTCGTGGTCGTGGTCGTGGTCGTGGTCGTGGTCGTGGTCACCCAGATCAAACGTCGCGCCTTCACGATATGCAAACGTATTAATGCCGGGTACGCCCATTAGTTCCAGATGCTCGGCGTCGTTTGCCAAATTGGCGATCGGAGCCGATAACCAAGGCGTTAGATCATTACTTACCCATACGACCACATCAGCATCATTTAACACTTTGGCTTCCGAAGGCCTCAGTGAGTAGCCGTGGGGTGATGCACCAGGCTGAATGAAAAGGTCGGGAGTCCCGAGATCCCCCATAACTTTGGCCACTAGCGAATGAACCGGCGGAATGTCTACCGCCACACGGGGAACATCTGCTAGGGCTGACAAGGGAAAGCTCGCTAATAGCGGCAGGGTGTAACGTGAAATTCTGTACTTCATGTTTTTCTCCAAATTATCAAAACCATAATTCCCCCACTCTCATACGACCTATCTAGAAAGCGCTTATAGCCGCAGAAGCATTAGCCCTTATTTTTTCAATATGATATAACATAACAAATTGAATCAGAATAGCAATTAACCGAGAGGCTGCAAGCTGATGTCTCAATTCACACCCGGTAATGCCCCTCTCCTGCGCGCCAAACAAATCAATGTTCTGATCAGTGGCCAGCATATTTTGAGAGATATTAATCTGACATTGCACCGTGAAGAGATTGTCACGCTGATTGGCCCAAATGGCTCAGGAAAATCAACGTTAGTTAAAACATTAGTTGGGGCCATTAAGCCAACATCAGGTTACGTCGCCATCGATGAGAATTTGTCTATCGGTTATGTGCCCCAGCGACTCCATTTAGACCCAACGCTACCGATGACGGTCTCACGCTTCCTTAACCTTCCTCACCGCCATGCCCGCCGCGATGTGCAGCAAACATTAGCAAACGCTGGGGTCGAGGCATTGGAAAATTCCGCCATGAGCCACTTATCAGGCGGCCAACTCCAACGGGTACTGCTGGCCCGCGCGCTTATCACAAAACCAGACATCTTAATTCTCGACGAGGCAACACAAGGGTTGGACTATCGTGGCATCGCGGACTTTTATAAAAAAATTGAAGAGGTTCGTCAGCACTACCGCTGTGCCGTATTGATGGTCAGCCATGACCTTCATGTCGTCATGCGCACCGCCGACCATGTGCTGTGCTTAAACGGCCACATCTGTTGCGAGGGCAAACCAGAACGTGTTGCGTCTTCCCCAGACTATCAAGCGTTATTCGGTGAACAGACAGCACAAATGCTGGCTTTTTATCGTCATCACCATGAGGAGGCAGCCCATGTTGGATGACTTCATGTGGCGCGCTACTCTGGCCGGCATATTCGTTGCCCTTGCCGCGGCACCGCTTGGCTGCTTTGTGGTTTGGCGACGTATGGCTTACTTCGGCGATGCGACATCTCACGCCGCCATCCTTGGTGTTGCACTGGCTTTAATGTTTAACCTCTCTATTTTTGCAGGCGTATTAACCGTTGCCCTCACCATGGCCGCTTGCGTAACGCTACTCAGCGGGCGCGGTTATGCCATGGATACGCTACTCGGTGTCATGGCTCACTCAGCCTTGGCGATCGGCCTGGTCGCCGTTTCATTTATTTCGGGAGTCCGGATTGACCTGACGGCATATTTATTCGGCGATATCCTGGCCGTTGGCCAGGATGACCTGTGGATCATCGGTGGCGGCGCATTACTGATATTGGCGTTACTCTTCTGGCGTTGGTCGGCACTTCTGACTGCCACACTGAGCGATGAACTTGCCTACGCCAATGGCATTCAGCCCCGCCGCGAGCAATTGGTCTTAACGCTCTCTCTTGCCATGGTCGTGGCTGTGGCACTCAAGGTGGTCGGTGCATTGCTAATTGCAGCCTTACTGATTATTCCTGCTGCAACGGCAAGGCCTTTCTCCAGAACGCCTGAAATTATGGCACTAGTAGCTATGTGTATTGCGACATTGGCGGTTACGTTGGGGCTCAGGGCCGCTTACTATTTTGATACCCCCACGGGGCCGACAATTGTTACCTTGGCCGCTGGCTTTTTCGCGCTTTCGACTCTAGGGATAAATGCTTTTCGCTATTTAGGCCAACGTTAGGTATCTGTCAGGTCAAATGGTTATCCCAGCGGAATTCCTGGCTGGCGAGCAACTCGGGCACTGCCGTGTCAGGGGTTACACGGTAGAGTCCGCCCTGGCCGGAGGAGACCAGAAAGCCGCCGCTCCCATCACAGCGGGCACCGGCAGCGTCGGGTAGCTCCAGGTTAGCGTTCAAGCGGCCCTGTTCAGCATCTAGCAGCAGCACCCGATTGCCGCGAGGAGCGGTCACCAGAACAGTTGCTGAAACACGGCTAAACGCGACGCTAGCGGTGTAGTGCCGAAGGCTGGTGGTGACCTCATCGGGCAGCGCCAGCTCAGAGAAGCCTCCGGCAGCATCCAGACGACAAATCAGCGGATAGGACTCCCACTCAGGGCCTTCAAATTGGTATCCGGCGATCACCGTGCCGTCCGCTGCCACGTCTAGATGACGGCAGCTAAGCTGGTGGTGCGAAGGAGCATGGCGGGCTACTACTTCGCCGCTGTGGCGATTCATAAGCATCAGCGCCGGGGCCATAGTGTCCAGATTGAGCTTAACCCGACCGTAGTCAGGGTGAGTCTGGATTCCCCCCAAACCAATCACCAGAGTATCACCATCCGGCATCAGCCGAAGCTCATGGGGCCCGATACCATCCAGCGACATATCGCGCACATGAGCGTAGTCGTTGGCAGCATCGTAAACGCGCACCAGCCCGGCGCTGTCCGCCAAACGATTGGCGGTGACATACAGATAGCGCCCGTTCAGGTCGAAAACCCCATGTCCATAGAAATGGTAACCTTCTCCCGCTGAAATGGTGTGAGCTAAGCGCCGATTAGCCCCATCGATCACATGCATTCGAGTGCCGGGGCGGCGGGCAAAAAGTACTGCCTGGTGGGAGCTAGGACGTAGACAGCCCCCGTGACAGCGCTCGGGCACTTCAATCATAAAGCGGCTTTTACCATCCAGTGCCACTCCAGCGATGTAGTGCTTTCCATCAAGATCATCAACCGCGCTAAACAGCCAGTCAGCATTTTCGCGCCCCGGCACCGCCCAGCTCAGTGGTGTTAATGCCATTAAGACGCTTCCTAGCCCAGCTTTCAGCACCTGCCGTCGCTGCATCGCTCAATCTCCATCGCTAGAATTAAAGCCACGCACGAGGCCAAGCTCGGCCGCAATTTCGGTTCCCAGCAGATAGTTCAACTGACCAATATTGAGATAAAGCGACTGCAGGTCACGAAAGGCTTGATCGTCCAGTGACGTTGTCAGCCCCGAAGGCAGATCACTCGCCTTGGCTAACGTCTTGTCCAATTGATCACGAAATGTCTCGGCGAGTGGCACTGCATCGGCTTCGCGCAGCAACGTCGAGAGCCCTGGAAGAAACCCTGTGCGCAGCCCTTCAAGCGTACTTTCCACCAAACGAATGGAGTTACCGCTACGCCAAGCTTCCGCTAAATAGCGATTAGCAGGCGTCCCTTGTAGCCCCATTGGCTCACCAAGACGTTTCTGCTCTAGGGTTTCGATTGCTTGAATGGCGTTAGCCAGTGTGGTTTCGGTGTAACGCGGGGTATCACGATAGTGCATACCAAAGGCCTGCCAGTCGCGCTCCAGTGCGCTACTCGTGTCTACGAGATGAGTAGAGATAGCCTGCAACAAGCCGCACATAGCCGGTTCACCAAGTGGCCGGTCACTCATAGCATCGTCATATAGCAAGTACTCAATAGCCGGAAATCCCTGAATCGCGACGCTATCGCTAGCAATATCTTCGGCCGTTGGCGTGGTGTCCGCTCTCAACCATCCTTCTACCTTGCTACCTACAAGGTTTTTGCGGTCTGGCCAGAACTGAAGTTGCCAGCCACGGCTATTCTGCTCAATGGGCCCAAACTGGACAAAGCGCACCGCCTGCCAAGCTTGATAAGCCCCCAGCCAGTCGCTTTCAAGCCGCTGCTTGAGCGATTCATCGGGCGCTTGGCAAAAGCGCGTTGCACTAGCCTCCAGGCGCTCAGAGGCATGACTGAGTTCGGCATACTGCTGCGCTATCGCGCCATGCCAGATATCACGTGGTGTATTGGTGTCCGTATCAGCGGAACCCAGTGCAGAAAAGGGAGCCGCTAAAAACGCAACGGCTACCCCCAAACGACGAAGAGAAGAAATCACATTAACTCCTTACCAATAGCCGACAGCCGTAACAGAAGCGTTGTAAAGCTCATAAAGATTCAAGAAAGCGAATAAGTTCCGCGCGCTGGTCAGCGGGTAGATGTCGATAGGCTTGGGTGGCCGCCTCTGCTTCGCCACCATGCCAGAGAATCGCCTCTTCGAGCGTACGGGCACGGCCATCGTGGAGAAAGCCAGCCCGAGGATTCACCGTTTGTGTCAGGCCAATACCCCACAACGGAGGGGTGCGCCATTCGCGCCCATCCGCTTGAAACTCACTACGATGATCGGCCAAGGCTTCGCCCATATCGTGGAGCAGTAGATCGCTATAAGGCCATATTTCTTGATTCGCCAACGCCGCTCGGGGAGCATCCGAGGCGGTACGATGGCGGGGGGTATGGCAGCTTGCGCAGCCCAGTGCGTTAAATGTCTCGGCCCCCTGTATCACCTCAGGATCATCCATGTTGCGGCGCATCGGCACCGCCAGGCTAGAGGCATAGAAGGTGATGAAGTCTGCAATTTCATCGCTGACTTCAGGCGTTCCACCATCAGGAAAGGCATCGCACCCCTGACTCTCCATACAATCCGTTTGCGGCACTAAGCGAGACGTTAGCCCCATATCGCCGGCGAAGGCGTGCATGCTCTGCTGCTCAATGCTGGGCTCACCCGCTTTCCAACCAAAACGCCCCATCACCGTGGTGCCACTGCGCACATCCCAGACTTGGTTATAGCGCCCGGAAATGCCATCGCCATCGGCATCGTTGGGGTCGGCAGCCGCCATCAGGTCTGCTTCAGGAATCGCCTCCAGCAGGCCCAGGCCAATCATTGGTGGCGCCAACCGCGGCGACGTCAGCAACGTGTTCGGTAACTCACCGTAGGCAGGTTCGGCAATTGAGTAAAGCGGCTCCTGCAAGGTAACGCTATGGCCGTCGGCAAAGCCCACTTCCCGCGGACGGTACTCAATGATCAGTTTGCCCTCCGGCTGCACGCCAGGAATCGCAGAGGTTTGTAGCTGCAAACCGTAGTTGGGTACCGGGAGCGCGCCCCGTTGCTCCAAAATTTCCGGCTCCGACTGATTGGAAGGCAGCGAAAGACGCAGAAACAACGCGATGGGGGTTTCATCTCCCATCGGTGGGTGGCCTCGCCCATCCTTGAGATGGCAACCTTGACAACTATTGGTATTAAACAACGGGCCCAGGCCATCACGGGCCTCAGTACTGGCAGGTGCTACCACCCAGGGGTTGCGGAAAAAGCTATTGCCGACGCTGAAATCAAGCCGCTTGGTCATCGACATGTTACGTAGCGGTAATGAATAAGCGTTGTGATCAAATTGCTCCACTGCCCCATCGCCACCGCTCATCGGCGACGATTGAATGGCGGGAGATTCAGCCGCCTGTAAAGAGACCACAAACAAAGAGGCCGCCAACAGTGCTAAGAAAAGGCAGCATTGAGCGAGTCGCCTGAAGGCAAAAAAGCGAGAGAGGTGGCACATAAATATACCTTGAGACAAACGACAAAAGCCGTCCGACAGCCAAGCTGCCAGACGGCTCATAAAATCAAACGAATGATTTAGAAACGATGGCCTGCATCATCCGGCTGCAAAGAGGTAACCCCCAACTCACCGGCGGCTTCTTCAAGGGATGCCGTTTGCGCCACCAGAGTGAGAATCGCCTCGTTGATCAATTCACTGCCCTGCTCATTACCCGGCGCAATCATCATATCGAATGCCATCGGCGAGCTTTCCGCTTCAGCCGCTTGCTTGATAGCATCAAGCCGCGCCATGGTGGCTTCAAGCTGCTCACCAAGGGTATCGGCTAGCTCGCTATCTGTCTGAGACAGTAAGTCTTGCAGCGAAGGCCCCTCTACCACACTGCCATCAAGGCGCTGATAGCTGCCGGTGTAGATATTCTGAATCCCCTGGCCGTTGTAGTAGTGAGAGTTGTGGGTATTATCGCTGAAGCAGTCGTGCTCATCCTCAAAAGAGTTGGCTTCAAGCGCGACTTTCAAGCGCTCTCCCGCTAGTTCACCCAACGATAGCGACCCCATACCAAATAGCATACGGCGCAGGCCTTCCTGATCACTTTCAGCCAGCAGTTCCTGACGATAGTTGCCTTCAACTTCAGGCGACCACTGGGCAACCATCCACTCAAGATCACTGACTAGCAGGTCCGACACTGCATCCAGGTACGTCCGGCGGCGATCGCAGTTACCATGGGTGCAGTCATCGCCGGCTTGGAAGTCACTCACCGGACGCTCACCACTGCCTGCTTCGAAGCCATTAAGGTCCTGCCCCCAGAGCAGAAATTCGATGGCGTGGTAGCCGCTGGCGACGTTGGCTTCTGAGCCCCCCACTTCGTTAAGGTCGGCTAAGAGCTCTGACGTAATATCACTGACATCCAGGACTTCCCCCCCTATCGTGATACGTTCGTTGGCAATGATATTAGCAGTGGCCCCTTCATTACCCAGCTCATGCTGATAGCCATCGCTTTCGACATAATCAATCATGCCTTCATCCAGAGGCCAGGCGTTCAGCTGCCCTTCCCAGTCATCCACCACCACATTGCCAAAACGAAATACTTCGCTTTGCTGATACGATACCCGTGCTTGCAACCAAGCTTGCTTAGTTGCGTTAAGAGCCTCAACAGTAGGGTTGGCCAGCAATTCGTCGATACGCTCGTTCAACACCTCGGCGGCATTGAGCGCATCGGCGTAATTAGCATGCGCCAAGTCGGCATAGTGATGAACCACAGCGCCGGCGCTAACAGCATCGTCAGCGGAAACGGCCAAAGGCATCAGCGCGCTAAGCGCAACGATACCTGCAAGAGGGCGACGGAGCATGATGACAGGCATTACAGTGTCCTTTAAGCGATGGCATTAAGAGTTTAGTGTCGTTTCCCTGTAGATTAATGTAATTCATTTACTTATGACATTCAATCTCACTTGCATAAAGATATGGCGCTTTTATTTGTTAAATACGCGCCTTTTGCATAACGTCATTACTTTCTTATCCTGGGAAGACGGCCATGTTGGATTACAAACTTCTCCATGCTCTGGCCACTGTGGTGGAGTGCGGCGGTTTTGAACGAGCAGGCGATACATTAGGACTTTCTCAATCAGCCATCTCCCAACGTATAAAAGCACTGGAAGTACGTCTAGGCCAGCCAGTGCTAATGCGCCATCCTAAGCTTTCACCTACACCTGCTGGTCAGCGGCTACTCACCCATTACCAGCAAGTACAGCTGTTAGAACGCGACCTACAGCAGACGCTACCTACGCTAGATAACGCAACGACCCGACTAAGAATCGCCATCAACGCTGACAGCGTGGTGACGTGGTGGGCAAACGCTGTGGCAGATATCTGTCAAACCGAGGGCGTATTGCTCGATTTAGTTATTGAGGATCAGGACGTTGGGCTTAACCGTCTGCGAGATGGCGATGTCGCAGCCTGCCTTTGCTCTACGCCAACACCCATCGCGGGCGCTCGCTGTATTAAAGTAGGCGAGATGCGTTATCTCCCGCTAGCATCACCTGCCTACGTGCAACGCTACTTTCCTGAAGGCCTTTCTCCAGAAGCTTTTCAGCAAGCCCCAGTGATTGTGTTCGGCCCTCATGACCAGCTTCAGCATCAGTTTCTTGCTCAGTGTGGCTATCACGGCCATTTCCCCTACCACCTGTGCCCTTCATCAGAAGGGTTTGTGCGTCTCGCCACCGCAGGCATTGGCTACGGAATGGTTCCACAACTGCAGGCACTAGACCAACTGCAAAAAGGCCATCTTGTCAGCATCGCCCCCGGCCACTCGCTTACCGTGCCACTTTATTGGCATTTTTGGCGCCACAGTGGACAACTAGTCCAGCGCCTAACTAAAAGTCTGAACTGTCTCATGCTTTAGACCCATTGTCGGCCACTCGCTTTGAAAGAGGTCTACACTTTGCCTAGGAGCAAAACCCGCCCAAGGCAGGCAAGGGAACCTAGGCACTAAGACCTAGAAGCGATAAAGCCCAACGCAAAAATAACCAAAATAGCGATATTTATGGATGCTTACTGTTGGTTAAAGCGCCTTCCGGCTGGCTTGTTAGTGCTTATTATTAGCTGGCATTCACAAGCAAGTGCTGCAGCTACCATCGTCGTCTCTCCCGAGCAGGCGCGTTACGACTTAAATGAAGCAAGCGGTTACTGGAATACCTTAGAATCGCTAAACCTACGCGATGTTTTAGCATTATCTCCTTCATTTAAACCGGTCCATCACGCCTCTAACCTACATTTCGGCTATACACAAAGCGATGTCTGGCTAAAAACACAAATTCGTAATGCATCGTCCCTCCCGACTACCTGGATGGTTAAATTCGAATACCCATTTTTAGACCATGTCACTCTGTATACGCTGAGGGAACACGCTAGCGATGTTCAGTACAGCGGAAGCGCCGTGCCAATTGACGAGCGATCAATCGCCCACCGACAGGCCGTTTTTCCGGTGATGCTGGTCGGCGGAGAAACCGTGACGCTTTATACCCAGGTAAAAGCCACGGGCAGTAAGTTTCTGAGCTACAGCTTAATGACGCCAGAGGCGTTTTATACTCAAAATGACCGGCATAATTTCTGGCTGGCGACTTACTTCGGCATGCTGCTAGCATTAAGCATTTACAACCTGCTGCTATTTTTTGTGCTTAAAGAGCACGTATTTCTCTACTACGCGCTATTTGCCTTCGGGTTTACACTGGCAAGTTTGACGTTCAATGGCCTTGGCACGCTGATGTTTTGGAGTTTCCTAGGCGATAACACCGCGCGCCTGGTAGCGATTGGCTTTACCTTTGCTTCTGCGATGGGCGCCCTATTCACGCAAAGTTTTCTTAACACGGCCATCTACTGCCCACGTTGGCATCACATCATTACGCTGTTTCGCGGCTACTGCTATATAGCGCTGGTAGCGATGATATTTTTGCCACTTCAACCCGCCCTACGCTTAATGGATATAACAGGGTTTGCTGCCTCACTATTAATGCTCGTGTGCGGTATTTATTGCAGTTGGCGCCGCGTGCCTAGCGCCCGTATTTTTGTGCTCGCCTGGTCAATATTTCTACTTGGGGCTAGCGTGTTTGCACTTCGAAACCTTAGTATTCTACCCGCCAATTTCCTAACCCTTCACGGAATACAAATCGGCTCAGCCATTGAGATGTTGCTGCTATCTTTCGCACTAGCCGCACGTTTTAATAAATTAAAATGGCAAAAAGAGCGTGCTCAAGCAGAAACCGTCGCAATGCTCAAAAAACAGGAAGCTGTTCTAGAAGCAAAAGTAGCCGCTCGTACTCAGGCACTAGAGAAGCTAGCCAATCACGATATGCTCACCGGCTTGCTTAACCGCAACGGGCTGACACGCTGCGCAGAAGCGGCTCTTGAACACTGTAGAAAAACGCATACGCCTTTAGCACTGGTCATGTGTGACCTTGACTGCTTCAAACCAATTAACGACCAGTATGGCCATGAGGTAGGCGATTTCGTGCTTCAGCAAATCGCCAAGCGTCTCGTGCACGTCGCACGTGGGAGTGATCATTGCGCGCGCTTTGGCGGCGACGAGTTTATTCTCTTACTGGAGGGGATAACTGATCAGACTGCGTTAGAGGAGATGCGTAACCGTATCGAACAGACCGTTCGCTCACCTATCAAGCTACCTGATGGCACGTTAGTTAGCGTCGGCGTCAGTATCGGTATTTGTATTAGCTATGCAGATAACGACACGTTAGCCAGCCTGCTTCGCGAAGCGGATAGCCAAATGTACGCCGCCAAGTCACGCCAAACCACCCGTTACTATGGCTATGGTTCAGCGTGATCCTGACGGATAGAACACGATATCAGTCAAATAAACTCATACGTTTCATAACGTTATCGCGCTTGATTCGCCAGTGAAATAGAGCACCCGCAATATGCAGCGTAATAAGCACAACTAACGCCCACCCTAAACGCTCATGCCAAACAAACAGCGTTTGCGAAAGCGCTTCGTTTTTGCCCAATACCCCCGGCAAATGCCATTGAAAAAACTCAACAGGAAAGCCGCCGGTAGCAGTGGCTGTCCAACCAATCAGTGGCATAACCACTAGCCCCGCATAAAGCAAGTGATGCACGCTAGTACTGATAATTCGCTCGAAGGCATTGAGCGGCGGTTCGTGGTCGGGCACAACAAAAGCTAGCCGCGTAATAATCCTCAGCGTCATTAGCAACAGTATCGTCACGCCTAAGGTTTTATGGCTGGTATAGAGCACGTTGGTAAGCGCATTCCCAAGCAAATCAACGGCGCGCTCATACCCCAGGAAGCCAAGCGTCAGACCACTTGCCAATGACAGCAGCACGGCGACTGCCACTAGCCAATGCAACACTCGGTGAGGATAAATATAGTGATCTAGCTCGTGCATTCAGAACTCCTGGCTCATTCGCGTCATGGTAGTTAGCTTAGCTCAGTCAGGTTGCGTTAGAAAAACTAAGAAACCTCTGATTAACTATTGCGCTTGTCCATACTGCGTTAAAAATCGCCTCAAAATGCTCATTTACAACTCGTAAACTCCGCTTTTTCGTTGATTTTTGCCTTGTCTGGCCTACGCTCATAACATTAATCAGAGGATCCTAAATTATCGAGCCCCTCACTGAGCCGTATCACAATCAGCCCCCATTTGGCCGCCTTTGGACCAATTTTCCTGGGTTACTTCTTGAAAAAACACCTGCACGCTCACTGGGTCGGTACCATACACATCGCAGAACGCATCAGTAATACGCTTTGCCAATTCTCGCTTTTGCGCAAGATCACGGGGGAATTGCTGGATAGTGACTATAGGCATCTTAGCTTCCTATCAATGAACATGTTAAAGCAACACCTTATAACGCTTCACTAGGTGCCGCTAGCTGTTCGCGAATCAATTCTCCTAAACGCCGCGCAGGCTCAGAAGGACGGTGTGGAGCACGATGAAGCGCTAGCTCAATCATTGGCAAGGCAGGAAGGCCACTACTGTCATCCAGCGGGCGCAGCGAGGGGGTCAACATACTACGCGTTACCACAACAACAGCTAACCCCGCGGTTACAATAGGGGCAAGACCCGCCATTGACTGGCTGGTATACGCAACGCGCCAATCACGCCCAGCCCCTTGTAACGCCTGCTCAGCAACCTCGCGAAAAACATCAGCGCCGGGAGAGTAAAGCGCCAGCGGAATAGGGTCACTTAGCGAAGGCTGCTGATTTACCCCTACCGCCCACATCAGTGGCTCACGACGAATCACATCGCCTCCTGGCGAATTTCGTTGGCGAGTCACCAGCGCCAAGTCCAACTCTGCTGCTTTGACCTGTTCGACCAAATGAGCACTAGTGCCACACTTTACGGTTAGCCCCACCGCAGGATACAGCTGGTGAAAGTACGCAAATACTGACGGCAATAGCGACGCATAGTCTTCAGGAATACCCAACGTTAAATCGCCCGTTATCTGGCGCGCCTGCATATCGCTCCACGCGTCGTCATTGAGTGCCAATAGGCGGCGCGCGTGTACCAGCAAACGATCTCCTTCTGGGGTGAAACGTAGTCGTCGCCCAGCTCGCTCATGCAAACGCACATCAAGCTGCGTCTCTAAACGCTGTAACTGCATGCTCACTGTTGACTGGGTATACGCCAGCCGCTTTGCCGCTGCCGTAACGCTACCTGTATCGGCAATAGTAACCAGCGTACGAAGTAGCGTTAAGTCAAATGTTGGTGCACGCATACATCACCATTATTGATAATAATGATCATAAAAGATCGATATTGTGATGAGTGTTTACTGAGTATGCTGCGCGTCTCAGGTTTAACGCAAGGAGAGATGCCATGCATCCCGTTCATTCCCCGGCCGTCATATCCCCCAGGTACAGTGTATGCGCAGCACTTGTGGCGGTGATGTTATGGAGCATAGCGCCGCTATTAGCAGAGTTGGCTCGGGATACCTCTCCGCTTCAGCTCACCGCACTTACGCTGCTTGCAGGTGCACTGGCAACATTGCCACTCAGCCGTCGCGTTAACGTCGCGGCTTGCCGTCCTCGCTGGCAAATTAGCGTATGGCTTGGCCTACCACTATTGATCGTTGGTGCTGTTAGCAGTTACTACATTGGCATGCGTCTAGCACCTGCCGCAGAAGCCGCTTTGATCACCTACACCTGGCCAGTGCTGTTTGTACTATTAAGCCAATGGAGCCGGTTTGGTCGTCTGCATATCGCCAGCGTGACAGGTGCGCTAATTGCTTTTTCGGGTGCCGCTATTTTGTTACTGCCGCAAGCCTTAAGTGGCGGCTTTGGCGGGGCTGCTTCAGGGTATGGGTTAGCGCTACTGGCGGCTTGTTGCTGGGCGCTCTACTCCTGGCTCGGGCAAGTAGCTCCTGTATCGCTAACACCATTGCTCCCGCGGTTATTAATGATCGCCTGCGCTGTTGCAGCCTGCGCCAGCTTGATAGTGGAAGGAACCTTCATCATGCCGCAGGGTGAGGCTCTGTTGGCGGGTATCGCGCTGGGGCTTGGGCCGTACGGCATCGCTATGGTGGCCTGGGATAAAGCACTACGCTTTGGCCAAGCCAGCCTAGTCGGCAGCCTTGCCTATGGCGTACCGATCCTAGCGGCACTGCTACTGGTACTGGCAGGCGTCAGCGTGTTTGACTGGCGGCTACCAACGGCCGCCTTATTGGTCGTCGTAGGCTGTTTAAAAGCAAGCCGCTAAACACTATTGACCTAAATAGCGAGGCTTTGCGATACCTTCCAGCGCATCAAGGGGGATCGTCAGAACAGGCTGGCCGGCTGCATAAGGGGCAATTTCATAGACGTTGTATTTAACTTCCCAGGCAGTTGCCAACGGGGCTATGTTGCGGCTCTCGCTGAGCGGCCAATTGAGGGCAAACTGCTCATCATGACCCATCTCCTCTATCCAGCGTTGGTGGGCCTGATCAAGCAGTGCTTGAAAAGCGCCCTGCTGGCCTTCCAACAACATATCGTCTGGATCAACCACACGCAGCTGACGCTCGTCTATCACCATAAACTCAGTCATTGGCAAACCATGCGCTTGCCCCGCATGATAAACGTAGCTACTTAGCTCAAGTATCAATAAGTCGTTGTGCTGCCCATAAACCTTAGCTTCTAATACCGCTTCGCTAGTCATTGCTCCAGGTGAGGTGCGATTATCTTCCTCAGCTAGCTCAAAAAAGTTTTGTGCATAGGCCTCCCAGCTATCAGCTGGCAATGCATCCTCCTCAGTGATGCCCATTGCAAGCGTTAACAGCCGTTTTTGTAACTGCTCCGTTAGCTCTGCAGATTGCGGAAACGCGAGCGCAGACACGGTGACGGTAGAGCACTGTTCAGCCTGACACTCAGGTGCTATGTACTCTTTTTCAACCGCTTTGGAAGCAAGCGTAAGTGACTCTGCAGAAGCATCATCCGACGACTGACAACCACCTAGTAACAATAAACCAATCACCGTTAAACCGAATGAATAGCGCAGCATAAAACCTCCTTGTGAATAACGTAGGCACCTTCAAGCCACGTAAATAGGAATACAAAAGCAAACGCCCCTGCTGTCTCCAGCAAGGGCGTTGCATCATACAACGTGCGCTACATTACGCGTCAGGCTGCATTTCTGTTGGCTCTGTATTGACTTGCAACTCAAACATGCCGCTGCCGCTAACTGCGAAACCACGTGCAACAACAGTGTAGGTACCCGGCAAAAGCGCCTGCTCTAAACGCGAGTTAGTGCCGCTACCGCCGTCATCATCGCTATAAGAATCACCGCCGCCACTTAGCTCTAAATACGTATCAAAGTCACTTGAACGCATGCTGAGCCTAACCAAAGAGCTTTCTTCTAAAGTGAGTTCATAGGTCAACGGCTCACCACTATACCAGCCAGTGAGCGTTTCATTAGCTGTTAACTCACCCTCATTACGTAGTTCTACACCCTCCGGCAATTCACGCGGCTCTACTGAAAGCGTAAACAAACCGCTGTCGGAGCCATACGCCGTGCGTGCTGTTAATTGATAACTACCCGGTGCTAAAAAGTCGGCAATACTGGCATCCAGATTGCCAGCACTATCGTCATCTTCGCGGAAGTAGCCATTTGGCCCTTCCAGCACAAGATAAGAGTCGATATCGCTTGAGCGCATATCAATTTGATACATACCCGCTTCTTCGATCTCTAGTTGATAGCTTCGCTCCTGGCCGCTAAACCAACCATTCAGCGTTTCGCTGGGCACAACACTCCCATCATTGCGCAGATCGTCAGGCAATTCACGTGGCTCCGCACTCAACGTAAAAAGACCACTCCCTTCGCCGAAGGCAGAACGTGCGGTGACGGTGTAATCACCAGGAGCAAGAAAGTCTGAAATACGTGCATTCAAGTTGCCAGCGCCATCATCATCCTCACGGTTGTAGCCGTTCGGACCAGACAGCTCCAGATACGCATCAAACTCATCGGCACGCATCTCGATTTGATACATACCTTCTTCTTCAACGGTTAACGTCACTTCCCGTGACGTGCCACCTAGCCAACTATCCATCGGCTCGCCAATGGTCAGCGTGTCAGAATCGCTCAGCTCAACCGTGCGGCTATTAAGGGTGAATGGGCCATAGCTGCTTGCATCCGCCCCACTGACGGCCACTACGTATTGACCATCTTTTTCGATACGATGACGAACGGTCTCGGCATTCTCCAGCAGCTGCAGCCCATCGTCATAGAGAGCAACGACTCCCCTTAAGGCACCACTGAGAGAAAACTCGACTAACGAGTCCTCTTCCAGATTGATGACATAGCGCACATAGCGGCTACCATCATTACCGTTCAGCTCCGCTGCCGAGGTAATCTCTCCCCTAGTTTGCTCACCTAGCGTAATACTTTCGAGCCCTGCTAATGCTTGGGAAACCTGCCCCTGCTCCGCACTGGTAGGTTCTGCGGCGCTTGTCGTTGATGTAAAACTGGGCGCCGCCTGAGCGGCTAACAACCCAACAGCAACCCCACCGGCGGCAACCAAAATTAGCGTTAGAGAAGAAGACTTAGCCATAGGTGCATCCTTGTTTATTGGCAAACATGTAAAACCTAGCGAGTGCTAATTATATGATGCCTATCTGAGTAAAGTGAGCCTTTATCTAAAATTTATACCAGACACATGACACCGCCGAGTTACATCGACCACACTTCGTTAACTTGCTGAATCACAACGGCACTGAAGAAAGTTGCAAAAAATCTTAATTTAGAAGCCAATTGCACCGATCTTCGTAAAGCTTGCCGTATTAAAATGACCACGTTACTATCGGAGCAGATATCGGTAAATACTCCGACACATAAAGAATCGGCACAATGTAAACTGAGGCACTCCAATGGGAGCATCTAAACGGTTCATCCGCACGAGCTGTGCTGCGGCATTACTCACCTTCTTTTCCACTGGTCATGCATTTGCCACAGAAATTCAAGAGGGAATCGCATCCTTTTACAGCGATCGCTTCCAGGGTTCCCCTACAGCCAGTGGCGTACCTTTTGACCAACAAGCGCTAACGGCTGCTCATCCAACGCTTCCTTTTGGCACCAAGGTGCTAGTTACCCGCCCTGATACTGGCCAGGAGGTTGAGGTACTGATTAATGACCGCGGCCCCTTTGTTAAGGGACGTATTATTGACCTATCAAAACGGGCAGCTCGCCAACTCGGCATGATTCGACGCGGCGTTGCCCCCGTCATGATCACCCTGGTCGATTAACGGATAACACACCCGCAAGTGTGTGATACCCCTTAAACAAACAGCGTTGAAGAAGATTAAGCTTAATTGAAAGCGGCTCACCAGAGCCGCTTTTTTATTGCACAGCAAATTAACTCTTCGACGAACTTGAAAGCGCGCTAACGGTCTCTATGCTGCAAGGAGATTTGTTTAAATCACACATGCAGGAGGCACCCATGCAATCTCGCTTTTTTACCTTAACGAATTACCCCACCGGCTTACCTAAACGCGAACTATTTTCACTGGAAAGTCAGGAACTTCCCGATCTTGACGAAGGTGAAGTCAGGGTTCGCAACCATTGGCTGTCCGTTGATCCATATATGCGTGGACGAATGACAGGGGTACGCACCTATGTCGCCCCTTTTGAGCTGGGCAAGCCGATGGAAGGTGGCGCAATTGGCGAGGTCATTGCGTCTAACCACCCAACCATTAAGGAAGGCGATAAAGTCAGCCACATGGGCGGCTGGCGGGATATCGCGCAGGTGTCAGGCGACAGTGTCACTGCGTTACCAGACAGTGACGTACCAGAACAAGCATATCTAGGTGTATTGGGCATGCCAGGTATGACGGCATGGACAGGCTTGAACCTTATTGCCGAGTGTAAACCTAGCGACAATGTACTGGTAAGCGCTGCCAGTGGTGCTGTTGGCTCGCTTGCTGTACAGCTGGCGAAAGCCAAAGGTTGCCACGTGGTTGGCATTGCTGGGGCTGCCCACAAGCTTGCATGGCTTGAATCATTGGGCGTTGAGCCGGTTAGCTACCAAGGCCGAAGTGCACAGGAACTCAGCGACGCTGTTAAGCTTGCTAGCCCTAATGGCATTGACGTGTATTTTGAGAACGTTGGTGGTATCTGCTTAGAAGCAGCGCTAAGTCAACTCAATGACGGTGCACGCATTGCTGTATGCGGCATGATTGACAGCTATAACGCCGAAGCACCGGCACCAGGGCCGAGCAACCTTTCCCAGTTGGTGGTACGCAAAGCTAAGATGCAGGGATTTATTGTTGCCGATCACTGGTCTAGCTATCGCTACTTCCTCAACGAAGTCTCTCCTCAGGTAGCGAAAGGCAATATAGCCTATAAAGAAACCGTCAAAGAGGGTCTTGAAAGCACACCGGATGCCTTTTTAGCGCTTTTTGAAGGGGGCAACACCGGCAAAATGCTGGTGAAGCTCACTGACTAAGCCATGCTTACGTCAAGTTAACCCCACATTGCTACCTCACTATTTCCTACCTCAATAACAAGCCGCGCCACGGTAACAGGCGCGGCTTTTTGGTTTGCAGCACTACTTAGCAAGCAAATTATTAGACCAAAAGTGAATTGATTATTAAAATTACCCATAATCAATGTGTGTTTTAACCCATCATCACTGCCAATGGGTTAGGGCACGTTGCAGATCTGTCGCTTTTCTAATTTTACCAAGCGGCTTCAATTCGTTGTTAATAGGGGTTTTCTCATGGATGGACACACGCGTGCCCACGGCAAATGGCCAGCGCTACTGCTTGGCCTGCTACTCGCGGTAGCTGGTGTTGCACTGACCATTGGCGGCGCTAAGCTGCTTAGTTTAGGTGGTAGCGCTTACTACTTAATCGCTGGGGTCAGTATTTTTGTTGTCGGTGTACTGCTGGCAATGCGCAAAGGCATAGCCTTATGGCTTTATGCAGCGGTACTTTTTGCAACGCTGCTATGGGCACTCTGGGAAGTTGGCTTAGACTGGTGGCAGCTGGTCCCCAGGGTTGCCATTGTCTGTTTAATTGGCATCATTTTACTGCTTCCCTGGTGGCGCAAACCGCTACATTCACGCGGCGGCAGCCTAGCGCTAGTGGCAAGCATTGTCGCAGCGATTATTGTGGCAATTGCTAGTCAATTCACCTATCCAGGTACTGTGGCAGGCACGATGGAGTCTGCCAATAATAAAGAGGTTAACCCAGCCCAGGCTGCAGGCGATGACTGGCCTGCCTACGGCGGCACTAATGCAGGGACGCACTACTCCTCGCTTAGTCAGATTACTCCCGAAAATATAGGCGAACTGGAAGAGGTGTGGCGTATTCAAACCGGTGATGAACCCGGCCCCAATGCACCGCCTGAAATCACCAACCAAAACACGCCGTTAAAGGTCAACGATAGCCTTTATATTTGTACATCGCACAGCCGTGCGATGGCACTGTCGCCCGAAACCGGCGAAACCCTGTGGGCGTTTGATCCCAACATTAGCACCATGGGCGCAGACGACTTTTCCGGTTGGGCACATATGACCTGCCGCGGCTTGGCGTATTATGATGCGGCTAATTATTCCAGCAGTACTGAAGATTCCACCATCGATAAACCAACACTGTATGCCGATGGCAGTCAGTTTGAACTCGACCTCTCCTTCTCGCTCACCTCAGAAGAAGACTCCACGTCTGAGCTGTTAAGCGCCACCGATGTCATGTGCCCACGCAGGCTTTACCTACCCACCGCCGATGCCCGCCTGATTGCACTCAACGCCGATACCGGGGAGCGCTGTGAAAGTTTCGGCGAAAACGGTGAGATCGACCTGACGAACAATATTGGCGAGTTTAGCCCAGGAGGCTATTACTCGACATCGCCTGCGACTGTCACTGAAGACTTAGTAATTTTGGGTGGCCACGTTACCGACAACAGCTCAACCGACGAACCCTCTGGCGTTATACGCGCCTTCGACGTACATACTGGCGGACTAGTGTGGAACTGGGACAGCGGCAACCCTGAAGACACCGCACCATTAGAAGAGGGCGAGACTTACACGCGTAACTCACCCAATGTGTGGGCGCCGATTAGCGCCGATGAAGAGCTTGGCCTCGTTTACCTGCCCATGGGTAACGCTACGCCAGACCAGTACGGCGCTAACCGCTCTGAAAATGATGAGACCTTTAGTGCCGGGCTAGTAGCGCTTAATTTGAACGACGGCCAAGTGGCCTGGGTGTACCAGTTTGTACACCACGACTTGTGGGACATGGACACACCTGCACAGCCCGTATTGATTGACTTGGCAACAGCAGATGGCACCCAGCCAGCCGTCATTCAGCCCACTAAACAAGGCAGCTTGTATGTGTTAAACCGTGAGACCGGCGAGCCGATTGTGCCCATTGAAGAAGTGCCCGCCCCTCAAGGTGCTATTGAAGGCGACTGGACGGCAGAAACCCAACCTCGCTCAGCACTGAATTTGCTACCACCGCCGCTTACCGAGCGCGACATGTGGGGCGCATCACCCTTTGATCAGATGATGTGCCGCATCCAATTCCTCTCGCTGCGCTATGAAGGCCAGTACACACCGCCTTCGCTGGAAGGCAGCATTATCTACCCTGGCAACGTTGGGGTGATGAACTGGGGTGGTGTTGCGGTAGACCCAGAACGCCAAGCACTGTTTACCGGCGCGAAGTACTTAGCGTTTGTTTCCAAGCTGATTCCACGTGATGAAGTTGAGGATGGCCAAGGCTCAGCTAGCGAGCAAGGCCTGCAGCCCAACACGGGTGCCCCTTACGCAGTAGAACTCGGCCCGCTGCTGTCAGTGCTCGGCCTTCCCTGCCAAGCACCCTCTTGGGGGGATGTGGCAGGAATCGACCTGCAAAGTAACGAAGTTGTGTGGAAGCACCACAATGGCACCACCCGCGACAGCATGCCCTTTGATCTGCCGATTGGTCTGAACGTCGGCGTCCCTGCGCTGGGTGGCCCGCTAACCACTGCGGGTGGCGTTTCCTTCCTAAGCGGCACACTGGATCAATACCTGCGCGGCTACGACATCACCACTGGCGAAGAGCTGTATAAAGCTCGCTTGCCTGCCGGCGGCCAAGCAACGCCGATGACTTACACCGGCGCAGATGACCGCCAGTATGTGGTCGTTACCGCCGGTGGTCACGGCACCTTCGGCACCAAAATGGGTGACTACGTGATTGGTTACGCTTTACCGGAATAGCCATCACTTAGCGTAGCGACGAACAAAAACGGGCGACCCAATGGGTCGCCCGTTTTTTTTGCTAGGGAGCCTCTGCTGATTAAAAACTCAACTCCACGCCGCCATAAACACTTCGCCCTGGGGCTGGCTCATAAAAGCGGCCAAAGGTGCCGTTTAAGCGCACATTGGCATAGTGCTCTTCATCAAGCAGATTGCGCAGACCAAGATAAGCACTTAGTCGCGTACCTTCACTTAACTGCCAACCATCACCTACCCGGAGGTTGAGCAGCCAATAGCTATCTACCTCCGTCGCATTAGCGTTATCCGCTACTAAATCACCGATGTATTCGGTTTCCAACGTGACGAAACGCTGATCAAGGTTTTCCCAGGTTAATTGATTGACCCACGTTTGCTCTGGCAATCCAGGAATCCGGTTGCCATCAAAGCGTTCACTAGGTGTTGCAAACTTATCGAATTCATAACGCGCGAGGGTTAAAGCGCTATCCAGACGCCACTGGTCGGCAAGCTGCCAGCCCAGCGCCAGCTCTAGGCCATCGCGATTTGTGTCACCTGCATTCTGATAGAAGGTACGACCACCCTCATCATACGGCACCAACTCATCGCGAACGCGGACCGAAAATAGTGCGAGATCGTAATCCATCGCCAACGGCTCAATGTAGCCACGCAACCCTATTTCGCGATTCCATGCTTTTTGCGGCTCAACAGCAGGGTTAAAGCCACCGCCAGCCGGGTTGGCAAACTCAGAAAACGTGGGTGTCTCAAACGCGGTGCCGGTATTAATATACGCTTGGTGCTGCGGACGATAGCGATAGCTTAGCCCCGCCGAGCCACTCCACTCGTTAAAGGTACGCTTCCCGCTTTGATCTCCGTCATCAAGAAACGTATCGTCGACGTCTAGCGCCACCCGGTCATATCGCGCGCCCAACGAGAGCGTGACCTGTTCCGAGAGCGCTAAATCCCCTTGGGCAAACACGCCAGCGGACGCCGCAGTTTGGGTTTCATCCGCTAACTGCTCGCCAACTACTCCCTGGGCATCGACATTATTACGAAAACGCTCATCCTCTTGGCGCGCCACATCCACCCCAACGATATAACTCAGCGGCAGGCTCCCTAACGCCACCTCGTGATGGTATTCAGCGCTTGCGCCCATATAGTCCCGCTGATAACCCAAACGACTACTGCCCACAAATGGAAGCTGCTGTTCAAAGCTACGCTGAGCAATTAAGCCCTTGAGATACAGCTCACCATCCCCTGCCGCTAAGTCTTCGTATTGCAGACCCAACAGCTGCTGATCGACGTTTTGCCCAGCATCTAGCGCTAGCGAATTGGGCGCAGCCTGATCGCGCCCAGCGGCAACTTCACGGGCATTAAGTGCACCGGGATCTTCCGAACGGGGGTTCTCCAGCAGATTAATAATCGCAGTAACCGCCCGCCCACTGCCGAGTTCTCGACGCAACTTTGCATTCAGCAAATACTTCTCGGTTGAACTTTGTTCACGATAACCATCAACGTTAAGCGCCGTCAGACTGATATGGTGCGACCAATCGCCCTGTACACCGCCATTTTGCAGTGCCACTTTTTGATAGCCATCACTACCTGCGCCCATCCGCAGCCGTGTACCAGGATTATCACGCCCATCTGCAGTGGTCACATCAATCACTCCGCCAGCCGCATTACCGTAAAGCACTGAAGACGGCCCGCGAATCACCTCAATACGCTCGGCACTGTCTAAATCAATGGCATCCAACTGCGCTTGACCATCCGGAAGTGTGTATGGAATGCCATCTACCATAACGGTAATCCCACGCACACCAAATGGAGCACGCGCGCCAAAGCCGCGAATAGCAATGCGTTGCCCTTGGGCGAAGTTATCGCGGTTTTGTAAAAACACCCCCGGTACTCGGTTAAGCGCTTCATCCAACCTCACCCGTTGCTGACCTTGGGCAATTTCTTCGCTCTCCAAGGTAGAAACGGCCGCTGGTGTGGCATACAGCTCGCGGGCTAAGCGCGGAGCGCTCACCTCTACTGTAGGCAGTACCGCATCTTCACCGCCGGGCGCCTGCGCCCACACAGGGCTGGCTAGAACAACGCTCGCGAGCAGCAGTGATGACGGTAGATAGTGACTCATGGCGTTCCTTATTCATCTGTAGTCGATGGGCTTTCGCAGCCCTAATTTCTTGAAGATCTAATTTTTTGAAAACCTAAGTTCTTGAAAATCTAAGCTCTTGAAAACCTAAGCTCTTGAATACGCCTACCTAAGCAAGTGAACGATAGCCCAAACACGAGGTCGTACCTAGGTCGCACTGATTCGCCAAACTTAATCATTGCGACTACGTTACGCTCAATCGCTGAACCGCACTGTTGCTAAAAGGCCAGCATTAGCAATCAGCACTAAAACCGTTATTGATATCTACATTATAGAGACCTACGTTATTAACCTGTTCGTTATTAACAAACAGACTGTATAAGCAAAGGAGGCTGCATGGCGTTTACCGCAACTGACCCGATCAAGATGATCTTTGCCGTTATTCTGCCCCCACTAGGGGTGTTTTTTGAGGTCGGTTTCAAAGGACATTTCTGGCTGAATATCATTCTCACGCTGTTTGGCTTTATCCCAGGCATCATCCACGCCTTCTATGTCATATTGAAACACTAGGCATATTGAAGCACTGATGCTCTTTTTTGCATCGATTTAACAAACGCCGCCTTGTCGAGCACAAGGCGGCGTTTGTCTTTCTGGGCCATGCATTGCTTACCGAGCCTTGCCAAACAATTAAAACCCAGCCCTTCAAAACCCGGCCCTGATGTTATGCATGCAAGCGGCGATGCAGGGCATGGACTTGCTCGTCCAGCCCAGGCACTGGGCCATCAACAGTCAAACCTGGCACCACCTCATTAATCGATAGCGGGGCGACTGGAGGTGGCGCTACGCCAAGTGCAGCCAACCATGCTCCCAACTGCTCAGAAGAACTGACGTAAACGATACGTCCTAGCCCTACCCACCCATGAGCCGCTGCACACATTGGACAGTGCTCTCCAGAGGTATAGACAGTCGCTTTAGAGCGCTCTTCAGGCGTCATATGGTTCGCTGCCCAGCGGGCCAGCGAAAACTCTGGATGCTGAGTAGAATCTCCACCGGCAATGCGATTACGGTCTTCGGCTAACACCTTACCTTCGGCATTTACCAGCACGCTACCAAATGGCTCATCCCCTGCATTTAAAGCCTCCTCTGCTAAAGCCACCGCACGCTTTAGGTATGCCAATTCATGTTCGGCAATCATTGGATTCTCCTCGTTTTGATAACGTGCCTTACCGACAGGGTTGTCGTTTCAAAAGTGCTTCGCCAAAGATACCATTTTTAACATTGAAGGTCTGACTCACCGTAAAGCCCCCAAGCACCTGAAAAGTGGGGTGGAAGTAACCGCTGTCCTGACACCACCCCCCAGGAAATATTCATAAAAAAGCTTTGACCCGAAGAAAAAATCATGTCACTGTAGCGTCAGTTGGTTAGCAAGCAGCATGGTTTCAGAAGTGTACGATCTATTTCGGCAGCCTGATATTGTATTCCTTGTTTCACCCGCTACTATTCATCTGGGTAATACCAGGAACTTTATTACGGCGCATTAGCGCGAAAGGATCTACATCATGGCAACTGGCACAGTTAAATGGTTTAACGACACTAAAGGTTTTGGTTTCATCGCTCCTTCTGACGGCGGCGACGACCTTTTTGCTCATTTCTCTGAAATTCAGTCTGACGGTTTCAAAACCCTTCAAGAAGGTGCTAACGTTTCTTTTGACGTTACCCAGGGTAAGAAAGGCCTTCAGGCTTCTAACATCAAGCAAATGTCCTAAGCCTTAACGGTTTAAGAATTTGCTCGAACCTTAACAGGTTCGAATAACAAGGCCCGCTTATGCGGGCCTTGTTGCGTTTGCATGTTGAAAATGAAAGACAAAATGAAAGACAGTTAGCATAAAGATGCAGAAAGAGAGTATGGTCGGATTTGTAACACCCCTTATTTACGCTCATACACCATTAGTTTGGCATCTACCGTCAGGGTAAGCTCATCAAGTGCCGCTGCACGTGCTCGGCCTTCCTGACTGGCGCGGTAAAGATGGGGCGTCATCGTTAATAGGTCACCAATTAATGCCTGCCCTTCCAGCGTTATTTGATAGTTAAGTGACTCTGTGTGCAACTGGATAAAGCCCTCAGGCACTTCCCGTTCACTTGTCGTGTCTGGCTTAAGCGTGGGATAAATCACCTCCCTCAGCTCACGCAGGTGCCCCGCCCCTGCCTCAACCTGCACCAATAGGCCACCCGGCTTTAATACCCGCGCAAATTCGTGATGCACTGGAAAACCAAACATACACAGCACACTGTCGAGCGTCTCCGCTTGAACTGGCAAGTGCGCATTGCTCCCGACAACCCAACGACAAAGCGGAGATTTTTTATCATCTTGTCTGGCCGCCGACAGCACTGCCCACTTGGAAATATCTAACCCCAGCAATGAAAGTGGCCGCGAATTCGATGCAGCACGAGATAGCTCACGCAAGTAATAACCTTCACCGCAGCCAGCATCCAGGCAGCCAAATAGCGAGCTGGCAGATTGCGCATCAGCATGGTTTAACAGGTGTTTACTTACCGCCTGGGCAATGGGCTGATAGTAACCAGCCTCAAGAAAACGCTGCCTTGCTGCCACCATCAGCTTACTGTCACCAGGATCAGCGGAACGCTTTTGCTGTACCGGAAGCAAGTTGACGTAACCTTGCTTAGCAACATCGAAGCTATGCCCAACAGAGCAGCGCCAAGTACTGCCTGCCAGATGAAGCGGCTCGCCATCTAACGGACAGGCTAGTAATTGAAAAGGAGTGCTATTCATAAAAAATAATTCATAAAACAGTTAGGCCCATAAGTCAGTTCTTCACTGATTAAAAGACGCAAGGCCATCATTGGCGGCCCACGTGGTTAGCGCGTTACCAGAACAATGCCGGCTAAGATAACGCTCCCACCAATTATAAAATTGACGCTAAGCGGCTCATTAAGCAGCAGGGTACCAAAAAGCACACCAAAAAGCGGCGCTAAGAAAGAAAACACACCTAACTGAGAAGCACGATAACGGCGCAGCAACGTAAACCAAAGCAGCAGCGCGCCAAAAGAAATAACCAGCGCCTGAAAACCAAGGCTGGCAACCACCATAGGAACAAACTGCGCGCTCATTAACTGGCCAGAGATAACCGCTACCGGCAACAGTAGCAGCGCCGTTATACCCAGTTGATAGCTTAAGGTAAGTTCTGCTGGTGCCTCGGAAAGCGAGGTCTTGCGAATTACAACGGTCGTAGCCGACCAGGAGAGTCCAGCTAGCAAGCCCAGTGCATCACCGATGATGATCTCTATGGCATAGCTACCACTCGGCGCCATCGCAATCACCATCCCTGTAAACGCCAACCCTACTCCCCACCACTGCCGCATAGACAGCTGTTCACCAGGCACCCAAAGATGTAAGCCAAGCGCGGCAAAAATGGGGGCCGTGTAAAGAAAGACCGACATGTGCGATGCCAAGGTATACGTTAACCCCCAGGCAACAAATGCGAACTCCGCCGCAAACCCTAAGCCAACCAACAAACCGGCAATCCAATGACGGCGCAAATCTGCCCAGCGAACGCCTCGCCAATAAGCTAGTAAACCGACCAGTGTTCCAGCGATAGCGGAGCGTAGAGCTATCTGCACCATGGGTGAGATATCCTCAGCCACACCTTTAATCGCTACTTGCTGAAACCCCAGTATCAAGCAAAATAGCAGCATTAGTGATGCTGCTGTGGTATCCACTGATTTACGCTGGAATACCACTACAGAGCTGTCATTAGCGTTAATTGACGCTACTCTTTGAGTATTCATTGCACGCTCCCATAACATTAAGGCGCCTATTGCACCAGGAAGAGAAACCTCGTACAAACGATTACTTCTCTGGCCTAGGCTTAGGAAAACTCATGCTATGAGAATTGAAAGATTACCACTTAATGCACTACGCGCCTTTGCCGAAGCTGCGCGCGAGAACAGCTTCAAAGCCGCCGCTTATCGGCTTGGCGTTACCTCTGGCGCGGTTAGCCGTCAGGTGAAGCAGCTAGAGGGGCATTTGGGGGTGGCGCTCTTTGAACGTCATGCCAATGGAGTATGTGTCACTGAGGCGGGGCGGATATTAGCGGAAGATGTGCAAGCGGGGCTTTTGCGTATCGCCAGTGGCGTACAGCACGTCACCGAGCGCTCGGAACAAGCCTTTCGCTTACTGATCAGCGCACCGCCTTCTTTTCTACAGCTTTGGTTGCTGCCTCGTTTACCTCGTTTTGAAGCAAACGAGCGCGAAATAGAAATATCGCTAGATGCCGAGTCTCGCCTAACCCAACCGTTATGGCTGCCAAACAGGGCGCGCTTATCGCTGCGCTACGGACAAGGTCCTTGGCCAGGCGTCTCTAGCCAACGTCTTTTTGAAGACACACTATTTCCCGTTTGCTCGCCCACTTTATTAGCACAGGCAACGATAAAATCGCCCAGCGACTTACTAACACAGACGCTACTCACCGTGGATTGGTGTACCCATGCCAACCAGCGCCACATCCCAGGCTGGAGCGATTGGTTCAAAGCGGTTGGGATAGCGATAAGTAAAATGCCTAACCAGCGCCAATATTCGCTCTATAGCCTGGCCTTAGATCAAGCCATTGCCGGCCAAGGCGTGGTACTTGCCAGCTACCCACTCGTTGCCGACCGGCTTGCAAGCGGTGTTTTAGTGCGCCCTTTTGAAGAGCACTATCCCCTCATTTCCCCCTTCGCCTATGATTTGATTTTGCCTCCTGATGGGGAAATGCCACCTGCGGTGGGCCGCTTTACCGAGTGGCTAGCGCAGGAAGCAGCACTCTTTCGCAATACATCGTGATAGCCGCGTGGCATGTCGAACCTAGCCTTACCGCTTATAGCCCTGGAACAACGCATATTGCCACTGACGCACAGCCAGCACTGAGGTGGTACCAAAGCGCTGATTAATGGGCAGCCCGCTTTCGCGTTCACACAGGGCGTGAAACTCTTTTGCCAGCCGCTGCATCGTTTGTTGCCATTCAGCATTACCCGCATGAGAAAGCAGGCCATTCAGCACAATTAGCTTTTCGCTGTCGCTATCGAAACGGGACTGAAAAAACTCTGTGGCAATATATTGCTGGAAAAAACGCTGAATGGGGCCGCCAGGCCGCCAACGAAAATTCGCGGCCACACGCCGCCGGATTCGATTACCCGGCAATAGATCAATCAGCTTTAGCCGTTCTAGCGCCAGCAGTTGCCGAGTGCACTGCGCCTCACTGAGCTGGTACTGGTGATGAATTTCATCAAACCGATAGCCGTTAATCACACACACAGCGACCAAGAACAGCTCACGATCATCGACAATGCTCTGCTCCTGCGCCTGGGTCAGCTCCTGCAAACGGTGCTCTTCCTCTTGCATGGATTGCACCAACTCAGCAAATTCCAGGTTAAGCTGATCGCAAATACGCTCTAGCCGCTCTAGGGTGATGTGCTGCTCAGCGAATAGCCGTTTGACCGAGGCCTCGCTCAACCCAAGCCATAACGCCACATCAGCGTAGGTTTTCCCCTGGGAGCGCAGCTGGCGTTTTAAGGTATCAATAAGCGCGCTTGTCTGAGACACACAACCTCCAGACATATAAAGTAGCGTATAACGATACCGTAAAGCCCAAATAACACAACTTGAACCACCAGAGTTGCAACATTAACCCCATTTACCGAAAGTGCCCTAACTTCTGGTTTATAAGGCGTCATTTCATGCAACCTTTACTACGCATCACGGGTGTTTGGCCCTACCTGATTGCCATTTTCTTGAATGCCTTTGTGGATTTAGGGCATAAAATCGTCATTCAAAACACGATTTTTAAAAGCTACGATGGCGAAACCCAGGTGGTACTGACGGCATTGGTCAATGGGCTTATCCTTTTGCCGTTTATTTTACTGTTCAGCCCCGCAGGTCATGTGGCGGATAGCTACCCCAAAGTTCGCATTCTCCGGGTTTCCGCCTGGGCCGCTGTCGCTGTTTCACTGGGCATCACCGCCGCTTATTACCAAGGCTGGTTTTGGCTGGCGTTTGCCATGACGCTAATACTGGCAATTCAGTCAGCCTTTTACTCCCCCGCAAAGTATGGCTTGGTGAAAGGGCTATTTGGCAAACCCCGCTTGGCAGAAGCTAACGGACTTATCCAGGCCGTCACCATTGGTGCCATTTTGGCAGGCACCGTGGCCTTTACCGCGCTGTTTGAAAGCTGGATCTTGCCCAGCGCCCAAACACCCGGCGAGCTATTACGCAGCATTGCGCCGCTGGGCTGGCTGCTGGTGTTGAACAGCGTTATACAAGTGATGGCACTGTATCGCTTGAAACCGGATAACGCACAGCCCTCGACGACCCCGCTCACCTGGCAGCGCTATATCAAAGGCAGCGCACTCAAAGACAACCTGAGCATTCTGGGCCGCCAACCGGTGCTGCGGCTGTCAATTATCGGTCTTGCGACTTTCTGGTCGGTGGGCCAGGTGCTGCTCGCCGCGTTTCCCGCCTACGCCAAAGATGCACTCAGCATTGATAACACCTTAGTACTGCAAGGAATTCTTGCCGCTAGCGGTATTGGGATTGCGTTAGGATCATTGCTTGCCAGCAAGCTGTCGCGTAACCGTATTGAAACCGGTTTGATTCCATTAGGCGCTGTCGGCGTTGCGGTGGGTCTGTGGTGCCTGCCACTGCTCACCACCCCCATCAGCCAAGCGCTGAACTTTGTATTTATTGGCATGATGGGCGGGTTATTCATTGTACCGCTCAATGCACTGATTCAATTTCATGCGGCAGACCATGAACTAGGCACTGTGTTGGCTGCTAATAACTGGATTCAGAATCTGTCTATGCTGGGTTTCTTGGCGCTTACCGCGCTGTTTGCCCTGGCAGGTGTAGATAGCCACTACCTGTTGCTGCTCGTGGCGACCGTTGCCATGGTGGGCGGTGGCTACACTATCTTCAAATTGCCGCAAAGCTTAGTACGCTTTCTACTCAGTTTTCTGCTCACCCGCCGCTATCGTGTTGATGTTCATGGGTTAGAGCACCTGCCCGCCCAAGGCGGCGTGCTGCTGCTTGGCAACCATATCAGCTGGGTAGACTGGGCAATGGTGCAAATTGCCAGCCCTCGCCCCGTGCGCTTTGTCATGCTGAAGGATATTTATCAGCGTTGGTATTTGCGCTGGTTTTTTAAGGCGCTGGGCTGTATTCCTATCGAACGGGGCGCAGGAGCCGAAAACGCCCTAGCCGCGGTTGCCGAACAGCTGAATAACGGTGAAGTGGTATGCCTGTTCCCCGAAGGCGCGATCAGCCGCAACGGCCAGCTAGGCGAGCTGCGCCGAGGCTATGAACGCGCGTGTAAGCTGGCGAACCCAGAGGTACGTATTGTGCCGTTTTACTTGCGCGGCCTGTGGGGTAGCCAGTTTTCTCGCTCATCCAGCAAACTCAAAGAGCTGCGTAACGCGCCTCTCCATCGCTCAGTCGTCGTTGCGTTTGGCAAGCCGCTGCCTAAAGACACCCCGGCCGACGTGCTCAAACGGCGCATCTTCGAACAAGCAACTAACTCGTGGCAACATGCTATCGATGAGCTGCCCTCGCTGCCCGACGCCTGGATTCGTAGCGTGAAGCGTAACCTTGGCGCACAAGCACTCACTGATACCCTTAGCCACCCGCTGACGGCAGGCCAAGCACTTACCGCCAGTCTGCATATTGCAAAGCGCATCCACACGCTAACCCCTGAGCAAAACGTGGGCCTACTGCTGCCCAATAGCAGCGCGGGTGCACTGGCCAATATGGCAACACTTCTGGCTGGAAAAACACTGGTTAGCCTCAACTATCATTTTAACGACAGACCCAATGGCACCGCGAAAGAAGACGCGTTTTCTGCGGCGCTCACCCAAGCCGACATCAATACAGTGCTGACCTCGCGCCACTTCGTCGAAAAACTCCAGCAACAAGGGTTAAACATCAGCCAGCGGCTAGCAAATACTCAGACGATTTACCTGGAAGACCTACAAGCCGATATCCGACGCCATGAACGCGTCAGCACTTGGCTTGCCGTTCGCCTGCTACCTGCGTGGCTGCTTCAGCGCCTTTACTGCCGCAGTAGAGATGCCAATGCCACCGCCGCCATTGTGTTTCCAAGTAGAAGCGAAGGACAGCCTAAAGGCGTCATGCTGAGCCACCGCAACCTGATGGCCAATATTAAGCAGACCTCCGATGTGCTTAATACCCAATATGACGATGTGGTGATCGGCTCGCTGCCGCTGTTTCATGCCTTTGGTCTCACCGTTACCCAACTGCTGCCACTTATCGAAGGCCTGCCGTTGGTCTGCCACGCGGCCCCCAACGACACTGCTGGTATTGCCAGCTCTGTCGCCAAGCACAAAGCTACCCTGATGTTCGGCACATCAGACTTTCTACAGCACCTAAACCACAGCCCCAAAGTGCACCCACTCATGCTAGAAAGCCTACGGGCAGTCGTTGTCAGTGCCGAAACATTGGATGAGCAGGTATGCAGCGACTTCGTCCTAAAATTCCATAAGCCAATTTATAAAGGCTACGGGGCAACCGAAACCGCTCCTGTGGCATCGGTCAATCTACCGGATTCGTTGGGCGCTCATTACCAGACAATACAGCAAGGCAGTAAAGCTGGTACCGTCGGCATGCCGCTCCCCGGCACCAGCTTTAAAATCGTTGAACCGGAAAGCTTTGCGGAACAGCCTACCGGAGAAGCAGGCATGATTTTGATCAGCGGTCCTCAGGTGATGCGGGGCTACCTAAACGACCCGAAACGCACAGCCGCCGCCATTAAAGAACTCGATGGCCAACGCTGGTTTGTCACCGGCGATAAAGGGTTTATCGATGAAGATGGCTTTTTAACCCTGATTGGCCGCCATGCTTAGATTTTCGCCAACTCGATAGAAGTCATTGTTGCCGACAGGATAAAGCGTTTAGCTAGCCAAGCTTCGTATTCAGGCTTGGCTAGCTGAGTTACGTATTAGCGGTTTGCCTAAAACGGCCATCCTTACAGCCACAGCTTTTAGCTAACGAGACGGCTTTCTGATTGAAGAGAGTAACGTTCAGCAATGGATAAAGTCTGGTATCTGCTCACCCGCAAGCGATCTCCCCTTCTCGCACCAAAAAAGAGATAACCCCTAAAGGCGCGCACTAATCTGGAATTTACACCTACGCT
The DNA here is from genome assembly GCA_030440445.1 of Halomonas sp. KG2. NCBI lineage: Bacteria > Pseudomonadati > Pseudomonadota > Gammaproteobacteria > Oceanospirillales > Halomonadaceae > Halomonas > Halomonas sp. KG2. Next base: position 921,508 of record CP098528.1, on the reverse strand, counting down.
TGTGATTCTTATAACATTTATAAACTTTAACTAAATTAGTTAAAACAATGGGTTATTAAATCTGGCACGGTACATGCATATATCTGCATGTACCGTATATCGGCTAGATAATTAGAGCCCTGCAGATTAGTCCTTAAATTCAAAACATTGCTCTTAAGACATTGCTCTTAATGCTATGCATAGGATGAAACTGAAAAGCTGAATGGACTCTAGTTACCTGCCTATGACTTCATAGAGAGGTAGCAATGTCATTCAACCCAGAAGGTGTTACGCGTCGGTCTTTTTTAGGCATGGTGGGCGCAGTCGCAGGGGCGGCGGCAATGTATTCCGCAATGAGCACAATGGGTTTTGCTTCACCGTCTAACTGGCGGGGTCGACTAAACCTACAGGGAGCCCCTGACAATACCAACATTTTAATTTTAGGCGCTGGGTTAGCAGGCATGACAGCAGCCTTTGAGTTGCGTAATGCAGGCTACAACGTAAAAATTCTCGAGTATCGCGATAAGGCCGGAGGCCGTTGTTGGACATTACGTGGAGGCGACAGCTATACCGAATTAGGTGGATTTACCCAGCATATCGACTTTGCCGAAGGCAATTACTTAAACCCTGGCCCTTGGCGAATCCCGTCAGATCATTTTGCTGTATTGGATTACTGCAAACGCTTCGGAGTTAAACTGGAGCCTTTCATTCAGGTAAATTATAACGCCTACCTACATGACTCAGAGGCCTTTAATGGTAAACCTCAACGCTTTAAGGAGGTGGCCACTGATTTCAGAGGACACGTCGCAGAATTACTTGCCAAAGTCGTTGATCAAAAGGGTCTAGATGAAGCGGTTAGTGCTGAAGATGCAGAAAAACTCGTTGCCGCACTCAAACGCTATGGGGCGCTAAACGACAATTTAGATTATGTAACAGGGAGTGAGTCTTCCTCTTTCCGCGGTTGGTCGCACCCTGAAGGTGGCGGCGTTGATGGAAAGCCTGAGCCATCTCAAGTGAACGCCCTTTCTGACATACTGAATTCAACGCTTTGGCGCAATCTAACGACAGGCGATAACTTGCATATGCAGTCCACCATCTTCCAACCAGTGGGTGGGATGGACATGATTGCTAAAGGGTTTGAAGAGCAAGTTGGCGAGCTGATCACTTATAACGCTAAAGTTACCCGAATTAGCCACGAAGGTAATCGCGTAACAGCCTCTTGGGTCTCCGCCGATAGCGGCAGTAATGAACAAACAGAAACCGCCGATTACTGCATCTGCACCATTCCTTTTTCGGTACTCAGCCAGATTGATCATGACTTCTCACCACGTATGAGCAAGATCATTGATTCCATGCCCTACGCATCAGCCTTCAAAGCGGGCATTGAGTTTAAGCGACGCTTTTGGGAAGAGGATGAACACATCTACGGCGGCATTAGCTATACCAACCTGCCTATTACGCTAATTTCTTACCCGCCCTACAACATGTTTAGCGATGGCCCGGGCGTGCTTTTAGCTGCTTACCCATGGGGTGCTTACGCCTATCAATTTAACGCCCTCTCTCCCGAAGACCGAATCGCTAAGGTCATGGAATACGGATCGCAGATTCACCCTCAATATTACGATGAGTTCAAAACCGGCGCTTCAGTGGCATGGCATCGTGTTCCATGGACATTGGGCTGTTATGGGCTATGGCAAGATCGTGAAGCGGACTACCAAGACGCCACCGTAATGGACGGGCGAACGTTAATGGCAGGCGAGCATATTTCGTATCTTCCGGCCTGGATGGAAGGGGCCGTACTCTCCGCTCTGGATGCCGTCGAACGCCTACACACCACTATTACAGAGGCTTAAGGAGTTCGCGATATGAAAACACTATTCACTTCAATGACTGCACTCTTACTCTCTATGCCACTTATGGCCCAGGAGACTTCCATTGATACGAGCAACTGGTTCGATGACCCTTCCATGCTGACACAAACTGACGGCGCATCCATCTATGCAGGTGTTTGTGCCGGTTGTCACATGCCCAGTGGGCAAGGTGCCAAAGGGGCAGGAGAATACCCAGCGCTTGCTAACAATCCCAACTTAATGACGGCTGCCTACCCAATCAGCTTGGTTATCTACGGTCATAAAGCTATGCCCGCTTTAGGTGGCTTATTGGAAGATGAACAAGTTGCTTCGGTAGTGAACTTTATCCGCACCAATTTTGGCAATAATTACACTGACAACCAAGCTAGTGCAGAACAGATTGCGAGTATGCGCTAACTTTTTTTCACTCAACCACAAGCAATTCAAAAGGAATTAAATGATGAGTTTTAGAAACGCTATTATCGGGCTAACGTTGCTCTCCGCCTATGCTGGCACTGCACTAGCGGAAGACATTATTCGCCACCCTATTCCCAATTCTGATTTTCCTATCCTACAAGCGGTTGAGATACCCTCTAGCAGTGCGACGGTTTATCTTAGTGGCACCGTTCCTAGTATCATCAATGAAGATGCCGATCCAAATAGTGCAGAAGCGTTTGGAACCACCGAAGAGCAAACAGTGACGGTAATGAACCGCATTAAAGCGCAGTTAGAAAACCTAGGTTTAGGGGTAGGCGATATTATAAAAATGCAGGCGTTTCTTGTCGCGCCAGAGGGCGAGACAGTCGATTTCCAGGGCTTTATGGCTGGCTACACGCAATTCTTCGGTACCGAAGAACAGCCTAACCTACCCGTTCGCTCTGCCATGGTCGTCGATGCACTAGTCAATCCCGGTTGGCTAGTAGAAATTGAAGTTACCGCCGTTCGACCGTAGCCTACAGGGCTGCAAAGAAAGCAAAACAGCCGATTACATAAAAGTAGTCGGCTTTTTTAACAGCAAGCTGTTAGCAGACCACAAACGACATCTGAGGCACTATGTACAGCACTAGCATAGGGCGCGATCGCCGGAAAACGGCCATCGCCTGCCGGGCCATAGGTAACGCCCCAATCGGGAAGAAAACGCTGCACTACCTGTAATTGTGATTTCATCATGACAATTTCCTAACGTCCTTGTATTTCCTTTCGCTAGCTGTATCGTTAAAAACGAGCAGTAAGCTAGAGCCAGCATTCAGCCGTTTGATCAACGGGTGCATCTATAGCTATCCCTTCCCCTCTCTTGCCTGAAATATGATTTTTTCCTTCTTTAGCAGTCGCTGGAAATAACGCTTCCATAGCGTTTAAACATTATGGATCATTAGGATTTACCAGCTGACGCCAAGGATCTTGCTATGCACCAACCTATCGCTGTTTTCGACGCGGGTATCGGTAGCTATGCCATTGTTGCCGAGATACACAAACGCCTTCCCAAACAGGATATTTTATATTTCGCTGACCGGGCGAGCTTTCCTTATGGCAGCAAAGGGCGGGATGAGCTACTCACAGTTATGCATCGTACGCTACGTTTCCTCGAGAGCTACACACCCTCCGCCATCGTTATCGCCTCGAACGCACCCTCTATTATGGTGCTGGACGATATTCGTCAAAGCACATTGGTCCCCTTGTTCGGCGTCTACCCACCTATCGCAGAAGCGCTTGCCATATCGGTAACTGGCAAGATTGGCATCATGGGGGTGCATTCTCTCATCGAAAGTTCACCTCTGAAGCAATTCATCGCTCACCATGCGCCTAATCCGGATAATGTCAGCTTGATCAATGCCTCCTCCATGGTGGAACTTGTCGAGAATGGTGCCTTCATATTCGACCCGAAGACAACTCAGCAAGCGGTCACTGCTTTTATAGACGACGTTTTCCAACAGAATCCTGATATCGATACTCTGACGCTTTCAAGTACGCATCTACCATGGTTGCGTTCTTACTTCGAGTCGGCGCGTCCAAACTGCCGCTTCCTCGATCCCGCCGAAGCGATTGTCGCGGGGCTAGGCAACGGCACACAGGGCACAGGACAGATTCGTGGCCTAGTAACAGAAAGTGATGCCTATAACGTCGAAACCTTCCAACGTATGTTGCAGCAGTTCGGCGTAGATATCCCGTTAGAGGTGGTCTCGCTACCATGACGTATGGCCTGCTGACATTTCAACGTGAACCACGATGAAATACCCACAAGCTGATACTCCAGACAGCGGCACATGCCGCTGCCTAGTTGCCCTCTACTCAGACGGTTTATCCGCAGAGCTATCCGCGTCCTGTGAACGCTTGCCTTGTCCATCTCCGCGTGCAATATCCTCATGGCTGATAACCATGACTTCTCTTGGCCACCACTCTGGATGGTTATCGCGGATAAAGGCCAACATTTTCTCGCGAATGTTCATCTCGGCCGTCCAGCCCGCCATAGGATCCGATGTCATTAAATAGCAAGTGACCGTTTGCGCGTAGGCAGTTTGCTTGGTCACATAACAAAGCAGTTTATGATGCTCAATGACATTATCTTCTTCCTGGGCATAGGCTAAAAACATCTCCCTCACTTGAGAAATATCAGCGCTTAAATGCAGCGTCAGCTCTAAGAAGCGGTACATTTTAGTGCTCTTCACCGAGAGGTTTTCAAACGGCTTAGACGTAAAGTAGGTAACCGGCACGATGACACGTCGTTCATCCCAGGAGCGCAGTCGAATAAAGGTATAAAAAATGCCCTCAACATAGCACCATTGCCCTTCGAAGATGACCAAGTCACCAATTCGTATAGGCTTGGCAAGCGACAGCTGAAAAGAAGAGAGGATATTGCCTAACACCGCTTGGCCGGCAATACCTACCAGTACGGCCAGCACACTAGCCGACGCCAACAGCGACAAGCCTAAAGACTCAAACAGCTGGATCTGCCCCAGTACATAAACCGACACACCAATGACGGTGATTAAGATAATCACGCGGCGCAAAGCATACAGCGAGGTTAACAGACGACGTTTATCTTTAGGCTTAGTATCGTCAATTTCCCCGACTAAGCGCCGTGTCATGCGCAGCATGATCGTGTCGATCAAGCGTAGTGCAATGGTACCAGCACCCCAGGCCATAATTGAGATCAACAATACGCGGAACGTCGTCGTCACAATGGCGGAAAACGATACAACGTAGTCCAGCAACATCTGCGTTACCAGCGACATAACAATCATCGCCATGGGCACGCCAATTTGATCGGCGAAAATAGTAGACACGCCTGAAGGCAGAATACGTGCCACTAGCCCAACAACGTAGTAAGTCACCATGCCTACCGTGCCAATGGCGATTAAAAAAACCGGGATCGCTAACCATTCCCAAATTTTTAGTATGCCAAACGATGCCTTCAGCCGTTCTGGAATATAGCTTTCTAGCATTGAAGGCCCATACTCTTCATAGAGAGCTGGAATAGACGACACACTCTCTGGCATTACTAGCCAAACAGGATCTTCTTCATTGATTCGATAACGCCCTATCCGAACATCATAAGCCTGTCCTTCTACTTTTAATGCTGCCAGCTCTATATTTCGTCGTGGCGAACCCGCTAAAGGGTTCTGACCAGAAGCGTCTTCAATCGCTGCGTCTTGGCGAGCCGGCAGATTCGAGGCATTTAGCCACTCACCACGCTTTAGTACCTCCGCTAACTGCCTCGCAAGCTCAGCTCCCCTCGCCTGCTGCTCACTTGGATCAATGCCGTTTAGATTAAGCAAATGCGCGGCTGAGGCGTAATTGCCACTTTCGGTGAAGGTTAAAAAGCTACGGACCGCTTCCCGTGGCGACATTCGTTTAGCCTCTTCCGGCACCTCTCCTAGCCCTGCGTTAAGCGAGTCAATAGCGAACCACCGCTCATTTTCGCTCTCATCTCCTTGAGTTTGCGCTGTGCTAACGCTGGAAAACACCAAAGTGACAACCAGCACAACCCACACAGGCCACAAGCTGTTTTTTTTCATACCAACCTTGTCATTAAAAGTAAGTGAGCCAAACAACCAGCCACTAACTGGCAATAAAACCGCCAGCCCTGCGCTGAACACAGTGCATCCATGCCAGTGGTTGAGCAAAGTACAGACGACGTTCTTCAATCCAGCAAGCATCTAGTGTTCCAACACTGCAACACTGAGTCTCAGTTGCACTATCTATTACATGCTTCACTTAACACGTACCCTTCTTAACCAGCAACGTACTCTTTAAGGAGAAACGATGAAAAAGTTAGTAGGTGTTACCAGCGCTCCACGCCCTCACTGGGTGGGTGACGGCTTTCCGGCGCGTTCGCTGTTCTCCTATGGCCCACGCTCCGAGCAGTTGAGTCCCTTTTTGTTACTGGACTATGCTGGGCCCGCCGACTTTACTCCCACCACGCGGCCACGTGGTGTCGGGCAACACCCGCACCGCGGGTTTGAAACCGTCACGATTGTCTACCAAGGCGAAGTGGCGCACCGCGACTCAACGGGCAAAGGCGGCGTAATTGGCCCAGGCGACGTGCAGTGGATGACGGCGGGTGCGGGTATCCTGCACGATGAGTTTCATTCGCCCGCGTTTACAGAGCAAGGCGGTACACTAGAGATGGTTCAGCTGTGGGTAAACTTACCCGCTAAAGACAAAATGGCGACGCCAGGCTATCAGGCAATTTTTAATGCCCAGATTCCTGTCGTGGAATTGCCAGCGCAAGCGGGTAGCATTCGCTTAATTGCAGGTGACTATGTCGATGGCAACCAGGATACCCACGCGGGCCCAGCACAGACGTTCTCGCCGATGAATGTCTGGGATGTGCGACTAAACGGTGGTAAGACAACCACGCTGACGCAGCCGGATGGATGGACAACCCTGCTGGTCGTGCTAAGAGGGACGGTTCAAATCAATGGCGAAGAGGTACTGCGTGACGCACAAGTAGCCGAGCTTTCAAGAGCGGGTGACGCGCTGACACTTGAAGCCAATAATGACGCAACCCTGTTGCTGCTGAGTGGCGAGCCGCTCAATGAGCCAGTGGTAGGTCATGGGCCGTTTGTGATGAATAGCGAACGTGACATCATTGAAGCGATAGAAGACTTTAACAACGGCCGCTTTGGCCACATGCCAAGCTAATGACGTCGCTATTTAAGCAGCAACTTTTCAAGCAACTACTGTTGAAGTAACAACTGGGCTGGCTTAAATAGCCAGCCCTTCCACTACGAATTAATTACGCTGCTGGTCTGGAAAAGGAATGAATTCTTCATCGTCCCCCGGCGGCAATTTAAATCGCCCATGCTCGAAGTCACCTTCCATCCACGCCTGCTTAGCAGCCGCTAATTTTTCCCGGGAAGACGCCACGAAGTTCCAGGAGATATAGCGTGGTCCATTGAGCGTTTCGCCGCCGAGCAGCATTAGCCGAGCTCCGCTTTCGCCCGCAGTTACGGTAATGGGGTCACCCGGGCGGAAAACCATCATTTGTCCCGCATCAAAGATATCCCCTGCAATACTAACGCTACCCGACGTTACATAGAGCCCACGATCTTCGTGGCCATCTGGCAAAGGAAGCTTAGCACCTGGCTGGAGAACTGCATCCGCATAGAACATCTCCGAAAAGGTCTGTATAGGCGCCTGTTCACCCCATGCCGTACCAAGAATCAAACGAACCTCTTTACCCTCACCTTTAAGCAGCGGCAATGTCTCCTGCCCATGATGCGCAAAGCTGGCGGGTTTATCTTCGTATGCTTCAGGCAATGCCACCCACGTCTGAATACCAAACAGGGAGTGCTTATTCTGACGTGTAGCGGGGCTAGTACGCTCGGAATGGGTCACGCCATTACCAGCAACCATCCAATTAACCGCCCCAGGATGAATCATCTGATTAGTCCCCAGACTGTCACGATGCTGGAACTCTCCCTGGTACAAGTAAGTGACCGTAGCAAGTCCAATATGGGGGTGAGGACGAACATCGATACCATCCTCTCTAAGAAATTCAGCGGGCCCCATCTGATCGAAAAAAATAAACGGGCCAACCATCTGGCGCTTGGGTGCGGGAAGCGCACGTCGTACTTCAAAGCCACCTAGGTCGTGTGCACGAGGTACGATCAGTGTTTCAATATCGTGTAGGTTGCCTGCGGAAGGACATTTGGGCTCAATATCGGGCATCCAGCTCATAGGAGTTTCTCCAGAAGTGAGAGGCAGGAAAGTGTCGAATACTCGTTAAGCGAGCACATAGCGTCCCTTGGTATCGCTGGTTTCATGTTCAATGGTAAAGGGGCTTGCAGGTGTATCAGACATCGCCTTCTCCTTCTTATATTGCACGTTACCCAGCCAAGGGCCTATTGCTATAACTTAATAGATATCAGCGAAACATCCATGACGCGACTAGACGCACCACACGGGGCATCACCACATAGACCACCAGCCCGACCACGCTGGCAGCAACAACACCGTGGCGAATACCCCATGTATTCAACCAGGGAAATAACGCGAAAAGCGGCCCCCAAAGAAACGGAACCAACATGGTGAGAGGCCAGATAACCGAGGTTGTAACAAGCCACTGCTTCCAGCGCACAGGCTGTTTGTTAACAGGTGCATTAGGTGGCGAGAACCAGTAATCGATACCGCTTTGAATCTGGATGACTTCCTCTTCCCGAAAGGCCGGTAACGCATCATTGATCAACGCCTTTCGTTCGGCAGACTCAAGCCATCTCCCGGCTTCAGCATGGGAGGCAAACCTAAGCGCTATTTCATAATCATGGTGCCCCTCAGCAGGACGAAGAATATGCACGCCAAGATGACCAGGATACTGACCCGCCACATGGATGATTTTTTTTAACCATGCTTCATACTCAGCCCGCGCCTCGGGTTTCACGCGATGACATATCTTCAGTGTTATCGCACCGGACTCTTCGGGTGACTCTGCACTATGTTCAGGGGGCATGGTGGTATTCCATAATTGATGGACAACGGATTAATACCATCCTTGCAAGCAATGACCAGGGGCCTACCTGCCCCCAGTCATGAGCATGGTTTACTTCTTATCAGAGGATTGTGTCAAAGTGCTGTAGCTATTCATTAAGTTGCGATAGTCGGGGATATGATTAGAAAAGAGCGCCCCTAGGCCTTCAATATCATTTCTCCAATCACGATGAAGTTCGCAGGCAGCACCAAACCAGGTCATTAACTGGGCACCGGCGCTACTCATGCGGTCCCAAGCAGCATCACGGGTAAGTTCGTTAAAGGTCCCCGATGCATCGGTGATCACGAACACATCAAACTCTTCTTCAAGTGCGGAAAGCGCCGGGAAAGCCACACATACCTCGGTCACCACGCCCGCAATAATCAGCTGTTTCTTACCCGTCGCCTTAACCGCTTTTACGAAGTCCTCGTTATCCCAGGCATTAATTTGTCCAGGGCGTGCGATGTAAGGCGCCTCTGGAAACATCTCTTTTAATTCAGGTACCAGCGGCCCATTAGGCCCATCTTCGAAGCTTGTGGTAAGAATCGTTGGCAGACCAAAGTATTTCGCCAAGTCAGCAAGCGCCAGTACGTTATTTTTGAACCGATCAGGGTCAATATCACGAACTAAGGACAACAGCCCAGTTTGGTGATCTACTAAAAGAACGGCAGCGTTATCTTTATCGAGACGAACATAGGGGTTAGCCATGACATACTCCTTTATCTATTAGCCTGAGTGGGCTTTTGGAAAACACAGATCCAACAGCTCTTGCGCATGCCATACAGAGTTTAGTAGTTCGCTGACTCGATGATTAGATAGAAAATTAAGACACAGCGTTGCACAGGGAGAACACATGACGCCCCCTAATCTGAATGATCTTTATTATTTTGTGAAGGTAGTCGACCATGGAGGGTTTTCTCCAGCGGGCCGTGCGCTGGGCATTGCCAAATCAAAATTAAGCAGACGAGTGGGAGAGTTAGAAAGTCAGCTTAACGTGCGCTTGTTGCACCGTTCGACCCGCCACCTAACACTCACTGATATTGGCCAACGCTACTACCAGCACTGCAAAGCCATGCTAGTGGAAGCTGAAGCGGCCCAGCAGTTCATCGAAGAAACCCAACAAGTGCCCTGCGGTACCATCCGCATCAGTTGTCCCACGGGGCTATTGAGCTTTCACGTGAGTGCAATACTGGCGGATTTCATGGTGCTCTACCCAGATGTCCTGATACATCTGGAAGGAACTAACCGCCGTATTGACCCGTTTGTTGAGGGTTTTGACATTTCACTCCGCGCCCGCCCCTTTCCTTTAGAAGATAGCGAGCTTGTTCTGAAGGTACTATCGGATCGCGGGCAATGCTTGGTAGCAAGCCCAATACTGATTGAACAACACGGCATGCCATCAACGCCCAACGATCTTAGCAAACTGCCTAGTCTAAGCAGAGCAAGGCCAGAGGAAGCTCACACTTGGCACCTTCAACGCGACGGTGAAGAGTGCCAAATTGAGCATTCGCCACGGTTTATTACCACTGATATGACCGCACTTTATAGAGCAGCACTGGCTGGCGTTGGTGTGGTGCAACTTCCAAGTTTAATGCTAGGCGATTCGTTGGCCTCAAATAAGCTAGTGCAAGTAGTGCCTGAATGGGAGCCTCGACGGGAAGTTATTCATGCGGTTTATCCTTCCCGTCGAGGCTTGCTGCCCTCTGTCAGAGCACTGTTAGACTTTCTTGCCGAACGATACGCAGCCATTGGAATGGAACGCTAATACACGCATCACCGCTCCATTTCGCCCAGCGCCTTGAGTTCTTCGTCATATAGCGCGACTAGTAGCAGCTCGCCGTGCTCGTTGACTCGAAACTGACCATAACGGGCGAGCTCAAAACGCTCAGCGTGGCCTTCCTGAAAGAAAAATGCATCCGTAGCAAAGCGCACGTTCCCATTGCGCAACCGGTAGCGTAAGCGTCTTTCGTCATCGCCTAGCGGCGTGCCATCATCCAAGCGTTGGAAGTGGGCGATTGATGCTTCATCCAAACGAACCACCACGCTGTCATTGGCTGCCGTTTGCATGGCATTTCCATCCGCCTCTTCGTGGCGATCAATTGCACGCTGCATACGAATACGGTTAGCCAAGGCAAAGCTTAGCGCCATGTAGTCACCCTGCATTAACGAGCGCGGATCAACCGGAGCAAGCTCCAAATAAACAATCTCACCTTCGGCCAGGTGATGCTCTTTCTGCCAAATGGCCCAGTTAACCACCGCTAGCACAACAGCAGTGGCAACAATGACTATCCAGCGGTTTCGCTTCACGTTACGGCTCATTAGCATCTCCTAGCGGCATGGGCTTATGCACTGTTAACCATCGGTTTAGCCACCAACGCTTCAGTCCCCAGCGAATGGATAACAGCAACGCCCCCATTGCCAGCAACATGAGTGATTTCATCAACAGCGTCACCTCCAGCCAGTAGTAATAATTACTAGCCGCCATCAGTAGTAACAAAATACCGCTTCCCATCAGCACCCGGTGACCAAGCGTAAATCCGAGCAATAGTACGGTAACCCCAGCGCCAAGCCCCGGCATATACACTGATACCACCGCCACTAGCGCGACTGCGCCATAAATCACCAAGCGTTGCACAATGGCAGGCTGAGAATGCTGACGAAATGCCTGATGAATAACGCACACTAAGGCCAACGCCACCAAAGCAGTGCTCAGCCAACTGGCAAGCCATGGGTCAAACCACTGAGCGTCTGAATCGTAAAGCCAGGCAAGCTGGTTAGAGTACGCCTGCCCTTGAAGCACCAACACTCCCATTAACAGGCCAGCCCCCCATGCCTGAACCGCCCCTATGCGCCCAGGCCAACGACATTCATTCAACCAGAGCAGTGTCAGCACCAGCACCACCATGCCAATCGCCACCGGTGCCAGTCCATTGGCTGCCAACGCCATCGTTAACGCTAAACTTGCTAAAAACGCCGACATACTGCGGTGAACCTGGCTCGGCATGATCAGCGCCAGCGAGCACTGTAGCGCCAGCAGTACCCACCATAGGCTTGCGGAAACACCCCACATCTCGACCGCTGGCCAGGCTACTAATAATTGCCCAGCTAAGCTAAACGCCAGCGCCATGTGCTCCAACACATCGCTTCGTGCGGCGCGTAGTAGCGCAAATGCCCCGCCAATCAACAGGCTGCCTACGACAAGAGAAGCCACTGAGCTTTCCAGTACAAATACCACTGCCGTGGCAATAAAGCCCAACAGAAACAGCGCTGCTAACCAGCCGGAAAACGCCTGCAGAACCCGCACAAACCAGGGTGATTCCAGCGGCGTTGTTGATGAAGGCTCATTTAGCGCAATGCCAGCCTGAGTTAATCGCTGCTTTAACGTACTCATAGACTGACTCATGACGCCTCCTCCGCGTTTAATCGCTTCAGCCACATCACCGCTGCCGCCCCCATGGCAAAGACCGCACCTGCCAGCAACAGCAAGCCGCCTTCATTCCATTGGCCTTCCCATAGTACGTAGCGTGCGAGCAGCAATGTGACCACCGTAATCAGCGATACGCAGCCCCCTGCCAACATAAATAGCTCAAGCCGCCACTGACGATAAACGCCATACAGCACTGCCAACCACACGGGGTAAACCGCCACAATCGGTGTCAACGCATGCGTTTCCCCACTCACCCACGCCATCATCAACAGTGTTAGCGGCACGCCGCTACCCAGCGCCAACAAACAAATTGCCCAACGCCCCGGCCAATTTCGGCGCTGCACGCCCCACTCCCACACGACTTGAGCCGCTAAGTTGATCAGCACCAACCCCCATAAACCGGTGTTATCTGTAAAGAACACGCTGCCTAAAATACCGCCCCAGGTGCTGCTATACAGCCACACGGATAGGTTCAAAAGCCCTATCCACGCTACCCAAAGTGCATCAAAGCGTGCTACCCATACCAACGGCAAAGCGAGCAGAGACCAGAGGAAAAACAGCTGCCATGGGTCAGCACCGGTTTGGTAAACCTGGCCCACCAGCGCCAGTAGTACGCCTATTAACAGAAACGCCGCGGCTAACGCCACGCGAAAAAGCATCACGCTCGCGCTACCCCACACCGCTATGCCTGCCGCCAACACCAACGCGGCCTGCACTAACGCAAAGCGCGGCAGGCGGCCCATGTCCGACCAATTGAAAGCCACGAAAAACAGCACCGCGCAGGCCAGTGCCAAGCCACCCAGCCACAGCAGCAGCCGGTCAATCAACAGCGCCCAGGCGTGGGGCGACGGGTGTAGTCCCGCCACTTTAACCGCTAACGGCACTTGTTCAGGAGGTATCACTCCCTGCTCAATTAACGACATGAGCTTACGGCGTGTAGTGGCCATGAGCGCTCTCCTTGCTGAAACACACTTGTTGAAATAAGGGGAAGCGTTATTACAAACATCGCCCTATCGTTAGAGTCCCCGTGACACATTTGTGAACTTTGCGCGATACACTCTTTATCACCCCGTGACCCAGCTGTGATGCTGAGCATCTAGGATAGGATTTGAACCTGCTAGTTCGGCAGGCTTAAATCTTGGGGAGACACCTCTATGAACAAGCTTACTACAGTCACTGCTATCTGCTTATTTAGCCTAATGGCAACGGCTAGCCACGCCGATGACATGATGTCCGAAGAGGGCATGATGGAAGACGACATGTCTCAGTCTATGGAGAGTGAGTCAATGGAAAAAAGTGACATGGCGATGGATGATATGTCCGACGCGATGGACGATTCCATGGACGGTTCTATGGACGGGGATATGCATGCTGACAGTATGTCTGACGATGGCATGGAAATGGAGAAAGACATGGAAATGCAAGACGAGGACATGTAAGACGAGGACATACAAGCTTCTGCCACACTATTAATCTGAGCATTCAAAAGCTGGGATACCTATGACACGAAACGTACTGATTATTGAGGACAACCCGGGTATCGGTGAGCTCGTCCGCATGCATGTGGCCGAGCTTGGCATGAACCCCGTTCTTTGTGAACGGGGTGATACCGGGCTTGAACGTTTTCGTGAAGGCGGTATCGACCTTGTGGTTCTCGACCTGATGCTGCCCGGCTTGGATGGGCTGTCGATTTGCCGCGAAATCCGCTCCGGCCCAGGTTACGTTCCGGTACTGATGCTAACCGCTAAAAGCACTGAGCTGGACCGGGTTCTAGGCCTGGAAATGGGGGCGGATGATTACCTCACTAAGCCTTTCAGTGTGGCTGAACTATCGGCAAGGGTGAAAGCCTTGTTCCGACGCGTAGATGCCATGGCATCTGCCACCGTCACGCAACCCAGCCAGCAAGAATTAATCACCGACGGGCTGCGCATTGATCCGCTGCGTCGGCGGGTGTTTATAAAAGATCAGCCCGTCGAACTCACTGCCCGGGAATTTGACCTGCTATGGCACTTTGCCAGCCACCCAGGTCGGGTATTCAGCCGTATCCAACTGCTCGACACTGTGTGGGGCTACAGCCACGAAGGTTACGAGCATACCGTCAATACCCATATCAACCGCTTACGGGGCAAGATCGAAGCAGACCCCGCTGACCCGGCGTTTATCCAAACCGTTTGGGGGGTGGGCTATCGCTTCCGCGAATAAGTTATGCTGAAAACACTCTATACTCGGCTAGCCTTAGGCTTGTTTCTGTTATTGCTCGTCGTCGGCCTGCTATATACCTTCATCAGCCTCTATTCGCTGCGTGAATACAACGCTTCGGTCAATCAGGCGTTACACCAGAATCTGGCCAAAAATCTAGTGTCAGACAGAAACCTAGTCAGCAACGGGCAGCTTGATAGTAGCGCCCTGGAAGAACTGTTCGCACTCTACATGGCCATTAATCCCAGCATCGAGATCTACCTGTTAGGGCTGGATGGCACCATTCTGTCTTATTCAGCAGATCCAGCGAAGATTAAACGCAAGCAAGTCTCGATGGCCCCCATACACAGGCTGATGGATGACACGAGCCTTTATCCGATACTCGGCGATGACCCCAGAAGTCACGATCGGCAGAAAGTCTTTTCCGTTACCCCAGTGCCAACAGCAGACAACCCCGAAGGATACCTTTATGTGGTATTGCGGGGTGAAGAGTACGACGCGGCGGAAACCATGGCCCGTGGTGGCAAACTACTGGAAATGAGCGCCTGGGCGTTGCTGGTCAGCCTAACCGTGGCGATGCTCGCGGGGCTGACTATTTTCCGCCTGCTGACCCGCCGCCTGAGATCATTAACACGGCGAGTAGAAGCGTTCGAAAACAGCGACATGAGCCAGCCCCAACTCGACAACAAATGGCACGACAAACAGTCCGTGGTGCGTGACGAGATCGACTATCTGGACGTTACCTTCGACGACATGGCTCGCCGAATTGCCACCCAGATCGAACAACTGACAGAAAAAGATGCCCAGCGCCGTCGCTTGATCGCCCAGGTATCCCACGACCTGCGTACCCCACTAGCCTCCATGCAAGGCTATATCGAAAGCCTGAAATTAAGACGTGACCGTCTCAGCCCCCAAGAACAAGATCGCTTTCTCGACATTGCCCTCAAAGAGGGCCGTCGCTTAAGCCGCTTGGTGGATGAGCTCTTCGAGCTTGCTGCACTTGAGGCAAGAGAGAAACAGCCGGTGTCAGAACCCTTCCCGCTAGCGGAGCTGGTCCATGACGTGGTGCAGAAGCACGACCAAACTGCACGCGACAACCACTTGGCGCTAACGTTAAGTGGCAACCCAGCACTGCCAACCGCATACGCCGACCTAGCGATGACCGAACGTGTGCTGGACAACTTAATCAGCAACGCCATTGCCTACAGCCCCGCTGGCGGCCACATCGACGTTGTGCTTAGTCAAACGAATGGAGAACCACAGGTTTGCATACAAGACAGCGGCCCAGGCATTGCAGAACAGGATCTGCCGCATATCTTTGACCCGTTTTATCGTGGTGAAACCTCTAGTGGCGCCGGCCATGCCGGGCTAGGGCTGGCTATTGCGCGCAGAATCATGACGCTTCAGGGCGGTGATATCGGCGTCGAAAACCTAGCCAGTGGCGGGGCATCGTTCTGTATACGGTTACCCACCGCCCCCTCATCCGCCAACGTTATAAATACGTAATAACCTAGAGAGTTGGTTGTGATAACTCTCATGCAAACTGGTCACAGTAGTCACACCCTTTCCCCATAGCGAGTGGAGACACCACATGCTTATAAAGATTGCCAAACCGAGTGATTTACACGAATCCGATGTAACACCGGAATCTATTTACCTCTCCCGGCGGCGCTTTATGGGCGGCATGGCGGGTTTAGGCGCGGGGCTTGCCCTCTCCGGCCATGTCCGCGCCAGCGAAGATTATGCTGATGTGCCAGAAGGCGATGCCCCAGCCTGGCTGAGGGAAAAAATCAGCGACACCCAATGGCGAGCTATCACCCCCAGCGACCCTGATAAAGATAAAATCGCCCCTTTTGACGATGCCAGCGGCTACAACAACTTTTTTGAGTTTGGCACCGATAAACGCGATCCCGCCCGCCATGCAGGCAGCCTGGAAACCCAGCCCTGGAGTGTGGTGGTCGATGGTGAAGTGAATAACGGCGGGCGCTTTGCCCTAGAAGACTTCGCTAAGCCTGCGCAGTTTGAAGAGCGCATTTACCGCCTGCGCTGCGTAGAAGCGTGGTCGATGGTAATCCCCTGGCTTGGCATCCCCCTTGCTGAGGTGATTCGACGTGCCGATCCCACCAGCAAAGCCAAGTACGTGCGCTTTGAGACCCTGGTGGACCCAGAGCAAATGCCTGGCCAGCGCTCTTCGTTCTCGATAATCGACTGGCCTTATGTGGAAGGTTTACGCCTAGACGAGGCTATGAACCCGCTAACACTGCTCGCCATGGGCATGTATGGCCGTGAACTGCCCAACCAGAACGGCGCACCCTTGCGGCTGGTGGTGCCCTGGAAGTATGGCTTCAAAAGCATTAAATCGATTGTGCGTATCTCACTGGTGGAAGAGCAGCCGGTCAACTCCTGGCAGAAAATCGCCGCTGATGAGTATGGCTTCTACGCCAACGTTAACCCACAAGTTGACCACCCACGCTGGAGCCAAGCCACCGAGCGGCGGCTTCCCAACAGCCTGTTCAACGCTAATACCATTGATACCCAGATGTTTAACGGCTATGCCGACGAGGTCGCCGAGCTATATGCCGACATGGATTTAAGGAAGCACTACTAATGTCTGCGCCACGGGTATGGTTACTGTGGCGGGTAGGCGTTTTCCTGGCAGCGCTCGCGCCGCTGGTGTTCTGGGGCTGGCAGGTAGCGATTAACGCCGCAGGCCCCGAGCCGGGCAACTACCTGCTGCTGAACATCGGCATTGGCGGGCTATGGATGCTGCTGCTCACGCTAAGCCTTACGCCGCTCACCAAGCTCACCCGCTGGAAAGGCTTTGCATTGATCCGCCGTCAGCTTGGTCTGTGGACACTCGCCTACGCCACCCTGCACATGCTCAGCTACGCGCTGTTTATTCTAGGGCTTAACTGGGCGCTACTAGGTAGCGAGCTGGTCAAACGGCCCTACATCATTGTTGGCATGATCGCACTGATCGGCCTTGCCGTATTAGGGGCGACCTCTAACAAATGGTCGATGCGCCGTTTAGGTAAACGCTGGAAGCCGTTACACAAATTTGCCTACATCATTTTAGGACTGGTACTGCTGCACTTCTTTTGGGTGGTGCGCGCCGACATGCAAGAGTGGGCCATGTATGCCGCCATTGCCGCGTTAGTCATGGCAACCCGCCTACCGCCCGTCGCGCGCACACTGCCCAAGTTGCGCTATCGATTGAGTCGTACTTAGGGCTTATAAGAGCTATCAAGCGACGAAACCTAGCCAAGTATGCAGCGCAGATGCTTGCGATAGGCAGCTTTGTCACGCGCTACATCTGGAGCCTTCATTACGTCGTTGGCGATAAAGGTCGGCAGCGCTTCTAAGCCGATAAATTCCTGAGATTTGTGGAACGGGAAGTAAACACCATCCACACCGCGCCCTTCGAAGAAGTTATCCGGTTCATCGAACGCTTCCAAAGGCGCGTTCCAGGTTAACGACAACATATAGCGACGTCCCTGCAGCAGGCCACCACTGCCGTACTGCTTGGTCGGGTCTTGGCGGCTACGGCCATCGCTGGCGTAAAGCGAGCCGTGGCCTTCTGTGAACACCTCATCGATGTAGCGCTTCACAATCCAGGGTGCGCCCATCCACCAGCCCGGCATTTGATACACAATCGTGTCCGCCCACAGGTAATTCTGCACCTCGGCCTTCAGATCATAGCCTTGATCAATCACCGTCTCGCGTATCTGATAGCCCATTTCCTGCAGAGTGCTTACCGCCACGCCGTGAAGCGTATTATTGAGTTCACCGCCAGAGTGGGCAAACGCTTTACCGCCATTAATCAGCAGAATTTTCATTAATAAAACCCCTCATGATAGCCTGACATCCATGCTTATATTCTTTGGCATGGCGTTTAATGAGCGGTATTGTGAGTTCAAAACATGCGAAAAAATAGCGACGCTTCAGCAAGACACTTTTGATTTAAAATCAATAAATAGAGTATTCGCCATTAAGGCAACCGATAACGTTATGAACAGCACTCAATGAAAAGCACCCTTGAAGAACAACAGGCCTTTGTGACGGTCGTCGATAGCGGCTCAATCACCAGCGCAGCCGAACGGCTAGGCATTACGGTTTCTGGGGTTAGCCGTGCGCTCAACCGCCTGGAGCAAAAACTCGGCGCTACCCTGTTACGTAGAACCACGCGTCGCCTGGAGCTGACCGAGGAGGGAGAAACATTCCTAAACCATTGCCGCCGTATTCTCGCCGCCGTGGAAGAAGCCGAAGAAGCCATGCAGAACCGCCACAACCAGCCCCAAGGCAGGCTACGGATCAACGC
Source organism: Halomonas sp. KG2 (assembly GCA_030440445.1). Classification (NCBI taxonomy): domain Bacteria; kingdom Pseudomonadati; phylum Pseudomonadota; class Gammaproteobacteria; order Oceanospirillales; family Halomonadaceae; genus Halomonas; species Halomonas sp. KG2. The sequence goes on along the minus strand of CP098528.1, from coordinate 902,765 downwards.
CGCTCCCAGCTTTATGCAGTTCGTGATTGTGCCGGTGATTGGCGAGTTCCGCGCCCGCTACCCTGGTATTACGCTGGAACTCGACACCCACGACCGCTTTGTCGACCTATTGGAACAGCGGGTCGATTTGGCCATTCGCATTGGCAAGCTTGAAGATTCGTCGCTGCACGCCCGTCTCCTTGGCTACAGCCCGCTGCGCCTTCTGGCCAGCCCCGCCTACCTTAAACGCCACGGCACTCCAGAAAGCATCGACGACCTTCAAGATCACAGCTTGCTAGGCTTCAGCCAGCTCGATCATCTCAATCGCTGGCCACTGTGCCGCGCCGATGGCCAACCCTTGCACATCACCCCAACGCTGGCGGCCTCCAGCGGTAGCACGCTGCTTGAGCTAGCCCTTGGCGGGGAAGGTATTGTCTGCCTCGCCGACTTTATGACCATCACTCCTCGTCGCAACGGCACATTGGTGGATGTATTACCCGGCTGCATAGAAATGCAGATCCAAGCGGTCAATGCCGTGTACTACCGCCAAACCACGCTTTCACAGCGCACCCGGCTGTTTATGGAGTTTTTAGCTGAGCAACTGCCGGGGAAGTATTTGATCGCTTAAATCACTCAATTAGCCGCCCCGAGTGCCCAGAAGCTGTTTGAGAACACGCGACTCCAACACAAAGGGAACGGACATATGATCTTCGCCCTCCACGGTGTGAAAACTGCTACGCAAACCGTATGCCGACAATGCTTCAATCCGCTGGTATAGCTGGCTAGCATCCTGCTGGTTCTGCAGTGAGTCGTTATCGGCCACGGCCAATGACAAGCTGTGATGGATGACATTTACCTCTCCGGCTTCTACCTGCTGCCTAAAATCACGTTCATGTTTCAACAGGTAGCTATTGTTCCACCAGAGGCTGGGGCTGGCCGCGACAATGTGGTTAAACAGATCCGGCCGAGTAAATAAGGCATAAATCGCAAACATACCACCGAACGAGTGCCCATAAAGGCTCTGGTGATTAGCATCTACAGGAAAACGCTCGGCGACCGCCGGCATTAGGCTGTGCTCGATAAAATCCAGCAGTTCATCCTGCCCGCCTTGAGGTGGTTCGTTGTGTTCCTCGGCCACCGGCGGAGATAAATCGTAGGAGCGGCGCAGAAAGTTATGCGGCGCTTCTCCAGGATAACCAATACCAACGATAATGGCTTGGCGGAACTGCTCTTGTGCCCGCTTGGCCTCATGCAAAGAGGCGAAATAAGCGTTGCCATCCAACACATAGATCACCGGGTAACCGCCGCTGTAGGGCACCTCGCCTTCTGGTTTGCTGATCAGGATACGATAAGACGCCCCTTGCTCATTTTGCATTGCCCACTCAAGCGTCTGATCAAGGGTCACTTGACGTTCGGCCGTAACTGGCGACGCATGTGCATGCGTTGCTTGCCCCAAGACGGCCATTAAAGCCAGCCCGGCAAACACGAATATTCTGACGGATAATTGCATGACTAGTTGTCCCCGCGACGCTGCTGCTTAATCACCATTTGTATGAGAGGCTGCCAATCAGGCTGCGCCCAGCACCGCGATAGCAATAGATGCCCTCGCAGGAGATATGCTCTTCGTCCGTTACGTTAGTGGCGTTGAGGCTGGCACGAACTCCCTGAAAAGAGCCCGCGAAATCATAGTGAGCCGCCATATCAATCAGGCTGTATCCAGCGTTTTTATTGCTGTTGGCGTTATCAATGTACTCACTCCCGGTGTAGCGCACACCACCGGAAAGATGCAGTCGTTCCAACGCAGGAACGCGATAATCCACCCAAACGGATGCCAGATGGCGTGGGGTATTCGCCAAGTCACTCCCCTCGTTGCCATCGTTATCTACGGTGATTTCGCTGCGGTTATAGTTGTAACTTGCGGTCATGCGCAGGTTATCGGTGACATTCCCAACAGCCTCAAGCTCCAACCCACGGGTGCGCACCTCTCCGGTTTGGATTTGAAACAGCGGATTGTCGAGATCGGTGGTTTTACGGTTGGTTTCATCAATCTGGTAGATCGCCGCAGTCAACATTGCGTTACTACCTGCTGGCTGGTATTTCACTCCCAGCTCAAACTGCTCACCCTCGGTGGGGTCAAAGTCATTGCCGCTGGCATCGGTGCCGCTCTCCGGCAAGAACGACTGCGCATAGCTAAAGTACGGTGATAGCCCTGAATCGAACGCATAAAGTGCGCCAAAACGCCAAGTGTTCTGCTCATCTTGGCTTTCGCTGGTAGTACCAGTGAGGTTGTTGCGAGTCTCGTCCTGCACCCAATCGCGACGCAGACCTGCGGTCAAACGCCAGTTATCGAGGTTAATCTGATCCTGTAAATAAAGGCCTCTACGATGTTTTTTACCACTGTCGTTGGTCCAAACGTTACTCGGCTGAGCGACAGGCTGACTATAATCCGGGTTGTCGATATCGATCGACGGCGCGCTGCCACCCGCATAAATAACATCGTTCTCAAGATAGGCGTAATCGACGCCTAACATCACCTGGTGCTCCACCGCGCCCTGATCAAAGGTCGCCATGAGCCGGGTGTCGGTGCTAAGCGACTCCATCTCTTCGTAAAGGCCGACACTGCTGCGGCTTAGCGTTGTACCGGCTAAGGTACCTGCAGAAAGGTACTGGTTAGTGGCATCTACCTGACCGTAGCGTACATTTTGCTGCAGCTGCAGTTGGTCACTCCAACGGTGGTTAAATTCATAGCCCAGTGCCCACTGCTGTTGATCCAGCTTGTCGTAGTCTTCATCGCCAGCCCAAAAATGGGTCAGGTTATCGCCGTCCTGATAAGGGCGCGGTGATGCGGAGGTCTGGCGCTCCTGGTACTGCGTAATAAAAGTAATGTCGGTACGTTCGCTCATCTGCCAATGGAGAGTGGGCGCCAGCAGGGTGACATCATTATCCACCTGTTCGATATCTGTTTGTGCATCGCGCATAACACCCACCAAGCGGTACTGCACATCGCTACCTATATCTCCTCCCACATCGAACTGGCCTTGCAGATGGTCATGACTGCCGACCTGCAACTGCACTTCCTTCGTCGCATCTACCTGCGGGCGTTTGCTGACCCGGTTCACCAGCCCACCGGGTGAAAGCTGACCATAGCGCATCGAATCGGGGCCTTTAACTACCTCAATGCGCTCCAGGTTATAGGGCACGGTGGAATAGTAAGAGAGCCAGCCACTATTGGGTTGGCGCAAGCCATCAAGAAAATCGCCATGATATACCGTCGGAAACCCCCTCACCGAGATCAAGTCAAAGCGCGGGTCCATCCCCGACGCTTCCACTCGAACCCCAGCCGTGTAAGCCACCGCCTGCTCTACGGACGACGGCTGGCGGTCACGAAGCTGCTCTTCGGTGACCACACTGACACTTTGCGCAAGCTCTATCAGCGGCGTATCGGTTTTGCTACCTGCCGAGGTGCTAAAGGCCAAATAACCATCACTATCGATTCGGTTGCCCACCACTTCCACGGTATCTAACACCATGTTCTCTGCGCTAGACGCTTTTTCCATGACATAGTCCGCAGGCCCCCGCTTGACCACTTTCAAACCACTGCCCTGCAGCAACTGGGCGAATCCCTCTTCCACACTATAACGTCCATGCAATCCAACGCTTTGCAGGTCTTCAGTGAGATAAGCAGAAAAAGACAACACAACGCCCGCATGACTAGCGAACTGGCTCAATACACTGCCCAGTGCTCCCGGTTCGATGTTGTATGCCTGTTGGCTAGCAGCCTGTTGTGCCCGTCCGTCCGCTGTTTGCGCCTGCGCTGCCTGAAGAGGCAACAACACCATCGAACTCATCAGGGCGCAGCCCAGGGCGATGCCGCCAAGCGCACGCGTGGGTTTGCCATCATGGTGGTATCGAAGTGATATGAGTGTCTGCTTGGGATTAAAGGGTGTGGTCATCGTAATCTCGTCAATTCCAGAATCGGTTGCTTTATCTCTGGGTCGAACGAGATTGAAAAAGGGACAATAAATAATTCAACTTTTTATTCGCTAGGTTTTAGGGTTACCCAATATTGGGTCAAGCGGTCGACGCTAACCGGCAACGCATTGGCAATGGCTTGGAGCGCCCGGTCGATATCATCAATAGGGAAAGCGCCTGACACTCTCAACCCAGCAATAGAGGGGGCACAGCGCAGTACACCTGTGCGATACCGGCTCAGCTCTGCTACCAAACGGCTCAGTGGCCAGTCCACCGCCACCAGTAGACCGCGCGTCCAGCTATCCGCCTGGGCGTTGGCGGTGACGACTTCCACATTAATCGAGCTCATCTGCGCCTGCTGTCCGGCAACAAGACGTTGCGTCTCACCACCCGCCGACTGCGGGATCAACTCGACCTGATCTTCCATCACGGTAACCTGGGTCGACGTATCCAGCTTACGCACGGTAAACACGGTGCCCAACGGCACCACAGCGCCCTGCTCGGTATGCACTTGAAGCGTTTTGGCAGCAGTCACGTTTCCAGTTCCATCCCGCGTGCGAATAAAGATTTCGCCTGCATAAAGGCGAATCAACCGGGCAGTCGAGGTTTCCACTACATCCAGTGCGGTGGCGGTATTGAGCACCAGTTGCGTACCGTCCGCCAGCGTATATTGGCGCCGCTCGCCCCGTGCGGTACGGTGGCTGGCCATCCAGCTTTCCACAGGTGCCTGCTGCCAGGCCAACGAGCCCAGGGCACCTCCTACTGCCAACAAGGCAAAGCCGCGCAGCACGGCTCGTCGGCTATGACTCTGGCGTTGTTTGATCTGCAACGCATTGAGCGAAAGAGTGCCAGGCATCACCTGCAATTGCTGACGCAGTTTTTCCACCTGCTGCCAAGCCTGAACATGATCCGGATCTGCTTCCAACCAAGCATTATGTGCCTGTTTTTGCTGCTCAGTAACATCCTCCGAGCACAGCAGTGCGTACCAGCGGGCAGCCGCTCTGAGAGTATCTTTGCGGGCTGACTGGGTATCGCTCATAGCGATTCTTCGCACATCAACAGCAGACAATGTTCAGTCGCCTTAGCCATGTACTTTTTCACCGAGCTGACGGACACCCCCAAGCGTTCGGCGATCTCGGCATAACGCAGCCCTTCCAAATGGCAGAGCAAAAATGCTTGGCTTACCTTGTTGCCTAACCCTTCCAACATTTCATCAATCTGCAACAGGGTTTCCAGAATCAAGGCCTGCTCTTCTGGCGAGACAACCACCGGCTCAGGTTGCTGCTTCAAGGCTTCTAACCAGGCTTTTTCCAATGCATCCCGACGCACAAAGTCCACCCATACCCGGCGGGCGATGGTGGTCAGAAAGTTACGTGGCTCATGCAGTTTGCTAATTTGGGAGGAATTACTTGGGGAGGAGAGAATGCGCAGGAAGGTATCCTGAGCCAGATCAGCCGCCTGCCAGCTACAGCCCGTTTTGCGCTGCAGCCAACGCTGCAACCAGCCATGATGTGCATTATACATCTCGGCCAATGGCGTATTCTCAGCTGAAACAGGCATTCCCCCTCCGATAAACGATCAGCAAACGGAGAGACATTCTAATAACAGCCATTAGTTAATACAAATCATTATTATTTTCTTTAAGAATACTATCGCCCTCACTAGCGGCGATCCATTCATGAAAGGACCTCTCCTCGGCGTCGCTCCCCTTGAGGGCATAATAAACCAGCCGTAAGTGGCGCTCTTCATCGACAGTGAGTGTCGTGTGCTCGAACGCCACCTCGCCCAGCTCCTCAAGGTAAAGATGACGCACTCCCTGGCAAGGGGCGTTGACCTCCTGGGTTTTCCACACCAGCTTAAACTCAGGCGAAACCTTGGTTAACTCTTCGACAAGCTCATCAATAGCGGGGTCTTGCGCCGCACGGGCAAAGTCGCGCCGAAAGCTGGAGAGCATTTGGCTGACCTGCGCTTCCCAGGGTGATAAGCGCTGACGCATACCAGGGTCGGTAAATAGCAGCCACAGCAGATTGCGGCGCTCAGGCACATGGGACGAGAAGTTGAACAGCTTATCGGCGGCACCGTTCCACGCCAGCACATCCCAGCGTAAGTTAAGAATATACGCAGGTCGTGTCGGCAAATCGTCCATCAACGTTTGGATCAGCGGTGGCACGCTGCACCAGGTTTTGCCTAGCTCAGAGGGTAACCGCTGATGAGTCAGTAAGAACAAATGGCGTCGCTCAGCCGCATCCAACTTAAGCGCTTTGGCTAGATTGTCCAGAAAAGTCGCCGATACGCTAATATCGCGCCCCTGCTCTAACCAGGTATACCAAGTCAGTCCCACGCCCGCTAAGGCGGCGACTTCTTCGCGCCTTAACCCCGGCGTACGCCTTCGGCGGCCACGAGGCAGGCCCATCTCTTCCGGGGCGATTTTCTCTCGATGTTTACGGAGAAATTCAGCCAAATCTTGCCGCGCTCGAGTCAGCGTCCGGGGTGCAGTCATTTTGTTACCTTTGAGAACTCATCACTTCTAATAAGCTAGCACTTTTAATAACCTAGCACTTTTAGTAATAGCATAAACAGTTAAATTGTACCCCTCTTAAAGCCTCTCCAGAATAGCCCTTCGCTGGCAGAACGCCCGGTGATTTTTCGATCCTTAATTAACATGGAGAGCGTGATGGCTGACCAATCTCGTCTATCGGTATATCTAGTGGCACTGGGTGCGTTTGCGCTTGGGATGGCCTCTTATGTAACGGCAGGGCTCATTCCACTCATTGGAGATGCCTTTAGTGTCTCTGCTGCCACGGCTGCTCAGCTAGTCACGGCATTTACCTTAGCCTATGGCTTAGGCTCGCCTGTCGTTGTTGCCCTTCTGCCCGGTCATCATCAACGCACGGGCTTACTACTGGCGCTAGCCGTGTTTATTGTGGCCAATATCGCCAGCGCCCTGGCCACCAGTTTTATATCCCTCGCCATATGGCGGGCGGTCGCTGGCGTTGGTGCAGGGGTTTATCTTGCGATGGGCATTGCAGCTTCTGCTGCCATTACGCCCGAAGTAAATCGAGGCAAAGCCATTGCGGTTATTATGGGCGGCATGGCGAGTGGTACAGTGTTAGGGGTGCCTTTCAGCCTATTGCTGGCGGAACGTTTAGGCTGGGCGTCAGCGATGTGGCTTATTTCAGTACTCGGCATCATCGCCTATGTTGGGCTTCACACCAAACTGCCTGCACTCCCCTCCATACCGTCACTGCCGCTTGCCCGCAAACTGGCTATTTTGAAAGCCCCGCATGCCATGGCCATTCTGGCGGTTTCCTTATTGGGCGCCGTTGCTAGTTTGGGTATGTATACCTTTATCGCCCCTTTTATGACGGCCACCGAATCAGGCGCTGTTCAGTCGATTACCGGCTATTTATGGGTATGGGGGATTGGCGGCGTCGTGGGCAGTTTTCTGATTGGGCCTCTGGTGGACAGATTTATCGGCCCTGTGATTACCCTGGCGATTATGTTGCTGCTCTCTCTAGCGCTCATTGCTCTGCCTGTCACGGCGTCGGTTCACCCACTGCTGACGTTACTGCCTATTGCGCTTTGGGGGGCTGTGGGCTGGGCGCTGCAAGTGCCACAAAACAACGAGCTGATTCGTACGCGCCAACCCCACGGCGACGGTAACCTGGCGGTTGCCCTCAATGAATCAGCGCTCTATTTAGGCAGTGCGATAGGCGCTGCCAGCGGAGGCATTATATTGGCCCTCCAGCTTCCCGTTTCGACACTAGCGATGGGGGCGGGGGTTGTCGCCGCGGTAGGTGCGGCAACACAGCTAATCATCGTCATGCGCACGAAACACTAGCTCAGTTCGTGCACGCCAAGTGGCATGAAGAGTGCCGCTTGGCGGTTGTGCATAGATCGGCCTCATGCTTAACACCTGAACAGAGCGTATTTCGATAAAGCAAGATTAGCTTACGCTTTCTATACTGCTGATTATTGGCAGTGTCAGAAGCGGTCGCAAAACAACTGACCCTCCGAGAGTTAACGTACTCATATTGTTTCTATTATTGTTCTCCAGCTATTCAAGGATATTATGGGTCTTCAGGAAATCGCTGTCGGTGGCATCCTTCTTAGCCCACTGCTGATCTATGCCCTCTTGGGCTTCATTGTCACGCTGGTGACCCGCACGCTGCTTCACTGGGTGCTGGGGCAGCATACATTGTGGTACGCAGCGTGGTTCGACCTGTCGCTCTTCGTCATCCTTACGGCTGGCATTACCTGTGTATTTACTATCCTGCTCGGGGGTTCTTGATGCGCCATTCGCTCCGGCTGCTACTTACTCTGGTTATTGTCGCACTTGCTATTGCCGCCGGTACTTGGCTATGGCGTTACTATCTTTATACTCCCTGGACCCGCGACGCTCGCATTCATGCAGAGGTCGTCACGATTGCGCCTGATGTATCGGGTTGGGTGCATACGCTCAATGTCACCGATACCGATTACGTTACCCAGGGCGACGTACTGTTTGAGATTGATGACACCCGTTATCAAACGGCAGTCGACAGAGCCCAGGCCACGGTTGAACACCGTCAAGCAACGCTCGAACTCAGCCGCGCGGAAGAGAGCCGGCGGAATCAACTGCGTAGCAGTCGTGCGATTAGTGCAGAAGACCAGCAGGTTGCCCAAATCAACTCACGTATTGCTGCCGCCGATCTCAACCAATCCCAGGCCGACCTCATCAGTGCCCAGCTTGATTTAGAACGAACACAAGTAACGGCGCCGGTCAGCGGCCATGTACTTAACGTGCAATTTGTGGCGGGTAACTACGTAAATCGCGGCACCTCGGTAATGGCACTGATCGCCGCCAACTCTTATTACGTGGTGGGCTATTTCGAAGAGACCAAAATGGCGTCGATCAACGTAGGCGATCCGGTCGAGATCATTCTAATGAACGGCGCTCCCCATCTGGATGGCCGGGTGGCGGGTATTGGCCGAGGCATTGCCGATAGCAACACCACCCTCAACCAGCAACTGCTACCGCAGGTGGCGCCAACGTTTAACTGGGTGCGCTTGGCACAGCGTATCCCAGTGCGCATATCGTTAGACAACGTCCCTGACGACACGCTGCTTAGCGTCGGTATGACAGCAACGGTACGCGTCCACGCTGCCGAACAGCCTGAGTGATTCATGTCGCCGTTTGTTAATACCTACCTGACGCCCAATGCCACGGCGGTCAAGTTCGCTATCAAAACCACCTTGGCAATGATGCTGGCACTCTATGTGGCTCTCTGGTTCGACCTGGAAAGACCTTACTGGGCGCTAATGTCGGCTGCTTTTCTCCAGGTTCGACCGATGAGCGGCATGGTGATCGAAAAAGGCATCTGCCAGCTTAGCGGCACTGTTATCGGGGCCGTTGCAGGTATCGTGATAATGGCGCTGTTCGTCCAAGCGCGCATACCCGCACTGATCGTATTGACGGCCTGGATTATGCTGTGCACGTATGTCGGTTCACTGTGGCGTAACAACTACACTTACGGCTGCCTGATGGCTGCCGTCACCGCGATGCTGATTGTGGTGATTTCCAGCGGCAGCACACCAGCGGGTATTTTCGATATCGCCGTGGCCCGGCTTTCCGAACTGGGGCTAGGTGCAGTCTGCGCGATGCTGGTCAGCTCGCTACTCTGGCCATCCCATGTGGGCACGCACCTTGCCACCCAGGCCGACAGCGTCATCAACGAAGCCTTCGAGCATGCCGCCCTGCGTTTGGAAGCCAGCAACGATATTCCAGCGATGCAGAAAGCTCTGCGGAGTAGCCTAGCGCCATTAACACTACTGGAAACCGATAGCCAAGCGGCCCGTTTTGAGGGCCCTGTCGGCCCTGGCCGAGTGCGCGCCACCCATGTACTAACGCGGCGTACGCTGCGCTTTTTCGCCAACCTCCAAGCACTTCATCAACTGATGTACGACCACGCCGATCGGCTCGACCCACAAAGTATCGAGCTTGCATGCCGGGGCGCTCAGGGCTTTCGTGAGGCAGAACACGTCAAGGGGGTCGCTAAAGCAAGAAAAGCACTCCAGGTGCTACGCCATCAGGTTCATGAAAGTGACCATGAGAACAGCATCGCCCCGCTCGACCAGCGCCTTCGCTTGGGACTTCGCGAATCGATTGGCCATGCGCTAGTGATGCTCGACGCCCGCGAGGCAATTGCTTCACCGGGGCGCCATAAACTACGCTCATCGCCGCTAGCTTGGCACCGTGACCACCTTGCCGCCAGTATTAACGCCATACGCTCGGGATTGCTGTTTGCGCTACTGGCAACTTTCTGGATTGTTACCGCTTGGAATAGCGCCATGATCGCTATGATGCTGGGCACGTTGTTCTCAGCCTTCTTCGCCAGCCGCGAAAACCCAGTAGCTATCACGATGATGTTTTACAAAGGCATGTTGGCGGCGATTCCCAGCGCCTTTCTGTTCGGCCATGTACTGCTCTCCCAAGCCAATGGTTTTCCGATGCTAGCGATGCTGTTTGGCACGCCACTATTTTTAGGCTTACTGGGAGCCACGAACCCGGCCACCATGGGGTACTGTTTAGCCTTTGCTATTTTCAACATTCTGCTGACCATGCCTGGCAACGGCATGGATTTCACTTTCGACAGCTTCGCCAACCGGGTGGTGGCCGTGGTGATTGGGCTAACCTGCGTCGTTATGGCTTTTCGCCTACTGCCTGGGCCAGGTGCACGACTTAGGCGGCGGCGTCTGATTAAGGCAATTTCCCAGGATATCGATGGGCTACGCCGACGTTCGATTCGAGATGCTGAAACCCGCTTCAGCGGCCATATGGCCGACCGACTACTGCAACTCGCTCAGCACGACGATATGCTCCCCGAGGACCAACGCCATCTGTTTATTTTAGGCCTGACAGGGCTCGACTTGGGCACCGCGATGTTGCGCCTACGTGACCGTCTCGACGATGCGCTGCATCCGTTAATCCGCCGAACGCACCAAGACCTACTGCAGACGCTAGCCAACGGTTTTGCAGAGAGTGCCAACGGGCGGCCGCCCCAAGGCATTCGCGAAGCCGGTAAGCAGTTGGAAGCGGCGATTGAGACCTACGGTGACATTCCCGCCGACCGTCTCGTGCTTATGAAAGGCTTGGTTGAACGACTCGAACTGGCCTTAGAGCGTCTTGCGCGCATTATGGCGGAGCGGCCAAAGATTAAGTCTATGCATAAAGCCCCGAGCGCTCCCGTGCTAAAAAAATAAGTGTCCGCTCATGGAATTACCAGGGTAAAGCGCGAGTGAACTAGCTACTTGTATCGCTGTTGTTCCCGTCGATCAATCATGGGCGCATGCTGAGCCATCAACTCCACGACCCAATCGATAAACACGCGCAGCTTGGCGCTTACATGTCGATTCGGTGGGAAAGCGACGTACATCGGCATTGGATCAAGATACCAACCATCAAATAGGCGAACCAGCTCCCCGCGAGATACGTGTTCCCTGGCCATGTAGTCAGGAAGCCACACTACGCCGAGCCCTGCTAGGCCTGCCGCAAGACCGGCATTACCGTCGTCGACCGAAATCACATAGCGCCCTTGTACGGTGACGCGCTCCCCGTTGCGGTACATGGCATAGGGTGAATCCACTCCGGCACGGGCCCATCGGAGCCCTACAATGTAGTGAGGCGGAGCAGAGAGTTCTTGCGGGTGCAAAGGCAAACCAGCACTTTTCAGATAGCTCGGCGCTGCGTAAACGCCGATCTGAAGGTCGCCTACGCGGCGCGCCACTAATGATAAATCCGTGAGTTCTCCGCCGCGCACCACACAGTCCACGCTTTCACCTATCAGATCCACCATGCGATCACTCGCCCCCATATCGATTTGAATATCGGGATATTGAGCGTGGAAAGCAGGCAACGCTGGAATCAAGATCATGCGCGCGAAAGGGCTGGGCACGTCCACCCTTAGTCGGCCGCGAGGCAACACCGAGGCGTTGGACAGGCTGGTTTCAGCATCATCCATATCAGCTAATAGCTTTATAACGCGCTCGTAATAGGCGGCACCGTCAGCCGTAACGTTAACCTTACGTGTGGTGCGGTTGAGCAGCTTTACACGCAGGCGCGCCTCTAGCTGTTGCACCAGTTGCGTCACGCTGGTCTTGCTCATGTGGAGCGTCTCGGCTGCCTTGGTAAAGCTGCCCGTTTCCACTACTCGGGCAAATGCCTGCATGGCGTTAAAGCGATCCATGGCTATACCATCCCCCGTGATTGTTTGAAAATTACAAATAATGTTGAACAGAATTCGCCGTTTATCCACCCAAGATGGGGGCTTAAAGTGACTTCATCGTAAACAACGGGTCGGTGCCGACCTACTGATGGAGATTCACATGGCTAAGCGTGACGTTATTTTCCCCTCCGGCCGCCAGGCGCTTTATGACCAAAACACCTATTCCGCCGCCGTTCGTTCTGGCGACTTTCTGTTTGTGTCGGGCCAAGTCGGCAGTCGTGAAGACGGCTCTCCCGAGCCAGATTTTGCCGCCCAGGTGCAGCTTGCTTTCGACAACCTACAGAGAGTACTGGAAGCAGCGGGCGCAAGCTTCGAGGACATCGTTGATGTGACAAGCTTCCATACTGATCCGGAAACTCAGTTTGCCACGGTAATGGAAGCCAAGACGCGCGCGTTCCCGGAGAAACCCTACCCGAACTGGACGGCGGTTGGTGTGACATGGCTGGCGGGTTTCGATTTTGAAATCAAAGTCATTGCAAAATTACCTGAATAAGCAGGAATACTTCTCATAGGACTATGCGCTGCTACGTAGCGGCGCTTCTAGTGGCGGCCTCGATAGACTCCTGGAAGCGCAGAATGTCGCGAGGACTTGATGGTGGCACTAAAACACCGCTTTCCCACCGCGCCATCAGCGGCCACTTGGTTGATAGTGCACGGCCTTGCCGAGCCGGAATGGCTGATCGCTTTCGAGGCCGAGGCGGTACTGCCAGGATACGCCTTAAACAACTAAATGATCGCACCACGTTTAGTAGCAACTCTGGAAAGCGACGAGGCCTGCAACTCTATCGCTCCGAATAAAGACTTTGGTGAGACGATTATGTTGGGTCAAGGCTGGCTGGACGAACCGCCCTGGCAGTGGTTGGATTAAACTGAGTGCCAACGAACCGAGGGCACTAGCGTTTTATCTTTTCCATTGAGATTGCCGAGAATCTCCTTGCCCTAACTAAAGCGTAGCTGCTGGGGCGCTTTAGATTGATCAAAACGGAGGCTCATCACTATCAGTCCAATAAAAATCACCCCAAGCATCAGCCATGCCTGCTCAAACCCTCCCAGCAAGTCTTTTATCAACCCCGCCGCGATAGGTGCTAAAGAAGCAATGAGATAGCCGATGCCCTGCACCCAAGCAGTCAGTTGGCCAGCTAGCACAGGGTCGTCTGAGTGATCCATAGTGATGATCAAGCTTAAGGGAAAAAGGCCACCAATTCCTAACCCCAACAGCGCGGTTGCCAACCAAGCCATGGTTTTAGGCATTAGCCCAAGAAGCAAAAAGCCCGTCACCGACAACAGCAGTACCAGCAATAACACCGGGCGACGGTCTTTCATTTGTTGAGCCAGTACCGGAAACGTTAGGCCAGCCATCACCTCGATGGCCGTTAGCCAACTAAGCGCCAGCCCCGCTTGCGTTTCAGACCAACCTAAATGGATAAAGGTGGGCGGAATCCAAGCAAGAAGGCAGGTATAACCCGATGTGCCTAAACCAAAGAAAATCGCCAACGACCAAAACCGAGGCTGCCGCGCCATCGCTGAAAAAGCGATGCTAACGCTGTTGTTTTGACTAGGGGCTGGCAGTACTTGCCTGCGCATCACCCAGCCAACGAGCCCTGCAAGTGCTAAAAGCCCCCATAACGCCAAGGCGTTCTGCCAGCCAATATAATCACTCGCTACAGGGGTAATGGCAGAGGCAAGCGCCGCGCCCCCCATAATGGAGGCAATATAGAACCCCATCACCATTGGGGTTTTCTCGCCTGCTGCCTGTTTTATCACCGCAGGAAGTGCGGCCTGGATAAACGCTATGCCAATGCCGGCGCCCAGTGCAGCTGTCCATAAACCTGCATACCCGAAGTCAAACCAATGCAACGCGTCCGATAAAGCAATCGACACAAGCGCCAGAGTAATCACGCTGTTAAAGCCGATCCGCTTTGCGAGCAATGCGCTAGCAAAACACCCCAGCCCCATCGCTAATACCGGCAACGTGGTTAAAAGCGACAACTGTGTAAATGAAAGGCTTACATCGTGACGGATTGCCTCAACCAGCGGCCCAATAGCTGCCATGGATGGCCGCAGGTTGAGCCCAATAAGAATGATCAGCAGGATCGTTCTTACCAACGGTATTGATCTCGAATTGCTATTGCGCATACCCACTGCCCACCCTTTATCGGCCATTGCTAAATAAGAATCGGCGCTTACTGTAAAACCTCAGGTTAACTTGAGGTCAAGAGAAATAAGGGTTACTGAGACATTTCCGGAATAAGGTAGGAAAGAGGAAAGAGGAAAGAGGAAAGAGGAAAGAGGAAAGAGGAAAGAGGAAAGTATCGGCTACGCTTCCAAAAGAGCCATTTGCATGCCTATAAAACTGGCACCCAAATGGCTCTATTTATGGTCGACGCCTCCTAGCACAAGTGCATTTCTAAAGTTAACGACTGGTATGAACTAGCTCTGTTTATCTTAAATTTTCAAAAACTCTTATTAGTGGTTAGCGACCTAAAACCCCAACAACCGCTTACGCATAGGACGAATAGAGAACAGTACCAGTGCGCCTAAAGCCAACCACTCGACAGATGCAGGTAGCAGCTCCTGAACTTGGTTCGCCTGCTGAACCGGATCCCAACCTATCATCGCCAGCCCTTGATCAAACACCCAGCCAATCAGCACCGTCACCAGCAGAATGCTGACGAGATAAACCGCTAACGCTTGGTTGCCAAACTCACGCCGCAGAATAGCCAGGGTGGCTAGGCTCGTCACAGGGCCAGCCAGTAGGAAAACTAACGCCATCCCCGGTGAAATGCCCGCCAATAGCAAGCCAGCGGCAACCGGTGTAGCTGCAGTCGCACAGATATATAAAGGAATACCGATGACTGCCATAAGGATGAGCGCCAACAAGCCACCCGAAAAACCTACCAGGGTTTCCGGCGGCACAAAGGTAACCAGCACCCCCGCCAGCAATAAACCGGCAAACATCCAACTACTGATGTCATCCAATAAATCACTAAAGGCATACTTTAACCCTGCGATCACCCCCGTCGACTCAGTGGCATGTGTGTGAGCATTGCCATCATCAGCTCCTTTTGATGCACAGCAGCTGCTAACAGAAGTGCTTTTCGGCAGTGCAGTTTGGCCGGTAAAACCCACTAAAATGCCCGTCACTATGGCAGTTACCAAGGCTCCCAACACTCGCGCCAGGGCCATTAAAGGGCCCAAGAGCACACTGGTAATGAGCATTGAATCCACCCCAACGCCGGGTGTACTAATCAGGAAAGACGTGGTTGGCCCACGGCCCGCCCCACCCCGATGCAACGCCAGTGCGGTGGGAATCGCCCCGCACGAACACAGTGGCAACGGCATACCAATCACCGCTGCGCGTAAAATGCTGCCCAGTCCACGCCCTCCCATCCAACGCTGTAATAGATGCTCTGGCATTAAGGCCTTAATTAATCCCGCAATCACCAGCCCCAGCAGCAGCCAAGGCGCGGCACTTAACGCAATACTCAATAGCTCATTGATCAAACTCATCGTCGGTTACCTGCTTGTTAGTCAAGAGAATAACGACTAGCCTAAACCCTGTAATCGTTACAGGGTCAAGCCAATGAAACGCTACTATCGTATCGGTGAAGTTGCTAGCCGAACCGGATGCTCGCCGGAAAGCATTCGCCATTATGAAAAGCTGGGATTACTGGCACCGCCACAGCGGGGAGAGCAAGGCTACCGGTCTTATGATCAGGCGGCATTAGAACGCATTGGCTTTATTCGCCATGGCCGTAGCCTGGGGTTAGATCTGCACAGCATTCAGGAGTTGTTAGCACTTTCCGACAACCCCGACACCGACTGCACCGCCGCCGATAATATTGCCAGCCGTCATCTAGAGCACTTAGAAGAACGCATCGCTGCCTTACAAGCACTGGCGGGGGAACTGCGACAAGTGGTGCATCAATGCCGAGGCGGCAAGGCGGCTAACTGTCAGATCATTCAAACGCTGTATGACCACCAACCCACCTGCACCGAGCGGGGATGCGGAGAAGTGACAGCGTAAAGGCTGCCCCCTGCAATATCGCAGTTCAGTATCGTAACAAAGGAACACCGCATGATTGAGACAAGGGAACAACTCGACGCCATTAAAAAGTCATGCTATTCGATGGTGACCAAAAGCGCAGGGATCTCGGCAGGCACCGCCATTATTCCCATACCTGGGCTGGATATCGGCTCAGACGTGGCCATCTTGATGCGCATAATTCCCAAAATTAATGCCCAGTTTGGTTTATCGCCTGAACAAATCGAAAGCCTAGATACTGAAACTAAGCTTTTTGTGATGACCGCCATTTCCAATACGGGAAGCAAGTTAGCCGGAAAATACATCACCAAAACGTTAATCATAACGCTACTGAACAAGATGGGCGTTAAAGTTGCTGCCAAAGGTGTTTCTAAGTTTGTTCCCTTTATTGGCAGCGCTGTGGCAGGCAGTATTAGCTTTACTGCCATGAAGTACATGGGCAACAGACATATCGAGGATTGCTACAAGATTGCCTTGGCAACTCTGGAAAACAAGCAGCTACCTCCAGTGGCAGAGCCTACGACCTTTATCCCTGCCAACCACCCTGCTAATTTCCCTTAGCGGGTAGCGTACGGCCTGACAGAGTAGTTTCCACCTTGAGACAGCGATTAACACGCCTAGAGGAAGTTACAGTGTCATCTATGGACTGGAACCAGGGCTATATCGTTGGCCTGCATGAATATTACCCATGAGCAGCAAACTTAGTACGCCAGAACAGGCGAGCCCTGCCAACAACATTGCCAAATGAAAACCACTTTCCATCGCGCGGGTAAAAAGGTCTTGAAGAGCGATTGAGGTGTTGGGGAATACGTGCTGAGTAATAGCCTCGCGCGCAATCTGTTCCACACTACCCACTCCTTTATCAACTCCTCTCTCAACTACGGCAGAAGCAGAGGCAAAAACATCAATTGCCCGTTCACTCATTAGTGTACCAAGCAGCGCAATACCAATTGTCATGCCAGCTTGGCGGAGTGCATTCATTGTTGCAGAGGCGGCTCCCGATAGTTTGGCCGGTGCCAGGCTCATCACGGCAATGCTAGTGGCAGGAACTGCCAGCCCCACCCCGATACCGAGTAACGCAAACCATCCCCCCACAATCCAGTAAGGTGTTTGTGCCGTGGCCGTTGCCATTAATAGCAAAGCAAGCCCAGCGAAGCCGTAGCCAACTGCCGTTAACCGCTGCAGGGGAATCAGCTTATTTAATCTTCCAAATAGCAGAGAAACACACAGCGTCATGACAAATTGCGGCATCATGCGCCAGCCAGCCTCAACAGGCGACCAATGCTGAATCTGCTGGAGAAAAATCGAGAAAAAGAACAGGCTGCTGTAGTAAGAAAATCCCAATATGAACGAGGCGAAATTCGCCACTAAAAAAGCGCGCTCCTGCAGAAGGGCTATCGGCAGCAAAGGCCGTTCTACTCGACTTTCTACCACCGCGAACAGAACAAAGCTGATCGCGGCGACAATCAATGCAATGCCCCCCATTGTGAAATTATTCCCTGCCTCAATCATGCCAAACGCCAATGCGCCCAGGGCTACCACACTGAGAACTTGGCCCAACGGATCACGTGCAGCGTGCTCGGGATACTTACGCTCGGTAATGCCGTACATGCCTAGCACAACGACCAATATCCCCAGAGGAAGATTAATCAAAAAAATGCTCTGCCAGCCAAAATGATGCAGCAATAGCCCCCCGCATAACGGCCCCAGGATTAGCGCCAAGGCGTTGGAGGCTGACCAAACACCGATTACGTGCGAACGCTCCTTTGGATTGGGAAAGGCAGAGGTAAGAATAGGCATAGCACCACAGATCAGGAAAGCGCCTGCAGTTCCCTGGATGGCCCTACCCACCAGCAACACCGGCAATGACGGCGCCCAGCCGCACAGTACCGAGCCCAGTGTGAACAGGATGACACCACCACTGAGCCAAGCGCGCTTTTGACCATACCTATCCGCTATTGGACCCGCAGACAGCATGAACCCAGATAGGCAGATCGCATAAGCGTTGACTACCCACTGCAGCCCTACGATATCGGTGCGTAATGCCGTCTGCATGGTAGGGAGTGCCACGTTGACGATGCTGATATCAAGTGTGGCAATAAAGCTTCCAAGACAAACAGCGCACAATGCGCCGTAGCGGCGAGAAGGCTGCATGACAGTTCCTTACGGTGAGATAGAAAATTGCGTGCTCTTTGCTTAAGCATACAAATCGACCGACCGTCGGTCAATGACTTATACAGTATCGATCGCCTATGCTCTGAGCCTTAGCTCGCCTAAACTAGGCCGTATTTTCTAAGGGATGTTGAAGCCAACCAAGAGTTAAAAATCGACATAATGGATCATAAGACAACGAAGCCAACGCCGCAGGCAGCTAAAGTGCCAAGAACCAAACCAGCCGAAATTCGCCTAAATGAGCTGATGACTGCCGCCGAAAAGCTCTTCTTGGCCAAAGGCGTTGAAGCCACAACAATCAACGAAATTGTTAAGGAAGCCCAAGTTGCCAAAGGCACGTTCTATCACTACTTCTCATCCAAGAACGACATGCTGGTTGCTTTGGGTGAACGGTACACGGCTGACTTTCTAGCGCGCCTCCAGAAAGCCCTGGATGCCTGCCCAGACCACGATTGGCTGCAGCGATTGAGAACATGGATTGAAGTCAGCGTCGACGTGTATGCACAAACATACCGAACGCACGACATCGTCTACACCAACCATCACCATCATGATCGTTCTAACCAAGCCAGGAACGCCCTTCTTGATCAACTGCTAGACATCATTGAAGGTGGACAATTGGCGGGCACCTGGCGAGTGGAGGAACCAAGGGTAGTGGCTCTGGTTATTTATTCAGGGGTGCATGGCGCCACAGACGATATCATTGCAGCCAAGGCTAACGACCGTGCACGCTTTGCACACCAAGTGGCAGATGCTTGTCTGCGTATGCTGCCCCCTCCGGAAAAGACAGCCAGGTAAACTTTTTATCGCGGCTCTCAGCACCTATGATTAACGCCTTTGCCGTATCCAACTATCGCAGTCTGAAAAACGTTGTCTCTCCCCTAACAGGTCTCAATGTGGTTACCGGGCCCAACGGATGTGGAAAATCCAACCTGTATAAATCGCTGCGGCTACTGGCAGAGACGGCTAAAGGCAATTTGATCTCATCGATTGCCCAGGAAGGCGGGCTTGATTACACCTTTTGGGCTGGCCCGGAAAAACTCACCAAAAGCATGAAAGATGGCACTGCGCCCATTGAAGGCTCCGCCAAGAGAAACAATCCCCGCCTTAGGCTGGGTTTTGTGGGTGAAGACTTTGGTTACGCCATTTCACTGGGAATGCCCGCGCCGCAGGGGTTTGCTGGCTACGGGGACCCTTCCATGTTCCAGTTCGACCCCGAGATAAAGCGCGAGTGTATCTGGGCTGGCGACGTCTGCCGCCCCAGCAGTTGCCTGATCGACCGAGTCGGATCAGTGGTGAAAGTGCGTGTTGGCCGCAAATGGCAGGTTTACGACGCCCATCTCAATAGCTACGAAAGCATTTTGAACGAAATCAGTGACCCGATCGCCGTACCTGAGGTTCATGCGGTCCGGCAAGCCATTCGTAGTTGGCGCTTCTATGATCAGTTCCGAACCGATTCGCAATCTATTATCCGCACACCACAGATTGGTACCCGCACCCCGGTGCTGGATCACGATGGCCACAGCCTAGTGGCCGCATTACGAACCATCCACGAGATTGGCGACAGAGAAGCGTTGTACGAGGCGATTGAAGACGCCTTTCCCGGTGCAACCATCAATTTTGCAGCCGACGCCGGTAACCGCTTCCTATTACAATTTCTTCAGGATGGGCTACTACGCCCCTTAAACCAGTCGGAATTATCCGACGGAACGCTTCGCTATCTACTGCTGGTGGCGGCACTGCTTACCCCTCGTCCGCCCTCCCTATTAGTGTTAAACGAACCGGAAACCAGCTTGCATCCGGATCTGCTGCCTGCCCTAGGACGCCTGATTATTCGCGCATCGCAGGAAACCCAAGTGTGGGTGGTCTCCCACGCGCCACGCTTGGTGGCCACTTTGGAAAAAGAGGCTGCCTGTAACGCGATTGCTCTGAATAAAGAGTTTGGCGAGACCGTTATCCTCGGCCAGGGATGGTTGGACGAACCACCCTGGCATTGGATGGATTAAACAAGAGAAACGGCGCGGTAAGCGGCCTAGCAGCTGGGCAGCGTAATCACCCCTTTCAAGTAAGGCGCAACGCGGCCTTTGATAATCACGCGGTCGCCTTCTATCTCGCAGCTCAGCGCACCTTTGCGGGCTCCACCCTGGCGTGCAGTAAGCTGCCGTTTACCCAGTTTTTTCGCCCAGTAAGGCGCAAGCGAGGTATGCGCCGAGCCAGTAACGGGGTCTTCTTCCACACCGACTTTGGGGCCGAACCAACGGGAGACAAAGTCTACATCGCTGCCTTTCGCGGTAACGACAATGCCGCGCCCTGGGAGGTGCTTCAATTGCTGCATATCCGGCGTTAGCGATTCAATCAACTGCGCATCGTTAACCACCACCACGATATCGTCAGATATCAGCAGCTCTTCGATCTCGTTAATCCCTAGCGCTGCCTTTACCTCAGCTTCCATCGCCAAGGGTTCGACTACCTTTGCGGGAAAATCCATCGCCAGCTCGTCGCCGTCACGCTGCACTAAAAGCTGCCCACTGCGGGTCTCGAACTGCAGTGTTTCAGCGCTATCGCCCAGCGCATTAAAAATCACCCACGCCGCCGCCAGCGTGGCATGACCACACAAATCTACTTCTACAGAAGGGGTAAACCAGCGTAGGTGATAGCCAGACTCGGTCGGCACAAAGAAGGCGGTTTCAGAGAGGTTGTTCTCCGTGGCGATTGCCTGCAACAACGCATCATCCAACCACGTTTCCAGAGGGCAAACCGCCGCAGGGTTACCTTCAAACGGTTTAGAGGCAAACGCATCTACCTGGTAAAGATCAATATTCATTACAGCCAGCCTTTTCTAACATTAGGGGTCATTTAAGAGATCGCATTAAAGCCTGCCCACGATGATACCAAGCCTTGATTGGCGGAGTGAGACTCAGCAGATGTCACAACTGCTCGAACTCTATGCCACACAGGGAACTGGCCCGATACCAAAACGCCCCGAACCAAGTCGGGGCATTTTGCGATTGCTGGGATATAGACGAAATTATATCACCAGCGATAGCTCACTTTCGTACTGATTTCGCGCCCCGGATTATAGTAATCAGCCGTGCTTGAACCAACCACGTGTTGCTCGTCGAGCAAGTTACTGACATTAACGGCTAGGTCGGCGTCTTTGGTGAGCTGGTAGCTGAAAGCCGCGTCGAAGAGCGTTGCTGCACTGCTCTTTGACGTATTGGCAGTATCAAAGTAGTAGGAGCCAACATAACGGGCGCCGAGGCCAACACTCATATCCTGGCGTGGCAAGGTATAGTAGCCCCACAGCGACGCCGTATGTTTAGGTGCCGCGGTGAACTCGTTACCTTCTCTGGAGGCGTTGCTGTCGCGCACCACTTCCGACTCCATATAGGAGTAACCACCGGCTACGCTAAAGCTATCGGTCAACTCAGCCTTGGCTTCCAAATCAAGCCCCCGTACGCGGGACTCACCCACGGTTTCCCGCTCGATAACGCCATTGTCCTGTACAACCGAGATGGTGACGTCATCCCTGGTCAGGTCATAGATGGCCGCCGAAAACAGCGCATTCGTACCAAAGGGAGAATATTTCGCACCAATTTCGTACTGCTCGCCCCGCTCGGGATCGACGCCAATCGTGGGCGGTGCGACCGACTCCACCATGCTGACATAGGTAGAAATTTCGTCGGTGACGCGATAGGTCAGTGCACCACGGAATGAGGTCTCCGAGAAATCATCGGAATCGGTAACGCCCTCCATGTTGGTACTTGAGACATCCATTGAGTCGTTGCGCACGCCCGCTGTCACGATGAAGCGGTCATAGAAGGACAAATTCTGTGTCAGGAAAACCGACTCGGTGGTGAAGTCCTGCTTGTTGCGGCTATAGACATTCAGGCTACTTGGGGCACCGCTAAAGACGGGATTTGCGATATCAATGGAGGTCGCATCGCCGTAAAACGAACGGTCTTCGGTTGAGGCATCACGATACTCGATACCCACGAGCGTGCTGCTATCGACCTGATCAAAGCGGGCGTCGTATTGCAGGATAGCGTTGCCGATCAACTCCTGGGCTTCGTT
This sequence comes from Halomonas sp. KG2, assembly GCA_030440445.1. Lineage (NCBI taxonomy): Bacteria > Pseudomonadati > Pseudomonadota > Gammaproteobacteria > Oceanospirillales > Halomonadaceae > Halomonas > Halomonas sp. KG2. Next base: position 880,259 of record CP098528.1, on the reverse strand, counting down.
GTCGGTACCAAAGTAGTCGCGATCTACCACGCTGCCAACGCGCGACGCAGAGTCAGTGATATAAACGTAACCGAAGTCGTCGGTCAGGTCGCTGTAGCGTAGATTCCCCCGCAGCGTCAGCCCGTTGTTGAAATCATGAGTGAACTGCCCGGTGAGACTGGTACGCTCGACGTCATGATAGTTAAAGCCGGGCTCGCCAAAGAACTCGCTGCGGTCGTACTCCCGATCAAGCGGATAACCGCCGCTATTAGGGGTGTCGTCACGCTTCAGGTAATCGAAGATAACGCTTGCCGAGGTGTACGCCGTCGGCTCCCAGGTCAGGCCTCCCATCAGGAAACCATTGTTGTCTTTGGAGTGATCGTATTCGCGATCGCTGTCCCGGATGGTGCTGGTAAAACGGTAGGCCACTGTCTCGTCAGCGTTCAGCGTGTCCCCCACATCAACACCGGCCTCTTTTGCATCAAATGAACCGTAGGAGAGATAGCCCTCTCCAAAACGCTCAAAGCGTGGCCGTTTACTCACGAAGTTGACCGAACCGCCCGGATCCGCCGGGCCAAACAGGGTGGAGTTGGCGCCACGCAACACCTCAACGCGCTCGTAGGCATAGGGTTCCTCACGCACACCGCGCATTGAGCCTAGCGTTAGTCCATCACGGTAGGTGGTCGCCTGAAATCCGCGAATTTTAAAGTAGTCGTTACGATCATCGGTGCCGTAATAATCGGTGAGAACGCCTGGCGTATATTGCAGCACTTCCTCGGTAGTAGAAGCGTTGCGCTGCTCGATCTCCTTCTCAGTGACGACCGACACGGAGGCGGGGGTATCGAGGATACTGGTAGCTACCTTACCGCCGACCCATAGCTCCTGAGCCACTATCGAATTGGCATCATCATCAGCGTAGGCCTGAGCGTTGACGATAATAGGAGCAAGGCGATAGTCCTCATTATCGTCAACGCCTTCGCCTGTCTCCTGCGCATTCCCGATCATGGGAATAGTCACCAGCGTCGTGCCGCACAGAATGGCGGTAGTGGCCTGCTGCCACCGTAACCAATTTGCGTTGCGCCGGGCTGTGCTACGGCTATCAATCATGTTGAAGACCCCTTGAAATACATAAACCTACCCTGCTCGCTTCGTGGTTTTTTTTTGAAAGGCCGGGAGAGTATCCAAAGGGGGTAGCACGGAGTCAATAGCGCTAATGCCAATCATAATCATTTATTTTAAAAGTTGGCCATATTGACAACCCGCCAGCAACACATGTTCACGAAATAAAAAAGCCCCATGTTTTGGACAACACGGGGCTTTTGGCAAGTGCTTACGTACCTTCTGGCTCAGTTTTCCTCGACAGCGGCACGCCCTTTGATGATAGAGCGGGCAAGCATCAGGTACGCTACCGAGCCACAGGCGGCCATGGCCAGGATGACCGCTTCAAGCGTATGCGGCAACATGGCAGACAGTGCGCTCAGCAGCCCGGCAACACCGAACTGGGCCGCACCCAGAAGCGCTGCGGCCGTCCCGCCACTGGTGGGAAAGTACTCCAAAAAGCAGGCCTGAATATTCGGCGAGATCGCCCCTACCGCACCGATGGTCAGCATCATGGCGGGCAAGAAAGCGTACAGCGGCCACTCCATAAAAGCCGCCATCACCAACAACAGTATGCCAACACCCTGACAGCCCGTTGCCAGCTGCAGGATACGCAGTGACGATAGCCTGGAAAGCAACACGCGATTGAGAATATTGAAGATAAGCATCGCGACGATATTCGCCGCAAACAGCATCGAAAAGCTTGAAGGCGACTGGCCGAAATGCCCCTGATAGATAAATGATGCATAGGTGATAAACATCATCAGAGTAGAAAATGAGGCAGCCTGCCAAACGATGAACGGCAGGGCTGGCTTTGTCGACAGTACCAGTTTGTAACGCGCCAGCAGGCTCATCTTAGGGCTTTTCGCTCGAGACACCTTACCCGTACCGGTAAAAAGCACCCGCACCAACAACGGTACCAGCAGCACCGCGTATACCGCCAAGGCGAAAAAGATATAGTGCCAGGAACCCAACGCCAGAATCGCACTGCCCACGCTCGGCGCAATGCCAGGCGCCAGCACCATGATAAAGCCCATCATCGAAAACAGTTTCGCGGCATCGCGGCCCGCCACCCGGTCGCGCACCAACGCCGGCACAGATACCAGAGTAAAGCCAGCGCCAAGGGCCTGAACAGCTCGCCCGACGAGCAGCGTGTTCAAAGAATCCGCCATACCAATGACAATGCTTGAGAGCGCAAAAATCGCCAGGCCGCTCATCAACACCCGCTGGCGCCCGAAGCGGTCTGAAAGCGCACCGCCGATTAACTGACCAAACGCCATCGCGAAGACATACACTGAAACGCTCAGCGACACCGCCTGCTGAGAAACTCCCAGCGATTCGCCAATAACCGGAAAAGCCGGCAGGTACGTATCCATGGAAAACGGGCCCAGCATCATGGTCAATGCCAAGCTCAGCACCACAATGAACGGCGTTTTAGATTGGGTCATAGAAGCTCGCGGTAAAGGGGCGTAATGATAGACAACACCCACAATATGATACCGACAGTTGCTATCAAGGCAATCGAATAGGTAGGTGGTTTGCTAATGGGGCTTTGGGAGCAAGGTTTTGAGAGCTGGGGTTTGAGAGTAAGGCTATGAGAGTAAGTGGACAGCGCCCAAGCAACAACAGGTATGATTGCATAGCGCATTTAATACCAACGAGGAGAGCCGAATGCCCGCCTACATCGTACTAACCCGTGAACACACTCACGACAACGAAGAAATGAAGCGCTACAGCGAAAAGGCCAAAGCCGCCCGCGAAGGCCACGACCCACAGCCGCTCGCCTTTTATGGTGATTTTGAGGTGCTAGAAGGAAGCGCCATGGAAGGTGCGGTGATTCTACGCTTCCCCGACATGGCCGCCGCCCGCGCCTGGTACGAAAGCCCCGCCTATCAGGAAGCCCGCAAACACCGTTTCCAAGGTGCCGACTATCGCGTTTTTCTAGTGGATGGAATAGCAGAGGCTTAATGGTCAAAGCCCCTGCGGGTCGCCAGCGAGGGGTACAGCTATCGCAACAAGATGAAATGTTCGATCAGTCGAATCATCAGCGTTTTCTGATCCGGTAGGCTTTCTGCCACCAATAGGGCCAGGGCCACTAGGGTATTGTCATTAATCAGTTGCTCTACTGGCTTTGCCAGCAACGCGGCGTTGCGGCGCAGGTACCACAAGAATAGAAACGAGCCGCAGCGTTTGTTGCCATCGGCCAGAGGGTGATTCTTGATCACAAAGTAAAGCAGGTGCGCGGCGCGGGTGGCGACGTTAGGGTAAAAAAGCTCATCCCCAAAGCCTTGCTCAATGGTGGCCAGGGCGGACGTCAGACCGTCACCCCGCAACTGACCGAATAGCTCGGTGGCCTCCCCCTTGCCAATCAGAGTCTGTTTCAACTCACCAATGGCCTGAAGTGCCTCTTCCAATCCTAAAGGCTGCATACCCGGCTGTTTGATGCCCACTTCCGCCAACTGCTGCTCATCGTAGCCCTGTAGCAAACTCCAGGAGCGGGCGTAATCGCTAATCACACGGGCAACCGCTTCGCCTTCGGTTGAAACCAAGCCTTGATTGGTCAGGGTTCGGCTGAGCAAACTCACCGCCTGCTCAAACTCTATGCCACGCTCAGTTAGGCGGCGCTGGTTTAAGGTATAGCCTTGAATCAAATATCGTTTGAGAACATCTGTAGCCCACTTGCGAAACTGTACGCCACGCGGAGATTTAACGCGGTAGCCAACTGAAATAATGACATCAAGATTGAAGTGATCAACCTGATAAGATTTGCCATCTTCAGCAGTATGTGCAAATTTTGCACATACTGAATTTCGCTCTAACTCCCCTTCTTTAAAAACATTGCGAATGTGCTTCGTAATGACAGAACGCTCACGCCCAAATAATTCACACATCTGCGCCTGGCTTAACCAAACGGTCTCTTGTTCCAGCGTTACCTCGAGGTGTGATTGCCCATCTTCGCTGGTGAATATCTGTATTTGCTGATCATTCATGAGTGCTGCCTCCCTGGTTTACATCAAACGCTTTATGTCTTTAAAACAAGCACCTCCCAAGCAAGCAGCACTCAATACGGCAGTAGTCACCTTTCCATACTAAAAGAGAGATTCAAGCGCGCCCACAATCAGAGATTAAGTAAAACTTACCACAAAAGCTGTTTATTTATACAGCAAAATATCGCCATGATTCTGCCAAGTAAATCTGGGCGTTTCAACTCACAAAAATCATCACCACCAGCACCATGGTCAGCAGTAGCAGGTATACCCTGGCATGAATACGCTCAGGGATACGCCCGATCCAAGTCGATGCCAGTCGGATGCCGAGCCATGAGCCCACTGCGAGTACCAGCAAGGCGCGCAGATCCACATAACCGGCATACCAGTCCCCCAGCGCGGGGTGATTTGCCGACAGCAACACATACGTCGCGGTGCCACTTACCGCCATGGGCAACGATAACGGGTTGGCCATGGCGGTGGCTGCCGTCATGCTCGCGCCTCTACGGCGCATGAGCGGTACGGTCATCACACTGCCGCCAACACCCAGCAAGGCGGCCACCGCGCCAATCAATGTCCCTGTCATCGCCGTTACCCCACGCCCCATAGGGCGCACCTCGCTCTCCGCTTGATGCAGAAAACCGGGCCGCAGCACGGCATCCATAATCGTGAGGGCCAAATAGCCTATAAATGCCCAGCGCACCCACTCGCCACTTAACAACACGGCCGCCGCCGCGCCCAGCACAGCCCCAATGGCGATATAGCCCACCAACGGACGCACCAGATGCCACGGCACAGTCTGCAGTTGATGGTGACGCCATGTAGACAGTGAAGCAGCAAAGACCATCAACGCCGTCGAGGTAGCCACCGCGATATGCATAGCCGCCTGACCGATGCCACTATCCAGCCCATGGACGGCCATCAGCAGGGTATACAGCAAAGGAACCACCACAAACCCACCGCCGAAACCGAACAACACGGTGGTCACTCCGGCCAACCCGCCACAAAGAAGCAATACGCTATACACCGGCACTCTCCTGATGAAACGAAACAGCAGGCACTATATGCTGGCGAGGATTGGCCGACATTCGTCATTCGGACAACCATCAACGCGTTTCAGCCAGGTTCACGCTAATGCTCAATACGCCTCTTTCAGATGTGGATCATGTGGCACGGCCCATAGTGGCCATCGGTACTGATTACCGCCCCGGCACCCTCCTCGATTTCCATACCCATCGGCGTGCCCAGTTTCTCTATGGCATGAGCGGCGTGATGGAAGTCAATACGGATGACGGCACCTGGATGGTGCCACCCTACAGCGGCGTCTGGCTGCCTGCGGGCAAGCGCCATCAGGTGCGTATGAATGGAGTGAGCACCCGAAGCCTGTATATCGAGCCCCACGTCGCGCCACGCGCTTCGCCCAGCTGCGAGGTGCTGGTCGTGACGCCTCTCCTGCACCACCTACTGCTGGCTTCCGCCCACATCCCCGCGCGCTATGACGAAAACGGCCGCGATGGTGCCCTGGCGCAACTATTTCTATACGAACTGGAACGGGCTCAGGCCTTGCCGCTGTTTGCGCCCCTGCCCCACGATATTCCACTCGCCAACCTGTGCAGAGCGTTTCTCGGCCAACCAAACATTCACACGCCGCCTGATGAATGGGCCCGGCAGTTGCATTGCAGTCAGCGCACCTTCAACCGCCTGTTCCGTCAACAAACCGGGCTCTCCTTTGGCGTATGGCGCCAACAGGCCTGCCTGATGGCGGCTATTCCCAGGCTACTGTCCGGCAGTTCCGTTACCCAAACCGCGCTGGAACTCGGCTACGACAGCCCAGCCGCTTTCTCCAGCATGTTTCGCAAGGTGCTCGGCCAATCGCCCAGCGCTTTCGTTCGGGAGGCGTTAAAAGAGGACGGTGCCTTAAAATGATATATTCGGATCACAAATTGAGCCGAATAGGCTTTTTATTCGGCTCAAGGATGAAATAGCCCTGCGCTGCTTATTCCTGTTAAGCTGTTAATGTCGTTAAGCCAGTCATGAAGCACCGATATATGGATTCAAAAAAGTCAGACCACTAAGCCGCAGCAACACTGCTTTCTCGTTGTTGCGGCAGCCTGCTTAAACCACTTCCTTACATGTAGGCCGCCGCCAAATCATCTTATTTGCGCGGAGATTTTATCGTGCCTATTAAACATCCTCGGCTGTGGACTTACAGCCTGCCGGTAGCGCTGGTTTTGCTGGCTCCCTTTAATATTCTCGCGTCTCTCGGCATGGACATTTACCTGCCGATTGTGCCCGCTATGCCAGCGATTCTCGGCACAACGCCCGAGGCAGTTCAGCTAACGCTTACCCTCTACATGATTATGCTTGGCGTCGGTCAGATTATATTCGGGCCGCTTTCAGACCGCTTTGGTCGGCGCCCGATTCTGATTGGCGGGGTATTCGTATTCGCTGCAACTTCATTGGCACTCGCGGTTACCACGTCAGCTTGGCTTTTCGTTTTACTACGACTAGTACAGGCTGCTGGGGCGGCCGCGATGCTAGTGGCCGTTTTCGCAACGGTGCGCGACGTTTATGCAGATACCCCCGAGAGCGCAGTTATCTACAGCTTAATGAACGCGATGTTGGCTTTCGTTCCCGCGTTCGGCCCCATTGCAGGAGCCTTAATTGCGCGTTATTTCGGCTGGGAAGGCATATTTCTTGCCCTTTGTTTCTCTGCACTCATAGCGCTCCCCTTCGTATTACCAAAATGGCATGAGACACGAAAAAGCAGAGAACACTCCAGCAGAGCCGATTTTAGCTTAGTGCTTAAGAGCCCTTGCTTCTGGGTTTATACGCTGGCTTTTGGCACTGCGATGGGGGCTTTCTTTGTGTTCTTTTCTACCGCCCCACGGGTACTCATCGAAGGGGCTGGCTTCTCTGAACTGGGTTTTAGCGTTGCCTTCGCCACGGTAGCTATCGTGATGATTGCCACAACACGCTTCGCCAAGCGCTTCGTGGCACGCTGGGGAATCCCTGGCTGCGTGGCTCGTGGCATGCTAATGCTACTTTTCAGTGCGATCTTGCTTGGGGTGGGCGAGATCTTCCTGACACCCAGCATCTGGTCTTTCGTGTCACCCATGTGGCTGGTTGCGGTCGGTATCGTGTTCACAACATCGGTGACAGCCAATGGTGCGCTTCATGAATTCAGCGAGATGGCAGGTACTGCTGTTGCCCTGCACTTCTGCGTTCAGAGCCTTATCGTCGGTGTGATAGGCACAGGGGCAGTGATAGCACTTGATGGAAGCAGCGCTTGGCCACTTATCGCCTATACTGGCGGCATGGCAGCGATGACACTCGCTATGCTTATAGGACTAGCGCGATATAAACAGCAGAGGTAGGTTGATTCAATCAGCCCTAACGCCAATGCAGGTTTGCGGTAATTCTCTCTGAAGTACTGCTTATCTTTTCAGGCCATTCGTTCCAAAATGAATGGCCTGAGCCGTTAGCTCGCCCACCATCACCGCCACTAGCTTTCTCACTTCGATTGTCACTTCGAGCGTGCCGATCATGATGGCAGGCGCCTAGTCGGCGTGTACCTTTTTAGTCGGCATAAGGTGCAACACACCCACCACTACTGAGCCTACCAGCAAGCCAATCACCGCAGAACACAGCGTATTGAAACTCCAGCCCAGCAAACCGCCCAAGGCACCGGTTGCCTCGGCAATGCCGTGCTCGACATGGTGTACCCACGCATAGGGCGCGTTGAACCAACCCGTTCCATCGGCACCCAGATTGGCCATCAGAATATGCCCACCTACCCAGAGCATGGCGACGGTGCCCACGGCCGAGATGGTCGCTAGCACCTTGGGCATGGCCGTCACCAGCCCACGGCCCAAGGCCTGAATTCCCGAATTATTCCGCTGGGCAAGTTTCAGGCCGATATCATCCATCTTGACCAACAGCGCCACCACGCCATACACCAGCAGCGTGATAACAAACGCCACCACCACCAGGCTCGCCATCTGTGACCAGAATCCCTGATGGGAGACCGTGGCAAGCGCGATTACCATGATTTCAGCAGACAGAATCAGGTCGGTGCGAACGGCACCACTCACGATCTTTTTCTCGGCTTCCGGCCCCTTCTCTACCGCTGGTTTTTCGTCGTCATGCTGACCGGATAGCTTATGCCAGACCTTCTCCGCGCCTTCAAAGGCTAGGTAAGTGCCGCCCACCATCAGGATGATCGGCAGTAGCGCGGGCAGAAAGTAATTCAGCAGCAGCGCCACCGGCAGGATAAAAATCAGCTTATTGCGGATCGACCCCAGCGCGATCTGCTTCACAATCGCCAGCTCACGCTCCGCTGTCACCCCCTGCAAATATTGCGGCGTCACCGCCGTATCATCGACCACCACCCCGGCCGCCTTCGCCGTCGCACGCCCTGCGGCGGCACTCACATCGTCCAGTGATGCTGCGGTCAACTTCGCCAATGCGGCAATGTCATCCAGTAATCCTATCAAGCCGCCTATGGCCATGGATGCTTCCTCCGTGAATAACAGGTGCAGATAGTAAAGCATACAGCGGGTGAGTTACCTTCAAAGTGCCTTGAGGCAAAAGCATTCACTTGCTATAGGTCGATTTTCATTGCAAGCGATATGGCCTCACTGACAAAGTCCACTACTTACTGCGTGCCTTCATAAGCTTGCCTAAGTAACACCGTATAGCGCGTACTGCGCCCACCGCCGGGAAGCTTGGAAAGGCAGCCTTTTTCCAGCAGCTCGGCCAAATCCCGCGTTGCGGTGGCTTTACTCACTTTGGCCAACGATTGGTACTTACGAGCATTGATGCCCTGCTCAAACTCTTCCCCTACTGTATCCAATAAGCGGTTCAGCACCTTGATTTGCCGTTCGTTCAGCACGGTAGTGGCATGGCGCTGCCAGAAGGTGGCTTTCATTAACACACGGTCGATTCTTAACAGCGCCTGCTCGAGTGCCTCTTTCAGCGTATCCAGAAACCACAACAACCACGGCGTAATATCTAGGCTGCCTTTCTGAGTGCTTTCGAGATAATCGTAGTAAGCTCTACGACGCGACATGATCGCTGCACTTAGAGAGTAGAAACGCACCGATTGCCGCTCTGCCTGCGCGAGCGCCCGATCGGTGACTGCACGAGTGACGCGCCCATTGCCATCATCAAAGGGGTGCAAGGTAATCAACCATAGATGGGTAATGCCCGCGCGAACCAGCCCATCAAGCCCCTGCGGCGGATGGTTGAACCAAGTAATAAAGGCATCCAGCTCAGTCTCCAACTGCCCACGGGGCGGAGCTTCAAAATGCACATTAGGTTGATCAAGACGCCCCGACACCACTTGCATGGGGTGATCCCCACGCAGCTCGCCTACTCGTACATTGCCAAGCACGCCGGGGCCTTGCACAAACAGCATGGATTGCCAGAGGCACAACTGTTCGCGGGAAAGCGGCTCATCCAATTGATGCGTGGATTGCAGCAATAGCTCGACCAGTGCTTGAGATTCCGGTGTTGTTCTGCCGGAGACACCGGCCTGTTCTAAACCCAGCTGGCGCGCAACGGAAGACCTCACGGAACCAACATCCAGGCGCTCACCTTCGATTTCGCTGGTACGAATCGCATTCTGGATCAGTGCATCCATCTCCACATCCAAATCGGCCTGACCGTGGACAGCCTCTGTTTTACCCAACACCCGGCCCTGCAGTAACCGCAAGGCATCCAACGTAGGCCGAAGAACAGACTCATCCCACTCAAAACGCGGCCAATTTCGCTGTTCCCAGATATACATGAGCCGATTGCCCGCCTATTCAGATCATACTATGAGCCGATTATGGTTGATATTCGGCTCATAGGCTAGTCAGAGAGCTTGTGAGTCTTGTCTTTCTTGTCAAACATACCTATGTTCATATTTGTGACTTTTGAATATAGGAAGCAAATCATGGCTACCACCAGTCTTAGCTTAGGGGAGCACTGGGAAGTCTTTATCAGAAACGAAGTCTCTAGCGGACGCTACGGCTCGGCAAGTGAGGTTGTGCGTGATGCGTTACGTGCAATGGAAGAGCGCAAAAGCAAACTTGAAGCGCTTCGAACTCACTTGGCCCAAGGTGCAGAGCAAGCAAGAACCGGTGAATTCGTGGATGATTTTTCGATGGATGCATTAATCAACGATTTGGATAGTGAAACGTAATGCTCAGCTTCCGTATCACGCCAAGGGCAAGAGACGATTTAAAAAATATCGGCCGCTATACGGAGTGGCAATGGGGCAAGAACCAACGAAATACCTATCTAAAGAATTTTGAAAAACGGTTTCACTGGCTCACAGAAAATCCCCAGTTGGGAAAGCACCGCTCGGATGTTAGCGAGGGTTATTACAGCTACCCTCAGGACCAGCACGTTATCTTTTATCTTATCGGCCAGGAATGTATTGAAATCATTGGCATTCCTCACAAAGAGATGGATATCGTTTCATATTTTCTGCCTGAATGAGCCAAAATAGTTTAACGACGGCCTACTTAAATGTTTGCCAAGCGCACATCCTGAATAGCCTTCAGCGTTTTGCCATTAGCATCCTTCCAAGCAAGCCGACCGTTGGCGCTGCCGCCCACCAATACGCCTGCCGCTGTTCCATGGCGCTTTCGCATTGACGGAAAAAGTACTGAGTATCAACATTTGACTGGCAACGTGTGCTTTGACCATGGCGATCCATTGGTCGACGCCGCCCTTCAAGGCTTAGGCATAATACAAGTACTGCGCTGCGTGGTGAGCACTCAATTGGCACGAGGTGAACTCAAAGAAGTCTTAGCAGAATTCCGCCCGCAAGCGTATCCGTTTCATTTGCTGTACCCGCCATCACGCCAACGCTCGGCTAAGCTCACGGTGTTACGCGATGCTCTGGACCTGCACTGGGGGCGAAAACCTCTTAACCCCCGACAGGTTTAATATCAATGTTCCAATCTGCTGTGTTCTAAGGCATGAACTGAGCTTTCTCCTTAGACTAAACCGTACCGGCCGTCATCAGACGGCCTCTTGAAACCCTCAAGTGTTTGACGCGAGGCCGATCAGCGAATCTCGCAGGTCGTTTCCTTGCCATAGACATCGCTGACACGCGGTGCCCCGTCGCCCATTACCAGCCCTCCGGCGCTACGCAGGTAGTAAGTACCGGGGGTATCAGCAGCGAATTGCGCCCCGATGTAAACGCTGTCGCCTTCTTCGACTCGGATACCGGAAAACTCGGTTGCGAAGGTATCCACAGTTAGGGCCCGCTGACCGCAGACCAGTTCGAGAGTTTGTGACGGCGGCTCGAGCATCAGTTCAGCCACCAGCTCGGCCTCGCGTTGTAAATACTCGGTCTTGACGCAAGCCCTGAGGTCGGGCTCCTTCCAGCACTCGTCCCGGCCCGAGATCCAACCGCGCTGCATGGCGCGCAGGGTATCAGTCGTTTCATCGGCTCCCACGTCCAGACCCTGCGCCGCAGTGACAGCGGCGGCGAACCGGTCGGCCAGACGACGATCCAGCGCGGCCAGCTCGGTGTCTTCACAGATCAGTTTTTCCGCAGAACTTTCGGCCTGCGCGCAATCGAAGGAGGGCCCCTCTTGCGCCAGTCCTACAGCGGGCACCAGCGCCAGGCAGGTGAGGGTCGAGAGGGATCGCATGTTCATCGGTTTTCCTTTTCTTGATGGGGTTCAGTCCGCCTGCATCCCGGCATAGACAACCATACCGAACGTCGTCCAGTCGTTCAGAATATGGGTGCCGGTCGAGGCCCAGATATTACGGGTGATAAGGTAAGGCAAAAGCAGGACGATTCGGATCGGAATGAGCGCAACGGCCTGCGCCATGTTCCCCTGATACGTCGGCAAGTGAACCAGCCCGAAGATGATCGACGCAACCAGCACAGCGAGACATAGAGCGGATTTACGCGGCATGGCTCGGTGCAGCAGCGCGAGGCTACCGAGAAAAATCAGGACGGTAAAGATTTCTTCGCCCAACAGTTGAACAGCACTCCAGCCAAAGAACAGGACCTTGTCTAGCCCAGATGCCGTCGTCAACATGTCCCCCGCCGGATTCGCCGCGGTGTGGAACACGTTGTTGATCAGGGTGCCGACGACGATCGTCACGATTACGTTCAGCAAGAAGAACAGTACGATGAGTCCGATATCTCTAAGACCAAGCGGCCGGAACAAGGCGAACGGCGCCTTGGAGCCGCCGACTGCGGCGACCGCAGCCAAAGGAATGAGGACGAACAACAGCGGAGGGATGAAACCGCCGAAGCCGCTGTGGAACAATTGCTGGGCGACAATGAGCACGACGAAAGAGACCGCGACGGCTGCAAGTACGATACCCCAGCCTGTCAGGCTGAAGCCGTTGGGAAACCTCCGATAGTAAGGCAGATCCAAGTCTTGCCTCTCGAAGAACAACATAGTGTTGGCCGCAAGATCGTTCACACTCATGGGCGTAAACCTTTTCACCTATTCACCGCATTTCGAGATGATAGGCTACCTTTCAAAACTAACCTAAACATATGTCGTCGATATTGCTGAGTGACTATCACAGTTTTAGCCTAATCGGCGCTGGATCATATGTCCCACTCTTAAATGTCTGGCGGTGGTAGGCTGGGAAGATCGATGCTGAAGTCGATTTTTGGAAGGCACCACTCACAACCTTTTATCGGCTTCCGGTCCCTTCTCTACCGCTGGTTACTCGTCGTCATGCTGACCGGATAGCTTATGCCAGACCTTATCCGCGCCTTCAAAGGCCAGGTAAGTGCCGCCAATCATCAGGATGATCGGCAAGAGCCTATCAAGCCGCCTATGGCCATGGATGCTTCCTCCGTGAATAAGCGTTGCTGATAGTAAAGCAGAGCGTGCGTAAGGCGGATGGACTCTTTTGCACCAAGGGTAATGTTGCTGCAGTTTCTCTATCAATCGTAGTGAGTATATTACAATCACATTCGCCCTATAGGCCAGACGTTGGGTATGCTCAAAAGAGCGTCAGAAGGTGGTGGACCTCACTGAGAGAGTGGTACTACACTAGAAACAAAGGCTTAACTTAACTATTAATTTAATAATTAACTGTAAAACATAGCATCAACAAAATTTAAAAAGTGAAAACATGTCAGGAAGAAAACAACATTACATACCTCAATCATTTCAACGCGGTTTTTGCATACCTGGCAAGAAAAATCAGACAAATGTCTATAGCCGCACTAAGCACTATATTTCAAATATTAACAATATTGCTGCACAGAGAGACTTTTACTCCGCACCATCTCCTTCAGGTGAGAAAACATTAGATGACTCGATCACTTTTTATGAAAATAAATTAGGAAACTTACTACACTCTCTTCGCTCACTGGAGATAGGTGATACTGCAAACCCACAAGTATCCGCTGAAATAATAGCCCACTTAGCACCAAGAACAAATAGTAAGTGGTTATGCAAAAGTTATCGAGTTACTTTTTCCGTAATTATCACATACGTTTTTGACCGCTTCACAGAGCTTGTCGAACGAACTGTAGGCTGTCAGCGGTAACCACTTGTATTTGATTTCACGCCAAAGAATTTCGATCAGGTTCAGCTCCGGCGAATAAGGCGACAGATATACCAGATGAATGCGGTGTGCCATCCAATCGATGATTTTGCGCTGGAAAGCTTTGGAACGGTGCATTTTGGCATTGTCCAGTACAACGACGGCGAAGGCGTCAGGACTTTTCTGTGCCGCGAACTGATCGAACGCTTCTATAACGGTCTCTGTCTTCACTGACTCGGTTGTCATACGATGGAAAAAGCTACCTTTCCTGGTGAGAAAGCCCAGCACATTGAGCCGCTTGCTACGTGAATAGGCGGTCACTTCCCAAGGCTTACCTACCGGGCTCCATGCATAGGGAAGTGATGATGATTGAGAGAAGCCAGCTTCATCAAAGAAGTAAAGATCACACTCGCCATTGTCTTCCCATTCCTTCAAAGCATTGATCAAACCTTGTGTACGACGAAAATCCGTTTCGTCACGCAGCGCAGTCAATGAGCGGCGTACCCGCTTACAACTGTTGCCGTTTTTTTTAATGCACGACGTAACGTGTCCTGGCTGACGACTTTACCTGTCTTATCCTGAAACTTAGCATGGAGGACAGGTAATTGATGCGGGTGCTCTTCAACAAGTTGCTGTAACACAGCAAGCTCGCTTTCGTTGAGAAGGCTAGGTCGTCCTTCACGAGGTTTATCTTGAAGGCCTTCAATACCGTCTTTTTCCCATTGGGATAACCAAGTAGACACCGTATCGCGTTTAACCCCGAGGATGTCGCGAATCTGGTTAATCGTATGGCCTTTGTGGCTGAGCAAGATGGCGTGGGCTCTGCGGCGTAGTGCTCTCTTTTCACCATGCTGGTAGGCGTCATTAACGATAGGTTGCTGGTCGGGCGTCAAAGAAATGAAGCGCAAGCGACGAGACATGGTGCATCTCCCTTGTTATAAGCCTCGCTTTATACACCATAACTTATGCGGATTCACTTACAAGAAACATTATCAAGAACATTGCCGAACTTTTTATAACTGGAGCCTCCGAAACATTCGTCGATAAAAATGAACTATTATTTATTCTTGGCTGGGACAGGACTTCCATAAACCCAGTTTGGAGAAATAATTTTGAAGCACTTATAGAAAAAGAGGAAGCGTTTACTGACCTTCTAATAGAAGCCAGTACGCAGAAAAAAATTCCAAAAGAAGTTTTCTATAGAATGATATTTATACTATCAAAGGAAAGTGTTTTATCTGAAAACAATTCTCTACCAAACTTAGTTACACTATTATTTGAAAAACTAGCCACTCAAGTCGACGAAATGGTAACCAATGGCCAAAAAAAAATTCTTCAAGAAGATTTAACAATCAAATCGAGAAAGGAAATTTTAGAAAAATACAAATGGTTTATTAATGCTGCACCAAAGGAAGGTGCAATTATGCCAGACTGCATAGCTATTGGGCTTGATGAAACCGACAATATATTTTATCCATACATAATGACATCCAAGGCCTCTATAGTTGCTATGCCTTTAACATCTCATAAAATTCTTATAGGTGTTAATAAAGACTGTATACTTTCTGATTTATCAGATTTCAACAAAGAAGCATCAGAATGTAGCGATGAACTTTTTATTTCAGCACTCCCTAACCATAACAACCTGCAAGAACATATTGGTAATCGCTGGCGCAAAAAAATAAAGTCTACAGCCAGCAACACTATTGATGAAATGAAAGCGCCAAAGCCCTACCCCAAAAGAGACTCTCACTTACCAAAACCCTCAAGATATAAGCTTGTTTTTACTGACAAAATATCTAAATCAAACAAATTTATAATCAATAAAAAAATAAACGATATAATAAGAAAAACAAGCCACCTTGATTCAAATCGCTTAGAGAAAATAATATTTACATCTAACTTTCAAAAAACAATTTCCGACACTAAACATGGCTTTGATACCAAATTGATTCCAGAAGGAGCACCCGATTTTATAGCTCAAGGAGCAGCTCTTGTTCTAGTGCATCGAAAAAATAAGCTAAAAGTCCATCTCATCCTTGACAACAATTATGCTTTAGCCATTCTTCAAAAACCTAAATCTAGCACCTGCATTACATCACACATACTTGCGGCTAGTTTTTCTTTCTCTAACATAGTGGATAAATTCGAGAGAATATTACCTGGCTTTTTATTGGAGCCATCGCCAATTGAAAATCATGATTCAACATTACATGCTGCTATTCGAAAAGCTCTACGCGCTTATAAGTATGCATATGATAGCGCAGAATTTGGATCAAGACTGATTTTTGAAATAGAATTTTCAAGCTACATAAAAAAATCGTTAGAATTATATTATTCTCTGATTGATAATGCTAAAAAAACACATGCCATCGATCAAGACTTCCAGAAGCTATTTATCGCCATACATAATGCCACAACTGGCATGCTAATCGACTCAGCTAGGTTTATTGGTTATATGAAAGGCATAGGAAAAGACCCTGTTAAAACCAACACTGAAATAATGGCCAAGTTAAATACTTTAAAACTGACAGGATGGTTCGATATTTTTGCCTATGATCTTCATAATTTTTGGCAAAAAGAAGAGTGGCAGCGCGAAGACTTTTATGCGTTCAACATTCACTTTGAAAGACTTTTGTATCCTAAAGGAATTTTTATTTATGAGGCGGGTGACAAAGGAGGCACAATGATTTTCGTATCTAATTACAATTAATCTACGTAATTACTTAAATTCAAATAAAAAGAGCGATCCATGATCGCTCTTTCACTAATTTAAATCAGCCCCTACTCCCACTCAATAGTAGCAGGCGGCTTACTGCTAACATCATAAGTCACCCGCGAAACGCCTTCCAATTCATTGATAATCCGGTTGGAAACTTTCTCCAGCAGCTCGTAGGGCAGGTGCGCCCAGCGGGCGGTCATGAAGTCGATGGTTTCGACCGCGCGTAGCGCGATGACCCATTCGTAGCGGCGGCCGTCGCCGACGACACCTACCGATTTCACCGGCAGGAACACGGCGAAGGCTTGGCTGGTCTTTTCGTACCAACCGGCGGCGCGCAGTTCTTCGATGTAGATAGCGTCGGCATCGCGCAGGATGTCGGCGTACTCTTTCTTTACTTCACCGAGGATGCGCACGCCCAGGCCGGGGCCAGGGAACGGGTGGCGGTAGACCATATCGTAAGGCAGGCCGAGTTCGAGGCCGAGTTTGCGCACTTCGTCTTTAAACAGTTCGCGCAGCGGTTCCACCAGCTTGAGCTTCATGGTTTCCGGCAAGCCACCGACGTTGTGGTGGGATTTGATCACGTGCGCTTTGCCGGTTTTAGAGGCGGCGGATTCGATCACGTCCGGGTAGATGGTGCCCTGGGCCAGGAAGTCGACGCCGTCGATTTTGCTGGCTTCTTCATCGAACACGTCGATAAAGGTGTTGCCAATAATCTTGCGCTTGGCTTCCGGGTCGTTTTCGCCCTTCAGCTTGCCCAGGAACAGCTCTTCGGCGTCGACACGGATCACTTTCACGCCCATGTGCTTGGCGAAGGTTTCCATGACTTGGTCGCCTTCGTTTTTGCGCAGCAGGCCGTTATCGACGAATACGCAGGTCAGCTGGTCGCCAATGGCTTTGTGCAGCAGCGCCGCCACAACCGAGGAGTCGACACCACCGGAAAGGCCAAGCAGTACATGGCGGTCGCCCACTTGCTCGCGTACGCGCTGTACTTGATCTTCGATGATTTGCGCAGGCGTCCAGAGTTTTTCAGCGCCGCAAATATCCAGCACGAAGTGCTCAAGAATGCGCTGGCCTTGCAGGGTGTGGGTCACTTCCGGGTGGAACTGTACGCCGTAGAACTGCTTCTCTTCCCAGGCCATAGCGGCAATCGGGCAGCTCGGCGTGGAAGCGGTCACGGTGAAGGTGTCAGGTACCTGGGAGACCTTGTCGCCGTGGCTCATCCATACGTCTAGCAGGCCTTTGCCGCTGTCGGTATCGATGTGGTCTTTGATGTCTTTGAACAGCGGGGTGTCGCCGTCGATTTGAATCTGGGCGTAGCCAAACTCGCGCTGGTTAGAGCCTTCCACTTTGCCGCCAAGCTGCTCGGCCATGGCCTGCATGCCGTAGCAGATACCAAACACCGGCAGGCCCATTTCGAACACGCACGCCGGTGCTCGCGGGGAATCCAACTCGGTGACGGATTCCGGGCCACCAGCCAGGATGATGCCGTTCGGGTTGTATTCGCGAATTTCTTCTTCGGTGATGTCGAAGGCGCGGATTTCGGAGAACACACCGATCTCACGCACACGGCGGGCGATCAGTTGGGTGTACTGGGAGCCGAAGTCGAGAATCAGGATCTTATGGGCGTGAATGTCACTCATGGCGGGGTCTCGGTTAAGCGGTGTGGGTGCCGCTGTTAAGGCCAAAAAGCAAGCGGCGGGGCAATGCCCGCCGCGCCATTTAACTAAACGTGCTGGTTAGCTCACCCGGTAGTTGGGAGCTTCTTTGGTGATCTGCACGTTGTGAACGTGGGATTCGTTAAAGCCAGCGCTGGTAATTTGTACAAATTCCGGCTTGGTGCGCATTTCTTCAATACTGCGGCAACCGGTGTAACCCATGGAGGCGCGCAGGCCACCCATCATCTGGTGAACGATAGCGCCCATCATGCCTTTATAGGGTACGCGGCCTTCAATGCCTTCCGGCACCAGCTTCTCGGCACCTTCGCTCTTGTCTTGGAAGTAGCGGTCGGCGCTGCCCTGGTTCTGGGACATGGCACCCATTGAACCCATACCGCGGTAGGCTTTGTAGGTACGGCCTTGGTAAAGCTCAACTTCACCCGGCGCTTCTTCGGTACCGGCCAGCAGGCCACCGACCATCACGGCGCTTGCGCCAGCAGCGATGGCTTTGGCTAAGTCACCCGAGAAGCGAATGCCGCCGTCGGCGATCAGCGGAATATCGAACTCTTTCAGCGCTTCCGCCACGTTAGACACCGCGGTGATTTGCGGAACGCCCACGCCTGCCACAATACGTGTGGTGCAGATAGAACCGGGGCCAATGCCTACTTTAACGGCGTCTGCGCCCGCTTCAGCCAACGCTTTGGCGGCAGCGCCGGTGGCAATGTTGCCGCCAATCACTTGAATGTTGGGGAAGTTCTCTTTGATCCAGCGCACGCGGTCGATAACACCTTTAGAGTGACCATGGGCAGTATCAACAATGATCACATCGACACCGGCTTCGGCCAGGGCAGCAACGCGATCCGGCGTTTCCGGGCCAGTGCCAACGGCTGCACCTACCAACAAGCGGCCGTCGCTGTCTTTGGCAGCCATCGGGTAAGTGCGGGCTTTTTCGATATCTTGGAAAGTTACCAAACCGCGCAGATGAAACTCGTCATCCACAATCAGCATTTTCTCGATGCGGTGTTCACGCATTTTGGCTTTGCTGGTTTCAAGGTCGGTGCCTTCCTTGACGGTAACCAACCGCTCGCGGGGGGTCATGATGTCCGCTACGCTGTCGCCGTGGTTGGGCTGGAAGCGCATATCACGCTCGGTCACAATACCTACCAGGGTTTCGCCTTCTACGACGGGGAAGCCAGAAAACCCGTTCTCACGCGCCATCGCCAGCAGGTCATCCAGCTTCGCCTTAGGGCTAACGGTGACTGGATCTTTTACAATCACGCTTTCGTGCTTTTTAACCTTACGCACTTCAGCGGCTTGCTGACTCATGGTCATGCTCTTATGGATAATGCCGATGCCGCCTTCCTGAGCCATCGCAATTGCTAGACGCGCTTCGGTAACGGTATCCATTGCAGCGGAAAGCAGCGGGATATTGAGTGAAATATTGCGGGTCAGGCGGGTTTTGAGGCTGACATCCTTGGGCAGAATATCGGAGAAGCCGGGAACGAGGAGTACGTCATCGAACGTAAGTGCTTCTTGGGCCATACGTAGCATAGCGGCAACACCCTGATAGAAGAGGAAGTGGGGCGTGGAAAGTTAATCCCCTATTATAGCGTTTTGAGGGCCTTTCCAGCAATGTGAAGAAGGTTTTCAATCCAGACCAATGGCTAATAAGCTAGGATTCTTGCGAAAACTACCCACTCGCTCACTCTCTTTTTAAGGTTGCTCTATGCCCGATACACCACAAGCGCTTTCTGTTAGTCAGTTGAATCAGCGTGCCAAACAGACCCTTGAGCGCGATGTGGGCGAAGTGTGGGTAGAGGGCGAGCTTTCCAATGTTTCCCGCCCGGCGTCTGGGCATATTTACTTCACCTTGAAAGATGACCGTGCACAAATTCGCTGTGCGCTGTTTCGCCAGCGGGCGCGTTTTGTATCGGCGCCTATGCGCGATGGCGATCAGGTTAAGCTGCGCGGCCGGGTCTCGCTATTCGAGCCGCGCGGCGATTATCAGTTAATTGCTGACGCCGTACAGGCGGCGGGCTTGGGGGAACTGCTGGCGGCGTTTGAGCGCCTCAAAGCGCAGTTAGAAGGCGAAGGCGTGTTTGCCAATACGCGCCCTCTGCCCTTTCCTCCGCGTAAAATTTTGATATTAAGTTCCGCCAGCGGCGCAGCGATTCGTGATGTGTTGGCAGTGCTGGCGGCGCGCTGGCCACTGGCAGATGTCACGCTGATTCCAGTGCCTGTACAAGGCAACGAGGCCGCCCCTGCGATGATTTCGGCACTGGGGTTACTGAACCGACAGGCGCGCTTAGACCCTGACCAGGATGTGGTGCTGATCACCCGCGGCGGCGGTAGCTTAGAAGACCTGTGGGCGTTTAATAACGAGCATCTGGCACGGGCGATCTTTCACTCCCGCTTGCCAGTGATGTCGGCGGTGGGTCACGAAGTGGATGTCACCCTGGCGGATTTCGCCGCCGATATGCGCGCCCCTACCCCGTCAGCAGCGGCCGAACGTTTAGTGCCTGACCAACATGCGCTTAAGCAACAATTAACCCAGGCCGAAAACCGCTTACAGCGTGCCATGCAGGCACGCTTAGAGCGCGATAGCCAACGGTTGGATACCTTGCGCGCCCGCCTTCGCCACCCAGGCGAGCAGCTTGAGCGTCAACGCCAGCACGTTACCGCCCTTTGCCAACGGCTGCAGCGCGCCATGCAGCAACACGTTTATCAGCAGCAAGCGCGGGTCACCCAGTTAAGCAAACGCTTATCCAGCCAAGACATGGTGCGCCTGCACCGCGCAGAGCAAGAGCGTGTTAGTCAGCTGCAACGCCGTTTAGCCAGCGCTATGCAGCGGACGTTGGAAGTGCGTCAGGCACGCTTGAGTAGCGCCGCCCGTGAACTAAATGCCATCAGCCCACTGGCGGTGCTGGGGCGTGGCTATGCCATTGCGCAGGATGAAAAAGGCCAGGTTATCCGCCGGGCAGAGGACACCGCGCCAGGCCAGAAGCTCTCGCTACGGCTGGGAGAAGGTCGGCTAAACGTAGAAGTAAAACGGCGCTACAAGCAGTAGCGCTGTGGGAATAACATCTTATTGAAGGGCGGTTACACTTGCTTATGTTGCTTCCTATCCCATGATGACCATCATGGGACTATCGGTTGACTGGCCACGCTTAATATAACGTGGCAATACTTACTTCAGCTGCAGCAGGAGGTCTTGCCGCTGATGGCGCACGATTTGCCCCTCACGAATCACTACGTTCTATCCTGCCAGCGTCTTCACCAACACCTTGGATTTACGGGCGTGGTTGTAGGCTTCGCGTTTTAGCGGCGGTAGGTCATCTAGGCTAGCGGCACGGAAGCCGTGTTCGACAAACCAATGGGCCGTGTGGGTAGTTAACACAAACATTTCGGAAAGCCCACGCTGCCGGGCGCGGCGTTCTAACGCTTCCACTAAGCGCTCGCCGCGCTCACCGCCGCGATAGTTACCGTGCACCGCGACACAGGCCATTTCCCCCACCGTGGTGTCTGGAAAAACATGCAGTGCGGCACAGCCAATCACCATGCCATCACGTTCGATGACCATGTAGTCGTCGATTTCGTGCTCTAGGCGTTCCCGCGAACGAGCCACCAACATGCCACGTCGCTCCAGCGGCTCCAGCAGCTCTAGCAAGCCAGCGACGTCGTTCAACGTGGCTGGGCGCAGTTGCTCGTAGCGGTGTTGGGTGATCATGGTGCCAACGCCGTCACGGGTGAATAACTCCCCTAGCAACGCATCGTGGTTGCGCCAGGAAAGCAGGTGGGTGCGCGCCACCCCTTCCCTGGCGGCGGTGCAGGCGGCGTTCAAGTGGCGTGCCAACTCGCTGCCCGGCAACGCCTGTTGCAGGCGCGGCTCGGCCTCTGCCGGGGAAAGCTGGCGCAATAGCGCACCGTGTTCGTCTTCAAGCCCTTCCGACTCGCCTAATAGAATCAGCTTATCCGCTTTCAGCGCGACGGCAGCCTGTTGTGCGACTTCCGAGGCATCTAAATCAAACACTTCACCTGTGCTGGAAAAACCCAGCGGCGGCAGCAGCACTAGCGAGCCTTTTTCTAACAGACCTTCAATGGCGCTCGAGCGCACTCGGCGTACTTCACCGCTGTGATCAAAATCGATGCCTTCACGCACCCCTAATGGCTTAGCGGTCACCAAGTTACCGGAAATCACGCTAAGCTCTACACCGTGTAGCGGCGTGCTAGGCAGCCCCAAGGAAAGACGCGCTTCTAGCCATAAGCGCTGGTGTGCGGCCACCTGTTCCACGTGAGCCATCACCGCTCGATCAGCTACCCAGCGACCATCCACCCGTGTTGGCTCGACACCGGCAGCCGTCAATGCGTCATGCACTTGTGGGCGAATACCAAACACCACAACTAGCCGCACCCCCAGGGTGTGTAGCAGCGCTAAATCTTGAATCAGCTGCTCTCCTCGGCCAGACGCCATGGCTTCGCCCTCAATTAAGATGACAAAGGTTCGTCCCCGGTGCGCATTAATGTAGGGCGAAGCATTACGAAACCAATCAACAAAAGGGAAGCGTGTGTCCAAGGGCCGCTCTCCGGCAGCAGGTGAATGAAAGTATCAGCGTTTACTTTAACAGAGCATAAAAAACAGCGGCACCTTCTTGTGTAAAAGAAGATGCCGCTGTGCGTTTGGCCAAGCAGTCACGTATTGGGCGGGGTTACCCCTTGCTGTTAACCAAACATGCCTTTGAACATAAAGAAGAACAGAATAGCCAAACCAGCCCCGGCAGGTAGCGTAATCAGCCAGGACATGGCGATGGTGCCAATAACACGCAGGTTAAGCGCCGCCATACCCCGGGCAAGCCCTACGCCTAATATCGCCCCCACCAGTGTGTGGGTGGTTGAAATTGGCAGACCCGTGCCGGAAGCTAATACCACTGTGGTCGCGGCTGCCAGCGTGGCGGCAAAGCCACGGCTGGGGGTAAGCTCAGTAATACCGGTTCCCACGGTGGCAATGACTTTGTGGCCGTAAGTTACTAAGCCCACCACGATACCAGCACCGCCCAGTACCAATACCCACCAGGGTACTAGCGCAGAGCCTTCAATTTGGCCGCCAGTTTGCACCACGCTAATGACCGCCGCTAGCGGACCAACCGCGTTCGCAACGTCGTTAGAGCCGTGAGCAAACGCCATGGCACACGCAGTAAAGATCATTAATACGCCGAAGACCCGTTCAACGTTGGCGTATCCAAAGTGGTCGTTGACATTTTTCTCGAACTTGATACGACGCTGCATCACCAGGCCTACACCCATGATCACAAGTCCTAACAAGATAGACAGCAGCAGGCTTTGACTAAAGGTCAGGTCCAGCCCAACGTGAGACAGACCTTTGGTTAGCGTGACCATCGCCACAATAAAACCAACCAAAAATACGTAGCCTGGTACATAGCGTTTGGCAGCCGTGAAGGGATTATCATTTTCAAAAATCAGGTGGTGCACTGATTTGAACAGCACGAAGCCGATAGTACCCGCTAAAAGAGGAGAAACGACCCAGCTTGCTGCAATGGTGCCAACAGCGCCCCAATCAACCGTAGAGGCACCCAATCCCGCTACGGCAAAGCCCACAATGGCGCCTACAATGGAATGCGTCGTGGAAACCGGCCAACCTTTCATCGATGCTGCCAGTAACCAAGTACCCGCTGCTAGCAGCGCTGATAACATACCGTACACTAGTAACTGTGGATCTTCCTGGAGCAATTCTGGGTCGATAATGCCTTTACGAATGGTGTTGGTCACCTCACCACCCGCCAGCCATGCGCCTAAAAATTCAAAGACTACCGCAATCAAAATTGCTTGTTTGATGGTGATCGCTTTCGACCCCACCGAGGTCCCCATCGCATTGGCAACATCATTCGCGCCAACGCCCCAAGCCATAAAAAAGCCAAACAAACAGGCCAGGATGATAAAAATTTCACCGTGCTGGGCAATAATCTGCATGGGTACCCCTTAGCGTGCGGTCAAAATCTGTAGGCGGCTGCCCACGCGTTCAGCGCGATCAGAAACTTCACCGACCCACTCAATGATTTTGTAAAGGAAAATCACATCAACAGGCGGAAGTTGGCTTTCAAGCTCAAACAGTTGGCGACGTATCGCGATCTGCTGGCTGTCGGCTTGGTGCTCAAGTGTGTGCAGCTCACGGATCATATTCTGGATAACATCGGAAACATTGCGTCCAAAACCGGACTCAAGCAGCTCTTTCAGCTCTTCAAGCGCTTGGCGAGCCTGGGACACACACGCCACGCTGGTACGCATATAATCGCGCATGGGATCGGCCAACTCATTGGGCACACGCATTTTACGCCCCAGCATAATGCCGGTAATGTCGCGCACCTTGTTGGCGATTTTATCCTGCACGCTGATAAGGTCGAGCAAGTCGGACCGCGAGACGGGAAGGAACATCGTATTGGGCAGGTTAAGCCGAAGCTCTGTTTTCAACGTGTCGGCGTCATGCTCTAAGCGGGTAACGTTTTCACGCAGTACAGCTGCGGTATCCCAATCACCGGCAAGCGATGCTTCGAAGAACGGCAACAGTTGGTCGGCACATTCATTGGCCTTGACGATGTGGGCCAGCAGCGGCTGGAATGGCGAGCGGCCAAACATCGCGGAAAAAGGGTTGGAGGTAACCATATAGCCTTTAGCCTGTTTTCGGGGAGCCTGGAAATGGCGGCGCCAGTATAAAGAGTGCGCTCGCCGCCGTCATGAAAAGTTCACAATGTCATGAAAAATTAATTGAAACGTCACAATACAAAGGTGGCTAATGTCATGAAAAATTCAACATCTACTGCTGATTCTGTTTCAGCGCCTACCGAAATAGAGCTTAAACTCGCCCTTGCGCCAGCTCAACTAAACACGCTGCTGTGCCACGCAGCACTAGCCGAAACACCCCAACGGCAACATCTGTCGAACACCTATTTCGATACCCCTGCGGGCGATATGGCGAATGCACGGATTGCCGTGCGCTTACGCCAAGTTGATGATCGCGTGCTGCAAACGGTGAAAACCGCCGGCCATGGTGGTGGCGGCCTTTCTACCCGACAAGAGTGGGAGTGGCAAGTTCCTAGCCCACAGCTTGACCAGCATGGCTTGGCCGCCCTTCCGCCGTTCAACGGTTCACTAGGCACCGTCATTTCCGCGCTACGACCTGCGCTGCGCACCGACTTTACCCGGCGCAGCTGGCAAATCGACTGGCAGGGTAGCCATATCGAGCTCGTGCTGGACGAAGGAGAGATTGTCAGCGGTGGTACTCAAGCGGCTATTTGCGAGGTCGAGCTGGAACTCAAAGCGGGTGAGCCAGAGGCGCTTTGGGGGCTAGCATTAACGCTCGCGGAAAGCGTACCGCTGCGCCCTTCGGATACCAGCAAAGCCGCTCGCGGCAATGCGTTAGGCGTGCAGCAGTGGTCACTACCTGAAGCTGACGCACCGGCTGAGTGGCTACACAGAGCTACAGTGGCGCTGGACGCCTACCACGACAGTGGCCTTGTGGAGCACTTAACCATCGCACAACAGGCGTTAGCCACACTGGCGACTCATCCGCAGTTGGATGAAAGTACCCGCCGCAACGCTCAGACGCTGACCACAGCACTGACTGAAAATGGCCACCCAACGCCCGCTTATGGCGCTGCTGCGTTAACCCTGGCGCATCGCTTCGCCTATCAAACCACGCTACGCTAGAAACATTCAGCCCACTTCAGGATGTCGCGATGAGTTTTCAATTAACTCCCGGTGCAGAAGGACTGCGCACACGGCTTTTCCATATTATTTTCGAGTCCGATACGCCGGGAGCCAAAGGGTTTGATATTGCGCTGATTATCGCCATTTTAATCAGCGTGGCGGTCATTTTGCTGGACAGCGTAGATAGTTATTCCGAACGCTACGGGCACATTTTTTACTATGCAGAGTGGCTATTTACGCTACTTTTCAGCATTGAACTGGCGGTGCGGATTTACTGTTTAGAGCGCCCAACGATTTACCTCAAAAGCTTCTACGGTATTGTCGATGTGATTGCGATTATGCCAGCCTGGTTAGTCCTGCTGGTGCCTGGTGCCCACGGACTCGTCATCGTACGGGTACTGCGGGTGCTACGCATTTTCCGGATTTTGAGATTGATGGAGTTTATCGGCGAGGGGCGTTTACTGCTCGATGCGCTTAAACGCAGCCTTCGTCAAATCCTGCTGTTTTTTAGCAGCATCATGATGGTCGTCATACTGTTTGCTGCGCTGATGTACACCATCGAGTCTCCAGAAGCCGGTTTTACTAGCATTCCTATGTCGATGTATTGGGCGATCGTCAGTATGACCACGGTAGGCTACGGCGATATTGTCCCCGCTACGTCGATAGGCAAAGCGATCACGATGATTCTGATGCTGCTGGGGTATTCGATTATTGCCGTGCCTACCGGGGTATTTTCCGCCCAGGTAATCCGCTCTATTCGCGAAGACCGTTATTCAGAAGAAGCCTGCCCCGGCTGTGGCCATGACCGCCATGAAAAGCGCGCTCGTTACTGCCTGCGCTGTGGCACCTGGCTGGATGAAGAGAGCGAAGACCCGCGTAAGAAAGCAGCAGACCAAAAAGAAAAAGATAGCCACGAGGGAGACGAAGACACAAACACGCCCCAGGACAGCTAACCAAAATAGCCAAACCCAGGGCGCGCAGTAATTCATTTAGGAAGATTATGTGATTGCTAGGCCGCTACGTTGATCAATCGGTGCTCAGGTCGGCCTCGATAATAAACAAGCGGCCGCCATCCACAGTGTTGGCGTCCAGCATCTTCTGCTCGAGTTGACCATCGGTGGACCAGGTGGCGAAATCATCGTCGTTCAGTACCCCCAGGCGTTGGTCATCAATCACCCATAGACCTTCCATTTTATCGTGGGGATAGTTGACTTCCGCCACCATATCCACCACCAGAGACTTGCTCACTGGCTCAATTCCAGCGCTGGCCAGAGCGCCCCACCCCTGCTCTAGAACCACTTCTTCCAAGGTTTTGCCTGCCAAGGTTAGACCCAGCTCGGCATCCTGTTTCAGGTCGCCGTTGGCTGAGACCGCTTCAAGATTGGTGCCCGAGGCAAGGTCAATGCGATAAACCTGCTTCTGAGCATCGGGCGCCGCAGCCTCATCACCGTCGGGGCCACCGCTCAGAAAGCGGCCATCTCGCTCAAGCACCAAAAACTCAGTGGCGCTCAGCGCAACAAGCTCCGAGTTGGAATTCTGGTTTTGCTCTTGGCGGTAGAGGTACTGTCCAGTCTCGCCCGATTCCAGGTCCACTGTAACGATGCGGGTGATATCCAGGTCTTTCACCGTACTGCCCGGGTTGTACAGAGTGGACTGCATAATACCTACCAGCGTTTTCTCATCCGGCGTGATAGCCAGCCCTTCCATACCTCGGTTGGCACGCCGATTGGCAAACTCTGCCGGCAGGTTCATCTCGACCCTGTCGTCGTCGGCAAAGGGGTTGATACGGCCGATTTCACGACCTTCGGCATCGAAGTGGACCATGTGCGGGCCATACTCATCGCTAACCCAGAAGGTGCCGTCCGAGAGTGCCACCAGCCCCTCGCCATCCAGACCATAATCATCCAAGCGGATCGGATTAGTAACTTCATTATAGGGCTGGCTATCGTCCACCAAGATCGGTTGACCATTGGCATGGTAAGGAGTTTCACCCGTTCCGCCGAGTGCCAAACTGTTAGGCAGGCCACTGATCTCGGTTCCATCGGGGCGCTTGAGCAGAATGGTAGTAACCTGTTCGATCACACCGTTCGCTTGAGCCTCAAACAAGCCGATACGGGGCGTATAGTCCGGTGTCGGAAATATTTTTCCCTTGCCATAGTCACCAACAAAATTGGCATTGGGGCCGCGGTCAGTCAATGCATAGAAGCGCGTTGAATCCGTGGGATGCGCCGTCATTGCCGACCCAAAGCCGCCATTACGTATCTCAAAAGCCTGCTGAGATTTGCCATCTAGTAGATCATCCCGTAATACGCTGTGGGGAAGAAACACACCAGCGGCGGGGAAGCTGTCGAACACTGAAGCATTAGTATCATCAGCGTTAGCGTTATCACCGCAGCCCACCAGCAGAGAGGACGTCAGTAAGGATGCCATAAAAAGCTTATGACGGTTCATTGGTTGATTTCCTTATTGAATACAGGTTGACGCCCGTTGGCGTCTCAGCCGCCTCCACAGGCACAATTTCCACCGTGACCCAGGGCAAGGCAAGTTAAGAAAAGTCTAGTGGCAGGAATATCCAATGGGGGTGGAGCCGTCACGGCTGTCTTAATGAAACGTACTCACACCGACAAGGTTCGATTTGTTATGGCATATCGCTATGTTCACGGCCACCAAGATAATTTAGTGACAACCAATGACAGGTGAATGACATGTTAGTGACTAGCGGCACAGGGACAACTTGCGGGGTTAATAAGGAAAACGCCCTGGCTATTAACCAGGGCGTCTCCTCTATAGTAACGGCACGATGGAAGTGGTTACATTTTATTCGCTTTCAAACGGTGCTTCCCACGCGTTAAGCTCCGCGTCGCTCCAGCTTCCGTAACTGGCATTGGGGAAAACAATCCAGTCTTGACCAAAGCGCTCAGCGTGGTCGTTAACCAGGTCGCGCTGCTCTTCAAGACTTGCATCGACAAAATCACCCGAGAAGTCATGCAGCGTATCGCCTAACTGCATCACCAACGTATGACTGTCTTCGACGATAGCGCGACGCTCAGTCTTGGGTGGGCCAAGTAGCATGACGCGCTCGTCAGATACCTGGGGAAGCTCTAATGCTTCCATAGTGGCCAGCGTATCCGCTTTATTTTCCTGGTAGCGATCCGACACATAGTAGATCGACACACCTTGCTCATCGGCAAATTCGAGAAAGTCTTTCGCGCCTGGGATCAAACGTGGCTCGCCTTCGCGCTCCCAATGCAACCAAGTATCCCAAGCAGTGAAGTCGTGGCAGGCCTGCATATCGCGCACTAGCAAAGCGCTATTATCGATGAGCGTCTCATCCACATCGGTAATGATGGCCAAATCGGCACCCTCACCATGCGCCTCAATTTGTTTTTCCAAGCGATAGGTCGCCAGTTCAAAGCCTTGGCGCTGTAAAGCAGTTATTTCTGCGGATTGCTGTTGGTAACGAAGCCCCATGGCGTACTCAACTTGATCACAAGCGCTAGCGTCGTCGGCTACTGCGTTCCCTGATAAAGGAAGTAGCGCCAAGCTTGCAAATGCGGTTGCAGTGGCAGCGTTGCGGTATCGAGATATCGTCATTAAGCAATCTCCTGTCAGTGATGGTTATCAGGTTAAGAGGGGAATCCCACACCATCCATCATTATTAATTATCAATAATAAGCATAATCATCATAATTTATTTTTATTGATCATTCAAATAAGAAAGATAGCGCGCTAAATGAATAAGTTGATACGCATATCATGTTTAACGATTTTTGTGGATTTTAGGTGATGGAGAGACAGGCGGACGACAGCAACCCCCTCGTGACTTGTCACCAGGAGGTTGCCAATACCAACTAGAGAATGGTGTTAACTCGTAAACGGCGTAATATCGCCGCGCCCTTCCCGCACAATTTTGGGCGGCAGCTCGCGTAGGTCAATCACACTGGTGGGGTCAAGGTGGCAAGCACCGCCATCGATAATGGCATCAAGGTGTGACCCGAAGCGGTCGCGAATCTCCTCAGGATCGCTCATTGGCAGGGTATCTCCTACCGGAATCAAGGTGACGCTCATCAACGGCTCACCCAACGCATCAAGCAGCGCGTGGGTAATGTGGTGATCAGGCACACGCACGCCAATGGAGCGGCGCTTCGGGTGCAGCAACAGGCGCGGCACCTCTGTGGTGGCATCCAAAATAAAGGTGTATGGGCCAGGGGTATGAGCCTTCAGCAGCCGAAACACTGCGTTATCCACTTTCGCGTAAGTGCCAATCTCGGAAAGATCCGAACACATCAGCGTGAAATTGTGCTTATCGTCTAACGAGCGCAGCCATTTGATCTTCTCAATGGCTTTTTTTTCACCCAAGTGGCAACCCAGTGCATAGCCCGAATCCGTCGGATACGCGACCACACCACCTTTGCGGATAATATCTATCGCTTGATCAATCAAGCGTTTCTGCGGATTTTCGGGGTGAATCTGGAAATATTGACTCATCGCTTGCTCCTGCCCTTGGGCATATCGTTGTCCATTTAGTTTCTAGGTTAGCCGATATGCGGTTTAAGACCCAGGACCTAACATACCACTGGGCGCATCGCGCAAATGAACTAAGCGCGGATGCTGCCAAATCGGCGGCGCAGCAGTGCGAGGTATTAAGCTCATACTGCCTGGGGCGGCGTGGCTGCCAGGAAAATGAAAATCGCTGCCCATGGAGGCGTATAAATCACGCTCCACTAATTGCCGAGCGAGATCGCGAGTGCTGTCTGGATTCTGCTGACCACTCACTAGCTCAACGCCCTGCCCACCGGCGGCTTGAAATGTATCCATCAGCAAACCTCGCTTGCGCCGGGTAAGCCCATAGCGCAGCGGGTGCGCCAGCACTGCCACACCGCCTGAGGCCACCACCCAGGCGACTGCATCACTGATTTCCGGCCAATGAGCTTTTACATCGCCTTTTTTACCACTGCCTAAATAGCGCTTAAACGCCCCGGCCCAGTCATCAACCACTCCTTCAGCGACCAGCGCGCGGGCAAAGTCGGGCCTGCCTAAGGGGCGGTCGCTGCCTGCCTGGGCGCGTGCCTTTTCGAGCGCGTCAGGTAAGCCCATTTTTTCCAGCCGCTCAGCGATCACTTCAGCACGCTTGATCCGTGCTTCGCGCTGCAATGCAAGCCCTTCTACCAGAGGCCCCTGCAAGCCACCGGGCATAAGCGCCACTACGTGGATATTAATTCCCTGCCAGCGCGTGGATAACTCACAGCCAGGCACCAGGCAAAGCCCTGCTTGCTGCGCCGCGATGCCAGCTTCTTCAATACCTTCCATGGTGTCGTGGTCTGTCAGCGACATGTGGGTAAGACCACGTGCAGCGCACAGCTTTACCAACTCGGTAGGAGTAAGCGCGCCATCTGACGCGGTAGAGTGCATGTGTAAATCCACCGTATAACGCTGGTCGGCATCAAACACGCGGGGCAGGTTTACAGGAAGATAGTTCGCAGGAAGTAGGGGCATAAGCATGACGCCGTGTGGCGAGTTTGTCAGAATAGGGTGGTGTGAATAAAACAGGCACCCTGTTTTCCCTTAACGGTATACAGTCGCTCACCATGGTGCGCGCTTACAGGGGCGCGGTCAATTCAGTACGGAACAACCGCCCTAGCATTCAAGGAGTTATCCCCATGCTTTACGCTATTATCAGTGAAGATGTATCCAACAGCTTGGAGCGCCGTCTAGCGGCACGCCCGGATCACCTTGGTCGCCTGGAAAAGCTACGTGATGAAGGCCGTTTGGTTCTGGCTGGCCCCCACCCCGCTATTGATACCGATAACCCAGGCGATGCAGGCTTTAGCGGCAGCTTAGTCGTTGCCGAGTTTGACAGCCTTGAGGACGCGCAAGCCTGGGCTGACGCCGATCCATACATCATTGCTGGGGTCTATGCCAAGGTAATTGTTAAGCCATTTAAAAAAGTAATGCCTTGACCGATAGAGGCGAGTGTGAAGAGTCCGCCTTCTTTTTCACAGAGCCTGTGGAAAACTCTGTGAAAACTCGGCGGACGCTTTCCCCAAAGCTAGAGCTGATGCCCTTATCAACAAGTTGATCAATTTTTAACCTATCTTTAACACAAACTTCATCAGTACGGGGATACCCGCGTGACTCAACGCTCTACTGCCCTGCCCCCGCTCGCGGCGTTAACGGCTCCTTTACTCACTTGGAACGAGGCGTCCCCCCATTCAGAGGCCTTCGACGATGTGTATTTTTCCAGGGAAGATGGCCGGGCTGAAACCGAGCACGTTTTCCTGGGGGCGAATCACCTGCCTAAGCGCTTTGCGGACTGGCAACACAGCCGCGCTTTTGTGATTGGCGAAACAGGCTTTGGCACCGGGCTTAATATGCTGTGCGCGTGGGACTGTTTTGAACAACACGCACCGAGCACTGCACGTCTTCATCTGTTATCCACCGAGAAATTTCCGCTTGACCGAGTATCTCTTGAGCGCGCGCTAAGCGCCTGGCCTTCATTGGCACACTATGCACAAGTGCTATGCGCCCAATGGCCTGAAGCCGTCAGCGGCATTCACCGTCTGCATCTCAACGAGCGAGTGACTCTCGATCTGCACTTTGGCGACACCACCGAACGACTGAAGCTACTCGACGGTCAAGTCGACGCCTGGTTCCTAGATGGCTTTGCTCCTGCTAAAAACCCAGAAATGTGGCAGCCTGAGCTATTCGAAGCCATGGCTGCACGCTCTCGCCCTGGGGCAACATTTGCCACGTTTACCTGTGCCGGTGTCGTTAAACGAGGGTTAAAAGCAGCGGGGTTTAGCTGGCAAAAGGTCCCTGGGTTTGGGCGCAAGCGGGAAATGTTAGCAGGCGATATCGACACACCGCCCAAAGACACTCGCCGCCAGTTAACACCCTGGTTCACGCCGCCTGCGGCAAGGCCAGCGAACCATGTGGCCGTCATTGGAGCAGGCATGGCCGGTTGCAGCGTGGCCGCAGCGTTAGCCAAGCGGGGAGTTCAGGTAACGCTCATTGAACGCGATGCACCCGGCGCTGGTGGCTCCGGTAATCGCCAGGGAGCGCTGTATGTAAAGCTAGCCGCGGAAACGAATAACCAAAGCCGGTTCTATTTATCAGGACTTCTCTACAGCCAGCGCTGGCTTAGCCAACGCCAGCGGGCGTCCTCCTCGTCACAGGAAACGCCGCTGTGGCAGCCATGCGGCGTGGTACAACTGGCGTTAAGCGACAAGGAGGCTGTTCGCCAGCAGCGCTTTATGGCACGCCATCCGCTGCCAGAAGCGGTGGTATCCGCTCAAACCGAGACGCTTGGCGAGCTGGCGGGTGTTCCCATCACAGCGAGTCACGGACTGTTTTATCCCCAGGCAGGCTGGGTGCGCCCCAAACTGCTCTGCGAACAGCTAATACAGCACGCGAATATCACTATGCACCAGGGAGAAGTGACAACCCTTCAGCCCGACGGTAAAGCTTGGCAGATCATGTTGGCCAACGGCGAAACGCTGACCGCTGATCATGTTGTGGTAGCCAATGCGTCTCTGGCTAACCGCTTCGAACAAACCACAGCGCTGCCGCTACAGCAGGTTCGCGGCCAGGTGAGCGAAGTGAAGCTGCCCGAAGGCGTTCAAGGCCCGCAACGTGTGGTATGCGCGGGTGGCTATGTGTCGCCGCCAGTGGAAGGCGTACTGACGTTCGGGGCCAGCTTTGTGCCTAATAACGCCACGAGCGACGTTACGGCAGCAGACCATCAGCGCAATATTGAGGAACTACGCCAAACACTGCCTGAATGGGTCGCCACCCTTGCAACGGCGGGCGTAACGCTAAGCCCCGACACGCTCGCAGGTCGTGCTGCGGTAAGGGCAGCCAGCCCTGACAAAAGCCCCTACGCGGGGCCAGTGCCCAATGCTGACGCATGGCAGCAGGATTACGCGGTGTTGCAAAAAGATGCTTCTAACGTGCCAGATACCCAAGGAGAGCACCATTCAGGGCTGTGGATATCTAGCGCACACGGTTCTCGGGGTCTTTCCAGCGCTCCGCTCTGCGCCGAAATCATTGCCTCGCGAATGTGTGATGAGCCGATGCCGCTAGAGCTATCGTTAGTGGATCATTTACACCCTGGGCGACGGATTATCAGTGCGCTAGTACGCGCTCAGTAATCGCCCTCTTCCTCATCATCAGCAAGATCTCGCCCAAAGGAACGCCATTGGGCGAGCGTCATCACCTCGGTCATTTCTAACTCAAGATCGTGAGCAATAATCAGCTCGTGACGCTCAAGCTGCTGTTTAAGCTCGACTACCCAGCCGCTCATACCTGCACCGGTATCGGTGGTATCGTATCCTTGGCGTGTCACAAATGCTTCAAGCAAAGCATCCAGCGTTTCCGGCGGCAGCATGCGTGCTGGCACTTCAATAAAACGGCTCATTCACTCTGCTCCCAGGCAGCTAGACGCTCGATAAAGGTGGCTTCATCGATCACTTCAACGCCCAGTTGCTCTGCTTTGGTTAATTTACTGCCTGCGGCCTCGCCCGCTACCAAGCAGGTGGTTTTCTTGGAAACACTACCCGCTACTTTAGCGCCTAGCGCTTGCAACCGTGCCTTACCTTCATCGCGGGTCATGGTGTCCATCGTGCCGGTTAGCACCCAGGTCTGCCCCTCTAAGGGTGTCGGGCCTTGCGTCACTTCACTCTCTTGCCAGGTGATACCCGCGTCAAGCAGTGCTTCCAGCGTTGCCAGATTATGGGGTTGACGGAAAAAAGTGTGAACATGGGCGGCGACAATCGGGCCAACATCATTCACCGCTTCCAGCGCCGTTTGATCAGCTTCTTGCAAGGTCTGAAGTGTACCGAAGTAGCTGGCTAAATTTGCCGCTGTGGCTTCGCCTACTTCGCGAATACCCAAGGCGTAAATAAAACGTGCCAGCGTGGTGTGCTTGGCCTTATCCAGGGCATTTACCAAGTTGGTCGAGGACTTTTCCCCCATGCGTGGCAGCGTCTGAAGCTGCTCAGCGGTGAGATGAAATAAGTCTGCTGGCGTTTTCACCCAGTCCAGGTCCACCAACTGTTCAATCAGCTTCTCACCCAGCCCATCGACATCTAGCGCTTTACGGCTAGCGAAATGCTTCAGCGCCTCTTTACGCTGCGCGGCACAATAAAGCCCGCCTGAGCAACGAGCGACCGCCTCGCCTTCCAGCCGTTCAATATCCGAACCACACACCGGGCAGTGCTCGGGAAAGGTAATCACGCGCGCCTGGTCAGGACGCTTGTCGATATCGACGCGTACCACTTGGGGAATCACGTCACCTGCCCGACGAATGGCCACCGTATCACCAATCATCACACCTAAGCGGGTGATCTCATCTGCGTTATGCAGCGTCGCATTTGATACCGTCACACCAGCAACGGTGACAGGCTCTAGCCTAGCAACCGGGGTAATCGCGCCAGTACGGCCTACCTGAAACTCCACATCGTTAAGGGTCGTGACCTCTTCCTGAGCAGGAAACTTAAATGCTACCGCCCAGCGTGGCGCCCGCGCCACAAAGCCAAGCTCCCGCTGGTGGCGCAGATCGTTTACTTTAATCACGACGCCATCGATGTCGTAACCCAGCTGGTCTCGCTTTTCACCCAGTTGCTCGCAGTAATCAGCCACCAGCTCAGGACCATTGACAGTCCGCAGCTCCGCGCTGGAGCGAAAGCCCCATGCCTTAAGCCTTTCCATTTGCTGGCTATGAGTTGTCATTGGGCTACTGCTAAGCTCACCGTCGCCAAGATTCGTCATATCGAGCCGGGCAACTTGATAAGCATGAAACTCTAATGGGCGCGTTGCGGTAACCCGCGGGTCGAGCTGTCGCAGGCTGCCAGCTGCCGCATTACGCGGGTTAGCAAAGACCTTGCTGCCTTCTTCCCTCGCTCGATCATTCAGCGCTTCAAAGCCTGCATGGCGCATAATAACTTCGCCGCGTACTTCTAATAACGCTGGAATGTTGTCGCCCATTAGCTTTAACGGAACAGACCGCAAGGTGCGTAAATTCGATGTAATGCCTTCTCCGGTACGGCCATCGCCACGGGTTGCGCCACTGACCAGTGCGCCCTGCTCGTACACTAACGATACCGCGGCACCGTCGAGCTTTGGCTCACAGCTAAACTCAACGCTATTCGCCTGACACTCCAAACGTTCAGCGACACGCTCGGCAAACGCAGCAATATCATCACGGCTAAATGCGTTATCCAAAGAAAGCATGGGGATCGCATGAGCAACTTCAGGAAATCCTTCCGCTGGTGCAGCCCCCACGCGCTGGGTAGGGGAATCCGGTGAGATTAAATCGGGGTACTCAGACTCCAATTGCTTCAACCGCTGCAGCTTGCGGTCGTAATCTGCGTCGGTCAGCTTAGGTTCATCTAAGATGTAATAGCGGTAATTAGCGTCGTCCAAATCGGCACGCAGTTGGCTAATCTCTTCCAGCAGTTTTTTCTCAGGCTGACTCATTCAGTTGTTCCGGCATACAAAAACAGGTGTTTAGTAACAAAAACACCCGCCTTCCTTAGGAAGGCGGGTGTTAACGCAACGCGATGCTTAACGCGCTTGCAGTTGGCGCTGCAAGCGATGGCGACGTTCAAACTCATGAACGCGCTGCCTTGCAAACTCAATGGTTTGCGCCGTCATTACGCTACGGTTTTCATCTTTAAGCTCACCGCCCATATGGCGTACGACAACCATCGCCGTTTCGACCATCGCTTCAAACGCTGCTGAACTATCTTCAGCGCCGGGCAGCGGCATCAGGAACGTAATACCTGGGGTCACAAACTCATCCATTTCTTCAATGGGGAACGTACCAGGCTTAAGTACATTCACCATTGAAAATTGCAGTTCGCTATCGAAGCTTTCTGTTTCAAAACGGTGAAAGACACCCATTTCACGGCTATAACGAAGACCGCAGGCCATGATTAGCTCAAGCAATTTACCGCCATCAAAACCTTCAGGCTCCCGCGACAGCACGCTGATCACGACCATTTCAGAAGCGTCGGTGAGTGCATCTCTGGCACGCTCGCTATTAACATCGTGGCGTAACGCTTTTTCTAATGTGGGGTGTGTACGTACAACGTTATCCCGATGGCCCGTTTCAGGCACATAATCGTCGTAGTCATCAACATCGTGATAACTCTCGTCGTGCGCAGAAATCGTCGGCTCATTATATTGCGCAGCCTCGCGCTCCGCGGCAGCGGTCATCGCAGCGGCCTCACGCGCTTCGGCTTGCTCTTGAGCAATACGTGCTTTTTCAGCGTCAGCTGCCTCTTTTGCTTCACGGCGCTGCTGCGCCTCAAGCGCTTTACGCTCGGCTTCAAGTGCTTTACGTTCTGCTTTTTGCTTGGCTAGTGCTTCCGCACGTTTCGCCTTCTCTGCTTTCTTACGCTCTTTCTCTTTACGACGCTCAATCAAACGACGTTTAAAGGAACGCCCAATGCCTTCGAAGTCGACCAAGCGATATTCATCAACCTCATCGTCGTCTAGCTCTCTGTCTTCACCGGCAGTATCTGCACGTAGTTGACGCCGCTTGGGCGTGTCAGCTGCATGTTGTACGGCATCTTCAGGTTCAACTCTTAGCGTCGGCTCTGCTTCTGCAGTCGGCTCAGCTGCAGCACTGGGTTCTTCTGACGCTTTCTCGACCGAAGCCTTTACGGTTGATGCAACTTGTTCTTCAGTTCCAGCTGATACCGCCTCTAGGCGACTGTTAGCTTCAAGATTTTCAGCTTCTTCGTGCTGAGCCGTTGGCTGTTCTTTCTCAACATCAGCTTGCTGACCGCTAACGCTCTCGTAATGCTCGGTTGGTTCAGATACTGGCTGTGGATCGTGGCTATCAGGGCGATGGGCTTCAGCTGTAGCGGCAGGCTTGCTACTTGTTGTTTGGCGAGTAGCGTCTGTGTGCTGAGTTTTATTGCTAACAGTATTGCTGGGATTCTCATCAGCCATAAATATGCTAGGCTCCCGGCGCTCGGGTTCAGGAATTGCAGACATGCCTAACGTGTGCTCGGCTGAAGCAGTATCTGGCTGAACGGATGTATGATTCGTCGACGTGGGATGCCCGACAGCAGAAGGCTGTTCATGTTTTCGAGGCTCATTTTTACGAGACCACGAAAAATGCGCATTGGCTTTTGACTTGGCCGAACTGGCAGAGCTGGAAAAAGAACGGCGAAAATCAGACAGTACTTTGGAAGGCCCCGGGTGCTCTTGGCGTTCCAGCTTAGGTTTTTGGCCAAGGTTGCTGTAGTCAGCAGGCTTAACGACCCGCGCACCACCGTTAGGCAGTTCCCAGTTTATTTCCGCTTCTTTGACTTCATCATTAAATTCTTCGGATTTAGCGGCTGGCAAGTCTTTGACTGCTTGATCCAGGCGGGGCACACGGCGTTGGCGCTGAAGCCTTCGCACACCGTCAACGACGATGAGCGAAACCAGTGCCAGTCCTAGAATGATTAACCACTCTCTTAATTCCATGTCGAGCATTCCATGGGTCAATATACCGGTTGCAAAGGCGCAATGCCTTAATGACGTAACATATCCGAAATTAGCTAATTATCATCAAGCATAGCGCGGTTGCTACGAAAAGGGCCACTTTTTGCAGATTTTCACGCTTTAACACCCCCATAAGGTGTGTTTTAGGCCAAATCTTTGACTATATCAACTAAGAAAAGTGCCATTTTAGCGCTAATTTATCCCGACAGGACACATCGTCACATCATCGTCTGCTTTCTACAGGGAGAATTTCGCTCCCTTGCTCGCCTTCTCACACCGTAATATGACAAGCCTACATTCAAACTTACGTAACGAAACGCCACTGCTCTTCTGCTCAATTGCCCAGCCAACTGCTGTTCGATCAAAAGCTATTCTGCTACAAACCTATCTGTTACAAACCTACTCCACCAAAAAACCCGTCGTAACGAATAGTATTTAATAGCTAATGAAATCATAGCATATATGTTTTA
Organism: Halomonas sp. KG2; assembly: GCA_030440445.1. Classification (NCBI taxonomy): domain Bacteria; kingdom Pseudomonadati; phylum Pseudomonadota; class Gammaproteobacteria; order Oceanospirillales; family Halomonadaceae; genus Halomonas; species Halomonas sp. KG2. Next base: position 841,603 of record CP098528.1, on the reverse strand, counting down.
AACCCTTAACTAACGCTATACAAAGGTAATGAAAGTTCACATTTCAGATTTGTCAATTTTAGATAGATGAACATGCTTAACTGCACGATACGCTTTAGCAGGAGCAGTCCTCAGCGCCCATGATCAAAGCAGTTAATCAGAAACCGAGAATAAACATAAGTCGATGATAAATAAGATATTTTACAATCACAAAATAAAGAAAGAAACGCTATCAATAGCCACTAATGAACCTAATCTGGGATAGCTAAGCAAAAGCAGAAAGGCTCACTATCGGTTCAGCACACAACCCGTCATAGGCTTGCTCTACCGCAATTTTTGCATATTTCCCGAGGCTTTTAATGGGTGAAAACTCGTTTAGTTCACCACCATTGAAGGCACCGCATTTGCCGATAAAGCATTTAATCAACCAGTGCTGCAGCCTCATCAATCCCTACCGAAACAAGCCTAGACACACCAGGCTCCTGCATGGTTACACCCATCAAGCGCTCAGCAGCCTCCATAGCAATTTTGTTATGGGTGATATAGATAAACTGAACGCTTTCAGACATTTCTTTAACAAGTTTGGCGTAGCGGCCTACGTTGGCATCATCCAGCGGAGCGTCGACTTCGTCCAACATACAGAAAGGCGCAGGGTTCAACTGGAAAATTGCGAAAACCAACGACAGTGCAGTTAACGCCTTTTCTCCCCCCGACAGTAGATGAATAGTACTGTTTTTCTTACCTGGCGGCCGCGCCATAATTGCCACACCGGTTTCCAGCAAATCATCCCCGGTGAGGGTTAGCCAAGCAGCTCCCCCACCGAAAACCCGTGGAAATAGCGTTTGTAGACCCGTATTAACCTGGTCAAATGTTTCTCGAAAGCGAACGCGAGTTTCCTGATCGATGCGTTTAATCGCACGCTCTAACGTTTCTAATGCTTCGGTAAGCTCAGCATGCTGAGCTTCCAAATAGTTACGCCGTTCGGCTTGCTGATCGTACTCTTCGATCGCGGCAAGGTTAATGGCACCTAAACGACGAATCTTATCTGTGGTGTTTTCCAACCGCTCCTGCCAAGCAGTTTCACTGGCGTCGCTAGGCAAGTGCTCTGCTAGAGCATCGGGATCATGGCCTAGTTCTGCTAATTGCTCATCTTGAGTTGCCGCCTTCAGCGCCAGTGCTTGTACATCCATACGCCGCTGTTGTAACTGCTCACGACTTTGTTCCAAGTTGCGCTCGTGCTGCTGGCGAGCCAGCTCGTCGTTGCGCAGTTGCTCTGCCAATGCCTGAGCTTGCTGGCGGGTATCATTAAGACGCCGCTCCTGCTGCTCGCGCTGGTGTAGCAACTCCTCTAATTCTTCAGCAGCCAGTTCGTCTGGCTCTACCAACATTTCCCGTGACTCTTCTAACTCAGCAATACGTAGCGAAAGGCGCTCTTCACTATCGCTACTACGACTTTGTTGGGCTTGCAGGCTATTCCGCTCAGCATTCAACCGCTCTCGCTCTAGCGCCAATGCCTGCTGACGCGCCTTCATGGGAGCATGTTGTTGATTTAACTGGTCACGCTGCTCACGTTGGCGACTGCGCTGTTCAGCGCTGGTTTCACGGGCTTCGGCAGCAGCTTCTAACTGTTCCATCGCAGCATGCCAGCGAGCACGCTGCTCTTCTAAAGTGAGCGTTAACTCCGCCTCATCCTCTTGTAGTTGGGCGAGTTCATCATCCAACTCAGTGGCGCGGCTCTCTAAATGTTCCAGGCGTTGAGCTAGTCGCTGCTCTTTCACCGCAAGCTGCTGAAGCGAAGCGGCGTGGGCACGCTCTTGCTCAGCCTGCTGCTCACGGGTTTGCTCTAGCACTTCAATGGCTTCGCTAGCGGCTTCGCACTGCTCATCCAGCAACGCTAACGCGTCTTCATCCTGGGTAAGACGGGCGTCTAATTCGTCAAACCGACGGCGTGTCACCAACAGTGCATCAACACCTTCACCATTGGCCTGTTGATGCAACCAGCCGCGTCCACGCCATACGCCTTCGCGGCTGACAACACTCTCTCCAGGCGCCAAATTACCTAGTAGCGTCTCAGCATCTTCGTTCGTTTCTGCGAAGTGAATACTCGCTAACCATTCGCCTAACGCACCTGCCCCAGACACCAGAGAATCCAAGCGCTGCGCGGATGTCGCTGGCCGCTCAGCCTGGTCGATTAAGCACCAATCAGTGGCTAGGGCATTAGGTAGCGCGTTTAGCTGGTTCGCTGACACTAAACGGGCGTTTAACCACGGCGCCAGCAGCCAGGAAATCACTCGCTCCCAGCCAGATGCAACACTAATCGCTTCACCAAGACGTGGCGCATCGGCTAAGCCGTGAGCCGCTAATGCATCGCTCAGATCTGGGTCGTGATCAGCCAAGGCGGCATCAATTAACGCCTTCAATGACGCGAGTTCGCCTTGATGTTGACTTAGTTCAGCACGCTGCTGATCACGCGCCTGGGTGGCCTGCTGATAAGCGGCTTTGGCATCGCTATAGCGCTGCTGCCAATGGTCACGTTCGGTTTGAAAAGCTTCAGCACGCTGTTCAGCCTCTTCCCGCTGGGCTTGGCACTCAGCGTGCTCATTGCGCAGCTCAGTAACATCGGCAAGTTCGCCACGCTGCTGACGGCGGCGCTGGTTCTCCGCCTGCATGCGCGCAATACGCTGCTCTAAATCGCGTAATTGGTCTTGGCTACGGTCCGCTTCCCGGCTGGCATCGCGCCAGTGATTTTCTGCATCGGCCCACTGCTGTTCGGCAGTTTCAAGAGCAGGAGTCGCATCCGCTAAGGTTTGCTCAAGTGTTTCTAGCTGCTCTTCAAGGGCTTCATGCTCTGGAAGCAAGTCCTCTAAACGAGCTTCTATCGCGACAAGTCGCTCTTGATCGCCTTCGCTGACTCGGCGCTGTTCATCAAGGTCGCGGCGCGCCGTTGCTATATCGCTCGCCAATTGAGCTTCACGGCTGCGGCGATGCGCTTGATCCTGCTCCAGGCGGGCAATCCGGGTGGTGGTTTCAAAGAACTGTTGCTGGTGGCGTTCTAGTACATCGGCAAGTTCATCGTGCTGTTCGCGCGCTTGTTCCAGGCGCGTTTCACACTGACGTACGCCAAATACGTCTTTCTCAACCGCAATTTCCAGCTCGCGCACTCGGCTTTCTTGGTGAGATTGCTCAGCACGCAATGCGCGTCCGCGTACTAACGCCAGCTCGCCTTTTAGCCGGTACTCCTGCTGCTTTAACTCTTGGTAGCGCTTGGCTGCTTCTGCCTGACGTTTAAGGCGTTCGAGCTGTTTGTCCAATTCTTCACGGATATCATCCAGGCGTTCCAAGTTCTCCTGGGTGCGGCGCATACGGTTTTCGGTTTCCCGGCGGCGCTCTTTATATTTTGAAATCCCCGCAGCCTCTTCCAGCGTGGCACGCAGGTCATCGGGGCGTGCTTCGATTAGCCGTGAAATCATCCCCTGGCCGATAATGGCGTAAGAACGCGGGCCTAAACCAGTGCCCATAAACAGATCAGCGATATCTCGCCGACGGCACTTTTGACCATTAAAGAAGTAATTGGATTGGCCGTCGCGGGTGACTAAGCGCTTTACCGCAATTTCTGAGTACTGCGCGTAAACGCCCCCCATGCCACCATCGCGGTTATCGAACTTGAGCTCGATAGAGGCTTGGCTGATCGGCTTACGACCGGTGGAGCCGTTGAAGATAACATCGGCCATCGATTCACCGCGCAGGGTTTTAGCTGAGGATTCCCCCATTACCCAGCGCACCGCATCGATGATATTAGATTTGCCACAACCGTTTGGCCCAACGATGGCGGTCATATTGCCATCGAAGGGCACCGTTACTGGATCAACAAAAGACTTGAACCCAACAAGACGAATAGAGGTTAAGCGCATTGCGACCCTTAGCTGCGGTTGTTTGCGTGGACGTTATTCAAAAACGCGGTCAATAACAACATTTGCCGCATCATCCTCATTAATAGGTCCAACGCTTACGCTCTCCAGCTCGCCAAACAGATCACCAGGCTGAGGGATTGCCTGCCCAGATTGCGAAACGCGAACAACTAAGCGTGCTTCACGCACTTGGGAAATTTGCGCTTGGGGGGACATAGCTGCGGTGTCGTCCAACACGACGGTCATGGGAAGCTCTGACACCTGAGTACGAATAACAGCCAGCGGCGGCAGCTCGCCTTGCATGTCTCGAGCAGTGATAAACACGCTAGCATCGTCACTGACGTTATCCATCAGTGCTTCGTCTAATGAGACAGTCACACGCACGCCCTGACTTTGGGCAGCCTCAACCGCCGCTGCTTCTGGCTCTACTCCTAAACGCTCTTGAGCAACGCGAATACCTTCGCGCAAGGAGGATGCCGTTTCGGGATCTTCTATGTTTGCGACAGCACGACGCCAGTAGTCTACCGCTGTTTCATAGTCACCATTATCAAACGCATGAATACCAAGCAAGCCAAGCACTGTGGGCTGGCGTGGGTCTTGCGCTAGCGTCTCATCCACTAGCGACTGTACCTCGGGAGTCAGTTCACGCTCCGCCATAAAAAAGCGCAGTTGAGCAAGTTGCGCCAACAGCGGAGGAATCCGCCCTTCAATAGCAATCAATCGCTCTAACGCATCGGCTGCTTTATCGGCCTGACCGGTTTCACGGTAAAGCGGAAACAGTGAACTCCACACATTGGGATTATTCGGCTGACGCTCGGCTTCTGCTTCCATGCGCTCTAAATACATGACCAGTGAGCCATCGGGGTCGTTTTGCACTTCTTGCTGAATAGCGTAAAGCGTTAAATCGCCTTCCGCGCCGTTCTGCTGATACCAAAACGTACTCGCTCCCACCACGGCCACCATAACCAAGGGGATAGCAAGCCTGCCTGCCGTCGCCGTTTTTAAGGGGCGTTTAGTACGGCTGGCGGTGTCTTCCAACAGGCTACGCTCTAGCTCCAGGCGGTCTTCTTTAAACCGCTCCTCATCCATATCGCCACGTTCGTGAGCAGCTTCCAAGGAGGCCAAACGACGCTTAAAAATCGCCACGTTTTGCTCATCAGCAGTATCGTTAGCTTCGAAGTGATCTAGCTTGTCGCGTAGCGCGCGGGCATCGCGCATCGGCGCTATCAATAACCAAAGCGCGGGGAGTAATAGTAAAGCAATCGCAATCCACAGCGGTGTCATGAAGACCTCTCGCGGTTAATCAGGGCATCCAGGCGGGCACGTTCTTCGGCGCTAAGCGCTTTCGCTGAGGCATTACGACGAGCGCGAACCATCATCACGACGACCACTACGCCGAGCAGCACCAAACCTATCGGCAACCCCCACAGCAGGTAAGTGCGGTTTTCTAAACGCGGGTTATAGAGAATGTACTCTCCAAACCGCTGCACCATGTGGTTAACAATCTCGATATCCGATTGACCATCCTGGAGCAATTGATAGACACGTTCACGCATGTCCGCGGAAATTGGCGCATCAGAATCATCGATTGCCTGGTTCTCACACAGAGGGCAGCGCATCGAAGCGGTGAGATCATGGTAACGCTGCTCCGTAACAGGATCGTCGAACTCACGTATCTCAATCCCACCGGCCAACGCGCCGCTAGTCAGTGTCAGCAGCGCGACGGTAAGCATTAAGCGTATTAGCGCCATTTTTCCACCTCCGGCAGAATGCGTTCACGAACGTCTTCCGGTGACACGTAACCTTTGTGGTGGTAGCGAATGACACCGTCAGCATCAACCAAGAAAGTTTCCGGCGCACCGTAAACCCCCAGATCAAAGCCAAGGTTACCGTCAGGATCAAACACATTAACTTCGAAGGGATCACCAAACTCGCTCAAGAACTCCAGCCCTTTTTCGCGAGTATCACGATAGTTAATGCCGACCATGCGAATGCCCTGATCAGCCAACTCCAGCAACTGCGGCATTTCCTGCTTACAAGCGGGGCACCATTCGCCCCATACATTCACCAAGGTGACATCGCCAGTTAACAGGGTTTGATCAACTTGGCGATTTTCATCGCGCAGTGTCGTGGCTTCAAAGGTAGGAAACTGCCTGGCCATTAGCGCCGAGTCGCGGTGCGAAGGGTCGCGCCCTAGCCCTTGATAAAGGAATAAGGCAATCCCCAGAAAGCCAATCGGTAGTAGCAAAAGTAGTAGGCGACGTGTCATACCATAGCTTCCTTCGACGTTGCAGACTCAGACGTTGCAGAAGCCGGGCTAGTAGGCGCTTTGCGCGATACGACACGACGGTACCGCTTATCAACTATCGCCAGAATGCCACCGAAAGCCATCAACAACGCACCGAGCCATAACCAGCGTACAAACGGTTTGTATTGAACACGCATCGCGTAGCTACCATCGCCAAGGTCTTCCCCCATAGCGACATAGAGATCGCGGAAAAGCCCGGGACGAAGCGCCACCTGGGTCATTGGCATTCTGGTAGCGAGATAGAGGCGCTTTTCTGGACGCATCACAAAACTACGTCCGGAGTCGCCGCGCTGCACTTGAATGATAGACGTGTCTGCCAGGAAGTTCGGGCCCCGGCGGTTTGCCAGTTCCGTCATGGTGAACTGATAACCTGCCACTTCAACAGTCGTGCCCGGCGACATCCGCACGTTGCGTTCGATGTTGTAATTGGAAACAACCGCCACGCCAACAATGGTGACCGCAATGCCCACATGACCAAGCACCATGCCCCAATATGCTAACGACAGCTTGCGCAGCCCCGCCAAAAAGGAGCTGGCATGGCGGACTTTATTGAACACGTCACGCACGACAGGCAGTACGATCCAGAGCGCCGAAACAATGCCTAAGGAGACCCAAAGATTCCACTCGCCGCCATATAGCAACGGCATAGCACCGCCCAGAACCAGAGCAGCAGCGCCTGACAGCCAAAGCTTACGCCACAGTTCACTGGCACTCATGCTTTTCCAGCGGGCGATCGGACCAAGTCCCATAAACATGCACATCACCACCGTTAGCGGTACAAAAAGTGCATTAAAGTACGGAGGCCCTACGCTGATTTTACCTAACCCAAGGGAGTCCAAAATTAGCGGGTAGACCGTGCCTAACAGTACGGTGACCGTCATAATGACCAGTAGAATATTATTGACCAACAACAGCGAATCACGGGATAACCAATTAAAGCCGACTTTATGGCTCACACGGGGGGCGCGCAGCGCAAATACCAGCAGCGACAGCGTTACGGTAATCGCCAACAGCATTAAGATAAAGAAGCCGCGGGAAGGGTCATTAGCAAACGCGTGCACTGAGGTCAGCACGCCAGAACGCACCAGGAACGTGCCCATTAATGACAGCGAGAAGGTTGAAATAGCCAGCAGTACTGTCCAGCTTTTAAACGAACCGCGCTTTTCAGTGACCGCCAACGAGTGCACCAGCGCCGTTCCCGTTAACCAGGGCAGCAATGAGGCGTTTTCAACCGGATCCCAGAACCACCAGCCGCCCCAGCCCAGCTCGTAATAAGCCCACCAACTACCTAGCGCGATGCCTACGGTTAGAAATGCCCAGGCCACATTAGTCCAGGGACGTGCCCAACGTGTCCAGGCAGCGTCTAAACGCCCACCTAGCAACGCGGCAATGGCAAATGCAAATACCACCGAGAAACCGACATACCCCATATACAGCATCGGGGGATGCACAACCAACCCGAAGTCCTGCAGCAGCGGATTCAGATCAGCCCCGTCTTGAGGCATATTCGGCAGTAGCCGCTCAAATGGATTGGAGGTCATCAAGATAAACAGCAGGAAGCCAACGCAGACCATTCCCATGACGCCTTGCACTCGCGCCACCATATCGCGCGGCAAATCACCGGAAAATACCGAAGCGGCATACCCCCAACCAGCCAGCATTAAGCTCCACAATAAGACGGAGCCTTCATGATTTCCCCACACGGCACTAAACTTGTAGTACCAGGGCAGTAGCGAGTTGGAATTATTGGCAACGTTCGCCACGCTGAAGTCATCCAGCATATAACTGGCTGTTAGGCACAAATAGGCAATGGCAATAAACAGGAACTGCCCCGTGGCCATAGGTCGACCATAGGCCATCCACAGCGGACGCCGAGTGGCCGCGCCTGCCAGCGGCATCACAGCTTGTATCACGGCCATCAACAGGGCAATGACCAGAGCAAAGTGGCCGATTTCAGGAATCATCTTGATGAACATGCGCGCTCCGAATTAGCAGTGGGCATAACCGCCTGCTTGACACGATAAGACATTAATAATCGCTTGTTTGGGGGGTGCCTTCCTGCTCCAAACGCTTACCCACCTCAGCCGCTTTTGCCTGATAATCTGCCGGGGAGTAACCTGCTTCTTCCAATGCTTGCGCCACTTCGGGCGGCATATAATTTTCATCGTGGCGGGCTAAGACTTTATCGGCATATAAGCGCCCATCTGCCTGAAGTTCTCCTACCACGACCACCCCCTGCCCTTCACGGAAAAGATCCGGCAGAATCCCGCTGTAGTAGACCTCCAAGTCATCGACGTAATCCGTCACGGTAAACTCAACATCAAGGCTTTCAGGATCACGCGACACCGATCCCTCTTTAACCATTCCGCCCGCGCGAATCTGGCGTTCCATGGGCGCGTCGCCCTGAGCAATTTGTACCGGGCTGAAAAATAAATTGATGTTGGAGCGCAGCGCATAAAGTGTCAGCCCCACCGCTATCGCGGTTAATGAAACCAACCCTAAAATAACGAACAGCTTCTGTTTACGTTTAGGCGTCATGACGAACGTCCCTTTGAGCAGAGTTAACTGGTGCTTGCGCGGCCTGGGAGTGGGCGTTTTGGCGGCGCACACGGCGCTTCACGCCTTTCAGCAGTTGGCTGCGCTCGAGGCGCGCATGCCAAACGATCACCAGCATCAACAACGCAGTAATGCCCCAAGCAGCCCACACATAAAGCCCGTGGCCACCCATGGCAAAAAATTCATTAAGTGAGGAAAAAGCCATTATCTCACCTCCTCTACTAGCTCTTGCACCCAGCGCTTATTGGTTTCACGGCGCAGTATTTCACTGCGCGTACGCATCAGGGTTAACGCTATAAAAAAGCAGTAGAAACCGAGTACCATAATGAGCAGCGGTGCCCACATTTCCATGGGCATTGCCGAACGTCCGGTAATCGTAAACGAGGCAGGCTGGTGCAGGGTGTACCACCAGTCCACCGAATATTTGATGATCGGAATATTAATCACACCCACCATCGCCAGCACTGAGGCTGCACGAGATCCGCTATCGCGACTACTGAAAGCGCCGCGCAGTGCAATGACACCTAAATACAAAAACAGCAAAATCAGCATGGACGTTAAACGCGCGTCCCACATCCACCAGGTTCCCCAGGTAGGCACTCCCCATACTGCGCCTGAAAAAAGTGCTACAAAGGTCATCGCCGCACCTAATGGCGCCATCACGGTGGCAGCCATATCGGCTACTTTGATTTTCCAGACCATAAATACCAAGCCTGAAATTGCCATTGAGACAAAAATGGATTGTGCTAGGAAAGCGGCAGGAACGTGGACATAGATAATCCGAAAGCTATTGCCCTGCTGATAATCCGCGGGAGCAAATACCAGCCCCCAAACGCTTCCCAGCAGTAACAGGAGCACCGCCGCTGCCCAGAACCAGGGCTGAAGCTTGGCGCTAATCGCGTAGAACCACTTGGGTGATCTCAGTTTGTTTATAAAGGCCCACATGGTGTTTTCGTCCTTTAACCGTTGATGCTGATGCGTAGCGAGGCGGCAATAGCCCAAGGTGCTAGCATTAACGAAATCGCTAAAAGTGCGCCCAAAATAGCCAGATGCGCCGCGATACCATCGCCTAAAATAGCGGCCTGCACGGCGCCAGCACCAAAAATAAGCACTGGAATATAGAGCGGCAGCACCAGCAGTGACAGCAATACACCGCCGCGAGCTAATCCGACGGTCAGCGCGGCGCCAATCGCACCAATCAAGCTGAGGCTTGCGGTTCCCAATGCCAGCGATAGCGCTAAAACCATGTAACTACCGGCAGGAAGTGCCAACATGATACCTAAAATTGGTGCCATAAGTGCCAAAGGCAGTCCTGTCAGCAGCCAGTGAACAGCAACTTTGGCAAGGCTAAGCGCCGCCAGCGGCTGAGGGGCTAACAGTAGCTGCTCCAAACTGCCGTCGTCGTAGTCGCTCCGGAACAGACTATCCAGAGAAAGCAATGCCGCTAGCAATGCCGCCACCCACAGCAACCCAGGCGCTATTTCTGCCAGTAACTGGGGATCAGGTGAAATGCCGATCGGAAAGAGCGTAATCACCAAGGCAAAGAACACCAATGGGTTAAGCACTTCACCACGACGACGTAGCAACAGCGTTAGATCTCGCTTAAAGGTGGCACTAATGGCGACCATGAGCCCACCGGAAGGCGCATGCATCGACATTTCTGGGATGCCTGTCGTGGCGTGTGAGCTTGGCAACGCTGTCTCCTTCTACCCCAGTTGAACGCGCCTAAGCACGGATGATGCGGTTAACTCATGATGTGTCGTCACTAAGACACAGCCTCCCGCGTTGGCATGCGCAACAAGCTGCGCCTCTAATGCTGCCACTCCGTGGCGATCAATGGCTGTAAAAGGTTCATCCAGGACCCACAATGCCCGCTTAGTAAGCGTCAGTCTCGCAAGGGCAATTCGCCGCTGCTGCCCAGCAGAAAGCTGCCCGGCGGGTACATCCTCAAAGCCACTCAGTCCAACCTGTGCCAGCGCTTCTTCACGCTGGTAATCGTCGCCTTTTTCGCCGCTAAGCGCTTGGTACCACGTTAAGTTTTCCAGCGGAGAAAGCCCCGCTTTTATGCCAGGGGCATGTCCTAAATAGAGTAGATTGGCGAGAAAATGTTCACGCACCTCGCGCATTGAGTCGCCATTCCAATAAATGTCGCCATGGTAGTCGCTCAACTGGCCTGAAAGAATTTTCAACAGTGTCGTTTTGCCGCTCCCGTTAGGGCCTTCGATACGCACTATTTCGCCACGTTGAATATCAAGATCTAGCCCCTCAAACAGCCAACGATCATCGCGTTCACAGGCTAGCTGTCGGGCTTGTAGGCAGAGGCTCAAGGATATCTCCAGGCACGTAGATTTTGCGTCGAACTCTACACGGAAAGCCCCTTTCTCGCCAGTCGCTCTCTGCGGTCAGGGGTCGCATCACACTTCAACCAATCTTCGCTTAAGAACAATAGACAATGCAGAGCACTAGCACTGTATGCAAAAACAGGTCTATACTACAAACACTGTATGAAAAAACATTACCGATTATAAACACAGCAATCTGCTCAATTACACGCCTAGGGAGCGGGCGCTGCATTGGAGAAAACTGCATGACGATGACAATGCCAACACCCTTGAACATAACTCAACATGCGCTATCTCAAACGACGTCGAATACAGGTCGCCCTATTTATTCGGCACCTCGTGTAACGCGGCGCAACACTTATGCGCTTCGCGTGCGCGGCAACAGAATGCGTGAATGCAATCTATTCGATGGCGATGTCATCATTATTCGCCGCTATCAACAAGGTAGCCATCAAGAAACCGCTATCGCGACGATAAACCAGCGAGAAGTTGCCCTAAAGCAACTTTCCATTAGTCGACTTGGCGTTCACTTATGGCCCGAAGATGCAGCCATGCCTGCCGTCTTCCTGCATAATTGTGATATTCAAGTGCTGGGAATGGTAATGGGCGTCGAGCATGGCGCTAACAACACTCGGCACCACTAATTCGCCACCCGCTTTAGGGAGCATCGATTGCGTTACCGAGTTCCAGACCTAGCATCCGCCACATGGCATACCGCTGAAATTGAGGTTGAAAAAAGTCGCTTCCTCACGTGGATATGCCATGCACCCAACACTGCTGACTATCATGCAATGTTGCAGGCAGCAAAAACCGCTCACCCCAACGCAAGTCATCACTGCACGGCCTTTATTGCTGGCCCTCCTGGTGAACAAACGCACATAGGGTTCTCTGATGATGGCGAACCCGGCGGCACAGCCGGCAGGCCCATGTATCAAGCTTTGCTCGGCAGCCAGATGGGTGAAATAGGCTGTGTGGTGATTCGTTACTTTGGCGGCACCAAGTTGGGCACGGGTGGACTCGCCCGAGCTTACGCACAGTCGGTTAACGCCGGGATTGAAACATTACCTACCCGCGAAGTCGTCGAACGGGATAACTACCAGCTGCGTGTCAACTTTGCCCATGAAGCCGTCGCGCGCGCTTGGTGTGACGAGCAGAAAATTCCCGTCCAACAGGCAGAGTACGATGGCAACGGCGTATGCCTCACGATTGGCTGGCCAAGAGATGAGGCCTTAAATTTCACTACGCTTGAAAATCGTCTAAAGACAGCCCTCGATATTCAAAAAGTGCCGCCACAATAAGATTATTATACCGCTGACAAAAAAACGCGACTTACGCGAACAATTGCTCGGTAAGCCGCGTTTTAGTCGCTAACCATTACGTAACGATAACTGCGCAATGGCACTGCTAGCGGGTTTTAGCCTAAATATTTAATCATCACACCCGCCGCAACAGCAGAACCGATAACACCGGCCACATTAGGGCCCATGGCATGCATCAGCAGGAAGTTATGCGGGTTCGACTCCAAGCCAACCTTATTAGCTACTCGCGCGGCCATCGGCACTGCCGAAACACCTGCGGCACCAATCAGCGGATTAATCGGCATTTTGCTGACTAGGTTCATCAGCTTCGCCATCAACACGCCTGCGGCCGTGCCAATACCAAACGCCACAATACCCAGGCCCAAGATACCCAGCGTTTCGAATGCCAGAAAGCTATCTGCCATCAGCTTGGAACCCACCGATAGCCCTAAGATAATCGTCACGATATTGATCAGAGCGTTTTGCGCCGTATCCGATAAGCGCTCAACCACACCGCACTCACGCATCAAGTTACCAAAGCAGAACATCCCTAACAGCGGCGCTGCATCAGGTAGGAAAAGCGCGACGGCAATCAATAACATCAGCGGGAAAACGATCTTTTCCAGCTTGGATACCGGACGCAGCTGCGTCATCTTAATTTGACGCTCTTTCTGCGTGGTCAGCAGCCGCATAATCGGCGGCTGAATCAGCGGCACTAGCGCCATGTAGGCGTACGCCGCCACTGCGATAGCCCCCAGCAACTCAGGAGCCAATACGCTTGATACATAAATAGATGTTGGACCATCAGCACCGCCGATAATACCAATGGCGGCCGCTTGATTAAGCGAAAAGTCCATCACCCCCAGTGAGGTCAGCATCACAGCACCAAACAGTGTGGCAAAAATGCCAAACTGAGCAGCCGCGCCTAAAAAGAGCGTCCGCGGGTTAGCCAATAACGGGCCGAAGTCGGTCATGGCCCCCACGCCCATAAAGATAATCAGTGGCGCAATACCAGAGGCAATCGCTACTTTATAGAAGTTATAGAGCATCCCATCGCTATAACCTACGCCAACCGCAATATCCTTTGCCGCACGCAATTGATCGGGAGCTGCAGTATCGTGGGCAATCGCTTTAAGCGACTCTCGCCAAGCTTCCACACCACTTAATGGATCAAGGGTAGCGCCCAGTACGGAAGCTATCTGCTGCAGCACAGCAGGTTTTGCCACCTCAATCGCTTGATCGAGCGCTGAGATTGCCAAGCCCGCCTCAGGGATATTGGCAAGAATGCCGCCAAACCCAATTGGCACCAGCAGCAACGGCTCAAACTTCTTGTGAATGGCAAGATAGAGCAGCCCAAGCCCTACCAAAATCATGGCCGCCTGACCAAGCTCAAGGTTATAAAGCCCCGAGCCCTCCCATAAGGTAATTAGTTTTTCCATTGCCAAATGCCCTTAAAGCTCGATCAGCGAATCGCCGACGGTGACGCTGTCACCCTCGCTGACGTTAACTTTCGATACGGTACCGGCACTACTGGCACGCACTTCGGTTTCCATTTTCATGGCTTCCAAAATAATCACCACATCGCCATCCGCTACTTGGTCACCCGGGCGTACATTGACCTTGAAGATATTGCCAGCAAGCGGTGCATCAATGCTTTCTCCACTAGATGCAGGCGCTTCCTCTTTGGGTGCGTTAGCACTCATTGCCGCCTGTTCCTGCACCGCGCCTATCTCGCCACCTTCAGACACTTCCACTACAAACGCTTTGCCATTGAGCTTAACGGTGTACGTTTCCGGGCCACTCGAAACCGCTGGCGCTTTGTTTGCGGCTTTTGCCGGTACGTTAGCGCTTTTCGCCTCAGCCACTTGAGGGGCGGGTTCGAAGGCATCCGGGTTGTCACGATTTTTAAGGAATTTCAGACCAATTTGCGGGAACAGCGCGTAGGTCAGCACGTCATCTATTCCCTGCTCGCCGCTGGCAATACGAATGCTGTCTGCGCTCGCTTTTTCTTTAAGCTCGGTCGCTAGTCGGTCCATTTCTGGCGACAGGTTATCTGCCGGGCGACAGGTGATCGGTTCGCCACCTTCGAGCACGCGTTTTTGCAGCTCTGCATTAAACGGCGCGGGCGCGGAGCCGTATTCACCTTTTAGCAGCGCCTGAACTTCTTTGGAGATGGACTTGTAACGCTCACCCATCATCACGTTCATCACTGCTTGAGTACCCACAATCTGAGAGGTCGGCGTCACCAGCGGAATAAAGCCGAGGTCTTCGCGTACCCGGGGGATTTCATTCAACACATCGTCGAGTTTATCGCCGGCGCCCTGCTCTTTAAGCTGGCCTTCCATGTTAGTGAGCATGCCGCCAGGCACTTGGGCAATCAAAATGCGTGAGTCAATACCGCGCAACGAGCCTTCGAACGCCGCATACTTTTTGCGCACTTCACGGAAATAGCTGGCGATATCTTCCAACAATTCCAGGTCAAGACCGGTATCACGATCGGTATCTTTGAGCATGGCCACGACAGATTCAGTCGGACTATGACCATACGTCATGGACATGGAAGAGATCGCAGTATCGACATTATCGACGCCTGCCTCGACGGCTTTCAAAATTGTCGAGGTCGACAACCCGGTAGTCGCATGACAATGCAAGTGAACGGGAATAGACAGCTCTTTTTTCAACCGCGTGACAAGATCATAGGCAATATAAGGCGTCAGAAGCCCCGCCATATCCTTGATAGCCAGTGAGTCAGCGCCCATTGCGGCAATGGTTTTAGCGAGCTCTACCCAGCTATCCAGGGTATGTACCGGGCTAACCGTATAAGAGATGGTGCCTTGCGCATGTCCACCTACTTGGCGAACCGCCTTGATAGCACGCTCAAGATTGCGCGGATCATTCATCGCGTCAAACACGCGGAACACATCAACCCCGTTGGTCTTAGCGCGCTCGACAAATTTATCAACCACGTCATCGGCATAGTGGCGATAACCTAATAAGTTTTGGCCACGTAACAACATCGCTTGAGGTGTATTCGGCATCGCCTCTTTCAGTGCCCGAATACGCTCCCAAGGGTCTTCACCCAAATAGCGAATGCATGAATCAAACGTTGCTCCACCCCAAGTCTCTAATGACCAATAGCCAACATTGTCGAGTTTTTCGGCAATCGGTAGCATGTCATCAAGACGCAAACGGGTGGCAAACAGCGATTGATGGGCATCGCGAAGAACAACATCAGTGATCCCCAGAGGACGTTTTGTTTCATTCATGGTCGTGGCTCACAATTTTCACGTTATGGATTTGTAGTAAATTTAACAAAATAAATAGTAATTGAGCGGTAGGATAGCTACAAAACTAGGGCCTTACTTACGGCGCGAAGAACGATAACGGTGCACTGCAGCACTAATCACTGCCCTGACTTCATCATCCTGGCCTTTCGGTGCAGATGGTTTTGCATTATTTCGGCCGCTTGGCGCTGCTATAGGAGCAGGCTGGAAGCGGCTAATCAACTTCGACATTAGCGTAACGCTAATTACCAAAACCGTAAGAAAAACAAATACAAAACCCATACCCAACCCCATAAGGGCAAGCCCTTCCTGGAGCAACTCTGACTCTTGCATACCGCATTCCCCCTCTTTCAAATGCTTTTCGGCACACCAATAGCCTCTAAAGGCGCTTGGCGCAGTGAGGCTAATACACTAACCTGCCACATCCAGGATAGATTGCAATCGCGCCATAGTGGAAGTCATGGTTGTTAATTTACTACATAAAGGCAGGATAGGCCTAGCGCCTATGGAAGGTGTCATCGACGCCTTAACGCGTGATTTACTGACTCAGCAGGCAGGTTTTGACTGGGCAGTGACTGAGTTTGTCAGGGTGGTCGACACACGACTCCCCCCTCGCGTGTTCTATAAACATTGCCCCGAACTGTCAGCAGGCAGCGTCGCCACCCCTAGCGGCGTTCCCGTGCATTTGCAGCTTTTGGGATCAGACCCCGTGGCGCTAGCCAGCAATGCGCAACAGGCGCTCTCGCTGGGCGCTATCAGCGTTGATCTTAACTTTGGCTGTCCCGCCAAACTGGTTAATCGTCATGATGGTGGCGCATCGCTACTTCGCCAGCCAGATCGCGTCTATCGCGCCGTAAAAGCGGTCGCCGAAGCATTAGACGGCGAAATTCCAGTGACGGCTAAAATCCGCCTTGGCTTTTCTGATCGTCGCTTAGCAGTCGCTTGCGCCCAGGCCACAGAAGCTGGCGGCGCTGCACAGCTTGTTGTCCATGGCCGCACACGAGATGAAGGCTATCGTCCACCTGCACACTGGGAGTGGATTGGCAAAGTTCGCCACCAGGTATCAATCCCTGTCGTTGCAAACGGCGATATTTGGACACTAGAGGACTACTGGAAGGCTCGCACGCTATCAGGTTGCGAGGATGTCATGCTTGGCCGTAGCGCCCTCTCAGACCCATGGCTTGCAGCTCGCATACGCCACTGGCAGCGCACAGGAGAGCGCCTCCCTGACACCACCTGGGCAATGCGTGCCAACGTGCTAAAGCGATACGCCGACCTACAGCGGCGACAACTACCAGATAGAGTCGTGGTGTCACTCGTCAAGCAGTGGCTAGCACAAATGCGCCAAGGCAATAGCGAAGCGAACCAACACTTTCAGCGCCTGAAACGCCTTACGGATCTCGATACGCTGCTTAACAACCTGATTCCCAGCGCATCACTTTGCTGCGAGCCCGCATAAGTCGTTTTCAGCATTAGATTAGAACAAAAAAGCGCCCTTCTGCTGTGCACAGAAGGGCGCTTTAAACGATCGCAAGACCAAAGTACGAGCCACCATGGCCAGACTAGAAAAGAAAAAACCCGCTTTCAGTAGAAAGCGGGTTTTTCGAATTTGGCGCGCCCGGGAGGATTCGAACCTCCGACCCCCTGATTCGTAGTCAGGTACTCTATCCAGCTGAGCTACGGGCGCTTAACAGTTTTTAACATCGCTCTCGCGAATAAAAACATAATAACATCAATAACTTCTGAATTCAAGCTGGCGCGCCCGGGAGGATTCGAACCTCCGACCCCCTGATTCGTAGTCAGGTACTCTATCCAGCTGAGCTACGGGCGCTTATCCAAATTGATGTTACTTTATGCAGTTGGCGGAGAGAGAGGGATTCGAACCCTCGATAGGGCTATAAACCCTATACTCCCTTAGCAGGGGAGCGCCTTCAGCCACTCGGCCACCTCTCCTCAACGGCACGGCGCGAATATTACCGATTTTGACGACTGCTGTCCAGCCCTATGCCAATTTTTTTCGCACCGCCCCGTAGTTACCGCTTAAACGCCTTGTAGTAGACGCAATACAGACAACCATTTACTCAGATTCGCTTTCGCTGTTGCGTTCACGCTGAATGCGCTGGTAAATCTCTTCACGGTGAACCGCGACGTCTTTTGGCGCGTTAACACCAATACGTACTTGATTACCTTTCACACCTAACACTGTAACGGTTATCTCATCACCTATCATCAGTGTTTCGCCGACACGGCGGGTTAGGATGAGCATGGCTGATCTCCTTCTCAGACGTTTTTATACAACGGGTTGTGTCCGCTCACAGCGGCACCACACTATTATGCGGTATGGGTGCCGCCACCACCAATGGCTCAAGCTCCTATGACACCTTAACCTCCCGTTGAAAGAAAGCTCACCACCACACGGCAGCAAGTATCCTTCAGCGTAGAAGGTTTAGTGCGCAATTGTTATTCAGATTCGATATCAGATTTATCTAAACCGAATGCTTTGTGCAAGGCATTAACCGCAAGCTCCATATGCTTTTCATCAATAACGACGGAAATTTTAATTTCCGACGTAGAAACCATACGGATATTGACGTTCTCGTCGGCCAAAACACGGAACATTTTAGAGGCAACACCGGCATGAGAGCGCATACCAACACCCACAAGCGATACTTTGGCAATGTTGTCATCGCCACGCAGCTCACCGCCGCCCAAATCAGGAATTACCGTCTCTTCAAGTAACTTCTTGGTCGCTTTGTAATCGCCTTTAGCAACCGTAAAGGTGAAGTCAGTGTAATCGCCAGCAGGCGCCACGTTTTGCACAATCATATCGACTTCGATATTGGCATCGGCGATAGGACCAAGAATACGCGATGCGACACCTGGCACATCAGGCGTATTCAACAGGGTCAATTTAGCTTCGTTTTTAGTAAAAGCGATACCGGAGATTAGCGGTTCTTCCATAGCGTCCTCGTCTTGGTCTGCGTCTGCAACAATTAGGGTGCCGGGGCCATCTTCAAAGCTCGACAGCACGCGAAGTGGTACGTTGTACTTGCCCGCAAATTCGACGGCGCGAATCTGTAGAACTTTGGAGCCCAGGCTTGCCAGTTCAAGCATCTCTTCCACGGTAATGCTCTCAAGGCGCTGAGCCTTGGAACACACGCGAGGGTCAGTGGTGTAAACACCATCAACGTCGGTGTATATCTGACACTCATCAGCACCAAGCGCTGCAGCAAGCGCAACACCTGTGGTATCAGAACCACCACGCCCCAGCGTCGTAATATTGCCGTCTTCATCGACACCCTGGAAGCCAGCCACCACAACCACTTTGCCTTCATCAAGGTCAGCTTTCAGGTCATCGGTTTCAATGCGCCGAATACGTGCTTTGGTGTGGGCGCTATCGGTGTGAATGCCGACTTGAGCCCCCGTATGAGAAGTAGCAGAAACACCTATCTGCTGAAGCGCCATTGCCATCAGCGAAATGGTCACCTGCTCGCCCGTTGAGAGCAGCATGTCCATTTCACGCGGCGCCGGGTCATCATTGATTGCGTTTGCCATATCCGTCAGGCGGTTGGTCTCTCCGCTCATCGCGGACACCACCACTACAACTTGGTGGCCTTGATCGCGAAAGCCTTTAACCTTTTCCGCCACGGCCTTGATACGGTCGACAGAGCCCACAGAGGTGCCGCCGAACTTCTGTACGTATAATGCCATATGCCGTTTTTTCCTATAGGTTCGGGAATGGAGAGTGAGTATTGTTATTGCTATTTAACAAAAAGCCGGTAGCAAATAGTGCCACCGGCCTTTGTAATTAGCTAAGCGTATTTTCCAGCCAAGCCGGCACGCTGCTTAATGCTGCTGGCAAGGCATCGGGTAAACTTCCACCCGCTTGAGCCATATCCGGGCGACCACCACCCTTTCCGCCTACCTGCGAAGCCACATGATTGACTAATTCACCCGCTTTTACGCGGCCGATTAAGTCCTGGGTAACCCCAGCAATCAAGCTCACCTTACCTGCCGCGGTATCTGCAACCCCAAGCAGGATAACGCCTGAGCCTAGCTTGTTTTTCAACTGATCAAGTACACCGCGTAAATCTTTACCCGAAACACCCTCAAGCTGGGTGACCAGTAACTTAACACCGTTGATCTCTTGCACCTGGCTAAGCATGTCACTGCCCGCAGCGCTTGCCAGCTTCGCTTTAAGTTGCTCAAGCTCTTTTTCCAGCGCGCGGTTACGCTCAACCAGCGATTCAACCCGAGCTTCCACTTGCTCGGGCTTGGTTTTCAGTCGTTCGCCAAGCCGCTGAACACGAGCTTCCTGCTCACGGAAGTAAGCCAGCGCATTTTCACCGGTAATCGCTTCAATACGACGCACGCCAGAAGCGATACCTACTTCGCTCACCACATGGCAACAACCAATATCACCACTGCGGTTCACGTGAGTACCACCACACAGCTCGATAGAGAAGTCATCAGCGCCAATGGTCAGCACCCGCACGTTATCGGCATACTTAGCTTCAAATAGCGCGGCCGCCCCTTTTGCCTTCGCCTCTGCAAGGCTCATCTGCTCCGTTTTGGTCGGCGCATTCGCTAAGATCTGGTCATTTACCAGCCGCTCTACTTCCGCTATTTGCTCTGCGGTCATCGGCTCGAAGTGGCTAAAGTCAAAGCGCAGGCGCTCTGCGTTTACCAGTGAGCCTTTTTGCTGAACATGATCACCCAGCACCATACGCAGTGCTTTATGCAGCAAGTGAGTCGCCGAGTGATTACGGATGGTCGCGCTACGCAAGCTGGCATCCACCTCGCCTCGCACGTTAGCGCCGACGCTCAGCGCGCCATCGACCATAATGCCTTGGTGAAGGTGGTGGCCACTCTGTTTCTGCGTGTCGGTTACCTGGAAGCGACCGCCATCAACATATAAGTAACCGGTGTCGCCCACCTGGCCGCCAGATTCACCATAGAATGGCGTACGGTCCAGTACAACGGTGCCTTTCTGGCCAGCTTCCAGAGCCGCTAACGCATTACCTTCGCTATCCACGATGGCAGTAACTGTCGCTTGGTCGGCCAGATGTTCGTAACCGGTAAACTGGGTTTCACCCTCCAGGTCAATAGCAGCGCTGTAGTCAGCGCCAAACTGGCTGGCCGCCCGCGCACGTTCACGTTGCGCTTCTAACTCGCGCTGAAAACCGGCTTCATCCAAGGTGACTTCGCGCTCACGGCATACATCCGCCGTCAGGTCGAAGGGGAAACCGTAGGTATCGTAAAGCTTAAAGACGGTTTCGCCAGGCAGCACGTCACCCTGCAGCTCTTCAAGCGCCGCATTCAATAGCCCCATGCCGTGGTCCAGCGTGCGAGCAAACTGCTCTTCTTCTTTAAGCAGCACGCGGGTAATTTGTTCACTCGCTTCACGCAATTCAGGATAGGCGTCGCCCATCTCAGCATCTAGTGCGGTTACCAGCTTGTGGAAAAACGGCTCGGAAGCACCCAGTTTATGCCCATGGCGAATCGCACGACGAATAATCCGACGTAGCACATAGCCGCGCCCTTCGTTGGAAGGCAGAACGCCGTCTGTAATCAAGAAGGCACAAGAGCGAATATGGTCGGCAATCACGCGTAACGAAGGCGTCGTGGTGTCACCATGGCCTGTCGCTTCAGCAGCAGCTTTCAGCAGGTTTTGGAACAGATCGATCTCGTAGTTGGAGTGAACGCCCTGCATTACAGCAGCCACCCGCTCCAAGCCCATTCCCGTATCGATGGAAGGCTTAGGCAGCGGATTCAATGTTCCAGCGGCATCACGATCGAACTGCATGAACACCAGGTTCCAGATTTCGATGTAGCGATCGCCATCTTCTTCAGGGCTGCCAGGCGGGCCGCCCCATACTTCCGGACCATGATCAAAAAAGATTTCAGAGCTGGGGCCACAAGGACCGGTGTCGCCCATTTGCCAGAAATTATCTTCATCAAGCTTTGAGAAACGCTCAGGGTCAATGCCAATCTCATCTTTCCAGATACGCTCGGCTTCATCGTCACTGATATGCACCGTGACCCAGAGCTTCTCTTTGGGCAGGCCCAACGTTTCCGTCAGAAATGTCCAGGCAAAGCGAATGGCATCACGCTTAAAGTAGTCACCAAAGCTGAAGTTACCCAGCATTTCAAAAAACGTGTGGTGACGCGCCGTGTAGCCAACGTTATCTAGATCGTTGTGCTTACCGCCAGCACGCACGCAGCGCTGGGCTGACGTGGCGCGTACATAGGGTCGCGGGTCACGGCCAAGAAAAACGTCTTTGAAGGGCACCATGCCTGCATTGGTGAAGAGCAGCGTCGGGTCATTGCCCGGCACTAGAGAGCTGGTGGGCACAATAGTATGCCCCTGCTTTTCAAAAAAAGATAAAAAGGCCTGTCTGATCTCTGCGCTTTTCATAGGGTATCCGTGACAAGAAAGCATGATGCCCCAGGGCGCTATCGCCGCCACCCGCTGGGGTCGCAAAAGGGGCATTATAACGCAGTTGTCAAACGACTAAAGCCGCAGTTAGTGCCAGAACTAAAACAGAGGGTGAAAAAATACCCGGAGAAGGCTCATATAAGGGGAGTTACAAGCAAGACAACGCGTAGCGGATTTGCTCAAAATTAAAGCCGCGTGTGGCGAGAAAACGTTCGCGTTTAGCACGCTCTTTGGGAGTATCACCTGGCGAGGAAAAGCGCCGAGCCAAGGTATCGCGAGCTAGCTCAAACCAATCTACGGCCTCGCGCTCTTCTACTGTGGCAAAAGCCGTCGTTGACGTTTCTTGATCTACGCCCCGCTGGCGCAGTTCCCCCTTAATGCGAATAACCCCTTGCCCACGAAGAATCCGTGAACGTATAAAGCTTTCGGCAAAACGTTCATCGGACTGTAAATCCTGCTCTTCTAAGCTATTCAGACAGACATCAATTTCATCAGGCTGAAATGATTTTTGCTGCAACTTGCGCGCTAGCTCAGCACGAGAGTACTCGCGCCGAGACAGCATTTGAATCGCCACTTCACGCGGCGTTAACTCACTACTGGGGGGGAACATACTGTTCTCTCAACGGTTAGAAGAGTGCGTCAATTCGCTCACTGATCAATGGCCAATTGGCGTCCTTCTCGGATACAACTGTGGGCGGAATAGGCCATTCAATCGCGAGGCGCTCATCATTATAGCGCAAACCACTTTCAGCCTCGGGATGATAGGCAGCCGACACCAGATAACTGACCTCAACATCGTCGCTCAGCGTCTGAAAGGAGTGCGCAAAGCCTGGCGGCACATAAAGCTGGTACCGATTGGTCTCGGTCAGCTCGAACAGCTGATGGTGCAGGTAGGTTTCTGAGTCTTCACGAATATCCACAATAACGTCAATAATGCTCCCCCGGAGGCAGCGCACCAGCTTGGCTTCAGCATGCGGCTCTCGCTGGTAATGCAGCCCCCTCAGAGTACCTCTCTTGGCTGAGAACGAGGTATTCTGCTGTACAAAATCGCCCAGCAAACCATGGCGCTCAAACTCCGCGCGGCACATAGTCCGGGCAAAAAAGCCCCGCTCATCACCATGGGCCTCAAGCTCTATCAGCTTGGCATCCTTGAGTTTCGTTTGATGAAATAGCATGGCTTACTCCACAAAAGTAGCGGCGGTGCCAGATAGGGGTTCCAAGGCAAACATGGCTTCTTGTTCAGCATACAGACGATCGATCAAGCGCAATGGTGGAATAAGAACATCATCGAAGGTCAGTGCCGCGTCCTTTTCGACACGACCAACCACCTGGCACCCCAGCGCTAGACCGATAGGCAGTAGCCGTTCACGCCGTATCACCTCGATGTTTTCAGCCATGCCGTAGACTTCGAAGCCTCCGAGTTCTTCGATTTTATCGCCCTCATGCAAGGTTTTCTTGGCCATAGCGATCACACCCACCCTTGGGCCGCCTAAAGGAGATAAAACCGGATCACGGAACAACACTGCTCGCGCAACGGACGTGGGCACTTCAAAATGGCAAAGGTGATAAGGCGTTGAAAAGCAGTAATATGGCCCCTCGCCCATTTTATAAAGCTCGAGATAATGCCGTTGACGGGGATTATCGATGGTGCCCAATACGAACACACCCGGCCCCGGCCGTGCTCCAACAACGTAATCCACCAGCCCCGGCCCTGCCGGATCTAGGTAGGGTTCAAACGCCGCTATCGTCTCCTCGATAGGTACCAAGGGTCCACCAGGCACACCACCGGAAAAATCAGGACCGAGCATGCCGCGTTGAGCGACTCGCATGCCGGTACCATTGGCGACAATCGCCTGTTCAAACGAAATCTTGGTGCCATCGGCAAAAGACGCCACCATCGCCGCCTTCTGTCCCCAGCGTTTAGCAAAACTTTCCTGGGTAGCCGGATTGCGATAAGGGTCATGCAGCCCCTTGATGTTGCCACACAGCACAGGCTTAACACCCAGACCGGCGACGAAGCGATAGAGATTCATCTGTACGCCTGGCTGGTCGCCATCGGCAAAACTATAGATAACGCCTGCAGCATCAGCCTTCGCTTTTAAAATAGGGCCGATCGTACCGTCGAGCTCCGCGTTCATTTGAATGACGTCTTTACCACTTTCAAGTGCCGCCAGCACGACATGTGCGGCGAACTCCAACGAGCCGGTTACCTCGATGATCGCATCCAACCCTTCCGCGTGAGCCAGAGCCATGGCATTCTCAGTAACTGCCGCCCGCCCCGCAGCAATTGCCATCTCAAGTTCCTGCTGAGTGTCACAGGCGATTGGTTCAATATCGGCTTGTTGATAGACCTTGACCGCTGCATCAAGGTGACGATTGGCAATAGCGCAAAGACGCATTCCCGCTGTTGCCGTCATAATCTGCAGGCCGATCCCCCTCGCTTGGAACCCCGCTCCTATCATGCCTACTCGAATGGGATTGCCTTGTGCCTCTCGCTTGGCAAGTGCTGTATCAACAATGATCATCGGAGATTCACTCCTTCCAAAGCTTCCAAGGAGCACTTTCCGCCCAAGCGGCCTCCAGCACCATCTTGTCCCTCAGAGTATCCATGCTTTGCCAGTATCCGTTGTGATGGAAATATCCCAATCTGCCCATTTCAATCATTCGCTGCATGGGCTCGTTTTCCCATACGGTCTGGCTGTCGTTAATCGTCTCGAATACTTCCGGTTCACAGACGAAAAAGCCGCCGTTGATCAGGCCACCATCTATTTCTCCCTTTTCGCGAAAGCCTTCCACCTGATTGTTGCCTTCTTGCAAGCGCAGCGCACCATAGCGGCCCGGCTGCGTTACTGCCGTCAGGGTGCACCAATTTTTTGAGGCCAGATGAGAATCGATCAGCGCGGTAATATTCAGGTCGCTCAGCCCATCGCCATAGGTCAAGCAGAAAGGCTCATCCGCCAGTAAATGCATGGCCTTCTTAAGCCGCCCACCTGTCATGGCATCGGCGCCGGTATCCAGCACGGTGACTTTCCAGTCATCGTTCACGCTTTGAAGCCAGGCGACTTTGCCTGTCTTCAGGTCGATGGTGTAGTCGGTTCGATTACCGCGATAATTGAGGAAGTAGTCGCGAATATACTCAACCTTATAGCCACCCAGCACGACGAATTCCTTCAAGCCGTGATGGGCATACATTTTCATGATATGCCAAAGAATCGGTCGCCCTCCTACTTCCACCATAGGCTTTGGACGAATCGCCGTTTCTTCACTCAAACGCGTGCCAAACCCTCCCGCAAAAATTGCAACTTTCATGGCTTAGCCTCCATTTCAGGCATCGAAGTAACCGAGGAAGAGCCCGGCGAAGCAGTGGGAGTCACTCCATTACGAATTTGCCAACTCAGGTTCTCGGACAGGCGACCCTCGTCGATATGCGCTTGTAGCGCGTGCAGGCGCACATAGCGTGAGGTTCGGAATTGGGCATCAGTAAACTTCATGCCTTTTAGCCCATTAGCCACCCCTATTATCGAATCCCAAAGTGTCATTTTTGGCTGATGTTCTGGTGCTAACTTAGCGAACAGGCTGAAATCTACTTGGTAGGAGCGGCTGTCCGCCGGTGCTTGGGTATTGATACTCAGAGTGGTACCAGGAATTGCCTGGGCAACCGCCATCGCTAGATCCCGCACCTGATGATTGCGTTCGTTAGAGCCGGTATTGATATTGAGGATGCGCCCCCCATTTTCGGGCTTACGCTGTATCGCCCAACTAATGGCCCTTGCCATATCGGAGACATCGATCAAGGGTCGCCAGGGTGACCCATCGCTAAGCACGGTAATATGCTGCTGACTAAGCGCGCAGGCGACAAAATCGTTGAGCACTAGATCCAGGCGTAGACGTTCCGACATTCCACAGGCAGTCGCAAAGCGTAAACTAGTAATCACCATGTCCCCCTCAATGCCCGCCAAGGCTTCTTCTGCGGCAATTTTTGAACAGGCATAGGCGGTAACCGGAGCCACAGCATCTGCTTCACAACGCGGCGCACCGAGGGCAATACCATAAATACTGCAACTCGAGGCAAACACGAAGTTTTCCACTCCCGCTTGAGCCGCTGCTTTGGCCATGGCCACCGTAGCGTATTGATTGACGTCAGCCGTGACGGCAGCAAAACGATCTCCCATGGGGTCATTGGAGATAGCAGCCAGTTGCACCACGGCCGTGTAGCCTTCAAAAAAACCAGCAGGAATATCCCTAACGTCGCCCAAAAACTGTTGGGCGAGATAACGTTCGGGAAGGGAATCGGCTCCCGTGAGACAGTGCGCGAAATAGGCATTGTCGTAACCATGAAGAGTGGCAGATGGATATCGTGCGGCTAACTCTCTTACCAGTACGGAGCCGACGTACCCCATATTGCCCACGATTAATATTTTCAAAATATCACCCCATCATTTAGCGCCTGAGCGTCATTAAACCAAGTATTCTCACGACCCTGTCTTAAAGCTGCTTTTATTTTTTATCCTGTTTTTTTCCTTCAAGTCAGCTTGCTCTTGGCATAGCTGGTCTAACCGCCACGTGGAAGTTTGCATTTTTTCAATAGGTGTATCTGCAGCTTCAGACTCAGGGTAAAACCACAGACTTTCTAACATTCCGTGCAGAACTATCTTGGCCTTACGAACTTCACCTCTAAACAAAAGTATAAAAAAGAGCCGAGCAACTCGATAAACTTCTGAAATCATAAGATAGCGATAATGTGGAAAATGGCGATACTTACGAGCGATATAAATTTTATTTCTAATAAGGTGCCGATATAACCTAAAACGCGCCGGATTACTTTCATGAAGAATACTGATAGGACCATTTTCTTGGCGTAGATGTTGCACTTTACTCATACCAACAACATAACCGGGATTTTCTTGAGTGACTCTTAAGGTAAATTCACTATCTTCTCCCCAGATGAACATCGCGGTAATTGGCAAGCCATGTTGCGTCAAGGTAGTCCGCGGCAGCAGTATTGAAACGAAAGTAGCGCGGTGCACAGCCACTACACCCAGCTCAAGCAGCTCGTGCCAGTCTCGATAACCAATGGCATTTTTCAAAGGACTAATAATAGGAGTATTAGTAACCAGTCCAGTTTCAGTGAAGGCCTGGGAAAGAAGAAAAGCTGGCTTTTTTCCTTTATCTTTAAGCGCTTCATCGGCTAATAACAAAAAGTGAAGTGCGTCAGAACAAGGTATGACATCATCGTCCATTGTCCAAATAAAATCGGCACCCTCTTGATAGGCGAGACGCATACCTGCATTAAAACCCCCAGAGGCGCCAATATTATCCTTCAGCACATGTACCATAAGACCAGGGTAACTGCTTTCGGACAACATCTTTTGGGTACCATCAGTGCTTGCATTATCAATGACGATGACACGATCGCAAGAGCGGCACTGGGAATACACTGCATCGAGACATCGCTTCAGTAGTTCCTTTCGATTATAAGTAAGGATTACCGCGAATACTTTATGCATAGCACACTTTCCCCAAAGATGAGCTTTTTCTTTTCGCGATAAAGGTTAGCCTTTAAACTTAACCACCAGGCTCTCCATCATATGAAAAGTTATATTTCATTCTTTTATAATTATATAAGCAGCCCCTAACCTACAATCACCGAACGCTCCGTCATAGAAACGTAGTAGCAACGAAACGTAGTAGCAACGGCGACTGTAAGTTACAATCTGATACCCAATGACATTAAAAGTTACATTTAAAAAATAAGCGACATGTTTTTTTCTGTCAAGCGCATGGACGGATCAAAAATCTAGTTTGCAGTACCATTTTTCTCATACAGAAAAGCAAAAGGGGCACCTTTTTAGGTACCCCTTTTTTTCATGCTAAAAATACAGGCTAGGCTTATCGCCAAATTTAGCTTGCTACTGCAGACAGCAATCTCACCAGGCTGAAATGCTTTTTGCTGCAACTTGCATACTCGCTCAGCGCGAGAGCACTCGCGCCGAGACAGTATTTGAATCGCCACGTCACACGACGTTAACTCAACGGCTTAGAGAACGGCATCATAAAGAGGCTTACAGCAAATCATCATCGCTCTCAGCGGCAACATCTGCCTCAGGAGCTTCTTCTTTTTTTGCATCCGGCGGAGCAAGCAATTGCGCTCGGATTTGCGCTTCAATTTCTTCCATGGTTTCAGGGTGCTCTTCTAAATACTGAGCTGCATTGGCTTTGCCCTGACCAATCTTTTTGCCTTTGTAGCTGTACCACGCGCCCGCTTTGTCTACCAAGCTGCACTGCACGCCCAGGTCAATCACCTCGCCCGCATGGTAGATACCCTTACCGTAGAGAATTTGGAACTCTGCCTGACGGAATGGCGGCGCCACTTTATTTTTAACTACCTTCACACGGGTTTCGTTACCAGTGACTTCGTCACCCGATTTTACGGAGCCTGTACGTCGGATATCCAGACGCACGCTGGAGTAGAATTTAAGTGCGTTACCGCCGGTCGTGGTTTCGGGCGAACCAAACATCACACCGATTTTCATGCGGATCTGGTTGATAAACACCACTAAACAATTGGCGTTTTTGATATTACCGGTAATTTTACGCAATGCCTGAGACATTAAACGTGCTTGCAGACCAACGTGGGAGTCGCCCATTTCGCCTTCGATTTCAGCACGCGGCGTTAGTGCAGCCACGGAGTCGATCACGATCACATCTACACCGCCGGACCGTACCAACATGTCGGTAATTTCCAGCGCTTGCTCACCGGTATCAGGCTGGGAAACCAGCAAGTCGTCTAGATTAACCCCAAGCTTTTCTGCATAGCTGGGGTCCAGAGCGTGCTCTGCATCGACGAACGCACAGACTTTGCCCTGTTTTTGCGCCTGCGCAATGACTGACAGGGTCAGCGTCGTTTTACCGGATGACTCTGGGCCATAAATTTCACATACGCGCCCAAACGGCAACCCGCCGATACCAAGCGCGATATCAAGCCCCAGTGAACCGGTGGAGACAGACGGCATTATTACGCGCGGTGCATCGCCAAGGCGCATAACGGTCCCCTTACCAAACTGGCGATCAATCTGGCTAAGTGCAGCATTTAGCGCTTTGGTGCGGTTGTCATCCTGAGCCATGCAGAAATTCCTCATTACAAACTGTATAATTAGCCAGTAGTATGCCAAAGATTAGCGGCTAAACAAATCCTCAGCACCCTATTTTAATGTTTATTTCTTTTCACTGCCGTTGGCCTGGGCCGTCAAGCGCGCAACTAGGCCTGCCAATGCTTCACGTACGGCTTGTTCGCGTACCGCCTGTCGGTCGCCGTGAAAGTGGAAACACGCTGCCTGTTGGCTTTCTGCACTGCCCCAGGAAAGCCATACGGTACCAACAGGCTTCTCTTGACTGCCCCCATCAGGACCAGCCACTCCACTGACGGCGACCGCTAAGTCAGCCCCACTTGCTAAGCAAGCACCTTTAACCATTGCATTAACTACTTGCTCGCTGACCGCGCCATGGGCTTCGATAAGCGCCTCGGGCACATCCAACATACGCGTTTTAGCAGCATTGGAGTAGGTTACATAACCCGCTGTAAAATACGCAGAGCTACCTGCCACAGAAGTAATTGCGCTGGCGATACCGCCGCCTGTACAGGACTCTGCGGTAGAAACTTCAACCCCAAGCTGCTGACACAGCCTTCCCAAGCGTTGAGCGAGCAGTGATAGGTCAAGATTCTTCAGGCTTGAAACGCTAGGTGCCATGGTGACTCCTTCATGTGAGACCTCAGTTCAGCGTAGAATACCGTGTTTAACTTTCTCAAAGAAATTGCTCAAAGAAATTGCCCAAAGAAGTCGCTTAAAGTAACTGCCAAAGAACATGCCGCAAGCTGAGACTGCTTGCGCAACGCTCAACCAGGACGCCCATGTCACAGGCCAGCCCCGCTCATACGCCAATGATGGCGCAATATCTTAAGATCAAACGCGATCACCCTGAGGTACTTCTGTTTTACCGGATGGGGGATTTTTACGAGCTATTTTTCGATGATGCCAAGCGTGCCGCAATGCTGCTGGATATCACCCTTACCCAGCGCGGTCAGTCAGGCGGCAAACCTATTCCTATGGCAGGCGTGCCCTACCATAGCGCTGAAGGCTATTTAGCTCGCTTGGTGTCAGCCGGTGAATCCGTCGCTATCTGCGAGCAAATCGGCGACCCTGCCACAAGCAAAGGCCCCGTTGATCGACAAGTAGTGCGCATTGTCACCCCTGGCACGCTTCACGATGAAGCCTTACTGGATGCTCGCCGAGATAACGTGCTGGTCGCCGTTGCGCCCGGCAAAGACGGCTGGGGCCTTGCATGGCTGGAGCTTTCCAGTGGGCGCTTCAGTGTCTTGGAAGTAGAAAGTGAAGCCGAGATGCAGGCAGAGCTAACCCGCCTGTCGCCCGCCGAACTGTTAGTGCCCGAAAGCCTGACCCTGCCCGACGCATGGTCACAAAAGCGCAGCTTACGACGCCAAGGGGAGTGGCTGTTTGACTTAGACAGCGCCACGCGCAGCCTGTGCGATCAGTTTGAAGTCCAGGATTTACGCGGCTTTGGTTGTGCGCACTTAACCAGCGCACTCATCGCGGCGGGCGTACTGATCGATTACGCCCGAGATACCCAACGTTCACGACTGCCCCACGTAACGGCCATTAGCGTCGAAAACCGCGATGATGCCGTAGTGATTGACGCGGCCAGTCGGCGCAATCTGGAAATTGATATAAATCTCGGCGGTAACAGCGATAACACTCTGGCCAGCGTGTTAGACACCTGCACCACCGCGATGGGTTCGCGATTACTGAAGCGCTGGCTTAACCGCCCGCTGCGCCAGCGTAACGTCGTGGAAGGACGTCACGCGGGCGTGGCGTTGCTCTCTATTGAAGCCGCCTACCTACCGCTACGCGATACGTTGAGTGATGTAGGCGACGTCGAGCGCATCCTGGCCCGCGTCGCACTGTATAGCGCACGCCCCAGGGATTTGGCGCGCCTGCGCGACGCCCTGGTAACGCTACCCGCACTTGAGCAATTGCTAAGCGAAATTGATAGCGGTAGCGCTATCGATGGTCTTAAACCTCACATTCGCCCCTACCCAGAAATAGCCGATACCTTAACTCGCGCATTGGTTGAAAATCCGCCTGTGGTGATTCGCGATGGCGGCGTGATTGCGAATGACTTTGACGCCGAGCTAGATGAGCACCGCGGCATGGCTGAGAATGCCGGTGAGTACTTAGTGCAGTTGGAGCTGCGCGAGCGCGAACGTACTGGCCTGGCCAATTTGAAAGTCGGCTATAACCGGGTTCATGGCTACTTTATTGAACTGCCTCGCTCTCAGGCTCAGCAGGCACCTGCCGACTACATCCGTCGTCAAACGCTAAAAAATGCTGAACGCTTTATTATTCCAGAACTTAAAGAGTTTGAAGATAAAGCACTCTCGGCCAAGTCCAGGGCCCTCACGCGTGAGAAGTGGCTCTACGAGCGCCTGATGGGCGAGCTCAACGCGGCGCTTCACGCACTGCAAAACACCTCGCGGGCATTGGCTGAACTTGACGTGCTCTGCGCCTTTGCCGAGCGTGCAGAGGCACTCAATTGGGTAAGGCCCCAGCTACGAGATGCCACTGGCCTTAGAATTACCGCTGGACGGCACCCCGTTGTCGAACATGTCAGCGATACACCGTTTGTACCCAACGATGTCACGCTAACACCTGATCAGCACATGTTGATTATCACCGGCCCCAACATGGGCGGTAAATCAACCTATATGCGCCAGACCGCGCTCATCGCGTTGTTGGCTCATAGCGGCAGCTTCGTACCCGCCGATAGCGCTGAAATAGGCCCTGTAGATCGTATCTTTACCCGTATAGGCTCGTCAGATGATCTAGCGGGTGGTCGCTCTACATTTATGGTAGAAATGACCGAAACCGCTAATATCCTGCACAATGCTACCGAGCATAGCTTGGTATTAATGGACGAAATTGGCCGTGGCACCAGTACTTTTGACGGTCTTTCACTGGCCTGGGCAAGTGCTGAATACCTAGCAGAAGCAAAGGCACTCACCCTGTTTGCCACACACTATTTTGAAATGACCGCGCTGCCGGAACAGGCCGAGGGTGTGGCAAATATTCACCTAACAGCCACCGAGCACGGCGACAGCATCGTGTTTATGCACCGCATTGAAGCGGGCCCTGCGAGCCAGAGCTATGGCTTACAGGTAGCCCAGTTGGCAGGTGTTCCCAACCATGTGATACGCAGAGCCCGTGAAAAACTAATGGCCCTCGAGCAGCGCGATGTGGATGAATTGCAGCGCCCTAGCGGCGTTTCTGCAGCACCGCAACAAAACGACTTGTTCGCCAGCGCACCGCACCCGGTGGTGGAAGCGTTAGGCAAAGCCGATGTAGACGATTTAACACCCCGCGAAGCGCTAGCGCTGCTATATCAGTGGCGAGAGCTAGTGTAATGGTATGAAAGGAAAGCCATGAGCGCTTGCCGCCGCGTAAGGGCACCACTAGAATGTCGCCCATACTGTTTTATCTTATAAGAAACGGCCGATTTATAACCATTAACTATTGACCACGACCGGGAAGCTCCCGGTCCCGCAAGAGGGATAGCAAGATGACGTTTGTCGTTACCGAGAACTGCATCCAGTGCAAATACACCGACTGTGTTGAAGTCTGCCCGGTCGACTGCTTCTACGAAGGCCCCAACTTCCTGGTCATTCACCCAGACGAGTGTATTGACTGCGCCCTGTGTGAACCGGAGTGCCCCGCAGAAGCTATCTTCTCAGAAGATGAGCTACCGGATGGCCAAGAGCAGTTTATAGAAATTAATGCTGAATTAGCCGATGTATGGCCGAATATTGCCGAGAAAAAAGACCCGCTGCCCGATGCAGAAGAGTGGGACGGCAAAACAGGTAAGCTGGAAAAGCTCGAACGCTAATCTTAGAAGCCACGCATTTTCAGACCAGCGTTCGCGCTGGTTTTTTTGTGTGCCACGGGCTGGGCACACAAAAAAAGGCGGCCCGTAGGCCGCCCGCTCCAAGCACTTCCTCTGACCACTCCCTGTGTCAAACTCCTCAGATAACATCCTTGCCAGAACCCACATCACTGTGTCACCTAGCGTATCTGACCTGCATCCCGTTGCATCCTGCCTGAAGCATCCTTGCCTCCCCTGTCCTGAATGCATTGTGGCAGAAAGCCATCACAACTCAAGCAGACCAAAACGGCAACGGGCGAGCCACTGCGGCTCGCCCGTTATAAAAAACTCATAAAAATCAAAAGCATAAACTAAAACAAAAAAAGCAATTAAGCGATTAGCGCCGGCATTTGTAAGATATCTCTTACAAAATCTTGAGACATCTCTTACACGCCGACGCCCATTTGCGCTTACTGCCCTTTAATGGCTTTCAAGCCAGGGTAAGCCACATCGCCCAACTCCGCTTCGATGACGAGCAGGCGGTTATATTTCGCGACGCGGTCGGAACGACACAGAGAGCCCGTTTTAATTTGGCCGGCACAGGTGCCCACGGCCAAATCGGCAATCGTGGTATCTTCAGTTTCACCACTACGGTGTGAAATAACCGCGGTAAAACCAGCCTCCTGGGCCATTTTGATCGCATCCAGCGTTTCAGACAGCGAGCCAATCTGGTTGAATTTGATCAGAATCGAATTACCAATTTGCTCGTCGATACCACGCTTAAGAATCTTGGTATTGGTAACAAACAAATCGTCGCCAACCAGCTGTACTTTGTCGCCTAGCTTGTCAGTCAGTGCTTTCCAGCCTGCCCAGTCTGATTCATCCATACCATCTTCGATGGAAACGATCGGATAGTCCGCACAGAGGCCCGCCAGGTAATCGGCAAACCCTTCAGCATCGTAGCTTTTACCTTCACCGGAAAGGTTGTACTGGCCATCTTTGTAGAACTCGGAAGACGCGCAGTCTAGCGCCAAAGTAACGTCTGTACCCAGTGCGTAACCGGCATCAGCAACAGCTTGCTTAATGATCGCCAGGGCATCAGCGTTAGATGCCAAGTTAGGAGCAAAGCCGCCTTCGTCACCCACGGACGTAGAAAGACCTTTAGCAGACAGTACTTTTTTTAGCGCGTGGAAAATTTCCGCACCCATGCGTAGGCCTTCACGGAAGTTTGCCGCGCCTACTGGCTGTACCATGAATTCCTGGATATCAACGTTATTATCGGCGTGCTCACCACCGTTAAGAATGTTCATCATCGGTACCGGCATGCTGTACTGCCCCGGCTGGCCATAAAGCTCAGCAATGTGCGCATATAGCGGCACACCTTTAGCGTTGGCAGCGGCTTTAGCGGCAGCCAGCGACACCGCCAGAATGGCATTCGCGCCCAGATTCGCCTTATTTTCAGTGCCATCCAGGGCTAACATTGCGTCGTCCAGCCCACGCTGATCACGCGCATCCATTCCTAACAACGCAGCACTGATTTTGCCATTCACGGCCTCAACGGCTTTTAAAACGCCTTTGCCAAGGTAGCGTGTCTTGTCGCCATCGCGCAGCTCGAGCGCTTCGCGGGAGCCTGTAGAAGCACCGCTGGGCGCACATGCTTCACCTACGGCGCCACTTTCCAGGCGAACCATGGCCTGAACGGTCGGGTTGCCGCGGGAATCGAGCACTTCTAGTGCGCTGATTTCAACAATTTTGGTCATAACAGTGTCCTTTGGTTGTCAGTCTAATGGATGATTGTGGGTCCAATGTATACCATATTTGCCGTCGCGGTTAACGGATGGTCAAAGGCGTAAACCCCTTCACCAAGGCATCTAGCTGCGAAAGCTGAGTCAAAAATGGCTCTAATTGATCTAATGGCAGTGCGCAGGGTCCATCGCACTTAGCATTATCTGGGTCAGGGTGAGCTTCTAGGAAGATCCCCGCCAAACCAACGGCCACACCCGCACGAGCCAACTCTGCCACTTGGGCACGACGGCCATCGGCACTGTCCGCACGGCCACCTGGGCGCTGTAAGGCATGGGTGACATCGAAAAACACCGGGTAACCGGTCTGTTTCATATCGCCAACGCCCAGCATATCCACCACCAGGTTGTTGTAGCCGAAGCTGGTACCACGCTCGCATAGCATCAAACGGTCGTTACCGGCTTCCTGAAACTTAGTGAGGATATGGCGCATTTCGTGAGGTGCTAGAAACTGCGGTTTTTTGATATTAATCGCCGCGCCGGTGTTAGCCATCGCCACCACTAGATCGGTCTGGCGGGCAAGAAACGCTGGCAACTGAATTATGTCAGCGACTTCTGCCGCAGGCTCTGCCTGCCAAGGCTCATGAACGTCGGTAATGATGGGCACACCATAGCGCGCTTTAATATCCGCTAGGATCTGCAAACCTTTTTCTAGCCCAGGCCCACGATAAGAGTGGATAGAACTACGGTTCGCTTTATCAAAGCTTGCCTTAAAGACATAAGGCATCCCGAGCTTTTGCGTCACATTAACGTAAGCCTGCGCCACTTCATCAGCAAGCGACGCTGACTCCAGCACATTCATGCCGCCCAATAACATTAGCGGCAAAGAATTGCCGGCGGTTAGGCCGGCAACGTTAATATGACGCTCTGGAAAGGATGATTGAGAAGTCGAAGCCATGTTATTCGCTCTCCCTCTTATTCCTGAGTCGTTGTATGAGCGCGCGTACGTGCCGTTTTGTGCTCTAAGGCAGCATTAACAAACCCAGAGAACAGCGGGTGTCCGTCACGTGGTGTCGAGGTAAATTCCGGATGGAATTGACACGCCACGTACCAAGGGTGGTCAGCCAGCTCGACGACTTCTACCAAGGACTGATCGACGCTCTTGCCAGAAATGACTAGGCCTGCCTGTTCTAACTCATCAACAAACTGGTTATTGACTTCAAAGCGGTGGCGATGACGCTCGACAATCTCATCAGCACCGTAGGCTTCGCGAGCTTTGCTTCCGGATTTCAAGTGACAGACCTGACCGCCTAGACGCATGGTGCCACCTAAGTCAGATGCAGCGTCACGCAGCTCGATCTTACCTTCAGCGTTAATCCACTCGGTAATCAGGCCGACCACGGGGTGCTTGGTGTCGTGGGTAAACTCGGTAGAGTTAGCATCTTCCCAGCCAGCCACATTGCGGGCAAATTCGATGACCGCTACCTGCATGCCCAAACAAATACCCAGGTAGGGAATGTTGTTTTCACGCGCGAACTGAGCGGTAAGAATTTTGCCTTCCACACCGCGCTCGCCAAAGCCGCCAGGTACCAGGATGGCATCTTTGCCAGCTAACCGCTCGGTACCGTGACGCTCGATATCTTCGGAGTCGATATAGTCGACATTGACCTTAATACGCCCTTGAATGCCTGCGTGAATAAGCGCTTCGTTGAGCGACTTATAGGCGTCCAGCAGCTCCATGTATTTACCGACCATGGCAATGCTTACCGACTTCAGCGGATTCAACTTGGAATCCAGCACCTTGACCCATTCGGAAAGGTCGGCAGGCTCTGCTTCCAGACGCAGCTTATCGCAAACAATGTCGTCCAGACCGTGCTCGTGTAGCATCAACGGAATACGATAAATAGTATCGGCATCCTGTAACGGTACAACGGCACGCTCTTCCACGTTAGTGAACAGGGCGATTTTACGGCGCTCGCTCTCTTCGAGCTCTACTTCGCTACGGCAAATCAAAATATCCGGCTGGATACCAATCGAGCGTAGCTCTTTGACGCTGTGCTGAGTCGGCTTGGTCTTGGTCTCGCCTGCCGTCTTGATATACGGCACCAGCGTAAGGTGCATGTAAATCGCCCGACTAGCGCCAAGCTCACTACGAATCTGACGAATAGACTCTAAGAACGGCAGTGATTCGATATCACCCACCGTGCCACCGATTTCTACCAGCGCCACATCAAAGCCTTCACCGCCAGCATAGACGCGCTGCTTGATTTCATCGGTAATATGAGGGATGACCTGAACGGTACCGCCCAAGTAATCACCACGGCGCTCTTTGCGTAGTACATTCTCGTACACGCGCCCCGTCGTGAAGTTATTCCCTTGGGTCATTTTGGTGCGAATAAAACGCTCATAGTGCCCTAAGTCCAAGTCCGTCTCGGCGCCATCTTCGGTGACGAACACCTCGCCGTGCTGGAAAGGACTCATGGTGCCCGGGTCCACGTTGATGTAGGGGTCGAGCTTGAGCATGGTGACCTTAAGGCCGCGGGCCTCTAGAATCGCCGCCAGCGAGGCCGACGCGATGCCCTTGCCAAGAGAGGACACAACGCCGCCGGTCACGAAGATATATCGTGTCATGGAAAACCTGTCGAAACGTGATCAAAAGGCGTAACAGAAAGCCACACCAGGATGGGATGACAGAATAGCAGAGTACGCCTAAAGGCTCAATTTGAACTGCAGATGGCAGAGGGGCGAAGACGCCCCTCACTATCAAAACTAAACGCCTAGGTAATCCAAAATCCCCTCAGCAGCCTGGCGGCCTTCGTAAATCGCGGTGACCACCAGGTCAGAGCCGCGCACCATATCGCCACCGGCAAAAATTTTCGCATTGCTGGTTTGGTAGGCGTACTGGCCATGCTCTGGCGCTTTTACGCGATCACGCTCATCGACCTGGATGTTGGCGCTATCGAACCACGGCGCCGGGCTTGCCTGGAAGCCGAAAGCTACTACGACTGCGTCGGCGGCAATAATTTCTTCAGACCCAGGCACGACTTCAGGACGTCGACGGCCATTTTCATCGGGCTCACCCAAACGGGTACGCACGACCTTCACCCCTTCGACCCGCTCTTCACCTACCACCGCAACCGGCTGGCGGTTGAACAGAAACTCAACGCCCTCTTCTCGCGCATTAGCCACTTCACGGCGGGAACCGGGCATGTTTTCTTCATCACGGCGATAAGCGCAGATCACGCTGTCGGCGTGCTGGCGAATCGAGGTCCGATTACAATCCATTGCCGTATCACCACCACCAAGCACCACCACACGCTTACCTTCCATCGAGATAAAATCGTTAGGATCTTTTTCAAAGCCTAAGCGACGATTAACGTTGGCGATCAGGAAATCGAGCGCTTTATACACGCCAGGTAAATCTTCGCCGGGGAAGCCACCTTCCATGTACTTGTAAGTGCCCATCCCCAGGAAAACAGCATCGTACTCCTGCAGCAGCGTATCGAATTCGATGTCGGTACCAATTTCGGTATTCAGACGAAACTCGACGCCCATCTCTTCAAAGACGGCGCGGCGACGCTCCATCACGTTCTTTTCCAGTTTAAATTCTGGAATACCGAAGGTAAGCAGACCGCCAATCTCGGGATACTTATCAAATACGACGGGTTTGACGCCATTACGTGCCAAAATATCAGCGCAACCAAGACCCGCAGGCCCGGCACCGACGATGGCGACCTTCTTATTGGTCCACTCCACCTTAGACATATCCGGACGCCAGCCC
Source organism: Halomonas sp. KG2 (assembly GCA_030440445.1). Lineage (NCBI taxonomy): Bacteria > Pseudomonadati > Pseudomonadota > Gammaproteobacteria > Oceanospirillales > Halomonadaceae > Halomonas > Halomonas sp. KG2. Next base: position 803,034 of record CP098528.1, on the reverse strand, counting down.
ATCGCAAACGCGGTGTCGGTAATGTACTTCTCTACCGACCCAATGGTCACCGCACCAAAGCCATCGTTCAGCGTACAGTCGCCCTCACACAAACGATCTTGCGGGCACACGCGGCCACACACTTCCGGCAGCGAGTTGGTTTTGTGTGAAAGCTCGGCTGCTTCAATAATATTGCCTTCCACCACTAGCTGAAGCCAGTTGGGAATGTAGTTATGTACCGGGCACTTCCACTCGCAGTACGGATTGCCGCAGTGCAGGCAACGGTGCGCCTGACTCGCCGCATCGGTGGGCTTAAAGGGTTCGTAAATTTCAGCGAACTCTTTGGAACGTGTATGTGCGGCTTTTTTCTGCGGGTCTTGACGACCCACATCAACAAACTGGAAATCGTTATTTAAACGGTTAGCCATGATTTCTCTCCTCGAAGCGTAGGCTCTGGCGGGTTATTCCGGCTGACGCCGAGATTGATTCAGCAAACTACCCAAACTTGCCGCTTTTGGCTTCACTAGCCAGAAGTGGCGCGCGTAGTCGCCGAAGTCTTCCAGAATCGCCGCGCCTCGAGCAGAGCCTGTCGCTGCAACATAGGCTTCAATCATTTCACGCAAATGACGACGATACGCTTCCATCGCTTCGGTATTGACCCGGTGGATTTCGACCAGCTCGTGGTTGTACTTGTCCACAAAGGTACGGTCTTCATCCAAGACGTAAGCAAAACCACCGGTCATACCCGCGCCAAAGTTAACGCCCGTTTCACCCAATACGCAGACCAAGCCCCCAGTCATGTATTCACAACAGTGGTCGCCTGCACCTTCAATAACAGCAGTCGCCCCAGAGTTACGCACGGCAAAGCGCTCACCCGCGGTACCTGCGGCAAACAGCGTGCCGCCTGTCGCACCATACAGGCAGGTGTTACCAATAATGGCGGTTTTGTGGCTTTCAAACTGGCTAACCTTGGGCGGCACAATCACAATGCTGCCGCCGTTCATGCCTTTGCCCACGTAGTCGTTGGCATCGCCTTCGAGATAGAGGTTTAAGCCACGGGCGTTCCACACCCCGAAGCTTTGACCAGCCACCCCGGTAAAGCGCGCAGTGACCGGGGCTGATTCCAAGCCATCTTCACCGTAGCGTTTGGCAATCGCGCCTGAGCTCAATGCACCTACGCTGCGGTCACAGTTAGTGATGGTGAAATCAAACTCTCCGCCAGACTGACTTTCAATGGCCTCTTTTAGTGCTGCCAGCACTTCCTGGTTCTTAGCGCCTGGATCGTGGGGCACATTACGACTCACCTTACAGAACTGCGGTGCATCTGCAGGCACAAAATCATTCGAAAGCAGCGGGGTTAGATCCAATTTACGCTGAGCGGCCGTATTGCCTTCCAACACCTCAAGCAGATCGGTGCGGCCAATCAGGTCCGTCAACTGACGCACCCCTAGCATCGCCATCAGTTCACGCACTTCTTCAGCAATAAAGCGGAAGTAGTTTTTGACCATATCGACAGTGCCGCGGAAGTGCTCGCCACGCAGGAAGTCATCTTGTGTCGCTACGCCGGTGGCGCAGTTATTCAAGTGACAAATACGCAGGTACTTACAGCCCAGCGCCACCATCGGCGCAGTACCAAAGCCAAAGCTTTCAGCCCCCAGAATCGCCGCCTTAACGACATCCAGACCCGTTTTGAGACCACCATCGGTCTGCAGGCGAATCTTGTCGCGCAGGCCGTTAATACGCAGCGCTTGGTGCACTTCGGGTAACCCAAGCTCCCAAGGAGAGCCCGCGTGTTTGATAGAGGTCAATGGGCTTGCCGCGGTACCACCGTCGTAACCAGAAACAGTGATCAGATCCGCGTAGGCCTTCGCCACACCGGTGGCAATAGTGCCAATACCTGGCTCAGAGACCAGCTTCACGGAAACCTGGGCATCTGGATTGACTTGCTTGAGGTCGAAAATCAGCTGCGCCAAGTCTTCAATCGAGTAGATATCGTGGTGTGGCGGCGGTGAAATCAGCGTCACACCAGGCACCGCGTAGCGTAACCGAGCAATCAACTGGTTCACTTTGCCGCCCGGCAGTTGACCACCTTCACCGGGTTTAGCCCCCTGGGCAACTTTGATCTGCAGTACTTCCGCATTGACCAAATAGGCCGGGGTAACGCCAAAGCGGCCAGAAGCAATCTGCTTGATTTTCGAACTACGGATGGTGCCGTAGCGAGCTGGGTCTTCACCACCCTCGCCTGAGTTGGAGCGCCCGCCCGCCTCGTTCATCGCTTGGGCCAACGCCTCATGGGCTTCCGGAGAAAGCGCACCTAGCGACATACCGGCGCTATCAAAGCGCGGAATCAGCGCCTCAATCGGCTCAACATCCTCTAATGGAATGGGCGCTGCAGCAGGCTTTAGCTTAAGCAAGTCACGAATCGTGGCAACCGGACGCTCGTTGACCAGCAGAGCAAACTTTTTCCACTTTGCGTAGCTGCCTTCTTGCACCGCCGCCTGAAGCGACTTCACGACATCGGGGTTGTAGGCGTGATATTCGTAGCCATGAACATACTTCAGCATACCGCCTTGAGAAATGCCTTTGCGGGCAATCCAGGCATCCTTCGCCAGCAGCTCTTGCTGCATTTGCAGCTCAGCAAAGCCAGCGCCCTGAATGCGGGATGCCATGCCGACAAAGCAGGTATCCATGATCTCATCGGACAGCCCCACCGCTTCGAACAGCATAGAGCCGCGGTATGAAGCTAACGTTGAAATACCCATTTTCGAAAGAATTTTGAACAACCCTTTCTGCAGGCCTTTGCGGTAATTCTCACGAGCATCGGCAGGGTTGCCTGTTAGCTCACCGGTGCGATGCATATCGGCCATGACCTGATAAGCGAGCCATGGGTACACAGCCGTTGCGCCCACGCCAAACAGCACGGCCATTTGGTGGGCATCCCTTGCAAAGCCGGTTTCCACCACAATGTTGGCGTTCGGCCGCAGCGCCAAACGACCAAGATGAGAGTGAACGGCTCCCACCGCCAAAGCCGCCTGGATGGGCAACTGTCCTTTGGGAAGGTCAGCATCGGTCAACACCAGAATCACCTTACCCGCTCTTACCTGCGCCTCAGCTTCCTGGCAAAGCAAGGTGACTGCCCGCTGCAGACTGGTGTGCTCCGGGTCGTACCCGAGTGACAGCGTGTGGCTAGCAAAGGCAGGATCATCCTGGCTGACCAGCGCAGTAAATTTACGCGGTGACAGCACGGGTGTTGTCAGAATCAAGCGGTGGGCATGCTCAGGCGTTGCCTTAAAGACGTTTAGCTCCGCACCACAGCAGGTCTCCAGTGACATAACAATCGCTTCACGCAGGGGGTCGATCGGCGGATTGGTCACCTGGGCAAACTTTTGACGGAAGAAATCAGTTAGCAGACGCGGACGGCTAGACAACACCGCCATGGGGGTATCATCACCCATCGAGCCAACCGCTTCCTGGCCACTTTCTGCCAGCGGGCGCAGCACCTGATCACGCTCTTCAAAGCTCACCTGGAACATTTTCTGCTGAACATTTAGCGCGTCAGTGTCCATTGTCTGGAAACGCGCAAGCTCAGTCAGCGCTGACTCTAGGTAATTGGCTTCCTGCTTGAGCCAGCGCTTGTAAGGGTAAGCTGACTTCAGGCGGTTATCGATATCCTGAGTGTGCAGCACTTCGCCGGTCTGAGTGTCTACCGCCAGCATCTGGCCTGGGCCAACGCGCCCCTTAGCGACGACGTCCTCAGGACGATAATCATAAGTGCCAATCTCAGACGCTAGCGTAATGTAGCCATTCTTGGTAATCACCCAGCGTGCGGGACGAAGGCCGTTGCGATCCAGCATACAAACAGCTTGGCGACCGTCGGTCATTACTACACCGGCCGGGCCATCCCAAGGCTCCATGTGCATGGAGTTGTATTCATAGAACGCACGTAACTCGGCGTCCATGGTCTCAACGTTTTGCCAAGCAGGCGGCACCATCATGCGCACCGCACGATGCAGCTCCATACCGCCAGTTAGCAGCACTTCCAGCATGTTATCCATGCTTGAGGAGTCTGACCCAGTGGTATTAACAATTTCCTCAAGCTCAGCAATATCGGGCAAGCGCTCGTTAACAAAATTGGCTTTACGGGAGTTCGCCCAGCCACGGTTGGCTTCAATCGTATTGATCTCGCCATTATGAGCCAGCAGGCGGAATGGCTGGGCCAGCGGCCAGCGCGGTGCAGTGTTAGTAGAGAAACGCTGGTGGAACACGCAAATGGCGGTTTCCAGACTTGGATCATTCAGGTCTTTGTAGAATGCCGGCAAATCTTCCGGCATGACCAAGCCTTTATAGGAAACAACTTCTGATGAGAGCGAAGCTACATAAAAGTCTTCATCGCTACGTAGCGCTTGCTCTGCATAACGGCGCGCCATAAACAGATCGACATCGAAGCGATCACTGCCTAAATCTCCACGACTAGCTGGCTGAACAAACAGCTGCTCAATTCGCGGCAGACAGTCCAGTGCCATCGGACCACATACGCTAGAGTCAGTGGGCACTTCGCGCCAGCCCAATACCTCTAAACCACGGCTGCTTAGTTCACGCTCAAGGGTTTCTTTAGCATGAGCGGCACGCGCATCGTCATCTGGCAAAAAGATGACACCTACAGCAAAGCGCTCGCCAAGCTCCGCATCAAGCGCTTGCTTCGCGGCAGCGCGCATGAATTGCACCGGCATTTTCAGCAACAAGCCGCAACCGTCACCGGTTTTGCCGTCTGCCGCAATACCGCCGCGATGGGTCATGCAGGTAAGTGATTCAATAGCAGTTTTCAGCAAGTCGTGGCTGGCCTGCCCTTCCATATGGGCAATAAGGCCAAAGCCACAGTTATCGCGAAACTCGCCAGGCTGGTGAAGACCTCTATTCATGGGCGTGCCTCTAGTCAGCGTATTTATTTAGCAGTGTTTTCATGTTATCGTAACGGGTTTTTCTTATTTTTGACTTCTTACTGCCCATTAAAAACAGGGCATTTCCCGCTTCCACCGCTTCAAGAAAAGGTCGCTCAGCATAGCGATTTGCCTACGTGTAGCGCAATCACCCAGAACCTGCCAATCCTTAAAAAACCTTGTCAAATCTTGCATTTGCATTCGCGATTAATAAAAAAACATATTAACTTCAACCACTTGCAAAGCAACTAAACGATGTTTAAACGATCATAGCACGTAATTAGACTTTAGTATCAAACGGCTCAAAAAACCCATGCCGATAGCGCATAAGGCATACGGATTACATACAGAACGATCATCACTTAACGGCCAGACAACAAAAAACCCACGCGATGGTGGGTTTTCCGTGCAGCTTTGCTTGCTAAATCTGTTTAGCAATACGGTCTATCAGTACTGTTTATCCATAAGGGCTGTCGATTGTTTATCTATACGCTAATACGCCTCGGCATTTAGTCGCGCGGATAGTGATGAAGCAGCTCACGCAGCATATCAGGCGGCGTGGCGTCACTTACGCAGGCGTCGCCCAGGGCATTGAGCAGCACCAAACGTAGACGAGTATCAATATTCTTTTTATCTAGCTTCATGCGAGCTAAAAAGTCGTCAGCTGACATTCCGGCAGGCGCCGCTAGCGGCAATCCGGCGCTTTCAACAACCGCCTTAGCACGCGCGAGTGCCTTGCTATCAATCCAGCCAAGCTGATGCGAGAGCGTTGCTGCCATCGCCATGCCTGCACCCACGGCCTCACCGTGTAACCAGTTGCCATAACCTTGATGCGCTTCAATAGCATGACCAAACGTGTGCCCCAGGTTCAGCAACGCGCGAACGCCCTGTTCAGTTTCGTCATCCGCCACAATGTCGGCTTTAATCTGACAACTTTGAGCAATCGCTTCAGCAATCACTGCAGGCTCAACACTGTGTAGCGCCTGCATATGCTCTTCTAACCAGCTTAGAAAGCGCTCATCACGGATTAACCCGTACTTGATCACTTCTGCCAAGCCGGCGGAAAGCTCCCGGCTAGGCAGTGTGGTCAAAGTGTCGATATCCACGATGACGGCTTTTGGTTGCCAAAACGCACCGATCATATTTTTACCCAGCGGGTGATTAACACCGGTCTTCCCACCCACCGAAGAGTCTACCTGGGATAATAACGTAGTAGGCACCTGAATAAAGGCAACGCCACGTTGATAAGCTGCCGCTGCATAACCGACCATATCGCCAATCACACCGCCCCCTAAGGCAATCAGCGTACAGCGACGATTGAAGCCGGCCTCTAACAGCGCATCCCAAATCCGGCTTACCTGCTCGATGGTTTTATATTGCTCCCCGTCAGGCAGCACTACTGTGCGAATGTCTAAATGACCAGGCAGACCGGCGCAAAGCGTTTCTAAATAAAGCGGTGCGATAGTCTCATTGGTGACTACCATCACCTGCTGACCCGCGAGATACGGCTCCAGCATATTGGCGCGCTTTAGCAGCCCAACACCAATATGGATCGGGTAGCTACGCTCACCCAATGCGACGGTTAGCGTACGCTGGGCACTTGTCATTTCAGTCATTGTGATACCTTTTTACTTTGAGCCCGCGCAATTTCCAAAGGGTCCACCATGCGATGGACACGACGCAGAATTTCGTTGACCACCGCACGTGGGCTGCGCCGATCCGTGCGCACCGTAATATCCGATGTCGCTCGATACAGCGGATCTCGTGTGGCGAACATATCGTTCAGCACCTGTTCGCGATTATCACACTGTAATAGCGGTCGATTTCGATCTTTAGCAGTGCGCTTCAGTTGCTGGTCAACGGTGGTCAGCAAATAAACCACGGCGCCTCGCTCACGCAGAGCACGTCGATTCTCTTCGCGCAGCACTGCGCCACCGCCGGTAGCCACTACCACACCAGACAACTGAGTGAGTTCGTCAATCATCTGACTTTCGCGCTGACGAAAGCCGGGCTCACCTTCAACGTCAAAAATCCAGGGGATATCCGCACCACAGCGGTCTTGTATGGCGTGATCGCTGTCAAAGAACGAGCGCGACAACTCAGCCGCGAGTAAGCGGCCTATCGTGCTCTTGCCAGCCCCCATGGGGCCAATTAAAAAAATATTGGGTAACTCTTGCATCAGCGAACCGCCAAACCATCATCAAGTAGTCGTGGAGTAATAAAGACCAATAACTCTACCTTTTCATTGCTCTCTTCGGTATAGCGGAATAGCCGCCCAAGCCAAGGAATATCTCCTAGCAGCGGTGTTTTCGCTATTTGGCTCAACTGCTCTGTTGTCAAAATACCGCCTAACACTACCGTTTGCCCATTATCGACCAGCACTTGGGTCTCTATCTGGTTGGTATCAATCGGCGGCTCACCACCAAACTCACTTTCCCGGAAGCTATCGTTTTTAATCACCAAATTCATAATGATGCGGTTATCCGGAGTAATTTGTGGCGTTACCTCCAAGGAAAGCTCGGCCTCCTTGAACTCTGTATCTGGATTCCCTTCTGTATCTACGCTCTGAAAAGCCCGCTCTTCACCTTGACGAATAATAGCTGTTCGTTGGTTAGCTGTGATCACTCGGGGCTGAGAAATCGTCTGGCTTTTGCCCTCACTTTCCAGCGCTCGCAGCTCAAGATCTAGCAGCACGTCCCCCGATAGATAACCAAAACTAACCCCCGTGTTGGCAGCCGCCGCTGAACCTAGATCTACTGCGAGGCCACCCTGGGCACGGTTAATGTTGTTAGGGTTAATGTTACGCCGAGAAAACGTACCATCATCGTTCTCTAAAAAGCCACGGGTACTCGACACGCCCCAGTTAATCCCTAGCTCCCGGGACGCAGTATCTCGGGCAATGACAATTCTTGCCTCAATTTGCACCTGACGAACGGCGACATCCAAGCGATCTAAAGTACCGATAATAGTGCGCACCTGCTCTGCCGTATCTTGCACCAATAACGTATTAGTACGCTGATCAATACTGACTCGCCCTCGGTCAGTTAACAGCCCAAAGCCGTCGCCACCACGTAACAGCTGAGCAAGGTCTTCGGCGCGGGCATATTTTATTTCAATAAACTCAGTGACTAACGGCGCAAGCGTTTGGCGTTGGTTGCGTGTTTCTATCTCTTGCCGCTCAAGAGCCGCTAGCTCGCTGGCGGGCGCCACTACGATCACATTACCCTGCTCCCGACTTGCCAGCCCTTGGCTTTGTAAGATCAGCGCTAGCGCTTGATCCCAGGGAACATCGTTCAAGTTAAGCGTAATGCGTCCAGCAACGCTATCACTGGCCACTAGGTTTAGGCCAGTAAACTCTGCCAGAGTAGCCAGCACTGCACGCACTTCAATATCTTGAAAGTTCAGGCTTAACCGCTCTCCGGTAAAAGATATTCCCTGCTGCTCTCGCTGCTGTTGTGTAGCTTGACTCACCGGCTGCACTTCAATCGTCAACGTACGCCCGCTTTGCGATGAAGCCATCGCGATGGGGCCGTTCGTTTGTAGCTCCAGCCGCACATCACGCTGTCCAAGATGAGGGGTAATACGGGTAACCGGCGTCACAAAATCAGTGACATCGTAAACTTGGTTAAGCGCATCAGGCAGCACCACATTACGCAGCTCCGCTATAATGCTGCCCTCACTACCTTCACGCACGTTAGCGACCACGCCAGCACGATTAAATGTCACCACGGCACGCCCTGCACCATCACCCCCACGCCGGAAATCAATATCTTCAACACGCAACCCCTGGATGGACGGGGAAGGCTGGGGAACGTTAGTCGCTTGGGGTGCCGGCATAGACACAGAACTACCTGATGCTAGTGTGACTCTTAACTGTTCACCGACTACTCGAGCGGTATAATCAAGGGATTCATTCGAATCAACCACGAGGCGCGTCCGTCCACTACCCTCTAACACCGTCACTTGTTCAACAACACCACTACTGACGCCGATACGGCGTTGGGCAAGCGCACTTTGCGTATCTGCCAAATCCAGCGCTAGACGAGGAGGTGCATCTAGTCGATAGCCACTTAGCTGGGCAACGCCGCCACTGAACTGCAGCACTAGCTCTATGTCACCGCTATGAGTTTGCCGCACATCGACATTAGTAAGCACTGATGCCATGCAGACCGATGGCACTAGCGCAATTAATAACAGCAACGTTCGATAACATATAGCAGCCATAAGCGATATCCATATCTGATAGCGAGTGAAGAAGCTATTCCTCAAGGGTGAGCGTTACCTGGCGTTGTTGCCACCCTTGCTGAGGGCTAAAAACACGTTCAACAATAGTGATTCCTTGTGGTTCAATCTGGTTAATAAGGCCATGGTTGGTGCCTAAATAATCACCTTCTCGAACACTAACAACCTCCCCCTCGGGAGGCTCAATCAATGCAACTTGCTGCGCCCCCATACGTAGCGTACCCACTAAGCGCAACGTCTGGAGTTGAAAACGCTCTAAAGGCTCTTGAGCGCGCTGCTGTTCGGGGGCAAACTCGCTCACTGCCTGCTCCACTTGCAATACGTTTTCGCGCACATCCTCCGGTGCTAAGAAGGGACTGCGCGCATCGCTAAAGCGATAATCGAGCGACTGGTACGTTGGCAATGTCTCCACTACCTCGGGCGCTTTCCCATCAGCAGTACGGCGTATTTCTGCAAGGGTTTGATCTAACTGCCCCAGCTGAGGGTCACTGCAGCCAGCTAAGCCAGCAATACACAGCAGGCCTACCAAACGCTTCATGGTGCAGCCTTTTCGCTGTAAGTGCGTGCAAGCAGCGACATGCGTAGCGTGTCGCCATTCTGCTCAACAGGCGCTAGCGTTAAATCGTGCTGGGTAATAATTCGCGCCAAACCGCTAATGTCCGAAACAAACTGCGCCAATGCATGGTAATCACCGCGTACCTGTATATCTAAGGGGTGCTCTATATAGTGCGTGTTACTCACCGTAGGTCGCAAACGGATAGTTTCAATGGTTAGTCGATTTTCGATAGCGGCATCACTGATGCTATCTAATAAAGAAGGAATTTCTGCACTGGTAGGCAGCATCGCCTGCATCTGCACCATTTGATTTTCAAGAGCAGTCAACTGACTGCGAATATCCGGCAGAAAAGCGGCTTCAGACGCCTTGCGTCGATACTCGACCAGCAGACGCTCCTCTTGACGCTGCTCTGCTGCAAGCGAATCGCGAGCCTCCCCCACCAGCCACCCGTTGATAGCTAATAGAGCAACTAAAAAAGCAAGTACCGCTATCACGGCTTTAAGCAGCCAGGGCCATTCACCTGCTTCTTTGATATCCAACGATTGCCATTCAACGCTGCGCAGACGCAGGCAATCATTTTTTATGCGTTCACGGATAGGCGTCATGGTGCCGCCTCCATGGAAACGGCTTCTTCAGGAGACAGTTGCCTTACTTCAAACTGGAAAACACGCCGACTGTCATCTTGGCCACTAGCAACCTCGGAAAACAGCGGTGCGCCTAACCCTGGTATAGCTGCAATTTGGCGAAGTTGCTCAGAGACCTGACGTTCATTACTGGCAACCGCTGAAAGACTGATTCGCTGTCCGCTACGTGACAGACGCTGATAGACAACCCCATCGGCGACGCTAGCAGCAATATCGTTAAACAGCCTCACTGTACTCATGCGTTCGTTATTAAGCGTGTGGAACAGCGCCAGTTGCTCTTCCAACCGCCCGATATCGCCCTGATAGCGTTGTACATCAGCGATTTCATTGTCTAACTGCTCAATACGAGTAGAGATATGGGCATTGCGCTGCTGCTGGGCAGCTAACTGCTGTTGATATACGTGCAATACCACAACGCCACACGCCACGCCCAGCAGCAACATAAACAACATAACACCGTAAAATTGCCGCGTCCGTCTCTCTCGCCACCCCTCACGCCAGGGTAAAAGATTAATATTAATGCTCATTGGCTAACTCGCATCGCCAACCCACCCGCCGTTAGCATCGCTGGGGCATCGTTTCTTAACGCTTCTTCACTTAGCCGTTTGTTAATGCGCAAACGTTGCAATGGGTTGGCGATACTCACCGACATACCACTATCATCAGCAATACGCTCAGCGAGGCCTGGAATGACACTAGAACCACCCGCAAGTACAGTATGTTGCACCTCATGCTGACGACCCGCGGTGTAATAAAGCTGCAGCGAGCGTCTCCCCTGCTGTACCAGCGTGTCTAGAAAAGGAGTGAGCACTTTCTCTTGGTAGTCGCCTGGAAGACCGCCACGCTTTTTAGCAACTCCGGCCTCAGCGATGTTCATGTGGTAATAGTCGCGGATGGCCTCTGTCAGCTGGCGTCCGCCAAACGCCGTATCACGGCTATAAACAATATGCCCACCCCGCACGACATGGAAAGCGCTCATATTGGCCCCGATGTCGAATAGCCCCACACAAGCAGCTGAGTCGTTTGCCGCGCTTGACTGCTTACGTAGCTCGGCCAATGCGCGCTCTAAGGCGAACGTTTCTACATCGACAGCGACAGGCTCCAGCCCCGCACGCTCCAGCGTTTCGGTAAGCAGAGTCACGTCTTGCTGACGACACGCTACTAAAACAATTTCTTGCTGGCTCTCATCGAAAGGAGCAGGGCCTAGGCACTGAAAATCAAACGCCACCTCACTGAACGGAAAGGGAATATAGCGGTCAGATTCGGCGGTTATTCGCTCTTCGATTTCCTCTTCGCTTAACGAAGCAGGAAAAGTAAGCGTTTTAGTAATGGCAGCGCTCGCTGGGACGGCCACTGCTGCTTTACGAGTAAAGGGCTTTGCACGCTCGACAGTACGCCGAAGCACACTCGCCACTTCATTAATGTCGCGGATGCGGCGCTCAACAACTGCACCTTCGCGCAGCGGTTGAACAGCGTAGCTGTCTACTTGGTAGTTATCGTTAGACTGTTTGAGCTCTAACAGCTTGACGGTCGCCGATGTAATATCGACGCCAATCAACCCTTTACCGGGCTTGAGTAAACGCATCCTGGGTTCGGCTCCGCCTGCCTATCGTGCGAATTTTGAGGTTACATGATTTTTAGTGAAGTCACACGCGAATGGCATTACGGCATATCAACACTGGTGACTGCTGCCTCGCCTTCCTATAATGGCAGCCAATTGCGTGATACGGTCGTTTAGTTACCGTGTCTATTCTCCTTTTCACGGGTGCACTCTGTTCATGACGTTTTTTCGAACCCTCATCCTGTCACTTTTTTCGCTAATCGTTGCGCTCATTGGCGCCACCGTGTTGGCAGTGGTGGGTGCCGCTATCTATTTTTCCCCTGGCCTGCCTGATGTACGCCAGTTGCAAGATTTCGAGCTACATACACCGCTTCGCATCTTCACCAATGATGGCAAACTCATTGGTGAATTTGGCGAAGAGCGCCGTATGCCCGTCGACTTCGCTGATATCCCACAGGACATGATCAACGCGCTGATCGCAGCGGAAGATGCCAGTTACTTTGATCATGCAGGCGTTGATCCTCGTGGTATCGCCAGGGCGGCGGTTGAACTGGTCCAGAGTGGCGGCTCCATTCAGTCTGGCGGCTCGACCATTACCATGCAGGTTGCGCGTAACTATATGTTGACGCTTGACCAGACATTCACGCGGAAAATTCGCGAGATTCTGCTTGCCCTACAAATGGAGCAGATTCTTGATAAAGATGAAATCTTCGAGCTCTACGTCAACAAGATATTTCTCGGTCATCGCGCCTATGGCATCGCAGCCGCATCAGAGACTTATTATGACAAGCCATTGGCGGAATTAACGCTGGCTCAAACGGCAATGATCGCGGGACTGCCTAAAGCACCCTCAGCCTTTAACCCACTGGCCAATTCAGAACGCTCGCTTATTCGCCGCAACTGGATTCTGTTTCGCATGCGCGAGCTAGGACATATTGATAATGATGCTTATCTAGCGGCGGTGCAGGAGCCGGTGACAGCCCGCCGGCACTACACCCAAACTGAAGTCGACGCGGCTTATGTTTCAGAAATGGCTCGCCAATATGCCATCGAACGATTTGGCGATAAGGCGTATACCGGTGGCTACCGAATTTACACCACGATTGATAGCGAAATGCAGCCCTATGCCCACCAAGCATTAGCAAATGGCCTGCTGGCTTACGACCTTCGCCATGGCTGGCGCGGTTCAGAACAGCAAGATATCGCAGCCAGCTTGGTAGAAGCTCAAGAGCAAACCGCTACTCAAGGGCTTGAAGAGGAACTTTCAGAATCACCGGAAATTCGTCAAACCGCTCGCCAAGCAGCTGAGCGTAGCCAAACACAAGTTGAGGGTGTCGATGGTGACGTCAGCAACTGGCTGCAGGTATTAGAGCGCACGCCCAACTATGGCCTGCTTCAGCCAGCGATTGTGGTTGAGAGCAGTGGCCGTGAAATGCAGGTACTTACTCGCGGTGGCGAACTGCAAACGATTGCCTGGAGCGGCCTAAACTGGGCACGCCCCTATTTGAGCCCACGCAGTCGTGGTGCCGAACCAAGTAGCGCGGATCAAATTGCTGTTCGCGGCGACTTAGTCCGCGTGATTGAAAACGAAGATGGATCGCTACGCTTGTCGCAGCGCCCCGACGCCGAAGGCTCTTTGGTTGCACAAGATCCACGCACTGGCGCTATTTTAGCCTTACAAGGCGGGTTTGATTTTAATGCCAGTAAGTTCAACCGTGCTATCCAGGCTCAGCGTCAATCCGGCTCCATCTTTAAACCGTTCATCTATCTGGCAGCCCTAGAAGACGGCGGTATGAACGCAGCAAGCGTGGTCAATGATTCCCCCGTCGTATTAGATGACGGTAGTAATTCATTATGGCGCCCAGTCAATTCAAGCCGTGATTTCCTAGGCCCGATGCGCTTGCGAACAGCGCTTGCTCGTTCGCGTAACTTGGTCACCATTCGTGTGCTTCAAGCCACGGGGTTGGACCATACTATTCGCTACCTAGAAGGATTTGGCTTCTCCCCCGATCGCCTACCACGCGGGCTGTCTCTCGCCTTGGGCAGCGCCAGTTTAACGCCCATGGAAATGACCAACGCGTATTCTGTTCTTGCCAACGGTGGTTTTCAGGTCGCGCCATGGTTTATTGAACGCGTCACGCGTAACGATGATGAGGAACTTGTCGATGAAGCAACACCTCAGGTTGCCTGCCCTAGCTGCGCTGAGGGGCAGGAAACAGTTGAAATCGACGGCAAGGAGTACCCTGTAGCTGCTCGGGTCGCTGACCCTGCTGCTGTCTATATTCTGCGCGACATGCTGCGTGACGTCATTACGTCTGGCACCGGTCGTGGTGCTCTTAGCCTGAACCGCGACGATATCGTCGGCAAAACGGGCACCACCAATAACCAGCGTGATGCCTGGTTCGCAGGCTTTAACAGCGACTTAGTGACCACAGTATGGGTAGGCAAAGATAGCAACGAGTCCACCGCTGAATATGGCTCTAACGCAGCACTACCTATCTGGGTTGACTTTATGGGCGATGCACTAGAAGGCACCCCTTCAGCGATACCCGAACGCCCGGATACTGTTGTTAGCGCACGGGTAGACCCCTCCACCGGATACCGCTTGGCGGATGGTCAGTCAGGGGGCATTTCTGAGCTCTTCCACCGTGACCATCTTCCCGGCTACCAGCAACGTCGCATTAGTCGTGAACTGGAAGAAGCCAGTGGCTCGCAGGGGTCTGGTACCGCAGAGTCCATTTTCTAAGCCGTACCTGCACAAAGCAAAAGCCCGGAGACCTAATGGTCTCCGGGCTTTTTTTATGGCGTACATTAACGCCCTACGATTAGCCGTCCATCGGCAGACGTTCTCGCTTGCTGGCAAACCAGTTGGCACCAATCGCGGCAATCATCACCACCACGCCCGCAATTTCCGTTAGCAGATTTGGGTAGAAAACCCCGAAAATAGCAGCGCCAATCGCCAAACGCGGCAACCAAGACATCTTGGTAAATAGATAACCTTCAAGCGCGGCAGCAAATGCACACAGTGCCAAAATAGCAATCAGCGCATTCCAAACCACCACTGGCACGGGGCCACCGACAATGATTTCTGGATTAAACACCATAAATAGCGGAATTAAATAGAGACCTTTGGCAAATTTCCAAGCTTGGAAGCCAGTCTCCATGGGTTTACTGCCTGCAATTGCGGCCCCCGCAAAACCGGCCAGGGCGATAGGCGGTGTCACATTGGAATCTTGGGAGTACCAGAACACCACTAAGTGAGCAATCAGTAGCGGCACTCCAAACTCAGCGGTCAACGCTGGGCCCACCAGCACAATCAAGACAATATAGCTCGCGGTAACCGGCAGCCCCATCCCCAAAATCAAGCTTGCCAGCAGCACCATCACCAACGCCAACACTAGGTTGCCGCCAGAAAAAGCCAGCATCATTGAGGAAAACTTCAACCCTAGCCCTGTCAGGCCCACAACGCCGACAATAATCCCCGCCACGGCACAAGCCATAGAAACCGCAACGGCATTCCGCGCACCCAGCTCCAACCCCTGAACCAACTTAACGAGCCCCGCCCACACCACACTTTTGGTGCGGCTCATGGTGACCGGCTGACCTTGCTTGGGAGCAATAAAGAAGTACCAAAGCGCATAACGAAGAACCGCCACAGCGATGATGGTGACCACGGCGTAATACCCCACGCGCATTGGCGACATACTCATCGCTAGCAGCCACACTAGTACCGCTAGAGGAAGCAGGAAGTGCCAGCCATCTATCATGACTTGGCGCATTTGCGGCAACTCGCTTTTCGCCAATCCCTGCATTCCCTGCTTCAATGCAATGATATGGACAAATAGATACACCGTTGCAAAGTACATAATCGCCGGCAGAATGCTGACTTTCACGATTTCCAAATAGGGCGTGTTGGTATATTCCGCAATTAAAAACGCCCCGGCCCCCATTAAAGGCGGCATAATTTGCCCACCGGTAGAGGCGGCTGCTTCTATTCCTCCCGCCTGCTTTGGCTGATAGCCCAGCTTTTTCATCAGCGGAATGGTAAATGCCCCGGTGGTCACCACGTTGGCAATCGCACTACCCGAAATAGAGCCCATACCGGCTGAAGCCAGCACGGCAGCTTTCGCAGGGCCGCCCCGCTGGCGGCCAGTGGCAGCATAGGCCATATCAATAAAGAACTTGCCAGCGCCAGTGCTTTCCAAAAAGGCACCAAAGAGTACAAATATAAAGATGTAGGTCGCCGCAACTCCCAAAGGCAAACCAAAGATGCCTTCTTGTCCTAAATAGAGCTGCCCTGCGACGCGCTCCAAGGTATAGCCACGATGCTCTAAAATGCCGGGCATCCATTCGCCTAGCCATGGCAGTTCGCCCCTAGGCCCTGCAAATGCGTAGATAATGGCAAGTAGGCCGATCACCGTCATGCCAAACCCAACGGCTCGACGACTTGCTTCCAACACAGTAACCGTCGCAATACAGGCCACTAAAATATCGGTGTCACTCCAGAAGCCGGCTCGATTGATAATCTCATCCAAAAAGAGCACCAGATAGCCACCGGTAGTCAAAGCCCCAGCAAAGAAAATTAGATCAATGCCCCACCCCAGCACTCCACGTTTGCGCGTTGGCCCAAACACAGGAAACATCAAAAATGCCAGCAGCATAATCAACGCTAAGTGAATACTGCGTTGATAGAAAAGCCCAAGGGGCTGGATACCAGCAGAATAGAGCTGGAAGAGTGAAAGCCCCACCGCAACCACGGTGATACACCACAGAACCATGCGGGGCTGCATCGCATTCGCGCCGGGCATCACAACCGGCGGTGGAGTGGATTCGTTCATGAACGTCCTCGGAAGCGTTAACTACTATCGTTTTTATTCACGCGGAGCGGTGCTAGGTGATAATAATTGGATAATCACACGTTGCCCGGCTGCGTACTCACTTAAACTCACCGGTGAATGCTCACCATTCAGCCACACCACTTGGTGATTGACGGCAGGAGAACCGACTCTTAATGCATAACGGTTATTTGCTACGGGCTCATTAATAGCATTAATCCAATAACCGCCCTCACCATCTGAGACTTGTTCCCCACGGCCAAAGATATGACCAAGCCCTGCGGCAAAGTCTGGTTGATGACTACGCTCAAGTTGCATAACGCCTGCCGCATTACGATAACAATCCAGTACCGTAAAGTGCTCAACAGAGTGTCGCCACTGGATACACCAGCGCCCTTCTGAAGGCACCAGCGCATCCACTAGAACATCGCCTTGTTCAGTCACTACAGCTAAACGCATAGACGCATTCACCGAAGCGGGGGAAGCCCCCACTTCGGTGAGCGGTAGACATGCAAAAAGTAGCGCCATCAGTCGTTGTTGCCACTGCATGGCAATATCCTTATGGCAATGTCTATGGCAAGACCCTTTAACCGTTAAGGGCGCAGACGATCAGGAATATCCGCTCCTACTTCTTCAAAGTAGCGAATCGCTCCCGGATGCAACGGCACAGGCGTAGAGTTCATGGTGAACTCAATGGTAGTGTCGTTGGCGGCCGGGTGAACAGCAATTAGCTCATCAGTGTTTTCAAACAGTAGTTGAGTCAGTTGGTAAGCGAGCTCTTCGTCCATATCAGAATTCACCACCAAGACGTTAGGAACACCGATAGTCTGAACAGACTCGTCCATACCGTCATACATACCCGCTGCCAGCTCGTAGGGCGCGAACACTGCCTCCGCTTCCTGTGCGTTGGCAACTTCTTCATCGGAGAGGCCGATTAAGCGGATATCACGGGTAGCGGCAAGGTTAAGAATAGAACTGGTGGGGGGTCCAACGCTCCAGAAACCGGCGTCGATATCACCATCACGAATGGCATCTGCGGTTTCGTTAAAATTAAGCCGCTGAGGGGTAAAATCTTCATAACTAATGCCGTTGGCTTCCAAAACGGCGCGTGCATTTAGCTCGGTGCCACTGCCTGGTGCACCCACGGAAACGCGTTTCCCAGCCAGGTCAGCAATGGTCTCGATATCCGACTCAGCCAGTGTTACCAACTGCACCGCATTCGGGTAAACAGAGGCCAGAGCACGGGTATTTTCAATCTGACGACCGTCAAAGTCGCCGCTGCCGTTATAAGCCTGATAAACCGTGTCTGCCAGCGCTAGCGCCAAATCGGCGTCGCCACGCATAATCAGCCCCATATTTTCAACTGAGGCACCAGTAACCTCAGCAGTCGCCTGAGCGCCTTCAATATGGTTATTAATCATTTCAGCGAAGCCACCGCCGATCGGATAATAAACCCCGCCGGTACCGCCGGTCGCGATTGAAAGCTGTTGCGCACTGGCTGGAAGTGCAACAGCCAACATGGATGCTGCCACTGTATATTTTAGAGTTCGCATAAGCGGTTCCTCCGTCCTGTTTGGACTTATAAGTATGGTTGACGATAAGGAGGTGTGAAGTCCCAGCCTCTGGTTACCGTAAACGGCAAGCAAACGCGGTGCAATGACGTTAGCACGGCTTTAGCGTGAGATGCTAATGCAACGCTATTCGCCGATGGCATCCGTATAAATGTCGTTACCTGTGCTAAATGTCTAAAATTTATTGATAATAGCGATTAGTTAATGCAGATCGCCACGCCCAACGTTGGCCTAAGGAGATATCATGGAGCACGATGCGCCGCGCCCGAACCTAGCCATCAGTGCCTACCGCGCCCTGAAGCACGACATCATTCGCGGCCGTTATGCGCCTGAAGAGAAGCTTTTAATGAGCCGCCTCAAGGAGTATTACGGCGCCAGTACCGGTCCTCTACGCGAAGCGCTTTCCCAATTAGTTGCCGACCGCTTGGTGATTGCGATTAGCCAACGTGGCTATCGCGTTGCCCCCATGTCGCTGGCCGAGCTGAACGATATTTACGACGCACGCGCTCAGTTAGAGGGCCTGATTTTGCGCCTGGCCATTGAGCGCGGCGACGACGACTGGGAAGCCAATGTCCTCGCCACCGCTCATCGGCTAGCTAAAGTGACCGAGGTCAGCTCCCCCGATGAGCTGCTTGATGGCTGGGATTTGCGCCATAAGGCATTTCATACCGCCATTGCTAGCGGCTGCAACTCGCCACACCTGTTACAGATGCGCGACACGCTGTTTGATCAGGTAGAACGCTACCGCCACCTGTGGTTGCAGGAAACGGTGATGTCGCCCCAGGCACTTGAAATCAAAAGACAAGAGCATGCCGCCTTGGTAGACGTCATCCTGGCTCGTGATACAGAGCAAGCGGCCAACCTCATGCGTGATCACTTAATGACACCGGTCCCGATTATTACCCGTGTTCTCGAGGAACGAGGGATCAATTAAATTGTTTATTTTAAAATGTAGATATTTCAATAAAACGACGATACATTGGATCGTATCAAAATGACTACGTAGGAGTTCACGCCATGACCCGCTTCAACTGGGACGACCCGCTGCTGCTCGAACACCAACTCACCGATGAAGAGCGCCAAATTCGTGATGCCGCTCACGACTACTGCCAGGAAAACCTGCAGCCACGCGTGCTGAGTGCTTTTCGTGAAGAGCGCTTTGATCGTGAGATCATGAGCGAGATGGGTGAGCTTGGCCTGCTGGGTGCCACTGTTGCCCCGGAATATGGCGGCTCAGGCGTGAACCATGTGGCCTACGGACTGATTGCCCGCGAAGTAGAGCGCGTTGATTCAGGCTACCGCTCAGCCATGAGCGTGCAGTCATCACTGGTGATGTACCCGATTGAAGCCTATGGCTCTGAAGAGCAGAAGCATAAATATTTACCTAAGCTCGCCAGCGGAGAAATGGTCGGCTGTTTTGGTTTAACCGAACCTGACCATGGCTCAGACCCTGGTTCAATGATCACTCGAGCAGAAAAAGTTGACGGCGGCTACCGCTTAACCGGTGCCAAAATGTGGATTACCAACAGCCCGATTGCCGATATTGCGGTGGTTTGGGCAAAGTCCGCCGCCCACGACAATCAAATCAAAGGCTTTATTGTTGAGCGCGGTACCGAAGGCTTCAGCACCCCCAAAATTGAAGGCAAGGTGTCGCTTCGCGCTTCCATCACCGGTGAAATCGTACTGGACAATGCCTTTGTCCCTGAAGAAAACCTATTGCCTAACGTTAGCGGTTTAAAAGGACCTTTCGGTTGCTTGAATAAAGCGCGTTATGGCATTGCCTGGGGCGTTATGGGCACCGCTGAGTTCTGTTGGCATGCCGCACGCCAATACACCTTAGACCGCAAACAGTTTGGCCGCCCGCTGGCTGCAAATCAGTTGATCCAGAAGAAACTCGCAGACATGCAAACCGAGATCACCCTGGGCTTACAGGCAGCACTACAGGTAGGTCGCCTGATGGATAGCGGCAATTGGGCACCGGAAATGGTCTCACTCATCAAACGCAATAACTGCGGTAAAGCGCTGGATATCGCTCGCCAGTCTCGCGACATGCACGGCGGCAACGGCGTTTCCGATGAGTACGGCGTTATTCGTCATATGGTGAACTTGGAATCGGTAAACACCTACGAAGGCACTCACGATGTACATGCCTTAATCTTGGGCCGTGCCCAGACCGGTATTCAGGCATTTTTCTAAATAGCGACAAGTGAGGCACTTAATGAGCACAGCAGCCAAGCCACTAGCAGGCATCAAAGTACTCGATATTTCACGTGTACTGGCTGGCCCGTGGTGCGGGCAAATGCTCGCAGACATGGGGGCTGATGTGATCAAGGTAGAGCGCCCCGTCAGCGGCGATGATACTCGCCACTGGGGCCCTCCATGGCTCTCTGGCAGTTCAGAGTCGGCCTACTACCTCTGCGCCAACCGGGGCAAACGCTCGGTCACCGTCGATATGGCCAAGCCTGAAGGCCAGGCATTGATTAAGCAGCTCGTCGCCACCTCCGATGTGTTACTTGAAAACTTCAAAGTGGGCGGTTTGAAAAAGTACGGTCTGGACTATGAGAGCCTGAAGGCACTGAATCCTCGGCTTATCTACTGTTCAATCACCGGCTTTGGCCAGGAAAGCCCTTACGCACACCGCGCCGGTTACGACTTCATGATTCAGGCAATGGGCGGCATTATGAGCCTGACTGGCAAGCCTGATCATGAACCCGGCGGTGGCCCCGTCAAAATCGGCGTTGCCTTTACCGATATTTTCACCGGCCTATATGCCGCCAATGCCGTGCTGGCAGCGCTTTACCAGCGCCGCGATAGCAACGTTGGATGTCATATTGATATGGCGTTGATGGACGTGCAGGTGGGCGTACTGGCGAACCAAGCGCTCAACTACTTAACCTCCGGTCAAGTGCCTCAGCGGCTGGGGAATGCACATCCCAATATCGTTCCCTACCAAGCATTTGCCACTGCCGATGGCCATATGATTGTTGCCGTCGGTAATGACGAGCAGTTTAAGCGTTTCTGCCAAGTGATCGATCAGCCAACGTTGCCGCTGGACCCACGGTTCGCCACCAACGGCGCACGGGTGCAGCACCGCACTGTATTGGCTCCTCTACTGGAGGCTGTATTACTAACGCAGAAAACTGATGAATGGCTGGCTGCCTTTGAAGCCGCCGGTGTGCCTAGCGGGCCAATCAACACCTTGGATCGCGTCTTCGACGACCCCCATGTCAAAGCACGTGGCTTGAAGCAAACGCTTCCCCACAGCCAAGCCGGTCACGTCGATTTAGTCGCGAACCCTATCCGTATCAACGGCGAGTCCATCAGCGCTCAGACTCCCCCACCCTCACTGGGTGAGCACACGCAGCAGGTGCTTGACGAGCTTGGCATTACCAGCGAACAGCGCCACGCACTGCAACAAGCTGGCATTATTTAACGCTCGTTATTCTCCTTTTTTCATATCTACTTAACGATTCATCTTAGCGCCCGCCTGGGCGCTTTTTTGTCGCTACGGCGCACCTATCAATTTCTATACAAAACCTATACGAAAAGTTCACAAGCGACTAAACTGACTTCGTCTATGATTAGATAGTTAAAAAAAATTTTAAATTAACCGGCAACGGCTAACGTAGATTGGCCAGCGAGTAACTTGGCGCACTGCTATAGGGGGATTTCATGGGTCACTGCGCACGGGTAGACGGTAGCTGCAAACGATGCGAGGGGGACCTTCCTTTTGATTTCACTATGGCCTTTCAACCGATTGTAGACGTGTCACTTGCTCGCGTGGTGACACATGAGGCGCTTGCCAGAGGGATTAATGGCGAATCTGCCTGGAGCGTTATCTCTCAGGTGACTGACGGCCTACTGTATCGGTTTGATCAAGCTTGTCGCGTTAAAGCGATTGAGATGGCAAGCGCTTTGAATATGCCAACGGCGTTATCAATCAACTTTTTACCCAATGCTGTCTACGAACCGGAAGCCTGCATTCAAGCAACGCTTGATATTTCTCGACGCGTGGGATGGCCAATGGAGCGGCTAATTTTTGAAATCACTGAAACCGAACGCGTACGTGACCGCCAGCACCTGCGCAATATCATCGAAGCCTATCGCGAGATGGGCTTTAAAACAGCCCTTGATGACTTTGGCAATGGCTATGCCAACCTGGATCTGCTGACTGACCTAACACCGGACAAACTCAAAATCGACCGCGAGCTGGTGATGAACTGTGACCATGATACGCGTCGCCAAGCGCTGTTCAACTCCATCATTTTGCTAGCTAAAGAGTTGAACATGACGCTCATTGCCGAAGGGGTAGAAACACGCGAAGAAGCATTATGGCTAGCGCGGGCGGGCATTGTTCGTCAACAAGGCTTTTTCTACGCCAAGCCGGCTATTAATTCCTTAGGCCCAGACCT
Organism: Halomonas sp. KG2; assembly: GCA_030440445.1. Taxonomy (NCBI): domain Bacteria; kingdom Pseudomonadati; phylum Pseudomonadota; class Gammaproteobacteria; order Oceanospirillales; family Halomonadaceae; genus Halomonas; species Halomonas sp. KG2. Next base: position 780,297 of record CP098528.1, on the reverse strand, counting down.
AACCTCACAATTATTAGACTTAAGAGAAGAGGTGTACGCAGGCTTAGAAGCATCAAGCTACTGATGCAGACCTGTTATCTACTGCCTATTACCGATTGTCTTTTAACTACCCTCCATTAACTACTATCTTTTAATCAGCGTCTTTTAACGACTGTCTGTCACCTGCTGTCTGTCACCTACTACCCATTACCCCCGTTTTATCGTCTATATAACGAATTTGAAACAATGACGACCGAACCTGTCACATAAACAGTGACACTGCACATTTCTCACAGGCAACATCCAACACCCAAAGGAGTTGAGCCATGAGCAACGCCGAGCTAAACGAACTGAAGCAGAAGTATGTCGCAGCGGGCGCCGCCAGCCCCGCCACTGCTTTTGCGGATCGCGCTGAGAATGCTGAGATCTGGGACGCCGACGGCAATCGCTTTATCGACTTCGCAGGCGGTATTGGCGTTTTGAACGTAGGCCATCGCCATCCTAAAGTGGTTGCTGCGGTGAAAGCCCAGCTGGATAAGGTGATGCACACCTGCCAAACAGTGATGCCTTATGAAGGCTATGTAAAAGTTGCTGAAAAACTTAGCCACCTCGTACCGGTTCGCGGCCACGCCAAAGTAATGCTGGCTAACTCCGGTGCAGAAGCGTTGGAAAATGCCGTTAAAATTGCCCGCGCTGCCACCGGTCGCTCTAACGTCATTTGTTTTGACGGCGGTTATCACGGCCGAACGTTCTACACCATGGCCATGAACGGCAAAGTAGCTCCCTATCAAAGCGATTTTGGCCCGATGCCAGGCACGGTCTTCCGCGCGCCTTATCCGGTGCCCTACCACGGCGTCAGCGAAGACGAAGCCCTTCGTGGTCTGAAAATGACCCTGAAAACCGACGCCAACCCAAAAGACACCGCCGCGATTGTCTTGGAGCCGGTACTTGGCGAAGGCGGCTTCTATCCTGCATCGAAAAGCTTTCTGGAGAAGATCCGCGAAATTTGCGATGAGCATGGCATGCTGATGATCATCGACGAAGTGCAGTCTGGCTTTGGCCGAACCGGCAAAATGTTCGCCATTGAGCACAGCGGCGTTGAGCCGGACATCATGACCATGGCGAAAAGCATGGCTGACGGCATGCCAATCTCTGCGATTGTCGGCACCGATAAGGTCATGGACGCCTCAGGCCCCAACTCGCTCGGCGGCACCTATACCGGTAGCCCTACCGCCTGCGCCGCGGCACTGGCCGTGATGGAAGTATTCGAAGAGGAAAACATTCTTGAGAAAAGCCGAGCGCTGGGTGAAAAGCTAGCGGCTCGTTTTGGCGAGTGGCAGACCAAGTTCGACTGCATTGATAATGTACGCAACATGGGCGCTATGGCAGCGTTTGAACTGGTCTCGAACAAAACGGATCGCACGCCCAATCCAGAACTTGCCGCAGCGCTGTGTAAGAAAGCCCGTGAGGAAGGGTTGATCCTGCTCTCCTGCGGCATGTACGGCAATACGATTCGCTTTTTGATGCCTGTCACGATTGAAGACAGCGTCCTCAACGAAGGGCTGGATATTATCGAATCTTGCCTGGAGTCGCTGGTTTAAAAACTATTAGCGCCAAGATTAACGCCGCCCAAATCGGGCGGCGTTTGACTATTTCTTGTATACGTAGTGCAAGAACCAGTGCAAGGAACCAGCACAAGCCAAAGCCCCCCTCCCAGACCGATTTCAACCGCCCTGTCGCTATTCAGTCCCTTCTCGTCGCTATTAGAAATAGCTGGCTGGTCAATGACTGTAGTTTAAGAAATATCTTCAATAATAAACAGTGGGGAAGATTGCATGATTTCTAAAACTACTATGAAAAACAGCAGTTTTAAACCGGTCAGTAAAGCGTCCATGGTGTTAGGCATGTTGCTGGTTAGCGGCTACTCCTATGCACAGTCAATCAATATGGATTTTTCTAATGAATATAACGCTACGTCAATACATGCTCAGGGAGATGCTTACTTTATTGATAAAGTAAAAGAGCTAACAGATGGCGATATAGGTATTACGCTGCATACGGGGGGAGCATTAGGTTTTAACTCAGGTGACCACTTTTATGCTGTCGCCGATGGAGCCGTTGATATAGCCGATACATTATCGGGCACCATGAGCGGGATCGATTCTATTTTTCTGCTCTCTTCCTTACCGTTTATTGTAGAAGACATCGAAGATGCACGGCGCCTATATGAAATAGCTAAACCCTACTATGAAGAGGTATTTGAAGATAATGATCAAATATTACTCTATGCATCTCCCTGGCCACCCAGCGGTATCTGGTCAAAAACAGCAATAGCCAATCAGAGCGATCTTGAAAATTTGAAAATCCGTACCTTTGATCGCAATGGAACGGAGACCTTTCGCAACGTGGGAGCTTCCCCTGTGAGTCTGTCCTGGGGCGATGTGGTGCCGCAGTTGGCGACCGGCGGCATCAGCGCGGTATTAACCTCGGCAGAAGCCGGCGCCAACGGCAGTTTCTGGGAACATCAAGATCATTTTTCAGCGGTTCAATATGCCATTCCGCTTAATATGGTCCATATGAATAAGGCCGTATTTGATTCATTGAGCGCTGAACAGCAACAAGCCCTTCTTGAAGCAGCCAACCTGACCGACCAGCATAACTGGGCGGCGGTTGAGGTCCGTACCGAAGAAAACTACCAGACGCTTGGCGAGCATGACGTAGCTATCAGTGACCCCGTCTCAGCTGATTTGCTGAATGCCCTCTCTGAAGCATCCACCAGCGTTGTTGAGAACTGGCTTGAAAACACCGGTGATATGGGTCAGTCAATTTTGACTGAGTTCAGAGGCCAGCAATGATCTTGCTAAAAGGCATGGAGCGTATCTCCATGCTGCTTAATAGGATCGGTGCAGTGATTGCTATCATGCTGATTGTTTACATGCTGGGGCATATTCTGCTGGAGATAGCACTGAGGTTCTTTGGCCACTCCACCTATATCCTGGATGAGTATATTGGCTATGCAGTCGCCACTATGTCTTTTCTGGGCCTTCCTTATGTACTTGAAAAAGGGGGGCTTATCAGAGTTTCCCTGTTACTTGAGCGTATCCCGGTGAATAGGCGGTGGCCGCTTGAGTTTTTCAGTAGCCTATTAACTGCCAGCTGCTTTTTATGGATATCTACGTTCTGGTTTCAGAATGTTCAGCGAAGCTTTAGCCGCGGTGTGGTCAGTGAAACACTCGCGGAAACGCCTATCTGGATACCTGAAGGCGCCATACTGATTGGCATGTGGCTGATCTCTTTTTCGCTTCTTGTCAGAGCCTTGAAAATACTGATGCTGCGCTCTCAGTACTTGCCTGTAGCTGAATAAGATTTAACTGATGGGAAGTGACTCATGGACATTTTTTGGACGGCTATCGGCGTTGCGTTTCTGCTGCTTTTCTTACTGACCATGGGGACATGGATTTTTGCCGCCATGTTGGCAGTTTCCATAGGCTCTCTCTGGCTGTTTGGAGATTTCAGTGCAGACCGCATTGGCCTGATTTTATCGCGAATTTTATACCGAGCTAGCAATAGCTGGGAGTTATCTGCGATTCCCCTGTTTATTCTCATGGGAGAACTGATATTTCGCTCCAATATCTCTGAGCGCCTGTTTAAGGGTCTGGTGCCGATTACCAGCCACTTGCCCGGCGGAATTCTGCATACCAATGTTTTGGGCTGCACCCTGTTTGCGGCGGTGAGCGGTTCGAGTGCGGCGACAACGGCCACGATTGGTAAAATTACCACGCAAGAGCTGAAACAGAGAGGCTACGACAGAAACCTATCCATTGGCTCATTGGCGGGTGCCGGTAGCCTGGGTCTATTGATACCACCATCGATTGTGATGATCGTCTATGGTGTTCAGGCCGAAGTATCCATCAGTCAGCTGTTTATGGCGGGAGTTGTGCCCGGGCTGTTGATAGCCTTTCTATACAGCTGCTATATCGGCTTCAGATCATGGATGGCGCCATCATTGGCACCGAAGAGTGTGATATCTGATCAGACGATCTGGCAGTCCTTTGTATTGCTGCTGCCCATATTGGTGCTGATCTCCATCGTGATTGGATCAATCTATAGCGGTATTGCAACGCCTTCAGAGGCGGCAGCGGTGGGTGTCGGCGCCACTTTGCTGCTATTAGGGTTTGAAAGACAGTTAAGCATCAGGCTGTTTGTTGATGCATTTCGTGGAACGCTAATAACGTCGATTATGGTCTGTAGCCTTCTCATCGCGGCCACGCTTTTATCCACGGCGATGGGGTATCTACACCTGCCGCGTGAGTTGGCCGGATGGATTGCCGAGCAGGACTTCAGCCCCATGGTGCTGCTGTTTGCCCTGGCCATTTTCTATATTGTGCTGGGGCTGTTCCTGGATGGCATTTCGATTACCGTGATGAGCCTGCCAATCACGCTGCCGATTGTCTTGCTAGCGGGGTTTGACCCCATCTGGTTCGGTATCTTCCTGATTATCATGATTGAGCTTGGACAAATTACGCCGCCCGTCGGTTTCAATCTCTTTGTGCTGCAAAGCCTGACAGGCGAAAGTATCAGCCGCGTGGCATGGGCTTCGCTACCGTTTTTCCTGCTCATGTGTGTAGCCGCACTGCTTGTCAGTATCTGGCCACAAATAGCCCTATGGTTGCCCAGCGTCATGGCCGGTTAAGTGCAGGTAGCTGTTAAAAAATGCCGCCCGATCCAATCGGGCGGCGTTGCTTTAACGCGGACGTCGGTCGCCTTCGAGGAAATTAGCCGTAAAGACCGCTTTGCCGTGAGTCTCGAACGACCACTTCATCACATCGCTTAAAGCGGTCATCACCGCATCGAACTCTCCGAACACCTGGGTACTCATTCGATTAGGGTGAACTTCTAATCCTGTCGCTTCCAAACGTTTTACCACGTCTTTCACCACTGGCTTAAAATCATCGGCCAGTGGGTAATAGCTTAGCTGTACGGAAAGATACATCCTGCCTCCTTATACGCTTTATGCGCGCTTACTGGCTCCCTGTGAAAAGCTCTGCCATGCCGCCAATATAGCCGCCCGTGTCTCATCAGGATGTTCCATAGGGAACATATGAGTACCGGGAACCTCACTGATAGCTAACCCACGACGCTGAAGCCGCTTGACCCGTGTGGGGGTGAGTAAATGCGACTCCTGCCCTGCTACCAGGTGGATCGGCACACCGACGCGACGTGGCAATCCCGATAGATGATCCGGCAGATGGCGAAATATCTCTACCTCAATACCTGGGTCGAAGGTTAGCTCAGCGCTACCGTCATCCAGCAAGCGCGTGCCTGCTTCAATGTAGTCGTTCAATGCCTCTGGGGTAAAGCGGCGAAATAACCCACGGCGGCGCAGCGAGTCAGCCATGGCTTCTCGGCTAGGCCACACACTGCGCCGCCCCTGGGTTTTACCAGCAGGGGTGATGCGGTCCATAAAACCAAATCGCTTCGCCGCTTTCATCACCCAGGCATCCGGCCCCAGCATCAACGGCGGGTCAAGCATAATGACGCCGCAGAAGCGTTCTGGCTGTTTATCTGCCGCCATGGCCATCAGCGTACCGCCTAACGAGTGACCAACACCCAATAACGGCGCGTCTGTAACCGGCAAGTAGCTCAACAGTTCATCGACTAAATTGCCCCAGTTATGGTTCACCGGGTAATCCGGGTGATGCCCCAATCGATCTAGCGGATGGAGGTCAAACGACTCTGCCAGTGGTTCCAGCAGCGTGCGATAGCTTAAGCCAGGAAAGCCATTCGCATGGGCAAACACTAAACGAGGGCGTTGGGTGGCATGGGCAGACATGGTTAGCTCGCAAGGTAGGAAGACAGGAAAGCAGCGTGGCAGCAGCACCCACGCTAACTAGCTAGCAAGTAGACAAACTATCATACGTCTGTTTTAACGCGCCTTTGTATGAGCGTCAATCGACATAAGTATTAACAGGCTAATTAAAACAGCGAGAGTTGCTGAACGGTGGCTTCTTCTGCCAAACGATAGCCCACGCCTAATAGCCGAACGGGCCTCTCCCCTCGCGCCCAACCAATAGTTAACAGGGATTCGAATTGATCCAGGCTAGGTGCTGGGTCGGCGTGTTCAACCGTGGTTTGGGTAAAGTCGTTGAATTTGACCTTGACCATGACGCCACGCACGCCGGGCGCGGGGTCTAGTCTGGCATAGCGCTGCTCTAAGTCGTTGAGCAGATCTGGTAATTGTCGGCGACAGGCTTCCAGGGTGGGTAAGTCCTGGGAGTAAGTTTGCTCGGTGCTGATCGATTTCCGCTCACGATGAGTTTTCACTGGTCGCTCGTCGCGCCCAAAGCTAAGCTCGAACAGCCGATGACCGAAGCGGCCAAACTGTTCGACCAGCTCAGTGAGCGGACGAGACCGCAAATCCGCACAAGTTTGAATACCCAACCCCGCCAATTTTTCAGCCGTGCGCGGCCCTACGCCGTGGATTTTCTTGACCGGCAGTTGCTGCACAAAGCCATCGATATCGTTCGGCGTGATCACAAACAGACCATCGGGCTTGCGCCAGTCGCTGGCAATTTTGGCAAGAAACTTATTGGGTGCGACACCTGCCGAGACGGTAATGCCTACTTCCTGCTTAACCCGTTGGCGAATCGCTTCGGCCATCCGGGTGGCGCTGCCGTTGCACAGGGAAATATCAGTAACGTCTAAAAAGGCTTCATCTAGCGAGAGCGGTTCAATCAGTTCAGTCACATCGCGATAAATCGCAAATACTTGACGCGCCACCGCTTTGTATTTGGCCATATCACCGCGGATAACGGTCAAATGTGGGCAGCGTTTGAGTGCCTGCGCCATGGGCATGGCCGAGTGGATGCCAAATTCGCGGGCGGGGTAGTTACAGGTAGCGACAACCCCGCGCTGCTCAACGCTGCCGCCTATCGCAATAGGCACATCGTTAAGCGCTGGGTTGTCGCGCATTTCAACCGCTGCGTAGAAGCAGTCACAGTCGCAATGAATAATTTTGCGCACAGGTTGCCCTTGCCTCCGCCCTTACCTGTAGATAATCACAGTTTACCACAGGAAAAGCCGAGGTTACGTACCGCAAAACGTTCTTAGTACCTGCTCGTTTTCCGTTGCGGGGGCTGCAAGGCGGCGTGCTTGTGCGGATTCATCAAAGGGCTGGGTGACCACAGCAAGTAAGCTGTGAAACGGCGCAAAATCGCCCTCGTAAGCCGCATCAATAACTTCCTGAACGCGGTGATTGCGGGGAATAACAACCGGATTGGCTCCCCGCATAGCCGCTAAGCGCTCGCTGTCTTGGCTGGCAACCTGTGCGGCTTGCCACTTATCTAGCCATGCCGCCAACTCATTGGGCTGGGTGGTCAGCGCCAGCAGTGCTTCTTTATGCGTTTCACTTGAGGTGCTGGCGTAATGTGTCAGCGCATCAAAGGTGGCGGTCATATCCATCCGCCCCTGGTGCATCTGGCTTTCCAGCATCTCCATTAGCGGTACCGCTTGGTCGCTGTCTGCTGCAAGGCCGAGCTTATCCGCATGCAGGCGGCGCTGCTCGGCATCAAACAGTGGCCCAAAGCGGCGGATGATATCGGTGGCCTGCTCGACGACGGTATCGCCCTCTTCGCGCATCAGCGGCAGCAGCGTTTCGGCAAAGCGGGCTAGGTTCCATTGAGCAATGGCGGGCTGGTTATCAAAGGCATAGCGCTTGCCTTGATCAATCGAGCTGTAGACTTTTTGCGGGTCAAACTGCTCCATAAAGGCACAGGGGCCGTAATCAATGGTTTCTCCGGCAATGCTGCAGTTGTCGGTATTCATCACGCCATGAATAAACCCAAGGCTCATCCACCGCGCCACCAGCGCTGCTTGGCGAGCAACCACCGCCTCTAACAAGGCTAAATAAGGATCGTCTGCACTAGCGGCTTCGGGATAGTGACGCTCAATCACATGGTCGGCCAACGCTTTCAGGGCAGCTTCATCTCTGCGTACCGCAGCAAATTGAAAGGTGCCCACACGAATATGACTGCTTGCCACGCGAGTAAATACTGCGCCGGGCTCAGGCAGTTGGCGCACGACTCGCTCACCGGTCGAAACAGCAGCTAACGCACGGGTGGTGGGTACGCCCATTGCAGCCATAAATTCACTGACCAGATACTCCCGCAGCACCGGCCCCAGCGGCGAACGACCATCACCACCACGGGAAAATGGCGTGCGCCCGCTGCCCTTGAGCTGAACGTCGCGCCGTATGCCATTCTGGTCGATGACCTCCCCCAGTAACAATGCGCGGCCATCGCCCAGCTGCGGTACAAAGTTACCAAACTGATGCCCAGCGTAACCCAGCGCCCGTGGCTCTGCGCCCGGCGGCAACTGATTGCCACTAAACCACTGGGCAAGGGTGGCATCATCAGGCTTACTCTTCAGCCCTGTCTTAACCCCCAGCGTTTCTGCCAGGCGCTCATTAAATGCAATCAGCGTGGGCTGGCTCACTGGCGTGGGCTGGCAGGCCATCCACAGTGGCTCGGGAAGCGTTGCAAACTGGTGTTCAAATGACAGCACGGGCGACTCCGCTGTTGGTGACAATCGTTGCCTAATACCCTAGCACTTTAGTCAAGTAAACGCTGCTGCAAACAGCCGACAGCATGCTCTAACACTGGTGTTAACGGCGCACGCCACTGATGGGTTAATAGCGCATCGGCGCGAGTGACGCCCAACGACAGCGAGGCCACCGGCAAACCCATGGCGTGGGCATCACGGCAGAAGCGGTAGCCGGAATACACCATCAACGAGGTACCCACAGCCAACACGGCATCGGCGTTTTGCAGCCCTGCTTGGGCAGCCAAGCGCCGCGCTGGCGGCACCACATCGCCGTAATAGACAACCTGGGGCTTTAAGATGCCTTGGCAGCGCGGGCAATCCAGCACCTTAAACGTCGAAAAATCAGTTTCTAAATCCGCATCGCCGTCGGGCGCATGGTGGGCATCTAGCGCTGCAAAACGCGGGTTCATCCTGGCCATTTCGCTGTGCATGGCGTGACGCATAAGTTGATAACCGCATGTCATGCACGCCACCACGTCTGCTCGTCCGTGCAGATCAATGACCTTGCTAGAACCCGCCCGCTGATGCAGACGGTCTACGTTCTGTGTCACCAACAGCTCCACATAGCCCATGCTTTCAAGCGCCGCTAGCGCTTTATGCGCACCGCTCACTTGGGCTTCACGCATGGCTTTGAAACCGATCAGCGCCCGCGCCCAATAGCGCTGGCGCACGGCAAGTGAGGCCATAAAATCGCCATGCTGTACCGGCGGCGGTCGCTTCCACTGCCCGTCGGCATCGCGGTAATCAGGAATGCCGCTGTCGGTGCTTACTCCCGCGCCAGTAATCACCCACAGTTTAGGGTGGCGCTCAATAAACTCCGCCAGCGCTTTCCCCGCCTGCGCGATGCTATCTGTCATTTCCACGGCCTGCGTCAATGGATCACCCTATGCAACACTGCGACAAGTAACCGATACTGTATGACAATAAAGGGGTATGCAATATGCCCTCGTTATTCAACGTAAGGAGTGTCTCATGCAGTGGGATCACGAGATTATCATTGTCGGCGGTGGCATGGTGGGTGCCGCTCTGGCGGCTCGTTTAGGCCATACCGGCATGTCGGTTGGGCTGGTAGAACGCGGCAGCGCCCCCACCCCGCTCAGCGGCGATTATGACCTGCGTATCTCCTCACTCAATGCCCGTTCATTGGCGTTTGTAAAAGCGAGCGGCACCGTACTTCCCGAAGAGCGCTGCTGCCCGTTTCGTCATATTGATGTCGCCAACCAGGATGGCTCCGGCCACTCGCTGTTTTCTGCCCAGGACAGTGGTATGGACGACTTCGGCATTTTTATCGAAAACCGCACCCTGCAATATGCGTTGTGGCAACGTTTAGAGAATCTTCCCAGCGTGACCTGCTACACCCAGTGCGCACCGCTCAGCACCATGGCGGCCAGCACCGGCCGCATGCTGGAGTTAGATAACGGCAAAACCTTAAGCGCCCGCTTGATTGTTGGCGCAGATGGCGCGCATTCGACGCTACGAGAACTTGCTGGCATTGCCGTTAGTAGCTACGACTACCATCAGCGGGCGATGATTATTAACGTGGAAACCGAGCTACCCCAACAGGATATTAGCTGGCAGTGCTTCACCCCCACCGGCCCGATTGCCATGCTTCCCTTACCAGGCCATCGTGCATCGTTGGTGTGGTATGACAGCGACGAAGCCACCAAAGCCCGCGAACAGCTCTCCAACGACGCCCTAAAAACGACCGTTGAAACAGCCTTTCCCAAGCGGCTAGGCAAGCTAACCCGTGTGGTCGCAAAGGCGAGCTTTCCAATTAGACGCCAGCACGCCAAACGCTATATCGGCAAGCGCTTAGCCCTGATTGGCGATGCCGCCCACGTAGTGCATCCGTTGGCAGGGCAAGGGCTGAATATTGGCCTGCACGATGCCGATACCCTGGCAGAGCTGATCATCAAAAGCCGCGACCCAGGTGACGCTATCAGCCTGCACCGCTTCGAATGCCAGCGCCGCTTGGCCAACCAAGCCATGATTGCCGCCACCGACAGCTTCCATCACTTGTTTACCGGTGCAAAACCGCTACGCCAGCTGGGTGATCTCAGCCTACATCTTGCCGAACGCGTACCGCTCGCCAAACGCATGATGATGCAACAAGCTAACGGGCTAAACCCATTTAAAATGCGCTAAAGCCGACTACGCTATGAGGGTGGCAACGCAGCCGTTGCCAACAATAATCATAACAATCCCTCATTTAAGGAAGGCGTATGGTTCTCAAGCAGCGACACTCTTTATTGACCGTGGTGACAGTTACCAGCCTCGGGTTACTTGCAGCATCACCGCTACTGGCCTGGGATGGCGTCGTCGAAAAACAAGTCTTTGAGATGCAAGACTTCACCACCCAAGGCGGCGAAACAATTCCCGAACTTGCGGTGGGCTGGGAAGCCTACGGTGAATTAAACGACGCCCGTGACAATGCTATTTTAATTACCCATTTTTTCTCTGGCACCAGCAACGCAGCAGGTCGTTATGATCCAGATGGCGAGCCAACCGGCTACTGGGATGCCATCATTGGCCCCGGCAAACCACTGGATACCGACGAGTACTACATTATTGCGTCCGATACGCTGGTGAACCTCAACGCCCACGACCCCAATGTCACCACCACTGGCCCCGCCTCTATCAATCCAGACACCGGCGAACCGTGGGGAATGGATTTTCCTGTGGTAACGATTCGTGACTTTGTCGAGGTACAGCGGGCGTTGTTAGAGAGCCAGGGCATTGAATCGCTACACGCGGTCATGGGTGCCTCGATGGGGGCGCTTCAAGCGTTTGAATGGGCCAGTGCTTACCCTGACAAAGTGGATAGGTTGATTCCCGTTATCGGTGGCGGCGTTACCGACCCCTGGTTGCTGGCAACGCTTAGCGCCTGGGCGGCGCCCATCCGCTTAGACGCCAACTGGAATGAGGGCGACTACTACGATGGCGAGCCACCCAGCGATGGCCTAAAAGAAGCCCTCAAGATCGTCACCCTCAACGCCAATCACTGGCAGTGGGCCAATGAAACCTTCAACCGCGATTGGGCCGACGAAGAGCGCGACCCCGCTCAAGATATCAACGCCCGCTACGCCATTGAGCAAACGCTGGATGACGTCGCCGCCGCCCGCGCCGAGCTTTCCGATGCCAACCATCTGCTGTACTTGGTTCGCGCCAACCAGCTCTTTATGGCGGGCCACGGTGACTCGTTAGAAGAAGGACTGGCTGCCATCGACGCCCCGACGCTGATGCTGTATAGCGAAAACGACCTCGTCTTCGCCCCCGAAGGCGTGCGCCGCACTGCCGAGCTGATAGAAGCCGACGGTACCGAAGTGACGCTTGAAACCCTGGAAGGCAACCGCGGTCATTTAGATGGCGTCGTCTCCATCGACCAAGCCAGCGAAACGCTGCGGGAGTTTTTGAAATAGCTTTTGAAATAACGAAGTAAGCACTGGCTTCCCTGGAAGCCAGTGCTTGAAGACTACGAAGCGTTGCTAATCGCCCAGTTTCGGTATCACTACTGATAAACGCGCGGAAAAACTACTCGCCCACCATCTCAGAAAAGTGGCCCGTTTTTTCTAAGGTATATTCGCCAAAATCCCGCGCCAAGAAAAGCGAGCCTGAATAGGCGCCCTCAGCTTCTTTGCGGATGTCCTCGATGGACGGCGACGCATTGGGGCTAAACTGATAACGCGGGCTGAAGTGCGTCAGCACCAAATTAGGTAGCTTTATCGATTCGGCAAAAGCTGCGACAAGCTTGGCGTAACTATGCCCCACATCACCGACCTTCTCAGCCATCTCTTCGGTATAGGTGGCCTCATGCACCAGCACCTGCGCCTCTGCACACGCCTCGTTCAATAAGTCAGGTTGATCATTATCCCCAGCGATCACTACTTTCCTGGGCGTGTTCTTGAAGATTAGGTAGTCATGGCTTTTTAACGGCTCACCTGCAAACTCAATATCAACCCCTTGCTTCAACTGCCCCCACAACGGCCCTCTTGGAATCCCCTTTTGCGCTAGCTTTTCCATGTCCAGGGCAGCATCAACCTTTCGCTCCGTAAATGCATAGGCATAAGACGCCACCCGATGTGAAAGGCTGAATGTCTCAACCGCGATGTTCTCAAACTCAACGCTTGGCAGGTCGTCTGAGGCGATAAACTCCAAGTCAAAAGGTAAGCATAGCTGCGTCACCTCACAGGTTGCCGCCAACCAAGTTTTGATACCTGCGGGCGCAACGATGGTCAGCGGCACTTTCCGGCCCCCCATGGCCGCACTCGCCAGAATGCCCGGCAGCCCGTAGCAGTGGTCGCCGTGCACATGGGTAATCAAGATGGCCTTCAACGAATGGAACGACAGCTTGGTATGCAAGACCTGATGCTGGGTGCCCTCACCACAATCAACCAGGTACCACCCCTTACCTTTGCTTTCACGCAAAGCGATCCCGGAGACATTTCTTTGTTTGGTGGGCACACCGGCGGAGGTACCCAGGAAGAGTAGGTTCATATCGCGTCCGTGCTTTCTCTTTAGAAACCTGAACCTAGTCTGGCGGCATACAGATTTCCAATAAGTTTGGTTGCTCAGCTTTTTACGACAGGATGCCAACGACAACAGTCGCAATCGTTAAGCGGCCTCAAAGTCCAATGGCTGCAGGTCGTCCAAATTAATTGTGCTGCGAGCCACCCATAGGTCATACATGTCCTGCATTGATAGCCAGCTCTCCGGGGTACGTCCGAGAACCTTCGACAAGCGCAAAGACATTTCGGGGCTAATGCCACTATCCCCTTTGAGCAACCGTGACAAGGTGGATGGTGAAACGCCCAAGTTGGAAGCAAGCTGACGGGAGCTGATACCAAAAGGTTCTAGGTACACTTCCCGAATAAATTCGCCGGGATGCGGCGGATTATGCATCGTCATTAGTGATAATCCTCATAATCAAGAATGTACGCATTGCCATCTCGAAATTCGAACGTCATGCGCCAATTTCCGTTGATCCAAATTGACCACCGCGCTTTGTCTCTCCCCTTCAAAGGGTGGAGCCTAAAACCAGGGATATCCATATCTTCTACTGACACGGCCGTGTCCAGAGCGGCAAGCTGCATACGCAATTTCTTGGCATGATCCGCCTGTATACCAGAGGTGCTGCCACTAGCGTAGAACCGCTTGAGTCCCTTGTGGCGGAATGATTTAATCATAAACACATCATAGCTTGTTGCGCACCGCGCAACAAGCAGGCTTATATTATTTGAATTACCCGAGCCCGAGCCCGAGCCAACAACGTACTCTTTCGGGATTTGGAGTAGCGCTAATCTAATTTTTCCAGTGTAGGGAATCGCTCTAGGATTCGTCAGTACATACCTGGCTATACATGGGTTTCCTCTGGAATATGAACCATAAGATCAGTAACCCCGATATCCACACCCGCCTGAGATAGCAAGGTAGAAACTTGCCCACGATGGTGAGTTTGATGATTAAAGAAATGAAGAACCAGGCTCGAATATCGTTTATTTGCAGGAATCCCTTTGCTATTGCGATAGCTGAGAACGACATCCAGGTCACCGTCGGATAGTTCGGCTACCCAATCGATAATCCTCTGATCCAACCAACTACGGTGTTCAGATAGACGACCAAAATCTTCAAAGACAATCTGATCCAACGTAGTCGGCTTTGGAAGATCAGCAACCTCGCGCAAAGAGGCCACACAGGAGGGATGCGTAGCAAACCGTTTGAGCCAGATAGTGTCACCCACTAGGATATGATTCAGGGTTCCTAAGATGGAACCGAAGAAGGCCCCACGGTCTTTGGCTAAATCAGTGGCAGAGAGGTGGCCTGCAGCCTCATAAACCTTTGAGTTCATCCACTGATTGTAGGAAGCCAGCATTGCAAAGTGATCTTTAAGGCTCATCCGAGGTTCCTCTCAGGTATAACGTCGAGTATTGAGGCGCGAGCTTGCGAGCGTCCTGCGCGCGAAGGGCACGTACTGCTGCGCCTAGTCATACTATTTTTCTTTCGGGGTTACCTTCAGCAAGTTAAGTTTGGTGCTCAATACTCTAAGCCCAAGCTCTGACCTGATAAAATTCCTAACCTCAACAACCAACTCAGTATGATTAGCACTTCCTGACAAGGCTATGTCATTCACAAACTTATCGCATAATTCAACTTGTTTGGTATTTCCGTACAAATGAATATAGCTAATCGCTCGCTCAACTTCCCTATAATTACCGAGAATGTCAACATTTCTTCCAAGCTCAATAAAGACATCATATGCTTCAGAAAGGTATTTTAGTCTAATTTCACGCTGCTTATTCCTAACATCACGCGCAGCATTAAGTTTGTGGGCTACAACCCAGCCAATCACTGCCGCCAGAGTGGCAATTGTAGTTGGTATCAATAACTTCCAGTCCATCTTTTGGGTACACCTCACTTAATGTATAACGCCGTGTTAAGTAGTGAGCAACGCTGTCACCAAGCCTAAACCATTGCACCGCAAACACGAAACCCAACCTTGAACTGAAAATACCAAGCGTTGGGTATCACTCTTAAATGCCTTGTTATGTGCTATTTTTACCATCATAGGCTAAAGCAGCACTTTTTAGTTGCTGAATATCTGATGCACACAGATGGCGTTTTAATGCTTCAAATTTTTCTGTAGGCCAATCATATATTTTCAACTGCAAAAGATCATCAATTACAGATATCTCAAAGCGATACTTGACTAGTTTTGCCGGTGTACCACCAACTACACTATAGGGAGCAACGTCTTTAGTAACAACACTATTGGCTGCAACAATAGCTCCTTCTCCGATAGTGACGCCAGGCATTATCATCGCTCTCATTCCAAGCCATGCACCATCACCTATAAAGGTATCCCCTTTACCAACATATGCTTCATCAATGTAGTCCATAAATGGGTATAAACAGAACCAATCTGCTCGATGGGTATGATTTCCGCCCATCAAAATAATGACTTCCGCGCCAATACAGACATAATCACCAATATGAAGCTTATCGATTTCCCAACGCGGCTCCCACTTACGACTCACTTCGTCACCATGTAGATACCTAATAACCGACTCTTCAAAGCCGTTGTCCCAGCAATCACTGTAATAACTGTGAGCACCCTTTATTGAGATATTAGGATTAGTCACTACTTCATGTAGCAACTGATATTTTGACCAATGTTTATTCTGCATACTAAACCTCAAGCTAATATTAAACAATAAAAACTATTGAGTTAACACTTTGCTCGTCAGTGAATTCGAGGTTGATTTAATAGAGGAATAGGTTTCATAAAAACACTCTGAGATAGAAGGTAACTGATGATAGCAAATGACACCAAACTCAGCGGACGATTGAAGCGACGTGTAAACTGTTCCACTGTAGCTGATTGTTTAGTGCCGCACCCTATTCATCGCTGCTGTGTTTATCCTTGTTTTTGCGCATACTCTCGAAGCAATTCGGGAAACTTTTCCTGCGGTGGAAACTTACAAAAACTATGCTCTGCGCCAGTGGTAGCCCACTCCAGTTTTTCATCTGTGTAAGTTTCAATAAATGGTTTGTAGGTTCGAGAATCCTCTAGCAACGTTGAGCGAACATTAACAAAGTTATCCATACCTTCGGGTCGAGTGAACAGCCAGCTCATACAATGCCCGCAGAAATAGTGGCGAGTATTCCCATGCAGCCCACCGATAACAGGCTCTCCGGATTTAATTGAGAATGCCTCGCTCGGATAAAGCGAGCTCAAGCTAAACGCGCTAGATGTCATTTGCTGACATCCTGTGCAGTGACATGCCATGGTGATCATTGGCTTAGCGCCAACCTCAAATTCTACCTGTCCGCAACGGCAATGGCCTTTAACCTTACTTGATGTACTGTCCACTTCAATTTACCTCTTAGCTGGATATGGTTAGCGCTCTCCCCCTTCCCTAGTCCAGAGGTTGGGGAAATGGCTATATGGCGCATAACGCCGCGCTCTGCGGAAAATTTTGAGCCGCGAAACGGTGGAGAAACTGTCCGCCAACCGTGAATTGTTAGAGGGTATGTATACGCTGCAAAATGAACGCAACACGCTCATTAATATTGCCTCGTGGGACTTCTAGTGTTTCGTACCCCCACTGCGAATACCACCTTTTCATACCGTCAAACACCGCTACGGATTCCTCAAACGTTTGATCACGCTCTGAATCTGTATCGTAAATTTCTTTCCATGGAGGCAGAAGAAAGACAACGCTGTTATATGGAAATTTTTGAACGTATTGCGCTATTTCATCTCGCGTTAATGCGCTCTCCGCATCGAGCATATACAGCGCGTCCAGTACTCCGCGATCAAACAACATGACATAGTCGCAGGAGGCTGCATTCTGATACTTTTCGATATCCGCACTAAGTATCTCTTGGGCAAAAGAGACAGGGTCCGGTCGAGGCGATAACCCCGCGGCTAACCGATCTTTGATTATTTTCCTAGCAGACTCCGGTGCGAAGCTATATCCACGCTCCGCTAGAGCACTAAGAATGGTCGTTTTTCCACCGCCAGGACCGCCAGTGACTACGAATCGATGATTCATCTCACTCCTAATGAGGTTGTAGAAAATCCGAGTTCGAGCTGTCTCCACTGCTTAGTAGAAGTCGGTCCCCCCATCACCCGCTCATCCGATTTCAAAAGACGCCACGCCAAACAGGCGAGTTAACGGCAGGGTTGGCGCCTCACCCCGGTACATTCGGGCGGTTTCAAATGACCCCCTCATGCCATGCTGCTCGGCCAATGCCACCGCCGCTGGGTTGATGGCTGGCACATCAAGGAAAATCGGGTCCGATGGCGTCGTGCGGGCCCTCAAGGCGAGAAGAAGCGACTCGGCCAATGCCGGGCTGTCCGCTAACAGGGGACCGACCTTGTAGCCGTTGCGGCATTTCCGGATAACCCCATAGCCAGACAGCCTGTCATGCTGCATCACGCCCAGAGCATGACCATCGGGCTGACTGATCCAGGCGCGGGTGAACTGTTCCCTATTGGCAGGGAAAAAGGGCCGCCCATAGGCGTCAATGGTCTCAAAAGGCAGGCTGGATAGCTCGACGATCCCGGCGTGCTGGGGCGCCTTTCCGCCACCCCTCCCCTCGTAACGAATGTTGCGATAGGCCAGTGTGAAACCGGATTTCCGATAATTTTCCTGCTGATCGACGACACCATCGAGCCCGATGTTAAGGCCTTGAAGATAGCTCATCCCGGCCTGCCAAAGTTGAAGCCCATACCCTTGTCCCCGGTATTCCGGCTTGACGATATAGAAGCCCAGAAAACCAAAGGCGTCATCGTATTTGATCACCGAGATGGTAGCGATAGGCTCGTCGTCAAGCAGACCGACGAGGAAACCCTTCGGGTCGGCGGAAAAATAGCAGTCGGCATCGTGGAGCCCCGGGTTCCAGCCTTCCTTTGCGGCCCACTCCATCGCGAGGTCCAACTCTTCGCGACTCATCGCCCTAATCCTATAGCTGTTATTGTTCATTGGTTACTCTACGGAACATGAAAACGTCTTTATAGATTAGGCCTTATCAGAAAAGCGCGCATTGCTAACTAACAGGCTCGATGAAGGTGCACTAACAAATGTACGCTTAGGCTCGAAACCGATTATTGTCGCCATCTCACCTGCCCCTCCTCCATTCATCCCCTTTAGGGCACAGACAATGTTGGCAAGCTATCCAAACGTCGCTTGTCGGCAAGCCTGTTAGCGGTCAATTAAGGAAGAGCTTGAAATAGTAGAGTTAAGTGACAGCCCTAAGGCTAATGCCAGTCATTTAAGGCTGACTGGCATTATCCCCTAGCCCCATATAGCAAAGCGGCCACCTCCCAAAGCGAGCACCGCACATCATTCCCGAGCCACCGCACTGTCATTCCCGAGTGGGGTTATCGGGAATCTACCTTGACCTTGACCTGGAGCAGCCCGAAATCCCAGGTCAACATGGATTCCCGCTAAGGGCCTGCGGGAATGACGAGGGCGGCTCGGAGGGCTGGGGTGGAGTCATATTCAGGCACTTAATTAAACAAAAAACCCAGCCCATCGGCTAATGCCAGACATTTAAGGCTGACTAGCATTCCCCCCTAGCCCCATAGCAACGCGGCCACCTCCCTAAGCGTGCACCGCACATCATTCCCGAGTCACCGCACTGTCATTCCCGAGTGGGGTTATCGGGAATCCACCTTGACCTTGACCTGCAGCAGCTCGAAACCCCAGGTCAACATGGATTCCCGCTAAGGGCCTGCGGGAATGACGAAGTGGCAGGGCCTGCGGGAATGACGGGGGCGGCTCGGAGGACTTGGGTGGAGTCATTTTCAGGCACTTATTAAACAAAAAAACCCAGCCCATCGGCTAATGCCAGTCAGCCTTAACCGACCGGCATTACAGCCCTAAGACTGCTTTTAACTGAGCGATATACATACTAGCTCCCCTCCAAACCATTGCTGTTTTAGCCCGCGCTGTTTTTCCAGCAGGGCTAAGTATGGGCGTAGGGGGTGGTGGCTGGGCAGCGTAACGTTCCGTTGACGTAGGCGACGTTGGAATGGCAGTTGCTCAGCGGGTTGGTGCAGGGGCGTGACGTGCTGGGTAAGCCACTCGATGTCGGGTAGCAGCAGGTGCGTGGCGCCGCTGTCTAGGGCTAGGGTCACGCCCTTGGCATCGAAGTCACCGGCGTAGAGGTGTGGCCGGTTGGTTTTGCGCCATGCTTCTTTCAGTGCGACAAAGCCACCACCGTAATGGCTGTCACCACGGTAAACGACCAGCGGGTAAGCGTAGCCGCTCAGCGCTGCTATCTCTGGCGAAAACGCGTAGAAGCTATCCAGGTTTTCCACTTGGACGAGCGCACCAAACACCGACAGTTTCAAGCCGCTTACATCAACATCGCGTATGCTGCGCGGCTCTGGCGCAAGCCATGCAGAGGGCTGCGGCGGCAAGTTAATCAGCACGCGTTTTGCACGAGGGCCTTCGCGGCGGCTTTTATCCTCTTCAACCCCTTCAGCTGCTTGGGCGGCACTGCTTAAACCACTTAACGAGCGCCCTAGCGGTGCCAAACGGTCACTCTCCAACATGCTGTTGATTTGCGCCATGAGCGTGGCGTCAAAGCGCAGCGCTTGGTTGGAAATCCGCATGGTCAGATCAATATCTTGCTGATGGCACCATGCCACTACATCTTCGACCCACTTGCCACGGGATTTTTCTACCACGGGCTGGCGGTTAAGCTCTCGAACAACACTGTTAAGCCCGGCACGGGCGCGGCCTGATAACGTCATACTGCCACCGCCAGTGCAACGTCATGAATCAGGCGCAGATCATTAAATGGGCTGGCTGGTGATTCGTCTTGATGTAGGCGAAACGCCTGTTGCTCGCTACGCGGCAAGCCCTGGTATTCGGAGATAACCTGAAACAGCCAAATTTCATCGGGCCAATCGAGCTGGCTGTCATACAGATAAGCGAGGGCGCTGATTGGCTCGGCGGAGGGCTGGTCTAACACCGCGAGGTAAAAGCGTTCGACATCTTGTTTAAGCGCCTGCTGGCGCGCAGCGGCAAGGTTATCTTCCGGTGTGAGCGCAGGCACTGCCGACTCAACGGTTTGCGTGGCATGGCGCGGGGTTGGCAATTCATGCAGCAGTTCTGCCAGCACGCGACTTTCCAGCGCGCGATCTAGCGCTGGCGCAGCGGCGGCATTTAATGGCGCAGCGTGATTGAACAACGCTGGTACGTCGCTGCGTTTGGCGTAATTACTCGGCACAAAGCCTGGATGTTCGCGCATAAGCGCGACCATGCCGCTGATCAGGCGGCTGCGTGCCTGCTGTTTGCGAAAGCGTGCCATTAGCTCAATTAACCGCCGTTGCACTTCCCGCAGGCTGGTGTAATGGTGGCTTAAGCGCTGCTGTAGCTGGCTGATGAGTAGCTTGCGCAGGCTGCCATCGCTGCCTACTAACGCAATCAGCTCGTCGAAGTCGATCAGTGCTAGGCCATCCAGCAACCTAACAATCTGCTTCTGGGCGCGGTCGTTTTCGCGGATCTTATCGCTCAACTGGCTAACAAAGCCGAAATCGCTGTTGAGTCGCTGCCAGAGACTATCAATGGCATCGGCAAAGCGGCCGTTCAGATCGTCGACTTCCTGGCGCAGGCGCAGCAACTGCTGCTCCTGCCGCCAATGTTCACCTAGGCTGCGGGCTTCCCGGTAGCTGTGCACCAACGAACGTACTAACTCAAGGGTTTCGGCAACATCGGCATTTACATGGCGGCGGGTTTCATCGGCGAGCATTTCAGCAATCAGTTCGCGCACCTTGGGGGCGAGCTTTACGCCGCTCTGCTCGTCGGGCCGCCATAACACCCGAGCGGCCAACAGCTTGCGCAGCGCGCTGTCGTTGAGTCCGTCTAACGGCACGTCATCGCGAGTGTAGCCCTGCATCAGCCGTTCGGCATGCTTGCCCAACAGCGCCAGCCGTTCAGCGCCGGTTTTTAGCAGGCGGCTTTCCAGTTCGCTCACAGCAGCGCCTCCTGGGCACCCTCTTCCCGCTCCGCATCGATGGGCAAGTTTTCCTCATCGCGGATAAAGCGCACCACCTCGATTAGGTAATCAATTTTACCGGTGACCACAAACACCTGACGCTCAGTGTGGGGCTGAAGCAAGTAGCCATGCTCTTTCAAGCGCTTGAATAGCTGCTTTACTTGGGCATCCAACTGGTCGCTCTGGGAACCAAAGAAGCTGTCTGTGGCTAGCCGTTCCAAACGCTCACGCAGGCTTTGGTTGTCTTCGCACTTAGCGCTGAACTCGGCAGGTTTGAGCACGTCGCCTGGGGCCGCCAAGGTGTCGCGGCCTAGCGCCTCTTGAACCAGCTGCAGCCATTCCAGCAGCGGCAACAGGCTGTTGACCGTGTCACTCAGCTGGCGCGATAGCTGCTCCCGAGCGGCTTCGTTCAGCTGTCGCCAAGCTAAAAAGTAGACACTGCCTTCATCATTGCTCGCCAGCCTGCGGTTGAGCGGGCGCAGGTAGTCATCAATCGCGTCGCGGGTCTCTTCATTTGCCAGGTGGCGGAAGGCGTTGTCATCACTGACGGCGCAGACAAACTCGCCAGCCAGCAAGCGTTCCAGTAGCGGGCCGTGTTCGATCATGCGGTCACCTCTTGCTGACGCTCCTTGATCCGCTGCGCAAGCGGGCTAAGGCGCGGCTCAATACGTTTTAGCAGGCGCTGGTTGGGCTGGTTAGGGTCCCGCTCAATCAGGTAGCGATTAGCAAACAGCAGCAGCACATCCGATTCTGGGTTGGGGAAAGCCCCCACAATGTGGATACGGTTGCTGTCACAAGCGTCGAACAACTTTTCGACATTGTGATAGGCCAGCGTGCCAATTTCATCAATCGGCCAATGGATAGCGATTTGCGCATCCCCCCGCAGCAGCCGCGTAAACGCTAGCAGGAACTTACACAAAATCAGGTAGGCCATGCCATGGCTGGAAGACTCCAACAACTGGCGGTCGTTTTTGATCACCAGGTCAGTGCCGCCTTCGTTTAGGTGCAGTTCAAGGCGCAGCAGGCTTTCGAAACTGTACTGCTGGTCGCTGCGCAGCAAATCGACCACATCGGCCAGTGCATTAAGATAATCGTCGCTGGGCAGCATCTGGCCAGATTCCCGCCACGCTTTATAACGCTGGGCGAACAGCTTTAAAGGCTCCCAGAAGCCTAGTTCATCAATCGTCGATTGAATGCGCACTTCCGCTTTGCTGATACCTTCTAAACGCAGGTCATCCGCCACTTCGTCGGAAAGCCGACGACTTTGCGCACTGATACGGCGATTTAAATCTCGGAAGACAATAAAGAATTTATCCAGATCATCGCTTAAATTGCGCCCTTCCTGAATCAGCTGCTGCTGTTGATCTTCCAATAGTTTTAGCATGTCGCGCAGCAGCGGCAACACCAGTCGTGGGCTGTCGTTTGGCAGTTTCTCACGTTCGCTTTGCAGTGCATCGGCAAAGCCGCTGCTGGCATCTTTAATCAGCTGGCTTTCTACCTCCAGGCAGCCTCGGCGCAGCTGTTCAAGCTGCTGATGGCGGCTGGTTAACGCTTGGCGAGCACGCTCAATGCGCTCCTCCATGTCACCCACGGCATTCGCTAAGGGCGCACCCTCTGCAACGATGTCCAAGCTTTCCAACTGGGTCAGTAAAGGCTTTAGGGCTTCTACACTGCCGTGGGCATTTGCGCGCTGAATTTTTAGTTCATTAACCGCCGTTTGATGCGCTTCACGTGCGCTATGGAAGTCGTTCTTGAGGCGCGCTTTTTCGCGCTTCAACTGTTGATCAAGCTGAACAAGTTCTGCTTCCTGCGCCACCAGCTGGGGCTTGTGCTGGCTCCACTCCACGCGCATAAAGCGTTGGTACTCGGTGAGTTCTTCCTGGCGAGCGGCGATTTTACGAATGCGTTCACTCTGCTGCTCTAAGCGTTTCTTCGTTTCCTGAAGCTGCGCGGGGTCCACGCCCTGCTCGGCAAGCTCCTGGCTGAAGGCGGCTTCCAGCTCACTACGCTGGCGCTGATGCTCAGCGTTGGCGTCGTTGAGCTGCTGCTTGTACTGGCGTAGCTGCGCATCCAGGCTATCCAGCTGGCTTTGCGCGTCGGCTTTTAACTCCAGCAACTGGCCTTGATGCGTCTCAGCAAGCTCGTCAAGCGCCTGGCGTTTCTCTTCGCGCAGTTCGGCCTGAGCCTGCTCTTGGCGAGTCAACGCCGCTTGGTGCTCGGCTCGGCGAGCCTGCTGACGCTTGGTATGGCGCTCTTGCTGCTGGCGGCGAGCCTCAAGGGCATACTCCACTTCCTGTTCGGCCCGCTGATACCCCATGCGCGCCTGATCTTGCGCCTCATCAGCCTGCTGAACCCGTTCGTTGTGCTGCTTTAGGGCTTTTTCGGCAGCGACACATTCCGTTTGGGCGCGCTGTTTAGCGCCATTCGCCTCTTCAATCGCCGCCAGCAAACTGGCTTCGTCTTGAGCGTAATCCGGCAGCGCAATAGCGCTTAGGTCCAGCGCTAGCCCGAACAGGTCATCGCTGGCGTCTTCAGCAAGCTGCGGGGCGAGATCTCGACGTTCAAGCAGTTCTGGGGCAATGACCTTGCCGAGTTGCTGCTCCCAACCAGGACGGTGGTAGCGCAAGAAGTGGCGCAAGCTGCCCTGTTCGGGGTCGCGCTGTTGATAGAGCGCATAGCAGTGTTGTTCAGCTCGCTCACGCTGCTGACGACACTGCACCAACTGCTGCTCGGCGGCATCGCGTTCACGTTTGTGGCTTTCAAGCTCGCGGCGTAGAGCTTCCAACGTGGCCGCAGCGGCGCTGCGTTCCTGCTGTGTTTGGTCTAAACGCGCTTGGGCAAGCTCGGCTTCTTGAGCCTCTTCAACGGTTTGGGTGGGCATTGCCAGCTGCGCTTTTAATTCGGCAAGCTGCTCAACACCCAGCTCTAACTGCGCTTGATACTCACCCTCTAGCCGTTGGCGCTCTTGCTGATAGCGCTCGTTATGCTGCTGTTCGGCTTGCCATTGCTGCTCTCGGCGTTGGGCTTTTTCCTCGACCAGGGCATCTATCAACTCCTGGTTTTCTTGGGTTTGGCGGGCAAGTGCTTCGGAAAGCTCGCGTAACCGGCCATCTAAGCGCGCCTGGCTCTCT
Source organism: Halomonas sp. KG2 (assembly GCA_030440445.1). Taxonomy (NCBI): domain Bacteria; kingdom Pseudomonadati; phylum Pseudomonadota; class Gammaproteobacteria; order Oceanospirillales; family Halomonadaceae; genus Halomonas; species Halomonas sp. KG2. The sequence goes on along the minus strand of CP098528.1, from coordinate 756,076 downwards.
TTTACCGCGTCTTGCATGACCTGCAGATGCTTCTGAAGCTGATCACGCTGTTCACGCCACTGGGGCAAGGCGTTGATGTCTCGCTCCAGGCCAGTCATGTCGGCATCGGCGTAGTGCTCAAACTGGGTTTGCAGATCATTTAGGCGGCGCTGCGTGTGCTGCAAGTCGCTTGCGACTTCACTGTGGCGGTCGTTCAGCTCATCGCGCTGCTGGGTGTAGGCATTTTCACGCTGTTGGAACTCGCGCTGGTGGCGGTTTAACTCACCATCCAGGTCCGCAATGCGCTGCTCTGCCTGCTGATGGTCGGCGCTTAGCTGGGGTTTCAACTGCCAAAGCGTGGTCTCTAACTGGGCCAATTCGCGGTCGATACCGCCAAGCTTAGTCAGCGAGGCTTGCAGCGGCTCCAGGCGCATGGACTGGCGCATCTGGGCAATCCACTCCCGCGCTTTGGCACTGCGAATGCGGGTGACCGGCAGCTCGACGCCATCCTCTTCGAAAATTGCCGCCAGCATGGTTTTGAGGGTGTCCATCTTGCCCTCTTTCGCATGCACAGCAGACACCAGTTTTTCGATATGACGGATACGCCGTTCAGGGTTAACCAAACTAAACTGCGCTGCAATTTGGCGCAGCTTTAATCCATCGCGGCTATTACCGTGCAACTGGGTAAAATCGTTTTGAATCACCGAGCGAAACTCGGAGGTGGCTCCCAATTTGGAAGAGACAGCAATCCCGCTGCGGCGCAGTCCGCTAGACCACTGCGGGTACTCCAGCGCCAAGGGGCCTTTTTCAGTTTCGATCAGATAGTCTTCTGGCCGATAAGGGGCACCGACAAAACGGTATTCCACGCCGCCTTCTTGCTTGCGCGTCAGTACTACTTGGCAAACATTGCCTGCTTCGCGGCGGTATTCGTAAACGAGATAGCTTTGACGAGTGGGCAAGTAGAAGGCATCAAACTTCATGCGGGTTTTCGGCACCACCTTATTGGGCAGCTCACCGTAAAACACCGGCACTAACCGCTGAAGCGTGGTTTTGCCTGACGCGTTGGTGCCGCAAATATTGGTGTGGCCATCCACATTGAGTTCAACCACCCCCGACAAGTGGCCGTGAATCATAACGATGCGTAGCAAATGCGCCATGCCGTGTCCTTGGTCGTCAAACGTCCGAAAACGCTATCTTGCCAGACCTGGAGCAAGGCGACATCTGTTCAGGTGTGAACTATTGATTTATCTAATGGCAGTGCACATTGTGATCGGCTGCTGGCCCATCTGCATTTCGTCCTAGCTCTCTTTCATTCGCCCTCTTAGTCACTGTCTTGGTCACTCCCCCACGCCGTTGACCACAAAATCCCTAGCAACGCCTATATGGTAGTCAATGGCCTCACGGCAAGCCTCGGAACTGCCGCTACCTAATGCATCCAGCAGCTTAAAGTGACTGGTGGCAATGGTGTCGGGGGCTTCGTGGGTTTTGGTGATCAGCGTAATGCACAGGCGAAGTTCGTGGGTTAAGCCATCAAATGCCCGCAGCAGCCGCTCATTACCCGCGTGATGAATCATTAAGCGGTGAAACTGCAGATCCTCCTCAATACGGCGTGTTCCATCATTGCTGACTGCCGCGTCGCACAAAATCTCTACCTGCTGTTTTAGCGCGCGCTCAGCGTCGCTGCTGTAGCGCTCCGATAAGCGCTGGATAGCATGGCGCTCAAGACATAGCCGCAAATCGAAGACATCCTCTAATTCAACGGCATTCAACGCCCTAACAAAAAAACCGCGTCTTGGTTTTGAGATTAAAAGCCCACGACTTTCCAATAAGCGAGCAGCTTCGCGAACCGGCGCGCGGCTGACGCCTAAATCCCGGGAAAGCTGCACTTCTGAAAGCCGCTCTCCAGGCAAAAAATGTTGCTGGATAATCGCTTGCGTCAAATAGTCGGCCACCTGCTCAACAAGGTTTTGCTGTTGAATAAAGCCGCCAGGAGCCACTGGGGAAGAGGCCATAGAGTTTACTCTTATTAGGTATTACGTACTTTTAGTATGACGCAAAAAAGTATTCTGTCGACGGCCGATTGACGACTGTCGACAGTTTTACAAACCAATGCTATGTTCAAAAAGGCCTCATATAACGATCTATAACCAAAATCCATAACAACAACTGGGCTGTTTTGTATCACGCCTCGCTCGCCTAACAATAACGTAAATCCATTACGTGACAGGCTTTGGCCTAGTAACCGAGGAGCAGAAACAAAATGAGAACACCTTTGGCTTTGGCAATTTCCGCTGCAGCACTCGCTTTTTCGTCGGCTGCCCTGGCAGACGACCCGAAACAAGGGGGTACGGTTAACACTATTATTCAACCAGAACCGCCAGGCTTAGTGCTGGGAATGGTGCAAAACGCGCCTACACGCACCGTGGCAGGCAATATCTATGAAGGGTTGCTGCGCTACACCACGGATCTGGAACCCATGCCACAGTTGGCTGAGTCATGGGACGTCAGCGACGATGGCCGCACCTATACTTTCCACCTTAGGGAAGATGTTACCTGGCACGACGGCGAACCCTTCACCGCTGACGACGTGGTATTTTCTGCCGATGTTTTCCACCGCGAACTGAACCCCAGTGCGCGGGCCGTTTTACAACATGTGGAAAGCATCGAAGCAACGGATGACCACACGGTGGTATTTACCTTAACCGACCCCTTCGGCCCATTCCTGATCTCCTTTGAGGCAGGCACCTTCACCATGGTGCCTGAGCACCTGTATGCGGGCACCGACTTCCGCAACAACGAACACAACGACCATCCGATTGGCACAGGCCCTTTCAAGTTTGCTAATTGGGAACGCGGCACCGTGATCGAGCTGGTTAAAAACGATGACTACTACGAAGACGGGCTCCCCTATCTGGATGGCGTCAACTGGCACATCATCCCAGACGGTGGCTCCCGTGCAGTTGCCTTCGAGAACGGCACCATCGATGTACTGCCCAGCGGCACCGTTGAGAACTTCGATATCCCGCGCCTATCTGCCATGGATAACGTCTGTATGACAGAAGAAGGCCACGAATACTTCAGCCCCTTCGCCATGCTGTGGATGAACAACCGTGAAGGCCCCACCGCCGACAAACGCTTCCGCCAAGCAGTGATGTATGCCATGGATCGCGAGTTTGCCAAAGATGTGCTGTGGAATGGCTTAGGCAATGTGCCGCTCTCAGCCTTTGGCTCCAACGCGCGTTTCCAACATGACGGTTTAGAACCCTACGATCACAACCCAGAGCGCGCTCGTGAACTGTTGGCAGAAATGGGTTACGACGGTGAAGAGATCACTATTCTGCCGCTTCCTTACGGTGAAACGTGGACCCGTTGGGCTGAGGCCGTACAACAGAATCTGCGTGAAGTGGGCATTAACGTAAGCACCCAAGCCACCGACGTGGGCGGCTGGAACCAGCGCCTGGGCGATTGGGATTACGACCTCGCCTTTACCTACCTATACCAGTACGGCGACCCGGCACTGGGTATTTCACGCACCTACCTGTCCGACAATATTGCCAAAGGCTCGCCCTGGAATAACGTCGAAGGCTACGAAAACGAGCGTGTCGACGAGCTATTCAACGAGGCCGCCACGGCTTTCCCCGACGAAGAGCGCGAAGCGCTTTACAGTGAAGTTCAGGAAATCCTGCACGAAGATGTGCCCGTTGGCTGGCTGATGGAACTGGGCTTCCCGACCCTGTACCGCTGTGATGTGCAGAACCTCGTCACTTCCGGCGTGGGTGTCAACGACGGCTTTAAAGATGCTTGGCTAGATCGCTAAACCCAAGCCACCCAGGTAGCGAGAGCTACCTGGGTTTTTTAGCTATGTCTTGAAGGTATTAGCCAGGAAACGACTTATGGTTTACGCGCGCCTCATTCTGATGCGGCTGTTTAAAGCCGTGATTGTGCTGTTTTTAATCGTTATTTTTAACTTCCTGCTGATTCAGTTAGCCCCCGGTGACCCGGCCGCGATTCTGGCTGGCGAAGCGGGTGCCGCGGATCAGGAGTTTCTCAACCAGCTGCGCGAGCGGTTTGGACTCGATCAGCCGATGTACGTGCAGCTGTGGCGCTACGTATCGGGTATCGCCATGCTCGACTTTGGCTACTCCTATCGGCTTGGTGTGCCCGTCTTTGATCTGATTATGGATCGTTTGCCCGCCACGCTGCTGCTAACCGGTACGGCGTTTGTGCTCTCGCTGGTACTCGGCATTGTGGCAGGTTCCATGGCGGCGGCGCGGGTTAAAAAGCCCTCTGGCTCACTGATTATGGCGCTAGCCCTGGTGTTTTATGCCACACCGCTGTTTTGGGTAGCGCTGATGTCGGTGGTGGTGTTTTCCGTTTACCTCGGCTGGTTGCCCGCTTACGGTCTTTACACGGTTGGCGCTGACCACACTGGCTTCGCGCTTGTGCTTGATGTCGCCACGCATTTAATACTGCCTGCCACCACGCTGGCGCTATTTTTTATGGCGATTTATACCCGCATGACGCGCACCTCGATGCTCGATGCAGCCCAGCAGGACTTCGTTAAAACCGCCCGTGCGAAGGGTTTAAAACCTAGCGTCATTCAGCGCCGACACATTCTTCGCAATGCCTTACTGCCGATCATCACCCTGGCAGGCTTGCAGGCTGGGCAGATGGTTGGTGGCGCTATTTTGACGGAAACCGTGTTTGCCTGGCCGGGTATCGGGCGGCTGATGTTTGAAGCGTTACAGCAGCGTGACTACAACCTGCTGCTGGGGATTTTCTTCTTCTCGGCGGGGTTAGTGATTGTCTTCAATATTATTACCGACTTGGTTTACCGCCTGGCTGATCCGCGCATCAAGGGGGCCTCATGAGCTTTTTCGCACGCTTTGCGCAAAACCGTGGCGCCCTGGTAGGGCTGATTATTCTGCTGCTAATTATCGTCATGGCGATTCTGGCGCCGCTGCTATTTCCTGAATCTCCCTGGCGCATGGTTCAGCGGCCCTTTTTACCGCCGCTATCCCAGGAAGGTTTCCTGCTGGGCACCGATACCATGGGGCGCAACGTCGCTGCAGGATTAATGCATGGTGCCTGGGTATCGCTGCTGATTGGTTTGGTATCCACTAGCGTTGCCCTGCTGATTGGCGTGCCACTGGGGGCGATTGCGGGGTACTACGGAGGCCTGATTGATGACGTACTCATGCGCTTTACCGAGTTTTTTCAAACCATCCCCAACTTTGCCCTGGCAATAGTGCTGGTAGCGATTATGCAACCCAGCATCACCTCCATTGTGCTGGCGATTGCGCTGGTCAGCTGGCCCCCGGTTGCCCGTTTGGTAAGGGCAGAGTTTATGTCGTTGCGGCACCGTGAATACGTTGAAGCGGCTCGCTTAGTCGGCCAAACCAACAGCACCATTATCCTGCGCCAGATTCTGCCTAACACGCTGTCGTCGATTATTGTGCTGGCCTCATTAATGGTCGCCACCGCTATTTTGCTGGAATCGGCGCTGTCGTTTTTAGGCTTGGGCGATCCCAATGTGATGTCCTGGGGCTACATGATTGGCGCGGCACGTACGGTTATTCGCCAAGCGTGGTGGCTGAGTTTCTTCCCTGGTGTGGCGATTCTACTCACCGTTCTGGCGTTGAACTTAGTCGGTGAAGGGCTAGACGATGCGCTTAACCCCAAACTTTCCCGCGAGCGCTAGGAGCCCTTCATGACGGTCACTATTGATTCTAAAAAACAGCACCCATCAGTTGAAACAGTGCTTAGCATTCGTGACTTAAGCGTGGCGCTACCCAAAGGGGCCGACCGTGCCTTGGCGGTGGAAAACGTTAGCTACGACGTTAATCGCGGCGAAATCATGTGCGTGGTAGGGGAATCCGGCTCGGGTAAATCGATGGCTGCTAACACCGTGATGGGCTTGCTCCCTAAAGGCGTGCGCCCCGTTCAAGGTGAGGTTAACTTTCTCGGCCAAGACGTCATCACCCTAACCGAGAAACAGCATCGCGCCCTGCGCGGCCTCAAAATCGGCATGATTTTTCAGGAGCCCATGACCGCGCTTAATCCGTTAATGCGAGTGGGCGCCCAAATCGCCGAGGTGTTTGAAGCGCATGGTCAACTGACCCCGAAACAGCGCCAGGAACGTGCCCTGGAGCTGTTGATTGAAGTGGGTATCCCACAGCCAGAAAAAGCTATCAGCGCCTACCCTTTTGAGCTATCCGGTGGTCAGCGGCAACGCGTAATGATCGCCATGGCATTAGCCCTTGAGCCCGTGCTGTTGATCGCCGACGAGCCCACTACAGCGCTGGATGTGACTACCCAGGCGCAGATCCTTGAGCTTATTCGTGATTTACAGCGCCGCCGTGGTATGGCGGTGATGTTTATCACTCATGATTTTGGGGTCGTGGCTGAAATCGCCAACCGCGTCTGTGTCATGCGCCATGGTAAAATTGTCGAAATCGGAGAAGCCAAAGAGGTGCTGGAAAATCCGCAAAACACCTACACAAAAGCACTGATTGCCGCCATTCCCAGCAATGCAGTGCCACCCCACCGTGAAACAAGCCAGGTAGCTCCGCTGCTAGAGATCAAACAGCTTAATAAAGTCTTTCGTTCACGCGGAGGCTGGTTTAAACCTGCCCGAGAAGTCCGCGCACTGGATGATATCTCGCTAACTCTGGCCCGCGGCGAGACTATGGGTATTGTTGGTGAATCGGGATCGGGGAAATCCACCCTTGGCCGCTGTGTGGTGCGCCTTGAACACCCAGACAGCGGTGAACTGTTGCTCGATGGCGTTAATCTTTCACAGCTAAAAGGCGACGCGCTGCGTCGTGAACGCCACCGCGTGCAGATGATTTTTCAGGACCCCTACGCCTCGCTTAACCCACGCACTCGGGTCGGCATGGCGATTGCGCAAGGACCGATGGCCAATGGCACACCCAAAGATGTGGCACTCAAGCAGGCAGGAGAACTACTTGATCTAGTGGGCCTTGGTGCAAGCGCCGTGGAGCGCTACCCACATGAGTTTTCCGGCGGGCAGCGTCAGCGCATTGGCATTGCCCGTGCGTTAGCGCTAAACCCTGAGCTTATTGTGGCAGATGAAGCGGTCTCGGCACTGGATGTGTCTATTCAAGCCCAGGTGCTTGAACTGCTTGAAGAACTGAAGCAACGGCTTTCGCTTTCACTGCTGTTTATTACCCACGATTTACGCGTCGCCGCGCAAATTTGCGACCGCATCGTGGTGATGCAGCATGGCCGTATTGTTGAACAAGGCAGCGCTGAACAAATATTCCTTCAGCCGAAAGAGGCCTATACCCAGTCACTGCTTGATGCGATTCCTGGTCGTCAAGCGCCAGTGGCTGCTACCGCCTAATCACTGAACCGTTAACCTCTTTATCAAGGAACACCCATGCAGATACCCCTGGAGGCGCTGCGCACACTTGTTGGTTCTGCCCATGTGCTCACGGGCGATGATGTCACTAGTCGCCGTGTTGACTGGATGACCGGCGCGCCCTGCCAAGCAGGCGCCATCGTGCGTCCGGCAGACACCGAACAGTTAGCGGCTGTCATGCAGGCATGCCATGCGCTTAAACAGCCCGTCGTGACCCACGGTGGCTTAACCGGTTTGGTCCATGGCGCGGAGGCGAGCCCAGAAGAGTTGGTCATTTCCCTGGAGCGCATGACCGCTATCGAAGAGATTGATCAGGTCGGCGGTACGATAACGGTGCAAGCGGGCGCCCCCCTTCAGCGGGTTCAAGAAGCCGCTAACGAGGTAGGTCTGCAGTTCCCGTTGGATTTAGGCGCACGGGGAAGCTGTACGATTGGCGGCAATATCGCGACTAATGCTGGCGGTGTCAGGGTGATTCGCTACGGCATGATGCGCCAGCAGGTGTTGGGGCTTGAAGCAGTGATGGCCGACGGGCGTGTTGTCAGCTCCATGAATCGCATGCTGAAAAACAATGCAGGGTTTGATTTAAAGCAGCTGTTTATTGGCAGTGAAGGCACCCTGGGGATTATTACTCGCGCCGTGCTGCGGCTTCAGCCGCCTACCCCTAGCGAGCAAACGGCACTGGTGGCTTGCCACTCGTTTGACGCGCTAACCGGGCTATTAAGCCATATGGGCAAAGCGCTTGGGGGTGGCCTGGGTGCGTTTGAGGTAATGTGGCAAAACCACTATCGCCTGCTCACTGAAACGCTGGCGAGGCACACGCCCCCGATTCCACCAGAACACCCCTTTTATGTGATTATCGAGTCACTCGGCAACGATGAAACTCACCATGCAGAACAGTTCCGCGAAGCGCTTGAACAGGCATTTGAACACGACTTAATCGTCGATGCGGTGATTGCCCAATCAAGCACGCAACGCGATGGTCTTTGGGCGATACGAGAAGATATTGAAGGGCTAGTCAAGGGGCTGGCCCCCGTCCTGACCTTTGATGTCAGCCTCCCTATTGCCGATATGCAGCGCTATACCGATGCATTAGAGAAGCAGCTGACACAACGCTGGCCAGATGGCCGCCTAGTGGTATTTGGCCACCTTGGCGACGGCAACCTGCATATTTCGGTTAGCGTTGGTAGCGATGCACCAGAAGAGCGACACGCGGTAGAAACACTGGTTTACGAGCCGCTTAAAGCCCTGGGAGGCTCTGTTTCAGCAGAGCATGGCATTGGGTTAGAAAAGCGCCCCTGGCTTAGCACCTGCCGCTCTCAGGCGGAAATCGAATTAATGCACACATTGAAGCAGGCGTTTGATCCACACCAGTTGCTTAATCGCGGTAAAATTTTGAGCTGAAAATTTTCACTATTAGGATATCGATATGCCCTCCTACCCCCATCATCTTACGGGTGAAGGTCCCCTTAATCCGTTTCCTGGGATTAAAGTTTTGGAGCGCCGCATTGGTCGCGAGATCCCTCATCGCTTGGGCTCCAATGAAGGCTTGGACATGCCCCATCGTGCACTACGTGAACATTTTGGCGATGCTGTCGCCGAGCATGTGTATTGTTACGGCGATGCGGAAGCTCTCGGCGTTCGCCAGCGGCTTAGCGCCCAGCAGGGCATACCGCTCGATCATCTGCTGGTAGATGCTGGCGCCGATAGCCTAATCGCGTTAGCGCTACGCACCACCTGCACACCGGGCGACACCGTGGTTAGCACGGCAGGTACTTACCCAACCTTTGGTTACTTTGCCAAAGGCCAGGGTTGCCACTTAGTAGAACCTAGTTATGTTGAAGCCCCAGGGCTACTTGCCCCTGACTTAGAAGCGCTAGCGGCGGCAGCACACCAGGAAAACGCTCAACTGGTCTATTTAGCCAATCCCGATAACCCTAGCGGCCATCTGCATAGCGACAGTGCCATTCTCAAGCTGCGCGACGCACTGCCGGACACTTGCTGGCTGCTGCTGGATGAGGCGTATGGCGATTTTCGTGATGACGCCAACAGTGACTTCGCCGCCAAGGCACTGCCGGGTGTCATTCGCCTACGCACGCTGTCAAAAGCCCACGGCTTAGCGGGCTTACGCATTGGCTATGCGATTGCTGACCCTGACGTGCTCGCTTTAATGATGAAGGTACGCATTCACTACGCGGTATCCACCTTTGCCCAGGCCGCTGCAGAAGTTGTGCTCGATCACCCAGCCGAAGTCCAGCAACATATTGCGGAAGTAAAAGCACGGCGAGAACAGCTAACGGCCCATTTCCAAGCACTGGGTGCCGACGTACTGCCGAGCGCGACTAACTTTATCGGCATTCGCTTACCAACTGCCGAACTGGCCGAGCGGGTAAACCGTGAGCTACTGGAAGCCGGCAGATTAATCGCCCGCCCCGCTCACCCAGCGCTTGGTCATGTCTTACGCATCACCGCCGTCGCGGATGCTCTGGAGCCAGGGCAGCTAGCGATTCTTGAGCAGGCCATTAAAGAGAATGCCTGACGGCTGTCAGGCATTCTTCAAACGCTAGCGAATAGTGGGCAACGAACCTAAGCGGGCGTTAACCAGTGCTTGAACGCGGCCAGCTCGCCACGCACTGCTTGGCGATACAGGCGCTGCAGACGCGCGGTCACACTGTCGTCAGGAATCGGCGCGTCGACTGCCGGGGCGCCCGCCCTTACCCCGATTCGGCGGCCATCCAGTTCACGCAGAGGAAGAATTTCCGCAGCGGTACCGGTTAAGAACGCTTCATCGGCGGTATACAGCTCATCGCGAGTGATGCGACGCTCGCGCACTTCAATGCCCAGCGCCTCGCGGGCCAACTGAATCACACTATCGCGGGTGATGCCCTGCAAGCAGGACGTCACTTCGGGCGTGTGCAGTACACCATCGCGCAATAAGAAAACATTAGCGGCGGACGCTTCGGCTACATAGCCTTCCGGATCGAGCATAATGGTTTCATCAAACCCTGCTTTCACGGCGGTATTCAGCGCCAGCATTGAATTCACATAATGACCGCTGGTCTTGGCACGGCACAGGCTGATATTGACGTGGTGGCGCGCCCAGGAAGACGTCAGCGCACGTAACCCACAGCGTGTTGCCTGCGGCGACAGATACGGCCCAAGATCCCAGGCAGCAATCATCACATGGGTGCTTAACCCTTTAGCCCGTAGACCAAGGCCTTCCGCGCCAAGAAACACCGTTGGCTTCAGATAAGCGTTAGTCAGCTGATTTTTACGCAAGCACGCCTGCTGAGCCTCAATCAGCGCCTCTTCGCTAAAAGCGATCGGAATATCTAAGGAGTGGGCGCTCTCTGCTAAGCGACGGGTATGCTCAGCAACCCGAAACAGTGCCGCTCCCTGCTCCCCTTCATAGGCGCGCACGCCCTCAAAACAGCCCATTCCATAGTGCAGCGTATGGGTAAACACATGGACCTTGGCCTCTCGCCAAGCCAGCCATTCACCATCCTGCCAAATCCAACCATCGCGATCATAAAGCGGTGTCATTGCGTAACTTGCTCCCACTGTTGGCGCCAGCCGTCGATTAGCGCTTGCTGGTGCGGTTGTAAGGCTTGATACCCCCAGGCAGCAATTTCATCGTTTTGCGGGTCGGGGACACTAATGGTGCTACCTGCCAGCGTTTGAATAACGCTATGTCCGCATAGCGGCACATAGCCTTCTGAGTAACCACCTTCATGGACGAAGACCAGCTTCCCCTGACAACAACGGGCGGCCAGCGCTTTTAGCTGTGCGGTCATTTCGGCAAACGCGGCACTGTTGAGCAACATCTTGCCTAGCGGATCTTTGGCACAGGCATCATAGCCACAGGCCACCACGATTAAGTCTGGGTTAAAAGCTTCCAGTGCTGGCAACACCAGCGACTCCATCGCATAGCGATAAGCGCCCAAACCACAGCCCGGCGGCAGCGGCAGGTTAAGGTTTGCCCCTAGCCCTTCGCCTTCGCCTTGCTCGTCAAAACTGCCGCTATCAAGCGGATAGTTCGCGGCTTGGTGAACGGAAACGGTAAACACCTCAGGCTCGGCATAAAACGCCGACTGCTGGCTATTACCGTGGTGCACGTCCCAATCAAGAATCGCTACCCGTTTCACTTGCCCCAGGGCTCGGGCACGCATCACCGCTACCGGGATATTACCCAGCAAACAGAAACCTCGCCCCTGATCCGCCTCGGCGTGATGCCCCGGCGGGCGACAAAGCGCATAAGCGTTATCAACATGCCCAAGCGCCACGTCCTCTACCGCTGCGACGGCAAGCCCCGCGGAGTGCCTTGCGGCGGCCCAGCTGCCAGGAGTAAAGGGGGCGCAGTCACCACCATTGCCACCACCACTCGCATCGGCGTCCGCCAGCATTTGCAGGTAACGTGGGGTGTGAAAGCGCAGCAGGTCTTGCTGCGCGACAACGGGTGGTTTGACCACTCTCAATTCATCTATCAGGCCGCTGACTTCAAGAATATTCTTCAGTCGTCGCTTGCTCTCGGGGCTTTCTGAAGCAGGCTGAGGCTGCAGAAACTCACCGGGAGCAGAGAAAACACCAATTGCCCCCTGGTCGTGCCAAAAGCAGCGTTCGTGCCAGTAAAACCCTGTCTTACTCATTGAGCTTCTCTCAACTTCTCTGATAACCACGCATAAAGGCGGCAAGGTTAGCGCTTAGCTGCTCAGTCGGATAGCCACCTTCCTGAATCACCACAGTGGGGTACGGCAAATCGCTCAACTGCTTACCTAGTGCGACAAAGGCTTCGGTTTCCACGCTTAACCCGGCAAGCGGATCATCCTTGTGGACATCCAGCCCCAACGACACCACGACCGCTTCTGGCTGGTAACGGTTGAGCTGCTCAATCAGCATAGCCACCGCATTAAGGTAGGTCTCACCATCGCTGCCCAATGGCAGAGGCAAGTTGACGTTGGCGCCTTCACCCTCTTCGCACCCTATCTCGTCCACGCCCCCCCAGAAGAAGGGATAAAAAACACTTGGGTCGACGTGTACAGAACCCGTCCAGACATCCCCGCGGGAGTAGAAAATATCCTGAGTACCGTTACCGTGATGCAAATCCACGTCAATGATCGCTACTTTGGCAAACTTCTCACGCAGCACGCTGGCAGCCAAGGCAGCGTTATTCAATAAACAGAAGCCACCCGCATTATCCGGCCCTGCATGATGACCCGGTGGCCGACACAAGGCGTAAGCGCGGGCGAGCGATGCGCCATTCATCACTTCCTCAGTGGCAGCCACGGCTGTCGCAGCCGAGGCTAATGCCCCTTGAAAGCTCGTTTCGCTTAATGGGCATGCCATATCGTGCAAATGCCAGCCTGCCTGGCCAACGGGGTGACTCGGGTAGTGGCTAGCACCACCACAAGGGTGAACGTTCGGGGCCACCAGCGCCGCTGCATTAGGCAGCGCTTGCCAACGCTCGTAAATCGTTTCCAAAAAGTGTAAATAGCGCGGTGTATGAATCTGCTCAAGACGTTTACGCAGCATCGGCGAGTCAGTTTCACTGGGTGCCGTCAAGCTCAAACCAGCCGCGGCCAGCCCTTTGCTTAGCAGCTCAGCACGCACCGGCCCTTCCGGTGATGGCGCTGGCTGTCCACGCAGCAGAAAGGTCGGCGGCGCATGGTAGTCCTGGTCAGGGTGGTAAAAGCACTTCATGTGTTGCACATCCGCCTTTTAAAGTAGTGAGGGAATCCAGGTTGAAAGCGCTGGAAATGCCGCTAACAGCACAATAACGCCAATGAAAGCCACATAAAATGGTAGTGATGCCACAATGGCCCGCTCATAAGGCACTTCGGCTATTCGGGCCGCCGTCATTAATGTCATCCCTACTGGGGGCGTCACATTGGAAACGTTAAGCACCACAATCATCAATATAGCGAAATGCAGCGGGTCAAAACCCAGCTGAATCATGGCTGGCACAAGTACGGGCGCAACCACTACAAGTGCCGGCAACACGTCCATCACCGTACCAATCACCAACAGTAGTAAGCACACCAGCATTAACTGTAGGAAGGCGGCATCACTAAAGGTGGTAATAAGCCCGGCAGCATCTCTGGCAATCCCTGAGCGTGTTACAAACCAGCCCAGTACCGCCGAGGTGGCAAGCAAGAAAAACACCACTCCAGAGAAACGTACTGTCACGACCAGCGCGTCCCAAATTTTTCGCCAAGTGAGATTCCGATAAAATACGACGCCAATCACGATGGCATACACCGCCGCAAACCCAGAGGCTTCAGTGATGGTGGTTAAGCCCGACAGAATGCCACCCAAAATAATCAGCGGCACCACCATGGCGGGCAGCGCAACCACAAACGACATCAGCGCTACTTTAAACGGCGTGGGCGCCTGTTTGGGATAACCCCGTTTCCAAGCTAGGAAAAAGCTCACACCTAGCAGCGCCAACGCCATCAACAGCCCAGGTACAATGCCGCCCGCGAAAAGGTCGATCACCGAAATATCACGCAACAGCGTGGCGTACACCACCATCACCACACTGGGCGGAATAATCGGCCCAATAATCGATGAACATGCCGTAACGGCGGCCGCGTACTCAGCGTCATAGCCCTGCTTTTTCATTTCGGGAATCATGATTTTGCCGATTGCCACGGTGTCAGTGACAGCGGCACCGGTTAACCCGGCAAAAAACACCGATACCGAAATATTGACGTGGGAAAGTGCGCCACGAACCCGGCCAAACAACGAATTATTAAACGCAATCAGCTTGTGGGTTAGGCCGCCCTGATTCATTAACTCGGCGGTAAAAATAAAATAAGGCACCGCAATTAACAGAAACCCAGAGACCCCTGAAAACATACGGTCAGCAATGATGCCGAGCATGCGTTCTCCCCCCAGGGAGAAACCGCCAGCCAGCCCGGACATGGCCATGACGACCGCCACGGGAGCCCCAATAAACAGCAACAGCACAAATACAATAATCGTAGGCGTCATGGGCGAGCCTCCTCTTCAGAGCTCTCAAGAAGGTCATCGATCACCTCATGCTCGCTTGTAAAGTGCTCAAGCAGTGCAAAGCCGTGAACGAGATGCAGCAACATAATCAGGCCGCTGATAGGAACAACAATGGCCGTCACTTTGCTAGGAATACGGATTTGATCCGACACCATGTAGACCTGCGTCGCGTTGGAGAAGTAGCCCCAGCCATACCAAGTAAGCATGAGTGCAAATAAGCCGAGGATCGCCAGACACATCACCGCCGCTATTTTCACCATGATTTTAGGCAGGCTACGCACTAACAGCGTCATCGCCACATGCTCGCCATAGCGCAGTGAAATGGTCATTGAGAGAAAGCCTATCCATGGCAAAAAAAGCCGGGCCAGCGAATAGGTCCAGCTCAGCGTGCTGCCGGTAAACAGTTTGTAGAGAAAGGCGGTAAAAGAAATGCCCAGCATCGATAAAATACAGCCAACGCATAATACAATCGCCGCCTGATTGATGTGATCGCTTAGACGGCGTAACGGGGGTAAAACGCTCATCGTGATTCCTCACGCTGGGGCAACCTTGCTACCCCAGCGTTTGTCCGTCGCTAAACCTTACTGGCCGTAAATGCGCAGATCATCATCTGCCAATTGCTGACCAACCCGCTCAACTTCGTCAAGCAGCCCCTGCACGCGGGCTTCATCCATACCGAAGTCATCGACAATCCACTCTTTCCAAGCGGGTCGGGCAACTTCTGCCATGCGTTCCCGCTCAGCATCAGGCATCAGGTAGCACGCTTCGAAACGTTCGCAGGACTCTACCCAACTGGCGGTGGACAGCGCACCCGACATACCGTGGCTCAGTTGAATCGCTTCGCGGGCAGAGCTGATTAACGCCTGCTGATGCGTTTCCGGCAGCGACTGATACCAGGATTCACTGACGACCCAAGGGGCGCTGTTGTACACATGCCCTGTCAGGGTGGTGTAGTCCGTTACCGCATCAAAGTTGAACGTGGTATTCAGCACGGGAGCGTTAAACTGGCCATCCGCCAACCCCGTTTCAAGGGCAGTAATCAGCTCACCCCAAGGTAGCGGCGTGGCAGAAGCACCAAGTGAGCGCATAATAGCGACGTGAGCGGGGTTCTCTTCGGTACGGATATTGAGCCCTTCGAGATCTTCCATGGTCTCAATCAAGCGCCCGTTGTTAGTGAAGGCTACAAAACCACCGCCATCATCGAACGTTCCTAAGTAGCGCATATTGGCGTCTTCAACGGTGCCGGACATGAAGTCAGCAAACCATTCGCTGTCAAAGAAGCTCCACGCTTGGCGCCAGCTGGTAAACAAGAAAGGAGCCGTTACGGCTTGGTAGTCACCATAAAACGACGACATCGCACCCGCTGACATAATGGTCGATTGCAGGGTACGACCACCCTGCACTTCTGAGCCATTTTCGACTTCTGAACCTAACTGACCGCCACCAAAAATAGAGACCTCAAGATCGCCATCGGTACGCGCTTCCACAAGGTTTTTGAAATGCACCAGGGCAGGATAGATTTCGTTATTTTTCATATCCTCTGGAAGCTGGGTGGCGATGACCATTTCATAGGACTGTGCCTGGGCGGTTGCACTGGCAATAGCCAGTGGCAGAGCCGCCATGGCAGCAAATAAAAAAGACTGTGTAGGTTTCATAACTTACCTCGTTTTGGTTATTAGCTGGTTTGCGTTATGACTGGCGTTTCCACTCGTAAGCGATTGTTTTATTATCGTTATTATCCATGCCTTAGACGGCAAATGTGACTATTCCCTGTGAGTTACTCGGCTCTCTGTTAGTTACTGGCTGTTAGCTACTGGTTAATGGCCTCCCACACTTCAATGGCCGCTGCTAAGTCTTCAAGCGATGCGCCAACTGACTTAAACAGCGTGATGGTTTCAGCAGAGCGCCGACCTGGCTTGGTTCCCGCAAGCACCTCAGCAAGCTCTGCCTTGATATTCTCAAAACGGAACGCACCCTCATCGATTGCCTGAAGAATATCGCCGGCTTCGCCCTTAGCCCCGGCGTAGGTATCCACAAATACGGCAGATCGACGCAGGCACTCAGCATCGGTTTCGCGCATTTGGGGGCGGAAAGCGCCGATAAGGTCAACATGCGTGCCCGGTGTTAACCACTCACCTTTAATTAGCGGCTCTGTGGAGAGCGTGACGCAGCTGACAATATCAGCCTGTACAACCGCGTCTTGCAGATCACTAACGACCTGGGTGTCAAACCGGTCGGCATAGGCCTCGACGATAGCAGAAGCCTTTTCAGGATTTCTGCCCCATACCAGCACGCGTTTGATTGGTCGAATGCTGGCATGGGCTTCAATGACCATAGGGGCCAACTTGCCAGTCCCTACCACCAATAGCGTTTCCGCCGCCTCGTTGGCTAGTGCTTGTGCCGCCAAGGCAGAGGCAGCCGCTGTGCGGCGGCGCGTTAGTTCGCTGCCATCAATGCAAGCCAGTGGTTGGCCATGCTTACCTTCACTAAGCAAATACAGCCCGGAAATAGCAGGAATATTGTGCTGGGCGTTCTGAGGAAAGACGTTGACCATTTTGACGCCGATATAGCCTGCTGGCTCCCAGGCAGGCATCAGCAGCATGGTGGCTTCACCGTCGGGGCGATGCATCGCATGATGATGGCGTGGCGGAGATTCAACGCCATTCACAAAGGTAGTATGTAGCCGCTTAATCAAACCTTTCCAGGTAAGATAGCGCTCCACTTCCGCCGCAGACACAACCCGCATATCAGGCCTCCGGCAGCGCAGCAACAACCATGATTTCTACTTTCCATTCCGGCTTGGCAAGCTTAGCTTCAACCGCTGCACGTACGGGCGGGCGGCCAGGCACTACCCAGGCGTCCCAAGCAGCATTCATTTGATCAAACTCGGCCATGCTGGTGACCCAAATTTGTGCAGAAACCAGCTGCTCTTTCGAGGTGCCTGCCTGGGCTAACAGTTGGTCAATGCGCGCGAGCACTTGCTCGGTCTGGCCACGCATGTCAGCCGTTGCGTCACTGGGCACTTGGCCGGCGAGATAAACGGTGCCGTTGTGAATCGCGACTTGGCTCATGCGGGCATTGCTGTCTTGATAGGTAACGCTCATGGTGTCTCTCCAAGGAAAATGAGGTTCCTTTTGAGACTACGATGATGATGAGCGGCGTGCTTGCCCGAAACTCTGGCAAATTTGCCCGTAAGTGTTGTAACTCATCGAGCAATGATTTCTGTTTGCCAAGCTAACGGTCTGAGGAGGGGGCAATCTCAAAGTAACGCCGATAGGCGCGAGAAAAGCTTCCTTGGTCGCGGAAGCCAACCAGCATGGCAATATGGCCCAGGCTTAGGGCGCTGTGCCGAACCAACGTACGCGCGTGTTCAAGCCGTCTGCGCTGAACATATGCTAATGGCGTCACACCAGTTAGGTCACGAAAGCAGGCATGAAAATGCCCAGGGCTTAGTGCACATAATGCGGCTAATTGCTCAACCCGGATATCGTCCGCCAAGTGCTGATCCAGCCAGGCATCCAGTCTTTCCAGGTCAAGCCGTTCACTGATACAGCGAACACCAATCTGATCAGCAACTTGCTTCGGCTCATCTTGAAGGTACATATACAGCGCTCGAAGCAGCAGCACGGCAATTTCATTTTGCAGCGCAGGACACTGCTCCAGCTGGTTCGTTAAGGCATGGGTCAACTGATTAAGCGCCGGAGGTACGGTAAAAAAACGTGGTTTGTCGAATAGCCGCTCGATTTCACTGCCTTTTTCCAACACCGCTAAGTGCTTAACAGGAATGTCCAACACCAGCGTGCGGTTACCGCCATCGCCTTGGTACTCATGGTGTCGAGACGATGGGATCAAGCAGCCGCGACGTGCCGTGACGCGCTCGCTCTGCCCTTCCATAGCAAGCTCAGTCACGCCGCACGTTGCCAGAATTAACTGGTGAAAATCGTGTGAGTGGGATACCTGTTCAGGGGCTAAATTACGGTTATGCAGCTCAAACTGGACCATGAACGTACCGTTTGGTTCTACGTTGACGCTTGCACTATAAAACGGCTGACCATAGAAAAGCGAGAAAGCGCTAACGCTTGGCTAACGCTCTCTTTTTGCGTAAAGCAATTTAACTAATGGCTAATTACAGATAACTACGCTCATCTGTAATTAGCGGTAGCTGCTAAGCTAGTCCAGTACCGCTTTGGCAATGTCATTAGGTCATCGTGTTGTAATTGGTATTCCAGTTAACGTTGTCAAAGTCGCCAAGATTAATAGCCTCGAACGACGCTAGCGTGTCTGTATCAAACGCACTGTTTGAGAGTGCTTCCACACGCTGCAGCAGCGCATCATCGGCGATGTCTGGCGTATTGCCATCTCCGGCTAAGAGATACACCACGTCACCGGTTTCCAGGCCAAGTTGATCAAGCCAATCAACACCGCTTTCAAATTCAGCGGTCGTGAACACGGCGAAGGCGTCATTAACGTCTAGCGCTTGCACCTCTTCGCTGATCACAAGTCCAATCCCCTCGCCGCGCAGTGCTGCGAACTCATCGGCGGTCAGGTCAACGCGTAACTCGTCAGCACCTGGCACATCACCGACGCGGAAGTCGGTGATGCTCATCACCTCGCCACCAGGCTGACCATCCACCGTAAAGGTTTGGGCAAGTTGATCAATGCTTCCTCCGACTTCAGCACCCGGCTGATGCTCGTAGCCATTGACCGTAAAGGCAATATTCAGATCCTGCTCATCGTCACTGTTAAGCGGGTCATCAATGACGACAATGCTTGCGGCATCATCGACTAGAAAATCAGCCGGAACCCCACCATTGCCTGCGACATTAAGGGTGTAGATATTGCTGTAGGTATCCTGCACTACCCATGAGGTTAGCGAGGAGAGAGGCACGTCGTTATTTACCGCGCCGTCCAGCAGTGTACTGGCGGTATCAAATAGCTCCTTCGCCGCGCGAACATCCAACAATCCAGCATCAAAAAATGCGCTTTGATCGGTCTCCAGCGAGTAGTTTTCAGGGATGCTTCCCCCGCTGATAAAGCGCTGCACCAGATCCGCTAGGGGGTAAGACACCGTTAGCCCTGTTTGGTCAAAGTTCTTTAGCTCGCTGAGCACTTCAAAATCTTGATAACCGATCTCATCAGTATTGACGCGTACACTGCTCGCCGCTAATAGTACGTCACTATCGATAGCGTCCATGAGCTGCTGGACACTATCTTCCACCACCCAGTTCAGCAACGTTTCGCGGTCCAGCTCAGCGGCATTGTTGGCATCTGCCATAATGGAGGCGACGGTGGCTAGCAGCTGTTCACCTTCCGCGACGGTTAACGAAGAGGCATCAAAAAGCTGGTCAGCCAGCACTTGGTAGCTACCCGGGCGCTCATCGGTGCTGGCTGGCAATACCTCTCCGGCATTTATTACGGCAACCGCTTCTTGTAAGGAGTAACCCACTTCCACGCTATCGAGCGTCACATTGCCTAGCGCGACAAACGCCTCGTACTGCTCGGCGCTCAGGAGCTCATCAGCTCCCAACTCCAAGCTGATAGTAGTAGCGCCCGTTACCCACGCTTCATCACTCGCCGCTAATAAATCATCCGCCTGAGCCCTGGTAATACTCCACGTTTGCAGCACTTCCACACTGACATCGCGGCTGTTTAGTGCACCATCGACAATTGCCTGAACCGACTGATATCGGGCTTGTGCATCAGCAACCGAAGCAAGTGAGAAATTGGGTAACTCACCACTGTTTGGGGAGATTTCATAGCTATTGGCAATGCTTTCAATCTGATTCAGCGTTAAGTTACTGGTTAAGATAAATCGCACGGGCGTATCGCCAAGCTCAAAATTATCTAACCGTTGCAAACGCTGTAAATCAGCAATCGCTAGAATGTCGTTATTAACTGATACCTGCTCTGCGCCAGTGATATGCAACGGGAATTCGGTGCCAGCCTGAGCCTCTAGCAAGGCAGCTGCCGTATCAACAACCGTCCATTTCAGTAGTGCATTTACCGCTGGCGTGGGCCCATTGGCATTTGCCAGTGCAGATAGCGCTTTATCCACCAACGGTTTAACGTCAGCAGCGGTGAAAGTACCCACGGACAGCTCTTCATCAGCAATGCGATAACCCACACTGTTATCGCTTGGATCTTTATTGAGACTTTCAACCCCCTCTTCGTCAATGATCTCTAATGCTTCTTCTAGGGTATACAGCACTTCAATGGGGTCATCGGCATACTGATAGTTACCTAGGGTCGTCAACGACTGATATTGCGCGTAGGTGATTTGATCATCCGTAATCGTGACATTGCCAGCCAGCGTTACGTGGCCCTGATTGATCGCACGAATAACGTTGTCAGCTGTGTCGCTTACCGTCCAGTCAAACAGGGTTTGAACGGTTTCATTGTTATTTTCAAGACCGTTAGCCGCTTCCAATACCGTGCGGATATTTGCCAAGGTGTCGGCGGAGTCTACGACAGTTAAGGTTTCCACCCTGGCTGTCGTGTCATCTAGCAGACTAAAACGCCCTGCTGGTGCGAGCAGATCGGCCTCTTCGGCACGCAGCGCATCGCTAATATCGGCATAGGTTACTGCGGTCGTATCACCTAAGCTAAAGTTGTTCAGCGTCGTATCCAAACGCTCATATTGTGCTGCGGTTAAGGTGGGGTTAGTGACTTGAATGGTATCCGCAAGCTGCAACCCTTCAGGGAGATTAGCCCTTAACTGCGCCTGGATATTAGTGTAGCTATCAAGCACGCTCCAGGTATAAACGCTGCCGAGGTTCGGCGCGTTTTCGGCGCTATCTAGCAGTTGGCGCACAGCGGCCAGATCATTAATAGCAGACTGTGCAGTCAATGGCTGCGGGGCAAATAACGCGCCAGTACTGATGATGTAATTAGCCACGACATCGTCGATACCGACGCTAAACGCCTGTGCTAGCGTGTACTCCACCTGCTCGTCGCCACGCTGGTAGCCGACATTATCGCTTTCAATCGCTAACAGCGCATTGTATTCGCCGATGCTAATCGTTGGGTCGGTGACACGAAGTTCGTCAGCAAGGGCGATATGCAATGCACCTTGCTCAACGGCTAAAATCGCCTCAGCAGTATCATTAATCACCCAGTTGAATAGCTCGTCAGCGTCTAGCCCATCGGCGTTATTGGCGCCGCTTATTATGTTTTCAACACGAGCAAGCTCAGAACTAGCGCCAGCAACGCTGAGCTCTCCTGGGCTGTAAACATCTGGTGCAATCTGATAGTTATCCGCCAGTTCAATGTCGGTACTGATAGCACCTTCTAAGGTGTAGCGAACAACCGTGGTGGCCAGTTCAAAGTTTTCTAACATGGCCAAGCGTTCGTACTGGGATTGATTAATTCCTACATTGGCGACACGCACCTGATCCGCCAACATCACGTGATCTTCAGCAATATCACCAATGATGGTGTTGGCGTTATCGACCACTACCCAGCTAAACGGCTGGTTTTCGCTTAGTTCAGCACTATTTTCAGCGTTTTTCGCCAACTCGACGACCTGGGTATACGCGTCACGTGCGTCTTCCACGGTGACTTCGCCAGCCTCACGAATCGCCTCTAGATTGATCGCATAATTATTGAGTAGCGAATCACTATTGTCAGCGGCAATGGCGCTTGAAAGGGTGTACTCAACGGTTTCTCCGCTGCGTACGTAATTGCTCTGAAGTCCTGTTAGGGCTTCATACTGTGCCAAGGTAATCACACCATCGCTAACGTTGACGGCATTGGCACGCAGTAAATGGGCAACATCACCCGCATCCAAAATAGCGTCAACCGTATCAAGCACTGTCCAGTTGAAGAGTTGATCGACATTGGGCGTTTCTGGGTTCAGCGCATTCGCCAGAATGTTTTCTACGGTCGCGAGCGTATCTTCTGCTTCCAACACGCTAACACTGCCCGCATTAAAGGGCGGCTGTTGGGCGATTTCGTAGTTATCGGCAAGCACGTCAGCAGCGATTGCTTGTGCCAAGGTGTAGCCTACAACGGTGTCGCCTAGCTGGAAGTTATCCAGCGTATTAAGCTGGTCAAACTCATCAACGGTTATCGCACGATCACTAATCGTGACGGGGTTAGCGCCAGCGACGTGGCCATCGTTGATATCCGCAATAATGGCACTAGCACTATCACTGACGGCCCATTGAAATAGCGTCAGTGGCGGTTGATTGTTGGCACCTTCCAAAACACGCGAAACATCGGCAAAGGCTGAAGCGGCTTGTGCGACGGTCACGGTACCGACATTAAGGGGAGCATCGAGATCAATGATGTAGTTGCTGGCCAGCGGTGTTGCATCGAGGGCTTGTGCAAGCGTATAGCCTACTTCTGTGGCACCTAGCTCGAAATTGCTCAGCGCATCGAGCTGCTTAAATTGCTCTGGCGTAATGACGGCTTCTGTAACGCTGACACGGCGGGCTTCATTAAGCTGCGGGTCAGCGCTGGAAGCGTCTATCACGTTGTCAAAACTATCGAGGATGGTCCAGTTCAACAACATCTCGCGTGTTAAACCATCATCCCCAGTATTCAGCGCGCGATCTGTTAACAGCCGTGTTTCATCAATAAGCTCTGCCGCTTCACGCAGGCTTAATTCATTATTAACAAACGGCGTTTCTGGATCTAACGTGTAGTTTGCGGGCATTTCTGCCGTTTTCAGCGCCTCTTCAAGCGTGTAAGGCACCACCGTGCTGCCAAGTACAAAGTTATCCAGCGTATTCAAATCTGCAAACTGGTCCGGCCGGATTGTTTCATCCGTTAGCGTAACGCGCTCAGCACCTAAAACGGTGGGGCGCTCCAAACCGCCAGTCACTAACACATCTTCGACGCTAGCGCGAATTGACCATGTGTAAATGTCGGAAAGCTCGATAGGCGCCGTTTCAACATCGTAATCGCCCGCTAAAATCTTCTCCACCAGCGCCAAGCGGTCGGCGGCAACGGTCAATCCCAACGTACCCGCAGAGAACCCCTGATCAGGGTTGATCAAGTACTGAGAGGGCAAGTCTCCTTTTTGCGCAAGATTAACCGCGGTTTGAAGCGTGAGATAAGGAAGATCAGCGCGAACATCAATCGTATTAGAAAGATCGCTGTTGGGGTTTTGAACCGCTTGTTGAGCATCGCGAAGTGGGTTGCTGTCGCCGTCTCGATAAGCATCAAGGTTGACGTCTGCCCCCGCGTTATCAATAGCGTCTAGTGCTTGCTTTACCTGACCGGCAATAGAAGGCAGCCCTAATGCATCAGCCATTTGCTGATTGGTCAGCTCACGACCCGCGTCATTGGCTTGATTGAGTGCGTTGGCAAGTAGTGAAAGCGCGTCGCTACTGCTAATACCCGCACTGTCGGCCATCGCTAGCAAACCAGCAACTTTAACACCCGCGACAAGCAACTCAACGCTAGCGGATTGATCGCCCAGTGGGTCGGTAGTCAGCAAATCAACGCGTTCATCTAATCCCAATGCAGTTTTAATGACACTTTGTGATGTGGCGTCGTTAATATCGAACTGCGCCGATAACTGAACCATCATGGTGGTCAACGGCGTGATCACCGTGGCATCTTCTGGCGCTCGCAACACCCCGTTGAACGGCAGCCCAGTGGCAATATCAACGCCACCTGTGGCCGTCAAGATACCGCTGCCCTGCAGGCCACTGAAGAAACCGCTATTGTCGGTTTCCACTTGATTAGCATTGACGGCACGAGTAACGGTGGCACCCACAATATAGCCATCAATCACATAGCCGCTGATCGTAGGTGGTTCTGGTGCAGGCGGTGTTGAGGAATCACCACCTCCCCCGCCGCCGCCACCTGCTGCGGCCGCACCTAACGCCAACGCCCCTCCACCGAGGTAAAGCCAGGGTGGAATATCACCAAAAGAGCTAACTGGGGTGCTGCTACCGCTTGTGGCATTTGCATTACTTGGCGTGGTTTCGCTGCCGCTAACGCTAGGTGAAAAAGACGCACTAGGCACAAAGAGCAGCGTGCCAAAGTCAGTGCTGCTTTCTGCCACACCTTGCTGCAACGCACTGCTCGGGCTGATTAACAAAAGATCACCCTGTTGAACCACGGCGCCACGCTCCACGAGCAACAGCGAGCCATCTGCGCGGGTAATCATTACATTACCATCGGGCAACAGCTCCCAGGTCTGCACATTGGGCAACTGGCTTAACGGCACAAGCAGACCGCTGTCGGCATCCAATTTTTCCATGAGCGCTGTGATATCGACCACCACACGGCCGCCCTCAAGCTCAACATCCGCAGCCGCTAGGTAAATACGCTGGCCGTTATCCATTACCAATGTCAGGCTGCCATTAGGCTGACGAATAACCTCATCAACCCCTTGCAGGTCATTAACAGCGACCATATCATCAGCCATCGCCTGCTGAGCCATCAGCGGCAGTACTAGCGTTGCTGCCATTCCACCACGTTTCAGCACTTTTTGGTTTTTCGCCATCCAACGGCGAACGAAAGCAAGGCGTGCCTGCGGATCAGCCGGTATTTCTATGCGCGCCACACCCTCTTGGGTGTCAGCGAACGCTTGCCAGTCGCCCTGTGAGTCCACTGAACTCACCCTGACGCCATTGAGCAGGTGGCCGTTCATCACGCCAGGCTGGGTCGACTTAAGAATATCGGCTGATGATATCGCCATTGAGCACTTCTCCACTGAAAGTTCGCAGGCGCTTGGCGCCTAATCGTTTTTATATCTGGTTGGCGTATATCGCCCACACGCCTGAACGCACACTGTGCTTATCAGGCGCATTAGAAAAATAGGCCTAAGTATTCCACAAAGAAGTGTTAGCCAAACCCTGAAAAAGGCTGGTTATATAGCGGTAACAGAGCATTAGACGCATCGCCACCACCGAAACGCGGTAGCACGCAATGGAATCAGCCGAAAAGAACGGCCAGATGAAAAAAGATCGTAAAAAGCAGACTTGCCCCCCTCATTAGCACTCAGCCCGCTGCGATATGCTTTTGGGGAAGCGAATGTCGGCTTTTCAATGGGAGCTGTATTCAGCAAGCTTTCATGAATTACTATGCAGTAATGGCCAATTAACTCCGCGAGATATCGTCAATCACTAACCTGATTTGGTCTCGCAACCAGCTCAGTCCGACATCCTTATCCGACCATATTGCCCAATTCATAGTTACCGGTGGGAAATTAAGCGGAATAGGCATTTCACAAAATGCCAGCCCGAATAACGGTGCATACTGCACGGCAATCCTTTTAGGCACTGTTGCCACAACGGGTGCATTGCGTGCTGCAGCAAGCAGCGGCATAAAGTCAGGCGCCGCTAAAATGACATTGAGCTCTATTCCCAATGCTTCCAAGGCATCACCAACACAGCCCGCGACATTTGCCGTCTGGGAAAGAACAGCGTGCCGTGCGCCAAGGTAATCATCACGCGATAATGGCGGAACTAATCGACACAGATCGGCATTAAAGCAGCATGCCACATTGGATTCGAACAGAACTTCTCCTAGATGACGAGACTGTTTACAGCCAATGGCCAGATCAATTTCGCCCGAATCCATCATCATATCTACTGTTTCGACCGTAATCGCGCGACTCAGCAGTCGAACCCCTGGTGCCGTTGATTGCAGTCGATCCACCAAGGCAGGTAGCAGAACCATCTCCATTTCACCGGCAATACCCACCCGAAAAATCCGGTCTGCCGTTTGCGGCTCAAAACTATCCGATGACTGAAGCGCATTTTGCGCC
This sequence comes from Halomonas sp. KG2, assembly GCA_030440445.1. Classification (NCBI taxonomy): domain Bacteria; kingdom Pseudomonadati; phylum Pseudomonadota; class Gammaproteobacteria; order Oceanospirillales; family Halomonadaceae; genus Halomonas; species Halomonas sp. KG2. The sequence continues at coordinate 729,983 of CP098528.1, read as the reverse complement.
TGCGTCAACGCTACTCGCACCGGCCCAGCCAGCGCTCGAGCTTTGGCCGTTGGCTGCATTTTCTGCCCAACACGAACGAAAAGGTCGTCCTGCAATAGCATCCGTAGGGTTGATAAATTATGGCTCATTGCCGACTGACCAATTCGGAGCTTCTCGGCAGACTTGGTGACACTCAGCTCTTGCATCATTGCGTCAAACGCGACCATAAGATTGAGGTCGAAGGAGCGTAAATTGAAATGATCAATATTATCCATGATTGGCATCGATTTGATTACTGACCAATGGGAATATACCTTTTCCTCATCGCGTTACAAACCGCCGGTTGAATTCTGGCCTGTTGATTGATTGAAAGAGGGTGTTTTTATGCTGTCACGCAGAGATATGCTTAAAGGTTCGCTGGCTGCTATGGCCGTTGGTGCAGCCGCCAGCAGCGTTTTCATCCCATTACACGCGGCAGCCAGCGCACCGCTAGTTGGCACGCAAGCGCCGGGCTATTACCGTTTGATGGTGGGTGATGTCGAAGTCACTGCGCTTTCGGATGGTACGGGCCTATTTCCGATCGCCGACCTTTACCTGAATATCACCCCCGAACAGGCTCGCACCGCACTTGCTAATGCATTTCAAGGCACGCCAACCCACCTGTCAGTTAATGCCTATTTGCTGAATTTCGGTGATCGGCTGATTCTTCTGGATGCAGGGACCGGTAATCTGATGGGCTCAGCCTTGGGTAAACTGACAAACAATATCATCGCATCGGGCTATCACCCCGACCAGATCGATGATGTGGTAATTACCCACATTCATTCCGATCATGTCGGCGGGCTCGTTCTAAACGGTGAAAAGGTGTTTGCCAACGCGATAGTCCATGTGCCGAAACTGGATGCGGAGTATTGGCTTAGTGCCGAAAACCGTGACAAGGCCCCAGACGACGCTAAGCCGTTCTTTGATCAGGCGGTCTCGTCAACCAAGCCCTATATCGACAGCGACACGCTTAAAACCTACGACACGGATATGCCAGCCATTCCAGGCGTGATTAATTCAACCCACCGTCCAGGCCATACCCCTGGTCACAGTGCCTTATGGTTTGAAAGCAAAGGCGAAAAATTCGTCTATTGGGGTGATATCACCCACGGCGATGTCATTCAATTCGACGAACCGGGCGTGGCGATTGCCTTTGATGTTGACCCGAACCAGGCGGTCATCACTCGTGAAGCGGCCTTTTCCGAAGCGGTAGCAGAGAAATACATGGTGGCTGGTTGCCATATCGCATTCCCAGGCATCGGGTACGTGGTCGAAGACAGCACGATGTTTGATTGGGTGCCCGTCAATTATCGCGCTGACGTCTGACCTGTCGCCATTATTTGTCCATGCACGACAAATGATCGATCACTATTCGAGATATTCCTGCTTTCGACGACATGATGATACCTCTCGCCAACAAATCCGGTTTTTTGCATTAGGCACCAGCCTTTGAGCCTAAGCCGTGGGCAGGTATCATCAGTCAGCCAATGGACATCTCGGAGAGTGAGAGGATGAGCAAGAAGGAAGTCACCCGCAAGCGTATTCGTGAGGCTGCCTGGGCGCTGTTCTCCGAACGCTCCTTTTCCTCTACTACCACTCGTGAGATCGCTCGTCGTGCTAGTGTCGCCGACGGCACTGTGTTCAGCCATTACCCCAACAAAATCGATATCTTGCGGGAGGGCATGGAAGAGCAGATCAGCCACATCGCCAAGACCTTCCTCGCGAGCTGGGCGGGCGGCAACGAGCACGAAGCATTAGTTGAGCTGGCCTCCCACTTCTATCGCTATTACTTCGATCATATCGCCTTGAGCCGTAGCCTGCTGAAAGAGGCACTCTGGGACCTTGATTATTTACGCAACGTCGACGATTCACTGCTGCCTTGTATCTTAAGCGCAACGACTTTGCATGACGCCACTCGTATGCGCCTGATCGAAAACAGCTACCTCATGACACTTGTCCGCCATCTTAGCCACGATCAGCCTTGCCGAGAGGCTGCCATCAACGACTTCCGAGCCGAGCTCACGGTTATCTTACCCACCAATTAAGACCTTCCCCACCGTATTCCAGGTCTCATCTCGAAGGCCGACCAGGGCAAAATTGCTTGACTTTTTGAGCGCGCTCAATTAAAAATTGAGCATGCTCAAAAATAGAGAAACCTCATGCGACATATAATTGTGAAATCCATCGACTACCTGGTTGGCATGCCATTTCTTGTGCTGTTCTGTTACATCATTGGCCCCATAATCGGCTTAGCACTGGGATTCAGCGGGTTACTTGCACTGACCTTGCTCTCAGGACGGAAGGGAATAAAAGCCTTTTATCGCGGTATGATATTGGGAGTAGGTTCTGACGGCCTTCCAGCGTCAGATAGGCAAGTACAGGAACAAAAGTTGACCGCAGGCCAGGATCGTCCTGTCACCTGATTGATTGACTGAACTCCTTCAAGATAATCAGGAGAAGGTCACCGTCGTTTTAAGAAGTGGGTTTTAAAAAGAGGGTTTTAAAAAGAGAGGTTTATGCACAACACCTTATTTGTTCACGCTAGCCCGCATGGCAAGCATGCGCTGGGCTATCGCCTGGCTCAAAAGATCCTAGCTGAGGAGACAGCCAGAAACTCAAACGTGGGGTTGATAGAACGCGATTTAGTTGCCGCTCCGCTGTCGCCACTAACCCACCATTACTCTTCGGCGCTACTCAGCCACAATATCGGCGATCGTGTTAACACTGCCCTGTCAGAGTCCGAGCAACTGATTCGTGAGTTGGAGCAGAGCAACCGCTTATTAATCGCGCTGCCTATGCACAACTTCAGCGTACCGGCAGCGCTGAAACTCTGGATAGACCACGTGGTGCGTATTAACCGCACATTTATCGTCTCAGAGGGCAAACAAGGGTTATTGCACGATCGCCCCACCACCGTTCTGGTGAGCGCGGGCGGTATGTTACAAGGCGATAACCCACAACCGGATTTTCTCACTCCCTACCTCAGCCTTATTCTCAACACCATCGGCATTCGGGATGTCCACTTCGTATATCTGCAGGGCTTAGTGTTCGGCGAAGCCGCGATCGCCAAAGCGTGGCAACAGGCGCAGACCACGCTAATCGAAGCTGGCGTACTGACTAATGACGAGTCATCGATTTAAAGCCCAGCCACTATTGGTGATGGCGATCAATAAGCGCTGCCAACTGCTGATAGCCTTCTTCACAGGCAGGGCTGGATAGATTGGTTATGCCTAGCAGTAACCCTTTTCGCGCCCCGGCTTGGGTGGCATACCAGGGAGACAGCGGCATCGGGGCCAAGTTAAAAGCCTGGGCAGCCTCGGCAATAGCAACGTCGTCCATGTCATCCTCCAAGGCGAGCATCAGTGACAGACCTGCCATATCGCTCAGTGAGACCGATCCATTGATGAGTGCCAGCAGCCCATCTCGTCGCTGTCTATACAAGCGTTTCATACGCCGAATATGACGCAAGTAATGACCATCGCGCAGAAACTCCGCCACGGCTAGCTGGCTCGGCAGTCCAGACGCGGGTGATAAAGCGGCAGCCGTATCGCCAGCGCGCTCTGACAGCTTGGCCGGTACAACCATAAAACCGAGCCGCAAGCGTGGGCTGATGGTCTTACTGAAAGTACCGATGTGAATCACCCTTCCTTCACGATCCAGCGAGGCCAGCGCCGGTGTTGCTTGTCCGCTTAGCTGCAGTTCGCTTAGATAATCATCTTCGATGATCCAACCCGCATTTTCTCGAGCCCATATCAGTAGTGCTTGGCGCCGATTCAGCGACAACTGCATCCCCAAGGGGGCTTGCTGGCCTGGCGTTACAATCGCTAAGCGGGCATCCGCGGCCAGCGCTATGCCTTGCTCCACACATATTCCCTGATCATCCACCGGAACGGGAACTGATGTATATCCTGCCAGCGACAAGGCATGCCGAGTTAGCGGATAGCCAGGGTTCTCAACCCACACCCGCCGTGAATCCAGGCGTAGCAGGTGCAATGCCAAACCCAGCGCGCCCGCATAGCCATTGGTGATAATGATCTGCTCGGCAGAGCAGAGTAGTCCCCGAGATACCGCTAGATAGGCAGCAATTTCCTTGCGCAACTGAGACTCGCCCCGAGGATCTGGATAACGCAGCGACTCAGCCACTGCCTTTCGCGTACAGCGCAGCATGATGCGCGACCACTGCTTAAAGGGGAATGCGTCCTGAGCTGGCACGCCCACTTGAAAAAGCTTGGGAACACTATCCAGATCCTGATACAGATCAGGCAGTGGCAGGCGAGAGACCACCGCGGCCATCTCTGGCACTGCGGGTAGCACGGAGCTAACGAAGGTACCTGCAGCCCCCTTGGAAACAACTAGCTGGTCGTCGCTGAGCCGGTCATAAGCCGTTTTTATGGTGCCCCGCGAAACACCCAGCTGCGCGCCAAGATCACGCCATGAAGGCAGCCGCGCGCCCTCATACAAATGCCCTTGCCGAATAGCATCCGCAATGCTGAAGCGTATTTGTTCGGAAAGAGACTGCTTGCCCTGGCGATCAAGCGAAAAGCGAAGTTTGTTCATAACGTAATGGTACATAAAAACCAGTCATTCTTGGTTCTTTTTTTAGACCATGATGCCATTCACAATCCTGCTCACACTCCACACTACTTTTATCGGTCTGAAACCTTGTTCTCGTTCTTTGAGCTAGCCCAAAGCGATTGCGCAAGGCCCGAACCATTTACCCAGAGGATCTCCCCTATGCGAATAAACAGCACCAGGCTTTCAACGGCGATACTGCTCGCCATGTTGCTCGGCTATGTTGGCCCTTCACTAGCGACCGAGACCACTGAACAACAGGAATCTGAACAATCGGAATCTGACCAGGCCTATGATGCCGACGTCGATGGCGAACAGCGCGCCAAAGCGGCTGGCGAGTCGCTGATTGGTCAACCCGGCCCCGAGTTAAGCATTACCACGCTGGAGGGTGACACCATCGATCTCAGCACCCTGTATGGCGTCAAACCGGTATATATAAAGTTTTGGGCAACCTGGTGCGTACCCTGCCGCCAGCAGATGCCAGGCTTTCAGGCCATCCAGGAAACACATGGTGACGACATTCAGGTCATCGCCGTTAACACCGGCTACGCAGACAGCGCAGCATCTGCGCGTGCGTATCGCGAAGAAATGGGCCTGACGATGCCTATCACGGTAGATGACGGCACGCTGGCTGAAGCCCTTAACCTGCGCGTTACCCCGCAGCATGTCGTGATTGATCGCAGTGGCCACATCACTCACATTGGCTATCGTGACGATCAAGCCCTAGAAGAGGCATTACAAGCAGCACTAACACCCACTGAGCCCGACTCATCAACAGCCACTCACGACGCCCCAGCCGAGGGTATCGACGCCAATGCGTTAGCGGTAGGCGAGACGGTTAGCCAGATGAATATCACCACGCGCGACGGCGACACCATCGACCTGTCCCGCACAGCGACAGATAAGCCCCTAGGCATGGTGTTCTTTGCTTCATGGTGTGAGTCCTACCTTGCCGAGAGCCAGCCGGCCACCGCCTCTGCTTGTCGCCGCGTTCGCGAAACCGTCAACCAATTGAGTAAAGACTCGGAGACTCAATGGGTAGGCATTATTTCTGGACTTTGGACCAAAGAGTCCGATGTCGAAAGCTATTTAGATACCACCGAGACAGCGTTTCCCGTGCTACTTGATGCCGATGGTGACATACACCGCCGCTTCGGCATTCAACAGATACCAACCGTTGTGCTTATTGATGCCGATGGCAAGGTAGCCGACAAGCTTGGGCCACAAGATACCGAGCTCGCCGAAGCCATCGAACGCATCAGCCAATAACCTACCGCCATTTCGCACCAGCCACGGCGCGATATACTTTTCAATGGAGCAGCCCGTCTCAAGCGGGCTGAGAACCAATGCCCCGATCCATTTACCGCTATTGTGTCCTCTTTTATCTGGCGTTAATGCTGTTCCCCCAGATCGGGGCTGCTCAAGAGTTTCCCGGCACTTCGGGCGAGACACTCATCAAGAGCAGCTTGATAGCGGAAACGAACCAACCCGCAGCCGGCACCTCCAGCACGTTAGCCGTTTTCATGGAGCCGCAATCAGGTTGGCATGGGTATTGGAAACAGCCGGGCAGCATTGGCTTGGCACCGCAGTTCAATTGGCAATTACCGGATGGTGTCAGCGTGGGCGATGCCAGATTTCCAGTGCCACATACGCTGATGACCGGCGACTTGATGAATCATGTCTTTGAGCATCCTTACGCGCTACTAATCCCCGTTGAGATAGATGGTTCGGTCGCGCCGGGAACGCCTCTGCCAATCACCGTCGGTTTGAACTATCTCGCTTGCCGTGCGGATGCCTGCGTTCCCGAACAATCGACGCTAGCCATTACCCTCACCGCAGGCGATGGCCGTATTACGCAAGAGCGCAAAGCGCGCTTCGATGAGTGGCGGCGTGAGTTACCCAGGCCACTGGGCTCGCAAGCCAGCTTTGTGACGATCAACGATGCGCGGCTGCGAGTCAGCATCCCCTTGCCCGCTAGCGTAACGCTGAATGATCCACACTTATTCGTCGACACCGATAACATCGTGGACCCCGCGGCTGAACAAATCTTCAGCCGTGAAGGCGATGTCTTGATTGTTGAAACTCAGCGGGCTAACTCCTGGTCGGCAAACAGCCCGCCCGATGCGTTCGAGGCGCTGCTATCATTGGGAACCGGGACCGGCTTAACACTGGTTAGCCATAGCGCTGAGGCGCCAGCGGCGAGCACCAACGGATATCAGAGTGCCTCCTCCTCCAGTAGTACCACCATCGCCAATACCACCAACGCCAGCACCACCGGTGAACAAGGCAGCCCTACTCTGCTGCTGACAGCATTCTTCGGCGCCCTATTGGGCGGTGTTCTGCTCAATATCATGCCCTGCGTTTTCCCGATTCTCAGCCTTAAGGTGCTTAGCCTTGCGCGTTTAACCGGAGGTCAACGCGAAGCCCGGCGCGAGGCGTTAGCCTATACCGCTGGCGTGGTTATCGTTTGCTTAATACTTGGCGCGACGATTATCGCCTTACGTGCAGTGGGTACTCAGGTTGGCTGGGCCTTCCAACTGCAAGACCCGCGAGTCATCCTGGTGCTGACCCTGTTGACCGCGGCCATCGGTTTTAATCTGGCCGGCCTTTTTGAGCTGGGATCCATCAATGCCGGTGGCAAGCTAGCAAGCCAGGACGGTGTAGCCGGTGCCTTCTGGACAGGTGTACTGGCCGCCTTCGTCGCAACGCCTTGCTCCGGTCCCTTTATGGCCACGGCTCTTGGCGCAGCCTTGGTACTCCCCACGTTTGCCGCACTGACAGTATTCGCTGGTTTGGGTCTGGGCATTGCCCTGCCATTTTTGCTGCTTGGGTTCGTGCCAGTGCTGCGCCGCGTACTTCCCCGCCCTGGCCCTTGGCTTGCCACCTTTCGGCATATCATGGCCATCCCCATGTTCCTAACCTCTTTAGCCTTGGCTTGGGTGCTCGGCCGCCAGCTCAGCAACAACGGCATGATTGCGAGCCTCGCGCTGATCATGTTGCTGGCGATAGGGCTTTGGTTCACCGGACTACGTCAACGAAGCGCCAAGCGGTTAAGCTGGCTACCGGCAGGACTCGCTGCCGGGCTGGCGCTGACTGGAAGCGCGCTCGTTCCTGGCGCCTTTATCCCGCAAGCGGTAGACCCCAATCCGCTCCCAAGTTCAGTCGACACACGCTCACTCGACTTCAATGCGAACCGATTGACCGAACTTCGTCAACAAGGTCACGCCATTTTGGTCTACTTCTCGGCAGACTGGTGCGTCACTTGCAAGATCAACGAACAGCGGGCCATCAACACACCCCGCACGCAGCAAGCATTCGAACAGGCGGAAGTGATCACAATGAAGGGCGATTGGACTAATGGAGACCCCGCCATTACCACTTTCTTGGAGCAGCACGGTCGTTCAGGGGTACCTCTCTACTTATGGTACGCACCAGGCGCAACCGAGCCTGAAGTTCTTTCACAACTTCTTGCGCCTAATACCTTATCGGTGCTGGCGAGCCAATTGGATTAACTCTCTCTTATCCAGCATCGCCATATCGAAGATATTTTTAATGCTGCAAAGAAAAACACCCTGACTAACCAAGTGGAGTATCTTTTGATGGTGTAGCAAGCTTGGCGCACCACAAAAAAAGGGCTTAGCGATAAATCGCTAAGCCCTTGAATTTGGTGCCGGTGGCCAGACTCGAACTGGCACACCCGTAAAGGCGGCGGATTTTGAATCCGCTGCGTCTACCAATTCCGCCACACCGGCAATGGCTGCGCATTATACGGAGATAACCTCGCAGGTCAATCACATTGACTGACTTTATCTATCTAAAGCGCTATCCTATGCCGCCTGTTTGACCACTGATAAGAGCCATTTCCATGCAGCGCGCGGATTTTCATTTCGAGCTACCCGACGAGCTAATTGCTCGCTACCCTTCTGAGCAGCGCAGCGACTGCCGTTTGCTATGCGTGGATGGCCAAAGCGGCGCGCTTGAGCATCGCCGGTTTGCTGATTTACTTGAACTACTCGAACCCGGCGACTTGCTGGTATTCAATGATACGCGCGTCATTCCAGCACGCCTGCACGGCCACAAGGCTAGCGGCGGCAAAGTAGAAATGCTGCTGGAGCGCCCGTTGGATAGCCACCGTGGTTTAGCACATATCCGTTCGAGCAAATCGCCCAAGCCCGGCACCGAGTTGATCTTTGAAGGCGACATTCATGCGGTGGTTGAAGGCCGCCGCGATGCGCTGTTTGAGCTGCGCTTTTTAGGCGACACGCCAATGATTGCGCTGCTTGAAAAGCACGGCCATATGCCACTGCCGCCCTATATCACCCGTGACGATGAGTTGAGCGATCGGGAACGCTATCAAACGGTGTATGCCCGCCGCGACGGCGCAGTAGCAGCGCCCACCGCAGGGCTTCACTTTGACCAACCGTTGTTGGATGCCCTGGCCGAGAAAGGCGTTAACAGTGCTTTTGTGACCTTGCACGTCGGCGCTGGCACCTTTCAGCCAGTGCGCGTCGACAACATCCTTGAACACCATATGCATAGCGAGTGGATTGAGGTGTCTGAGGCTGCCTGTCAAAAAGTGCGTGACACTCAGGCCGCTGGGAAACGGGTCATTGCCGTCGGCACTACCAGCGTGCGCTGCTTAGAAAGCGCTTGCCTGAAAAGTAGCGACGGCCAGATCGCCCCCTACAGCGGCGACACCGATATCTTTATCTACCCTGGCTACGAATGGCGCTGCGTAGACGCCCTGATAACTAATTTCCACCTGCCCGAGTCGACCCTGCTGATGCTGGTCTCTGCATTTGCAGGCTATGACCACATGATGCGGGCATATCGCACGGCAGTTGACGAGCGCTACGCGTTCTTTAGTTATGGCGATGCCATGCTGCTGACCCGCTAAACACGATACGTCCAGCGCCTTAACCGATTATTGACGAGTTATTTAGATGCGAAACGAATGTTTTATGCGCTTTGAGCGCCTAGCCGACGATGGCCGTGCACGCCGGGGACGCTTGCACTTCCCCCGCGGTACCGTCGAAACCCCGGCCTTTATGCCGGTGGGCACCTACGGCACGGTGAAGGGCATGACACCTGACTCCGTGAAAGAGATTGGCGCAGAAATCATTCTCGGCAACACCTTTCACCTATGGCTGCGCCCAGGCACCGACGTGATTGAAGCCCATGGCGATTTGCATGACTTTGCTCAATGGGACAAACCTATCCTGACCGATTCCGGCGGTTTTCAGGTTTTTTCCTTAGGCGAAATGCGCAAAATTACCGAGCAAGGCGTTCACTTCCGCTCGCCGGTCGATGGCAGCAAGGTATTTATGGGGCCGGAAGAGTCCATGGCCGTGCAGCGCTCGCTGGGCTCTGACGTAGTGATGATTTTCGACGAGTGCACGCCGTACCCAGCCACTTTTGAAGAAGCCGAAAAATCCATGGAGCTATCGCTACGCTGGGCGAAACGCTCACGCGAGGCTCATGGTGATTCGCCTTCGGCGCTGTTCGGCATTATTCAAGGCGGCATGCACCCTGAACTTCGCGAACGCTCACTAAAAGGGCTGCTCGAGATTGGCTTTGATGGCTTAGCCATTGGCGGCCTGTCGGTAGGCGAACCCAAAGAAGAGATGATCAAGGTACTCGATTATCTACCGACGTGGATGCCTGACGACACCCCTCGCTACCTGATGGGCGTTGGCAAACCAGAAGACTTGGTAGAGGGCGTGCGCCGAGGCGTCGACATGTTCGATTGCGTAATGCCTACCCGTAATGCACGCAACGGCCACCTGTTCACCTCCGACGGTACGGTCAAGATCCGTAACGCTAAGCACCGCTTTGATACCCAACCGCTTGATGCCGAGTGTGACTGCTATACCTGTAAGAATTTCTCACGGGGCTACCTGCACCACCTGGATCGTTGTAACGAAATGCTGGGTTCCATGCTCAATACCATCCATAACTTACGCTACTACCAGCGGGTAATGGCTGATTTGCGCGCGGCAATCGAAGCGGGTACATTGACGACCTTTGTGGAAGGCTTTTATGCCCAGCGCGGCCTGCCAGTGCCTCCCCTAGCGAATTAATCGCCATCCGCCATTGGCGGGTGGTTTAATCGGTTCACCCATTGAGTTTTCTAACCCAGGAGTTCTCTGCAATGCTGGATTTCTTCATCTCACCAGCCCATGCCCAAGAAGCCGCTGCCGGCGGTGGCATCGCGCAAATTGTCATGCTGGTTGGTTTTGTGCTGATTTTTTACTTCCTGCTGTGGCGCCCCCAGGCAAAGCGCGCTAAGCAGCACAAGCAGCTGGTTACTGGCTTGGCCAAAGGCGATGAAGTCGTCATCGGTGGCGGTCTTGTTGGTCGTGTTACCAAAGTTAATGATGAGTTCCTAACGCTGGAAGTTTCTGAAGGCACCGAAGTTAACGTGCAGAAAAATGCCGTTGCTGCCGTACTTCCTAAAGGCACTATTAAGTCCATCTAACGCCTGCATCTCCCCCCTGCCGATCCAGTGCCAGCCACCCCGGCAGGGGTGACATGGTAGCCACGATGGTGAACTTTGCTGTGCGCGGTTTTTCCGTGCACAGCAATTCCGTTTGTAATTGAAGGCAGGGCTTGCATGCTCAACCGTTACCCCCTGTGGAAGTATCTGCTGATACTGGTCGTCCTGGTGGTTGGCCTTATCTATTCGCTTCCCAATTTATTCCCCGCAGATCCCGCCATCCAGGTTAGCGATGCCCAGGGCGATTCGCTGGATGAACGGCAAATATCCCGCGTTGAAGAAGCGCTCATTGATAGCGATATCGGCATTAAAGCCATTGAAGAAACGAATGGCCAATGGCTGATTCGCCTTCAGAGTGATGATGATCAGCTAGACGCCCGCGATATTGCCGCAGATGTATTGGGTAGTGACGCGACTGTCGCACTCAACCTCGCTGACGCCACCCCTGGTTGGCTGCAAGCCTTTTCCGCATCTCCCATGACACTGGGCCTCGATTTACGTGGAGGCGTGCACTTCTTACTCGAAGTAGATATGGATGCCGCCCTTACCCAGCGCTTGGAAGTGAATGCCAGTGCCATGCGTGAACTGCTACGTGGGGAGCGCATTCGCTATCGCAACACCACCATCGACGAGCGTTCGCTGTCAATCGGCTTTGGCAGTGCAGAAGACCGCGATACTGCCCGGCGCTTGATTAGTCGCGACTTCCCTAATTTTGAATACAGCAACGAAGGCGATGGTCGTGCTTCCAACCTAGTCATGACGCTCAGTGACCAAACGGTTAACGAGATTCAAGACTATGCGATCAATCAAAACTTAACCACGCTGCGTAACCGCGTTAACGAGCTGGGCGTCGCTGAGCCGATGGTTCAACGCCAAGGCCCTAGTCAAATCGTGGTTGAACTGCCCGGCGTTCAAGATACCGTGGCTGCAAAGCGTATTGTGGGTGCAACGGCAAACCTAGAGTTTCGCCTGGAAGCTCGCAACGACACGCCTGACACGGAAACCGAACGTCTAGAATTCCGTAACGACCCAGCACGCTCGGCAGAGTTGATGCGCGATGTCATTATTACCGGTGATAGCGTATCCAGTGCCAGCAATAGCTTTGATGAAAATGGTCGCCCCCAGGTCAACATTAACTTGGACGGCACCGGCGGTACGTTAATGAACCGCGCCACGCGAACCAACATCGGTCGCAATATGGCGGTATTGTTCATTGAACATAAAAGCGAAGATCGCGTAGAAATCGACCCTGAAACGGGCGAAGAAACGATTATTCGCGAGCCCTACGTCGAACGCGGCTTGATCAGCCTTGCCACCATCCAAAGTGCACTGGGCAATAGCTTCCGCATTACCGGCTTAGACTCACCGACTGAAGCTGCTGAGCTTGCCCTTCTGCTCCGCTCTGGTTCACTCGCCGCCCCTATCTACTTTGTCCAAGAACGCACTATTGGGCCAAGCTTGGGTGCCGAAAACATTGAGCGTGGCCTGCTGTCGGTACAAATCGGCCTATTACTGGTCGTGCTGTTTATGCTGGTGCGCTACAAAGTGTTCGGGGTATTTGCCAACATTGCCCTAGCGCTAAACCTAACGCTGCTCGTCGCGGTTATGTCGATGCTGGGCGCTACGTTAACACTACCAGGCATTGCCGGGATTGTGCTGACGCTAGGCATGGCAGTTGATGCCAACGTGCTGATATTCGAGCGTATACGCGAAGAATTGCGCAACGGCATGTCAATTCAGCAAGCAATCTATGCGGGCTACGAGCGCGCCTTCACCTCTATCGTGGATGCCAACATCACCACGCTGCTGGTAGCGGTGATTCTGTTCTCAATCGGTACCGGCCCAGTGAAAGGGTTTGCCGTTACGCTCTCCATTGGCATTTTGACATCCATGTTCACAGCACTACTGGTCACGCGCGCCATGGTCAACCTGACCTATGGCAGCAAACCCGTCAAAAAGCTGTGGATTTAAACACATGGATCTAAATGGCATAGATTTGAAAAGCATGGATCTGAACCACGTGCTTAGCCCAGAATTTAAGAGGTGGTAATGAAACCCCTATCACAACTGCGAATCGACTTTATGGGGCGGCGCAACCTTGCGTTTATCGTCTCTGCCTTGATGCTAATCATCTCGATTGGCGCGATTATTTTTCAGCAGCTAAATCTCGGACTGGACTTCACCGGCGGCACCCTGGTGGAAGTGCGCTACGGCGCAGTCCCTTCCTTAGACGCGATTCGCCAATTGCTCGAAGACAGTGGTTTCCAAGACGTGTCGGTGCAAACGTTTGGCGCATCAACAGAAATACTTATCCGCATTCAGCAAGCATTCGATGCGGATGTCGGTAACGATGTTGTCAGCCTGCTACGTGCCAATGGCGATAGCGTTAATCTTGTGCGGGCCGAGTTTGTCGGTGCACAGGTAGGCGACCAACTTCGCGACCAAAGCGGCTTAGGCCTTCTAGTGGCATTGGGCGTAGTGATGCTTTACGTTGCCTTCCGCTTTCAATACAAGTTTGCTCTTGGTGCCCTGCTAGCCTTGCTTCACGATGTCATCATTGTTGTTGGCATCTTCGCGCTGTTCAAGCTTGAGTTCGATCTAACGGTTCTGGCAGCGATTTTGGCCGTTATCGGCTACTCGCTAAACGATACGATTGTTGTCTATGACCGTATCCGCGAGACTATTCGAACATCGCGTATTGATGATATGCCGCAAATCTTCAACGAAGCGATCAATGCCACCCTGTCCCGCACGCTCGCCACCTCTGGTACTACGGTACTGGTGTTGCTGGCGCTGCTGCTATTAGGCGGCGACATGATCGAGAACTTCGCTATTGCGCTGTTAATTGGCATCGTGGTGGGTACGTTCTCATCAATTTATATCTCAGGTGCGTTACTGATTCCGCTCAAGCTTTCACGGGAAGACCTTATCCCCACCAAGAAAGAGACGGATGAAGAGGAAGAAGAGCTGCCGTAAACCAGCAAAAGCAATCCGCAACAAAAAGGCTCTGCCGATAAAATCGACAGAGCCTTTTTAATGCGTGGTCATCGAGCAGACTGTATCAATCGCTTTTACCACTTACCATTTTTACGAACTTAAAAATGCGGTGCCAATTGTTTAATCAAGGCTTTGTACAGACGTGGGCCAGCGGCCATCAGTTGACCTTCAGCGTTCACTGTCGGCTTGCCGTCAGGCGTGCCCATCAGCGCACCGGCCTCTTTCAGCAATAGCGTTCCCACCTGCATATCCTGCTCTTCAAGACCCAAAACAAAGACACTGTCCACACGCCCACAGGCAAGTTCGCAAATATCCAGCAGGCCGCTAGCAGATGCCAGCATGGCTTCCACTTGGGGAGCTAATTGTTGAGTAATGGTCAGGTAAGCGGGCAAATGGCTGGGGCGCAACCAAGTTTCTGGCAGGCTCATCGCTATCCGCGTACCGCTAATGGCGGTAGGCTTGCTTACACGCATGCGCTTATCGTTGTGCTGAGCACCGCGGCCGCGGCTGGCGATATACTCATCGTCAGAAAACGGACAGATAATGACCGCGTGTTCGGGGCGATCTTTGACGAGACACACCACTGAGAGAGCAAAGCCCTTACCTGCCACTGCTAAATTGGAATAGCCGTGCATTGGTTCAATTTTCCAGACGATATCAGCGCCTTCGCCTTCACCCGCTTTATGGGGCGTATAGCGGCCACTGAAGCCGTGCTGGGGGTACCCACGCTGCAGCTGTTGAACAATGGTGGCCTCTGCTTTGCGAGCAGTGTCTTCTAGCAAGCGGTCGAGGTTAAATTCATCGTGAGCATTTTCAATGCGTTCACGAACACGTAAAAAGTGTTCAACAGCGCCACGCGCAGCGCGCAGCGTAAATTGGACCATAGGATTCATGATCGGGCCTTGTCACAGTGATGTTAAAGAACGGAGGCAGTGGCAGGACTGCTTTGGCGGGCAATTCTAACAGAGCCCTCTCGGGCATGCTATCGACTCATGCTAAACTGCGCGTTTTCCGCACTTGATTACCGAGCCCATTATGCTTGAGCGCATCCGTATTGTTCTTATTGGCACTAGCCATCCTGGTAATATTGGCGGCGTCGCCCGCGCCATGCACAACATGGGCTTAGCCGATTTAGCCCTGGTGGCACCGCGCTGTGAGGTGATTACCCAAGACAGCATTTCCCGCGCGTCGGGAGCCGACCACCTGCTGCATCAGGCAAACGTTCACGCCTCTCTTGAAGACGCCGTTGCTGACTGTACGCTTGCCGTGGGCGCTAGCGCTCGTTCGCGCACGCTGCCCTGGCCAATGATTTCCCCACGCGAGCTAGCCGAGCGCTTGCCCAGCGAGTGCCAGCCCGACAATGCACGTGTCGCGCTGGTGTTTGGCCGCGAGGACAGCGGCTTAACCAATGCCGAGCTACAGCGCTGCCATGCCCACGTACATATCCCCACCAATGCGGATTTCAGCTCGCTAAACCTAGCCGCCGCCGTTCAGGTGATTGCCTATGAGTGCCGCATGGCATGGCTAAGCCAACAAGATAGCGCTAGCACCGCTGAAGAGCCGGATGATGCGCTGGCCACCCATGCCGAACTAGAGCGCTACTTTGAGCATTTGGAGCGCACGCTGATAGCCATTGAATTTCATGACCCCGCACAGCCGCGCCAACTGATGGCGAGATTGCGTCGCCTGTACCTACGTGCTCGTCCTGAAAAAATGGAGATGAATATTCTGCGTGGCATTCTTTCGGCAACCGAAAAAGCGACAGACAAACATCATCCATAGCGCTGATCACCGCTGCGGCTTGGGCAACCGAAGCTTGAAGTCGCACCGGCGCGCCCCAACATCATTTTTTTGGCGCCGCGCTGCATTGCACTAACTATATTTCAAGTACCATATTCCCAGCACCATATTCCAAGAGCTGATGATTACCGCCCTTTAACGCCCAAGGATCACCCATGTTTCAACGCCTGCGTGAAGACATTAATAGCGTATTCGACCGCGACCCAGCGGCACGTAACTCTCTTGAGGTGCTGACCAACTATCCCGGCCTGCACGCCCTGCTGCTTCACCGCTGCAGTCACTGGCTATGGAAGAAAAATTTTAAATGGTTGGCGCGAACGCTATCGACGTTTTCCCGCTGGCTGACCGGCATTGAGATTCACCCAGGCGCCACTATTGGCCGCCGTTTCTTTATTGATCACGGCATGGGCGTGGTGATTGGTGAAACAGCGCTAGTCGGCGATAACGTGACCCTTTATCAAGGCGTTACCTTAGGCGGCACCAGCTGGAATAAGGGCAAGCGTCACCCTACGTTAGAAGATGGCGTCATTGTTGGCGCTGGCGCTAAGATCCTTGGCCCATTCACCGTTGGCGCGGGGGCTAAAATTGGCTCTAATGCGGTGGTCACCAAAGAAGTGCCATCCGGCGCTACGGTGGTGGGCATTCCTGGCAAAATCGTTAAACGCGCCGACCCCGATGTGGAGGAAGCGTTAGATGTTGACCCGGCTCGCCGCGAAGCGATTTGCCAAAAATTTGGCTTCGATGCTTATGGTGTAAGCCAGGATATGCCCGACCCTGTGGCACGTTCGATGCAGGCGATGCTTGATCACATGCACGCCGTGGATGAACGCATTGAGCGTATGTGCTCGACACTGCGTCAATTGGATGCCAACTATCGCGACGGCCAACTCCCGGCTCTGCGCGATGAAGATTTCGCCGACATTCTTGATGAAAACGACACAGGCTGCCCAGGGATTGGCAAACACAGTTCCGAGCCAAAAGCCAACGCCGAAACGACCGAGACAGCCGCCGCCAGCACGCAGCAAACCGCTCCTGATTCAACGGCTAACTCGCCATCTGACTCAGCGGCTGACGCAACCTCTGATTCAACGACATCGCGCAATAGTTGACCAAAGCACTCAGGATTTCCATAATGGCGCTACATTTGCCGTAAGTGCGCTGAGGTTCAGCGTCGAGGTGCCTGTCATGCGCTTGACCACTAAAGGCCGTTACGCCGTTACCGCCATGCTCGATTTGGCGATAAATACCCCCCAAGGTCCGACCAGCTTGGGGGATATTTCTCAGCGTCAGGAAATTTCGCTCTCTTATCTTGAGCAACTATTTGCACGCCTGCGTCGAGCGGGTCTAGTTAGCAGCGTGCGTGGTCCTGGTGGCGGCTATTTGCTGGCTAAACCAGCCGAAGACATCAGCGTTTCCCAAGTGATTGACGCCGTTAATGAGACCGTGGATGCAACACGCTGCCAAGGGCTTTCAGACTGCCAACAAGGCGACACCTGCCTAACCCATCACCTATGGTGTGATCTATCAGGGCAGATTCGTAATTTCCTTGATGACACCAGCCTTGCACAACTGATGCAACGCCCCGATGTTATACGCATTGCCTCTCGGCAAAAGCAGCGCGTAGAAGCAGGCATTCTCGCCTCATCCCCTTAACGGCTTTCACTGCACGTTGGACTCTATGACGATGACTTCCACCCCTTCGCTGCCGATTTATTTAGACTATGCCGCGACCACGCCGGTCGATACCCGTGTGGCCGACGTCATGCAGCGCTATTTAACCGCTGATCAGCTGTTCGCCAACCCAGCCTCGCGCAGTCACATGCTGGGCTGGCAGGCGGAACAGGTGGTAGAGCAGGCTCGCCGTCAAGTCGCCGATACCATTAACGCAGACCCGCGTGAAGTGGTTTGGACCAGCGGTGCCACTGAGGCCAACAATCTAGCGCTGATCGGCTACATGCGCGCCAATCGTGAGCGCGGCATGCATCTGGTAACGTCCACCATTGAGCATAAAGCGATAGTGGATACTGCCAACGCCCTGGAAAGCGAAGGTTTTGAAGTGACGTGGCTCACGCCTGGGCGAGACGGGCGAACCACGCCAGAACAACTGCGCGCCGCCATGCGAGACGACACGGCACTCGTGTCATTAATGGCGGTCAATAACGAATTGGGTAGCATTAATGATATTGCCGCGCTGGCAGAGGTCACCCATGAGTTCGGGGCTGTTTTTCATACTGATGCGGCCCAAGCTGTAGGACGTATTCCGTTAGATGTGGTGGCGCAACAAATTGATTTGATGTCGCTGTCTGGACATAAAGTTTATGGCCCCAAAGGCGTTGGTGCGCTTTACGTCAAACGCCATCCAGATATACGCATAGAAGCACTTATCCATGGTGGTGGCCACGAGCGAGGCATGCGCTCTGGCACACTTCCGACCCATCAAATTGCCGGCATGGGTGAAGCGTTTGCGCTAATGCAACACCATCACCAGGAAGACCAAGCCCATATTGCCCAGCTACACGCGCGCTTCCTAAAAGGGCTAGAAGATGTTGATGGTGTCTTTGCCAACTCTCCGTTGGACAATGCCGTTCCCAATATTTTAAACCTGGCATTTAAAGGGGTAGACGGTGAATCTCTATTGATGGCGCTGCGCGATGTTGCTGTGTCAACCGGGTCTGCCTGCAACTCTGCTAGCGTCGACCCTTCCTACGTTTTATTGGGAATCGGCACACCGCGCGCCCTTGCACTCTCATCGCTACGTTTTAGTTTTGGGCGTTTCACTACTGACGCCGACATTGATCATGCGCTGACACTACTGCGCCACGCATTGAGCGGACTACGCTCAACGCGTTAAACGGCTGATGCCACACTTGGCAATCAACCTACCGACTTCTTGAAGGAGGACGCCCGATGGCAACTCTCAACATTACCCCTGCTGCGGCTCAGCAAATCCGTCACGTTCTCGATGAGCGTGGCCAGGGGCTTGGGCTGCGCGTTTCTGTAAAGCCTAGCGGCTGCTCGGGCTATAGCTACGTACTCGACTTTGCCGACGACGTGAGCGATGACGAAATTCGCTTTGAAGAGCACGGTGCCAGCGTGTATATCGCGCCAGACGCGCTAGAAATACTCAATGGCAGTGAAGTGGACTATGTCAGCGAAGGGCTGAATCGCTTTTTCCGCTTCAACAATCCCAACGTCAAAGATGAGTGTGGCTGTGGCGAAAGCTTCACGGTCTAAGCGTTTAGCGCTGCATCACCGGTATTCATCACCCCCTTGAGGCGCTATAATCGCGGCCACTCGGCAATCGGTAATGCACAACCGCCCTGCCGACTCTTTTTTTCCTGCGCCGCCTCGGCTTTCCGGGGCGGCACTTCTGCTTTATGCCTCTTAAGGAGATTCCACCATGGCAATTGAACGTACTCTTTCTATTATCAAGCCTGATGCCGTTGCTAAAAATGCGATTGGCGACATCATTTCTCGCTTTGAAAAAGCAGGCTTGAAAGTTGTTGCTGCGAAGATGGTTCATCTTTCTGAAGAAAAAGCAGGCGGTTTCTACGCCGAGCATAAAGAGCGTCCTTTCTTTAAAGACCTGGTGGGCTTCATGACCTCTGGCCCGGTTGTTGTGCAGGTACTAGAAGGCGAAGGCGCTATTGCTAAAAACCGCGACCTGATGGGGGCTACTAACCCGAAAGAAGCGGCACCCGGCACTATCCGCGCTGACTTTGCGGAAACAATCGACGCAAACGCTGTCCATGGTTCTGATTCTCCGGAAAGCGCTGAGCGCGAAATTAGCTACTTCTTCGGTAACGACGAAATTTGCCCGCGCTAAACCAAGCGTGCCGCCGATTCAACATCCGTTGCCGGCCATTTTCGCGGGGGCTATGCCCCCGCCTTTTCTCTGAACGCTGACCGCCATGACCACTACCGTAGCTCAACATACGCCTACCTCTCTCTCCTCGACCGACAGCGAACCTGCCGCCACTAATGCGCCAGAGCGCCAGAACCTGCTGGGCATGTCTCGCGAGCAGATGGAGGACTTCTTTTTGTCGATTGGCGAAAAGAAGTTTCGTGCCGCCCAGCTAATGAAGTGGATTCACCAGGAAGGTAGCGATGATTTTGCTGCCATGACGAATCTATCCAAACCGCTGCGTGAAAAACTGGCTCGGCTGGCAGAGATTCGCGGCCCTGGCGTTGTCTATGAAGGCACTTCCAGCGACGGCACACGCAAGTGGGTTCTGGAAGTAGAAGATGGCAGCTACGTGGAAACGGTGCTGATTCCTGCGGAAAATGGCAAACGCCGGACGCTATGCGTCTCTTCCCAGGTAGGCTGCTCGTTAGACTGCAGTTTTTGCTCAACGGGCAAACAAGGCTTCCAGCGCAATCTGACCGCTGCCGAAATTATCGGCCAGGTGTGGGTCGCCCAGCGTAGCGTAGGCCCGCGCCGCGATACCGCTAACCGTCCGGTGACTAACGTAGTCATGATGGGCATGGGTGAGCCACTGCTTAACTTTGATAACGTCGTGCCAGCAATGAAGCTGATGCTCGACGACAACGGCTACGGACTTTCCAAACGCCGCGTCACGCTTTCCACATCAGGCGTTGTGCCGATGATAGATAAGCTTGGCGATGAGATCGACGTAAGCTTAGCCATTTCGTTGCACGCTTCTACTGATGAGCTACGCAACGAGCTGGTACCGATTAACCGTAAATATAATATTCGTGCGCTTCTGGATGCCTGTCACCGTTACCTATCCAAATGCCCGGATAACCGTCAGGTTACCATCGAATATACGCTCATTAGAGATGTGAATGATCAGCAGGAACATGCTGAACAACTGGCGGCACTGCTAAAAGAGCTGCCCTGCAAAATCAACCTGATACCGTTCAATCCATTTCCTAATTCAGGCTACGAAAAGCCCTCACGTAACCAAGTGATGCGCTTTCAGCAATGGCTATACGACCTGGGTTATAACGCCACCGTACGTATCACGCGGGGCGATGATATCGACGCTGCTTGTGGCCAACTGGTAGGAAAGGTGAAAGACCGCACTAAGCGAAGTGCGCGCTATATTCAGTCTGTACAGCTTGATGCGGACTAAACCGCTGTTATCTTGACTTCCATCGAGTGCGGCGCTTTGATGGACACGTTTTCAAACCGCCACAAGTGCAGTTCTATCGAATGACGATGCATCTGATGATCACTGCAAGATGGTTATTAGCAGATAGTTATTAGAAGATAGTTAATAGAAGATTGTTATTAGCAGATAGCGACTACAAGAGGGTGTACATGATCGGTCACCGCTGGCGACGTTACCCATCCCGGGTTCACATGCTGTGCGTGCTAGTAAGCAGCATGTTGTTAGCTGGCTGTGCCACGTCAGGTAGCACGTCTTCTCAGGCTGACGATGACGCTGCAGACGCTTACACCCAACTAGGCGTTGCTTACCTAGAACGCGACAACCTAACCCGTGCGCTCAGCGCGCTGGATCGTGCGCTTGAAATTAATCCACGCAATGCCGAGGCACTTCAGGCGCTTGCGCTGGTCTATCAACAGCAGAATGAACATGAGCTTGCAAATCGCTATTTTCAGCAAGCGATTAACACAGCACCTTCTTTGACACGTGCGCGTAATAATTACGCGGCGTTTTTATATCAGCAGGGGCAGTTCAACGCCGCTTGCGAACAGTTAGAAATAGCATCTCACGATGCCCAGTATGCCAATCGTGCCCAGCTATTTACTAACCTAGGGCAGTGCTATCTGGCAGCCGATAACATTGATGAAGCGCGCAAACGCCTATTGCGCGCAGTGAGCATTGATCCACGTAGCCCGCGTGGATATTTATTATTAGCCGAACTTGAAGCTTCACAGGGCAATTATGGTCAAGCCTGGGAGCCGCTGCAGCGCTATTTGCAGCTGGCCGGGCAAGATCCAGTCGCGTTGGAAATGGCGATCGATATCGCCCACGCCCGTGGTGATCTCGCTGCGGCTGCGAACTACCAGCGCTTATTGAATATTGACTAACGGTGCCCTGACCACCTAATTATTGAAGGATGCTCAGCTATGAGCGATACACAATCATACGATAATGTTACGACCTCTAGCCCAATTGCCACACCCGGCGAGCTTCTCTCACGCCAACGCGAAGCTCTCGGCGTACCGCTTACCGATGCCGCACGGGCGCTTAATTTACGCCCTGCGGTTGTCGACGGTTTAGAACAAGATAACTACGAAGAGATCCCTGTTGCCGCTTATCGCCGGGGCTATTTACGTGCTTATGCAAAATACCTGGGCATGGATGACCGTCTAGTACTTGAGGCCTACCAGGCTAACCATGGGAGTACAGAGACAGACCGTCGGGTGGCTCCAGTGTCAGTCACCCGGCCACCATCGCGTATTGGTGCATGGTTATTTAAGCTAGTCACCCTGCTAGTTATTGTTGCCTTGATTGCCGTCACGGTCATGTGGTGGCAAAGCCGTGGCGGCAGCGAGCCCCCCAGCATGGGGAGCAATCCTTCACTAGAAGAAGGCGGCTCCAGCGATACGCCAGCCGAAAATGTAACACCGACTGAACAAACGCTGGCTGCTACCCCTCAGCTGTCTAACAACGCCCCAGCACAACAAACCGGCACGGCCGAGGGAGTCGATGAGGGAGCGGCTAACGCCGCAACGGCTGCCATTGAGTCAGCCGCTGAGTCGTCTACGTCTGCCGAAGGGGCAGAAGCTGCTGAGTTCACCGCTGCAGATACCGCAGAACAAGCGGACGCTGCCACTGACAGCGAAGACACCACGGTCGAAACAGCGCCAGCAACAAACCCGAACCTGCTTGAACTTACGTTTAACGAGCAGTCGTGGACTGAAATTTTTGATGCCAATAACCAACGGGTGTTCGTTGGTCTGCAAACGCCTGGCACCACAGCAAGTGTTGAGGGCGAACCGCCTTTTCGTTTAACTATCGGCAATGCCACCGGCGTAGAGCTGCGCTATGAAGGCGAGGACGTTAACCTTGTACAGCGCGCCGGTGCCAATAATGTTGCCCGCTTTACCCTGGGAGAGTGACCCGTCTTATGCACGCCCCTTCTCCGATTAAACGCCGCTTCTCGCGTCAAATTCACGTTGGCAATGTGGCCGTAGGTGGTGATGCACCTATTGCTGTTCAGAGCATGACCAACACCAATACGCTGGACGTCGATGCCACCGTGGCACAAATTCAGCAGTTAGAAAAAGCGGGAGCCGATATTGTCCGCGTTTCAGTACCCGATATGGACGCCGCTGAAAGCTTTGGCAAAATTAAGCAGCGTGTCGATGTCCCACTGGTGGCAGACATTCATTTTGACTACAAAATTGCCCTGCGTGTCGCCGAACTAGGTGTCGACTGCTTGCGTATTAACCCAGGTAACATTGGCCGCGAAGATCGCGTACGTGCGGTTGTTAATGCTGCCCGCGATAATGGCATACCGATTCGTATTGGCGTCAATGCCGGATCGCTGGAAAAAGATCTACAGAAAAAGTATGGCGAGCCCACTCCCGCAGCGTTAGTGGAGTCGGCCATGAGGCATATTGATTACCTGGATCGCCTTGATTTCCAGGAATTTAAAGTCAGCGTCAAAGCCTCAGATGTGTTTATGGCGGTAGCCGCGTACCGCGACCTGGCTACCCGTATCGAGCAGCCACTTCATCTAGGTATTACCGAAGCCGGCGGCCTGCGTTCGGGTACGGTGAAATCGTCGATTGGCCTTGGCATGCTGCTAATGGATGGCATTGGCGACACAATTCGCGTATCGCTCGCCGCCGACCCAGTGGAAGAAATTAAAGTCGGCTTTGACATGCTTAAAAGCCTAAGGCTGCGAGCCAAAGGCATTAATTTTATTGCCTGCCCCAGCTGCTCACGGCAGAATTTTGATGTTATCAGCACCATGAACCAGCTAGAAGAGCGGCTTGAAGACGTCATGACCCCACTGGACGTATCGGTGATTGGTTGCGTCGTTAATGGCCCAGGTGAAGCGAAAGAAACCGATATTGGCCTAACCGGCGGCTCACCTGCCAACTTGGTGTACATCGATGGCAAACCCGCTAGCAAGCTGCGTAACGACCACCTGGTGGATGACCTGGAAAAATTGATCCGCGAGAAAGTACGCCAAAAACAGCAGCAAGAAGACGACATGATTGCTCGCAGCGTTTAAAAAAGCCGAGCAAGTGATACCCAACCTGGAGGCGGGCATAACCTTTTTCCCCGCCCCAGTGTTGTCTCCCATACAAGGAGTTTTCATTGAGCAAGTCCGCCGCAAAAAAAATTCAAGCTATTCGTGGTATGAATGATTTATTGCCCAGCGAAAGCCCCCGCTGGCAATTTTTTGAAGCCAAGGTGCGTCAGCTGATGCATCGCTATGGCTTTGATGAAATCCGTACGCCCATTGTTGAACAAACGGCGCTATTTGCTCGCTCTATTGGTGAAGTCACCGATATTGTCGAAAAAGAGATGTACACGTTCGACGACCGCAACGGCGACAGCCTAACGCTGCGACCCGAAGGTACAGCTAGCTGTGTACGGGCAGCGATGGAACATGGTTTGCTGCATAACCAAACGCAACGGTTGTGGTATCAAGGCCCGATGTTCCGCCACGAGCGTCCGCAAAAAGGCCGCTATCGTCAATTCCATCAGGTAGGCGTAGAAACGTACGGCTTTGATGGGCCGGATATCGATGCGGAAGTCATTCTGCTTTCAGCACGTCTATGGCAAGAGCTGGGCTTACTGGAACATGTGACGCTAGAGCTTAACTCCCTAGGCTCCACAGAGGCGCGCGCGGCCTATCGCGATAAGCTCGTCGCTTATTTTGACCAGCATCACGACGTCCTTGATGATGACTCTAAGCGTCGCCTCACCAGCAACCCACTGCGCATTTTGGATTCCAAGAATCCAGCGATGGCGGAAATGCTCAACGGTGCGCCGCAGCTGATGGATCATTTGGACGATGAGTCGCGGACACATTTCGAGCAACTCAAAGCAGTGCTGGATGCAGCAGGCATTAACTACGTTGTTAACCCACGCTTGGTACGCGGTCTTGATTACTACTGCCGTACGGTATTTGAGTGGACGACCACGGCCCTAGGCAGCCAGGGCACGGTATGTGCAGGCGGTCGCTACGATGGCCTGGTCGAACAACTAGGCGGAAAGCCCACGCCAGCGGTTGGTTTTGCCATGGGTATCGAGCGCTTAATATTGCTGCTGGAAACATTAGACCTGATTCCAGAAGAAGCGCTAGGTGGCTGCGATGTTTATCTGCTACCCATGGATGACAACGCGACCATTGTCGCCCTCACCCTGGCTGAAAAACTACGTAGTGAGCTGCCAACCCTTAGGCTGCAGTTGCACTGTGGTGGCGGCAGTTTTAAAAGCCGTATGAAAAAAGCGGACAAAAGCAACGCACCTGTTGCAGTCTTATTGGGCGAAGATGAGCTAGCAGAGCAAGCCGTAACGCTTAAGTTCCTGCGTGATGATCGCGAACAGTTGCGCGTATCTCAGGCTGAGCTCACCGCGACACTGCAAAACCTAGTGCCCCACTAACCTTACTGCCTACTCTCTGGCAGACGAACACTCGCCAGCCGCCCTTGCGGCTGAGCTAAAGAACAGGAGGCCGCCCGTGGCGGAGCTGAGAAGCGAAGAAGAACAGCTAGAGGTAATTAAACGCTGGTGGAAAGAGAACGGAACCTCTCTCATAGCAGGGGCTGTTCTTGCTGCGGCGGGTGTGTTTGGCTGGAATGCATGGCAAAACTATCAAGAAGGCCAGGCAGAAGCCGCCTCCGTGCGTTATCAGCAACTCGTCAATATGACCGCGGGCAACACTTTGGCAGATGATCAGTTAGCCAATGCCCGTGAGCTCATTGATGACATCACCAGTGACCATGGCGATACCCTCTACGCAGAGTTAGCGCAACTGCTGGAAGCACGTTTAGCCGTTCAACAGGGTGATCTTGATGCAGCGAAAAGCGCGCTTGAGAACGTGGCTAGCGACTCCTCTCGCCGCTATGTGCAAAGCCTTGCATGGCTGAGATTAGCGCGTATTGAGATTGCAAACGGCAATCCACAAGCCGCCCTGAGTTTGTTAGATGAGTCGATTACCGATGCTCTGGCAGCTCAACAGGCTAACGTGCGCGGCGACGCTTACGCTGCGTTAGACCAAACAGAACAAGCGCGAGACGCTTGGCAAACTGTGCTAGAACTGGCCCAAACCCAGAATCAGCCGCTTTACGGCGTACAGTTCAAGCTTGATGATCTCGGCGTCGAAGAGGTGACACAATGATCATGACCAGTCTTCCCAAATCGCTACTTTCAAAGCCGTCTGTGCGCATTACCGTCGGAGCCGTGGCACTCGCCTTGCTAGCAGGCTGTGCCAGTAAAGGCGAAACGGCTGACTCGCCTAAAGAGCTGCGTAGTTTTACAGCAACCTCAACACTTAATGAGGTATGGGACAGAGACGTAGGCGATGGTCTTGGTCGTGCCCGTTACCCCATTGCTCCGGCGCGTGAAGGCGACAGCGTATTTGCTGCGGATGCCAATGGACTGGTGGCCGCATTTAATGCGGATAACGGCGAACGCAAGTGGGAAATCGAGCTGGATACGCCTATTTCAAGCGCGCTTAACGCTATTGCAGGTCAGGTTTATTTAGGCACCCGTAACGGTGAAGTTATTTCTCTGGATCAGCGCGACGGTAGTGTCAATTGGCGCTCACGGGTTTCCAGTGAAGTGCTGGCAGCACCTCAAGCGAATCAACAGCTACTACTGGTGCAGAGCGTTGATGGCCAAATCACCGCGCTCGACCGCGTCACTGGCGAGGAGCGTTGGGTATATGCCAGCTCACAACCGTCGCTCACCCTTCGTGGTACCGGCACGCCAATGGTCATTGATCCTGTAAGCTTTGTTGGTTTTGCTAACGGACGCCTAGCAACATTAGACAACCGCAATGGTCAGCCACTGTGGGAGTTACAAATTGCGACTCCCCGCGGACGTAGCGACGTCGACAGGTTGGTTGATCTTGCCGGTCAGCCGGTAGTAACGCCTGATGGTCGACTTTTCGTTACTAGCTATAACGGTAGCGTCGTAGCTTTGGAAGCAACCCGCGGTGGCGTTCTATGGGAAAGCAACTTATCTAGCCGCCATACGCCTATTTTGGTAGGTAACATTCTGCTAGTGGTCACTGATGATAGCCACGTCGTTGGCCTGAATGCCGACAACGGACAAGAAGTGTGGCGTAACGATGACTTGGAAGACCGCCGGTTAACAGCACCTGCATTTGCAGATGGCCGCGTGGTCGTCGGTGACTTCGAAGGCTACGTTCATCTACTTGATGCCCGCGAAGGCACGTTAGTAGGCCGTACGCGCGTGCACAAATCTGGCATCAGCGTGCGTCCTGCCACTGAAGGCAGCACCATTCATGTCCAGGCCAATAATGGTCGCCTGGAAACCCTGGAAGTAACCCCATGACACCCGTCATTGCTTTAGTCGGTCGGCCCAATGTGGGCAAATCGACGTTGTTTAACCGCCTAACCCGCTCACGCGATGCGCTCGTAGCGGACTTTCCTGGCCTTACCCGTGACCGTAAATACGGGAACGGAATGCTAGGCGGCAAAGCGTATACGGTGATTGATACCGGCGGCATCAGCGGTGACGAAGAAGGGATTGATGCGGCAATGGCCGAACAGTCCCTGGCCGCCATTGATGAAGCCGATATTGTACTGTTTCTAGTAGACGCCCGCGCAGGGCTTAACGTGGCTGATGAGGCCATTGCGAATCATCTGCGCGTTAATCAGAAAAAAACCTGGCTGGTAGTCAACAAAACCGATGGTTTAGAAGAGCATTCGGCCATGGCCGACTTCTGGACCTTAGGGCTTGGCGACCCATGGCCGATTGCTGCCGCCCATGGTCGCAATGTCTCACTGCTCATTGATACCGTGCTGGAGCCGTTTCCCGAGCGCGATCCCAGCATTCCTGGGGACACGGGCACCAAAGGCATTCGTATCGGTGTTATTGGCCGTCCTAATGTGGGCAAATCCACATTGGTTAATCGGCTGTTGGGTGAAGAGCGCGTTGTTGTATTCGATGAGGCAGGCACTACCCGCGATGCGATTGAAATCCCGTTCGAGCGTCGTGGTAAGCCCTACGTATTGGTTGATACTGCAGGTATTCGGCGGCGTAAGAACGTTCGCGAGATTGCTGAAAAGTTTTCCATTATCAAAACCCTTGATGCGATCAAAGAGTGTCACGTCGCGGTCATGGTACTGGATGCGCGCAGCGGTTTAGTTGAGCAAGATCTTCACCTGCTAGACTACGTGCTAACCACTGGCCGCGCGTTAGTACTGGCCATCAATAAGTGGGACGGACTGGAAAGCGAAGCGAAAGAGAAAATGCGCGCAGAAATTAAGCGCCGCTTGGGCTTTGCCGAGTATGCCGAGATGCATTTTATCTCCGCCCTGCACGGCACCGCTGTGGGTGATCTTTATCCTTCGATCGAACGAGCTTTCAATGCTGCGAACGCTCATTGGTCGACCAACCGATTGACCACGCTGCTTCAAGATGCGGTCAGCCAGCACCCGCCGCCCATGGTTAACGGCCGGCGTATCAAACTGCGCATGGCACACCAAGGTGGTAGCAACCCGCCTATCATCGTAGTGCATGGCAATCAGACTGAATCACTGCCGGAAGCCTATCGCCGCTATCTAACCAACACCTTCCGCAAAGTGTTGAAGGTTCGCGGTACGCCAATGCGCTTTGAGTTCCGTTCGGGTAGCAACCCGTTTGACCACATGGCAGGGGCAAGCGATAAAGAGAAAGCCAAAAAACGCGAGCTCAACCGTACTAAAGAAGCACGTAAAAGCCGCCGCTGAGGCTCGCTCATTAATCTACCAAACGCCTGCTGACCCTCATCAGCAGGCGTTTTGGTTGATGGCCCCCATTATCGAGTAAATTTGCTTGACAGCTATCCGCACTAGCTCTCAAATAGCCGCGTTTTTCGGCAATCGCCTCTCTGACATTATGCACCTCTGAACCTTTGCCCTTCTTAGGAGAGATATTATTAATGCACTACGCAATTAAACGTGGGCGCGGGTTGCTCTTACTGCTGATGGCAAGCTTGCTAGCAGGTTGCCTTGCTCTGCCCCAAACAGGCTTATTTGCCTTTCGCTTGGCGGTCACATCGCTGGGCATTGAAGAGGTACGTATTGGCCCTTATAACGTGCAAGCAGGGCTTGATACTAGCGACCTGACAAGTTTGCTTGCGTCTAGCCTTGGCACTGGCAGCTTGCCCGTTCAGGCCACCTTAGCGATGGGCCTTGGTTTACCTACCGGTATGCCCGCTGTTGAGATGTCAGGCTTCCGTTGGATGCTCGATATGCCGGGGGTCGATCCAGTGCAAGGCCAATATCAAGAGGATGTAACGCTAACATCAGGGGAAGACTCAACGTTACGTCTACCGGTATCGTTTGATATCCTGACTACCGACACCCAGCGTATGATGCCAATGCTAGAACTCGCCAGCCAGTTAGCCACCCAGGGCTCACTACCGCCTGGCAGTGAGCTTGCTATCACGCCAGGAGACCTGCGTGGACTGGGTATGACATTACCTGCAGGGCTTTTAACGCCGACCATTCGCCTAAACGTAGGCGCCGACGGCCAGTTGACGCCTGTGCGTTAAGCCTGACGACTTCCTTCATGAAGCCGTTTGCGGCCCACCCACTGGGCTGCAAACTGCCAAGCCGTTCGGCCACTGCGCCCTCCTCTTAGCGTGGCAAAGCGAACCGCTTCTGCCCGTGCGGCCTCACCCCAATCCTGCTTATCACCAATACGAGCCACCCAGTGCTCACAGACCTCTAGGTAAGTCGCCTGGCTGAAAGGATGAAAACCTAACCATAAGCCGAAACGATCCGACAATGAGATCTTTTCCTCAACAGCGTCACCGTGATGCAGCTCTTCACCGACAAGACGTGTACCGCTATTGTCGTCCATGGATTCCGGCAATAAATGGCGGCGGTTAGAAGTGGCATACAACAAGACGTTTTCCGGCGGCCCCGTTAATGCGCCGTCTAAGACGCTTTTTAGCGCCTTGTAAGCATCATCATTACCTTCAAACGAAAGATCGTCGCAATACACCACGAAACGATGCGGCGTATCGCGCAGCTGTTCTACCAATATCGGCAGACTACCTAAATCGTGGCGATCCACTTGAATCAAGCGCAGCCCATCATTCGCCAACGAGTTAAGCAGCGCACGAATCACCGATGACTTCCCGCTGCCACGTGATCCCCACAGCAAACCATGGTTGGCAGGTAGCCCCTGCAAAAATGCACGGGTGTTATCGACTAAGGCTAATTTTTGACGCTCGATGCCTAACAGATCATCCAGCGTCATCGTGTCGCGCGGTGGTACGGGAACCAATCGTCCACCTAACGGATGGCGCTGCCAAATAGCCGCCACATGCTTGTCCCAATCCACCTGGGTCGGTACAGGCGGCAACCAGTGTTCTACGTGGTCCAGCAACCGCGTTAAGCGGTGGCTCAATTCAGCATCCATGATTGTCCTCAGAGTGCGTTATGATATGAGTTGATTTACCACTGACAGTGGTTATCTTGTGTGCAAAGATCCCTACTCGTCTATAAGGAAACCGCTTATGCGCTGGCTTCGTCCCTTGGCTGTTACCGCACTGTGTGCTTCTGTCGCAGCATGCTCCACGTCACCTACCGGTCGTTCTCAGTTGCTGCTGCTTTCAGATGATCAGCTCAATCAAATGGGCCAGCAAGCCTTTGCGCAGTATCAACAAGATATTCCCACCGCAGGTCAGGCAAGCCATCGCTATGTGCAGTGCATCGCAGATGCCATTGTAGAAGTATTGCCAGCCGAACAGCGTAATCTTGATTGGCAAATCCGTGTCTTTGAATCTGAACAGCCCAACGCCTTTGCTCTGCCCGGTGGCTACATGGGTGTGAATACGGGCATGCTTGATATCGCCACCAATCAAAACCAGCTAGCCTCGGTTGTCGGCCACGAAATTGGTCACGTCATTGCGAATCATGCCAACGAACGCGCCTCAACAAAAAGCGCAACGTCACTTGGTTTATCGGTGCTTGCCAGCACCTCCGGCATGCAAACCCCGGGTGGCCAACAACTGATGGGGGTGCTGGGAATGGGAGCGGAATACGGTATTGCGTTGCCGTTCTCCCGTCGTCATGAAAGTGAAGCCGATGTTATCGGCCTTCAGTTAATGGCCCAAGCCGGTTTTGATCCACGGGAAAGCGTTACCGTTTGGGAAAATATGCAGGCGGCCTCCGGCGGTGGCGCTCCGCCCGCCTGGATGTCGACGCACCCAAGTGAAGGCCAGCGTATCGAAGGACTTCAAGCCAGCATGAATAACGCCATGGCAAGCTACGAGCAGGCACGCAATAGCGGCCGCACGCCCAACTGCCCACGCCCCTAAGCATCTTAGTGTTGAGGTTTGAATGATTCGAATTGGTTTATTGCTGCTTGTCTTGCCGATTTTAGTGTTGCTCGGCGTCTATTTCTGGGAACTGGGTGACGTACGCGCTTGCCAGCTCGACGGGGGGCATTGGGATTACCTGACAAATGCGTGCCGTGACACGCCGCAGCCCTTTGTATCGTGGCTTGAGCGCTCACCGCTGCTGGTTAACGGCGGTATGCTGGTCTCTGTGGTTGGTCTCGTTATGTGCATGATTGGCTTTTACACCAAATCTCGCTAAACATGCGAGAACAACCAGCACTAACCAATAAAGGCAGCCGCAATGGCTGCCTTTTGCTGTCTTATCTTCAGAGCGTATGGAAACGCTCGCTATCGCTAGTCACTGGCGACGTTCAACGATTGCCTTAACAGTGTACGCACCGGGGCTGTTGCGGGTCGCAGGTTACGCCATAAAAAGAAAGATTCAGCAGCTTGTTCAACCAGCATCCCCAGGCCATCGAGCAACTTGGCGCCGCGTGGGCCTGCCCACTGCAAAAACACCGTGGGTTCTGAGCCATACATCATGTCGTAGGCCCAAGCGCCTTGATTAAATAAGTTATCCGGCAGCGGCGGCAAATCCCCAGAAAGACTGGCGCTGGTGCCATTGATCACCAGATCAAACTGGCCTTCTAACGTCTCAAACCCACCGCCATGAAGGGTGCCTAAGTCGGCAAATGCATCTGCTAATTGGGCGGCTTTGTCCGCCGTCCGATTGACGATAACAACGTCACGAGGTTGCTCGGCAAGCAGCGGTTCAAGCACACCACGCACTGCACCACCGGCACCGATCACCAGCACGCGTTTATCCTTAATGGGCACGTGATGGTATCCAAGGTCACGCACCAGCCCAATACCGTCAGTGGTATCACCGTAGGTACGGCCATTGCCGCCGACAATCAGCGTATTCACCGCCTGAGCGCGCTTGGCGCGGTGGCTCAGGGTATCGCACAGCGCAAAGGCATCGCCTTTGAAGGGGACAGTCACGTTCGCCCCTCGACCACCCGCTGCCACAAATTCTCGCCAGGCGCTGACAAAACCTTCCACCGGTGCAAGTTCGGCGGTATAGGTCATAGGTTGCTGAGTTTGATTAGCAAACTCTTCGTGAATTAATGGCGACTTAGAGTGCTTAATCGGGTTTCCAAAGACACAGTAACGGTCGGTCATACAGGCTCCTTACACTTTACCCAACTGGGTGGCTTCGGCTAGCCAGTCGCGTGGCACCAAGTACTCGTGCAACTTAGCCTCTCGGCTGCCCTCGGGTGGTGTAAATGCGTACTCCCAACGGGCTAGCGGCGGCATCGACATCAAGATAGATTCGGTGCGCCCACCACTTTGCAAGCCAAACAGAGTGCCCCTATCCCACACTAAGTTAAATTCTACATAGCGGCCGCGGCGGTAAAGCTGAAAATCACGCTCTTTTTCACCCCATGCATCACCCTTACGGCGCTCTACAATCGGTACGTAGGCGTCCAAAAAGCTGTCGCCCACCGCACGCTGAAAAGCAAAACAGTCGTCGAAACTGCCTTCATTTAAATCATCGAAAAACAGCCCACCAACACCGCGTGTCTCGTCGCGATGCTTAAGGTAGAAGTACTCATCGCACCACGCTTTGTAGCGCGGATATACCTCTTCGCCAAATGGCACGCAGGCAGCCTGGGCAACCCGATGCCAGTGCACAACATCTTCAAACACCGGGTAGTAAGGCGTTAGATCAAAGCCACCACCAAACCACCATACCGGCGCTTCACCCTGTTTTTCAGCGATAAAAAAGCGCACGTTTCCATGACTTGTCGGCACATTAGGATTTTCAGGATGGAGCACCCAGGAAACACCCACCGCATGAAAGCTACGTCCGGCTAGTTCCGGTCGTGCCGCCGTCGCCGAGGGGGGCAACTGAGCACCGTAAACATGTGAAAAATTAACACCACCTTTCTCGAAAACAGCGCCCTCTTCGATGACCCTTGAACGTCCGCCACCGCCTTCTTCACGCTGCCAGCTATCTTCTTTAAATGTTGCTTTTCCGTCAGCAGCGGCAAGCCCTGCACACAACCGCTCCTGCAGATCCAGAAGGTAATGTTTAACGTCGTCTAGGTGCTCGTGAGCCACAGTAACTCCAAAGAGGTTGAGGATAAGTGTGATTGGTAAGTAGTCAACGGCAGAGAAAGCTCAAGGCGCTTCGCTATGAACGCATGACTTTGCCCGACACCAGGTCTCTGATGGTGCTGGGCTTTGCGTTTCCTCCAAGCTCACCCGCGACAATCGCCGCGACCTCCTCACCGAAAATAGCCGCGACTTCATCAGCGCTCATGGCGGGTGGGTCGCCCGCGCGATTAGCAGAGGTAGAGACGAGCGGGCCACCAAAAGCCTCACAGAGCGCTTTCATTAGTGGATGGTCGGTCACCCGCAGAGCCACACTTTGATGGGCACCGCGTACCAAACCATGACTACGGCCATTGTCAGGCACTAGCCAGGTATTGGGGCCAGGCCAACTGGCCGCTAAGGGCGCATGCAGTGCAACTGGCAGTTGGTTTAGCCAAGGCTGAAATTGCTGAATATTCGCAGCAACAAGAATCACCCCTTTGGCGGGATCACGCTCTTTCATACGCATCAAATGCGCTAACGCTTCATCGTTATCTGGGTCACAGCTCAGCCCCCAGACTGCTTCGGTGGGGCAGGCGATAACGCCCCCCTCTTTTAATGTTCGTACCGCCTCTTTAACCTCAACAGCCGATTTCATAGATGCTCCTCGTTACAAACGCGGCCCCTCATCACCTGAGATTGTTACATCTTCAGTAGATGAAAAACGGTTACTTACATCCTACCATGGCCGCGTCAAACGCACCCAGCCACCCGCTTGCTGCGCCACTTTGCCATCAAGCTCCAGCATCAATAACCGTTGTTGGCATTCACTGACCGTAAGGCCCGCGCTCTGAACCAATATATCAATCGGCGTTGGCGTTGCGCCCAGCGCGCTTAGTAGGTTGTCCTTGGGCTCATCGTTTTCAATAGGCAAATCAAGGCTTGCGTTGTCAGCGATAGTACGTGGATCGGTTGGCATATAGCGTTCAGCCCAGTGCTGCAACTCTTCTAAAATATCGTCCACATGACGCACCAGCGTTGCACCGCTACGTAATAACTGCAGGCAACCACGAGCCTGCACGTTATGTAGCGACCCGGGCAGTGCAAACAACTCACGGTCTTGCTCAAGGGCTAATCGTGCGCTGACCAATGAGCCGCTCTTCTCAGTCGCTTCGACCACTAACGTACCTAATGAAAGGCCGGTCACAATTCGGTTCCGTCGAGGAAAGAAGGCTGGCCGAGCAACGGTTCCCGGCGGATGCTCAGATAATAACAAGCCTCCTCGCACGCTGCTTAGCTGCTCATGTAAATCACGGTGACG
This sequence comes from Halomonas sp. KG2, assembly GCA_030440445.1. Taxonomy (NCBI): domain Bacteria; kingdom Pseudomonadati; phylum Pseudomonadota; class Gammaproteobacteria; order Oceanospirillales; family Halomonadaceae; genus Halomonas; species Halomonas sp. KG2. The sequence goes on along the minus strand of CP098528.1, from coordinate 695,199 downwards.
GGGCGGATAAATAACATCAACGCCACAGCCAAGCACCGCAATCGACTGCCCTCCTGCCGCTAACGCTGCGCGCTGTGCCACCCCATCAACTCCGAGAGCCATGCCGCTGACGATGCACCAGCCGCGATTAACAAGCTCTCTGGCAAACGCCTGAGCATTACCGCTTCCTTCAGTAGTGGGACGCCGAGTGCCCACCATGGCCAGTTTTGGGCCATCTAGTGCACTAAGATCACCTTGTGCCCACAGCACCACGGGGGGATCCGGCAATTGATCGAGCAACTCAGGCCATGCGGGGTGATTACGATGGAGCAAATGGCGATTAGGCGCGGCCGCCAGCCATGCGAAGGTATGGTCGACTGCCTGCTGCAACGGGCTTCGCTCTGGCTGCGCTAGCCAAAGCCGCAGTGCACTCGCGGCGTTGCTGGGCAACCCAGCAAGCCAGCCATGGGGCCATTGCGGCTGCTTCGCAGCCAGCGCTGCGGTGCGAAGCGCCCCCATACCCGGTAGCTCATTCACCACTAGCCACTCCTTGGCATCCATACCTATCCCCTGTTAGTTGTATGGTGTTTAGCGTACCGGCGAGTGTACCCGGTCTCCAACCGCTAAAACGTTCGATGTCTGCATCACCAACGCATAGCTCATCAGGCTATACGGCTTTACCACCATGACGCTTCCCGCTTCAGTGGCGGGTAGTTGCAGAAGCTCTTGGCTACGCGGGTCGTTAACAAGTTCCCCCTGCTGGCCAACATGTAATACATGGCCGGGCTGCAAGCCATCCTGAGTACCAATATCCAGGGCCACTATTTGTAAGCGTCCAATAAAGCGCACTCCGCCAGGTACCGCAATAATCTGACCAGCGACATCGTTCAACGGTAAACGAGGCTGAAAACTATTTTCTGACGACGGAGATGCAAACAGCGGGGTGTCAAGCGGCAGCAAAATATCGTTATTACGCACCTCCTGGTAGGCGCTGAGCACTTCTAGGCGGGCAATATCTCCCTCTCTGCTGAGCTGGCGCGCTTGGCCAATATTGATTAACTCCGTACCCAACGGGGTACCCTCAGCGGAAACATAATGCTCGCCCGGACGATAAATTCCTAAACGCGCTCTGGACGGTAGTACGCCGCGCGCATACAACGTATCTCCTGCGCCACTCAACAATCGTTGATTCTCACCGCCCACGACGTAGGCCAGCTCCCGTATAGGCGTGTCCGGCTCTGCGACTCGGTGCGCTCGCAAAAACGCCCGGATCGTTTCCATCGGCAGCGGCGCCATTGCCTCTTGCTGAGGAACGGCGCGCATCTGGGGAGAAAGCGTTACCACCCGCTGCGGTGATTCCCACGCAAATGCGGCGGTCGTCATAAGCGTCAAACATGCCAACGACACGCTATAATAAAGAAACCTTTTCGCCACTGCCCTTTTCACCACCATCCTGTGCTCTCTTGTCAGTTATGGGTGAAGCCGTTGAGGGGAGCTGCATGGCGTTGTGCGTGCCCAGGAACGCTTACAGCATGATATAGTGGCCGATAGTAAAGCACTTAGGCCTGCCAACACAGGTGGCAAGGCCTGCTCATATTAAAGACTCAGCATAACGGTGATTGTAACGCCATGGCCAAACTTCCTATTCTCGAATTCCCCGACGAGCGCCTGCGCACCAAGGCTGCACCGGTGGAAACCGTTGACGATGAGGTCCGCCAGCTCGTCGACGATATGTTGGAGACCATGTACGACGCGCGCGGCATTGGCCTTGCAGCGACGCAAATCGATGTTCATCGGCGTGTCGTAGTAATGGATGTCAGCGACGATAACTCGCAGCCGCTAGTACTTATTAATCCGCGCTATGAGCCGATTGGTGACGAAAAAGAGCCGCTTTCTGAAGGCTGTTTATCGATTCCGGAATACTACGCGGAAGTACCGCGCTATTTAAAAGTAAAGCTGAACGCGCTAGATCGTAGTGGTGAGCCCTACGAGCTAGAAGCCGATGGTTTATTAGCCCACTGCATTCAGCATGAGTACGACCATTTGGAAGGCGTGCTTTTTGTTGACTACTTATCACCCCTAAAGCGTGACCGAGTGATGAAAAAGATGCAAAAACGCCACAAGCTATTAAACAACGCATAAACCGACCTACGCCGTGTTATTGCTGGCCGAGCTGACACGCTGCAAACGCACTGAACGTTATTGCTGGTGCGTTGTAGCGTTGCTTCTCGGCCTTTATTTGTTTCCCCCACGGCACACGATTACTTTCCCCCTTCAATGCTAGGTAGTCATCACCATGTCACAGTTGCGCGTTGTTTTTGCTGGCACGCCTGATTTCGCCGCCTCAAGCCTTGCTGCCGTGCTCGAAAGTCAGCATCAAGTGGTAGCGGTATATACTCAACCTGACCGCCCAGCAGGCCGCGGGCGCAAGCTCACCCCCAGCCCCGTCAAGCAGCTCGCTGTTGAGCATGGGCTACCTGTCTACCAGCCCGTCAGCTTAAAAGACTCTGACGCCCAAGCGGAACTGGCAGCATTGAATGCCGATGTAATGGTTGTCGTTGCTTACGGGCTACTACTGCCACAGGCCGTGCTCGACATTCCCCGTTTAGGCTGTATCAACGTACACGCCTCTCTGCTGCCACGCTGGCGAGGTGCTGCCCCCATCCAACGCGCTATTGAAGCCGGTGATAGCGCATCAGGCGTCACCATTATGCAGATGGATGCGGGCCTGGATACCGGTGAGATGCTGTATGAAGTTCGTACGCCAATCACCTCGCGCACCACGGGCGGAGACTTGCATGATCGGCTGGCCATTCAAGGGGCGAATGCGCTGATTAACGTGCTGGATGCGCTGGACAGCAACGATTTAAAAGCAACACCGCAACCTGACGAGGGCGTCACCTACGCCGCTAAGCTCAGTAAGGCGGAAGCAGAGCTGGACTTTCATCAGCCTGCCGAGCAGCTAGCGCGCAAAATCCGTGCCTTTAACCCGTGGCCAGTGGCTTGGTGCACGTTAGGCAATGATCGCTTACGTTTGTTGATGGCCAGTGTTGAACTAGGCGAACAGCCTCCCACTTCGCCCGGCACACTACTTCAACATGGCGAGGATCACCTACGCATTGCCTGTGGCGAGCAAGGCCAAGAAGTACTATGCGTTAGCCACGCCCAGTTACCTGGTGGTAAAGCGATGGCCGTGCGCGACCTGCTTAACGCCCGTCAAACCCCGCTTACCGTCGGCGCACGCCTTGGGCACGCCGCCGCTCATCAAGGAGTTAGTGAATGAGCCAGAATCGCCCACCCAAAGGCGGCAGCGGCCAGGAAGTTCGCGCCGCGGCCGCCCGTGCGCTAGTCCCTGTTTTGACTGACCAAGGCTCGCTAGCCGGGCTAGATGAGCACAGCGTGATTGCCCGCGACCGCAGCCTGTTAAAAGAGCTGTGTTACGGTACTTGCCGACGCTTACCGCGCCTGGAAGCATTGGCTGGCGCACTGCTCAAGCAGCCTTTTAAAAAGCGCGATAGCGATGTTCACGCCTTGTTACTGGTAGGAATCTACCAGCTGCTTTATATGCGTATTCCGGCCCACGCGGCGGTTGGCGAAACCGCTGGCGCCGCTCGCCTGCTAGGCAAAGAGTGGGCCACCCGAGTGCTTAACGGCTGCCTGCGCCGCCTCCAGCGTGAATCCGAAGAGCTTCAAGCCGCTGTTGACCTAGATGAGAGCGTTGCCCTGGAGCACCCGCCCTGGCTGCTTAATGCGTTGCGCAGCGCTTGGCCTGAACAGTGGCGCGCCATTGCCGCAGCGAACAATGAACCAGGCCCCATGACGCTGAGAGTCAATCAGCACCACAACGACCGTGAAGCCTATTTACAACAGTTGACCGAGCAGGGATTAAGTGGGCACCTATGCCTACATGCGCCGGATGGCATTACCTTGGATGCACCCTGTGATGTCACCATACTTCCCGGCTTTGAAGAAGGTCATGTCAGCGTCCAAGACGAAGCCGCTCAGCTCTCCGCCGCCCTGTTAGGGCCTGCATTAGCCCCCCGCCCAGGCGCTCACGTTCTCGATGCTTGCTGTGCACCTGGCGGTAAAACTGCCCACCTATTAGAGCAGTTTGATATTGCTCTGACGGCCATTGATAGCGACAACCAGCGCTTAGGGCGTGTAGACGATACACTGAACCGCCTAGGCTTAACGGCGGAACTGCAGCACGCTGATGCTACCCAGCAAGACTGGTGGAATGGCGCGCCTTTCGACGCGATTTTGCTTGATGCGCCCTGTTCTGGCACAGGCGTTATTCGTCGTCACCCCGACATTAAAAAACTGCGCCGTAAAGAGGATATTCGCCAGCTCGCTAAGCTACAGCGCCAACTGCTGGATAACCTTTGGTCACTACTTCGCCCAGGCGGCACCTTGCTATACGCCACCTGTTCAGTGCTGCCCGAGGAAAACGCTGAGCAAATCAATGCCTTTCTTGACCGCACGCCCGATGCAGAAGTCACCACGCCAAATGACGTAGCCTGGGGCGAACCAAGTGGCCAAGGACGTCAACTGTTTCCCGCGCAAAGCAGTCATGATGGCTTTTTTTATGCCAGACTAGAGAAGCGTACTGCTTAATATACTGCCCTACCAGGGCGGTGAACCGATGACAAGGATGGAGACACTATGAGTACTCACACTTATAAGCATATCGAGCTAACCGGTTCTTCTGAAAAGGGAATTGAAGACGCTGTGCAAAGTGCCCTCGCCAAAGCATCAGAAACCATTCATAACTTGCGCTGGTTCGAAGTCACCGACACTCGTGGCCATATTGAGGACGGCCGTATCGCTCACTGGCAGGTCACGATAAAAGTTGGCTTCACACTCGAGTAATCCCGACCTGCTTTTCAACGGCGGCTGGTTTACACTGGCCGCCGTCTTTATTGCAGCGCATATATCTCTTGCCGAGAACGCGCTGGCGCTTACAACGGAACCGATGCTTAGCAATGAAAATCATCATTCTCGGCGCCGGCCAGGTCGGCGGCACCTTAGCGGAGCACCTCGCCCGCGAGGAAAACGATATTACCGTCGTCGATACCGACGGCGCGAAACTGCGCGAACTGCACACCAAGCTGGATATTCGCACCGTGACGGGCGCGGCTTCGTATCCCATTGTGCTGCGTCAGGCAGGCTGTGAAGACGCCGATATGTTGATTGCGGTGACCAACACCGATGAAATCAATATGATCGCCTGCCAAGTCGCCCATACGCTGTTTCGCACGCCTACTAAAATTGCCCGCGTACGCTCAACCGCCTACCTCACCCGTAAGGGGTTGTTTGCCCACGAAGCGATTCCTATTGATGTACTGATCAGCCCTGAACAAGTGGTCACGGATCATGTTCGCCGCCTGATTGAGCACCCCGGTGCGCTGCAGGTGTTGGAGTTTGCCGGTGGTTTGGTGCAGCTGGTGGCGGTCAAGGCGTTCTACGGTGGCCCACTGGTGGGACAGGATTTAGCCTTTCTCGCCGAGCATATGCCCAATGTGGAAACACGCGTCGCAGCCATTTATCGCCGCAACCGACCGATTATTCCCCGTGGCGATACGGTGATTGAAGCCGACGACGAGGTGTTTTTCCTGGCCGCACGGCGTGATATTCGCGCGGTAATGAGCGAACTACGCCGCGTTGAACGGGATTTCCGACGGGTGGTGATTGCCGGTGGGGGCAATATCGGTGAACGCTTGGCCGAGCACTTGGAGCACAGCCACCAAGTTAAGATTATCGAGCACAGTTTAGAGCGCTGTACTGCGCTTTCCGAGCGGCTTGACCGAACGGTGGTACTCCACGGCAGCGCCACCAGCAAGCGGCTGCTGGAAGAGGAGAACATTGAAGACTGCGATATCTTTTGTGCCCTGACCAACGACGACGAGGTCAATATTATGTCGTCGCTGCTGGCCAAACGCTTGGGCGCCAAGAAGGTACTGACGCTGATTAACAACGCTGCCTACGTGGACTTGGTTCAGGGGGGCGAAATCGATATCGCCATTTCACCTCAGCAAGCGACCATCGGCAGCCTGCTTACCCACGTCCGCCGGGGCGATATTGTCAACGTACACTCACTGCGCCGTGGTGCTGCGGAAGCCATCGAGGCGATCGCCCACGGTGATAAGCAGTCGTCCAAAGTGGTGGGCCGGACTATAGCTGAGATCAATCTGCCTGAAGGCACCACCATTGGTGCCATTGTGCGCGGCAAAGAGGTCATGATCGGCCATGGGGATGTGATGGTAGAGAGCGGCGACCACGTCATTCTGTTCGTGATTGATAAGCGGCGCATTCGTGACGTGGAGCGGCTGTTCCAAGTGGGATTAACGTTCTTCTAGGCAATGGCCTTCTAGGCAACGCTCTTCAAGAAAACAGGCCACCGCTATGAGGCAACCACTGCTATGAGTTTGCGGGTCATACTACGCATTTTAGGGCTACTGTTGATGCTATTCAGCCTCACCATGTTGCCACCCATGCTGATATCGCTTTGGTTTCGCGACGGTGTTTGGCACGCTTTCATGAGCGGCATCGCCATTTCAGTGATTACGGGCTTACTGCTTTTCCTACCCAATCGCCGCGCCCATAAAGAGCTACGGATTCGCGACGGTTTTATTATTGCGGCCATGTTTTGGACCGTACTGGCACTCTTCGGCTCGCTACCACTGATGCTGTTTGGTGAAGGCTCGCTCGGTGTCACCGATGCGGTATTTGAATCGTTTTCTGGGCTAACCACGACCGGTGCAACCGTCATTACTGGCATCGATTTTCTGCCAGAATCCATCCTTTACTATCGCCAGCAGTTGCAGTGGTTAGGCGGCATGGGGATTGTAGTGTTAGCGGTGGCCATTTTGCCCACCTTGGGTGTCGGGGGAATGGCCCTGTACCGTACTGAAATTCCTGGGCCGTTAAAGGATTCAAAGCTGACGCCGCGAATTACCGAAACCGCTAAAGCACTATGGTACATCTACGCAACGCTAACGCTGGCCTGTATGGTCGCTTACATGTTGGCGGGGATGAGCTGGTTCGATGCCTTGGGACACAGCTTTTCGACCGTCGCGATTGGTGGATTTTCGACCTATGATGCCAGCATCGGCTATTTTGACAGTGCCGCCATTGAGCTGATTTGCGTTGGCTTTATGCTGATCTCAGCCTTCAGCTTTAGCCTGCACTTTATTGCTTGGCGTGAAAAGCGTCTGCTGCACTACTTTCAGGATCCTGAAGCGCGCTTTTTAATGATCTTTCTTGCTGGGTTAACCACGATCACCGTGATTACTTTGTGGCTCACGGACACCTACGACGATGTTGAAGGTCTGCGACACGCGCTATTTGAAGTCGTCTCTGTCGCCACCACTGCGGGCTTTGCAGTTGCCGACTTTTCAGGCTGGCCGGGTGCGTTACCGTTTCTGTTATTTGTTGCCGCCTTTGTAGGTGGTTGTTCCGGATCGACGGCGGGCGGCATGAAAGTAATCCGCATTATTCTGATCTTGAAGCAGGGTATGCGTGAAGTCATGCGCCTTATTCACCCCAACGCAGTGATTGCCGTTAAAGTGGGCAAAGTTAGTGTTCCCGACAGCATCGCCCAGGCGGTATGGGGCTTTTTCTCAGCCTACGTCATGCTATTTTTCTTGATGCTGGTGGGCGTTATGGCCACCGGTGTTGACCAAGTTACCGCTTGGTCAACTGTTGGCTCTGCACTAAATAATTTAGGCCCAGCATTGGGCGAAGCTAGCAGCCATTACGGCGACTTGCCCAGTCTAGCCAAGTGGATTTTGGTGCTAGCGATGCTGCTGGGCCGCTTGGAAATTTTCACGGTACTTGTGCTATTTACACCCGCCTTCTGGCGTCGTTAAACACGTATCAATGCTTTCTATTCAAATTGAGACACATTAATGATCCATGACGATACAACACCGCTGGCGCAAGAACCCAACGCGCAGCCTAAGACCAGCGGCCCGTTAAAAACCGTCACCGTTGGCGGCACCCGTTACACCCTGCTCGGCACCGCTCACGTCTCTGCCGAAAGTGCCGATGACGTTCGCCAATTAATCAACAGTGGCACTTTCGATGCCGTTGCCATTGAGCTATGCGACGCACGTCATCACAGCATGGATAACCCCGACGCCATGGGGGAACAGGATCTTTTTCAGGTATTTAAACAGGGCAAGGCAGGCATGGTAGCGGCAAGCCTGGCGCTTGGTGCGTTTCAGCAACGGATTGCTGAGCAGTCAGGTATTCAGCCTGGCGCTGAAATGCGTGCAGCAGTAGAAGAGTGCCGTACCCGCAAACTGCCTTTAATGTTGGTCGATCGTGACGTTGGCATTACATTAAAACGCATTTATCGCAATGTCCCCTGGTGGCAACGCTTCTCGCTATTTTCGGGACTCATTGGCAGCGTCATGTCGCGCCAGGATGTTTCCAAAGAGGACATCGAAAAGCTCAAAGAAGGCGATATGCTGGAAGCTACTTTCAGCGAATTTGCTGCCGAATCAGAAGCGCTCTATACCCCGCTTATTCGCGAACGCGACCGCTATATGGCACTGCGCTTAGCTGAAGAAGCGCCGCCTGGGCGCTACCAAAACGTGTTAGTGGTGCTGGGTGCTGGGCATTTAAAAGGCACCGGTGAACACCTGGAAGCACCGCTTCCCGAAAACCCTACCACAGAGCGTGAATCGCTGGAGGCAACGCCACCACCGTCTAAACTCTGGAAAGCAGCCCCTTGGTTGATTACCGCGCTGGTTATCACCGGTTTTGTGATCGGCTTTTCGCGCAATACTGAGCTTGGCTGGCAGTTGGTCATTGAGTGGTTTTTAATCAATGGCATTTTATCCGGCGGCGCAACGATAGCGGCACTTGCGCACCCTGTGACGGTGATTGCCACCTTCTTTGCCGCCCCACTGACCTCGCTTAACCCCACCATTGGTGCAGGCTTTGTCGCTGCGGGGGTCGAACTCTATATGCGCAAACCGAAGGTGCGCGACTTTTCGACACTACGCCATGATGTCACCGAGCTCAAAGGTTGGTGGAAAAATCGCGTCTCACGCACGCTGCTGGTGTTTATTTTGGCAACATTAGGCTCTGCGGTGGGTACCTGGGTAGCAGGCTTTAGGATTGCCGGTGCACTGTTCGGTAGCGGCACTGCGTGAGCACGATCAAGCAAGCGCCATGGCAAGCCGATGCATTGCTATTGCTGGTAACGGTGGTAGCCGCTGGCGGATGGATTTTTTCTAAAGAAGCGTTAGCGGGCATGCCGCCGTTACTGTTTATTGGTACGCGCTTTTTGCTGGCAGGGCTGATACTCCTACCCTTCGCCTGGCCTGCTCTAAGGCGCTTACCCGCGCGTAGGATAAGGCGCGGCGTACTGGTAGGCTTTTTGTTCAGCGCCGCGATAGCTTTCTGGATTATGGGGTTAAATTACTCTGACCACCTGGGTGAAAGCGCGTTTATCAACAGCTTGGGGATTTTGCTGGTACCCGTTGTAGCACGGTTGCTGTTTGGCGACCGTCCGCCACGCTCTACCTGGATTGCCCTGCCGGTAGCGCTACTGGGCTTTGCCCTCCTGTCGCTAAACGCAGGGTTCAAAGTAGAAGCGAGTCAACTGCTGATGGTCTGCGCGGCGCTCTGCTTCGCGCTATTGATCAACGTCAACACCCGCGTGGTGCGCAACGTGCCCGCGCTACCGCTCACCACACTACAGTTGCTCTCGGTGGGCAGCGTGCTGACCTGCTTATCCTTGGCCGTCGAGGATCAACCGCTCGCGCTTAGCCCCTCAATTCTGGGCTGGTTTATAGCCAGCGTGCTGCTAGCAAGCTCGCTGCGCTTCTTCCTGCAAATCAAAGCCCAGGGCATGACCACGCCTAGCCACGCGGCGGTTATCTTAATGCTTGAAGCGGTGTGGACTGCCCTATTCGCCGCCTGGTGGTTTGGCGAAACAATGACCCTGCTACAGCTGCTTGGCTGTAGCCTGATTTTTACCGCCCTATTGATTAACCGCTGGTACTGGGTACGTAAAGTGATGCTTCGCTGGCTACCAGGTGCTCAGCGCTAACCCTTTCGATCTAGTAACCGCTGCATGGCGGCGGTTGGTTCAGCAATTTTGCGATAGTAGCGGCTCTCGGCATAGCTATCGTTAAATACATCAAAGTAATCGTCGAGCACATCAGCGGCATTTTCATCACCACTTTGGCGCAGCAGCTCAATGGCAACCTCGGCCGTACACAGGTGCGCTTTTGAGGCGGGTTTGCGTAGCCGATAGCGTGTTTCCCGCTCAGTGCGCAGCGGCAGTACCGGCAGTGCATCCAGATAAGGGCTCTTGCGGAACATTCGCCGCGCTTGGCGCCAAGTGCCATCTAAAATCACAAAGACCGGAATACGCGCCTGCTGCTTCACAGCGTGCACCGCATTAATGTCCACCACACGGTCCGCGTAGTCGGGCTGGTCATCCGGGAAGATCACAAAAGGCGCGTAGCGTGGATCTTCAAGCAGCGCGGCTAACTCTTCGTCCGGCGCGGTGCGGTACCAGGTAAACACTCGAGTTTGTGTCAGCACATCACCAATTAACCGTCCCGTATTGGTCGGCTTGTAGTGTTCTATAGAGTGGGTCAACAGCCACACCTTGGCGGTGCTATCGGCCTTCACTTGGTAAGGGCATAGGCAGTTGAGTTCAGGAAGGTTGCACCCTTCACAGCGTGTGACAAAACTGCCCCGTGCTTTAAATTCACGCCGAGGTGGACGCGGATGCCCCGTAGCAGGGTCGTAGTCAGTCAATGAAGCAGACTCAGGGGGCTGTGACGTAGCGTCAGACATCCGCGCTCCAATTTATAAAGGGCGATTAATAAAGGGCGATTAACAAAAGACGGTTAACAAAGGGCGCCGAGTATAAAGCAGCCCGGCTACCATGACGAACCCCAGCTCTCTAAACTCATTCGTAGTAAACCAACACAACTCTAATAGTTGACACCAAAAGCGTAACGCCGCTAGAGTCTCGTCAACTTTCAAAAGAAAAAAGGTTTACCCGTGACCGCCACCGCTTTCAATGCCGCCGCCCCGCGCCACGACTGGACGCTGGAAGAGATTAATGCGCTGTTCGCGCTGCCCTTTAACGACCTGCTATTTAAAGCTCAGCAAGTTCACCGCGCCCACTTTGATGCTAACGCGGTGCAGGTCTCGACCCTGCTGTCGATTAAAACGGGAGCTTGCCCAGAAGACTGCAAATATTGCCCGCAGTCCGGTCACTACAATACCCAGCTCGAAAAAGAGAAGCTGCTGGAAATCGAAAAAGTCGTTGCTCAGGCCAAGGCTGCCAAAGAAGCCGGCGCTAGCCGTTTCTGTATGGGCGCGGCATGGCGCAGCCCGCGAGACAAAGATTTACTGCTGGTCGAAGAGATGGTTCGCCAAGTAAAAGCGCTGGGGCTGGAAACCTGTATGACGCTAGGCATGGTCGACGGTGATCAAGCCAGCCGTTTGGCGGCTGCCGGGTTGGATTACTACAACCATAACCTGGATACCTCCCCCGACTTTTACCCTGAAATCATCACCACCCGGACCTTCAGCGACCGCCTAGACACCCTGGCCACCGTGCGTGAAGCGGGCATGAAAGTATGCTCCGGCGGCATTCTAGGCATGGGCGAAGGCGCGCAAGACCGCAGCGCGCTGTTACAGCAGTTGGCCAAGTTATCACCGCACCCAGAGTCCGTGCCCATCAATATGCTGGTTAAGGTACCGGGCACACCGCTCGAGAACATCGAAGATCTAGACCCGCTTGAGTTTATCCGCGCCATCGCGGTGGCGCGGATTATGATGCCGCAAAGCCATGTGCGGCTTTCCGCTGGCCGCGAGCAGATGAGCGAGTCGACGCAAGCACTGGCCTTTTTGGCGGGGGCCAACTCGATCTTCTACGGCGACAAACTACTCACCACTGGCAATCCACAGGCAGACCGCGACCGCGCGCTATTTGCCAAATTAGGCCTGCACCCAGAACGCCGTGATACCTGCGAAGATGAAGTCACTCATACCGAGCGACTCACTCAACAAGCTCAGCAGCGCGCCCAGGCAGAGCGGGCAGCCGCACTGGCGGTAGATGCCAGTGTCTGACGCGTGGCAGCAGCGGCTAGCCAGCGCCCGCCAGCAGCGTGTTGATCAACAGCGCTGGCGGCACCGGCGGGTGAATACCCTTGGCACGCTGGACTTTGCTGGCAATGACTATCTCGGGCTGGCGAGTGATCCACGTGTGCAAACTGCCCAGGCAGAGGGCGCGCGCCGCTTTGGCGCAGGCGCGGGCGCGTCGCACTTGGTCAGCGGCCACTTGGAAGACCACGATGCACTGGAAGACGCCCTAGCCGAGTGGACAGGACGACAACGCGCGCTACTGTTTTCCACCGGCTATATGGCTAACCTTGGCGTGTTGCAAGCGCTCGCCGACTCAAATACTGCCATTTTTCAAGACCGTTTAAATCATGCCTCGCTGCTCGATGGGGCAACGCTAAGCGGTGCCCGCTCGCGACGCTTTCATCACCGTAATAGCGCTGATCTTGAACGCCTGTTAGCGCGCAGCTCCGCCGCCCATAAGCTGGTGGTCAGCGACGGCGTGTTCAGCATGGATGGCGACGTTGCTGATATTGCCACCCTTGCCCAGGTCAGCCAGCAACACAACGCCTGGCTAATGGTTGACGACGCGCACGGCCTGGGCGTGTTAGGCACTAATGGCAGCGGCTGTGTAGCAGGTTTCGACAGCCAAGCGGTGCCTATTTTGGTCGGCACCCTGGGTAAAGCACTGGGCACCGCTGGCGCGTTTGTGGCCGGTGACGCTGCGCTGATCGACCACCTCACCCAGTTCGCTCGCAGCTATATCTATACCACTGCCCAGCCCCCCAGCATTGCCGCAGCGACCCTGGAAGCGCTGACTATCGTGCAGCGCGAGCCTGAACACCGCCAGCGGCTTCAGCGCCATATTGACTATTTCCGCCAGCAGGTCCAAGCGCTAGGGCTACCCCTTGCCGACTCCCATACGCCGATTCAACCGCTGTTACTCGGTAACGAGCCTCGCACTATGGCCTGGGCGGCTAAACTCGCCCAACGGGGTATTCACGTCGGGGCGATTCGCCCGCCCACGGTACCTAATGGTGCCGCACGGCTGCGCATTACGCTGAGTGCCCGCCACACTCCAGGCGATATTGATCGGCTTATTGAAGGGCTGAGCGCCTGTCAGCGTGAGGAAGCAGTATGTCTCGCCTAGACGCCCCTCAACGTCTTGTGCTGCTATCGGGCTGGGGGATCGATCAGCGCATCTGGCAGCCGTTGGAGCACCACTGGCCCGCCCATACTGAGGTGCACACGGTGGATTGGCCGGGCTATGGCGACACCTCTGCCCTGGCTGAACCGGCCACCCTTGATACCCTTGCCAGCGCCATGGCCGACAAACTCCCCAGTAACGCTGTGTGGGTTGGCTGGTCACTGGGCGGACTACTAGCCAGCGCACTGCTCGATAAGCTGCCTGCGCCACGCGGCCTTGTGTTGATTGGCACGGGCGAGCAATTTTGTAGCGATGACGGCGTGAGCAAAGCCGAGCTTGCCAGCTTTCAGCGCGCCTTTAGCCGCGACCCCGACGCCACCTGGCGGCATTTCTTACGCTGGCAAACCCAAGGCGAACCTAACGCTCGCCACGCCCACCAGCAGCTACGTGCCATGTTGGGTGACACCCCCAGCGCTACTAACAGCACCCTATCCCAAGGGCTTCACTGGCTTGCCACCCTGGATAACACCCAGCGTTTGCAAGAGGCGCCCTGTCCGGTCATTCAGCTAGTGGGCGAGCACGATCCGTTAGTAGCTTCCAGCACCCGCGCTCAGGCAATCAACCTTGCCCACGCGGGGCACTGCCCGATGCTTTCCCAACCTGCTCAACTAGTCGCGACCATCGCTTCCCAGGCCGCACTGGTCGCCAAGGAGCACGTATGTACTTAACGGCAACGCCAGCGCCAAACTGGCAGGCAAAAGTCGCCCACGCTTTTTCTCGCGCGGCCCCCCGCTACGATGCGCTGGCCAGCGCTCAGCGCCAGATAGGGGAAACGCTCTGGTCATCGCTTCCGCCTAGTGCCGACAACATACTCGACCTTGGCTGTGGTACTGGCGTTTGGACACAACGACTAGCCACTCAATTTCCCCATGCCAATGTCACTGGGCTGGATATTGCCCCTGGCATGCTCGCTCACGCCCAAGCGCGCTATGGCCATCATATTCGTTGGCAGCAAGGCGATGCTGCTGCACTGCCTTTTGAGCGAGGCACCTTTGATCTGATATTTTCCAACCTTGCCATCCAGTGGTGCCGCGATATCGATGCGGTTATGCGCGAGCTTCAACGAGTGCTGTCCCCTGGCGGCCAAGTGCGCCTCACGACGCTCTTACCCGGCACGCTGGCAGAAGTCGCTTCTGCTTGGCAGCGCCCGGAGGCATTACTGCAGACGCCGAATGCCCAAGCACTTGAACGCGCCGTTGCCCTAAGCGGCTTAACGCTGGTTGATCGCATTACCGAATGGCGGCGGTTTTACTACCCCGACCTCACTGCCGTCATGGCTTCAATCAAGGGGGTAGGCGCCCAGGTGGCGCGGCCCAAGGCACGTCTTACCCGCCGAGACCTGGTCACCGCCCGCCAGCGTTTTGAAACGCTACGTGAACCCCAAGGGCTCCCCGTTAGCTACCACTGCATCACCCTGCACCTGGAAAAATCACCATGACCGTCTATTTCGTAACCGGCACCGATACCGATGCAGGTAAGACTTTGGCTACCAGCGCACTGCTGTGCGCTGCCAAACAGCAGCAGCTCAGCACGCTGGGGCTTAAGCCGATTGCCTCTGGCAGCCATATCACGGCGGATGGGCTGCGCAATAGTGACGCGTTGGCGCTACAAGAACAGAGCGCTCCCCCCGTCGATTACACCACCGTTAACCCGTGGGCGTTTGCGCCCGCTATTGCGCCACATCTGGCCGCCAGCGAGGCGGGGCGCGCTCTTAACGTCAACAGCGTAGTGGCCTCACTTACCGCCACCCTAAACGACATGCCGCGCGATTTAACACTCATTGAAGGCGCTGGCGGCTGGCGTGTGCCACTCAATGAGCACAACGACTTTTCCGATATACCGCGGATGATGCAGCTGCCAGTCATTCTGGTCGTGGGACTAAAACTTGGCTGTCTTAATCATGCGCGGCTTAGCGCGGAGGTGATCGCTGCCGATGGCCTAACCCTTGCGGGTTGGGTCGGCAGTGTAGTGGACCCTGAGTTCGCCTCTGACACAGTGCGCTTTGAGGCCAATATCGCTCTGCTTAAAAACACCCTTAACGCGCCATGTCTGGGCGTTATTCCTCATTTAGCCACCGCTGATGCCGTCCATGCGCGCCACGCGCTTTCACTATCTGCACTGCTCAACACCTCAGTTTTGAATCAGGAAGCCGCTCTATGAGTTCTCCCGTTTGGCACCCTTACGCCCATCTCAAAACCCAAGCGCCAGCACCCAAAGTGGTCGGCGGCAGCGGTAGCCATTTCACCCTGGAAAGCGGCGAGCAACTGCTCGACGCTACCTGCTCTTGGTGGTGCATGATTCATGGCTATGGACACCCGCGTTTAGTCGCGGCCATTCGTGAACAGGCAGGCGAGCTATGCCATGTCATGCTCGGTGGCCTCACCCATGATCCCGCCGACCAGCTTGCTCGGGAGCTAGTGCGCATCACCCCTGACGGACTTAATCACGTGTTCTACTCCGACAGTGGTTCAGTCGGGATGGAAGTGGCGATGAAAATGGCCCTGCAGTATCAGGTGCTCATCGGCCACCCCGAAAAGTGCAAGATGCTTTCGTTAATGAAGGCCTACCATGGCGACACCACCGGCTGTATGGCGGTATGCGACCCTGAAGAAGGCATGCATAGCCTGTTCGCCAGCCTGCTGCCCCAACACTACTTCGCCCCCGCGCCCACCGCACCGTTTAACGCCACACCGGAACAGGTAGCCGATGACTTAGCGGCGCTGCGCGACGTATTGGCGAGCCATCACCATGAGATTGCTGCCCTGCTGATGGAGCCGTTGTTACAGGCGGCAGGCGGGCTGAATATGACCTCGCCTGACTACCTGCGCGGTGCACGAGAGTTATGCGATGAGTTTGGCGTGTTGCTGATTTTTGATGAAGTGGCTACCGGTTTTGGCCGCACTGGCAAGCTGTTTGCCGCCAATCACGCTGACGTGACACCGGATATTATGGTGCTCTCTAAAGGACTAACCGGCGGCTATCTAGGCCATGCAGCAACCCTAGCCAACGACCGCGTTCACGATGCGTTTGTTGGCGACAGCGCCCACCATGCCTTTATGCACGGCCCGACATTTATGGGCAACCCGCTGGCCTGCCGCGTCGCGCTGGAAAGCCTGCGCGTGTTTGAAGAGGAGCACTACCTAGACAAGATTGCGGCACTCAGCCAACAGCTTAGCCGAGCGTTAATTGACGACTCCGCGCTGAACGCCCACCCAGCCGTGGCCGATGTGCGAGTGCTGGGTGCCACCGCAGTGATTGAAGCGCACTCCGCCGAGACGCTGAAAGGTGTCGGGCAGTTCGCCCGCGAGCGTGGGGTGTGGCTGCGCCCAATCGGCCGCTGGCTTTACACCATGCCCGCTTATATCGCTACCGACGCCGACATCACTCAGATTACCGACGTAATGAAGGCATGGTTTTTGAAGCGATAGCTCTTAAAGCAATAGTTATTAGAGAACATTCAAGGCAGCATCAAATTGCCCTGTTTGCGCCACTGGTTGACCAAGGCAGGAACGCCTTCACCTGCAGTGGTGTTAATCGCTAGAACGCCCGGCGGTGTTAAGGCATCCGCGTCGGGGTCGACCAGCGCACACGGGGTATCCAAGTCAATATACGATAGCAGCGATGCTGCGGGCATAACCGCCAAAGACGTGCCCACCACCAGCAAAAAATCCGCCTGGCTAACAAGTTCGCAAGCGTCTTCAAACAGCGGCACCGATTCACCGAACCACACCACGTCCGGGCGCAGTTGGCTGCCTTTGTCACAAATATCGCCCAGCGCAATACCGCCTTTCGGCAGTGGATAGCGTAACCGCACATCCACTGAAGAGCGCGCCTTCAAAATCTCACCATGCAGATGCAACACATCACGCGACCCCGCACGCTCATGCAGATCATCAATATTCTGCGTAACCACGCTGACTCTAAAGCCATCTTTTTCAAGCGCCGCCAAGGCTTTATGGGCAGCGTTGGGCTTGGCCTTACGAATTTGCTCCCGGCGCAGGTTATAAAACTCCAGCACCCGCTGAGGATCTCGCTGCCAGCCCGCAGGCGTAGCAACCTCTTCAACAGGGTGGTCTTCCCACAAGCCATCGCTGGTACGGAACGTTTTAATACCACTCTCGGCGCTAATCCCTGAACCGGTAAAAACCACTAGGTGCGGTGGTGCTGTCATGTTTTCCTCGACTAAATCACTGCTTACTGTTTCCTAATATACCAGTTGCCCTATAGTCCCCGCGAAGCGCTGCTTATTACGATATGGGTAAACATCAATCACTCGACCATCGACAATGGCCTGCTGTAGCTCCAACCAGTAATCGGGATCAAATAACTCCGGATGCTGTTGCATAAAAATCGCGCGCAGCTGCGGGTTGGCAAACATAAACGGGCCGAACTCCTCGGGGAAGATATCATTGGGGCCAACGTAAAAACTCTCTCCACCACCTCCCTGAAAGTCATTGCCATACGATTTAGGCATGTGCCGAAAGCGACACTCCGTGAGATAGCACACCTCGTCATAATCGTAAAAAATCACTCGGCCATGGCGGGTAACACCAAAGTTTTTTAACAGCATATCGCCCGGGAAGATGTTCGCTGCAGCCATCTGTTTAATGGCGTTACCATAGTCTTTGAGCACCATTACGCGCTCGTCCGCGCTGCACTGCTCCAGATAGATATTCAGCGGTGTCATCATGCGCTCGGTATAGCAGTGCTTGATTATTACCTTGTCATCTTTCAATGACACAGTAGACGGTGCTACTTCTAGCAAGTGCTCTAGACACTCTGGCGCAAAGTGATCCTGACGCACGATAAAATTCGAGAACTCCTGGGTATCAGCCATACGCCCAACACGGTCATGGCGTTTCACCAGGCGGTATTTCTCGCGCACTATCGCGTGTGTGACCTCTTTGGCCGGATCGAATTTATCTTTAATGATCTTAAACACGGTGCGAAAGCTAGGTAGCACAAACACCGCCATCACCATGCCACGCACGCCAGGTGCAATGACAAACTGGTCCTCACGCTTGGCCACTTGCAAGTTTAACGCACGGAAAAATTCGGTTTTGCCATGCTTAAAAAAGCCAATCGCGGCATACAGTTCGCCTTCAGGCTTATGGGGCATGAGCTGTTTTAAGTAGTGGACAAACTCCCCAGGCACCGGCACATCGACTTGGAAGTAGGCACGAGTAAACGAGAAAATAATCGAGACTTCATCGGTCTCGGTTAGCACGGTATCCAGGTGCAGGCAGGGATCGCCGCCCTGCTGCTCTCCAAACCCTTCACCATGTAGAATAGGTAATACCAGTGGCACCTGCTCACCGCCACCCAAAATGCGGCCGACTAAGTAGGCCCCTTTATTGCGGTAAAAGACGCTTTTCAATAGCTCTAATTGCGCGTCTTCTGACTGCAAAATAGTGGCGGGAAGCAGGGTTTCTAATAGGCCTGCAGCTAGTTCAATATCGCGCTCCAGATCAGCAAAGGCATTTTCAAACGGTGCCTCTTCAAGCGCCCAAGCAAGCGCCTGAGACCAATTACCGTTGACTGAATGCTGTCGACAAAGCTCAATTCCAGAATGATGCGCAGCATCTTCTCGGGAGCTGTATACAAACATCCAGTCATTGCGAATATGCCGGTGGTGGAAGATCGAGCAGAATAGCGAGTTAAAAAACGTCTCTGCCAACTCGTAATCCAACCGCTGACTAATCAGCTGCGCATAGTGCTCACGCGCCTCCCGCCAGGTCTCACAGTACGTAAGCGCCTCATGATCAAACGTACGCTGCAAACGTGTCAGCGTATCGCCCACTTTCTCTTCATAAAGGTTAATCCGCGCCGCTGAGGCTTGCTGGGCATCACGCCACGCCGCATCACGAAAACGCCGACTGGCGTCAAAGGTGATCTGCTTGAAGCGTGCTCGGTAGCCATCAAATCCATGCAGAATAGTGGCCGCTAAACGATACGCGGGAGAGTGCTTCATGGCGGTGCTCCTGACTATTTCCCCCAGCTTCGCGTAACGGAGCACTACATGCGAGAAGACCTTGGTGGGTAATCCGCATGTTTAAGAAAGCAGCTGGATGTTTTAGCACTCATCATAAAAAGCCTCTGGGCCATTGGGCACAGAGGCTTAAACTACCTAGTCAGCCTAGGCGATTAGGATCAAACATTACAGCTTGGCAGCAGCTGGCGCCGACTCGTCAATGTCTAGCTCTTCTGGGGCAGCAGTCACCAGCGCAAACTCCTCTTCAGCGGTTTTCGCCACCAGCTTATTCTTGCTGTAAAGGAAGTAGTACGCTGCACCAGCAATGAATAGAACAATGGTGTAATTAAACGCGCGGGGGTCGAAAGCATAGACACCGGTCAGCGCGACGAGGGAAAGAACTAATGCAACGCCAGAGGTCACCACGCCACCGGGTGTTTTATAAGGGCGCGGCAAGTCAGGCTGTTTCACTCGTAATAGAATGTGGCTGAGCGCCATCAATGCATAAGAGAGCGTCGCGCCGACAACGGCCATCCCTAGAATCAGATCACCCTCGCCGCTAAGTGAGACCAAAAAGCCAAATACACCAGGCACAATCAGCGCCAGATAAGGCACTTTACGTTCGCTGGTCAGTGACAGCGGTTTTGGTAAGTAGCCCGCCCGAGAAAGTGCAAACACCAAACGGCTGTAGCCATAGATAATCGAGAAAAATGACGCCACTAGCCCCGCAAGACCCAACACATTAACCAGCGTGGCAAGTGTTGGGTTGCCCGCAACGTTAAGCGCATCGACCAGCGGCACCCCACTTTGACCAATCATTTCAGCCCCTGCCGCGCCTGCCAGTAACACCACGACCAATAAGGCGGTAAATAGCAGGAACAGCATCGCAGCAATAATCCCTTTAGGCATATCCCGCGCGGGGTCTTTGGCTTCCTCTGCCGCTAGCGGCACGCCTTCAACCGCCAAAAATAGCCACATCCCAAACGGCAGCGCTGCCCAAATACCGTACCAACCATAGGGCATAAAGGTGCTCGCACCGGCTGCATCGGTGGGCGCAATATCAAACAGATTCGCTGAATCAAAATTGCCAATCAGCGCCACTGCCGTTGCCAAAATCGCAAACACCGCCAGCCCGCTAATCACCATCATCACTTTTAGCGCTTCACCTACGCCTGCTAAGTGAATGCCGATAAACACTGCGTAGAACAGCAGGTAAACCAACGGCCCATTAATGCCCAGCAGCGCTTCGACCGCCGAGCCGATAAAAATCACGATCGCAGCAGGCGCAAGCGCGTACTCAATCAACACCGCAAGCCCGGTTAAATAGCCACCGGCTGGCCCCATCGCTTGGCGGGCAAAGCTATAACCTCCACCTGCGGCTGGAATCGCTGCGGACATTTCCGCCAATGCTAATACGAGAGCAAGGTACATCAGCGCCATTAAGCAGGCGGCAATGGCAAAACCACCCCAACCCGCTTCAGCAATACCGAAGTTCCAGCCGGCAAAGTCACCGGAAATAACATAAGAAACCCCAAGCCCTGCTAGTAATAGCCAGCCCGCGGTACCTTTGCGCAGCTGGCGCTTGGCCAAATACGCTTGATCGACAGAAGGTTGTGTCATTGTCATGCCCTTTTCAGTGTGGAACGCAATCGTTGTCAGCGGCGTGCTGAGTCGGGGTGTTGGTTCCATATTGTTGTTAGGAGTGTTGTTAGGAGCGTTTTTATAAGTGTTGTTATTGATATGTCTTTATTGATGTCGTTAATGGGTTGCGCTTAGCGCGCAAGCGCTCACTAATCGGCCACCAGAAAGTTTTGAGTTGTCCCCCCTGTTGCACCGTCTAATACGTTGTCCTCGCTACGATCTTTCAGTTGCACGCCAGACAGTTTCCGCTGACGAGCTTCGGTTAATAGCAACAACAACCGCCGCGCGGCTTCTTCCGGTTTAAGCCCAGCTGGACGCACGTTTGAAATGCAGTTGCGGCGATCATCTTTTAAGCCCACTTCAGGCTCCCAGGTCATATACAGCCCGAGGCTATCAGGGGAGCTTAAGCCTGGGCGCTCACCAATCATCACCAGCACGGCATCGGCATTAAGCAGCGCGCCAACCTCATCACCAATCGCCACGCGGCCCTGCTCTACGATGGTTAATGGCGCGAGCTGCCACTCTCGCTGATCACTCTCAAAGGCGCGATACAGCGCAGTAAGAAACGGCGCACTGTTCTGCTGTACCGCCAGTGCGGAAAGTCCATCGACAATCACCACCGCTAAATCGAAGCGCTGGCCACGTTGCGCCGCTTGTTGCAGTTGCTCTCGCGAAGCGTCGTCAAGACGACGGCCATAATCCGGACGCTGCAGATACATGGCCCGGTCCACTGCGTGGCTATGCACATGAATCGGTGTCTGGTTCAGGCTCAGCGCTGTCGTTAGCTCATCGGCCAGCGCGTGACACTCAAGGGGGCAGTGAACGGCATCCTGGGCTTGGGCATGAGCCAGTTGAAACGCCAATAGCTGATGCGTGGGCAGACTAATGCCCGCTCGTCCAAGCCCAATGCGAGCATCGGTAAATGCCCTCAGCCGCTCCCATGGGTTAGCGATCACCATCGGTGGGGCTTTTTTCGATTCATTATCAGACATCGCGAGCAGCCTCCTTTGGTAAGTGGCGCAGGCTATTAGCGAAAGCGGCCGGGAGTTGATCATTTAACCGATAGGAAGAAACATCTTGGAAGATTTGCATCTTCGCCAGCCACTGCTCGAACTCCGGGGCGGCCTTCAACCCAAGCACGCGCCGTGCGTAAAGGGCATCGTGAAAGGACGTGGTTTGATAGTTGAGCATGATGTCGTCAGAGCCGGGGATGCCCATCACAAAGCTACAGCCCGCCACGCCTAACAGCGTTAGCAGGTTGTCCATATCATTTTGATCGGCTTCAGCGTGATTGGTGTAGCAAACATCACAGCCCATGGGCACGCCTAGCAACTTGCCGCAGAAGTGGTCTTCCAGCCCCGCTCGGGTGATTTCTTTGCCATCGTACAAATACTCAGGGCCGATAAATCCCACCACCGTATTCACCAGCAGCGGGTTAAACTTGCGCGCCACCGCATAGGCACGGGCTTCACAGGTTTGCTGGTCCAAACCATGATGAGCATCAGCGGAAAGCGAGCTGCCTTGCCCGGTTTCGAAATACATCACGTTGCGACCAACCGTACCGCGATTCAGCGTCTGAGCGGCCGCCTCGGCTTCTGCCAGCGTACTCAAATCAAAGCCAAAGCTGCGGTTGGTGGCTTCGGTACCACCAATGGATTGAAAAACAAGATCTACCGGTGCGCCCTGCTCAATCGCTTCGAGCGTGTTGGTCACATGCGTGAGCACGCAGGATTGGGTGGGTATTTCGTATTTCTGAATGACATCATCCATCAGGCGCATTAGCTTGATGCTTTGGGCGACATTATCAGTAGCAGGATTGATCCCAATGACCGCGTCGCCACTGCCATACAGCAAGCCATCCAGAATACTGGCGGCAATCCCGGTCACGTCATCGGTAGGATGGTTGGGCTGCAAACGCGTCGATAACCGCCCCGGCAAACCAATCGTATTGCGAAATGCAGTCGTCACATGGCACTTCTTGGCGACTAGCATCAAATCTTGATTGCGCATCAACTTGCTAACAGCGGCGGCCATTTCAGGGGTAATGCCAGGGCGAGCCGCGGCTAACACATCGCTGGTGGCATAGTCAGACAACAGCCAGTTACGAAAGTCACCCACGGTTAAATGCTTCAGCGGCGCAAACGCAGCAGCATCATGCTCATCGATGATTAAACGGGTAATTTCGTCTTGCTCATAGGGAACCAGCACATCATTCAAAAACGTGGTTAGCGGGAGCTCTGCCAGCACCATTTGCGCCACTACCCGCTCTTCTGCTGATTCGGCAATAACACCTGCCAAGCGGTCACCGGAGCGTGGCGGCGTAGCCTTGGCCATTAATTCCGCCAAGCCATTAAAGCGATAGCGGCGGCTTCCAACAGTTGTGTGATAGGTCTGCGCCATGGGACCTTCCTTTTTTATATTTAAAAGTGGCTTTTTCAAAAGCGACGATTTCTATAACTACGGTTTCTAAAACAATGGCGCCGAATGCGCGTTGAGGAACAGAATTTGCTTGTTTCCACAATAGCGCTATCACTTAATGGGGAGTATCGAGTTTTGGCAAACCTGTCATACTTATAAAAACATAATTAAATACAATAAATTAGAGCGAAGCATGCAACGTGACGGCACTTTAATCACGTTCACAGGAGTTTTTCATGACGCTGACAAGCCAAGACATTGCACCAAAAAAATGCATTCAAGAGGCGTTTGATGCCGACGAACATGCCCAAAACCTGACCCGCTGGCAGCAGCAATACGACCAACTAAGTCCTGGCCGCTTTTATGGGCGACTAGATGAAATTGAGTTACCCGCCATGCAGGTGTTTAAAGAACATACCGGGCAAGCGCTGCGACAAGACTGCCGGGTGTGGGCTGACTCTCTCTGGCTGGGCATCCCCACTCAAGCACCAGGGTCACGAATTAATGGGCAGGCGTTGGAAGAACATGAGGTGATGTGTCACCCCGGTGGTCGTGATTTTGAGCTGGTAACCCCCGAGGCGTTTGATATCTATGGACTAGTGATACGTATGCCGTTATTACAGGCTGCCGCCCAGCGACAGGGGGTGATACTTGATCATGAGTGGCAAGATTCACCCCGCCGCCGGGTAGCGCCTGAAACTCTGCATGCCGTGTCTTTTTTACTTGAACGCTTACTCTCAAATCAGCACGGCTCCATCGCTGAAAACGTTCATCAAGATATTTTGCTAACAGGCCTAATGGAAGTATTAAAAGCCAACCAAACAAGCCATGAATTGCCTCCCAGCTATGCTCATCGAAAAGCAGTGGTTGACCGAGTGAAGCGCTATGTTGATGAGCACCTGGAAGGTCCAGTCACCATGGAAACGTTATGCGAGCTAACTCATGTCAGTAGGCGTACGCTGCAATACAGTTTTACGTCTATCCTTGGTATTAGTCCGCTGCAATTTTTACGTTTAACGCGGCTGAATAGAGTACGTCGTGCTCTGCGCAGCGCAGAGCCTCACCAAACAGTGACGGAAATTGCCACTTACTGGGGCTTTTGGCATTTGGGGCAATTTGCTCATGACTATAAGCAACAGTTTGGCGAAAGCCCTTCGCAGACGTTAAACGCGATTCATTGAGCGTGCGCGGCATCCCTTTCGGGGCAAAGATCTTATATCGAGGTAGAGACCCTATGGTAAATACCACCGCCTGGAATCGCTTGCGCTATAGCATTTATGCACCAGTCTATGATTTGGTGGCGACTAAAGCGTTTCGCAAACCCCGCAGAAATGCGCTTAACCAAGTTGACTGGGAACCCGGCATGCGAGTGCTGCTGGTGGGTGCAGGCACCGGTTTAGACCTGCCTTATTTACCGCGCGAATTAGAAATCCATTTAACCGATCTGACCCCCGCAATGGTGACGCGAGCCCGTGAACGAGCGGAACATGCGCAACGTGACGTGGTATGTCGTGTGATGGATGCTGAAGCACTGGACTATCCAGATGCGCATTTTGACGTCGTTGTGATGCATCTTATTTTGGCGGTAATGCCCAACCCTGAACAAGGACTAGCCGAAGCGCACCGAGTACTGAAAAACGACGGGCAGCTATGTGTTATGGATAAATTTCAACCCGACACCCACATTGCCGGTCCAAGTCGGCGAGCACTGAACGTCATTACTTCATTGATCGCGACCGACATCACCCGCCAGGCAACGCCACTGCTTCAACAAGCAGGCTTCAACATCCGCCGCGACGAACCCGTATTGATGAATGGCCTTTTTCGCGCACTTCTAGCAATAAAGTAAACTGCCCTCACAACTGCACATCTCCTCAAAATACCAGTACAACTAAAATAACAACGTCCAATACTGGTACAATTAACAGCAACCCGTTACTTGCACGCTTCATCAACATGTAAGGTGACCAATGCCTAAAGCAGCTGTGAAACGCTTCCGTCGTTTACCCGAACAAGAGCAGTCCCGCGTGATTGAAATGGCTTGGGAAGATCGCACTCCGTTTGAAGCGATCGACACTCTGTTTGGCTTAGGCGAGCCGGACGTCATAGAGGTAATGCGCCACCAGCTTAAGCCAGCCTCGTTTCGACTGTGGCGTAAACGCGTTACAGGTCGCGCGACTAAACACACGGCTTTGCGATCGCCAGATGTTTTACGCGGCTACTGCCCAACGCAATATAAGCGTTAATCATCATTTGCTACGAAAAATCAGAGGATGCCATCTTCTAAAGGGTCTTTTTAACCGCCTATTTAATGTTATATTATCACATAACATGATACCGCTTATCAAAACCCGCTTAGAGGTACATTCACAATGACCGTGTTTTCTCCCCTGCCCGTCACCGTGCTTTCAGGATTTCTAGGTGCAGGTAAAACCACCGTACTCAATCATATTTTGGCTAACCGCGAAGGTCGTCGCGTTGCGGTGATTGTCAACGATATGAGCGAGGTCAATATCGACGGTGCATTAGTGCGTGGCGGCCCTGGCGAGTCCACGTTAGATGGCGAGGTAGCGCTGAACCGTTCTGAAGAGCGGTTAGTAGAAATGAGCAACGGCTGCATTTGCTGCACGCTGCGTGAAGATTTGCTAGAAGAAGTTAGCCAACTGGCCAGAGAAGGTAAATTTGATTACTTGGTGATTGAGTCCACAGGGATTTCCGAACCGCTACCGGTGGCGGAAACGTTCACCTTTGAAGATGAAAGCGGCCAGAGCCTTTCCCACGTTGCACGCCTTGATACGCTGGTCACTGTCGTCGATGGTGCCAACTTTCTTGAGCAGTACCGCGAAGCGCAGAGCCTCGCTGAAGCGGGTGAAAGCTTAGGTGACGACGACGAGCGTAACGTCGCTGACCTGCTGGTCGACCAGATCGAGTTTTGTGATGTATTACTGATCAGTAAAACGGATCTGATCAATAAAAAAGAGCTTGATGCACTAACGGCGATTCTGCGCTCACTAAACCCTGATGCAGAGCTGGTGCCCATCACTCAAGGTGGTGTGCCGCTAGACAAGGTGCTTGATACTGGCAAGTTCAATTTTGAGCGCGCCCAGCAAGCGCCTGGTTGGCTAAAAGAGATGCGTGGCGAGCATGTACCAGAAACCGAAGAGTACGGTATCGGTAGCTTTGCCTATCATGCTCGCCGCCCTTTCAACCCGCAGAAATTTCACGCTTTACTCAATGAACAGTGGTTTGGTAAAGGGCTGCTACGCTCGAAAGGCTTTTTCTGGCTTGCTACTCGGCCACGCTTCGCAGGCCAATGGAGCCAAGCAGGTGGTGTTGCTCATCACGGCCCAGCGGGCGTGTTCTGGAAAGCTATCCCCGAAGCTAACTGGCCGGAAGATCCTGAAACTCGCCAGTTCATTATGGAAAAGTGGCAGGAGCCATTTGGCGATATGCGCCAGGAGCTGGTGTTTATCGGCCAGAACTTGGACCAAGCCAAGATGCGTGACGCACTAGACGCCTGCCTGCTAAGCGAAGCTGAGCTATTACAAGGCATGGAAGCCTGGAAGCAGCTACCCGATCCGTTTCCCGCTTGGGAGTAATGCTTTAACTGCCGGCGCTAGCCAAACAGTGCTCTGCCCACTGCCTTACTTCAGGGTAAGCACGCTGCTCAAAGACCGCGAAGCCGTTAAGGCCGCGGGCTTTGAGTGGCGTAAAAATCGGCATGGTTAAACCACATAAGAAGTGTGCCAACCGCTGGGCATTGGGCGGCTGGCCGAACTGTGCGGTATGGCGTTCAATCAGCGGTGTGGCATAGCGGATGAACTCCTTTTCAGATAGCACGGGTAATGGCATCGCATCCGGCAGCCGAACCGGGTTGCCGTAGCATACCGAACAGTGACCACAACGGCCCTGCTCGGTATCAAGTGGTCCATCGAAGGTGGTATCCCCAAAATGCTCAGCTAACCGCCGAGTCAGGCAGCTTTGCGACTCAAACAGTGCCAGCATTGAATGCAGCCGATCAATTTCGATTCGCTCCCGCTGTAGGCACTCATTAAACAACTGGCTTGCCATCGCCGCGACCGAAAATTCCGGCTGACAAATTTCATACACATCGGTCATGCGTTTACCTTCCAGGGTCAGCCAGCCTTTATCCTGAAAGTATTCAAGCGCGGTAATGACGCGGGCACGGGAAGCATCAATTTGCTGTGCCTGCCCAGCCTGATGCAGCCGCTCAAAATCTACCGTCCCCCAGGTGCGAGCAATAGCAATATTGTCGATCAACAAGCGTACAAAGGCCGCCCGCTCTCCTTCAAAACGCCCCACCAAGGCAGTAGGCTCAATATGGTAGCGCAACCGATACTCGGCTAAGAACGCAAAGCGCGGCGCAATAATGCCGTGCATTTCTAGCCGCACTAGCAGCGTTTTAAGTGGCAGCAGGCGGATATTGGTATCTCGGGAAAGCGTATTGAGCAGCACTTCCCACTGGCGATCTGGCGCTTGACCGGCTGATGAGATTTCCTCCAGTAAACGCACAATACCCACGTACTCAGGCGTATCGCCATAAACGAAGTTCTCCAGCACCCGCAGACCATCGCGTCCGGCAATGGTTAAACAGGTGGAAGGCAGTCCATCGCGCCCTGCCCGACCAATTTCCTGGCTGTAATTCTCAATCGATTTAGGCAGATCGAAGTGCACAACGTTGCGGATATTGCCTTTATCAATCCCCATGCCAAAGGCAATGGTAGCAACTATGCAGGGCGATTCGCCGCTCATAAACTGGCGCTGAATGTCGTCGCGGCGGGCTGAGTCCAGTCCCGCATGGTACGCCTGGGCAGCAATCCCCTGGGCGGCCAGCGCACTTGCCAGCTGCTCGGCAGTTTGTTGCAAGGTGACGTAAATAATCGTAGGCGCTTCGTTGCCAGGCGGCATTTGTGGCATAAGCCAATCAATCAGCTGTTGCTGACGATTTTCCATCGCGGGCACCACCAGAAGCTCTAAGTTAGCGCGATAAAAGCCAGTGGTAATGACATTTACCGGTACGATTGAGAACTTTTCACGCATATCAGCGATAACCGCTGGCGTGGCCGTGGCAGTCAGTAGCAACACCTGGGGAATAGCAAAATCACGCTGATAATCGGGCAGTTTAAGGTAATCGGGGCGGAAGTTATGTCCCCACTCAGAGAGACAGTGTGCTTCATCAACCACTAGCAGTGATATCTGTACCTGACGTAGAAAGTGCCGAAAGCGCTCGTTCTTAAGCCGCTCCACCGACACCATGAGGATTTTCAGCTCACCGTTTTTGGCGCGCTCCATCACATCACGGGTCGTATCGCGGTCTTGGGTGGAATCAATACTGGCCGCTGCAACACCATGGCGCGTCAAGAAAGCGAGCTGATCCTGCATCAGTGCCAGCAGCGGCGATACCACCAGCGTCAGGTGTGGAAGATGAAGCGCAGGCAACTGATAACAGAGTGACTTCCCCGCCCCGGTAGCAAAAATCGCCGCCGTGGAGTGCCCCTCCAACACTCTGGACACCACCGCCTGCTGGCCGCCGCGAAAATCATCAAATCCGAATACTGCCTTCAGCGTCTGCTGCGGTGATAGCGAGGTCATGGCCGTTCCCTGGAGTGTCGTCAATACGTTAGGGCTAAGCTAACGCGTTCACGTTATTTTCTCCAATCAAGGGTGCCCATTAAGCGCAGGGTTGCGGCTTTTCATTCTGTGCGGGGAGAGCCAGCGCCTGCCAAGCCTCAAAGGTGGTAAAAAACACCTGCCCTGTTAACTCGCGGTAAAGCGCTGTGTTTGTTAAGTGATCCATCACAGGGCCTTTCACTTCCGCCAAGTGCAGCGTTGCGCCAGCATCTTTTAACCGTCCGTTAATCGCTTCTAAGCTTTCAAGCGCGGACGCATCAATCACATTCACCGCCTGGCAGGTCAATACAATGTGTTTTAACGAAGGGGACCGAGCAGCCAGCGCCATCACGGTATCTTCTAAGTAGCGAGCGTTAGCAAAGTAAAGGCTTTCATCAATGCGCAGCATGGCCACATGTTGATCGGTTTCGACCTCATGGCGCTTCACGTTGCGAAAATGCTCGGTGCCCGGCACCCGCCCTACTACGGCACTATGGGGCTGGCTGGTGCGATACAGGTGCAGCCCTAGTGACAGCACCACACCGCTGATAATGCCGACCTCGACACTGTGCAACAAGGTCAGAAGCAAGGTCGCCACCATTGCCACGCCGTCGCTGCGGGAGTATTGCCAAGTGCGCTTTACTGCGGGCAGATCAATCAATGTGCCCACGGCGACGATAATAGTAGCGGCCAATGTCGCCGTCGGCAGAAATGCCAGCAGACCCGTGAGCAACAGCGTAGAAAGCACAATACCTAAGGCGGTAAATGCCCCAGCCAACGGTGTTGCCGCCCCCGCTTCAAAGTTCACTACCGAGCGTGAAAACCCACCTGAAACCGGCGAACCACCACTGATGCCAGCGCCCAAATTGGCCATTCCAAGAGCGATGAGTTCTTGATTAGGATTGATACGCTGGCGGCGCTTAGCTGCCAGCGTTTGCGCCACGGATACCGATTCTACAAAGCCCACCAAACTGATCAATAAAGCGGCAGGCAACAGGCCAAGCCATAGCGACTGATCTAGGCTAGGCAGCGCAATGGCAGGCAAGCCGCTAGGCACAAAGCCGACCAGATCCACGCCGTACTGCCCCAAGTTAACGTGCCAAGCCAGCAGCGTAGTCACCATCACCGCTGAAATCGGTGCGGCTTTGACCATCAAACCAGAAGCACTGGCCGAGATACCTATCGCCATCAGCCAGGTATTCAAGCGCTTGCGGCAAACCAGCAGATAGCCCCACACCCCTAAGCCAATCATCAGCGTGATGAGATTGACCTGTTGCCACTGGTTGAACAGTGCGCCCAGCAGCTCGATGACATTATGCCCCGCAGCCTCAACACCTAGAATATGCTTGAGCTGACTAATGGCGATCAAAATTCCCGACGCAGTGATAAACCCAGAAATAACCGGATGGCTTAAGAAGTTGACCAAAAAGCCCAGCCGCAGTACGCCCATGGCAATCAATATCACTCCTGAAAGCGCCGCCAACACCAGTGCAGCGCCAATATATTCAGGGCTGCCTGGAGTAGCAAAGCTGCTTAAAGCCGACGCCGTCATTAACGCTGCCACGGCTACCGGCCCTACCGCCAAGCTGGCACTGGTACCAAAGATGGCGTAAAGCACCAGTGGTAGCATACTGGCATACAGGCCCATCTCTGGCGGCAACCCAGCCAGTAAGGCATAGGCCAACGCCTGGGGCACCAGCATTAGCGTGACGATAACGGCTGCCAGCGAATCTTTAAATAACAAAGCCCGGTTATAGCGCCGCAGCCAGCCAACCACAGGCACCCAACGCTCTATGTTCATGGGGAGTACTCGCTCTGGTAATAGCACTGACTAAGGCAAATCACACCGCACGCCTACGCCGTCTGATTTTCAAGCCCTTGGCGGTGCGCTTCCAAATCAAAACCAGCTGCTTTGGCAGCAGAAAATAGTTCCGCCAGATCGCATTTTTCGGTATGGCGCTTTGCGTAAGCCCAAAGATGGGTAGCACGCTTACCTGACCGACAAAACGCCAAAATAGGCCGAGGTAGCTGCTGCAGCGCCTGAGCAAAAGCAGCGACATCCGCTTGGCTATACTCGCCGGGGGTCACCGGAATGTGTACCCAATGAAGGCCAAGTTCTGCTGCTTTAAAGCGGTAAGCATCCTCTCCAGAAAACTCAGCGCTTTCACCAGGCTTGCAGTTACAGATCACCGTTTTAAAGCCCTGAGCTTTTACCTGCTCAAGCTCCTCGACCGTGAGCTGTGAAGTAATAGCAACGCCCTTCTCTAACGATTGTGTTTGCATGCATCTCTCCTAGAGTTTCTCGCTGCCGCTTTCAGCAGCAGCGCATGGCACAACCCCGCCAAAACAATTGTTATAAACATATCTCATTTTGGAATATAAGCAATAGCGCACGACAAAAACACCCGGGACTTTGTTGAGAAAAGACCCGGGTGGCGCATAAATATCGAAGGGAGAAACGTAGCGCTATTGAGTGGTGTCGCTGTTAGGGAACGCCGGATTAATTGAACGCTTTCTCTAGCGCAAAGCGCGGCTGTGGCTGGCCATCTTTGTTAACGCTTTCAGTGAACATTGTCAGCGGGCGCACCCACAGGCCGTAGTCGCCGTAAAGCGCACGGTAAACTACCAGCACCTCTTCATTTTCACTGTGCTGAGCGGTGCCCAGCACTTCGTAAAGGCTGCCTTTATAGTGGCGATATATACCGGGAACAGGCGCAGTCATTCACTTTCCTCTTGTTGGGTCGTTGAAGGCATGGGCTTAGCGGCTTTTTTAGCCAGCCGTTCGAGCACTTTTGAGGCAGCGACAAAACCAAACGTACCAGTGACAAAGGTGGCCGCGCCAAAGCCTGAGGCACAGTCTAAACGGGTCGCATCACCGTTACCGGGCTTTTGCAGACAGACTTCGCCGTCAGCGCCAGGGTACACCAGCTGTTCATCAGAATAGACACACTCAACGGAAAAGCGCCGCTTAGGATTACGCGAAAAACCATAATCACGGCGCAGCCGCGAGCGCACCTTGGAAAGCAGTGGATCGTGTTCAGTACGTGTTAAATCAGCCACCTGAATGCGGGTAGGATCCGTCTGACCGCCTGCAGCTCCCGTCACGGTAATCGGCAGTTTACGTCGTTTGCACCAAGCGATTAGCGCTGCCTTGGCGATCACGCTATCAATCGCGTCCACCACATGATCGGCATCATCGGGGATACGCTCGGCAAGGTTAGTGGGTGTGACAAACGAACTGTCGGCTACGACGTTTATCTCCGGGGCAATCAAGCGACAACGCTCGGCCAACACGTCCACCTTTGGCTGGCCAATAGTGCCGTCTAACGCATGGAGCTGACGATTGACGTTGGACACGCATACGTCATCCAAATCAATCAGTGTCAGCTTGCCAATGCCAGAACGCGCCAGCGCTTCTACCGTCCAACTGCCCACGCCACCCACACCCACTACCACAACATGGGCATGGCGAAACGCCGTGGCAGCACGCTGACCATACAAGCGGCGAATGCCGCCAAAGCGAAAGTCATAATCCGAAGACATTACAGGCTCTCTATTTACAACATGCTATTTGACAGCACGGTTCGATTCGTCACGACTACCGCTGAAGCGCAGCAGGCGTTGAGATGGTTGGGGTTCGCACGCTATCTAGCGGCAGATGCCCAGCCCAGCCGAATTGCTCAAACAGGCTTCTCATGGTCGCATCGAGTGCGCAGCTTAGTTGGATGCGCTTATCGGTTAAGGGGTGATCAAACGCTAAATAGGTGGCAGCCAACAGCAAACGGGGAGCATTCAACTGATCCGCGAAAAAGCGGTTGTGGACACTTTTGCCGTGCTTGGCATCACCAATAATGGGATAACCACGCCGAGAAAGATGGCGGCGGATCTGATGTCGACGCCCGGTCATAGGCCGCGCTTCCACTAGTGAATAGCGCGCCACTGGATAGCGGTCTACCTGCACAGGCAGTTCAACGCTATCCAGGCGACGAATATCGGTCATCGCGGGCATAGCAGGCATCTCGGCTTTGGGGCGCGTGCCATCTTCTTCCCGTAGTGGGTAATCAAGGCGCTCTTGCTCCGGCGACTTGCCCCTCACTACCGCCAGATAGCGCTTTTCTACCTGCCGTTCGCTAAAGCCTTCACTCAACACGGCTGCCGCTTCAGATGATAAACCAAACACCATCACGCCGGAGGTGGGTCTATCTAACCGGTGCACCGGATACACTCGTTTGCCAATTTGGTCACGCAGGCGTTGAAGCAAAAATTCTGTTTCTCCACGCGCCAGCGCCGAGCGGTGCACCAGCAACCCAGACGGCTTATGCACGGCAACAAGGTGCTCATCCTGATAAAGGATGTTCAATGGCAACATGGCACTCCCCGATAGCGGCAATTGAGATAACAAATCGCGGTGATTTGAAGCAGCGCGCTATTGTCGCGGCTTAACGGTTCAATGTCATCTGCGGAGTAGATACGCTGGGGAAGTGGGTGTTTTAAAAACCCTAACGATAGCCCTCATTAACAATGCGTATGTTAACGATCAATATAACTTCGATACACCTAACTGCACCTGATTACGGTCATAGCTATACAGATCAATGTTGCTACGCCGGGATGAGCGGATCAAGGTAAGCTCTGGTGTAAATCCTTTGAATACCCAGCGGCGGTTGGTCAAGCGTAATCTTGTACGCCATAAATTGTCGCGCCGCTCCACACCAAACGCCGGTGTCACGTCATCATAGCGAGCACGAAGATACTCAGGTTGGATCAGAGCCGTTAAGCCTCCGAATAACTCCCGGTAGTATCCGACACCACCGCGATAAACGGTATTGCTGAGCATATCCAGCTCCGTAGACTCTTTGGACAGACCCAGTACTCCCATCACGCCGCTAGATGGCGTCAGAGCATACTGCCAACTGCCCAGCCAACTGGTACGGGTGCCATCCAAACTGCTAACGTCATCGTGGCGAACCCACTGATGCTCTAACGAAGTATGCAGGCGTGTTCGAGAAGATGGATAGTAGGTCACTTCCTGCCGAAGACCAGCGCCATGATTATAGGGCTCATTGCCATACCAGCGATGAAAACCGGTTAACAACGTGCTGAGTTCAAGGTCGCCAAACTGAAATTTAGGACCGACATGCACATTGACAAAGGTATCGTCAAAGCTTCCCCCACGATAGTCGGTACGGTACAAGCTCCCCCCCAGCCGCAGTCGAGTGTTCTCGGCAATATGCGGTGTCCATTCCGCACTTGTATTAAGCAGCAGCCCTATGCCCGTCTGACGCTTTGCGTCCTCTGATAATTGGAAGGGTAGTCCGAAGATACTAATTTCCTCGATACTCGGTGCGGCATTGATATTAGTATCCGGGGCAAGCGCTACCGAAACATCCCAGTTGAATGTCTGGAGGTGGTGGATAGCAGCAAGGTAGCGATCAATATTGGCATTGACCTCGGTGGGCAGATTACCACTACGCGCGAAGCGGAACTGACGCCCTGCGTCGCGGTAGTCACCGCTCTCGAACAGCGCCCGCCCAAGTTCAAGACGAACACGCACCGCCTGTGGGTCTCGGATTAGAATCTCACGGAAATAATCGCTAGCACTCTCGAACTCCTGCTCCTCCATCGCCAACATGCCGAGCAGAAAGGCGATATCGTCGTTATCGGCAAAGTGCTCACGTGCTTCCAACAGCACCGCTTTGGCTTGCTCACTGTCACCCTGCTCCATCAGGCGTGTGGCGGCCACAGCGGCTAAGGGGATTTCACGATGAGTGTCGTTAGTTGGCGCGGGTGAATCGGCAAAGGCTGAACCGGAAAAGTACCCACAAGCCAGTACAATGGCGATAAATCGGCAAATAGGCATACATCAATCCTTGTATGGATGACGTGCAGTTGAACGCATTGTCAGCACGCTACTGGCTAAAATAGCCCCATCCGAATAGATGAGGCTGAACGGGCTAGTCTTTTTTGACACCGAAAGCACCAAAAGCTGCGCTTCCATTCGGGTCTTTAACTGACCAAACGGCAGCAGCCTCTGCCGCCCCCGGGCCATAGAAACGACCACGGAACTCACCCTCTGCGTCAGTGCTCAAACTGGCAGCATTACCGGGTGACGATATAACTTCGGTTATGCCAGCAAAGCGGTTGCCGCTATCATCAAGGCCACCAGCAAGATTGATGTTATTCCAGGGTTGCTGTATGGCACCATTTTCCGTATCCATGGCAGTCATATTGGTCAAACTACCGTTTAACGTTCTATCTGCGAAGTTAACACTCATATTTGCTTGACCAAATAAGTTACCAGGCTGCCCATTGTCTATAATGACTGTACCTCTAGCGGCCCCACTGTAACTTGCGGATCCTGTAGAGGGCATGTCATTGAGATGAGTGTCGTAGCCGGTGGCAAAGTAACTACCGTCAGAATCGCCACCGCTGTTGCGGATTACCCATTCGCCAAAAGCCGCGTAGTTCAAAGAACCGTTAAGGAATTGTTCCGACTCATGCTCTACGGAACGTATCCTAATATCATTATCGTCTCCATTATCGAAGATGTAATCTCCATTATCGAAGATGTAAGGAGCACGACTTTCCGTGAAATCCCTATTTTCGACGCCAGCAATTGGCGCATTCAAACGGATTCTTGACTCGCCATTTGGCCCATTAGGTAGGACTTCGATCATTGCTGCGTGATCTAGCACAGGCTGCTGGTTCATGGTGACACCACTGCTAGAGGGAGTTGCATTGGCTGTTACGCTGTCGAGACGAAACTCTTCCCCAACAGGTATCTCCTCGATAGGGTTAATAGTCTTGTAGGTGAAGTCCTGGCCGGGATCACTCGAACCTCCACCATCACCGGAGCCACCACCGCTATCACCTGAGCTACCGCCGCTATCACTTGAGCCACCACCGCCATCCGTCTGCCCTGGGTCACCTTGATCTATTGGCTGGCTGGAGCTACCGCCACTGGAACAGCCCGCCACTGCAACGATAGCCACGGCCAGGAGCGAGAGTTTCAGTACTGAGCCTTTGTTATCAATAGTTTCCATATTGATTTCCCCCTTAATTTATACGGCTTTTACTTTAGGCTCTGCTTATTAAGAAGCTTCTGGCTTTTTAATTCTGTTGATTTGAAATACGCTTGCTAAGCAATTGTTTGCTTAACGTAGCTGCTTCATATCGAGCCTAACTCGATTGAAGTTAAGCACGCGACAGCCATGCAAGAATCACTCAAATGGGTGAAGCATTTAAAAATATCGCGATGCCGCTCATCTATATTGCTTATCTTGAAATAGCTAAAAACCACCACCAGAGAATTAGCGTTGATGCCTAGGACCTGCTAGAAAAGTAAGGTATGGTTTGGTTTTGTAACTACAGATACTCATTAAACAGTGAGTACAATCGTGTATAACAAAGAAAAAAACCTATCTACGCTATTACATACGCTATATGACAACGTCACCTACCCAGAGGGTTGGGGCGAATTCCTGCAACAGCTTGCCAGCCATTTCAATTCGCCTTCGGCCGCATTGCGTATCACTGATCGTGAAAACCCTATCGTTTACCGATCCTTTGCTATTGGCTTAGAGCAGGGGCTTAATTATGAGCAGGAGGCCGTGGTTTTTGACCCCTTCCGCACATCACTGGCTAGCGGCCCACTAGGCAAAGTCCATACAAGCACCGACATAATATCTGATCGGGCATTTGAGCATTCTGAGCACTACCAGCTATTTTTCCGCCCAAACGGAAATTTTTATGCCATGGGCTGCCAGTTTGAACGCGATGGCTCATCTGCGATGCATATTGGCATACATCGACCACGTGCAAAGGGCATGTTTACTCGGCAGGAGCAAGAACAGCTAGAAGATTTGAGCGGACATTTACGCCGTGTAGCTCAACTAACCAAACTGACTAGCCAAGTACAGGAAGCATTAACACAAGCTCAGAATGCCTTTAATCACCTTCCTTTTGGGGTGTGGATGCTGGACGAAAACCTACGCTGCCACTGGTTAAACCGAGTTGCCGAAGATGTGCTTAGCACCCATTGCTTCGGTATAGAGCAGCGTAACGGCCGCTTAATTTTCAATGAAGAAAAGCTCGGTTCAGCCCTTGTTCAGGCATCACGTAGGCTGAACAAAGGAGAAAGTCGCTGTGAGAGCATTCAGCTAAATAGGGCGGGAGCTTCACTGGTACTTTTTTGTAATCAAGAAATAAATTCTTCCCTTTCCTGGAATGTTAGCCCTGCTGCCACCGTTATCGCTTTCTTGCTTGATCCACAAATGACCATCCCCCTAGACCATAGACGTCTAAAAAACCTTTACTCATTGAGCGTAGCGGAATTGCGTCTAGTAGATTTACTAATGCGCGGCCTAGATATTAATGAGGCTAGTGCTTATTTGAACGTAACGGTACACACCACTCGCTCTCAATTAAAATCAGTCATGCGAAAAACAGACGTCACGAGGCAGGCTGACTTAATACGCACATTACTGCTTAGTGTTGGAATAGTTAATCGATTTGAGTAGTTACGAGATGCAAACTTACCGTATCCCAAGGCCAGATGGACGTTTTTTGAGTGTTATGGATACAGGCTCAACAGATGCACCAGCCTGGTTCTACGGTCACGGCATTCCCGGTTCTAAAAAAGAAGTATTGATGGCAACTGCAAGAAATGAAACCGAGAGCATTCGGCTCATTGCCATAGATCGCCCAGGGTATGGTGGCTCCACTCAGATGAAAAGCTACCGTTTTGCTGACCACACAGACGACGTGCAGGCAGTGGCAGAGCAGCTTCAAATTAACAAATTCTCGCTACTAGGTTTTTCGGGAGGTGGCGTGTTCGCCATGGCGACCGCAATGGCTCTCAAAGAGAGAGTCGACAAAGTAATGCTGGTTGGGACGCCTGCTGTTCCGATACAGAACTCGCCCTACAAGCACGCAGGAAAGCTGACTGCCGAGACGTGGCACGCAGCTTTGACTGCCCCTCAGGATTTAATCACCCAGTTAGTAGACTTGACGGGCGACAGCGCATCACTGACCACCGCGTTAATGGACTCTCTCAGTGACCAAGAACGTCAATTCCTACAAGCTTCACAACTACGTAAAGCCTTTCAAAAAAATCTAGTGGCAGCAACACAGCAAGGTGCCTTGATAGCGGCTGATAGCATTGTTAGAGATATTCAACTAATGGCACGAGAGTGGCCTTTCAGCGTTGGAGACTTAGGGGCTCCTGTAGAGATTTTTCATGGTGAGCACGATGCATTAGTTCATCTTGAGCATGGACAAGCACTCGCATCGTTTATTTCTGGGTCTGTCCTAACTGCTTTACCTTATTCAGGCCATTACGACGCATTAATTAAAGCCTATGAAAGAAGCGTTTAGAGCTGATTTTTTTGCAAGCGTGTCTAACACCTCTGCCCTCAGCGCTTTCACACGACTCACCATGAAAAACTTGTTAATGAGCATTTAGCATCTTCTCCAATAGCCAGCTACCTTGAAATGGCAACTCGTCATACGAGCTTCCATGGATAAGGAAAGGAGAATTGCACTATGCGTTATTCACTACCGCTAACAGGTATTGCCGCGGGGTTATTGCTAGCAACTACCGCTCAGGCCAATGAAGCGCTCGACGTTGAAATGCATAAGGTCAACGCCGAAGGAATTGAACAGTCTATTGGGACTGTCGCTATTGAGCATACTGAGCACGGCGTGTTGCTTACGCCGTCGTTAACTGACCTGGAGCCCGGCGTATACGGTTTTCATGTCCATCAAAATGCCAGCTGCGAGCCTGCTGAAAACGATAGCGGCGAAATGACAGCAGCGCTGTCTGCAGGTGGTCATTACGATCCTGAAGAGGCCGGTACCCACCAAGGTCCCTACGGCGATGGCCATCTAGGTGATCTACCGGTTCTCACGGTGAATGAAGATGGCGAAGCCAATCTGCCGGTGCTGGCACCCCGCTTGAGTATGGAAGATATGCCGGGACGCAGCCTGATGATCCATGCGGGCGGCGATACGTATTCAGATGATCCCCACTTAGGCGGTGGCGGTGCGCGCATGGCCTGCGGCGTTGTGGAATCGTAACGTTTAAAACCCCATCACTATAACGACATACCGGGCAGCACAGCGCTGCCCTTTTTTGTGTTGATGATTGCTCTCGCTAGCACCATAGGCCACTAAAGTCTTAAAGCGATTTTCCTGATGAGTCGGTACATTCAGCCCGGCCAAATAAGCGTGCTAACAAGTAACTCACTAGCATGCACGACCATCTGAATTCCCCTGAGACTGAGTGCCCTAAATGATCACCTTCATTGTATCGATACTGCTTCTAGTCGTGGGCTACTTCACCTACGGCAAGTTTGTTGAGCGCGTGTTTGTTACTGACCGCAAGCGTCAAACACCGGCGTTTAGTATGCGTGACAATATTGACTATGTGCCGATGAACACCACGCGCAACTCGCTTATTCAACTGCTTAACATTGCCGGTGTCGGCCCGATTTTCGGCCCCATTTTAGGGGCGCTTTATGGTCCAGTGGCTTTTATATGGATTGTGGTTGGCTGCATCTTTGCAGGTGCCGTACATGACTACCTCACCGGTATGATCTCGATTCGCAATCACGGCGCTCATTTGCCTCAGTTGGCGGGTAAATTTCTCGGTAAAACCATGAAGCATGTGGTCAACGGCTTTGCTATTTTGCTGTTATTACTGGTGGGCACGGTTTTTGTAACCTCGCCCGCAGCGCTGCTTTCTAATATGACTTCACTCTCTTTAACGCTAATTATTCTAGCAATTTTTGCCTACTATCTGGTTGCTACGCTGCTACCGATTGATAAAGTCATTGGCCGTATCTACCCCTACTTTGGCGCTTTGCTGCTGTTCAGCGCCGCAGGCATCGGTATTGGTTTGGTTGTTACCGGCGCACCGATTCCAGAACTCTCTTTCCAGAATATGCATCCGGAAGGAGCTCCCATTTTCCCACTGCTGTTCTTAACGATCTCCTGCGGTGCTCTTTCAGGCTTCCATGCCACACAAACCCCCATCATTTCGCGTACGACGCAAAACGAAACCAATGGCCGTAAAATATTTTACGGCATGATGATTGCCGAAGGCGTGATTGCGATGATCTGGGCCGCCGCCGCCATGAGTTTATTCCAGGGCGAACAATCGCTGTCCGCAGTGTTAGCGGCTGGTGGCCCTGCAGCGGTGGTCAGCGAAGTATCTATTAGCATGCTTGGCGCGGTTGGTGGCACGCTGGCTGTTCTGGGGGTTATTGTGCTTCCGATTACCTCGGGCGATACCGCCTTCCGCAGCGCACGGATGATTATTGCTGATTATCTCAAGGTTGAGCAGAAACCGATTATTAAGCGTATTTTGATCGCCCTGCCACTGTTTGTTGCTTCTTACGCGCTTACCCACATGGACTTTACCCTGCTATGGCGCTACTTCTCCTGGGCCAACCAAACCACGGCAGTGATTGCACTGTGGGTCGGCACCATGTACCTAGTGCTATCACGTAAGCCTTATCTGATCACCTCGATTCCTGCTGTCTTTATGACCATGGCCACCTTTACCTATTTAGCCTACGCACCGATTGGTTTTGGTTTGCCACTGCAAACAAGCTGTATCGTCGCGGCGCTGGGAACGCTGGTATGTATCGCACTGTTTATGAAGCGTGTACGCCGCTTAAGCCGCGCTACCTTTGCTGTTGATGAACATGCTGATGCCTTCGGTACAGGCCAAGAGGGACAGACCCAAACACTATCGACTGCCACCAAGTAAGCTATTGTTTTACTGCCCCTGAAGAAAAAAAGCGCTGAGCTAATCAGCGCTTTTTTATGGGTATTGCTTAGCTTCATTTCGACCACTTTTAGACTCGCTGTTTTGACTCGTTGTTTTAACCACTGAAACACGCTTTTTAGACGCAGTATTAACGCATAGATTGATGCTCAACCAACCAATGTTATATCATAACTAAAATATCTTATTGAGCGGTTCAGCAAGCGATGGTTTCAGTGTGCAGCGACCCCGTGTTATCCGTGCGTGATCTGCGCATTAAAATCGGCCAGCAACAGGTTGTCGATGGGCTCTCGTTTGATGTTATGCCCGGCGAGCGAGTTTGCCTACTGGGTGCATCTGGCTCGGGAAAATCGTTCACGGCTAACGCTGTGCTCGGTTTGCTGCCCCCCAATGCGCAAGCTCAGGGAAGCATACGGATCCAAGACCAAGAAGCGATTGCGACACCAGCAACACAGCGGCCCAAAAACTCTCGGGTATCAATGGTGTTTCAGGATTCCCTTTCGGCGCTTAATCCCTTGGTTTCTATCAGTTCCCAGCTGCGGGAACCCTTTTTACGCCATCATGGTCTATCGCGCCAAGCCGCGACTGACGCCGCAGTGGCACTTCTCGCGTCACTGGACCTTCCAGCCCCTAAACAGTTAATCAAGCGCACCCCAGCAGAGCTTTCTGGCGGGCAGCGTCAGCGGGTCTGTATTGCCCTGGCCATGGCGTGCCAAACGTCGCTCATGGTTGCCGATGAGCCTACCACTGCGCTCGATGTCGTCACTCAATCCCAAGTGTTACGTGCCTTACGTCAACATACTGACAGCGCAGCATCTGCGCTGCTATTTATCACCCATGATCTACACGCGGCAGCGCAGCT
The DNA here is from genome assembly GCA_030440445.1 of Halomonas sp. KG2. Taxonomy (NCBI): domain Bacteria; kingdom Pseudomonadati; phylum Pseudomonadota; class Gammaproteobacteria; order Oceanospirillales; family Halomonadaceae; genus Halomonas; species Halomonas sp. KG2. Next base: position 653,600 of record CP098528.1, on the reverse strand, counting down.
ATGCCAACGGGCGGTCATTATTAAACAAGGAAGGATGATCGAAAGCGGCGAGTTAGACACCCTAATCACCTCCCCGCAGCCCCCCTTCACCCAAGCGCTAGTAGCGGCGGCACATAATGTGCAACCGCCTGAAATAGTCCCAACTGACTATTTGAAGAGTGCCTAAATGCAGAGCCATCCACTTTTTAAGTGCCAGGAAGCCTTCCTCTCAGCAAACGGGCTCTATAAAAGCGTCTCTTTACCCCGCACTGTTTTTTGGCGGGCGGGTGAACGCAAACAAGTCATGAATAACATCAGCCTGACGCTTTATCCGGGTGAACGTGTCGGACTAGTCGGCTTGTCAGGGTCGGGAAAAACGACATTACTGCGCTCACTGTTAGCGATTGAAGCGCCCGATACTGGTTCGATTACTTGTCTGCATAAAACGGTACGTCCCGCCTCCACGGCCAAGCTTAGATGGTACCGTCGAGCTGTTCAGTATATTCCCCAAGACCCCGGCGCCTCCCTTGATCCTCGCATGAGTGTTCGAGCGCTAGTGGCCGAGCCATTAATAAGGCTGAACGTTGATTGCGCCCCGGGAGAACGTGCCAGAGAAGCGCTGGAGCAAGTCGGCTTGGATGCACGTTTTTTGGACCGTTTGCCTCATGAGCTTTCCGGCGGCCAGGCTCAACGGGTCGCCATTGCCCGTGCGATTGCTACGCGCCCACGCTTTTTGCTCGCCGATGAGCCACTGAGCGGCCTAGATCTACCGGTTCGCGCGCAGGTGATTAGCGTACTGAAAAAACTATGCGATGAAAGCGGCACAGGGCTACTGATGGTGTCCCATGATTTATCGGTGGTCACCCAATTGTGCCAACGCACGCTGGTCATGGATGACGGCAAAATAGTTGAAGACCGTTCAACGGCAGCGCTTTGGCGCGCCCCCCATCACCCGACTACGCGTTCGCTAATCAATGCCGTTGCGCAGCTACCTACTTGTGCGCATCCAAACTGCAATGCAGCTGAGTTAGAAGCACTTTAATAACGTATCTGTGACTTTTTTATTTTTTCTACCCGTTTTTCCTGCCCGTCACTTCAACTGGAGTTTTATGATGTTACCCCGTCCGCTGCGCCTTTCCCTGCCTATTGCCCTTGCCGCCCCGTTACTGCTGGCCGGTTGTTTTGATGAACAGCGTGACACCACATCTGCAGAGGCCGGTGAACGAATCAGCCTAGCGATGCTGCAGCCACCTCGCTCGGGATTAACGCCACTTTCCGATGATGCTTTCAAACTATCGCGCTGGAGCACGGCGGAAACACTCATTCGGTTGGATGCCAGCAGCGACCCACAGCCATTTCTGGCCACCGAGTGGGAGCAGCTCGACGGCCATACATGGCGGTTTGTGATTCGCGATGGGGTCAACTTTCATGATGGTACGACACTGACCGTTAGCGACGTAGTGAACGCTCTCACTGCAGCCACCCAGGCCGCTCCCAAGCCACGCATTTTAGATGGCGTGAACATGACCATCGAAGCCGATGGTGATAACGCGGTGATTGTGCGCACGAAAAACGAAGACCCACTGATCCCCAACCGCCTTTCAAGCCCCCAACTAGCGATTTTAGCCGCCAGCGCCTATGGCGAGGATGGCCGGGTTAATCCCATCAAAGCAGGTACCGGCCCGTTCGTATTAACAGAGATCAACGGCACGAGCAGCGCCCACCTGGATCGCTTTGATGGCTACTGGGGCGAACCCGCCAAAGTGGCCGGTATTGATGCCGATTATGTCCCCGATGGCACCGCCCGGGCGGCAGCTTTGAGAACCAGTGCAGCCGATGTGGTTGAAGCGATCCCGGTATCCCAGGTGGCGCTGCTTGACCCAGAGTTAGTCCACGAAGTGCCCATGCCACGCACCAATACGCTTTACCTAAATACCGAGTCAGGCCCAATGACCGACCCAGGCCTTCGCGCAGCCGTTCGTGAAGCAATAGACCGCTCCGCTATTGTGAATACCGTTTACGAAGGGCGCGCGGATATTGCCGAAGGGTTACTCGGCCCGGCACTAGCGTGGGCAAGCGACTATCGCACCCCGCTTGAAGATCGCACTGCTCCCAGCGAGCCAAACGGTACAGACATCACCCTGGCGACTTTTACTGACCGCGCCGAACTGCCCGAAGTGGCTGTACTGCTTGAACAGCAGCTGACCCGTGCGGGTTTTAACGTTAACCAAGAAGTGCGTGAGTACGCGCATATAGAAGCAGACGCCTTAGCCGGTGAGTTTGACGCCTTTATTCTTTCGCGTGCCACCGTCCTCGATTCAGGCGACCCGGTGGCCTATATGTTCAGCGACTTCGCTTGTGCGGGCTCTTTCAACATCGCCCAGCTGTGTGACCCCGCCGTCGATGAAGCGTTAGCCAATGCCGCCATGCTGCCCACAGGAGATGAGCGCCGCCAGGCAATTATCGAGGCGGAAGCAGCTATTTTACGCACCGATGCGGCTATTCCGATGCTCCACGAACGCGTTATTCAGGGCGAGTCGGCACGGATCTCTAACGCCGAGCGAGACCCCCGCGAGCGTGCGCTGATCACTGAGCAGACAACCATCGACGTCGCCAGTGACTCCTAAGGGTACGCCACGCATGACAACCGCAATACCGCTGCGCCTATGGCGCAGCTTGCGTATCACGCCCTTTATTCCGCTGCTCTCACGTTTGGTTACACTAGCCAGCGTGGTGGTGCTGGTGGGGCTACTGCCGTGGTTATCCGGCCGCGACCCTGCACTGAGCATTTTGCGGGCACGCTCTGCTGAGCAGGAAGCCACCCCCGAAGCTTTAGCAGCCATTCGTGCTCAGTTAGGCCTGGATCTTGGCCCCTTCGAAAAACTACAAAGCTGGCTGCTGGGTCTGCTGCATGGCGATGCAGGCAATTCCTGGGTCTCCGGCGCACCGGTGCTACCGGGCATGTTAAAGAGCGCCCAGGTATCACTGACGCTAATGACCTTTGGCATGCTGGTAGCGGTGGTTACCGCTACGCTGATCTGCATCCCTGTGGTGCGGCGTGGCTTGCGAGGTCAGGTCAGCCACTCTTCCGGTGCCATTGGTGCAGCTCTGACGGCTCTGCCTGAGTTTCTACTCGCCTCACTACTGCTAGTCGTGTTTGCGGCATGGCTAAACTGGCTACCGCCTTACGGCTGGCGAGGTTTAAGTTATGCCCTATTGCCCGCCTTTGCGCTGGGCCTTCCGGCAGGCGGTCTGTTGGGGCGCTTGTTTAGCGATGGCCTTGCAGCCACCTTCAGCGAGCGCTGGGTCGCTACCTGGAACGTAGCAGGCTTTTCACGCAGCCGAATTGTCATGGCCGCACTACGACGCACCTTACCCAGCCTGATGCCTCAGGTCGGCATGGTAATGGTGGGTCTGACGGGAGGAGCCATTGCCGTCGAACAGGTATTCTCTATTCCAGGCCTGGGTCGAGCAACGCTTGGCGCAGCATCGGCCCAGGACCTTCCCGCACTACAAACTGGCATTCTGATTCTGCTGATTATCGCCATTATATTAGGCAGCTTGGCCAATATTGGTCGCGTGCTGTTACTGGGCCGTGCTTTTCAGCTTGGGGCTCTGCCCGTGGCGCATAGCGAACAGAATATTCAGCGTAGGGCATGGGTTGTACCCACCATCGCGATATTGCTGCTCTTTGTGCTAATCGTAGCGGGGATGGGGCGTGACCCGTTTAGCTCCGCGTTTATGCGCTTAGAGTCACCAAGCTTTGCGTTACCATTAGGCGCCGACGGCACTGGGCGCGATATTTTGGCGCGAGTAGCTCACGGAGCGCTGTCCACCATGGGCATGGCAACAGTCGTCGTCTTCTTTTCGCTAGTAATAGGGCTACTGATTGGACTAGCCCCCAAGCTAGCCACGGGTCCTATTGAAATCACCAAGGCAACGCCCCCCACCATTGCGGGGTTGATTGTTGCGGGGCTAATAGGGCCAAGTGCTAGCGGCGCGATCATTGCGGTAACAGCCGTCGCTTGGGCTCCGCTTGCAGCGCACACAGCGGCACTGGTGGCGGAAGTGAAAGCCCAGCCCCACGTTCGCATTACGCCAATGCTAGGCGTGGGTCATTTACGCTTAATGGGCCGCTACATCTTACCGGCAGTGCTTGGCCCAGTGTTTCGCCACGCCATGCTGCGCTTACCTGGCGTGGCGCTGGCCTTGGCTGCACTTGGCTTTCTCGGTCTGGGGCCACGCCCACCTTCGCCAGAGTGGGGGTTAATCCTTGCCGAAGGTATGCCCTATATTGAGCGAGCGCCTTGGGCGGTGCTGATTCCCGCATTAGCACTGATTTTGCTATCGGTACTAGCGGTGTCACTTTCAAACCTAGTGGGCTTAAGCAAACTATCTCGCTAGCAGTATCCAAGCTCAAAAGTAGAAGACGTAAACAGCCAAAAAAACGGGCAGCCACATGGCTGCCCGTTTTGCAGATTGACGCTTTAATTGAACAATACCGCTTTAATTAAATTAACAAGCGTTACTCTTCGTCAGTCGCCAACTGCATATGTTTTTGTAGGTAATTTTGAATACCTACTTTATCGATCAGACCAAGCTGCGTTTCGATATGATCAATATGACTTTCTTCATCGGCAAGCAGGTCACGCAGTAGATCGCGCGTTACATAATCCTTAACGCTTTCACAGTAGGTAATTGCTTCGATGTAGTCCTTGCGGCCGTCGTGCTCGATTTTCAAATCACTTTCGAGCATTTCTTTTACATTTTCGCCGATATGTAGTTTGCCTAGATCCTGAAGATTAGGAATGCCTTCAAGGAACAAAATACGCTCGATTAGTTTATCGGCGTGTTGCATTTCTTCAATGGACTCATCGTATTCCCACTTAGCAAGCTCTTTAAAGCCCCAGTCTTTGTACATTTTGGCATGCAGAAAATACTGGTTGATGGCTACCAGTTCATTGCCGAGGGCGATATTGAGATGCTGAATAACCTTGGGATCACCTTTCATGACGTCACCTTTCTTAGTGTGCGATTACGCTAACTAGAGAGTATAGGCCATAAATAGGCTTACTCCCAACGATGCTGGGAGTATATAGGAAATGACTAAAAATTCAAAAGAATCATATAGTTGCTAACGATAAATCTAACAATAGTGATTCGCGTCACACAGCGTAAGCGAGACTCATATCCGGTTCGCAACGAGCCTCCTGAACCGCTTCACGGGTTAGCGATTTAGCAAAACAAGCGCATTTTCCGCACTGGGTTCCGCAACCCGTGGCCTCACGTACTTCTCGCCAACTACGCGCTCCATCGCTAACGTGCTGGCGAATCTGATGGTCGGTTACTCCCTTGCACACGCAAACGTACATGGCAACACCTCATAAAGATCATGAGATGAATGTAAATGATTCGCATACATCTTTTCAAGTAGAAATAGATGCTTTTTGGTAGCTATTCGTCTTAATAAAAATGAGCCATATGATAACGCCTTGTCATAGCAATATTTTTAGCAAAACAGGCGGTAAAATTATTTTTTCGGTAACACCACGGTTTGCGTATTAGAGGCGATATCTGGCCAGCTTCTGCGTTGCCGATCAAACAAAACCCACCAGTAACCAATGCCAAACGCGGCCAGGGAAAGCCAGGCTGTCACACAGCGAATTAGACTTTGCTTAAGTGTAATCGCATGGCCATCGGTGGTTTGCACCCGCAGCCGCCATGCCTGCATCCCTAACGTCATGCCGCCACGCCGCCACGAATAGACAAAGAATAGCGTGACAAAGAACAGCAACATCAGTCTAAGGCTCCAGATATCAAATTGAGTTGTGCCTATCTCGTCAGCCTGCTGCCCCAGCACAAAGCGAAAAAAAGCCAGATGAGCCACCGTCACAGCGAGCCAAATGGCTGTGACCAAAAATCCGTCGTACAGCATCGCGCCTAAACGACGGCTTAACCCAGCAGGCCAAACGCTATCTAATTGGGTAAAGCGCCGGGGGTTCGTCACCATGCTCGTCACTATGCTCATCCTCATTCACGTATCGCCGCCGCAACTAGCCGTTGCGGTGTAAGAAATAAATACCTACCGCCGCACAGGCAAGAGTTGGCACCAACACCGCCCACACAGGCGAAAAACCAAAGATGGTTGATGCTGGTGCCAGCAGGTCTTGTACATATTTAAAAATCAGACCGGTCACCACGCCATAAAACACTCGCGTACCTGCGGCCACCGTACGCAGCGGGCCAAACACAAAGGAAGCGGCGATTAATACCAGTGATCCCATCGTTAGCGGCATCAGCACCTTTTGCCAGAAATAGAGCAGTGGTTGGTCAGCTTGGAGGTTTTGGCTTTGCAAAAAGTTGGCGTAGGCCCACAGCTCGCTGGGCGCTTGGCTCTCGACATCACGCAGCAAACGTTCCAATTGGGTGGGCGTTAACGCAGTATCCCAACCTGTATGTTGCTGATACTCCGACTCTGTATGATCATCAAAAATGCGCGTAGTGGTAACGCCTTCCAGCTGCCATGCACCCTCTTCCCAATGCGCGCGATTCGCATGGGTAGCCTCAATTAGCCGACGCTCATCAAAACGATAGCGTGTTAAATCCAGCACCACGTTATCCGCACGAATAGCGCCAAAGCGATACACGCTTTCTCCTTCAAACTGCCAACCACTCCGGCTAGTTAGCAGCGTCCCTTCCCCCTGGCGCTGCTCTAAACGCCATGCCTCGGCAAACTGCTCCGTACGGGGAGATACAAACTCGGCGACCAGCAGCACCACCACGACCACTAATAGCACCGGCTTCATGACCCCCCAGACAATCCGCGCAAGCGATCGGCCAGCGGCACGCATCACCGTGAACTCGTTGCTGGATGCCATGCTCCCCATGCCAATCAGCGCACCAATCAACACCGCCACCGGAGCGTATTGATAAAATCGCCAAGGCAGACGCATGCCCAGATAAATCAACACGTCTAACGCGGTATAGTTACCTTGGGTGTCGCCTAAATCACCGATATAGGCGATGGTGATATCCAAGCCAAGCAGGACAAACTGGACGACAATGATGGCCGCCAACACATTGCGGGCAATATAACGATCAAGACGATCAGCAAGCATGAATTAGCCCCTTCATTAGCGCATTCCTTTACGTTGCGAGTGCCATAGCAGCAGGCAGCCAAGCGCCAAAAACAGCCCGTGTACCGGCCAAACCCCCAGCGCAACTTCCAGCGCGCCCTTACCGACCGCATCCACCGCGGCCAATAGCAGGCTTAAATAAGCGACGTAAAGAAAAACGGCAGGCAGTAGTTTGGCAAACCGTCCCTGACGTGGGTTTACTCTGGAAAGCGGCTGAGCTAGTAATGCCAAAACAAACACCATTAACGGCAACCCCGCTCGCCACTGAAATTGCGCTTGGGCACGAGGACTGGGGTCGTTCCATAGTTCAGTCGTGGTCGCGTACTCTAAGGCATCCAGCTCTTGTCGATTTCGACTCAAGCCCAGGCGCAATGTGTAGCGCTCAAACGTTAACCGCTCGGCAGCCTGTTTACCTGGCGTTACGCCATAGCGCTCGCCATCCTCCAGCACGAGAAAACGGCTGCCGGTTTCCATACTGGTTTCTTGATAACCAGAACCAGCCCGGGTCACGTAGCTATGAGTCTTTTCCGCCCCAGCCACGGGCTGCTCATGAACCAGCACTTCCTGCATTTCAGTGCCATCGCTGCTGAAATCGCTGATGTAAGCGGTACGTCCTCCACCAAAATCCTGGAAACGCCCGGGTGCCAGTACTGACACATCCAATCGACTGCGCTGCTCTTCAAGCGTGGCCTCAGTTTGTAACGCGCCCGCCGGTGTTAGCCACAAACTACACAGCCCCACCAGCATCGCCACGACCGAAGCAGGCAGCAGCGTTACTCGCAACAGCCGCATAGGGCTCATACCACAAGCCACCATCACGGTAATTTCACTGTTCATATAAAGCTGACCATAGGCCAGCAATATTCCCAGGAAAAAAGATAGCGGTAGAATCAGTTCCATGAATCCTGGCAGGTGAAAAACCATCAGGCTGCCTAAGATAGTGACTGGAATGTCACCCTCTGCCGCATCAGAGAAATAGCGAATAAAACGGCTACCCATGATGACCAGTAGCAAAATCCCAGCCACCGCTGACATCGTCAGTAATACTTCGCGAGTTAAGTACCGAAATAAAATCAACGCACTCTCCGGCTAGTAGCGCAGGTTGCAATGCAATGCGCCCATGGCTTGGGTACACTAATCTAACTGCTATCAAAAACCTGTTATTAAAAACCGATTATCAAAAACCCAAGTAACGGGGCATTATCCCGAAACACTCGATGCTTGTCTTGTTGGAGACGTCATGGAATTTTCCGTTCAGACCGCGAACCCAGCCAAAGCCGAAACGGCTTGCCTCGTTTTGCCTGTCTTTAAAGGTAGCAACCTATTGCCCGCCGTTGCCAAATTAGACGATGCGAGCGAGCGGCTAATTGGCCAGTTGCTTGACCGTGGCGACTTTGATGCCTCGCTGGGCAATGTGCAGCTTGTCCCCTTTGCGCCTGGCCTGGGCGCCGAACGTTTATTGCTTGTTGGCCTGGGCGAACGTGCCAAATGCCAGGAAGCAGCGTTTATCAAAGCCTTAGACGCCGCCATGGCAGCGTTAACCAAACTGCCAATTGATGAAGCTAGCGCTACGTTTACAGACGTTCCTCTAGAGGATCGCGACACTGCTTGGAAAGCTCGTAAAACACTCGAAGCGGCGGAGCGCGCTGTTTATCGCTTTGACCAGTTCAAATCATCACCCGCAAAAGCTCCCAGCCTGACCAAGCTGAACCTGATTGTCAGCGATGCCGACGAAGCACCGATGGCCAAACAAGGGGCTTCACTGGGCACCGCCATTGGCCAAGGTATCAACGTCACCCGCACCTTAGGTAACTTGCCGGGTAATGTCTGCACACCTCGTTATCTTGCCGAGCAAGCCGAGCAGTTAGGCCGTGATTCCCAAGGCGCCCTTGAGGTTGACATCTTAGATGAAGAGGCGCTGGAAGCGCTGGGCGCTGGTTCACTGCTGTCTGTTGGGCGCGGTAGTCAAGAGCCGACACGCCTGATCGTGATGAAATACCAGGGTGCGGAAAACCCTGGAGAAGCGCCCCATGTGCTCGTGGGCAAAGGCATTACCTTCGATACCGGTGGTATTTCGTTGAAGCCCGGCGAAGGCATGGATGAAATGAAGTTCGACATGGGCGGTGCGGCGAGCGTATTCGGCACCGTAAAAGCAGTGCTCGCCATAAAACCCAAGCTAAATGTGGTGTTTATTGTTGCCGCTGCTGAAAACATGCCTGACGGTGCGGCCACCAAACCCGGCGACATTATCACAACCCTGAAAGGATTGACGGTTGAAGTGCTCAACACCGATGCCGAAGGCCGCTTGGTGCTGTGCGATGCGCTTACCTACGCAGAGCGCTTTACCCCGGCCAGCGTGGTTGATATTGCCACCCTCACTGGCGCGGTCATTATCGGCCTAGGCCATCACGCAACGGGGCTGCTTTCCAACGATGACGATCTGGCACTTGACCTGTTGGACGCTGGCGAAGCGGCTTGGGATCGTGCTTGGCATCTGCCGCTATGGGATGAATATCAGGAACAGCTAGATTCCAACTTCGCCGACTTGGCCAATATTGGTGGCCGCCCGGCAGGCACCATTACGGCAGCGTGTTTCCTGTCGCGCTTTGCCGATCACTTCCCCTGGGCACATCTGGATATCGCTGGCACCGCCTGGCACTCCGGCAAGCAAAAAGGCGCTACCGGCCGCCCGGTTGGGCTACTAACCCAGTACTTGCTTGATCGTGAGGCCGATGCACAAGTAGAAAATAGCGACGGTTAACACCACAATCAGGCGATCAACGGTTGCCATTCGTTGACGTAAACGTTACATCTAAGGGCATTAGCGTGCGTGCTGTTTTCAGGACGCACGCTACACCATATAAACACTAACTCTTGCCCTTCGGGGCCAGGCTATAGCGGAGAGAATACGCCGTGCCCACAGCTTCAGACACCCAACTTGAATCACATTTTGAAATACTGCCGTCCAACCAACCGATGGCCGATGAGATTCGTAACAGCATTCTGCAAAACCCAGGTTTTGGTAAGTATTTCACTGACCACATGGCCCATGTCCGCTGGACAGTCGACGCCGACTGGCACGGCCACCAAGTACGCCCTTATGGTCCATTAACCCTCGACCCAGCGGCCTCGGTGTTGCACTACGGTCAGGAAATTTTCGAAGGAGTTAAAGCTTACCGTCATGCTGATGGCTCCATCTGGACGTTCCGCCCAGAGAAAAACGCCGAGCGTTTCCGCCGTAGCGCTCGGCGTTTGGCACTTCCGGAGCTTTCCGATGAAGATTTCATCGGTTCGCTGAAAGCGCTGCTGGCCCAAGACCATGCCTGGGTTCCCACACCTTCCAGCGATACCGACGAGTGCAGCCTCTATCTGCGTCCGTTTATGATTGCTTCGGAAGCTTTCTTAGGCGTACGTGCGGCTCACGAAGTAGATTACTACGTGATTGCCTCCCCTGCCGCGGCCTACTTCAAAGGTGGCCTTAAGCCAGTTTCCATTTGGCTCTCTTCCCACTACAAGCGCGCAGCTCCTGGCGGTACCGGCTTTGCCAAGTGTGGCGGTAACTACGCGGCATCGTTGGCAGCGCAACAAGAAGCCACGGCCAACGGTTGCGGCCAGGTCGCGTTTTTGGATGCTGCCGAAAACAAGTGGCTCGAAGAGCTGGGCGGTATGAACCTGTTCTTCGTCTATAAGGATGGGCGTCTGGTAACTCCTCGACTAACCGATACCATTTTGGAAGGCGTTACCCGCAACTCTGTGCTTACTCTGGCAAAAGAGGCTGGTTTAACACCGGAAGAGCGCGCCATCAGCATTGACGAATGGCGCGAAGGTGCAGCATCTGGCGAGATTACCGAAGTGTTCGCCTGCGGCACAGCCGCGGTCATTACCCCGATTGGCGAATTGGTCACCGAAAACGAACGTATTCGCTTACAGGGCGATGGCAGCAACGACATTGCCATGCGCCTGCGCAAAAAACTGCTCGACATACAGTATGGCCACAGCGAAGACAAACACGGCTGGCTCACCCGGTTGGTATAAAACAGTCGGATTAAATCGGCTGGTATGACCCAGAGCTTCGTCGCCGCACAACGGAGGCGAAGCTTTTAAGCGTGTTAACACCGCTGGAGCCTTTGATGGCACGTATCGATTTTTATATTCTTCCTGACACGACCCTGGAAGCGCGCCTCCAGTTTGCTTGCAAGCTAGCAGAAACCATCCACCGCAAAGGCTATCGGTTGCACCTGCACTGCGAAGATAAAGCCCTGGCCGAACAGGCCGACGAGGCCCTTTGGCAGTTCCGTGAAGATGCCTACCTACCCCACGCGTTGGAAGACAGCGACATGGCCGCCAGCGTGCCGATAACGCTTGGCTGGCAGCAACTTCCGGTGCCAACGCAAGAAACCGCACTACTGAACTTGCACCCTGACATTCCCGACGGCGTGGAACGCTACGCCCGCATTGCCGAAATTATCAACCAGCACCAGCAGGTACTGGTCGCCAAACGCGCCTGCTGGCAGCGCTATAAAGAAATGGGCCATGAAGTGGTGCCGCACAAGTTGCGGTAATGGCTGAGATAGTTGGTAAAAAAGTACGATCAAAATCAAAATCAGGTTGAGCAAGTAACCCATATGGCCATCAAGAAATCCGAACTTTACTCCTCCCTCTGGGCCTCCTGCGATGAGCTGCGCGGGGGAATGGACGCGTCCCAGTACAAGGACTACGTCCTGTTTATGCTGTTTATCAAGTACATTTCGGATAAGTACGCCGATTCGGACGACTTTGCCCCGCCGGTAGTCATCCCCAAGGGCGCCAGCTTCAAGGATATGATTCAACTCAAGGGCAAGAGCGACATTGGCGACAAGATCAACACCCAGATCATTCAGCCTTTGATCGAGAACAACTCCCGGCTGGCGCGCAGCGACTTCCCGGATTTCAACGACCCTAACAAGCTGGGCGAAGGCCAGGCGATGATCGATCGCCTCACCAACCTGATTGGCATTTTCCAGAAACCAGAATTGGATTTTGCCAAAAACCGCGCCGAACACGATGATATTCTTGGCGATGCCTACGAATACCTGATGCGCCACTTTGCCAGTGAAAGCGGTAAGAGCAAGGGCCAGTTCTACACCCCCTCGGAAGTGAGCCGGGTCATCTCCCAGGTGATCGGCATTTCCCCGAAAACCGCCGTGGCTGCCACCACCGCTTATGATCCAACATGCGGGTCGGGCTCGCTATTGCTCAAGGTCGCTGCAGAAGCGGGCAAATACATTACCCTGGAAGGGCAGGAAAAGGATGTGACCACCGCCGGTCTCGCCCGCATGAACATGATCCTGCATAACTTTCCCAGCGCCAACATTCTGCAGGGCGATACGTTAGCTAACCCAAAATTCAAGAGTGACACCGGACAAGACCTGCGCACCTACGATTATGTCGTGGCCAATCCGCCCTTTTCCGACAAGGCTTGGAGTACCGGCTTAACGCCGGATGACGACGAGTTTCAGCGCTTCAACTGGGGCGTACCGCCTGCCAAGCAAGGCGACTACGCCTACTTGCTGCACATCATCCGCTCCATGAACAGCACCGGTAAGGGCGCGGTGATTTTGCCCCACGGTGTACTCTTCCGGGGCAACGCCGAGGCCGTCATCCGCAAGCAACTGGTGCGCTCCGGCATTCTCAAAGGCATCATCGGCTTGCCCGCCAACCTCTTCTACGGCACCGGCATCCCCGCCTGCATCCTGGTGCTGGACAAGGACAATGCCCAGGGAAGGAAAGGCATCTTTATGATTGATGCCTCAAAAGGCTTTATCAAAGACGGCAATAAAAACCGCCTACGCGAGCAGGACATCCACCGCATGGTGGACTCTTTCAAAAAGCAGGTAGATGTGTCGCGCTATGCCCGCATGGTCCCCTTTGATGAAATCGCCGACCTCAAAAACGATTTCAACCTCAATCTTCCGCGCTACATTGATACCAGCGAGCCAGAAGATCAGCATGACATTCACTCCCACCTAAACGGCGGCATTCCTTTACGGGATATCGACGGCGACCCGCACGCCATTCCACCGGTGCAAGGTTTGGCTGCCTACTGGCAGGTATTTCCGCAGTTGCGCCAAACCCTATTTCGGCCCAACCGCCGTCCAGGCTACGCCGACCCGGCAATAGATGCTAAGGCCATCAAACCCGCCATTCTGGACCACCAAGAGTTCGCCGCCTTTCGCCAAGAGGTAATCGGCCTATTCAACGGCTGGCGTGAGCGTAATACGCCGCGCCTGAGAGCTTTCGGCGTAGACGGCCAACCCAAGGCGCTTATCACCGAAGTGGGCGAAGATCTGCTCGACAGTTTCCGCCACGCGCCGTTGTTGGATCCTTACGATATTTACCAGCATCTGATGGACTATTGGTACGAGACACTGCAAGACGATGCCTACGAAATCGCCGCCGACGGCTGGGTGGCCAAAACACGACGCATCAAGGAAGAGATCACCAGCGGCAAGAAAAAAGCCAGCTCAAAGATAAAGGCTGGACGTGCGATCTACTGCCCAAGCCTTACATCGTCGCGCACTACTTCGCCGACCAACAGGCCGAGCTCGATGCGTTGCAAACCGAGCTGGACACCCTCGCCAGCCAGATTACCGAGCTGGAAGAAGAGCACGGCGGCGAAGACGGCGCTTTTGCCGAGCTGGATAAAATCAACAAGGGCGAAGTCACCAAGCGCCTGAAAGAGATCAAGAAAGACCCCGACTACGCTGATGAGGCCACTGTCCTCAAGCAGTGGAGCGAACTGGAAAAGCGCCAAAGCGAACTAAAAAAGCGAATCAAGGAACAAGACGCCGAACTAGACCAGCTCGCCCATGACAAATACCCAGAACTCACCGAAGCCGAAATCAAAACCCTAGTCGTCGACCACAAATGGCTCACCGCTCTTGAAGCCACCGTGCAGGGCGAGCTGGAACGCGTCTCCCAAACTCTCACCAGCCGCGTGCGCCAATTATCAGAACGCTACGCCACGCCCCTGCCGCAACTCACCCAGCGGGTGGAAGTGCTTTCAGCCAAGGTGGATGAGCATCTGAAAAAGATGGGAGTCGAGTGGGCATGAGCAGCGAAGCAATGGAAGTGCAAGAAGCATCACCGAAGTATGGCTTCACGGCAGCCAAGCCTGCGTTGCCTGTTGGGTATAAGCAGACTGAGGTTGGGGTTATTCCGGAGGATTGGGAGACCTCCTCAGTAGGTTACGAATTCACCATTCAGCTCGGTAAAATGCTTGACTCGGAGCGAAATACTGGAGTGAGAAAGCCATATCTTGGCAACCGTGCTGTGCAATGGGATCAGATTGACATTAGCGATCTTGCAACTGTCCCGATGTCTCAAGGTGATCTTAAAAAATTTCGTCTCAAAAAGGGCGATATTCTAGTTTGTGAAGGCGGAGAAGTAGGAAGAGCCGCGATTTGGAATAGTCCTTTAAGCGAATGCTACTATCAAAAGGCGCTTCACAGGCTTAGGCCACTTAAAGGATTTAACAGTAAGCTTATGGTTGCCATCCTTCGTCGTTGGGCTGACAAGGGTGTATTGAAAAACTATGTAACCCAAACGAGTATCGCTCATCTTCCGCGTGACAAGTTTCTAACTATTCCTATTCCGGTTCCGCCGAGAGAAGAACAACGCGCCATCGCCACCGCTCTAAGCAACGTAGACGCCCTGCTGGAAGAACTGGACCGCCTGATCGCCAAAAAGCGCGATATCAAACAAGCCATCATGCAACAACTCCTCACCGGCCAAACCCGCCTACCGGGGTTTGAGGAGGAGTGGGAGACAGTGCGAGCTGGTGATATAGGGCGGTTTCGAGGAGGTAGCGGATTCCCGACAAGATTCCAAGGAGTCTCTTCTGGCGCATACCCCTTTTTCAAAGTTTCAGATATGAACAATGAAGGCAACAGTACTTTTATGGAGTCAGCTAATCATTGCATCTCTGAGCCGGTGCGCAAGCAGATTGGCGCCGTCGTGTTTCCATCTGGAGCGATTGTCTTTGCCAAAGTTGGTGCGGCAGTTTTTTTAGAACGCAAAAAGATACTAACCAAGCCTAGCTGCATAGATAACAACATGGCAGGGTATATTGTAAATACTGAAAGAGTGGATGTGCGATTTATCTATTATGCATTACTCCGTAAAGCTCTTGGTGATTTGGTCTCGACAACAGCATTGCCCTCGCTAAATGGCTCCGCACTTTCAGCTATGGAGTTCCATCTTCCTCAGTTAGAAGAACAGATAGCCATCGCGAGAGCTCTTTCAGATATTGATGCCGAACTGCAAATGCAGGAGCAACGCCGAGCTAAAACTGCCGCTCTCAAACAAGCAATGATGCAGGAGCTTCTAACAGGAAGAACAAGACTAACAACACAGGGAGAGGAAGGTGCGGAATGAATGAACGCGTCCATATCTATTGCGACGAATCCTGCCATTTGGAGAACGACCACCACTCGGCAATGGTGCTAGGAGCAGTTTCCTGCCCTGCGGCCAAACGCAAACAAATCGGCAGAGTCATTAAAGCGTTAAAAAAACATCACAGCATTCTGCCTACTCGGGAAATTAAATGGACTCACGTATCTCCGTCCACGCTCGGATTTTATAGAGACCTGATCTCTCTGTTTTTCGATGAGCCAGCGCTAGGCTTTCGAGGAGTAGTGGTTCCAGATAAGCAGAAACTTGAACATGCTAAGTTCGATCAAAATCACGATGATTTTTATTACAAAATGTGGTGGTTGCTGCTGACAAGAATGATCAACGACCAGCATGTCTTCCGGATATTCGTGGACATCAAGGATATACATAGCAACGTTAAATTAAAAAAAGTACACGACGTGCTATGTAACGCCCATTATGACTTTAATAATCAGCGAATTGAGAGCATTGAGGCGGTACGCTCTCACGATGTACTGTTGGTTCAGATGGCGGATGTTTTGGCAGGCGTAATTTCCCATCATGCTCGTGGTATTGAGTGCAGCCAAGCAAAACAATCGTTAATCCAGCATGTTAAAGATCGAAGCGGTTTATCACTGACACAATCCACACCACCTGGCGCTCGTAAATTCAATCTGTTTGTTTGGCGTGCCCAGGAGGCTGCATGAGCGAGCCACCCGCACTCTTGCTGATCGAAGGGGATTGGCAATCGTACGAGGAAGCGATTTACGAGGCCTTTCTGGAAAGCTTTGTCAGGCCTGATGTGACTTTTCGAGGATGCAATGTATCTGCTCCCTATCGACCCGAGAGCCGAGGCAAGCACTTCAGCTTCTGGCACGTAATTTCTGAGGCACCCCATCCTGGCAATCGAAACGAGGAAGAGAGAGTACCAGACCTCCGGCGCTGCGAAAGAATCCGATGGATTACTTGGGCCATTCAGGGCGCTGATGCTGAGCAAGACGGTATCAGTTGGTGGGAAAACCAACGTGGACGGGACACCCATGTGGTCATTTGGGCAGAGGAGTGGGATTTCGCGGTGATTCTCGGCAAGCGACGAGATTACTATGTACTGAAAACCGCCTACTCTAACCTTAGATCAAGCCGCATCAGTGCTTTCGAGAAAGAGCGAGATGCTTTTTGGCGCAATCAAAAAGACTGAAGCCCCGCAACATTTCTGCTGCAGGGCTTCGTATGCTCCTTCCGCATCAGGCGGATGAGTGACTGTGAGAATAAGAGCGATATGGCAAATTGTCAAGTCGGCTTTTAAAGGTGGCAAGGGGCTCAAACCGCATCAAAATCAACAAAAAAGCATATAAAACAAAGAATTATTTACACCCTGCGAACGAAAAAGTTCAGCGCGGTGATCTTGCGGCCGGAAGCAGAGTGGCCCGGGAAAGTGACCGACCAAGTCACTCCACCAGTCACTCCACCAGTCACTCCACCAGTGGAGAGGTTGCTGGGACTGTTGGCAGAAGAAGGTGAACTCTCGAATGCTAGCCTCAGGGAACACCTAAAACTCAAGGATCGTACTCATGTGCGCAAGCACTATATCGATCCGGCTCTGGAGCAGGGGTTAATTGAGTATACGATCCCAGACAAACCTAATAGCCGCCTACAAAAATACCGCCTAACGGCCGCTGGCCAAGCATGGCTTCAACAACAAAACAACAAGGGATAATTCATGGCTGTAAACCCTCGCCCAGAACGTGAAACCCAGCACCGCGTAGTAACGCTGTTTACTCAGTCTGAGAAAGACGGTGGGCTAGGCTATCAATACCTGGGTGACTGGAGCAAACGGGGGAATAACCGCGCTATAGAGCCCGCGCTGCTGCGCGCCAGCCTGCAGGCGCGAGGTTACTCGGACGCCCATATCGCACAGGCCCTACAAAAGCTGGAAGCCGCCGCCGATGTTACTGGGGTGGGGCTCTACCAGGCCAATATGCGCACCTACAGCCTGCTGCGCTACCCGGTAAAAGTGCTTCTTTCACCTGGTAAGCCCCATGAAGATGTGCACTTGATCGACTGGGAGCACCCCGAAAACAACGATTTCGCGCTGGCCGAGGAAGTCACCCTCAAGGGCGGACATGAGCGGCGGCCTGATATTGTGCTTTACCTTAACGGTTTGGCGGTGGCAGTCATTGAACTCAAGCGCAGCTCGGTAGAGGCCGCTGACGGCGTTCGTCAGTTGATAACCAACCAAGAGCCGCTGTTCAACGAGGCGTTTTTCAGCACCTCGCAGTTGCTGTTGGCGGGCAGCGATTCCCAGGGCCTGCGTTATGGCACTACCGGCACCCCGGAGCAGTTCTTTGTTCAATGGAAGAACGAGGAGCGCTCAGAGGAAATTAGCCCAGGTACACTGCTGGATCTGCCACTGGCGCAACTCTGCTGCAAGGAGCGGTTGCTGGATGTAATGCGTAACTTCGTGATCTTCGATGCCGGGCAGAAAAAGGTACCGCGCCCGCACCAGTACTTCGGGATCAAGGCAGCACAGGTCCGGGTAGCCAAGCGCGAAGGCGGCGTGATCTGGCACACCCAGGGCAGAGGTAAGAGCATCCTAATGGTGCTACTGGCCAAATGGCTACTGGAGCATGATCCAGAGGGGCGCATTCTGGTGGTGACCGACCGGGATGAGTTGGATCAGCAGATTGTCGGCGTCATGCGCAACGCTGGCGTGGTGGGCGAAGACGCGCCCTCCCCACGCATAAACTCCCGCGCCCAGTTTGTCGAAAAGTTGAGCGCCAGCACGCCCCGCCTACTGTGCGCCCTGGTGCATAAGTTTGACCCATCTGACTTTAAAGGCGAGCCACCGCAGGTTCAGGGGCGCTTTTATGTGTTCGTGGACGAGTGCCACCGCACCCAAGGTGGCCACCTGAACAAACAGATGAAGCGCTGGCTGGCGGATGCCATTTTTATCGGCTTTACCGGTACGCCCCTGCTGCGCAAAGACAAACAGACTACCCGCGAGGTGTTCGGCACTTACATTCATACCTATAAGTTTCCCGAGGCGGTAGCCGATAAAGTCGTTTTGGATTTGAAATATGAAGCTCGGGATGTGCCCCAGCGACTAACTTCACAAGAAGCCGTGGATGCTTGGTTTGAGCACGCCACCAAGAACCTGAATAACTATCAAAAGGCAATCTTGCGCAACAAGTGGGCGACGTTGGAACACCTGATGAGTGCTAAGGAGCGTAAGGAACGCATCATTGCCAATATCATTGAGGATTTTAGCCGCAAGCCGCGCCTAAACAACCACCGAGGCACTGCCATGCTGGTGGCAGCCTCGATCTATGATGCCTGCCATTATTTTCGACTATTTCACAACACGTATTTTGGCAAATACTGCGGAATCATCACGTCCTTCGATCCCAACCACAACGCCATCTCTCGCGAATCGGAACACAGTGGTGAGCGCTATAAGTTTGATACCTACAAGCAGTATGTCTTGAAAGATGGCCAGTCCACCCAGCAATACGAAAATGAATTGAAACGCCGCTTCAAGGAAGAACCGGCCAATTGCAAACTGTTGATCGTGGTAAGCAAACTACTCACCGGCTTTGACGCACCCACCTGCACCTATATTTACCTGGATAACGAACTGCACGATCACAACCTGTTCCAAGCTATCTGCCGCACGAATCGTCTGGATGGCGACGACAAGGACTATGGCCATATTGTCGATTTCAAGCAGCTGTTCGGTGATGTGCAGAACGCCATCGCGGTCTATAGCTCGGACGAGCTGGATCTTGATGACGGCGGTGCGGCTGAGAACAATATCGAACTGAAAGATTGGCTGAAAGAAGGACGTGAGACACTGGACACTGCCCGCGAGGCACTCCACTACCTCTGCGACCCGGTACCGCCCCCCAAAGATATCGAACAGCATATCCACTATTTCTGTGGAGAGGCCTACAACCCCGAGGCGCTAGACAACACGGAGACGCTGCGGATTTCATTTTACAAGGCAGTCACCAGCTGTGTGCGCGCTTTTGCCAACATCAGCCAGCACATGAACGAAGCGGGCTATTCCGAGAGCGACATACAGCGGCTGAACGACGAAGTGGCGTTCTACAGCGAAGTGCGCGACGCCATTAAACGCCATTCCGGTGAAGAGCTGGATATCAAGCCCTTTGAAGCGGACATGCGCCACCTCATCAACACCTATATTCAGGCTGATCCTGCAAGCAATATGGGCGCGGTGGATTCCTACTCGCTGGTGGAGCTGATTGTAAACACTGGTATTCATGATGCGATTGCCCAGAAGCTCAATGCCAAAGGTAAGCTTTCGAACAATGCGGTGGCAGAAGGCATCATCAACAATGTGCGCAAAACCATTATCCGCGAACAGTTGACCGACCCACGCTTTTACGAAGAAATGTCGACGCTGCTAAACGACTTAATCGCAGAGTGGCGTTCTGAGACGGCGTCTTACAAGGAGTTTCTGGAGCGTGCCGAAGAACTCGCCAAAAAAATGAGCGCAGGACAAGCGTCAAATGAGCTGCCAAGCGTACTGAAAGATAAGCCTGAAGCCGTGGTACTGTTCAGAAACTTGCCCCATCTGGCACCTGAATCGGTCGATGATAAGGAACTGGCCGAAAAGCCGCCGCAATACATAGACCCCTGGGCTCAGCTGGCGCTTCGCCTTGATGCCACCATGCGTGAGCAAGTGCCCGCACACTGGAAGGGCGATGAGGTTAAGGAGCGACAAGTGCTTAACGTGCTCTACCCGCTGCTTAATCGCAACAGCGACGCTACCGAAGCGGTGTTTGACCTGATCAAAAATATGAACGGCTACGCATGATCGAAACTATCGAACTCGGCGATATCCACATAGCCGTTACCCGCAAGGCGGTGCGCAATGTTCACCTATCCGTTCATCCACCGGAAGGCCGGGTGACGTTAGTGGCGCCTGACAACACACGTCTTGAGGTGGCCCGCGCCTATGCGATTTCAAAACTGGGCTGGATTCGCAGTCAGCAGTCCAAGCTCCAGCTGCAGGATAGGGAAACGCCCCGAAAATTTATTAAGCGAGAGAGTCACTATCTCTGGGGCCGCCGTTATTTGTTGAACGTCGAAGAGAAAGAAGCCCGCCCCAACATCAAGCTCGACCACAAACGTATCACGCTAAGGGTTCGGCCCGATAGCAGCCCCGAAAAACGCGCTCAAGTCATGCATGAGTGGCACAAACGCCTGCTCCACGAGGCAGTACCGCCACTGATCCTGCGATGGGAATCGAAGTTGGGAGTCACCGTCAACCGCTACTATCTTCAGCGCATGAAAACCAAATGGGGTAGCTGTAACCACCGAGCGGGCAACATCCGAATAAATACCGAGCTGGTAAAAAAGCCCAGAGACCTACTGGAATATATCATCGTCCACGAAATGGCCCACCTGATTGAGCCGACTCACAATGAGCGCTTTATCTCTCTACTGGATCAACATTACCCCGTTTGGCGCGAGGCTCGAGATGAACTGAATGCCCTACCTTTGGCAGCAGAGGTCTGGTGAAATGCGCCACATGAAGCCAGTCACCGCATTGTTGCTAGCGATACTCGCCACCACCGCCCTGCTGACATTGTTTACCCTGAATAAAGAAGATCCTCAGGGGGTTAACGGACTAAGCGAGCAGGATCAGTATGCGCTGGAAATCGGGCGTAAGGTGATCAGCATTCAAGCAGCACTGGAACAGCCGGAGCAGCCAGCCTCGGTCGAGGCCGTCAAAGTGCTGGCGCTGGATTCAAGACACTATGTCATGGTCAGGGGCTGGCTTTTACAGGAGTTGCTGTCCGCTGAAAGTTGGAAAGACACCTCCACTTACCACACATCAGAAGACTACAAGAACAAGGTAGTCAGCCGCATCCGCGCGCTACAAAAAATGGTGGCCGCCATTGATTTGGAATAATGCTACTCATCGAAAACCTTGTGCCCCGCTCACTTTGATCAGCAACACTTTACCGCGCTACCCACTCCCATGGAGACGTGAACGTGCTTAGCCGTCACCCGCTTGCCACGATTGTCATTGCCCAGCTGTTTGGAACATCGCTCTGGTTCAGTGTTAACGGCGTTGGGCTGGCGCTTCAACAGGCCGTTGGCTTGAGT
The DNA here is from genome assembly GCA_030440445.1 of Halomonas sp. KG2. Classification (NCBI taxonomy): domain Bacteria; kingdom Pseudomonadati; phylum Pseudomonadota; class Gammaproteobacteria; order Oceanospirillales; family Halomonadaceae; genus Halomonas; species Halomonas sp. KG2. The sequence goes on along the minus strand of CP098528.1, from coordinate 631,938 downwards.
GAAAGCGACTTGGGGCTGCTCACCATTGCGGTACAAGCAGGCTTTATTACCGGCACGCTGTTGATTGCTACCACCGGCCTTGCCGACCGCGTCCGTGCCAGCCACTTGTTCGCTATCTCTGCGGTAGCAGGCGCGCTGATTAATGCCGCGTTTATTGGCGTGGCCGAGAGCGTCAGCTTAGCGGTAGTAGCACGCTTTTTGGTCGGGCTGTGTCTCGCCGGTATTTATCCGCTCGGTATGAAGTTGGTGGTGAGCTGGACCCCCAACAACGCAGGCGCGGCGTTGGGCTGGTTGGTCGGTATGCTGACACTGGGCATTGCCTCGCCCCACTTGCTGCGCGGGCTAACGCTGCACTTGCCATGGCAATGGCCGCTGTTGCTGGCCTCTGCCCTGGCACTGCTGGCCGCACTGATGATTGTTAAACTAGGCGTGGGGCCGCACCTGCCCGCCAAAGCCAGCGGCGGACGCCCCTGGGCAGGGCTGGCTGCCTTCAAGCAAAAACACTTCCGCGCTGCGGCACTGGGCTACTTTGGTCACTGCTGGGAGCTATACGCCCTGTGGGCGCTGGTACCTTTTTTAGTTGCTAGAGAGTTGGAACGCCTAAGCGCAGCGCCTAGCCTTCAGCCATGGCTAAGTTTTACGGTGATTGCGTTGGGCTTACCTGGCTGCGTTTGGGCTGGCCGCTGGAGCCGCCGAGTGGGCAGTGCGCGAGTGGCCGTTGTGGCGCTAGCGACCTCCGGCACGCTTTGTTTGCTCTATCCACTCTTAGGTGGCACTTCACCCTGGCTACTGCTCACCCTGTTAGGGACTTGGGGGATTAGCGTGATTGCCGACTCGGCGCAGTTTTCCGCGCTGGCGTCAGCCGCCGCCCCACCTGAGCGTCTCGGCGCTGCGCTAGCCATGATGAATGCCATTGGCTTTGGCCTAACGATTCCGTCTATTGCCCTAGTCACTGCCCTATGGGCCAGCCAAGGTCCCTGGGTGATCTGGTGGCTGCTGCCTGGCCCAGTGCTTGGATTAATCGCCATGCGTGGGCTCTCTTCAAGTAAATGATTAGCGCGTGTTCTTGGTATGGTGGCCGCCTTGTTATCACCACCACAAAGGTTTTCCTATGGCCCACGCTGCCCACTGGGTGCCGCTTGACGTTAAGCGCCACGGCGGTTTGATGTGGCAACGTTTTACTGCCTACCATTTTGCTCAGCACATTACCCAGGCAAGCCTAGCAGAAGCCGAGTTACGCCATGCGGCCGCTAGTTTTCCAGTTGGGTTCACCCAAACAGCATCAGGTTGGCAGGCCGTCGCACTACTGGGGCTGCGCGATGAACAAAATCTCATCGTCGATAGCCAAGGGGGCTGGCGCGCGGCGTATGTGCCCGCCGCCCTGCGAAGCCACCCCTTCGGGCTGCATGCTGAATATCCTGAAAAGCTATGCATCGACCAGCATTCGCCTTTTGTGGTGGCGCGCCTGGATGCCGAGCCTTTCTTTAACCAACACGGCGAGCTAGCCAGCTTCCCCCAACAAGTACTGGCTTTTCTCCAGCAGCGGGAAGCGGGTTGTAAGCGAGTTGCACAGCAGCTTGATGCATTGGCCAATGCCAAGCTGCTCACGCCTTGGCAGCCAGAAGGCTATCAAGGCAGCGCGCCGCTATATCAAATTGATGAGCCCGCTTGGAAGGCGCTATCCGCTGAACAAATGGGGCTTTTCTGGCAATTGGGTGCGGTCCCTTTAGTGTACGCTCAGCTCATATCCCAACAGCAGCTTGGCGTTCTTCGCAGTCTTCTCCAGCGGCCAACAACACCGCCGCCAGAAGCAAACGCTTCCCGTCCCCTTTCCGAGTGGCAAGAAGCGTTCAGCAGCGAAGAACGCTATCAATGGCCGGATCCCTCTTAACTGGGTGCCAAGCACCAACGTTATTCAGGAACGTGAATGTCTTTTAATGTTGATACGCGGCCACGCAAACGGCTATTACTAAGCAGCGTGGCCGCTGCGTTTTTGCTGGCAAGCCCATTGCTGGCCGCTCAAACGGCGCTTGATGAACCACTTCCCGAGGCTGCGCCACTGCCCGCCTCATCGCTGGAAGGTCCGGCATTCTCGCCGGAACTGACGCAACTGCTAACGCGCTTTCGCTGGCAAACGGGTCAGCCAATGGAAGCCTCCCCTGCGCTAGATACGCTACGCCAAAAAATCCAACAGGCTCTAGAGCAACAGCCTCGCATTCTGGCGCAACGCTCGCGTGAGCGTGAGTCGGTGCTGCAAATTGATGAAGTGCGCGCCGTACGCCGCCCTCAGGTAAATGCTGGACTTGAGTACCGTAACGACTTGCAGCGCACTGAATCACTGCCCGACCGTGGCTCACGCGTCGACGCGGTCATTACGCTCAGCCAGCTACTGGTGGATTTTGGTGCCAGCGGCGAGCGTATTCGTGCAGCCGATCTTAGCGCTGAAGCGGCTTATTGGCAGTCCCACGCCAGTGTCGAAGAAGAAGTCCTCTACGCCTTGAATGCCTACTTGGATGTTGCCCGTGTTACCGCTCAGCGCCAGCTAGCCGAACACAATCTGCAGCAGCATCAGCGAATTTTTGAAGACGTTCAACTTCGCCGCGAGGCAGGCGCAGGTTCGCGAGCCGATGTACTGCGTGCCCAGAGCCGCTTAAGCGACGCCAACTCGCGGCTAATCTCCTTAGAAGGCGAGTTAGCCAGGGCGATTAACGTCTACCAAGAAGCGTTCTTTACCCAGCCCGACGAGCTGGCCTTGCCCCAAGGCGGGGCGCTACTAAGCGAGACCAGCGCCGACCAACTGCTGGATAACGCCCTTGCCCGTAACGCCTCGCTACGTAGCCAAACCCTGGCCAGCGAGGCCAGCGAAGCCGACGCTCAAGCTACTCGTAACGCCCGTTTGCCTAGCCTGAGCGTGGCCGTGGAAGGTCGCCAATTCGATGTGAATGAGTTCAACGAATCCGATAACGACGTAGCGCTGCTGTTTAATATTGATTACACGCCTTATAGCGGCGGCGCGACCTCCTCGCGTATTGCCCAGGCGGTTGAACGTCAGCAGCAGAGCCAATTTGAACGCCAAGCGCTGTATCGCGAGCTGGAGCGGGAAGTGCGCTCTGCCTATACCGACACGCGCACCCGCCTAGCGGAGCTGGAAGCCCAAACCGCCACGCTTGCCGCTGAAGAAGAAGCGCTACTGGCCTACCGCGATCAGTTCGCCGTAGGAAGAAGCAGCATTAACGATTTGCTGGACGCCCAGCGGGATCTGTTCCAAACCGCGCTAGAGCTGATTAATCGCCGTGTGCGCTGGGAGCAAGCTAGCTTTCAACAGCTCGCGGTAACCGGGCAGCTACTCGATGTGATGGAGATTTACCTTGAACGCCGCTAATCCCCACACGGATGCCCTTGAGCAATGCCTGACCTTTGTGGCGGCTCGGCTTGAGCTGCCGGTCTCAGAAGCGGCTGTACGCGCCCAACGGGTAGGCGCAAACACCCCGCTCACTCCCGACGGCTTTATTGATGCTGCCGAGCGTCACGGCATGGTCGCTGCGCTGGGTGAACACGCGTTGGCAACACTGGGTAACTCGCTGCTGCCAGCGGTCGCGCTGCTAAAAAACGGCCGAGCTGTGGTCATCATTGAGCGCATGGATGATGAGCGTTTTGCGCTGTTCGATCCGGCATTAGGCAAACAGCCGGTCGACACCGCGTTAAGTGCCCTTCAAGCAGAGTACATCGGCCATCTGATTGCAGTGCGTGCCCGCTACCGGCCGGTAACACTGAATAGCGAGCCAGCCATACAAGGCGGCCACTGGTTTTGGAGCGCACTCTCGTCTAATCGTTGGGTGTACACCCAAGTGGTGATTGCCGCTGCGCTAACCAACTTCCTTGGGCTAGCCACCTCACTGTTTATTATGGTGGTTTACGACCGCGTATTGCCCAACGAGGCCATTGAATCGCTCGTCGCGCTAACCGTGGGTGTGAGCATCGCATTGCTGTTTGATTTTGCGGTAAAAACGTTGCGCCAACTGTTTATTGAACGGGCGGGGCAAGAAGCTGACCTGCGCATGGGCAGACGCATTTTTGATCATGTACTCAACCTACAAATGAGTGCCAAGCGGGGCTCTACCGGTGGGTTTGCCAATACCCTGCGGGAATTTGAGTCGTTGCGCGATTTCTTCGCTTCGGCATCGCTGGTAGCGCTCGTCGATTTGCCGTTTATTTTTCTGTTTATCGGCGTGATTTATCTGATTGGGGGCCCGCTCTTTATGGTGCCGCTGATCGCCGTGCCGTTAGTACTGCTAATTGGCTTGGCAGTGCAGCCCTTTCTTAAACGCCTTTCCGGCCAAGCCTTTGAAGAGAGTCGTTCCAAGCAGGGCGTGCTGATTGAAGCGGTAGCAGGGCTGGAAACCATTAAAGCCAGTGGCGCTGCCCCCATGATTCGCCAGCGCTGGGAAGAGAGTGTTCAGCAGCAATCGAACGTGGGTCGAAAAGGCCGCGCTATTCAACAGTTTGCCCTGAATGCCACCGCGTTCGCCCAGCAAGCTGCCCAGGTGAGTATTGTGGTGTATGGGGTATTTTTAGTCGGTGATGGCATAATTTCCATGGGCGCAATGATCGCCTGTGTGATTCTCACCGGGCGGGCACTCGCGCCGCTGGCGCAGTTAGCGCAAACCATGACCCGCATTAACCAAGCCCGCACCTCTTACCGTGCGCTCGATCAGCTCATGAATATGCCTTCCGAGCGCCCCGCCGGCCGCCACTACTTAAGCCGCCCCACCCTGGAAGGCAAAATCAGCCTGCAAGATGTGAGCTTCCGCTACCCAGAGCAAACCACTGCGGCATTGGCCAATATCAATCTGACGATCGAGCCTGGAGAAAAGGTTGCGCTGCTGGGCCGTGTGGGCTCCGGGAAAAGCACCCTAGCGCGGCTACTTCTCGGTATTTACCCGCCCGAAAAAGGCGCAGTACTGGTAGACGACACCGATATTCGCCAAATTGACCCTGCGGATTTACGTCACAACATTGGTAGCGTGTTGCAGGAAGCGTGGCTGTTTTCCGGCACCGTTCGTCAGAATATTGCGATTGGTGCCCACCACCCTACCGATGAACAAATTCTCCAGGCTGCCAAACTGGCCGGCGCCCACGACTTTATCGCCCGCCATCCCCAGGGCTACGACATGCCTATTGGTGAACGCGGCGAAGGTCTTTCCGGTGGCCAGCGACAACTTATCTGTCTTGCCCGCGCGCTGTTGGGAGCCCCGCCGATGTTGCTGATGGATGAGCCGACCAGTGCAATGGATATTCAAACCGAAAAAGAAGTGATCTCACGGCTAAAAGCCGCTAGCCAGTTGCAAACCCTGGTCGTCGTGACGCACCGTACCAGCCTGCTAGCACTGGTGGATCGGGTGATTATTGTTGATCAAGGGAAGATTATTGCCGATGGCCCCAAGACTCAGGTGATGCGCCCCGTTGAAGCAGCACCTCACCGCGCGCGTGAAGGAGCAGCATTGTGAGCCGCCCGACCTCCCAGCTTGATTTTGAACACTTTGTTCGCCACGGCCGCGCCAAGCGCCCGATTGGCAGCAGCCTACTCCTGCTAACCATTATTGGCTTTTTACTGATTGGCTTCTTGTGGGCTTATCTCACGGAAGTGGACGAAGTGACCCGAGGGCAAGGCAAAGTCGTGCCCTCGCGCAGCCTGCAAGTAGTAGAAAGCCTGGAAGGCGGCGTGGTGACCGAGATTAACGTTCGCCGTGGCGACACGGTCGAACAGGGCGACACGCTGATGGTGCTTAGTGGTGGCACGCTGGAAGGTGACTACGAAGAGAGTTTACAGCGCCTGCGTTCGTTACAACTACGCTTGCAACGCCTGGAAGCCGAAATCAACCAAACGCCGCTGGCACTCGATGATGCACTCAGCCAAGGCGCACCTAGTGTGGCCGCGAGCGAAACCCGTCTGTTTCATGGGCGGCAGTTGGAGCTAAGCGCCGAACTTCAAGTATTAGAACAGCAGGGCTATCAGCGCAGTCAGGAAAAAGCTGAGCTCGAAGCCGCGTTAAGCACTGCCCGTTCCGGCGTGCAGCTGGCCGAACGAGAGCTGGCCATCATTCAGCCACTGGCCCAGCGTGGCATTGAACCAGAAACCTCGCTGCTGCGCGTTCGGCAATCGCTCAATGATCTGCGCGGCGAGGTAGCCCGCCAACAAAGTGCCGTTGCCCGCGCAGAATCTTCCATCGCTGAAATTGAAGACCGCAAAGCAGCTGCCCGCAATGCCTTTGAAGCCGATGCGCTCGCTCAACTTGCCGAAGCGACCTCACAGGTCGCAGAGCTACAAAAGACGCTTCCCGGCCGAGCAGACCAAGTAGCACGCACCACCATCCGCTCGCCAGTCGCGGGGGTCGTGAATCAAGTGCATATTAGCACCGTAGGTGGCGTAGCAGGCTCCGGTGAGCCGCTGGTAGAAGTCGTTCCTGCCGATGACGCCTTGGTCGTAGAAGCGCATATTCGCCCCTCGGATATCGCCTTCCTCTACCCTGGCCAGCCAGTGAAGGTAAAACTGACGGCCTACGACTTTGCCCGTTACGGCGGCCTGGATGGTGAGCTGGTCACTATCGCCGCCGACGCCGTTCAGATGCCCGAAAGCGGTGAGTTGATGTACCCCGTTGAGGTGCGCACCGACGGCTATCTCTATGACGCCGATAATGAGCCGTTGACCATTATTCCCGGCATGGTGGCAGAAATCGATATTCTCAGCGGTAAACGCAGCGTATTGGACTACCTCATGGAGCCCGTGGTGAAAGTACGCGACCGCGCCCTACGCGATTAACCTGCGCGCGGTTTCATCAACGCCCCTGACGCCAGGGGGTCGTTCGCGGTATACTTGCCACCATTTTTTTGCAAGCCGTGAGCCGACTCCCCATGGAAAAGACCTACCAACCCGAACAGATCGAAACCCGCTGGTACGAACGCTGGGAAGCCGACAACCGCTTCGTCCCAACAGGCCGTGGTAAGCCATTTTCGATCATGATTCCGCCGCCTAACGTGACCGGCAGCCTGCACATGGGCCACGCGTTCCAGGACACCATTATGGATACCCTGACGCGCTGGAAGCGGATGCAGGGCAACAACACCCTGTGGCAGGTAGGCACCGACCACGCTGGTATCGCCACGCAAATGCTGGTTGAGCGTAAAATTGCCGCGGAAGAAGGCAAAACCCGCCACGACCTGGGCCGCGATGCGTTTATCGACAAGGTGTGGGAGTGGAAAGAGGAGTCCGGCGGCCACATCACCCGCCAGTTGCGCCGCATGGGCGCCAGCGTTGATTGGTCCCGCGAGCGCTTCACCATGGATGACGGCTTCTATAAAGCGGTGCAAGAAGTGTTCGTACGCTTGCACGAAGAAAAGTTGATCTACCGTGGCAAACGCCTGGTGAACTGGGACCCTACCCTGCACACCGCCATTTCCGACCTAGAAGTGGAAAACAAAGAGCAGCAGGGCAGTTTCTGGCACTTCCGCTACCCGCTGGCCGATGGTGTCAAAACCGCCGATGGTAAAGATTATCTGGTCGTGGCAACCACTCGCCCCGAAACCTTGCTAGGCGATACGGGTGTCGCGGTTAACCCCGACGATGCTCGTTATGCCTCGTTGGTCGGCAAATTTATCGAATTGCCGCTGGTCGGTCGCCGCATTCCTATCGTTGCCGATGAACACGCCGATATGGAAAAAGGCTCCGGCTGCGTGAAGATCACCCCGGCCCACGACTTCAATGACTACGAAGTCGGCAAGCGCCAAAACCACTTGCTGATCAATGTGTTTACCAAGGATGCCACCATCCTTGAGCACGCTGAAATTTTTGACCTGAAAGGCACTCCCCAGCCCGACGAAGACGCCAGCCTACCCGCCAAGTACGCAGGGTTGGACCGTTTTGAAGCGCGTAAGCAGATTGTTGCCGATATGGACGCCCTGGGCCTTTTGGAACAGGTAGAAGCAGTCAACAACACCCTGCCCTATGGCGACCGTTCTGGCGATGTAATCGAGCCGTTGCTCACTGATCAATGGTTTGTTGCGGTAGAAACCCTGGCCAAACCCGCCATTGAAGCGGTGGAAAACGGCGATATCCAGTTCGTGCCGAAGAACTACGAAAACATGTACTTCGCCTGGATGCGCGACCTGCAGGACTGGTGTATCTCCCGCCAGCTGTGGTGGGGCCACCGCATTCCCGCTTGGTACGATGCCGAAGGTAATGTGTACGTTGCCCGCAGCGAAGAGGAAGCCCGCGAAAAGCACGGCCTAGGCGCAGAGGTAGCGCTGACCCAAGACGAAGACGTGCTCGACACCTGGTTCAGCTCGGGCCTGTGGACGTTTGGCACGCTAGGCTGGCCAGAAAAAACCCCAGAACTGGAAACCTTTCACCCCTCCAGCGTGCTGGTGACCGGTTTTGACATTATCTTCTTCTGGGTTGCCCGGATGATCATGATGACCCTCAAGTTCACTGGCGAAGTACCGTTCAAAACCGTTTATGTACACGGTTTAGTACGCGACGGTCAGGGTCAGAAAATGTCCAAATCCAAGGGCAATGTGCTGGACCCCATCGACCTGATTGACGGCATCAGCCTGGATGCGCTATTGGAAAAGCGCACCGGCAATATGATGCAGCCGAAACAGGCCAAAGCCATTGCCAAAGCGACCAAGGACGAGTTTAAAGACGGCATCGAAGCCCACGGCACCGATGCCCTGCGCTTTACGTTCCTTTCCCAGGCAACCACCGGGCGCGATATCAAGTTTGATATGAACCGCCTGGATGGCTACCGCAACTTCTGCAACAAGCTGTGGAACGCTTCACGCTACGTGCTAATGAATGCCGAAGGTGAAGATTGCGGCACAGAGGGTGGCGACGTTGAGCTTTCACTGGCCGACCGCTGGATTATTTCCCAGCTGCAGAAAACTGAAACCCAGGTCACCAAAGCGATGGACGAGTACCGTTTCGACCACGCCTCCCAAGCGCTGTATGAGTTTGTCTGGAACGAGTACTGCGACTGGTATCTGGAGCTTTCCAAGCCGGTCTTGTGGGACGAAAATGCCAGTGAGGAAGCCAAACGTGGCACCCGCCGTACGCTGGTCCGCGTCCTGGAAACCATTCTGCGCCTCGCCCACCCGATGATGCCCTATATCTCAGAAGAGATCTGGCAGCGCGTTGCACCACTGGCAGGCACCTTCGTCGGTGATGGCGCGTCTATCATGCTCCAAGCCTGGCCGGAAGCTGACGAAAGCAAAATCGATGAACAGGCCACTCGCGATATCGAATGGCTAAAAGGCGTGATTATCGCGGTGCGTAACATCCGCGCCGAGATGAATATTGCCCCCGGCAAGCCGTTGGATGTACTGCTCACCAAAGGCAAGCCCGAAGACGCCGAACGCCTGGAAAGCAATCGCCACTTCCTCGCTAAGCTGGCCAAGTTGGAAAGTGCCACTTGGTTGGCCAACCCAGACGACGCACCGCTCTGCGCAACGCAGCTAGTGGGCGATATGGAAGTGCTGGTACCGATGGCGGATCTAATCGACAAAGACGCCGAGCTCAACCGCTTGGCCAAAGAAATTGACAAGCAGGACAAGCTGATCGGCGGCATCGAGAAGAAGCTCGGCAACGAAGGCTTTATCGCCAAAGCCCCCGAAGCCGTGGTGGAAAAAGAGCGTGGCAAACTCGCCGAATTCCAAGCTGCCAAGCAGTTGCTGGAAGAGCAGCGCACGAAAATCTCTGCGCTATAAGCCATCTAGGCCAGACAAAAACACCCGCTTAAGCGGGTGTTTTTTTATCAGCCAATCGACTGTTCTAGTGTGACGCTCCCTTGTTCGCTGGCCCAATAGCGCCTATAACTTGACTATGGACTCACCCAGTACAGACAGCGTTTCGACTCGTCACCCCTTAGCGGTGTTGCGTTTCCTCGGTTTGGTAGTGTTGGGAAGCGGCGTTGGAGGAGTGGCGGCGTTGGCCGCCGTTGGCTTCGTTAATACGGTGGTATGGCTTAACGACCTACTGTTGATCTCTCCCCGGGGCCAGATGATGGCTGCGAACACCACCCTAGTGACACTAGCCACTCTGCTAGTGCCAATCTTTGGGGGACTACTCGTTGGTCAACTGCACCGCGGCCTGCCTGAAGGCCGACCCCATACTCCTGCCGACGTCATCGCTGCCGTCCAGACCCGCCGAGGCTGCCTACCCGCCAAGGCGGGTGCTCTCTCAGCGTTAAGCGGCCTAGTGTCGTTAGGTGCAGGCGCCTCAGTCGGCCAGTACGGGCCTCTGGTTCACCTCGGCGCGACACTTGGCTCTCTCATCACCCGCTTACTACGCCTGGGACGCTCAGAGGACAATATCACGATCGCTTGCGGGGTAGCTGCCGCCATCGCAGCGGCCTTCAATGCACCACTGGCAGGCATTGTCTTCGCCCACGAAGTGGTACTACGCCACTATGCCCTGCGCGCCTTCGCCCCAGTGGCTGCCGCCGCCATCGTCGGCTATGTGCTGGCCTCTCAGTTACTGGCTCAAGGAGCACTGTTTCATATTACTGAACCGGCCATCCCAAAGCCCTGGGAGTTCGCCCTTTTTCTAGCTTTAGGTGGCCTGGGTGCCTTGGTGGCTGGGGCCTATATACATGCCATTCTCGCGATGGGGCAACTGGCCAAGCGACTACCGCTGCCCACCAGCCTACGCCCCGCTCTCGCCGGGGCGCTGCTTGGTCTGACCGCCCTTTGGATACCTGATATCCTCGGCATGGGCCAGGAAACCCTGCGCTTCGCCACCTTGCCTGGGGCCTACGGCGGCGGCGAGCTTCTGTTGGTGTTGCTACTCAAGCTGGCCGCTACCGCATTGTGCTTAGGGCTCGGCTTCGCCGGCGGCGCTTTCAGCCCAGCACTGGTGATCGGCACTCTGTTTGGTGCTCTAGCCGGTACTCTGGTGGCAGAGCTTGGCGGCGGCCAAGAGACCTTCATCTTTTATGCGGTGTGCGGCATGGTGGCAGTAACCGCACCGGTACTTGGTGCTCCTCTCACCACGCTGCTGATTGTCTTCGAACTGACCGGCAGCTATGCCTTGACCACCGCCGCTCTAGCTAGCGTCACGCTAGCCAGCCCTCTGGCCGCCCAGCTGTTCGGCCGTTCATTATTCGATATTCAATTAGCCCGCCGTGGCTTGGATCTTTCCGCGGGCCGCAGTCGTGCGGTGCTCCAAGAAGAACGGTTGACCGAGCTGATTAGCCATGACGCCGTAACCCTACTCCCCGAGACCCCACTGACCACGGCTATCTCACGCCTTAGTCTAGCGGGGCGTAGCGAAGCTTACTTAGTGGATGATCAGGGGGTTTACCACGGTTGCGTGACCCTAGCGAGCCTGGAAGCCCTTCGCGAAGACAGCGAGTCCCCAACTCTGGCCGACTGCCCCAAAGCTCCTCGCCCAGTACTAGATCCTCAATCCTCACTTTGGGAGGCAATGCATCAGCTTCAGAAAATCACCGGCGAGGCCATCGCAGTGGTGGATGAACAGCGGCGCTTCTTAGGAGTGGCCTATGAGTCGAGTATTGCTCAGGCTTTCTTACACCATAGCGACGCCTTACGTCGGGAGGAGCACGGTGCTGGCTAGACGATGGACCCTCGGACTACTGGCTGGGCTACTCACCCTGGCCCCCTCCATCAGTGCGCAAGAGCCCGACGCTGCCGCCTCGCTAACGGTACTGAGCTGGGGCGGCGCCTATGAGCAAGCCCAGCGCCGCGCGCTCTTCACGCCCTTCACCGAGGCTCACGATGTACCAGTGGCAGTGGCCCGCTATAACGGCGGACTGACAGCACTGCGCCAAGCCGTGGCAGAGAACAACGTTCCCTGGGATGTGCTTGATATGACCCGTAGCGAGGCCATGGCAGCCTGTGAGGAAGGCTTGCTGGAACCGCTTCCCCCGGAGCTGGCTGCCCCAGCGCCAGACGGTACTCCCTCAGCCCAAGACTTTCTCCCCGGCGCCCTGGGTCGTTGCTTTATCAGCCACTCAATCTTTGCCACCGTCGTGGCCTATCGCCGCGACGCCTTCCCCGGACGTCGCCCCACTCGCATCGCTGACCTCTTTGATCAACAGCGCTTCCCTGGTCCCCGGGCCCTTCAGCGTACCCCAGCAGCAAACCTGGAGTGGGCACTGCTCTCCTACCGAGTGCCCAAGGAAGCGCTTTATCGCCTACTCAGTACCCGCCGCGGCCTAGACCTAGCCTTCACTCGATTGCAAAGCATCGACAATATCCACTGGTGGGAAGCCGGTGATACTCCAGTGCGCCTATTGGAGGAGGGTCAGGTGGTCATGGCCTCCGGCTACAATGGGCGCTTCTTCGCTGCTATGGTGGAGCGCGACCTGCCCATAGAGATCCTCTGGGATGGCCAGTTTCAGGAACACGAGACCTGGGCAATCCCCCGCGGAGCCCCAAACGCTGAGGCAGCGCGAGACTTTATCCGCTTTGCCACCACCAGTGAACGTCAGGCGGAACTGGCCCGGTATATCCCCTATGGCCCAGCGCGACGCTCTGCTGCCATGCAGGTCACCACCCACCGCGTCAGCGGCCTAGACATGCGCTTGCATATTCCCACCCACCCCATCAACGCCCAGGGCGCGGTGACCAAAGACGAGACGTGGTATGCACGCACCCAGAAACGTATCGAAGCTCTGTTTCGTGAGGCGCTGTTTCATGAAACCCTGTCGACACAGGAATGAGCGTCGTGGCAATAAATGGGCGACCCAGTGTGGTTATTCATGTTGTAAGACATTGATAAGATTTCCAAATGGGTCACGCACATAAAATCGGCGGACACCCCAAGGCTCACTTACCGGCCCGTACTCAATCTCAATCTTTGCCGATTTCACTCTCGCCAAGGCGGTCTCTAAGTTATCAACCTCTATCGATAGATCTGGCACTGGCGTACCTGAGCCACCTTCCGATGCCACACTTAACTGAGTGGTCATTTCCTCGCCCGAGCTATAGGTTCTTATCCAGCCATGATCCATCACAAGCGTGAGACCAAAAATAGTCGCATAGAACTTCTCAGCGTCTTCAAAATGCGTGGTAGCAATGTTAGAGACAATACGCTTTACAATCACCTTACCCCCTACCAGCCAGCTCCATGGGATGAGGTATGCTCACCCTATTCCCCCTTTTCTCCTTACCCTTCATCTCTTTTTATGCGTAACCATGTAAGGTTAGTACAAGAACAGCCACTAACTGGCATTGCTAAACATATACCGACACGGATGACGCTATGCCAACACCTTTAGCGGCACGTTTGCAGGTACTGGAAAACACGCTGCAACAGGCGAAGATTGCCTACCAATCGCTTACGCCAATGGCAGACACTGGGCTTGCCCACGATCATGTGTGGGTGCATCGCGATGGTGGTGATTGGGTCGCACGGCTGCCCAAGCAGAGCCAAATGAACTTGGCCCCGGCCGATAACTTGGCCTATGAAGCCGCCTGCTACGAACGCGCCAGCCAGGGCGGCCAAGTGCCCCGTTTGCATGGCATCTTGCCCGTGAGCGATACCCTGCCGCGTGGCGGGCTGCTGGTCGATGCCATTGAGGGACGGCTGGCACAGCTGCCTCAGGATTTACCACGTATCGCAGAGACCCTGGCAAGCCTACACCGCTTACCGCTACCTGAGCATCCCGAACCACTTCTAGCGCCTATCGACTCCTGGCAGGCCATGTGTGAGGAAGTTAGCCACCAAGCCGAGTGGCTGGAAAAGGCCGCCTTAGAGCCTAACGTTATCGCCCGTGTGCGTGATGAATTGGCGGCTCTGCCCACCACACTGCCTGATGCCGAGCGCTGCTTGATTAGCTTTGATACCCACCCCGGCAACTTTTTGATCACTGAAGAGGGGAACGCTGTGCTGGTGGATTTAGAGAAGTGCCGCTACGGGCTGCCGGGTATTGATCTAGCCCATACCTCGCTTTACACCTCGACCACCTGGGACATTAACAGTCAGGCAGTGCTTACTCTGGAAGAGGTCGTCGCTTTTTATCAGCGTTGGCAAGCGCATGCGGGTAAATCACCCAGCGCGGAAACACTGGTTGCCTGCCGACGAGCTACTTGGCTGTGGTCATTAACATGGTGCGCCAAATGGCGTGCTCAACACTTGCAACGTAAAGATATCGAGTACCGCGGCCAGGACTGGTCAGCAGATCTCACCGATGCTGACGTCATTGCCCATGTCCGCGACCGGGTCGAGCACTATTTATCACTGCCGATTATTGAGCATGTCCATAATGAACTTCTCCATCTAAAAGCATCTCTATAACCAACTGATTTTACAAGGTGTACGATGAAACCACGCACCATTCTAACGACCGCTGTCGCCACTACCATGTTGTCACTGGCGCTGCCCGCCATGGCTGCCCCAGATCCCACTGATTGGGATGCCGTACTGCAAGCTGCCGAAGGTCAAACCGTTTACTGGAACGCCTGGGGCGGTGACAGTCGCACCAACCGCTATATCGCTTGGGTGTCCGAGCAAATGCAGTCCACCTATGGCGTCGATGTAGAGCATGTAAAGTTAGATGACACAGGTAGCGCCGTTGCTCGTGTATTGGGTGAAAAGCAGGCTGGTAACATGGATGATGGCCGCATCGATCTGATCTGGATTAACGGCGAAAACTTCGCCGCCATGCGCGAACAGGACCTCTTATTTGGCCCCTTTGCCGAATCCCTGCCTAACTTCGCCTTGACTCACTCAGATGAAAATCCAGAAGTGGTTACCGACTTCACGCTGCCTACTGAAGGCTATGAGTCTCCTTGGGGAAAAGCACAAATCACGTTCTACTACGACAGCGCTCAAACTGAAACACCGCCGCAAAGTATTGCGGATTTGCTGGAGTGGGCCAAAGACAATCCTGGCCAATTCAGCTATCCACGTATTCCCGATTTCACCGGTAGCACCTTTTTAAAACAGGCGTTAATTGAATTATCTAATCAAGATGACGCCCTTTATGCGCCAGTGGTTGAAGCGGATTTTGCGGAGATCACCGCGCCATTGTGGGATTATCTGGATGAGTTACACCCACACCTGTGGCGCAGCGGCCGCAGTTTCCCGGAATCGGGCCCTAACCTGCGCGCATTGATGAGCGATGGCGAGCTCAGTTTAGCCTTCTCCTTCTATCCGACAGATGCCGCCGTCGCGGTGATGGAGTATGAGCTCCCAGAGAGTGTGCGCAGCTATGTGCTGGAAGACGGCACCCTAGGAAACGTTCACTTTGTCGCGATTCCCTTTAACTCTCCCCATAAAGCAGGCGCGATGGCGCTGGCCAACTTCCTGCTCTCACCTGAAGCCCAAGCCCAAAAGCAGTCGCTTAGTATGTGGGGCGATCGTACCGTATTGGCAGTCAGTCGGTTAGATGAAAACGACAAGGCACTCTTCGAACAAGGTGAAAGCCACCCATCTGCGCTGCCTGCCGATGCACTTTCCAATACCCTGGCCGAACCTCATCCCAGTTGGATGACGGCGCTACAGGATGCGTGGCTTAAGCGTTATGGCGTTAATTAATTGATCCTGCGGCTAGCCTCTATACTGCTTATTGCGCTTTTGGTTATTCCAGTAAGTGCGGGGCTTGGCATGGTGTTGTTGCCAGCCTTTGGCTATTTACCGGTGCTCGGGGCGGACACGTTTCATCTGGATGCATGGCAAGCCCTATGGGCGCACGCTGGTCTCCAGCGTTCCGTACTACTGAGCTATTTTAGCGGTCTGATCACCGCCTTGGTGGCACTGTTCATCGTGGTGCTGTTTCTGGCGGCTAGCCAAGGCACTTTGCTTGACCGTGCCATTCGGCGCATGGTCTCACCGCTACTGGCCATTCCCCATGCAGCCGTGGCCTTTGGCTTAGCCTTTCTGATTGCGCCCTCAGGGTTGCTGGTGCGCTGGGTGTCTCCTGGGCTTACTGGGTGGGAGCGCCCACCTGACCTGCTGATCGTCAACGACCCGTTAGGGCTGGCGCTAATGGCGGGCCTGATACTCAAAGAAGTGCCCTTTTTGCTATTGATGAGTCTAGCTGCGCTACCTCAGCTGCGCCCTGAACAACGAGTCACTGTTGCACGCTCGCTGGGCTACGCGCCCGGCATTGCTTGGCTGAAGAGCGTTTTTCCTGCACTTTACCCACTGATTCGCTTGCCGGTTTATGCCGTGATTGCCTACGCCACTTCGGTGGTGGATATGGCGTTGATTCTTGGCCCCACCCTGCCACCAACGTTGAGCATTTCGGTGCTCACCTGGTTTAATGATCCCGATTTAAGTCGCCGCTTTATGGCGTCTGCCGGTGCCGTACTGCAGTTCGGCGTTACCCTGGCGGCACTGCTGACTTGGTGGCTTGGCGAACAAGGGGTCAAGCTCCTCTGCCAACGCTGGTTGGCCAACGGCTCGCGGACATCAGGGGCAACGGCGATTGCGTTCGGCGGCCGTGCGTTGCTGCTATCTGTCACTTTGCTAGCGATCAGTGCGCTGGCCGGTTTGGCACTGTTTTCGTTGGCGGGCTTTTGGCGTTTTCCGGATGCGCTCCCAGATACGTTCACGCTGGATCATTGGCAGCGCATTCTGCCCAGCGTGGCAACACCGCTGATCAATACGCTGAGTGTGGGGCTGGTCGCAACGCTTATCGCCGCGGTACTGGTCGTGGCAACATTGGAGCATGCAGCGCGTTATCAGCTGCCTGCATGGCGTGCTCAGTGGCTACTTTATTTACCGCTAATTGTGCCGCAAGTGGCCTTTCTGTTTGGCTTAGTGGTGGCCGCTGAAAGCGTTGCCATTCGACCTCAGCACGCGTTAGTCGTGGCCGGTCACCTGCTGTTTGTGGTGCCATATCTCTATTTATCGCTGTCAGAAGCCTACCGGCGGCTGGATCCACGCTGGTTTCAGGTGGCACTGTCGCTAGGTGCGCCCCCCTGGCGTGCTTTTTGGCAAGTACGTCTG
The DNA here is from genome assembly GCA_030440445.1 of Halomonas sp. KG2. Taxonomy (NCBI): domain Bacteria; kingdom Pseudomonadati; phylum Pseudomonadota; class Gammaproteobacteria; order Oceanospirillales; family Halomonadaceae; genus Halomonas; species Halomonas sp. KG2. Next base: position 614,969 of record CP098528.1, on the reverse strand, counting down.
CCACTGTTACTGGCCCCATTACTCACTGCTTGCGCAGTCAGCTTAGCCGTCAGTATCGGCCAGTATTTGCCAACACTGCTGCTGGGAGGTGGTCGCATCCCCACCATCACTACCGAAGCCGTTGCCATGGCATCTGGCGGCAATCGCAGGCTAGTGGCGGTATTAGCGCTGTTGCAGGCGCTGCTGCCCTTTATTGGCTTTAGTCTGGCACTCTTGATTCCCCGCCTTGTGTGGGCAAAACGCCACCAAATGCGAGGAGCTGCATGACCCCAAACCTTCAAGCGTTGCGCATCAAACAGATGACGATCACGCTGGCAGGCGAAGCACTGCTGACCATGCATCGTGACATAGCACCTGGCGAAGTATTAACAGTGATGGGCCCGTCAGGCTCAGGAAAATCTACGCTACTGGCCTATCTCGCAGGTTTTTTATCGCCTGCCTTTCAGGCTCAAGGCGAACTCTATCTGGGCGATAAACGCCTAGATACGCTGCCCGCTGAACAGCGTGGCATTGGCCTGCTGTTTCAGGACCCGATGTTGTTTCCCCATTTAAGCGTGGCGGGGAATTTGCGCTTTGGCCTGCCACACCATGCCAGTAACAAACGCCAGCAGGTCGCCCAAGCGCTGGAACAGGTGGGGCTGGCGGGCTTTGAAAACCGCGATCCGGCGACCCTTTCCGGCGGCCAGCAAGCCAGGGTGGCGCTGATGCGCCTGCTGCTGTCACAGCCCCGTGCCGTGCTGCTGGATGAGCCGTTTGCCAAACTGGACACCGCACTGCGCCAGGAGATGCGTACGCTAGTGTTCGGCCAGCTTCGCGAAGCAGGCCTGCCCACCCTGCTGGTTACCCATGATGAAGCGGATGCCGATGCCGCCGGAGGGCCAATCATTGCCCTTGGTTAACCCTGGCGCGGAATCGCCTATGCTTAGCATTGTGATACCAGTGCTGAATGAGTCTGCAGGGATTGAAGTGGCGCTAGCCGCGCTGCAGCCACTGCGAGAGACCGGCACAGAAATCATTGTGGTCGATGGAGGCAGTACCGATGACAGCGTGGCGTTAGCCACCCCGCTAGCGGATACGCTGCTGACGAGTGCCCCCGGTCGGGCACAGCAGATGAACCTGGGCGCAGAACGCGCGCGCTCAGCAGCGCTGCTATTTTTACATGCTGACACCCAGCTTCCCGAAGGGGCAAACAAGCTGATTTCCCAAACGCTGAACACACATTGCTGGGGGCGGTTTGATATTCACCTTGAGGGAAAAAGCCGCTGGCTGCCGCTCGTTAGCTTTCTGATGAACCTACGCTCACGGCTGAGCGGTATCGCCACTGGCGATCAGGGCATGTTCTTACGCCGAGCGTCTTTTGAAGCGGTCGGCGGCTTTCCCGAACAACCGTTGATGGAAGATATTGAGTTAAGCAAGCGACTGAAGGCAATTTCTCGCCCCGCCTGCCTACGCACCAAAGTGATAAGCTCAGGCAGGCGCTGGGATCAGTTCGGCGCCTGGAAAACGATTTGCCTGATGTGGCGGCTACGCTACCGCTACTGGCGCGGCGTCAGCGCCACCCAACTGGCCAAGGAGTATCGCAATGCCCGTTAAGTCAGCCGTGCAGCCCCATCTACATCTGCTGGCCAAAGCGCCACTGCCTGGGCAGGCGAAAACGCGCTTAATTCCTTGCCTGGGGCCAGAAGGTGCCGCGCAAGCCCATGCCACCATGGTTCGCCACTGCGTTGCCACCGCCTGCCAAGCACTGGGATCGCAACACGTCACGCTATGGACCTCCTTAGAGCATCAGCATCCGCTGTTTGTGGAGCTGCAGTCTCACTACGGCATTTCGCTCGCCACCCAACGGCAGGGCGATGTGGGAATGCGTGTGCGGCATGCACTGAATAGCACACAAGGTCCGTCGATGGTGATGGGCACTGATTGCCCTAGCATCACCGTTGCCATGCTTAGGCAGTGCAGTGCAGCGCTTAAAAACGTGCCCGTGGTGATTTTACCTGCCGAAGACGGCGGCTATGGGTTGATCGGCACTCATGACGATCATCCTAGCCTCTTTGAGGGCATTCCTTGGGGAACCGCGCAAGTGCTCCAAGTCACTCGTCAGCGGCTTGCCGCGCTGACATTAGACGCCATCTTTCCCGACACCATGTGGGATATTGACCGTCCAGAAGACTGGCAGCGCTGGCAACAAACGCTGAAGCACGCAAACAGTCTGTAAGGATTCCGCTCTTTGCGTCACTGTTACTGAACGACTGTTCTGCTTCTAACACCACCGGAGCCTGCCATGAACCGCCAGCGCCTGCTGATTATCACCCTACTGCTACTGGCCGTGCTTGGCTTTTATGTGAGCGGTGCCCATACGTTTTTCACCTTGGAAACCCTGCAAACCTATCGCAGCGATTTCCAGGCTGCATTTCAGCAATCCCCTTGGCAGGTTGCGGGCATTTTCTTTGCGCTGTATGTGGTCATGACGACACTATCGCTACCCGGCGCGACACTCCTCACACTGCTGGGTGGCGCGCTGTTTGGTCTCGGTTGGGGGCTGTTAATTATCTCCTTTGCCAGCACCATCGGCGCAACGCTGGCCTTTTTACTCTCTCGATTCCTGTTTCGACATCCGATTGAAAAGCGTTTTCCTCGCCAGTTCGACACGGTGAATCGTGGCGTTGATAAAGACGGCGCTTTTTATCTTTTCACCCTTCGCTTAGTACCGATATTCCCTTTCTTTATGATCAATCTGGTGATGGGCCTAACGCGGCTTAAAACAGTCACCTTTTATTGGGTAAGCCAGCTAGGCATGCTGCCCGGCACCGTGGTTTACGTAAATGCGGGCGGCCAATTGGGTGAACTTGAAAGCCTGGGCGGGATTATTTCTCCGGGGCTTTTGGCCTCGTTTGCGCTGCTGGCCGTATTCCCTTGGATAGCTCGCCGTATTGCGCTACAGGTGCAAAAACGCAATGCCTATCGTGGTTTTAAGCGTCCATCCCGCTTTGATTACGACATTGTGGTCATCGGCGGCGGCTCGGCGGGTCTGGTCACTAGCTACATCGGCAGCGCCGTAAAAGCTAAAGTAGCGTTGGTAGAAAAGCACAAAATGGGCGGCGACTGCCTGAATACCGGCTGTGTGCCTTCAAAGGCGCTAATTCGCGCCGCCCGTGCTGCTCACGACATGCGTACAGCACACCGCTTTGGCGTTAACGCTGGCGAGCCGGAGATTGATTTTGCCAAGGTGATGGGGCACGTACACCAAGCCATTACGGATATTGAACCCCACGATAGTGTCGAGCGTTACACCAACCTGGGCGTTGAGGTGTATCAGGAACATGCCACCCTGACATCTCCTTGGGAAGTTAAGATCGGTGATAAAACCCTGACTGCCCGCCATATTGTGCTGGCCACTGGCGCACGCCCCCGCGTGCCATCGCTGCCTGGCATCGAGCATGCCCCACTGCTCACTTCAGAAAACCTGTGGTCACTCACGGAACTGCCTAAACGCTTGGTCGTACTCGGCGGCGGAGCAATTGGCTGCGAGCTCAGCCAGAGTTTTGCCCGCCTGGGCAGCCAGGTCACCTTGGTGGAAGGTATTCCACAGTTACTAGGCCGAGAAGACCAAGACGTAGGCGAACACGTGGAGCGCACGCTCACTCAGGAAGGTGTTAACGTAATGACCGGCGCCAACGCCTTGGAAGTAAGCCAAGATGGCCCCGGACATCAACTGGTGGTAGAGCACAATGGCCAGCGCATCACCATCGAATTTGATTATTTGCTCGTCAGCGTTGGCCGCCAAGCCAATGTTGACGGATTGGGGCTGGAAGCGCTGGGAATCACTACCACCAACGCTGGCACGCTGGAACTCAACGAGCGTCTACAAACTCGGCTGCCCAACATTTGGGCCTGCGGCGACCTAGCAGGCCCCTACCAACTCACGCATGCCGCTGCCCATCAGGCGTGGCACGCAGCCGTCAATGCATTGTTTGGTGAGTTAAAAAGCTTCGCTGTAGATTATCGCTTTATGCCTGCTGTCACCTATATCCAGCCGGAAGTAGCGCGAGTCGGACTCAACGAAAAAGAGGCCATCGCTAAGGGCGTGGCGTTTGAAGTTACCCGCTATGCCATGAGTGAAAGCGACCGCGCTATTGCCGAAGGCGCTACCGACGGGTTTATCAAGGTGCTTACTGTGCCCGGTAAAGACAAAATCCTTGGCGCGACCATCGTGGCTGAAAACGCCGGAGAATGGTTAGGAGAGTTCACTATCGCCATGAAGCATGGCCTGGGGCTTAACAAGCTATTGGGCACCATTCATCCCTACCCCACGCTTGGCGAAGCTGCCAAGGCCACCGCTGGCGTGTGGAAGAACGCCCATAAGCCCGAGCGTATACTCACCCTATTGGAGCGTTATTTCCTCTGGCGGCGTGGTGCGGAATAATGATGTCCCCATGAAAAATCTCGTGCTGATTGGCGCGGGCCATGCCCATGCCTTCGTGCTGGAAGCCTTTGCTCAGCACCCAGATCCGTCAATCGCTATCACCGTGGTTAGCGACAGTGCGCTGTCAGCCTATTCTGGCAGCGTGCCAGCGTGGCTGGCAGGAGAATGCACGCTACGCGAAACACAAATTGATGTAGCGGCGCTATCTCACAGGGCAGGTGCTCGCTTAATCACTTCACCTGCAGTGGCTCTCGACCCCACTAAGCGCCAGCTAGCGCTAGCGAACGGCGAGGCGATCCATTTCGATGTAGCCTCATTTAACGTTGGCTCTACGTTAAGGTTGCCTGAACAGCCGTTTCTCGAAAAACATGGCGAACAAAGCCCCTACTTGTTGGCGATGCGACCGCTTAGTTCACTGCACAACCGCTGGCAAGCGCTAAGAGAGAAAGTCGACCAGTGTCCTCAGGGGTCTACACAGCGGGTGGTAAGCGTAGGCGGCGGCGCGGCAGGCTGTGAGACCTTAATGAGTGTGCTGGCGCAGCTGCGCCAACAACGTTCAGACATTACTTGGCAAGGCGCGCTTGTCAGCGCATCAACAACACTGCTACCCGACGTAGGTCGGCTGCCCCGCTGGTTAACCCAACGCGCTCTGCGTCGAGCAGGCGTTACGGTGCTGCCCGGCGTGCGTGGTCAGGCGCTAATAGCAGGTGGCGTCTACACCTCAGAAGGCGAACTGATTGACGCGGATATCGTGCTGTGGGCTACCGGTGCCGTTGGCCAGCCTTGGCTGCAAGACACCCCGCTGCCACTGAATCAGCGAGGATTCATCCAGGTGAATAAGACACTTGAGGTAGCGGGCCAGCCGGGACTATTCGCTGCTGGAGACTGTGCAGCGTTCAATACATCACTGCACTCTTCTCCACGGTCCTCTTCTCCACTACTCTCTTCTCCACTACCTAAGGCCGGAGTTTACGCCGTGCGCCAGGGGCCAGTGCTGGCGAAAAACCTGCGCGCCGCCTGCCACAGTGAACCGCTGATCAACTGGAAGCCACCAAAACGGGTACTGGCTCTAATTGGCACTGGCGATGGCCATGCGATTGCCAGCAGAGGTGCCATCGGTTTCTCAGGCCGCTGGGTATGGGAATGGAAAAAGCGGATTGATGCGCGCTTTATTGCCCGCTTCAACCCGCCTTTTAAGCACTAGATAACTGCGATCGGATGCTAACTGAAGGCTTAGTTAGCTTCGCGCCAGCCGCCTAATACGCGGCTATCTGGTCCAAAAAACACCAGCCGATCATGGTCGATGAGGTAGCGATAGGCCGTATCAAGCATATCGGTTACTTGCTTGGCATCTTCCATATTGGGGCAAGCCATACGTGTCGAGGCGAGCTGGCTAAACTCGATACGTTGATTTTCACCCAACGCCACACTGCCGGTAAATCGGTTACAACCATCCGAACCGCTCACGCTGCCGTCGCGTCCAATTTGAAAGAATGGCGTATTGGGTAACGATACCCGCTCATCGGTACCTACTAGCAGTAAATTCCAACGCTGATCGACTATCGGGCCTGACAGCGACACGTTTTCCGGCGCTGCCGTACTCTCTTGCTCTGGTGTACTGCTACACGCACTGATTAATAGCGCGGTAGCGACACCGGCTAGCATTGCTCCAAATTTGACCGTCACTGTCTCATGCTCCTTATTGACAAATTACCAGCTTCCGCTGTTTTCCATTGACGCCCATGGCTCCTGGGAGGGCAACGCATCGCCTTTTTGCAGCAGCTCGACAGAAATACCGTCGGGCGACTTCACGAACGCCATATGCCCATCCCGTGGCGGGCGGTTAATGGTAATGCCGTTATCTTGAAGCTTTTTGCATAGCGCGTAAATATCGTCAACGCGATAGGCCAAATGCCCGAAGTTGCGCCCGCCGGTGAGCTCTTCTGGATCCCAGTTGTAGGTCAACTCAAGCTCTGGTGCCGCTAAGCGTTCAGAGCGCGTCTCATCTTCCGGCGCGGCGAGAAAGACCAGCGTAAAACGGCCCTTCTCATTTTCTTTGCGACGCACTTCTTTCAACCCCAAAAGATCGCAGTAAAAATTCAACGATGCATCTAAGTCGCTTACCCTTACCATAGTGTGCAAAAACTGCATGTCATTCTCCCTCCATCATTACTGGGTATATTCGCTAAAGATAGCGGGAATACTGTCGTTGCGGGTCCAACTGAGAACAGCGTAATCATCCACCCGGCCGGTTTCCATGCCCGGAGAGCCATGCGGCATACCTGGCACTGTTAACCCGATAACGTTTGGCTGCTCTTCTAACAGCCGCTTAATATCTGCAGCGGGTACATGGCCTTCTATCACGTAACCATCAACGATGGCTGTGTGGCAAGATGCTAGTTCTGAAGGAACGTTATTGGCTGCTTTGACTGACCGGAGGTCGCCGTCACGGTGATGGTTCACATCAAAACCGGCTTCTTCAAGATGGCTTACCCATGCACCACAGCAGCCACAGTTGGGATCGCTGTGCACATCAATCGTAGGCGCTGCCAAAGCGCTTAGCGAATAGGCAGCAAGAAGACTGCCCACCAGACCTTTAACTAGACGATTTCGTGACATTTAAAAACCCTCTTCACCGGCATGTACAATAATACCTAGCTTACTTGGAATACGGGGCCACCCCAAGGAGACCTACGTGGATTCAGTCACACAAGCAGCCCTTGGGGCCGCCATAGGTGGTGCAATATTAGGTAAACGACTGGGTCGCAAAGCCATACTGATGGGTGCACTGCTCGGCACGCTACCCGATCTAGACGTGATGCTTGATTATGGCGATGCAGTGGCTAATGTGACTGAGCACCGCGGTTTTAGCCACTCCCTGTTTGTGCTGACTGGCTTAGCCACGATAGTGGCGCTGCTGTGCCAGCGTTTCATACCTGCTCGTGATATCAGCCTGGGGAGATGGTGGTGTTTTTTCGTTCTCTGTCTGACAACCCACCCGGTACTTGATTCATTTACTACTTACGGCACTCAGCTGTTCTGGCCACTGGATATGCCACCCGTAGCGTGGCCTATCGTGTTTATTATCGATCCTTTTTACACCCTACCGCTGCTGGTTGCGTTAACCATCGCCATTGCCGCCAAAAAAGTACCTAGGGCTTGTACGATCGGATTAGCCGTATCCAGCATGTATTTACTACTGGCGGCAGGCGCAAAATGGAGCGTTGAACAACGCTTAACCCCAGCACTGGCGGACGCTGGCTTACAGGCAGCACCGGTATTGATTCAACCGACGCCGTTTAATATTGCACTGTGGCGCGCGACGGTTATTGACGGGGATCGCTATTTTGAGAGTTTGATCAGCGTATTTGATGACCAGGGCCCACCAACGCTTGAACCTATAAAGCGCAACGTCGCACTTGAGGAAAGCGTGCTAGCCAGCCCACTTGGCCAACGGCTGACATGGTTTACTGGCCCCTTTCTACGCTATGACACGCTGTTGATCGATGGTCAGGAAACGCTAATCGCCACCGATATTCGTCTTGGCTTCCCAGGCTTTCATCCGTTCAGTTTTACCCTGGCAACGTGGAAAGATGATGCCTGGCACCCTGCCGATATAAGCGAGCAACTAGAAACCTCCCAAGAGCCCAGACTGGAAATACTTTCAAGGCTCGCTGCCAGGGCTATCGGTGATAACACCGCACTGTGTGCCAGCGACTTTGTTGAAGCACAATGGCGTGCCGAGCCTTTGCTTTACCGTTGCTGACACACCTGTGGACTCAAAAAACCATGCCGACTAAGGAGCGATGCCCTGACCACAGCCTTTGTACTGCTGCCCGCCGATTGTCAGCGTGACTCGAGCGGGATACGGCTGGCCTTTCATGTCATCAAAACAGGCTCCCGACTCAATGCGTACGCGGAAAAACTGCTCGGCATTGGCATTTTCAATCACCACTCTGCCCGCCTCATTGTCCATGACGCTTACCATGTAGGGCATGGTTTGCGTCTCGCTGCCATAGCCCGTTGTCCAGGTCATCATCGGTGCATCATTGGCTAGTTCAATCGACCAGCCCGGCTCATTGCCACGCCCTAGAAACATCACGCCAGGATGGTCAGCGCGGGTTGCTGCGGCTCGACGCTGCCCCTGTTGGCATTGCAACTGACCACGTGGTGTTTCAACCTGCGCTTGATCGCCACGATTCCAGAAGCTGATCTCACCATCTTGATAACGCGCACCGCTTGCCACAATCGCTTGCGGTAAACGCCAGGCACCATGTAGTGACCAAAGACGCAGGTTATCGTCGTTCACCGCGGTGACCAAGTTCTGGTTGGCGGGTTGACACTCCCAAGCGTCAAAATGAGCCGCGCTGCCTGGAAATAGCGTAGCAGGCAGTAGCGGTGCACTGCTGTGTACGGTTGTTTTAGACACTCCAGCAGCAGAATCAGCAGGCGTTGTCCCAGTATTTGCACAGCCCGTCAATGCAACCGTGGCCGTTAGCGCAATCAAACCGGTTAACCGATTAGGTGAGTAAGTCATGCATTCTGCTCCCTGTTGTCATCACTGTTGTTACCGCTATCACTATCGTTACCGCTATCGATGTTATGCCTTTTATCATCATAGGCACTGCCAACGGCGACTACTTAACGTTCGGCGTCGCTCTTCTAGCGACGCTTAAATGCTTTCAAGTCCTGCGGGTCAAAGCTGTCAACCTGGGCTGGCAGCCCCAGCTCTTCGCGCTTTAGCTTTATCTGCATTTTTTCAGCTAGGCGTTCAGAATCATCATCGGTAGTACGGCCGTTAAGCTCAGCGAGCTGCGTCATGCCTTGATGGTAAAACGTCACAATATCCAGTGCTACACGATTATCTTCCTCCACGCCTCGGCGCAGTGGTTGCAGGTAGCCACTAACCTGAGAAAGATGGTGTTTGAGCTGCCATACGTAGCGCATTTCAGCCATCCATGGGCGATCCTTAAGCACCGCAAACAGTACGCTGGTGGCCAACAAGCCAAGGAAGACCCCCAGCCCATTGAGCCATAAGGTGCTGCCAAAAGCGGAAGTTAAAAGCATCGAGAACAGTAACCCGAAGACAATTAATTGCCCTGCCATGGCAATACTGATCATTCGCGCCTTGCGCTGGTAACTACTGGGATTATGCTGCTCAAGGGTGAAAACCATGGCCAACCTCATCATAAAAAGTAGTCTCTTATGATACGGGGCTGGCCAGGGCAAACAAGAGATTATCCAGCGGCTGGAAGATGACTAGGTTAACTCATTCGCTCAGCAGCGGTTTTGAGCAATCGTTCCGTGGTTTCCCAACTCACACAGGCATCGGTCACCGATACACCGTAGCGCATCGCGTTAGGCGATAGCGCTTGCTTACCTTCAAACAAGTAACTTTCGAGCATCAGCGCCACCAAGTTGGCATCGCCTGCCTTGCGCTGTGCCAATACGTCGAGCAGCACTTCGCTTTGGCGTCGGTGATCTTTTCGCGCATTGGCGTGGCTGCAGTCCACCATTAAGCGAGGGTTCTGCCCGGCGTCTCGTAGGGTATTTACCGCTGCTCGCACATGATTCGCCTGGTAGTTTGGCTCGCCATGGCCACCTCGTAACACCACATGCGTATTGGGGTTACCAGCCGTTTCCTGCATGATCGGGCGTCCTTCATTATCCATGGCGAAACGCTGGTGGGAATGAGCCGCTGCCTGCATAGCATCAATGGCAACCTGAACGTCGCCGCTCGTCGCATTTTTGAACCCCACTGCGGCCGCAAGATCACTTGCCAGCTCGCGGTGTAACTGCGACTCAGTGGTACGAGCGCCAATGGCGACCCAGCTCAGCAGATCATCTAAGTAGGGGGCTAGCATTGGCTGTAGAAGCTCTGTGGCCACCGGCAGTCCCCGCGAGGCAACCGCGTGCATAAGTTCACGAGAGAGGGTGATGCCTTTTGACATATCACCACGGCCATCTAGCCCTGGGTCGTATGCCAACCCCTTCCAACCAACGGTGGTACGTGGCTTTTCTACGTAAACACGCATGACCGGTAATAGTTGCTCACTAACTTCTTCGCTTAGCGCAGCCAACCGATCGGCATACTCTAACGCTGCTTCTGGATCGTGGACGGAACAGGGGCCAACAACCACTAATAAGCGCTTATCTTGACCATTCAGGATACGCTGAACCGCTTGGCGCTGGTGGGCAATTTGCTCACCCAGTTGGCTATTGATAGCGACACTGCGGCGTAGCTCTGCCGGCAAAGGCAATGGCTGCGATGAGCTTGAGGGACCGTTCGTTAATGACGCTAGGTTTGACAAGGTTGTGCAAGCAGGGCGGACATGGGCATTCATAACTTAACTCTCCGGAAGCGTGTGACATCGTGATAACAACAACTTGCCACCTTGGCTTGCACGGTCGGAGGTGGCAGCTTGCACCGACCGCGCGTCGCTAAATCGCCAGCCATAGCCATAACCGATATAGTTGGCAGTATTGGCGAGCAGATTAGCGAGAGAGTATGCGCGGTACATCATGATGCAGCTCCTTGATGAAATGTCTGTGAAACCCAAGTTAAACCAAATAAACCGTTAAAACGAAAGAAGCCTCGGTTGGGCTACCAACCGAGGCTTCTTTGCATGCGGCAGGCAACCTAGTCGGTGTGCCTGATGACGCGACGCTACTGGTCGGCCAGGGGCACACCGTGGCTAAACCAATAGGCAGCATAAAAGAACGCAGCAACGCACGCCCAAGCACTCGCCGCCGATACCGGCATTGCTTGTGTGTGGCAAGTGCATTGTGCTGTGTGCATGGCTACATCCTAATTTATAAGTCTAATTCACGTTGCTCATCGCAAACGGTGACATCTAAGTGTTTAATCCTGCCTGCATAGAAGCAAAATGGCAACCTTCAGCCGCCAAACGCTTGTACCCAACCAATCGTTGCGGGCAGTGCGCTCATGCTAACCAGGACCACAACGCCGAGCACAATAGAAAGTAAACCTGATTCGTCTTTGAAGTTGTCGTCATGGTGGGCCATGAAAGCCTCCTTTTTTATCGGTATCGGTTATCAGCACATGCCGTGCGTCAGTTATCGGCCAATCATTTTAGTGAGGGCGAGGAGCGTAGGCAAATACATCCGAGAACATTCTCTCACTACTGATGTTTTTCCGCTCGAACACATCAACACAGGCATAAACCATCCCCGGCGAGCCTGATAGGAAGATATCACAATCACTGAGCGTCAACTGAGCCTTTGTAAGCTCGCTCTCAAGGGCACTTTCCAGCACTAGGTCAATGCGTCCTTGATGGTGTGATATTCGTTCACCAACCGCCAGCGGCTCGGTAAGCGGAAACTCTGTTACGGCTTGAAAAGCAACATTTGCATACTGTTGTGCCCATTCGCAGGCCAAGTCTTCGGCATACAGATCGCGGTGCTCGCGGTTTGCCCACCATAGCGAAATAGGCCGAGCAGGCTGCTGCCGTAGCGTTGCTTCTACAATCGCTTTCATCTGTGCAAAACCGGTGCCTGCCGCAACCAGCAGTAGCGGGCGCTCGCTTTCGGCGTCCAGCACGCAGTCACCGCTGGGTAAGCGTACGGTCAACTGGTTGGCCACCTGCAACAGCTCTCTCAGGCGAGCAGAATTGTCCCGTTCAGGCCAGTGCTGAATATGCAATTCGATAATGCCATCGCCACGTTCAGCGCTGGCAATTGAAAACGGCACCCAGGTGTTATCGTCTAGTTTCAGCTCTAAATACTGACCAGGCGCATGCTGCATGGCTTCTGGCCGCCCTTCCAGGGTCACCCCAAAGACGTCGGGATTTAAATCCTCAACGGCGGTTACCTGGCAGGTTAACGTCTTGCAAGTTGACGTGCTTGCGCTCATGAAAGCCTCTTTATGAAGAATCGTCCGACCTGCGCCACTGGGTTAGCCGTGGCGAGGTGTGGGTAACGGGATATCAATGCCCAGCTCGTCCCAACGCTCGTCAACGCGGGTCTTTATCGAATCGTCCATCACGATGGGTGTCCCCCACTCTCGATCCGTTTCTCCTGGCCATTTATTGGTGGCGTCGAGCCCCATTTTAGAACCCAACCCGGACACCGGAGATGCAAAGTCGAGGTAATCAATGGGGGTATTTTCCACCATCACGGTATCCCGTGCTGGGTCCATACGCGTGGTAATTGCCCACATCACGTCTTCCCAGTTACGCGCGTCGACATCGTCATCCAGAACAATGACAAACTTGGTGTACATAAACTGACGCAGAAAGCTCCAAACCCCCATCATGACGCGCTTGGCATGACCTGGGTACTGCTTTTTCATGGTCACGACGGCCATCCGGTAGGAGCACCCTTCCGGCGGCAGATAGAAGTCAACAATCTCCGGGAACTGCTTACACAGGATCGGAACAAACACCTCGTTAAGCGCGACGCCTAGAATAGCTGGCTCATCGGGTGGGCGACCGGTATACGTAGAGTGGTATATCGCGTCCCGTCGCATCGTCATCCGCGTGACGGTAAAAACGGGGAAGTGATCGACTTCGTTGTAATAACCGGTGTGATCGCCAAATGGCCCTTCCGCTGCCATATCGTCGGGGTAAATAAACCCTTCAAGAATGATTTCTGCAGACGCAGGCACTTCCAGGTCAGCATGTCCGCACCTGACAAGCTCTGTGCGTGAACCGCGAAGAAGCCCTGCGAACGCATACTCGGAGAGAGAGTCGGGTACCGGTGTGACAGCGCCTAAAATCGTTGCAGGGTCAGCCCCCAGCGCCACCGCCACAGGAAATGGCTCACCGGGATGCGCTTTTTGAAACTCAAGAAAATCCAGCGCACCGCCTCGATGGGAGAGCCAACGCATAATCAGGCGGTTTTTAGCAATTTTCTGTTGGCGGTAAATACCGAGGTTTTGACGCTTTTTATGCGGACCTTTGGTAATCACCAATGGCCAAGTCACTAGCGGCGCCGCATCGCCAGGCCAGCAGTGCTGGATCGGCAAACGATCTAAGTCAACCTCATCGCCTTCAAACGATAGCGCTTGTACCGGCGCTCGTTTAACGATTTTTGGCCCCATACTTAGCACTTGTTTGAAAATCGGCAGCTTGTCCCAGGCGTCTTTTAGCCCTTTGGGTGGATCGGGCTCTTTTAGAAACGCCAGTAGCTTACCCACTTCGCGCAGCGCCTCTACCGAGTCTTGCCCCATGCCCAGCGCAACCCGTTTAGGCGTACCAAACAGGTTACCCAGCAGCGGCATGTCGTGCCCCTTCACATTCTCAAACAGCAGCGCAGGGCCACCAGCACGCAATGTCCGGTCGCAAATTTCGGTAATTTCCAGATAAGGATCAACTTCTGCTTTAATTCGCTTGAGTTCACCCTGCGCTTCAAGTGCCGCAATAAAATCGCGCAAGTCGTGGTACTTCAAGGCACTCTCCCCAAGGCACTTCCCCGGCTGTCAGACATTTATCGCTGGTGCTTGGCCGTAATGCAGCGCCTAGCGGCGCTTCATCGCTTCAAAGAACTCCAGATTCGTCTTGGTATCCTTCAGACGATCAATCAGGAATTCTGTAGCAGCTGTGTCTTCCATCGGGTTGAGCAGCTTGCGAAGAATCCACATGCGCTGCATTTCATCTTCAGACGCCAGGAGGTCTTCACGACGGGTACCGCTGCGACGGATATTGATCGCGGGGAACACGCGCTTCTCAGCCAGCTTGCGGTCAAGGTGCGCTTCCATGTTGCCGGTGCCCTTGAACTCTTCGAAAATGACTTCGTCCATTTTCGAACCGGTATCGACCAGTGCAGTGGCAATAATCGTCAGGCTACCGCCCTCTTCGATATTACGCGCGGCACCGAAGAAACGTTTTGGCTTCTCAAGAGCGTGGGCATCCACACCACCGGTTAGCACTTTGCCAGAGCTGGGCACCACGGTGTTATAGGCACGCGCCAAACGGGTGATGGAGTCGAGCAGAATCACCACGTCTTTCTTGTGCTCAACCAGACGCTTGGCTTTTTCGATCACCATTTCCGCAACCTGCACGTGGCGGGCGGGTGGTTCATCGAAGGTAGAGGCAACCACTTCGCCACGCACAGTGCGTGACATTTCGGTCACTTCCTCAGGACGCTCATCGATCAGCAATACAATCAGATGGCACTCAGGATTGTTACGCGTAATGGACGTCGCGATGTTCTGTAGCATCAGTGTCTTACCCGCTTTAGGCGGTGACACCAACAGACCACGCTGACCTTTACCAATCGGCGCAGTCAGGTCAATGATGCGCGCGGTAAGATCTTCGGTAGAGCCATTACCAATCTCCATGCGCAGCCGGTCGTCTGGGAACAGCGGCGTTAAGTTCTCAAAGAGAATCTTATGCTTGGCATTTTCCGGACGATCAAAGTTGATCTGGCTAACTTTGAGCAGGGCAAAGTAGCGCTCACCTTCTTTAGGCGGGCGGATTTTGCCGGAAATGGAGTCGCCTTTACGCAGATTGAAACGACGGATCTGAGACGGCGATACGTAGATATCATCCGGTCCAGCGAGGTACGAGCTGTCAGCGCTACGCAGGAAGCCGAAGCCATCCTGAAGGATTTCCAGCACACCATCGCCATAAATATCCTCTCCACTTTTAGCATGCTTTTTGAGGATGGCGAAAATGATGTCCTGCTTGCGCGAACGGGCTAAGTTGTCGATACCCATCTCGCGGGCGATATCGAGCAGCTCGGGAACGGTTTTTTGCTTGAGTTCAGTGAGATTCATCGGTGTGTTAGAAAGTTGCTCATGAAAGCTGGGCGACAAGCGCCGGGAATAAGACAGGAGGCGTGACCTAAAAGTAGGGCTAAGCGCCGAGTGATGCGTTCAGAACCCCATCTAGGCACACGCTCAGATACTGAAAGCTAGGCAGTCTTGAAGTAAATGCCAATAAAGGAGTAACGGCATCAACGACTGCTTAACGTGAGGGTGCTAATAAACTAGTTAATCTGATCGGCACAGAAAATGCTGTTTCAGCGGGTTATCTGACGACTTGGACATCTGGCTGATGCCATTGGATACGTACTGCTCGGAATACCCGAGTAATACGCCTGTTTAATAGGCAAACAAGTTAACTCGGATCAAGCCAGTAGTTGGATGGTAGTCAAGGCCCGCGATAAACGCAAGTCTTTGACAATTGACAATACTAATAAGGCACCGCAACCTTGGCATAGCCACTAGGAAGGAAAGCCCATGCCCAAGGAAATTTCACTCCCTCTCACCGCGCCGTCGGCTGAACTGGATAACACTGAACCACAGCGCTTAGCCGCCATAGACCTGGGTTCTAACAGCTTCCACCTGCTGGTCGCTAACTATCAAAACGAGCGCCTTCAAGTCGTTGCCAGGATGGGTGAAAAGGTTCAGTTAGCCGCTGGGCTAGACGAGAACGGCTATTTAAACGAGGCAGCCATGCAGCGCGCGTTGGACTGTCTGGGCCGCTTTGCACCCTTTCTCAACGACATTGAGGATGCCAATCTGCGCATTGTCGGTACGAATGCGTTGCGCGATGCCTATAACAGCCAAGCGTTTATCGAGCGTGCCGAAGCGCAGCTTGGCCACGCTATCGAAATTATTGCTGGCCGCGAAGAGGCCCGGCTTATTTATTTAGGTGCCGCCCACGCACTAGCCGAAACTGGTCGCCGCTTAATTGTTGATATCGGCGGCGGGTCGACGGAATTTATCATTGGCGAATCCTTCGAGCCCAAAGCACTTGAGAGCTTACGCATGGGCTGCGTCACCTTCAGCAGCCGCTTTTTTCCTGATGGCGAACTTAGTGAAAAGCGTATGCGTCGTGCTGAGCTGTCTGCCCTGTCAGAACTGGCCAACATTCAGCGTCCCTACCTACGCCTTGGCTGGGATGACCCCGTGGGCTCTAGCGGAACGATAAAGGCTGCTGCGAGCGTGTTATATGCTTACGGCGATTCGCCCCAAGAAGGTGTTATCACCCGTAGTGGATTGAAAAAGCTGCGTGAACGCCTACTAAAATGCAAACAGCTGGAGAAAGTTGAGCTAGATGGTCTAAAACCTGACCGAGCAAAAGTCTTTCCGGCAGGTATCGCCATTTTAAACGCTATTTTTGAAGCCTTTAATCTTTCCCAAATGCGCTTTGCAGACGGCGCCCTGCGCGAAGGAGTGCTTTATGACATGGCGGGACGGAATAGTGCGGAAGATACCCGTTCGAAAAGCCTAGATGCATTGAAGCGGATTTATGATGTTGATTCTCGGCAGGCAGAAAATGTCGCCGACACGGCCCTTCGCCTATTCAATAAAGTAAAAAAAGCCTGGGGGCTAACCCAAGAGCAAGGCCACTATCTTGTCTGGGCAAGTCATGTACATGAAATTGGCTTGGCTATCTCTCATAGTCAATTCCATCGCCACGGCGCCTATTTGCTAGAACATTCCGACTTGGCTGGCTTTTCACGCCCTGAGCAGCGTCTACTGGCATTTTTAGTGCGCGCCCATCGACGCAAGTTTCCGACTAAAGAGTGGCAGGCACTGCCCGCCTCACACCAGGAAGGCTGTGCCAAACTTGCTCGCCTGCTGCGCCTTGCCGTGCTTATTAATCACTCCCGGTCTGAAAATCCCCCGCCGCTACCAGAGATTAACGCGGAGGGTGAAGCACTGCTGATGACGCTACCAACCAGCGACGAACCGACGCTGTTAAGTACCGATATGGAGCAGGAACAGGCCTATATGACAGCGGCTGGATTTACGTTTTCGGTTGCGTAGAGGTAGCGGCAAGAGCAACGCCTTCAGCCTGCCACAATACGTCGGCAGGCGGCTGGATAACGCCCAAGCATGACTCACCTTCCATTACTACAATCAAACGCTCACGCTCCCAGGGCGGCACTCCTCGCTCTTGGAGCAAGCGTTTAACGTCGCGCCGTCCGCGCTCTTTTAACGCCACCACTTCACCACCATGTCGCCAACGCAACGTTACGCGACGCGGCGGCGTCAGCGATACTTCCAGCCTCCCCAAAGGGGTTAGCTGCCCTGGCGTACCCTCCCATTCGGCTTCCCACTTAGGCAGCGGCTTAAGCGGCGCCATGAGATAAAGACGGCGTTGCCAAATCCGTGCGTCTGCCCCTGGCCATTCAACCTTCACCTGGGCGTCATCCGCTGCGTCTAATTGCGCAAGCAGGCTTTCAAGGCGTTTTTGCGGAGGGGTTGGGAGCGCTAGCTGCTTACAAAGCGTACGCACCAGCAGCCGCTGGCGAGGTAAGGAGCGTTGACTAAGCAGCGTAGCATCCATGCAGTGCTCTTCTTGCATCAGCGCTGCCAGCTCTTCCGCGGCATAGGCCGCCAATAGCTGGTCTGCCTCACCGGCATGCTGAGCGCTGTTGGCAAGGGCTCGTGCAGCGCCAGGCCAACGTAGCTGTAATGCTGGCATCACCTGATGGCGTAAGCGATTGCGATCAAACGCGATGTCTCGGTTTGTCGGGTCTTCGCACCAACTGATTGATAATCCATGCGCCGCATCAGCCAACGTCTGTCTGCTGACACTCAACCAGGGGCGCAGCAGAGTGAGCCCCTGCCACTCGCGGCGAAAAGGCATACCCGCCAAGCCACGCACACCACTGCCGCGCAATGCGGCCAGCAGTAGCGTCTCGGCTTGGTCATCTTGGTGCTGGGCTAGCCATAGCGTATCGCCAGCGGGAATATGCGCCATAAACGCCTGGTAGCGCGCTCGACGCGCCGCCCCCTCGATGCCCTCGCCCTGAGCGTCCACAGCAACGTTGGCCGTCACTAGTGATACACCCAGCGTATCGCACAGCGTTTGACAATGCGCTTCAAAGGCGCTGGCTGCCGCCTGTAGGCCATGGTTAATATGAATCGCCCGCAGCGGACGACGTGCGTCTCGGCAAACCTGAGCGGCCAACGTCAGCAGCAGCGAAGAGTCTAGCCCACCGGAAAGCGCTACCCAAATAGTACGCCCCGGCGGGGTCTCCGCCAGGGCGTCATTCAGTAAACGTAACAGCGGCTTAGGCGGCTGGGGCGCCATAGCTCATTAACCGTTTATAGCGGCGCTCCAGTAACGCATCACTATCAAAGCTTTGCAGACGCTCCAGACTATTAGCCAAAGCCTCTTTAACGCGTTCAGCCGTCGTCAGCGGATGGCGATGAGCACCGCCCAGCGGCTCTTTAATTAGCTCATCAACAAAGCCAAGCTCTTTGAGGCGCTCAGCAGTGATTCCCATGGCTTGAGCGGCGTCAGATGCTTTTTCAGCGCTCTTCCAAAGAATAGACGCACAGCCTTCCGGAGAAATAACCGAATAGGTGGAGTACTGCAGCATATGCAGCTCGTCGCACACACCAATCGCCAGCGCGCCACCAGAACCACCTTCCCCCACTACGGTGGAGATAATCGGTGTTTTCAGGCGTGACATCACCGCCAAATTATACGCAATGGCTTCCGACTGACCACGCTCTTCCGCATCGATCCCTGGGTAAGCCCCTGGCGTATCGATAAACGTTAGGATGGGCATTTTAAAGCGTTCGGCCATTTCCATTAAGCGACAGGCTTTACGGTAGCCTTCTGGACGCGGCATGCCAAAGTTGCGACGCACTTTCTCTTTAACATCGCGCCCTTTTTGATGCCCAATGACCATCACCGGCTGGTCATTCAAACGAGCAACACCCCCTACAAGGGCTGCATCATCGGCAAAGTTGCGGTCGCCGTGAAGCTCATCAAAGTCAGTAAAAATATGCTCAAGATAATCCAGCGTATAAGGGCGCTGCGGATGGCGAGATATTTGGGAAACCTGCCAGGGGGTTAAATCCTTGAAGATCGATTCGGTTAACTTACGGCTTTTTTCTTCCAGCCGAGATATCTCATCGGAGAGATTAACTTGGCTATCGGAGCTGACCAAACGCAGCTCCTCAATTTTTGCCTGAAGCTCGGCAATGGGCTGTTCAAAATCGAGATAGTTAGGATTCATCGGCTCTGCCTGTAAGCTGCCTATAAAAAAAGAAGCCTTGTCGAAACGGGCATGTATGAGGGGCATTATCGCACCCTGAACCTGCCACGCAAGGCAGTACCCTTTCAATTAGCGTGCTTCACCGCCATTTAGCACTCAATTTGACGGTGGCACGTGCATGTTTATAGCGTTTGTTAGCGGTAGCGTAGCTGAACGCCAACCTGCCCCTGCACATCACGAAGGGCCAACAATAAGTCGTCGCTGGGAGCTACTTTCCAATCATCGGCCAGCGCCAGCCAGCCAACGGCCGCTGAGTGGCGATACTGCAGCCGCACCGGCAATCCGCCGGTATCGCGGTATGGCGTAAGACTCTCACGCAGGCTATCGACTAAACGCCCGTTGATCTGTTCAGCATCCAATGCAAGCTCTACCGCTTCGCCATAGCGAATCCGTGCGGTCACCATTGGCGTAACGTCTTTGCCGCGCAAGCGCAAACCGCCGGAGAAGTCATCGTTGGATACTTCGCCTTCAACGATAATCACTTGGTCAGATTCTATTTGGCCCCGCAGTTGCTCAAATAGTTCGCCAAACAGGGAAGCTTCGATCCGCCCGGTGCGATCATCCAGCGTGATAAACGCCATGGTATCGCCACGCTTGGACTTCATGGTGCGCATGGCTACCACTAAGCCAGCCACCCGCTGCGGCTCACGAGAGGCCTTCAAATCACTAATGCGAGTAGAGACAAAGCGCTTTAGCTCTCGCTCATATTCATCAATGGGATGGCCGGTCAGATAGAGGCCCAGTGTATCTTTTTCACCAGAAAGGCGCTCACGATCTGTCCATTCACGGGCGCTCTGATACTCAGCGTAAGGGTCCGTTTCTTCCTCTTCCGCAGTAAACGCATCGCCAAACATATCCAGCATACCCAGATTTTGGTTGGCATGGTTTTGAGCAGCAGCTTTCAAGGCGTCTTCCATCGCGGCGGAAAGCACCGCCCGGTTAGGGCCAAGATTATCCAGTGCGCCAGAGCGAATCAGCGCTTCTAGCGTTCGCTTGTTCATCCGTTTTGGATCAAGACGGCGACAAAAATCGAACAGATCTTTAAATGGACCATCGGTGCTACGGGCTTCAACAATCGCACCAATCGGGCCTTCACCGACACCGCGAATGGCCCCCAGGCCGTAAACCACGCGCCCTTCCGTATCAACGGTGAACTTGTAGCCACCGACATTAACATCCGGCGGTGTGACGGTCAGCTTGAGGTGGCGGCACTCTTCAATTAGCGGCACTACCTTGTCCAGGTTATCCATTTCCGTTGACATAACGGCGGCCATAAACGGGCCAGGATAGTGCGCTTTCAACCAGGCGGTTTGATAAGACACCAAGGCGTAGGCGGCAGAGTGCGACTTGTTAAAACCATAACCGGCGAATTTCTCAACAAGATCAAAAATATTGCCAGCAAGATCTTTATCAATACCGTTGGCGGCGCAGCCTTCCATAAAGCCTGAACGCTGCTTGGCCATCTCTTCGGGCTTTTTCTTACCCATGGCGCGGCGCAGCATGTCTGCCTGCCCCAAAGAATAACCGGCCATTACCTGAGCAATCTGCATGACCTGCTCTTGGTACAAAATAATGCCGTATGTCGGGCTGAGTACCGGCTTTAACAGGTCATGCTGATAATCTGGGTGGGGGTAAGAGACTTCGGCACGGCCGTGCTTACGATTGATAAAGTCATCAACCATGCCCGACTGTAGCGGGCCTGGGCGGAATAGCGCCACCAGGGCGATCATATCGTCGAGAGAGTCTGGCAGCAGGCGCTTAATCAGCTCCTTCATACCACGAGATTCCAACTGGAAAACGGCGGTGGTTTCCGCGCGTTTAAGCATCTCAAAGGTTTTGCTGTCGTCCAGCGGGATAGCGTCGATGTTAAGTGGCGCTTGACCGTTTACCCCCCGCACTTTATCGACCATTTCCAGTGCCCAGTCGATAATCGTCAGCGTCCGCAAGCCCAAAAAGTCGAACTTTACTAGCCCAGCGTCTTCGATGTCGTTTTTATCGAACTGCACCACCAGGCCAGAGCCATCTTCATCACACAGCAGCGGCGAGAAATCGGTCAGTTTGGTGGGCGCAATAACGACGCCCCCCGCGTGCTTACCGGTCCCCCGGGTGGTGCCCTCTAGCTTGAGGGCCATTTCCCAGATCTCTTCGGCTTCGTCGTCGTTGCCGATAAACTCTTTCAGTGCCGGTTCTTGCTCTATCGCTTTGGCAAGCGTCATACCCACTTCAAAGGGGATCAGCTTAGAGAGCTTATCGCCCAGGGAGTAAGGCCGCCCCTGGGCGCGCGCCACATCGCGCACCACCGCTTTCGCAGCCATGGTGCCAAAGGTAACAATCTGAGATACCGCATTGCGGCCGTAGCGATTAGCTACATATTCAATCACTTTGTCGCGCTTCTCCATGCAAAAGTCGACGTCAAAGTCAGGCATGGAGACACGCTCAGGATTAAGAAAGCGTTCGAACAGCAGATCGTAGCCAATAGGGTCAAGATCGGTAATTTTTTGCGCGTAAGCCACTAATGAGCCCGCACCGGAACCACGCCCTGGGCCGACTGGCACGTTGTTATCCTTGGCCCACTGGATAAAGTCCATCACGATCAGGAAGTAACCAGGAAAGCCCATTTGGATAATAACGTTCAGTTCAAACTCAAGCCTGTCACGGTAACGTTGATCAATCTCTCGGTAGGCGTCGCTATCGCGGGGGTACTGTTCAACGGGGAACAGAAAATCTAACCGTTCAGTGAGGCCGTCATGGGAGACTTTGCGGAAAAACTCATCCTGAGTCATCCCTTCGGGAATTTCGAACTCAGGTAGGAAAATTTCACCCAACCGTACATCAACGCTACACCGCTCGGCGATCATAACGCTGTTCTCAAGCGCCTCAGGAATATCAGCAAACAGTGCTGCCATCTCCTCAGGGCTTTTTAGGTACTGTTCTTCGGTGTAGCGTCGTTCACGGCGCGGGTCATCCAAGGCCTTGCCTTCACCAATGGCAACGCGGGTTTCATGTGCCCAAAAGTCCTCTCGCTCTAAAAAGCGCACGTCATTGGTCGCGACCACGGGGATATTCGACTCAATCGCCAACTTCACACTCGCGTGAACGCAATCTTCTTCAAGTGGCCGCCCGGTGCGAATTAACTCCAAGTAAAAACGGTCTGGAAAGGCCTGCTGCCACTCCTCTAACAGCTCTCGGGCTTCGCGCTCATGATCAGACAGCAAGTGGCGACCTATCTCGCCTTCACGCCCGCCTGATAGCGCAATCAGTCCTTCGCTTTGCGCTAGCACCCACTGTTTATCCAGAATAGCGCGCCCTTGGCGCTGGCCATCGGTCCACCCTTTAGAAATCAATTCAGTGAGATTGCGGTAACCAACATCGTTCATCGCTAGCAGCGTAATACGATATGGGTGGGCCTCATCATGGGGGTTATATAACCATAAGTCGCTACCGATGATGGGCTTGAGGCCAGCGCCCTGCGCCGCTTTGTAGAACTTAACCAAACCAAACAAGTTAGCTTCATCGGTTAACGCCAGAGCCGGCATCCCGCGCTCAGCGGTGGTACTGACCAGTGACTTGAGTTTTACCAAGCCATCAACCAGGGAGTATTCACTGTGCAAACGTAGATGAACAAACGGAACCGTCATGGGACTCTCAGCAACAAAGCTAGATAAATAGAAAATGCTTACAGCAGCGCTAACTGACGCTGAACCGGCGCAAAGCTCCGGCGGTGTTCGGCAAGCGGCCCGTAGGCAGCCAGTGCCGCTAAATGTTCTTTCGTTGGATAACCTTTATGGCGGGCAAAGCCATAATCAGGATAGCGCAGATCAAGCTCAGTCATCTGAGCATCTCTGGCCACCTTGGCTAAAATTGACGCAGCGGCGATCGCAGGATGGCGGGCATCGCCTTTAACCACCGCTTGCCCAGGAAGCACGTGCCCGGGCAACCGATTACCATCGACCAATAAATAGTCAGCCGCGGGTGTTAAAGCATCAATGGCACGCCGCATAGCAAGATGAGTGGCATGGTAGATATTTAGCTGATCAACCTCAGCAGCACTGGCCTCGGCCACTGCAAACGCTAGCGCACGTTCGCGAATCAGCACATCCAACGCTTCGCGCTTTTTAGCGGTGAGCTTTTTTGAGTCCGTCAGCCCCTCAATAGGGCGACTAGGATCAAGAATCACCGCCGATGCCACAACACTGCCAATCAGAGGCCCACGGCCAACTTCGTCAACGCCCGCTAAGAAGTCACCACGATAGTCGATCACTAAGGGGGGATAGTCAGTCGGCTTAACGGCCATGGTCCACCCCGTTATGGCAAGCTATTGCGTCGCTATCCAACGGCTGGCCCGCTACCAGAGAGGTAATTGCTTGTGCCGCCCGTTGGCTGGCATTGCGCTGTAACGCACAGTGCATATCGGCAAAGCGTGCCTCTAGAGCGTTACGTTCCTGGGCATTATTAAGCATTTCGTCGAGCCGATCAGCGATCATTGCTGGTGAAGCGGCGTCCTGAATCAACTCAGGCACAACGCCCTCTTGAGCAATCAAATTGGGCAGTGAAATCCATTGTGTCTTCACCAAGCGCTTTGCCAGCCAATGAGTTATCGGCGCCATTTTATAAGCCACCAGCATTGACCGATGACATAGCATGGCTTCTAGTGCGGCAGTGCCCGAGGCCAGCAACACAGCATCGCTGGCCACCATCGCCTCACGAGCCTGACCTTCCAAGAGCATGATACGTTCGCTTAGCGTCGGGTAGTTTGCCAAGAGCTGGGTGATTTCTTGATAACGCTGATCGGTCGCTGCGGGAATGACCACACGTAACGCCCCATTACGCTGACAGAGCAGTTCAGCAGCGCGTAAAAATGTATCACCAAGAAAGCGTATTTCATTACCCCGCGAACCAGGCAATATTGCCAGAACAGGAGTTTGAGCAGGCAGTGCGAGTGTTTGGCGAGCCGCTTGGCGATCATTTTCAAGCGGTAATTCATCCGCCAATGGATGACCAACAAAAGCAACCGGCACCTGATGCCGATGGTAAAAGTCAGCCTCAAACGGCAGTAGCGTCAACATGCCATCAACCGCCTTGGCGATCTTTTTCACCCGCCCTTGCCGCCAAGCCCATACCGAAGGGCTGACATAATGAGCGGTCTTTAACCCGGCCGCCCGCAGCTGTTTTTCAAGGCCAATATTGAAGTCAGGCGCGTCAATGCCAATCATAATATCCGGCTGCCAAGCGAGCGCTTCTTCGCGCAGCGTGCGACGCACGCGGATCAGCTCGGGCAGGTGCTTGATGACTTCAACAAGCCCCATCACCGATAATGTTTCAAGGGGAAAGCGACTCGTCAGGCCCTGCGCTTCCATACGAGGACCACCCAGCCCACGAAACTCAATGTTGGGGTGGCGCAGCTTCAGCTCGTGCATCAACCCTGCCCCAAGGATATCCCCGGAGAGTTCGCCTGCAACAATGTAGACGCGCTGAAGTGTCATGATGACGGGAGAAGTAGTGGCATTTGAATCCATCGTTGATGTCGGCTAGACATCAATGTCATTAGCGGACGATACCGCGCGTTGACCGCTCAATAGAGTCGGCAAACGTGGTGACTTCGGGCAGGTCGAATCGGCTGCGCATTTCGCTAACCGCCTGCTCGACAGTTAAGCCTTGGCGGTATACCAGTTTGTAGGCACTGCTTAATGCATTGATCGCGTCTCGACTAAAGCCGCGGCGCTTCAAGCCAACAAGATTAAGCCCTCGCGCTTCAGCAGGGTTACCATTGATCATCACATAGGCGGGCGTGTCTTTGGTAATAATCGACCCGCCTCCGGCCATCGCATGTTCACCAAAGTGACAAAACTGGTGAACAGCCGCAAGGCCACCCAGAATAGCGTGATCACCGAGAACAACATGACCTGCCAACGTGACTTGGTTAGCTAGGATACAGTCGTTGCCAATCACACAGTCATGACCGACATGAACATACGCCATAAATAGGTTACGCGAGCCGATAGTGGTTTCGCCGCGATCCTGCACGGTACCACGATGGAGGGTAACGCCTTCACGTACAACGTTATCATCCCCCATTACCAACCGTGTTGGCTCGCCGGCATATTTTTTGTCTTGGCAGTCTTCTCCTACCGAAGCAAACTGAAAAATTCGCGTCCGTTCACCGAGAACGGTAGGCCCTTTAATCACCACGTGGGGGCCTATCACAGAGCCAGCGCCAATCGTGACGTCTGGCCCAATAACACTAAACGGGCCAACCTCAACGTCGTCAGCAAGCTGCGCTTTGGGATCAACCAGTGCAGTAGGATGTATCAAGCGACCTTCCTCTCAGCACAAATAATTTCCGCCTCGCAGGCTAATTCACCATCAACCGTGGCACGGCAGGCGAACTTCCAAATACCACGTTTCCCACGGATGACATTGGCTTCCAAGACTAACTGGTCCCCCGGCATAACAGGGCGCTTGAAGCGCACATTATCGCTTCCTACTAGATAGTACACATAGCCGTCAGCAGGCAGCTTATTGACCGTTTTAAAGCCTAAAATACCGCACACCTGAGCCAGCGCTTCTAAGACTAAAACACCTGGCATAATGGGATGATGCGGGAAATGGCCATTAAAAAACGGCTCATTAATACTGACATTTTTGTACGCAACGATGGATTCACCCACGGTTAATTGCGTTACTCGATCCACCAGCAAAAACGGGTAGCGATGAGGCAAGTATTCGCGAATTTCGTTAATATCCATAACCATCGTAACGACCTCTAAAATGACAAAAGGCCCGAATCATATCAGGCACGCGCCAGCAAAGTTGCTGGTTAAAAAGCAGTGAATTATAACCTGCTGCTATGCAGCCTCAAGCTAGCTGTAGCTATATTGCTGGCAAAACTCTACTTGCTGCGATGGCTTTTCTCTAAACGAGATAAACGCTTGGCTATTTCATCTAGCTGTTTAAATCGCACCGCATTCTTGCGCCATTGGGTATTATTCATGGCACCAGTACCCGATGAATAGACACCTGGTTCATGAATCGAATTGGTCACTAGACTCATCCCCGTTACCTGCACACCGTCACAAATAGTCAGGTGTCCGGACAGTCCAACGCCCCCTCCGAGCATACAGTGCTTACCCACTGTCGTGGAGCCAGCAATGCCAACACATCCCGCTAATGCGCTGTGATCACCAATGATCACGTTATGCGCAATCTGTACCTGGCTATCGATTTTTACATCGTTGCCAATGATGGTGTCTCCCAACGCGCCACGGTCAATGCTTGAGCAACTGCCGACTTCAACATCATCGCCTAGCACAACCCCGCCTAATTGAGCGATTTTGTGCCATCCGGCCCCGTCATGGGCAAAGCCGAATCCATCACCACCGATCACACAGCCGCTTTGCAAAATCACTCGCTTGCCCACAACAACACCGTGGCAAACAGTCACGTTGGCGTGTAGCCGAGTATCATCGCCAACCACACTATCGGCACCAATCACACTACCAGCACCAACAACCACACGCTCACCTAACACGACACCTGCTTCAATCACCGCATGCGCTTGAACAGACACACCGTTGCCCAACATAGCGTCATCCGCTACAACAGCGGTGGGGTGAATACCAGTCACATCCCGAGCAGGTAACGGATCAAATAGCTGGGAAAGCTTTGCGTAACCTAAATAAGGATTCGCCATCTCTAAACGCGGAACAGGGCAATTCTTGCCATGCTCAGGATGAAGCAGCACCGCCGCTGCTTTTGTGGTTGCTAGATCTTTTAAATACGCACGATTAGCGAGAAAGGCGACTTGATCAGGCGCTGCCTCTTTAAGCGTTGCGAGACCCCGAATCGGCTGTTCGGCGTCGCCTTCAAAATCGACGTCCAAGTGACGTGCAATATCCGCAAGGGTAAGGTGATGAGGAGCGTGCGTCATGGGAGCCCAGAGAAACATGGGTGCGGGCTAGCCGCACCAACAGTTCTAAAATTAGTTTAGCGAATCAAAAATCTGTGTGACCTCATTAGTCACATTAGGCAGGTCGGTCGATGAGTGCAACACCCCTTGAGGCTCTACCAGAACATCAATGTTGTGACGCTCTAACACCTGCTCTACCGCTTGTTCCAGCTTGGGCTCAGCGCCTTCAAGGAACCGCTGCTCAGATGCTTGCTGCGCTTGGAGCACTTCACGGCGCAGTTGCTCAAAGCGGCTACCCTTCTGCTGAAGTTCAGCAATGAGCGGGTCTCGCTGAGACTGAGACATTGTCTCACCTTCACGCTGCAAACGCTCTTGTATGCGTTGAAGCTCTTCTCCTAACGCTTGAGCCTCGCGCTGCTGGTTACCGATTTGGCCTTCCAGTTGGCTCAACGATGACTGAGCCGACTGTGTATTCATCAACGCAGCACGCCAATCAAGTACTGCCACTTCAGCGGCAATGGCGTAGGCGGGAAGCGTCATGGCGCCAAATAGGCACACAGCTGCTGTCAGTTTACGCATCGTGTTAACTCCTTTTTATTCGGTAGGTACCAACGTATCCCACCATGTTAAAACGTTTGGCCCAGCGAGAACTGGAAGAACTGGGTATCGTCACCGCTTTTATCGCTTAACGGTTCTGCCACGCTGAAGGTCAACGGGCCTACCGGCGTTAGCCACGAAAGGCCGATACCAACGCTGTAACGCAAGTCGCCCAGGTCGACTCCAGAACTACATTGCTGACGCCCAATATCTGCTTCCTGCACATCATAGCAAGAACTCAAGAAGGTATTACCTGCGTCGAGGAAGAGCGACGGTTGAATCGCACGCTGGTCTTCCACAAAGGGCATTGGGAAGAGCACTTCTGCCGAGCCTTCTACCAATATATTACCGCCCAACGTACGGTCACGTCCGCCATCTCGAGTCGGTGTTGTACGCTGCCCCAGGGTGTTCGATGTAAAACCACGCACCGAACCTAAGCCACCCGCATAAAAGTTCTCATAGAACGGATAAGGATCATTGCTACCCAGCGTGTCGGCATAGCCTAGATTACCGGTAAACTTCAGCGCCCAAGTCTGGTCATCGTTGATCGGGAATAGCTGTTGGGCACGAGCACGCAGCTTGTAGTATTCCGCATCACTACCAGGGACACCTGCTTCGAGCGATACACGCTGATAGTTACCCGCTGTTGGCATAATGCCACGGTTCAAGTTATTACGTGTCCAGCTTGCCGTTAGCTTCAAGCTTTGTGCGTCATCGCCTTGATCTTCGACGTAACGAATGATTTCTGAGGCAGAGTCGTCATAGGTTTTAATCGTGAGTTCTTCAATACTGGCGCCAAAGTTCAGACGGGAAAGCTCGCTGATGGGATAACCGAAGTTAATACCAGCACCGTAAGCATCGGTGGAGAACGTCGAAATATCGGAGTCGCCGTAATCCGTTTCCCGATAAAACAGGTTATAACCGCGCGAAATACCATCCAGTGTCCAGTAGGGATCCGTAAATGCAAAGTTAACACTGGTAAACGTATCACTACGTTGCGCGCCTACGTTGACGCGGTTACCGGTACCTAGGAAGTTATTTTGCGCCAAACCGACGCCATAAATCACCCCTGCACTTTGCGAGAAGCCGACACTGGCAGATACCGAGCCAGACGGTTGCTCTTCGACGTTATACGTTACGTCTAGCAAGTCGGGCTGCCCCGGAACCGGTTGTGTATCAACCTCTACTTGACTGAAGAAGCCAAGACGCTCCAAGCGTTGACGCGACTGAGTAATCGACTCAGTCGAGGCAGGCGCACCTTCTAACTGGATCATTTCTCGACGCAATACTTCGTCTTGCGTTGTGGTATTGCCGTAAAACTCAATACGACGTACATAAGTTCGCTGACCAGGGTTGACCGCGATCACTAAATCAACCGTTTCACCATCACCGGCCATTTCAGGGATACCTTGAACTTCAGCAAACGCAAAGCCTTCCGCCCCAAGACGCTGACGAAGTGCTTCAGTAGACGCGTTGAGATCCCCACGAGAGAACGTATCACCACGGCTAATGGTCAGTAGTTCGTTCGCTTCGTTTTCGCTAATTTGCAGGTCACCTGCAAAACGAATGTCGCCTACTTGGAACTGATTGCCTTCATCAATATTTAACGTGATGAAGATCTCTGACTTTTCAGGACCAATGGAAACCTGTGTTGAGGTGACATCAAAATTGACGTAACCACGATCCAAGTAAAAGGAGCGTAGCCGCTCAATGTCCCCTGCCAGCGCTTCGCGGGAATACTCATCTTTAGAGAACCAACCAAAAACACGCCCGGGCCGATCATTTAGCTCAAATACGTCGCGCAGTGTGTCATCGTCGAACGCTTCATTGCCCACGATGTTGATCTGGCGGATTTTAGCGACTTCGCCTTCATTAACATTGATATTAACCTGAACACGGCCTTCATCAATTTCGTCAACTTCAACATCGATACCGGCGCTGTAGCGCCCCTGAGCTTGATAAACCCCTTCAAGCTCACGCTGAATCTCTTCCAATGTGGAAAGCTGGAGCACCTGCCCCTCGGAAAGACCTGATTCGCGTAGGCCGTTGCGTAGATCTTCATCAGAAATCTGCTGATTCCCTTCGATGTTCAAGCGCGCGATGGTCGGCCGCTCAACCACCTGGATAACCAACACATCCCCCTCGCGCGCAAGGGAAACATCTTCAAACAAGCCTGTGGCAAACAAATCTCGCGCAGCGGCAGCAAGCTGCTGTTCGCTAACGCGATCATTGGCATTGACGGGAAACGCATTAAAGACCGAGGCAGCAGATACCCGCTGCAGTCCTTCCACACGAATGTCGGAAACATCAAAGGATTGTGCTTGGGCACTGCTGGTACCTACCAGCAACAATGCCGCCATTCCAAGGGTCTTGATTTTCATGCAGTCAGTTCGCTCGCGTTGGTCTGCCCATCATTCCAGATAGGCACCATATACATTTGTGCAGGCAGATGACAAGGCATCCAGCGCCCTACACGCGTCATTACCACAGGCGCATCAGATCAAAATAGAGAGCCATCAACATTAGGGTGCCTACCATGGCAAGCCCAATACGCAACCCTACTGCTTGCATTTGCTCAGAGACCGGCCGCCCACGCACGACCTCTATAAAATAATAAAGTAAATGCCCACCATCGAGCACGGGTATTGGCAGTAGATTAAGTACGCCAAGGCTGATAGAAAGATACGCTAGAAAGCCTACGAACGCTTCCATCCCCGCACGAGCAGAGTCACCTGATATCTGCGCGATGGTAATCGGCCCCGAAAGGTTCGATGGTGAAATAAGCCCCACCAGCATCTTACGGATAGCATCTACTGTCAGCAGCGTCATCTCACCTGTACGTGATAACGCTTGACCTACCGCCTCTACAGGCCCGTAACGAATTTCACGTTGAAATTCTTCAGGCCATGTTACCTGCTGCGCTCCGGCACCAATGTACCCAACCTCGCCGCCACTCTCCAGCGTATTACGTCCAGGGGTTAAGGAAAGGCTACCCTGCTCATCACCACGCAGGTAACCCACCTCTAAGGTTTGACCTGCATTCTCACGAATAACCGAGACAAACTGCATCCAGTCGTCAATTGGCTCGCCATCCAGAGACACAATACGATCACCCGCTCGCAGGCCAGCTTGTGCAGCCGCCTGGCCATCAATCACTTGGCCTAGCACCGCGGGTACGTTCGGGCGCCAAGGCGTAATGCCCAAACTTTGCATTGGCTGGGGCGGGTCCTGGCGAACCATGTAGTTGGCCACAGGAAGCTGATAAACCCGTGAGGCACTCGCCCCTTCAGGCTGTGCCTCAAGCACCAAGTCGCCATTAAACCCGATCATGGAGACAAGCTTTAAATTAATCTCTTCCCAGGAGCGCATAGCATCTCCCTGGATAGAGGTAATCTCTGCGCCGTGAGAAAGCCCTGCCGCTGCCGCAGGAGAGTTAGGATCAACATCGCCAACAATAGGAGCAACGGTTGTAGTTCCTGCAACGAATAGCGCCCAGTAAGCTACAATCGCAAGTAAAAAATTTGCAATCGGGCCAGCGGCAACAATAGCGATACGCTGCCATACGGTTTTGCGGTTAAACGCCTGATCTAAT
Organism: Halomonas sp. KG2; assembly: GCA_030440445.1. Lineage (NCBI taxonomy): Bacteria > Pseudomonadati > Pseudomonadota > Gammaproteobacteria > Oceanospirillales > Halomonadaceae > Halomonas > Halomonas sp. KG2. The sequence goes on along the minus strand of CP098528.1, from coordinate 583,463 downwards.
TGCTCTTCAGGTACAGGCGCTTCGCGCTCGTCGAGCATTTTTACGTAACCGCCTAGCGGTACGGCCGCCACCACGAACTCTGTGCCGTGACGATCAAAGGTCGACCATAGCGGCTTACCAAAGCCGACTGAGAAACGTAGCACCTTTACACCGCAGCGCCGCGCCACCCAAAAATGGCCGAACTCGTGAAAGGTTACCAACACCCCCAGTACCACGATCACCGCTAATATGTTCTGTATCAGGCCCACTCTTCGCTCCTTTACACGACTCGCTGATCAACGATGGCTGATGCTAAGCGAACTACTGGCATACTATTAGCGCCGCCTGCTCCCGTGCCCACTGATCTGCAGATAATATCTGCTCAAGCGTGTCGGCACGCCCTTCAAACGGTAGAGCCATCACTTTTGCCACTACGTCAGCAATCGCGCTGAAGCCAAGCTGTCCTTCCAGAAAAGCCTCCACGGCGACCTCATTCGCCGCATTCAAAATCGCCGGTGCAGCGCCGCCCTTGTGCATAGCATCGCGGGCGAGCGACAAGCAGGGAAAAAGCGCTTCATCGGGGGCTTCGAAATCCAGACGCGCCACCTGAAAAAGATCCAGCGTCTCAACCCCCGCATCAATCCGTTCCGGCCATGCCAATCCATAAGCAATAGGCGTACGCATATCAGGATTACCCAGCTGCGCAATCACCGAACCATCATCATAGGCAACCATCGAGTGAATAACGCTTTGCGGATGCACCACTACCTGTATCTGATCAGGCGTTGCATCAAATAGCCAGCACGCTTCAATAAGCTCTAAGCCTTTATTCATCAACGTCGCGCTATCGACGGAGATTTTGCGCCCCATTGACCAGTTAGGATGATGACAAGCCTGCTCAGGGGTCACCTTAGCGATATCTTCTGCCTGCCAGCCACGAAAAGGGCCACCAGAGGCGGTGAGCAGCAGCTGGCGAACACCATGCTGACGCAATCCACCTCTATGCTCGGTAGGTAGACATTGGTAAATAGCATTATGTTCGGAATCAATCGGCAATAACGTTGCACCTGAGCGAGCAACAGCGTCCATAAACAGCGCGCCACTCATCACTAGAGCTTCTTTATTGGCCAACAGTACGCGTTTACCTGACTCGGCAGCTGCTAGCGCAGGTAGCAGGCCCGCTGCGCCAACAATAGCGGCCATCACGGTATCCACTTGCCTTTCTCGCGCCACCTGGCAAAGCGCTATAGCTCCCGAAAGAACCTTAGTAGAGAGCCCTGACGTTAAAAGTGCTTGCTGCAACCAGGCCGCATCCTCAGGATCATTTAATACAGCGACTTCTGGGTGATGAAAGCGGCATTGCGCTAAGAGCACTTCTTTTGAGGTATGAGCCGTTAAAGCATAAACGCGATAACGGTCTGGATATTGAGCAATGACATCAAGGGTGCTTTTACCAATTGAGCCTGTTGAGCCAAGCACTGTAATACGCTGAACAGCTGGTTGGCTCATAGGGCGTTCACTTGGAGATGGATCACCTGCAAATAGAACAGCGCGAAAATAGGCACTGCTGCCGTCAGGCTATCAATACGATCCAGTACGCCGCCATGGCCTGGCAAGAGCTGGCTTGAATCTTTGATGTCCCGATAGCGCTTGAGCATACTTTCCAACAGATCACCAAGCACTGAAACCAGCGTCACCAGACCGGTAATCACTATCAGTGCAATACCGCCCATAAGGTTAATGGGCTGCCATACAGCAAACACAATCGCTAGCAATAGTGTGGCCGCAAGACCGCCATAAACACCTTCCCAGGACTTACCTGGGCTCACCTTTGGAGCAAGCTTATTTTTCCCCCAACGCCTGCCAGCAAAGTAGGCGCCAATATCAGCGGTCCAGACTAACAACAGCACAAACAGCAGCCAGACAGCGCCACTATCACGGAGCACATTGAACCCTACCCAGCACGGCAGCAGCACCCACACTCCCATGAGCAACCGCCGAGAAGTGGCTTGCCATTGGAGGGCAGTATCGGGGTAGTGGGTCACCCAATAAAGATTAATCCCCCACCCCACAGCAGCCAGCCAAAGCGGCCAAGCGGCAAACGCTGCTCCACCTAGCCACATTGCCAACATTAACACTGCCATAATAGCTACCAGGGCAATTCGCACTCCCTGACGGGCGACACCGGCTAAGTTGGTCCACTCCCAAGCACCTAGCAGCACAATAAACGCTGTAAACAGTGCAAAGGCTCCACCTTGTAGTCCGAACAAGCCAATCAGCGTCAGGGGCGCTAACCAAGCTGCTGTAATCATCCGCTGTTTAAGCACCTTGCGCCTCTATTTGTGCGTCGGTCATACCAAAACGACGGCGACGTAGGCAAAAATCGTCAAGCGCCTCATCAAGTGCCGCCCCGTTAAAATCTGGCCAGAGCAGTGGCGAAAAATGCAGTTCTGCGTAAGCTAACTGCCATAACATAAAGTTAGATAGCCGCTGCTCTCCGCTGGTGCGGATGCATAAATCTACCGGCGGTACATTGTGCGTATTCATCGCCGCATCAAGACGCGCCTCATCAATATCGGAAGCCGCTAACTCACCTGCGGCTACTTGCTCCGCCAACTGTCTAGCCGCTCGCGCAAGATCCCATTGGCCACCGTAGTTGGCCGCAATCACCAGATGCATACCGGTATTCTCTGCGGTTAACGACTCGGCGCGCTGAATATGCTTTTGGATCGCATGGGAAAAACCGCGCTGTTCGCCAATAATTGACAGGCGAATATTACGCTCATTGAGCTTTTTGACTTCGCGCTTAAGCGCCATCAAAAAAAGCTCCATCAAGGCATTCACCTCAGCCGCTGGGCGCTTCCAATTTTCACTTGAAAAAGCAAAAAGACTCAGTGTCTGAACGCCGCGCTGCGCAGCGCGTTCAATAACCGCCCGAACGGCTTCAACACCGGCTCGGTGACCGCGCACTCCGGAAAGCCCACGTGCCCGCGCCCAGCGGTTATTACCATCCATAATAATAGCAACATGGGCTGGCGGTGCCTCCTCGGACCGAGAAGGCGTCGCGCCATCCTGCTGCGCTTGGGGAAGCTGCGGAGACGTCATGGGTTCTCGCACCAAAGATCAGTCATAGTAAAGCCAAGCGATGACCCACGGGCAGCCAAGCCCCCCGTGGTTGATTGAAAGCAGTTAGCTATTTTTAGACTAATAACTACACCTGCATGAGATCTTGTTCTTTTGCGGCAAGCGCTTTATCGACCTCAGCAATATACTTATCCGTCAACTTCTGGATTTCGTCTTCACCCTGACGCTGATCGTCTTCGGTAATTTCTTTATCCTTCAGCAAAGACTTAAAATCACCGTTGGCATCGCGACGTACGTTACGCACCGCCACGCGCGCATGTTCAGCTTCGCTACGCGCCTGCTTGATGTAACCTTTGCGCGTTTCTTCGGTCAACATCGGCATCGGCACACGAATGACATTACCGGCGCTGGCAGGATTAAGCCCCAGATCAGAGGTCATAATTGCCTTTTCAATCTTGGGCACCATGCCCTGCTCCCAAGGCGCCACCGTCAGTGTACGAGCATCTTCCACGTTAACAGAAGCCACTTGATTTAGCGGCACCTGACCACCGTAATAATCAACGGTAACAGCGTCGAGAATACTGGGATGAGCACGCCCCGTACGAATTTTGTTGAAGTTGCTGTTCAGCGCTTCAACGCTTTTCTTCATGCGAGATTCTGCATCTTTCTTGATGTCATTGATCACGATATTACCCTCTGTCTATCAGCGTGCCTTCCTTGCCCCCTACTACCAAATTCAGCAGGGCACCAGGCTTATTCATATCAAATACCCGCACCGGCATATTATGGTCACGTACCAGGCAGATTGCGGTCAAATCCATAACGCCCAACTTTTGGTCTAGGGCATCGTCATAGGAGAGCTGGTCATACTTCACGGCATCGGGATGTTTAACCGGATCTTTATTGTACACGCCGTCTACTTTGGTGGCCTTGATCACCACGTCAACATCTACTTCAATACCACGTAAGCAGGCTGCAGAGTCGGTCGTAAAGAAAGGATTACCCGTACCAGCTGAAAACAGCACCACGTCTCCCGACGTTAAGTAGCGGATGGCGGTGCGGCGGTCGTAATGCTCTACCACACCACTCATGGGAATCGCTGACATTACCCGCGAGCGAATATTGGAGCGCTCAAGCGCATCTCGCATTGCTAACGCATTCATCACGGTTGCCAGCATTCCCATGTGGTCACCCGTCACCCGATCCATGCCGGCTTCATTAAGCGCCGCGCCACGAAATAGGTTTCCACCACCAATCACGATCCCCACCTGAACGCCAATACCAACCAATTGGCCGATCTCTAACGCCATACGATCCAGCACTTTCGGATCAATACCAAAATCGTGCTCACCCATTAGCGCTTCGCCAGACAATTTCAGCAAAATACGTTTGTATTTTGATTTCGACTTTTCAGTCTTGCTGGCAGCAACTGCGGGGGCGGACTCTTGAACTTCACGTGACATGGCATCTCTCCTGAGGCAGACCTGAACACAGGCGGGCGAGACGACCCCAGTTTTTCACAGGGGCCGGATACACAAAAGCGTGCGCTCGCGCGCACGCCATCTTCTTTCTGAAACCTCTGACCTTAGCGACGGCCAGCCTGTTCCATAACTTCTTTAGCAAAGTCGACTTCTTCTTTCTCGATGCCTTCGCCCACTTCAAAGCGAGTGAAGCCAACCACTTCGCCACCCGCCGCTTTCACGAACTCGGCAACGGATTGGTTCGGGTCTTTAACGAACGGCTGTTCGGTCAGGCTGTTCTCGGCCAGGTACTTTTTCAGACGGCCTTGAACCATTTTCTCAGCGATCTGCTCAGGCTTACCGGCCATGTCCGGCTGGGCCAGAATAATCGCTTTTTCTTTATCCAGCTCTTCCTGCGGCATATCTTCAGGGTGCGCAACCGACGGATTGATCGCTGCAACGTGCATAGCAACGTCTTTAGCAACTTCCGAGTTACCACCTTTCAGAACGGTCAAGACGCCGATACGGCCGCCGTGAACGTATTCGCCTACAAGGCCACCTTCAACAGCGTTCACAACAACGGCACGACGCACACCGATGTTCTCGCCGATTTTCTGTACCAGCTGCTCACGAGTAGACTCGAGGTCGCCAGCCATTACTGCTGCAACGTCTTCATTTTTCGCCGCAAAGAACGCATCCGCGATCTTGTTGGTGAAAGCGATGAAGTTGTCGTCACGGGCAACGAAATCAGTTTCGGAGTTGATCTCGACCATTACGCCGTAGCTGCCGTCTTCTGCTACGCGAGTAACAACGGCACCTTCTGCAGCGGTACGACCCGCTTTTTTCGCGGCTTTAAGGCCAGAGCTTTTACGCAGGTTCTCGATTGCAACGTCGATATCACCGCCGGCTTCAGTAAGTGCTTTTTTACACTCCATCATGCCAAGACCGGTACGTTCGCGCAGTTCCTTAACCTGAGAGGCGCTGATAGCAGCCATGAGTTTTCACCTCGGAAATGGTTCTAGCTGAAAGTTAAACGCGCTACAGAGTATAGGCTCGGTAGATGACCGTTGCGTATCACTTTGTAGAGCATTCGCCGGCATTAAGCGTCCGGCATAATCGGCCCACTTGAGCGAACTCAAAGCGGGAAAAAGGGGGCATAAGGCCCCCTCTTAAACATGATGCGGCTTATCTGGCCGCCGCACCACTGCAACCGTTACTCGGCAGCAGCGTCAGTGTCGGCAGAAGCGGCTTCTTCAGTCACTTCAACAAACTCTTCCGGACGACCTTCTTTTGCACGACCACACGCGTCAGCAATTGCTTTCACGTAGATCTGAATAGCGCGGATGGAGTCGTCGTTACCCGGGATCACGTAATCAACGCCATCTGGGTTTGAGTTGGTATCTACCACACCAATAACCGGAATACCCAGTTTGTTGGCTTCGTTGATCGCGATGCGCTCGTGGTCAACATCGATAACGAACAGCGCGTCAGGAAGGCCGCCCATGTTCTTGATACCACCGATAGAACGCTCAAGCTTCTCTTGCTCGCGAGTTGCCATCAAGACTTCTTTCTTGGTCAGCTTCTCGAACGTGCCGTCTTCGCGCATGGTTTCAAGATCACGCAGACGCTTGATGGACTGACGAATGGTCTTGAAGTTAGTCAGCATACCACCCAACCAGCGATGGTTGACGAACGGCTGGTTAACGCGGTTTGCTTCTTCCTTGATGATCTTGCTAGCGCTGCGCTTGGTGCCAACAAACAAAATTTTGTTGTTGGATGCCGCCATCTTCTCAACCACGCCGATCGCTTCGTTCAGCGCCGGCAAAGTGTGCTCGAGGTTGATGATATGAATCTTGTTGCGCGCGCCGAAGATGAATTTACCCATCTTCGGATTCCAGTACTTAGTTTGGTGACCGAAGTGAGCACCTGCTTTCAGCAGGTCACGCATATTAACGTGAGACATGATAAAACTCCTGAAACTCGGGTTAGGCCTCCACGCACCCCATGGATCCGACCAGTGGCATCGTCAGACGCTGCCAGCGGCACCCGGGACCATGTGCCGGTGCATGTGTGTTTTCAAGGCTTGCTGTTTAGTAACACAGATTTCTGCATTACGTTTAAATAGCCTTTCTGCAGATGACCAACTGACAAAGAAGCATCGGATGGCGATTGCAGGAAAGCGCGCGGCTTTATACCATAGATCATTACCAAGATGAAGTCACAGCGCATGTAACGGTCTTAATTTACCGCTCACCATTGCCGTTCACCACTTACTTTAGAACCCACATCGAGAATTCATGAACGTTCCTATCAAGACGCCTTCTGAAATCGAGAAAATGCGTGAAGCCGGGCGCCAAGCCGCCAGCGTCATTGAAATGATCACCCCCCACATCAAGGCGGGGATCTCTACGGGTGAAATTGATCGCCTGTGCCACGATTTTATTGTTAATAATTTGGGCTCTACACCTGCCCCGCTGAACTACCACGGTTTTCCGAAAGCGACCTGTACATCAATCAATCACGTGGTCTGTCATGGCATTCCTGATGATGCCAAAAAATTGAAGAACGGCGATATCATGAATTTGGATATCACCGTCAAAACGACTGACGGCTACCACGGTGATTCCAGCGTGATGTTCGTCATCGGCGATACGATCCAGGGCGAGCGCTTATGCCGTATCACTCAAGAGTGCCTGTACAAAAGCATTGAGCTAGTAAAGCCAGGCGTACACCTTTCGGAACTTGCCCGCGTTATTCAGCAACATGCTGAAGCACACGGCTACTCCGTAGTGCGCGACTTCTGCGGCCACGGCATCGGCGCCGATTTCCACGAAGATCCGCAGTTTCTTCACTATGATGGCTATGCACCCGATGCCGACATCCCGCTGGAAGCCGGCATGTGTTTTACAATCGAACCAATGATTAACGTAGGCGGCTATAAAACCAAGGTGCTACGCGATGGTTGGACAGCGGTCACTAAGGATCGAAGCTTATCTGCCCAGTGGGAGCACACGCTACTGGTCACAGAAACCGGTGTTGACGTGCTGACAGCACGCAGCGACGAAGACTTCAGTTTTCTAAATCGCTGATGCTTCTTCATCACTACCGGTTCGAGCCGGACACCACGCTGTACGATCTCGCCATGTTTCGCACCGAACTCGCCGGATCACGCTCTCCTATTGCGCCGTTTAAAGCGGCGCTTCGGGAGCTACAAGCCAAGCTGGATGAGCAGTTTCGTTCCGGGGCTGATATACGCGACCTAGTCCGCGGGCGAGCGTGGTATCTGGATCAGCTGCTAGCCATCGCCTGGGCGCAGCATGACTGGCCTGACGATGGCGTTGCCCTGGTGGCCGTGGGTGGTTACGGCCGGGGCGAGCTACACCCGCACTCAGACATCGACCTCCTGCTGCTGCTGGAGCATGATGATGACACCCCTTATCGCGAGTCGTTAAGCGCTTTCATTACCTTCTTATGGGATATCGGTCTTGAGATCGGCCATAGCGTGCGCTCGCTTAATGACTGTGAGCGGGAAGCTGAAGCCGATGTCACCGTGATGACCAACCTCTTGGAATCGCGACTCATTTCTGGGCCCGAACATCTTCGCCAAAAGATGCGTGAACGCCTTAGCGCCGAGCATATTTGGCCTGCTGACCGTTTTTTCGAAGCAAAGTGGCAAGAACAAATTGCCCGCCACTATCGCTACAACAACTCGGAATACCACCTAGAGCCAAACCTGAAAAGCTCTCCAGGCGGCCTACGTGATATTCAAATGATTGGCTGGGTAGCGAAACGCCATTTCGACACTGAGCACTATGCTGACATCGTCGCGAATGGCTTTATGAACGATGCCGAACTGCGCATTCTAAGCCAGGGCCAAGCCTTTTTATGGCAGGTGCGTTATGCCCTGCACATGCTAACAGGCCGCGCCGAAGATCGATTGCTGTTTGATCACCAACGTACCATTGCCGAAATGTTTGGCTTTAGGGATACCCCTGAGCGCTTAGCAGTTGAACAGTTCATGAAGCGTTACTATCGGCATGTGACCGCCCTGGCCGGGCTTAACGACATGCTATTACAGCACTTTGATGAGGTCATCCTACGCGGCAAAGAAGCCTTGGAAACCGTTAAGCTGAACGAGCGTTTCGAAACCAAAGGCGGCTACATCCAAGCGCGCTCACGCAATCTGTTTCGTGAGCGACCGGCGGCCATGCTGGAACTGTTTCTGCTGATGGCAAAGCACCCGGAAATAGAAGGGGTACGCGCCGACACCATTCGCCTGATCCGCGACCATCGCCATCAAATTGATGACCACTACCGCGAAGACCCTCGCCATCAGCGGCTATTCATGTCCATTTTGCGGGCCCCCGGCAATGTTCCACGCCAATTAAGGCGCATGAACCGTTACGGCATCTTGGGCAAGTATCTGCCAGAATTTGGTCGCGCGGTCGGGTTGATGCAACACGACCTATTCCACATTTACACGGTAGACGCCCACACCCTGCGCTTACTGAAGTTTTTACACGGTTTTCGCAAACCGGATGCCAAAGACGACTTCCCCGTCGCAGCCACGCTGATTCATCAACTGCCTAAAATGGATCTGCTGTGGATTGCAGGACTGTTTCACGATGTTGGCAAGGGCCGCGGCGGCGATCATTCTGAGATTGGTGCACGCGATGTTGAGCAATTCTGCCACCGTCACCACGTCTCCCAACACGATACCAACTTACTGCGCTGGCTGGTGGAGCATCACCTGTTGATGTCTATGACCGCCCAGAAGCGCGACATTAGCGATCCCGACGTGATTCGCGACTTCGCTCTAACGGTGCGCGACGAGACCCGCTTAGACTATCTCTATGTGCTCACCGTTGCCGACATCAATGCGACCAACCCCACTCTGTGGAACGGTTGGCGTGCGTCGCTGTTGCGCCAGCTTCATGCTGAAACCAAGCGAGCACTGAGACGAGGGCTAAAAAACCCGCCTGACCGAGATGATTGGGTGCGCGAAACCCGTACTGAAGCCCGTTCGTTACTGCAAACAGTCGGCGTAGACAGCGCTCAGATTGATCAACTGTGGGAGTCCCTCGGCGAAGACTATTTCCTTCAGTACGCCCCCAGCGAAATTGTCTGGCAGACCCAAGGCATTCTTGCCCACCAGCCGTCTGTTTTGCCACTGGTCTTAATTAGCGCACCCACCGCCGATATGGCCGAAGGCGGCACCAAGGTCTTTATCCACACCCGCTCGGTAGACGACCTATTTGCCGCGACCGCCGCCGCCATGGAGCAGCTTGGTCTATCTATCCATGATGCCCGCATCGCCACCTCGCACAATGACTGGACGCTAAATACGTTTATTGTGCTAGATCATTACGGCCAACCTATCCGTGACCCTGAGCATATTGAGGAGATGCGTCGGCACCTCGTCGAAGAGCTGGACGATCCGGATGACTATCCAGAGATCGTCACGCGCCACACACCGCGCCAGCTTAAGCACTTCAAAGTACCCACCGAGGTGGTCATTGAGCAGGACCCAGCCAACGAACGTACGCTGCTAGAGCTAACTGCCCCAGACCGCCCTGGCCTGCTGGCTCGTGTCGGGCGTATTTTCATGGAACAGGACATTGCCTTATCGGCTGCGAAAATTGCCACGCTGGGGGAACGGGTTGAAGACGTTTTCTTTATCACCACGAAAGCGGGTGAGCCTCTCACCGATCCAGAACGGCAACAGCAGCTTCGCGAACGGCTTATCGAAGTATTAGGCGTGTAAGCGTTTAAATGAGCGACGCCTTGGTGGTTAAGTTTGAGGTGGCACCAGGGGTTGCCTATAATCGGCGGTTTAGTTGGCCGTTTTTACAGACATCCAGCACCGCCTTTAGGCTATCAACGGACATGCCATGAATCCTGATCTAAACCTTCTGCACCCCTATCCGTTTGAAAAGCTAGCCGCCCTAAAGGCAGCGCTTGTGCCACCGGCGGGGCTTGACCATATTCCCCTCACCATTGGGGAGCCTCAACACGCCCCTTACGCAGGGGCACTAGAGGCGCTGATTGCCCATCAATTAGAGATGGCTCGCTACCCGGCAACCAACGGCCTACCCGCCCTACGCGAAACAATTGCCCGCTGGGCAACCCAACGTTTTTCGCTTGCCGGGCTAGATGCCGAACAGCAAGTACTCCCCGTTAACGGCACCCGCGAAGCAATTTTTGCCTTTGTGCAAGCCGCCTTGGATCGCCAGCGTCCCGCTAAGGTGACTGTTCCCAATCCCTTCTATCAAATTTATGAAGGGGCCACACTACTGGCAGGCGGCGAGCCGCTCTATTTGGATTGCACGGCTGACAACGGTTTTCGCCCTGATTTTTCGGCCGTGAGCGCGGCGACCTGGCGCGATGTACAAATGGTATTCATTTGCTCACCAGGCAACCCCACAGGGGCTGTCACGCCACTTGCTGAATTCAAGGAGCTCATCGCCCTGGCCGATGAACACGACTTCATCATCGCCTCCGATGAGTGCTACTCAGAGCTATACCTAGATGAAAGCACGCCCCCTCCCGGCCTGCTGCAAGCCTGTGCAGAGCTTGGACGCGACGATTATCAACGCTGCGTAGTGTTTCATTCGCTATCTAAGCGCTCTAACCTGCCCGGGCTACGCTCCGGCTTTATAGCGGGTGACGCGAATCTTCTCGCGCCGTTTAAGCGCTACCGCACCTATCACGGCTGTGCAATGTCGCTGCCGCTTCAGCACGCCTCTATCGCCGCTTGGCAGGATGAAACCCACGTACGTGCCAACCGGGACGCTTATCGCGAAAAATTTAGCGCTGTCACCAACGTTCTGGCACCCGTAATGGACTTCCCTACGCCAGAAGCTAGCTTTTACCTGTGGCCAGCAGTGCCCGACAGCGATGACATCGCCTTTACTCAGCGGCTATTTAGTGAGCAACACGTCAGCGTGTTACCTGGCAGCCTCATGGGCCGCCCAGGGAAAAATGGCCATAACCCCGGTTCGGGTCGACTACGTTTAGCATTAGTGGCGGAGCTTGCCCCCACCCTCGAAGCAGCTGAGCGACTTCGTCAACTGCTTGAGCGCGGCTAGACACCGTAGACTTGTTTAAGGAGGTTATATGCTGACACTCTATATCATCAACACATGCGACACCTGCCGCAAAGCACGCAACGTACTTGAAGAGAAAGGCATCCCTTTCAAGACCCATGACCTGCGTAAAGATGGTCTTTCAGCCGGCTTACTTGAGCACATTCTTGAGCGCGTACCGCTATTAGAAGCGCTTAATAAGCGCAGCAAAACATGGCGTGACTTACCCCAGGAAGAAAAAGACAGCCTGGATGCTACGTCTGCCCGCAGGCTAGTGCTTGAACAGCCCACGCTGCTCAAAAGACCACTGCTAGAAGTTGATGACGACACTATTTTAGTGGGCTACCGCGACGGCGATTACGACTCTCTCAGCGGCTAACACGCCACTGAATCCTAACAACTGATTGTTATTCAAAACTTTAAAGGAAGACGCGTTATGCTGAGCTTCGCGCTTGGAATCGGCACCCAAAACACCCAGGGCGACTGGTTAGAAATCTACTACCCAGCACCACTGTTTAATCCTGCAGACAGCTTGGTAGCCGCAGCCAAAGAGGCGTTAGACGCCCCCGCTGGCAATACGGCAATCAGTTTCCTGCCCGAAGATTGCACGCGCTTGGCCAAAGCATTGGAAGCGGCTGGTCACCCTGAGCAGGCAGCACTCGCCGAATCACTCGCCGCCAGCCATCGCCCTCTGGTCGCGATGTTTTTAGAAAGCGATCAGGCACCGCAAACCGTTCCTGAAGTTTACTTAAAGCTGCACTTACTTTCTCACCGCTTAGTGAAGCCTCACGGCTTGGATCTGACGGGAATGTTTGGCCTGCTGCGCAACATCGCCTGGACCAACGAAGGCGCGATTGATATCGAAGAGCTGCCCGCCCGCCGCCTAAAAGCGCGTTTAGCGGGTCGCGCGCTGTCAGTCGACTGCGTCGATAAATTCCCCAAAATGACCGATTACGTGGTACCCACCGGCATCCGCATTGGCGACACTGCTCGCGTGCGCTTGGGCGCTTACCTGGGTGAAGGCACCACGGTAATGCATGAAGGCTTCGTCAACTTCAACGCAGGTACTGAAGGCCCCGGCATGATCGAAGGGCGCATTTCTGCTGGCGTCATGGTCGGCAAAGGCTCCGACCTGGGCGGCGGCTGCTCCACCATGGGAACGCTGTCTGGCGGCGGCAATATCATTATCAAGGTAGGCGAAGGCTGCCTGATTGGCGCTAATGCAGGCATCGGTATTCCGCTAGGTGATCGCTGCACCGTAGAAGCGGGCTTGTATATTACCGCAGGTTCGAAAGTTACTCTGCTCGACGATCAGAAACAAGAAGTTAACACCGTGGCAGCGCGCGAGTTAGCAGGCCAAGATGACTTATTGCTGCGTCGCAATTCACAAAATGGCCGTATTGAGTGCCTAACGAATAAAAGCGCCATTGCGCTGAACGAGGCACTGCATGCCCATAACTGAGCCTGAAACGCTGTCGCCCACGTTGCAGCTCGCGTTTGAGCTACTTAGCCGGGCGTCGGTAACGCCGGATGACGAAGGCTGCCAGGAACTCATGATCGAGCGCTTAACGGCGCTCGGTTTTCATATCGAGCAACTACCGTTTGGCGATGTCAAAAACTTCTGGGCAATAAGAGGCCATCATGGCCCCGTATTGGCCTTTGCTGGCCACACCGACGTCGTGCCCAGCGGCCCCCACACGAACTGGGAATTCCCACCGTTTGAGCCGTGTATTGATGAGCACGGCATGCTCTGTGGGCGAGGCGCCGCAGACATGAAGGGCAGCCTAGCGGCGATGCTCACTGCTGTTGAGCGCTTTGTGGCTACCCATCCAGAGCACGATGGCCGGATAGCGTTTTTAATCACATCCGATGAGGAAGGCCCTGCCATTGATGGTACCAGCGCAGTGGTTGAGCATTTACGCGAACGCAACGAGCGCTTGGACTACTGCATTGTCGGTGAACCCTCATCGACCTCACGGCTGGGCGATATGATTAAAAACGGGCGCCGCGGGTCATTGGGCGGCGTTCTACATCTCAAAGGGATTCAGGGTCATGTGGCCTACCCACACCTTGCGCGCAACCCTATTCACCAAGCGATGCCGGCACTGGATGCGTTGGTTAACGAGCACTGGGATGCGGGCAATGACTTCTTCCCTGCCACCAGCTTCCAGATATCTAATTTTCGCGCGGGCACCGGGGCCACTAACGTCATTCCAGGTGAAGTAGAGGTCGTGTTTAACTTCCGCTACTCCACGGAAGTTACCCATGAGATGCTAAGAAGCCGCACCGAGTCGATTTTGGATAAGCACGGCCTTGAGTACCATATTGATTGGACGCTCAACGGCGAACCATTCCTGACCGCAGAAGGCGAATTAGTCGATGCTGCCATTCGCGGTGTAGAAGCCGTTACCGGCGAGCGCCCTGCGCTTTCGACCAGCGGCGGCACCTCGGATGGTCGCTTCATCGCGACACTTGGCGCCCAAGTGGTCGAGCTTGGCCCGCTTAACGACACTATTCATAAAGTGAATGAGCGCGTGCGCGCCAGTGACTTGGATGAACTAAGCCGCATTTATGAGGCAACGCTTCAAGCCTTGTTAACGGACGACGAGGTAAGCGTATGATGGAGCGGTTTCCGGATATCGAGGTATACCTTGCCAGCGTAGCGATAGACAAGCTCAATGCGTGGCTAAGCGAAGCTCTCGATGCGCCGCCTCTTAGCCCAGCCGGCAAGGGCAAATGGAAGACTCGCGGCCACCATCAAGGTGACGTTGTGCCCGTACTATTGGTGGACAAAGCGGCCGATGGTTTTGCCAGCTTGTGGTTTGATAGCCACCACACCCCGTGGCACACCGACCAAGAGTGCGCTCAGCACGCCGCCGAAGCTTTACAGACCGAGGTGCGCTGCTCGCTAGGTGGCTGGCACCCCGGCGATGACCCTGACCGCTTCTGGCAGGTATTGCCAGGGGGCCAGGAAAAAGCCATTGAATGGCCTGATTCAGGCCGTTAAACGCACAAGACCCCGCTAAGCGGGGTCTTGTTTTTCAGCAGTTGACGATGCCAGCGCGATTCAATCAAAGCGATTTACTAACGACTACTCAATAATACTAACGTCGTCTGCCTGAAGGCCACGGTCATTCTTAATCACGTGATAGCGAACAATCTGTCCTTCAGCAAGCATACGCGGGCCACGACCACGAATAGCACGAAAGTGAACAAACACATCCTCGCCATTATCTCGGGTAATAAAGCCGTAACCTTTATTGGTGTTAAACCACTTTACTTCGCCCTCTTCGCGACCATCATTGGGATCGATGATATCTTCCTCTTCATCATCTTCCACTTCAGGTACCGCTTGAGGCTGACGCGGCGCAGATTTAGTTCGAGAAACATCAGCTTTCACTACCATAGGCGGCGCCAGAGCAGCAGCGGCTAAAGTACCTATAAATAACGCAATAAAACATCCCAGAGCAGCGGCAATATACACACCACTTACCCCGCTGATGGCAAGCTCAGCCAGCCACTGCTCAGCAAGCGGTGCATTCGTTAAATGAACAATCCCCGCCAGAAGAAGTGGCGTGGGGGCGGCAAGTAAAACACTGATGAAGAAACAGCGAAAAACAACTTTTGGATTCATAGATGATAAAAGCTCTCTTGTTGTATGGGTAACAGACGAAGGACAATACTCGGCCAACTAGGCCCATTCCTAACAGTACCGAGCATACTACACAAGGTCACGATGTTATCATGACAAACGAATTATCGCCTGCAGAGCTAACCCAACTTCTTGAATCTTTAGAGAGTCGACTGGCTTACCAAGAGCATTGGCTAGACACCCTTGACCAAGCGGTTGCTCAGCAAGAGCGTCGGCTAGAAAAGCTGGAGCAACTGAGCACGCTGATGCGTGACCGCTTGCGCGAGCAGTATCAGGCGCTCCAGGCGGGTGACTCACAGGGAGATACCCGACCAGATGACGAAGTGCCCCCTCACTATTAGCACCACCACTAGCAGCACTACCCGGGCATCAGTAGTATCACCTACTACTAATTGACGTACCGATTATCACGCCACCGCACTCGCTGGGTCGATGCTCTTGAGTCCAAAAGCATCGGCAACAGCCTGATAAGTCACTTGACCATTATGGACGTTGAGCCCGGGCAGGAAGTGTGGGTCGTCTTTAAGCGCCTGTTGCCAGCCCTTATCAGCCAGCGCCAGTACAAACGGCAAGGTGGCATTGGTAAGACCCAAAGTAGATGTCCGCGCCACCGCGCCAGGCATATTGGCCACACAGTAATGAACGATGCCATCCACAATATAGGTCGGCTCGGCATGCGTCGTAGGCTTGCTGGTTTCAAAACAGCCGCCCTGATCGATGGCTACGTCTACCAATACACTGCCCGGCTTCATATCGGCCAGCATGGCACGGGTAATCAACTTGGGAGCAGCGGCTCCGGGGATAAGTACGGCGCCAATGATCATATCGGACTCTTTAACTGCCTGATCAAGGGCGTCTGCCGTTGAGTAGACAGTTTTGATGCGCCCCTGGTAACGGTCGTCAAGCACCTCTAAACGAGCGATCGACTTGTCCAGAATGGTCACCTCGGCTCCCAACCCTAACGCCATACGGGCGGCGTTTTCGCCGACCACACCACCGCCAATCACGGTAACTTTACCCGGCGCAACGCCTGGCACACCGGGCAATAGTACGCCGGAGCCACCCTGGGCTTTCTCCAAGCTATGCGCGCCCGCTTGAACGGCCATGCGCCCAGCGACCGTGCTCATCGGCGCGAGCAGCGGTAGCCCACCTTTTGCATCGATGATGGTTTCATAGGCAATGCAGGTAGCACCGCTGGCCATCAGCCCTTGCGTTAATTTTTCCTCAGCAGCCAAGTGCAAATAGGTGAACAGCGTTTGGTTAGCAGTTAGACGCGCCACTTCTTCGGCTTGAGGTTCTTTTACTTTGAGAATCAGTTCGGCGCTTTGCCACAACGCATCTACATTAGCTTCCACCTGGGCGCCTGCGGCTTCGTAGTCGCTGTCGCTAAATCCGGCTCCCTCTCCTGCAGCTGCCTGCACGCTTACCGAGTGGCCACGCCCTACTAGCTCCCGTGCACCTGTCGGAGTGAGTGCCACCCGATACTCGTGGTTTTTGATCTCTTTTGGGACGGCGATTTTCATTAGCGTTTTCCTTCTCTATTGATTGTTAGTGCTAAATCTCAACGGCTAAGTCTCAACTGCTAGATCGTCAGAGCCTCATCTTTACTATCTATCTTTACCATCTAACCGTTAGAGCCAGGCCATCAATAAGCGCTATTAAGCAAATTACAGCACAGCTGGCACTAACCACCACCCCAAGCAAGAAAAACAAAAAAAACGCCGGCTAAGGCGTTTTTTGGGAGAAGAATCTAGCGTTTAACGAAAATCAGCAAAAAAATCGACGGCATTTCAGCATTAGCTACTCCGCCACCACCGCACCCCCGTAAATGCGCTGGTACTCATCAGGCAGCCGCGTGGGCCGCCCACTGCTAAGCGCCACACAGGCAAACCTGGTGCGGGCATTTAGCAGTGTTTTGCCATTCTCCGCACGCTTAAGCTGAAACCGGCGGGTCAAACTAAAACGGCCATCGCAGACAACAATCCATGTCGCCAGTTGCAACTTATCATCGACAAAGGCGGGAGCCAGATAGTCCAGCTCATGACGATGAACGACCATGGCACGGTCAAGGGACTGATAGCGCTCAAGGGATAGCCCCAAGGCTTCGGAGTGGGCCCAACTGATCTGCTCAACCCAGCGCAAATACTCGCTGTTATTGACATGCTGGTAAGCGTCAATGGCCTCCGGCGTCACCTGAAGGTCGATCACAAAAGGATCTGGTAGTGCCCACTCCATAATGCAACTCCTTGTGGTTACTCCTTGATGCTATTTTTTTGTCTTGCCAATGTTCTTCAAGCAGCATCCTTGGCTTAGTCGCGGAATACCCGCACGCCCAGTGCCTTCAGGTACGAGGTTTCCGGGATAGCCGGATGAACAGGGTGATCGGGACCCTGATGCCCCTGAAAAATCACCTGGCCATGACGGTCTTGGTGGCGAACAGCACCACGAACCACATCCACCAAACGTTCAGGCGCGAGGTGCATAGAACACGAGGCCGACAACAGCAAGCCATCGCGGCCCAATAGCCGCATCGCTTCACGGTTTAGTCGTGCGTAAGCGCGCTCACCATTAGGGATATCCTTGCGCTTTTTGATAAACGCAGGCGGATCAAGAATGATCACATCGAACTGCTCGCCGTCAGCTTTCAATGCCGCTAACGCTTCAAAGGCATCGCCTTCGGCTACCGCAACTTGCTCCTGCACACCATTTAGCTCAGCATTGCGTGCCACCTGATCCAGCGCTGGGGCAGAAGCATCAACACACAACACTTCCGAGGCACCGCTCGCAGCCGCCTGAACACCCCAACCGCCCACGTAACTGAATACATCCAGCACGCGCTTGCCCGCCACTTGGCTGTTCAGCCATGCGCGGTTGACGCGATGGTCGTAGAACCACCCTGTCTTTTGGCCATTCAGCACAGGCACCGCAAAGGTAACCCCATTCTCTTCCAGCAGAACCTCATCAGGAAGCGTGCCCTTTACCACTTCGACGTGGGCTTCAAGACCTTCCTGGCGGCGGCCGCCGGTATCATTGCGGAACACAATGGCGTTAGGTTTAACGACTTTTTCCAGTGCATCAACGATATCTTCCGCCAACGCTTGCATGCCCGCAGTATTCAACTGCACCACCAGCACATCGCCGAAGCGGTCGATCACCAAGCCTGGCAACAGATCACCTTCACCGTGAATCAAACGGTAAAAAGGCTTATCGAACAGACGCTCACGCAGCGCCAGCGCTTGGTTGAAGCGGTGTACGAATAACGAGCGATCTAGGCGCATCTCTGGATCACGCGACATCACCCGACCACAAATCAGCGAGTGCGGATTAATGTAAGCGACGCCAAGGGTCTTGCCATTGGAAGCCTCAACTAACGCAGGCTCTCCAGCCGCAAAGTTTTTTAGTGGCGTCTCTTTGATATCTACCTCATTAGAGTAGATCCACAGATGGCCCGCTTTCAGGCGGCGATCGGCATTTTTATTCAGGCGCAGGCGTTGAGTCACAACAATCTCCAAAAGAGCAATCTTACAAAGCACATAGACTCTGAAAGCATAGGCAAAACAGTTAATATCAAAGAGCGGCCGCTAACGCTGGCAACCAGGACAAAACACGCTGGCCCGCTGGCCTAGAGTGATACGACGCAGCTCAACGCCACAGCGCAGGCAAGGCTGCCCATGGCGCCCATATACATTCAGTTGCTGGGCAAAGTAACCTGGCTCGCCCTGCCCACTGACAAAATCCCGCAGCGTGGTGCCACCTTGGGTAATCGCTGCTGCCAGCACCTCTTTAACCGCCGCGGCTAGCTGCTGGTAACGGGCCAGGGAAATTTTCCCAGCAGCACGCCGGGGATCAATGCCCGCCATAAATAGCGCTTCGGCAGCGTAAATATTACCCGCACCGACCACCACGCGGTTATCCATTAAAAAAGGCTTTACCGCAACGCGTTTATTACGCGATGCGTTATAGAGCCAGCGACCGTTAAACGCGTCATCCAACGGCTCAGGACCAAGGTGCGCAAGGCGCGTATCCAAACTGCCATCGCCCTGCTGCCAGTCAACAAAACCAAAGCGGCGCGGGTCATGGTAGCGCAGCACATGCCCCTTGGCCGTCACCACGTCAACATGATCATGCTTTTTAGGCAAATCGCCGACGTTTGCAATCCTGAGGCTGCCCGACATGCCCAGATGCCACAACAGCGTGGCCTCACCTTCGAGAGTCGCCACGGGAATTTGTAGGTACTTAGCGCGGCGCTTTAATACGCCAACCCGAGCGCCTACTAGCCGCTCGGCTAGATCCTCGGGCACCGGCACGCGTAACCGGGTCTGACGCACCAGCACCTCGGTGATCTCCTGCCCTTCTAAATAGGGGGCAATGCCGCGTCGCGTCGTTTCAACTTCAGGCAATTCGGGCATGATGAAAGTCTATGATGACAGCACCGTGACAACCATTCTGTCGCCTAAGCGGTGCCGAAGCTTAGGGACAGATACCGCCCACCTACAAAGTAAGCGGCTAAATACCGGGCATGCAAAAACCCGGCTTAGGGCCGGGTTTTTCAACAGGCACTCGCCTGCGGTGAAAGCCGATCATTGTAATCGCGATTACTTGATCTTAGCTTCCTTGTAGATAACGTGCTTACGGACGACCGGGTCGTATTTCTTGAATTCGAACTTATCCGGTGTATTCCGCTTGTTCTTATCAGTGGTGTAGAAGTGGCCTGTACCGGCACTAGACACCAGCTTGATCTTATCGCGCATGGTTTAACTCTCCCAAAATGCTAGCTTAGATGGCGTCGCCGCGTTTGCGGATATCAGCCAGAACCGTTTCGATACCTTTCTTGTCGATGATACGCATTCCTTTAGAGGAAACGCGCAGCTTGACGAAGCGGTTTTCAGATTCAACCCAAAAACGATGGGTGTGCAGGTTCGGCAAGAAACGACGACGTGTCTTACGCTGGGAGTGAGAAACGTTATTACCAGTTACCGGACGCTTGCCGGTAACCTGACATACTTTGGACATGAGAGCCTCCAACCGCTTGGCGAGTTGTTCAAAACTGTCGGGCAAACCGGAGCAGGGAGGGAGTCGACGCAGTTAACTGCCTAGCTGTACCCAAATCCGTTATTCAACCCAAGTTTAAAGGTGGCACTTTATACCAGAGCACCCGGCTACCAGCAAGCAAAAACGCCCCAAAATGCCAAAAAAGGCATCTTTTGGACAATTTACTTAGGTAAACGACGAGATTTTGTCGTCGCACCGTTTTCATTAATTGCTATAGCCAACCGCGCTCGGCAAACGAAACCACGTTACCGTCCCCCACCACGAAATGATCAAGCACTCGCACATCGAAGAGTGCAAGGGCATCTTTTAGACGTTCAGTAATACGTCGATCAGCATCGCTTGGTTCAGCAACACCCGATGGGTGGTTGTGAGCCAGGATGACAGCACCAGCGTGTAATTCAAGCGCACGCTTGGCTACTTCGCGGGGGTAAACGGATGCGCTGTCTAGGGTACCGCGAAACAGGGATTCATAGCGAATAATTCGATGCTGTGTATCTAAAAAAAGCACGGCAAACTCTTCATGACCCAGATGACGCAGCTGGGAGCTTAAGTAATGACGCACAAGCGCCGGCGATGTTAGCGCATTGCCACGGGCAAGCTGGCTCGCCAAATGACGCCTGGAAAGCTCCAGGGTCGCCTGAAGCTGGGCAAATTTCGCACTACCAAGCCCTCGAGCCGCACAAAACTGATCCTGATCTGCCTCCAAGAGCTGCCTCAAACCACCAAAACTGGCCAACAGGTCCCGCGCCAAATCCACCGCAGAGCGCCCCTGAACGCCCACCCGCAGAAAAATAGCAAGTAGCTCAGCGTCAGAAAGCGCCTGCACACCCATGTTCAATAACTTCTCGCGTGGCCGCTCACCTTCCGGCCAGTGATTAATTCCCATCGCCGCCTCCTTGCCCACCCCTGATAGCGCCGTCCGCGTTTGCTACTGCGCCCACCCAAACTGGCTTTTCCAACCGCTGCTTGAGCATGCCAAAATAACCCGTCAAATGGTATGGTACTCACCTTTAACAAACGCTACATGGGACTACCCATCATGGCCTTATTATCGCCATCCCCGTTAACGTCGCTTGCTGGCAAGCGCCTGCTGCTTGGTATTAGCGCCGGCATTGCAGCTTATAAAAGCGCGCTGATTGTTCGGTTACTCAAGCAAGCTGGCTGTGAGGTTCGCGTGGTAATGACCGAGGGTGCTCAAGCGTTTATCACGCCGTTAACGCTTCAGGCGCTTTCAGGGGAGCCGGTACGCACTTCGCTGCTTGATCCTGAAGCAGAGGCTGGCATGGGGCATATTGAGTTAGCCCGCTGGGCAGATGCCGTATTGATTGCCCCAGCAACGGCTGATTTGATCGCCCGATTGGTACATGGCATGGCTGACGACTTGCTAACCACTCTGTGCCTAGCCTGTGAAGCACCCAAGCTGATTGCACCGGCCATGAATCAGGCCATGTGGCGACACCCTGCAACCCAACGCAATGTCTCTCAGCTAGCCAACGATGGCTGGCAGCTGATAGGGCCAGCAGCAGGCGACCAAGCGTGTGGCGACGTCGGCCCTGGGCGAATGAGCGAACCCGAGGTTATTGTTGATTGCTTAGCACAGCACTTTGCTTCTGCTGCAACATTACCCGCGCCAGCCTCTGCGCCGCACGTAGTGATTACTGCGGGTCCCACCCGCGAGGCGCTAGACCCCGTGCGCTATCTATCCAATCACAGCTCAGGAAAAATGGGTTACGCACTCGCCGCTGAAGCGGCGGCTCAGGGAGCACGAGTAACCCTGATAAGCGGCCCAGTTAATCTACCCACTCCTCTCGGCGTTGAGCGGATTGATGTGGAAAGCGCTGCACAAATGCATCACGAAGCGTTAACACTCGCACCCCATGCTGACCTATTTATTGGCTGTGCTGCGGTCGCTGACTACCGCGCTGCCAGCGCTGCCGAGCACAAAATCAAAAAAACCGACGACAGCGATACGCTAACGCTTACGCTGGTCAAGAATCCTGACATTATTGCCGATGTTTCCGCGCTGCCTACTGACCAACGCCCTTTTGTGGTGGGCTTCGCCGCCGAGACTCAGGATGTCGCACGCTATGCGGAAGACAAATTGACCCGCAAAGGGTTAGATATGATTGTGGCCAACGACGTTTCCCAGCAGGGGCTCGGTTTTGGCAGCGATAACAATGCCGCTCTGCTGCTTTGGCGCTCTGCGACGGGAACCAAACAACGGGAAGCCCCACCCCAGCCTAAAACCCAGCTAGCCGCGCTAATTATTCGTCACGCACTATCACTATTGCCTTCTCAACGACCATCTCAACCACCTTCTCAATTACCCTCTCAATCCTCCGGAGAATTATCATGAGCGGTTCTCGCCCACGCTTGCAGTGCAAAGTATTGGATGAACGCCTGCACGACTACCTCCCCTCATATGCAACAACAGGCTCAGCGGGGATGGATTTGCGAGCACTGCTAGATGAACCACTGGTGCTTGCACCTGGTGACTGCCAGTTAGTGCGAACAGGCCTTGCCATTTACATAGAAGATCCTGGTTTGGCAGGCATGATCTTGCCTCGCTCGGGGCTAGGTCATAAGCACGGTATCGTGCTGGGCAATCTCGTCGGTCTCATCGACTCTGATTACCAGGGCGAACTGATGGTATCCGTGTGGAACCGTGGCCAAAGCAGCTTTACGTTATCGCCCTTTGAGCGTCTCGCTCAGTATGTCGTTGTTCCTGTCGTGCAAGCGGAATTGACACTTGTCGATGCCTTTGAAGACTCCACTCGCGGCAGCGGTGGTTTTGGCAGCACAGGCAGCCAATAAGCCAAGCGCTGTTTTAGCGCATACCTAGGAGCGACAATGAACGTACCTGCGTCGATATTTCGTGCTTACGACATTCGCGGCATTGTGGACGATACGCTGAGCGAGGCCACTACTGAACTCATTGGCCAAGCCATTGGTTCCGAAGCCGCCGCTCGGGGCGAGCAAACGGTCATTGTTGCCCGTGATGGACGACTTTCCGGGCCACATCTACAAGCAGCGCTGATTCGTGGCCTAACAGCCTCAGGACGAGACGTTATCGATATCGGCATGGTGCCTACACCCGTGCTTTATTTCGCCACCCACACACTGCCTGAAAGCTGTTCTGGGGTAATGCTAACCGGCAGTCACAACCCACCTGACTACAACGGCTTCAAAATCGTCTTAGCGGGTGAAACGCTCTCCGGTGATGCTATCACCGCCCTCTATGAGCGCATCCAAGCAAACGACCTCACCAGCGGCCAAGGCAGCGTTCGCCAGCACGACCTACGCACGGCGTATCTGGAAAGAATTATTAGCGACATCCAGATTGAACGCCCACTGAGCGCGGTTGTGGATTGTGGCAACGGGGTTGCCGGAGAGCTTGGCCCGCAGCTTATCGAGCGTCTGGGGGTAAAAACCACCCCATTATTTGCCGACATTGATGGGCACTTCCCGAACCATCACCCCGACCCAGGTAAACCTGAAAACCTGCGCGACTTGATCCACAGCGTTAAGGAAACAGGTGCCGATATTGGCTTGGCCTTTGACGGCGACGGCGACCGTTTAGGCGTTGTCACACCAAGTGGCCGGATGATTTATCCTGACCATCTACTGATGGTATTTGCAGCTGATATGCTGTCGCGCACCCCCGATGCCAAGGTGATCTTCGACATCAAGTGCACCGGTAACCTGGCAAGAGTTATTAGCGACGCTGGCGGCGAACCGGAAATGTGGCGGACCGGGCATTCACTGATCAAAGCACGCATGCGGGAAACAGGTGCTGAGCTGGGCGGTGAGATGAGCGGGCATATTTTCTTCAAGGAGCGCTGGTACGGATTTGACGACGGCCTCTACGCCGCGGCCCGCTTGCTTGAGATTCTAGCGCGATACACCGGCAGTGCTGATGAATTGTTTGATCAATTTCCACAAGATATCAGCACGCCAGAAATTAATATCACGGTCGCCGATGAAGAAAAATTCGTGCTCATCAAGAAGCTTGCTAGAGAGGGCGACTTCGGCGAAGGTATCAAAACCACAATTGATGGCATTCGCGTGGACTATGCCGATGGCTGGGGGCTTTGCCGAGCCTCCAACACCACACCTGCGTTAGTACTGCGCTTTGAGGGTAGCGATGCCGCAGCACTTAGCCGAATAAAAGCGCGGTTTGCCAAGGCCCTGGCAGAGATCTCGCCAGCACTGACGATCCCTGAACCTCAATAATGTAAGCAAATACGACAGGGTGAACAGAAGAAAAATGATCGCGCCAGGAGAACGCGCGACACAATAAGAATGTTAAACAACACGCCGCATGAAAAAGCCAATGCTCGTGCTGTAATAACGGTCGTGATAAAAAAGTAGCGACGGAAAAAATCAAAAGGGACAACGTCATGAGTTCAACTAGCCGCGACCCCCAGGTCGTTGTAGAGGTATTGTCAGAAGCCCTCCCCTATATCCAGCAATTTTCGGGCAAAACGGTTGTCGTTAAATATGGCGGCAACGCTATGACTGAAGATACCTTGATCGACTCATTCGCGCGCAACATCGTGCTGATGAAAGAGGTCGGTATTAACCCAGTCGTCGTCCATGGGGGCGGGCCACAAATCGGCAGCCTACTGGAAAAACTGAATATCGAATCGCGCTTTGTGAACGGCATGCGAGTGACCGACTCCCAAACCATGGATGTCGTGGAGATGGTGCTAGGGGGCCTAGTCAATAAAAGCATTGTTAATCTGATCAATCAAAGCGGCGGCAAAGCCATTGGCTTAACCGGCAAAGATGGTGCGCAAATTCGTGCTCGCCAACTGAAAGTAGAGCACCAAAGTCCTGAGATGACCGCACCGGAAATTATCGATATTGGCCACGTAGGTGAAGTGGAGTCTATCTCCACCGACCTTATTGAGATGCTTGCCGCCAGAGACTTCATTCCGGTGATTGCACCTATCGGCGTTGACGGTGAGGGACACAGCTATAACATCAACGCCGACTTGGTGGCAGGCAAACTGGCCGAGGCACTCAACGCTGAAAAACTGATGCTATTGACCAACGTCGCGGGCCTGATGAACAGCGAAGGAGAGGTGCTAACGGGACTAACCACTGCTCAAGTTGACGCCTTAATCGCCGACGGCACGATTTACGGTGGTATGCTACCCAAAATACGCTGTGCACTAGACGCGGTAAAAGGCGGCGTTAATAGCGCTCACATTATCGACGGCCGCGTTCCCCATGCGGTCTTGCTGGAAATCTTTACCAATGCTGGGGTAGGCACCCTGATTACTGACGCAGGTTAACCGCGACGGAGTGCTAACGTCATGAGTGACGAACAAAAACCTCGCCGCCGCGAGCAAATCCTGCAAGCGTTAGCCGTTATGTTGGAAGAGGATAGCGGCAAGCGCATCACAACCGCTGCGCTTGCCCGCCAGGTTGGTGTCTCAGAAGCAGCGCTGTACCGGCATTTCCCCAGCAAAGCGCGCATGTTTGAGGGGCTGATCGACTTCATTGAAGAAAGCATCTTTGCGCGCATTACCCGCATCCTAGAAGATATCCCCGATGCGGCGTCTCGATGCGGCACTATCTTGGCCTTGCTTCTCGGCTTTGCCGAAAAGAACCCTGGGCTTGCCAGGGTACTGGGAGGCGATGTACTGACTGGCGAAACGGCTCGGCTGCGCCAGCGCGTTCACCAACTGTTTGAACGTATGGAAACCCAGTTAAAACAGATACTGCGGGAAGCTGAGCTGCGCGAGGGGCTACGCACTAGCATATCCGCTTCAGCAGCCGCCAACCTGCTGATCGCTCAGGCTGAAGGGCGTATTTCTCAGTATGTGCGCAGTGATTTCAAGCGTTTACCAACCGAGCACTGGGAAGACCAATGGGCGCTGCTGTCCAGCCAGCTGTTACGAGCAGCCGTACAATCGGCTTAGAAAACGTTGACACAGCATCCACGCCCAATAAAAACGCCCCAAAGGCAGAGCCTTCGGGGCGTTTATCTTATGCTTAACCGATATGTGTACGTGATTAAGCAGCGATAGCTTCGCCCATTTTTTGGCGCAGCTTTTTCATCGCGTTCTTTTCGAGCTGGCGAATGCGCTCAGCGCTGACGCCATAAACATCGGCCAGATCGTGCAGTGTCGCTTTGTTATCAGTGAGCCAGCGACGCTGCAAGATGTCCCGCGAACGCTCATCAAGGCCTTTCAAGGCTAGCTGTAAGCGACGCGTTGAATCTTCCTCAAAGTTGCTGTCTTCCAGCAGCGTTGCCGGATCAGCGGAAGCGTCATCTAAAAAATACGCCGGCGCTTGATAGGTGCTCTCTTCGTCGTCGCTAGGCGACGCATCGAAGCCCGCATCATAAGCCGACAGACGTCCTTCCATATCGCGCACTACTTCTGGCTTTACGTTGAGGTCTTCCGCAATCGCGTTAACTTCATCGTTATTTAGCCAAGCTAAGCGTTTTTTAGCGCTACGCAGGTTAAAAAACAGCTTGCGCTGAGCTTTCGTAGTGGCAATTTTGACAATACGCCAATTGCGCAGCACAAACTCGTGAATTTCCGCTTTGATCCAATGCACAGCAAATGATACCAAGCGAACGCCTTGATTAGGGTCGAAACGCTTTACGGCTTTCATTAGACCGACGTTACCTTCTTGAATCAGGTCAGCCTGCGGCAGACCATAACCCGAGTAACTACGAGCAATATGCACAACAAAACGCAGGTGCGATAGCACCAAACGGCGTGCTGCTTCCAAGTCACCTTCATCGTGGAGGCGGAATGCAAGCTCACGCTCTTCATCAACGCTTAGTACGGGGATGCCGTTAACCGCTTGAATATAGCCGCCCAGATCGTGACCTGGAGAAAGCTGACCCACCGGTAGAAGACTAGTGCTCATGTGCAGGTGGTCTCCCTTAAAACCTATCGTGGTTGGTGTTCCGTTAACTCTAAGACCTTAGCCTAAGCATAAGGTTCAAATGACCGATGCATTCACTGCATAAGACACAAAACGGGGTGGAAATTCCCGCTACTGACCGCATAACAAACATAATCAACGCGGGCGTATGCTAGAGAGATGGCGTGTAACAGCCAACCAAGCTCCCAGCCAGCCCAGTAGTGTACTGCAAGATAGCAGAATTGTAGAGCCTGTCACATCTAACTGCGGCAACACAAAGTTCGCTCCGTAGCTTGCCGCCAAGGCGGCAACAGGCATCGACAGCCAGTGGTTGCCAAATCCCAACAATCCCAGCGCCAGCAGACCGCCCCCCACGCCGTACCAAGCTCCGCTATAGAGGAAAGGTCGACGGACAAAGGCATGGGTCGCGCCAATGAGCATCACTACTTCGATTTCTCGTCGCCGGCTCTCAACCGAAAGACGGATAGTGTTGCCCACCACCAGCAGCACACCACAGCCAAACAGCACCCCAAGCGCGAGCGCCACCCGCCGCCCAAGATCCGCCAAATGACGCAAACGCTCTACCCAGGCCAAATCCACGCGCACCTCGTCTACCCCAGAGAACGCTTCCAAGCGCTGTGCCAGTTGTGCCATAGCGGCGGGCTCAACGCTGTGTGGATAAATCACAATACTGGCCGGCAGTGGATTATCGTCAAGTCCTGCCAGGGTGTCTTCTATCCCCAGCGACTGCTGAAACTCAACCATACCTTGCTCGGCGCTAATGAGACGCGTCGTTTCGACGCCTGCGTCCGCGATGACCGCTTCTTCAATGCGAACGGACTGTGCAGCGTCTACGGCCGTTTCCAAATAAACGGTGAGGGTTGCACTCTCATCCAGTTCTGCGTCTAGCAGCTTGGCGCTATCCAAGGTTAACCAAAGCGCTGCAGGCAAGACTAACGCAATGGCGATGGCCAGCATGGTTAGCAAATTACCCACAGGATGGCGTACCAGGCGATAAAGGCTATCCAATGCCATTGCACGGTGATGGCGTCCCCAGGCGCGTAAGCGGCTGCTAAAACGTGTTTGCTGTGAACGTGCGCCACGCCGCTCGGCGGGCGGCTCACTGGGGGTTTTGGCCGTTTGTCGTTTTCCCTTGGGCGCTGCGCCTATAGGACGGGGTGTCGCGGCACGTTTCATACGGCCCCCTCATCAGCCACCAGACGACCATCCTGCAAACGCAAAATGCGGTGACGTAGTCGCGCAATCAGCGCTAAGTCGTGACTGGCAACCATCACGGTGGTGCCAATACGATTGAAGTCTTCAAACAGCGCCATAATGTCGGCAGAAAGCTGTGGATCAAGATTACCAGTAGGTTCATCAGCAAGCAGCAGAGCTGGCTTATTAACCACCGCGCGGGCAATGCCCACTCGCTGCTGCTC
This sequence comes from Halomonas sp. KG2, assembly GCA_030440445.1. Lineage (NCBI taxonomy): Bacteria > Pseudomonadati > Pseudomonadota > Gammaproteobacteria > Oceanospirillales > Halomonadaceae > Halomonas > Halomonas sp. KG2. The sequence goes on along the minus strand of CP098528.1, from coordinate 554,824 downwards.
ACCGCCGGAAAGTTCTACCGGTAGCGCTTTTTCGCGGTGTAAAAGCCCGACTTTATCCAATGCTGCACGAACGCGCCGCGCCGTTTCGCGTGGTTCTACCCCCTGGATTTCTAGCGGCAGAGATACATTGCGGAACACGCTGCGATCAAACAGCAGTTGGTGATCTTGAAACACCACGCCAATTTGACGACGGTAAAACGGCACTTGGCTGGCGTGGAGCTCGGCAATATCGTGCCCAGCCACCACGACTCGGCCCCGGCTAGGCTTTTCGAGGCGCATAATCAGTCGCAGCAACGAGCTTTTACCAGCACCAGAATGCCCGGTCAGGAACACCATTTCGCCTCTTGCAACGCGAAAGTTTAGGTGTGCCAGCGCCTCAAAGCGCCCTCCATAGCGCTTACCCACATGTTCAAAAGCGATCATGCGCGGCCATCATCCCCTTGCCGATCAAACAGCGCGTTAACAAAGTCACCTGCCTCAAAGGGGCGGAGATCATCCAGCCCTTCACCCACGCCAATAAAGCGAATCGGTGTTTTTAGCTGCTTCGCCAATGCGAAAATAATCCCGCCCTTGGCGGTACCGTCCAGCTTGGTCAGCGTAATACCACTGATCGGCACGGCGTCGTTAAATGTGCTGGCTTGGGAAATAGCGTTCTGCCCTGTCCCTGCATCCAGCACCAACATCACCTCATGGGGAGCAGTGCTATCCAGCTTCTGCATGACCCGATGAACTTTTTTCAGTTCTTCCATCAGATGGCTCTTGTTGTGCAGCCGTCCTGCTGTGTCGGCAATCAGCACATCCACGCCACGTGATTTGGCAGCCGCCACCGCGTCGTAAATCACGGAAGCGCTATCAGCCCCCGTGTGCTGCGCAATCACCGGCGCGTTGTTACGCTCGCCCCACACTTTAAGCTGCTCAACCGCCGCTGCACGAAAGGTGTCGCCTGCGGCGAGCATGACGCTTTTACCTTCACGCTGAAAACGCTGGGTCAGCTTACCGATAGTCGTTGTTTTACCTACGCCATTAACACCTACCACGAGAATGACAAACGGCCCTTCACTCTCTTTTTCAAAACTTAGCGGCGTCGCTACCGGCGCTAGCATCAACGCCAGCTCTTCTTGCAACCCGCGATAAAGCGCTTCCGGGTTATTCAGTTCTTTGCGCGAAACGCGCGCTTCAAGGCGCTCAATAATCTCGCTAGTGGCTTCAATGCCTACATCCGCCATCAGCAGTTGGGTCTCAAGGTCTTCCAGCAGCTCATCATCAATCTGCTTTTTACCCAGAAACAGATCGGCAATACCGTCCGTTAGATTGGCGCGGGTTTTGCCTAGCCCTGACTTAATACGAGCGAACCAGCCTCTCTTTTCGCCTTTTTCGGCCACGGGCTTCTCTTGAAGAGCCGGCTTAGGGGCAGGCATTGTGGCTGGCTCTGGCTCTGGCTCTGGCTCTGGCTCTGGCTCTGGCTCTGGCTCTGGTTCTGGCTCTGGTTCTGGCTCTGGTTCTGGCTCTGGTTCTGGTTCTGGTTCTGGTTCTGGTTCTGGTTCTGGTTCTGGTTCTGGTTCTGGTTCTGGTTCTGGTTCTGGTTCTGGTTCTGGTTCTGGTTCTGGTTCTGGTTCTGGTTCTGGCTCTGGAACAGAGGCTAACTCAAGCTCTGATTCAATTGTTTGTGCCTCTTCAGCGGTTTCTTCAACGGATGCCTTGTGATCCGCTGGCGCGGTTTCAGGCACTGACGTTTCTTGCACAACCGCTTCCGTCGTTGGCGAGGCCTGCTCTGTTTCATGCTCTAGCGCTGGCTCTTTGGTAACCTCTACTTCGCCATGCTCCTCCTGAGACAGCGCCCGCCGATCTTGCTGCTCCTGTTGGGAGTCGTGCTTTTTCTTACGTTTGAAAAAACCGAACATAGGTGTCATCCGACTAAATAGGTGAACATTGCGATTATCCTACCACCGCAGACCAAGACTTTGGATAAGTAGCCCGCTACAATCCGCGTTATGAAACGACAACGCTCTTCTCGCCCCTCTACTTCTCGCTCATCGACGGCGCAGCGCGGACCTGCCAAACCGCCGGGTAAGCTACGCATAATCGGCGGCGACTTTCGCCGCCGTCAGTTGCCTGTACTCGACCACCCAGGGCTACGCCCCACTCCTGATCGTGTGCGCGAGACCCTATTCAACTGGCTAGGCCAACACCTGTTTGGCAAACAAGTGCTAGACCTCTTTGCCGGCACGGGAGCGCTAGGCTTTGAGGCCCTTTCCCGCGGCGCCAGCAACGTGACGTTTGTCGAGCGCGATTCCCGGGTAGCCGCGCTAATTAGTGAAAATATTATCACCCTTGGCGCCAGTAATGGCCGAGTGGTATCTACCGATGCACTCGCTTTTCTCAACCAACCCTGCCAACTGCCTGCGGATGTTGTCTTCCTTGATCCACCGTTTCATCAAGGCTTAGCCGATTCCTGCTGCTCAGCATTAGAAACCGGCGGCTGGCTTGCAGACGATGCCATGATCTACCTGGAAACTGAAAAGTCGCTCTCTCCAAACGTGCCCACTAACTGGCAGCTGTATCGGGAAACCCAGGCGGGCGAAAGTGCGGCTCGCCTCTATCTTCGTAAACCCGTGTAAACTGCGCTTGCCGCAATCTTGCAGCGGCGTTACGCTCGCCTAACTGAATTACGTTTTTGTCCCCGTTATGACAGGTAGTGTGCCTGTCGACGTTATTGGAGGTAGGCATGAGCCTTGAGTTATTTAACCAGTTGGAACAGAAAATTACCGACACCGTTGAGGCGTTGGAATTAATGAAGCTTGAAAACGAAGAACTGCGTGGCGAAAACGCGCTGCTAAAGCAGGAACGTGAGGAGTGGGAGCGTCGCTTACAGGGCGTACTCAGCAAATTTGAAGATATCGAAAGCGATAGCGTGTCTTAAAGCAAGCGCGACATCAGTAGCGCATCTTCTCTCCCGGCTGCCCCCCGTGCAGCCGGGTAGTAATCTCGCCGCCGACCATCTTCATTGAACTCGTAGTGCTGATAGAGCTTTATCGCACGCTGGTTACTTGCCCGTACTTCGAGCAGTAAGCGCTCGCTTTGCCACTGCCTAGCACAGGCGACCACTTCGCCAAGTAGCTCGCCACCGATCCCCTGCCCCTGCTGCTGTGGAAGCACCCCAATCGCTTGAAGCTCTGCCTCAAATGGCAAACGCACCACGATGGCATAACCAAGTAATATATCGCCAACGGACACATGGCCAACTGGTACAAGTTGTTGCCAGTAACCAATCACCTGTGAACTAGGGTCGTTTAGCGCGTCATGGAGATGCAGCGAACTTATGCCACTGTGAGCTTGCGCTTCTAACGCCTGTAACGCAGCACTATCAGCAACGCTTAATGGGCTTATCACTGGGTGGCAACCTCAGCACGCCACTGCTGACCAAGCGACACCAGCGCAGGCCAAAGCTTACGCTTGGCACTCGCCTGTTCGACAAGTGTCCTCAATGCAGGGCCCTGCCACACGGGCAGCGACAACGTTTGGCTGCGTTGCTGGCTAGCAGCTATGACCCGCGCTAAGGGGGAATCATCGGTTAGTTCGTCAGCTCCCCACCACAACAAGCGTTCCAACTGCCAGCCCTGCCTACCTGCCGCGCCAGCAATAAAGGCAGCTACTCCGTCTTGCGCTTCTTCCAGCGGCTCCTCCGGCGTGAACGTGTTGGCCATTGGCGGCCATTTAAAATACGTCACTGCGGGCATTTCAGCGCTCAACACGCCTGCTGCCCGCAGCATATTAGCCAGCAGTTGCTGCTCAATAGGCGTTATTTCCCCCTCATGAAGGCTTAACCAGCGCCCACCAACACATATACAGGAAAGACTGAACGTCAGAGGCTCAACTTTGCTAACCGGCTTTTTTTCCGGCGTAGAATTTTCCAGTGTAGAAGCAACGGGGGCGTCGGCTGGCTTACTGGCAGGAACAGGAGGCTGGCCCAACAGCGCGCGCACTGCCGCCGGGGCCGAAGAGGATGCCGATGCCGTACCAGTGGTAGCAGCACTATCACCTTTCGGTGACTGATGACGCGGGCGAGGTGCGGGTGCATCGTCTAATAGCGCATGAAGGCGCTCTCGCGGCGGAGTAACAGCAGGCGCATCCTCCCACTCGCACGCCTCCGTAGGTCGTGCGTTAGGCAGTTGATATTTGGCTGCCCAGGCTGTGATACCCATTGCATCCAAATACTGCCGACGGATAACGTCTGGCGTCACTGGCCACCGCCCCGACAGTTAGGCGAATTCGGGCGCTCGCCGCCACGTGCCTGCCACTCTGTTGGAGTGTACAGATGCAACGCCAATGCATGCACGGGCCCAGACAGCTCATCGGCGAGCAGCGCATAAATCTGCTGATGGCGCTTCACCGGCATTATGCCATCGAAGCTATCGCTTACCAGGGTGACTTTAAAGTGTGTCTCAGCGTTAGCCGGCACGTTGTGCATGTGGCTTTCATTTTCTACGTGCAGCACGTCGGGCGTTAACGCCGCTAACTTCTGCTCAATCTGTGTCTGCATCGCCATGAGTACTTTCTCCTTCAATCAGCAACCAATTTATTGTACGCCCTTACTTACTAACAGACGATGCCCGTCGCTCAATGAGAGCACGCTGGGCTAACGCCACCCGGGAAAGGCTCGCCACTAACGCTAGCAGCGTGGTGCCAGCTCCCAGCCATAGGGTTATCTGTACAGGCGAACCCAACGCCAAGGCCGCCCCTACCAATGCCACCCCAAGTGATTGTCCAACGGTACGGGTAGTGCTCATCACGCCGGAGACATTAGCACTTCGCTCAGGCGGAAGACTGCCCATCATTTCGCGGTTGTTAGGTGGCTGAAACAGACCAAAGCCGATGCCACACAAGGCGGTGCGCCACAGGCTGCCTGCCACGCCGGTAGATTCATCCACGAGTGCTAGCGCCACTAATCCCATCATCAGCATTATCAAGCCTGCGCTTGAAAGAAGACTCGGGTTGATCCGGTCAGCTAAACGACCAGCCAGGGGGCCAACCACCATAATCGCTAACGGCCAAGGGGTGAACAACCAAGCTGTTTCCAGTGGCGAGAATCCCATCTGCTCCTGATAAAAAAACGACAGCGCAACAAACGTTAGCCCCTGACCGATAAAGGCCAACCCTGACGCTGAAACAGCCAGCGTAAAGCGTTTCTCAGCAAATATACTCAGCGATAACAGCGGATAAGGTGCGTAGCGCTGGCGTCGAATAAACAGCCCACAAGCCAGCACCGCTATCACCGCCCAGCCACCGCTTTGCCATAGCGGTGCAGCATGGCCAACTGCATCCATCGCGAGAAAGAAACTGGCTAGCATCAGCATAGACAACAGTGCACCCAGCACATCAAAGCTGCCCCGACGTGGTTTATCTCGGGGCAACGCACGACTAGCCAGCCATAGTGAACACACACCAAGCGGAACATTAAGTGCAAACAACCAAGGCCAGTCGACAAACGAGAGGATGACGCCGCTCAACGTTGGGCCGGCTGCATAGCCACCGGCTACCACTAACGCGCTAAGCCCTAAAGCGCTACCCAATAGACGTGACGGAAAAATTGCCCGATACAACGACGGACCGATGGACAGCGTGGCCGCTGCCCCCAACCCTTGCAGGGCGCGGAATATCAGTAGCGTTTCTAGATTACGCGACAGCGCCGCCCCTAACGCCGCGAAAACGAAGGTGGCCAAACCAAATAAATAGAGCCGCCTGCGGGTGATCAGCTCACTTATGCCTGCGAACACTAATAAGAACGCCGCGCAGACCACTTGAAATAAATTGGTGATCCATACCGCTCTGGAGGCAGGCACATTTAGATCTGCGGCAATCGTCGGGAGTGCTAAATTAATCATGGTGGTGTCGACCACCGCCATTAGCGTGCCGGTGACGAGTGCCAGTACGGCAAGCGCACGCGCGGGGCCCGGCAAACCATCGTCACCCGCCCGAGTTTCAAACAATCGCATGGTGGTTCGTTCCTAAACTGCACCATTAAAAACAATAAAACCGGCCTGGGCCGGTTCCACAATACGCTTACATTAAGACGGCAATGCGCTAGTCTTGCTCATTGTCGAGCAGAAGTGCGTCATCAACCTCTGAAATTTCGAGGGCGGTTTCGTCGTCAAGGTCAATCGCAAGGTAGCTATGCTCAATGCGTAAAAAGTCTTGAAACAGTGCCCAGTCAAGCTTTTCTGGCCATTGGCGCTCATCCTCTTCCCAAGCACGCAGCTCGGTCTCTAGGATTTCTACATAGCGCTCACGAACAAACGTTTCCAGCGCTTCAGGGGTATCCATCTCTGGGATAAGGTATACCGTACTTTCACGTTCGACGTCGTCCAGGGTCAGGTCGTCGTCTCCCATGGTGGGTTCGAGCGCATTGATCCAGTCCACGAAGGTCTGGGTCGGCCTGACGCTCAGGGCAGAGCGATTTAGCAGTTTCATGGGATTCTCCTCGCCGTCGAAACGTTGATCATTATGGGTGCTAACGGATTAGTTTGCCATCGGTGCAGACGCAATATCGATTGATTCGGTAAAATGCTGAAGAATTTTTAGCTAACAACACCGTTACTTACCGACACGGCTGTTACAGTCCTATGTACAGCCCTTGCCGGATAGACCATTAGGATACGCTCAATGAATACACAGACACGACTTGAAGCGATTAAGCACAGCGTCGAACAGAACGAGCTGACCTGGCCTAACGCTGACATCACTCTCGACCAAGACAACGATTCACTGGTATTTACGCTCAAGGACTACGGCGACTTACCTGTTACCCTGACGCATTGCGAGCAAGAGTGGTTGGTGATGACCGAAGTGGCTCCCACCAGCGCGGTTGAGAATATCCATACCTTCAACGATGCTTTGTTACGTTTAGGCATGACCCTACCGTTAGTGAGTGTTGGTATCCACACCCTGGGTGACGAAGATTACTATGTGGTCTATGGCCAACTGTTTGCAGATTGCAAACTTGAGGCCATCAGTGCTGAAGTCGAAGCTTGCGCTCAGGCTGCACTGGAAATTGCCGATTTAATCGGTTGATTCAAATACTCACGAGTTAACGTGATCCAGGCACCAGCCAAGTATCGCCTGTTGTTAAGTATCACCCTGTTGTTCGTCCCGCGCGCAAGCGTCGGATTGGCTCGACTTAAGGAGTTACCCAATGTTACTACGCAAAATGTTTACCGCCCTGCGCGGCAAAGCCACTGAAACCGGCGAAGCGATTGTCGATAGTCAGGGGATTCGTATCATGGAGCAGGAACTGCGTGACGCTAAAACAGCCATGAACCGGGCCAATGAAGAACTCACGACCATCATGGCCAGGCGTAACCTTGCCGCCAAGGAAGTGGATACGCTGTCGGACAAAATGGCCGAGTATGAAAAAAGCGCCATGGCCGCGCTTGAAAAAGGCGAGCAGAGCTTAGCTGAAGAAGTCGCAGGGGAAATTGCCCGCTTGGAAAGCGAGCGCGAAATCTCTCAGGCCAATGTCACCCAATACGATGGCACTATCGAAGCACTGAAGTCGACCATCGCTAAATCGAAAAGTGAAATTCGCCGCGTTGAGCAGCAGATGTCCCACGTCAAGGCCACTGAAGCCGCGCAAAAAGCACAGGCTGCTGTCGCGTCTCAACACGCTGGACAAAACGCTAGCATGAACAGCGCCGTTGCCTCCCTTGAGCGTATTAAAGAGCGCCAAGCCCTACAGGCTGAAAAGCTCAAGATCGGCGAATCAATGCAAGCGCAAGACTCCGGCGCTGACTTGGAAGCACGCCTTTCCCAGGCGGGTATCGGTAAACAGCAAACATCAGGAAGCGATGTTCTGGCTCGCCTAAAAGCCAAGCAAAATGCTGGCAACTGAGTGCCAACGTTAATACAACCGTCTGAACGCAAGGAAGACTGACGCCATGCCAGTGCTACAACGGCTACTGAAAGTTCTTAAAGCCTCTACGATTAACGTCAGTTGGACATTCTTGCTGTTGCTGGCGCTGGCACATATGGCAACCTCATGGATGTTAATGGGGCTCTCCGGCGAAGAGGTTGCCAACTCACTACCATTGTGGCTGTATTTTTACGTCGTTACAGCCTCCACGGTGGGCTATGGAGACTTCTCACCAAGCTCAACCGCGGGGCAGTTGATCGCTGTGTTTTACCTGATCCCGGGCGGTATTGCGCTATTTGCTGCCCTGATTGGCAAGGCAACCGTCACGGTAGGCAACTTTTGGAGGCAGCAAATGCAAGGAAAAGGCGATTACAGCGATCTTACCGGTCACACGGTCGTGCTGGGCTGGCATGGAGAAACCACTGAAAAAATTATTGATATTCTCAAAGCTGATCGGCAGCTCCCCGATGAAATCGTGCTATGCGTCACCAAAGATATCAATAACCCTCGTCCAGGCGACCTAAAATTCGTCAAGGGCGATAGCTTCGCCAACATCGAGCTTCTCAAGCGCGCCGGTGTTGAAAACGCCAGCCGTATTATTATCTATGATGGCAGCGATGAACGCGTGGCTACCGTAGCGCTTTCCGCTTACAGCCTGAAATCACCTGGCTGCCATATCGTTGCCCACTGCGAAAACCCTAATACCGCAGCGATGTTGCGCCGAACATTGCCGGGCATCGAATGCACCGAGGCCCTGGCACTGGAAATGCTCGTGCGTTCAGCCACCGATGCAGGCATAAGTCGCGTCGTGAATGAGCTGCTCGCCGTCAATCATGGTGCCACTCAATATCAAACGCGGCTGCAAGATATTCCTAAAGGCAGCACATTTGGCCAATTATTCGCCCTAGCCAAGGAAACGCATAATGCCACCCTGCTCGGCGTCACTTCCGTTAGCGGCGAGGCGAATATGCTCAACCCGCCCTCCACCCGTGAGCTAAGCGACGGTGATGTGCTGTATTACATGGCCTATGAGCGTCTGACGTCGGCACATTTTTCATCGCTGCTGGCATGATATCCCACCGTTCCATGGAGGTTCATCACCATGCTTGGTTCACTTAAATCACTGTTTCGTGCCAACAGTAAAGGCGTGCAGCAAAAGCATGCCAGCGACACCGCCCAACGCTCTAGCGGACTGCCCGTCGGCATGACCCCTGACGACTTCAACGGTCTTCGGCTTGGCGGTATGGTGTCGCTCAATATGCTGTCGCTGAAAGCGTTCGACAGCCTGAACTTTGATGCCAGTTGGAGTGGCGCAGCGCAGGAAATAGCCGCGATTGGCGTCGTCGAACTCGGCCAGGGCGAACAGCTCGCGCGCTTTTATCTGGAAAATGACACCTGGATCCAAGCCTCCATTGCTAACGGCAAGGTGTTTGAATACAAACTGTTCGATTTCCTGTCGTCACAACATGTTTCTAATCTTGAATTTGATGGCCTGATCAATCAGCCGGATAGCCAGGCACCCGCTCATCCACTCGGCCAGAGCAGCTTTACGCTGGAAGCAGGCGACGACATTCCAGACGACCTTAAACGCTATCAACGCGTATGGGGCGCTGAAAGCAGCGCATGGTCAGCCCCGGTAGTGCTTGAGGAAACAGTGACTCGCGCTAATGGCAGCGGGATTTCCCAAGTCACGCACCACTGCATGCTTTATGAGCGCCAAGATCAGGCCTCAGAGCGCTTTGAATATATCCTACTCAGTGCTGAAGCAGATGAGCTGGAAGGCAGTTATCAATTAGTCACCAGCCTGGGCATCGATATCAGCGCAGTGATTATCGAAGCGCATTGATGGCCACCGGTAAGACTCACTGATCACCATTCACGACTTACGCTCACCACGTACGGCTTACGATTCACCACTCACAATTGACGACTAAAAAAGGAAACGATAATGGGCAATATCGGTATGTATTTGGCAGGCCTGCCAGCATTTTTCGCCTATCTGGTCACCGCCGCCATCCTGCTGGTAGCGTTCATGGTCGCGTACAGCAAGATTACCCCGCATCATGAATGGAAGCTGATCCAGGAAGGCAACGTCGCAGCGGCAACCGCCTTTGGCGGCGCTACCCTAGGCTTTACCATACCGCTCTACAGCGCTATGGCGAACAGCGTGAGTTTCATTGATTTTATCGCCTGGGGCATCATCGCCTTTATCGTGCAGATCGTTACCTTCTTTGCCATCAAGCTGGTGTTGAAAAGCAAAGGACAGAGCCTTTCCGGACATATTACCGATGGCCACGTCGCATACGGTATTTTCGCGGCAACTATCGCTATCGCGGTTGGCCTGCTCAACGCCGCGTCCATGATCTGGTAAGGGGAGACTTTCATGCAATCATCTAACCAGCCACCGCGCCGCAAGCGCAGTTCTCGGCTAACCCTGGCCTTGATGGGCGCGGCCGGAACAGCCGCGTTAGCCGGCTGTGGGCAGTCATCTCCGCCGCAGGACACGCTATCGGACATCAACTTTTCTGAGCCTAAGGCCTACCAGAACGTCGACGAGTGCGTAGCAGACGAGCTTTACACGCGCACCGCCTGTGAAGCGGCGTTTACGGCAGCCGTTGAAGCGGTTCCGCGCTTTGACTCCTTAGAAGCTTGCGAACAGGTACATGGCGAAGGTGCCTGTGAGCCCCCTCCCCAATCAGCTCAACAGGGGCAAGGTGGCAGTTGGTTTGGTCCCGCACTGATGGGCTATATGGTTGGCAATATGATGGCCAACCGCAATGGCGCGCGGGTACAAAGCCTGTATCAAGAGCCGGTCTACCGTACCCGTCAGAATCGCGGCGACTGGAACGCTGCGTCGTCTTCGGCTTCTTCACGGGTGGATCAACGTAACAAGGCCTTCCGCTCATCGGTTATGCAGTCCAACCAACGGGCAACCCAACGCTCTGGGTTTGGTTCGCGCTCCAGCGCGCGAGGTGGGTTTGGCTCCTAAGCTAACCACCGTTTGGTTACTATCTTTCGACGCACTCACCTGCGCCAGCAAGGAGCCGTTTTATGTTGCGCGTTGCCATTACTGAACGCCCTCAATGGCGCGAACTGGCGCACCAGCTAGGGTTTCACTTCCATACTATTGAAGGGGAGCCCTACTGGACAGAGGATGCCTATTACCAGTTCACGTTGGCCCAGATCGAACAAGACATTGAGGATCCCACCGAGGCGCTGCACGAGATGTGCATGGATGCCGTTGACCGGGTCTGCCAGTCTGATGCCCTGCTTCACCAGTTAAATATTCCCGAGCAGATGTGGGGCGTTATTCGTGCCTCCTGGCACAATGGCCAGCCACACCTCTATGGGCGCATGGATTTTGCCTATAGCGGTAATGGGCCTGCCAAACTGCTAGAGCTTAACTACGATACCCCCACCAGTATTTACGAGGCGGGCTTCTTTCAGTGGCTGTGGCTTGAGCAGGTGATCGAACAGCGCCTGCTGCCTGCCCACGCCGACCAATTCAATTCGATCCAGGAACGCATGATTGCTGCCCTCGCCCACATCGGGCAGCGCCTTGAACGCGATCCACCAGCCTCTCCGGCACTGCACTTCGCCTCCATCAAAGCGCATGAAGAAGATCGCGCCACCGTTGCTTACCTGCAGGACTGTGCCCTACAGGCAGGGCTGAATGCCCCTTTTATCCATATCGAAGACATCGGCTATCAACCCAACACCGACCACGGCTGTTTTGTTGATCTGGAAAACCGGCCCATCCGCGCACTGTTTAAGCTCTACCCCTGGGAAGAAATGAGCGATGACGCTTTCGGTGAGCTGCTGCCCATGATGCAAACCCACTGGTTCGAACCACCGTGGAAAGCCATTCTCAGCAATAAGGGCATCCTGCCGTTGCTCTGGCAGTGGCATGAAGGTCACCCCAACCTGTTACCGGCGTATTTTGACACTAGTGATGGCACGTCGCTGACACCCGGTTGGGTGCGCAAACCGTTTTTCTCTCGAGAGGGTAGCAATATTGAGCTGATGACCACGAGTGGCCAGTACGAAGCCGTTGATGGCCCCTATACCGACAACCCGCGTATTTTGCAGGCCTACCACCCACTGCCGCGCTTTGGTGAGCGGCATGCCCTGATCGGCAGTTGGGTAGTCGGTGACAAGGCGTGCGGCATTGGTATTCGTGAAGACGTTGGCAAAATCACCAAGGACTCCAGCTGCTTCGTACCGCACGCTATTGTCTAGAGCTTGTCAGCGTTACTCGCTAGCTTCGGGGCGCATCGCTGGGAACAGCAGTACGTCCCGAATAGAGGGGCTATCGGTAAACAGCATCACTAAACGGTCAATGCCAATTCCCTCACCCGCCGTTGGCGGTAAGCCATACTCCAACGCGCGGACGTAGTCAGCGTCAAAATACATCGCCTCCAGGTCACCGGCATCTTTCTCGGCTGCCTGTTCGCGGAAGCGTTCAGCCTGATCTTCGGCGTCATTAAGCTCCGAGAAGCCGTTGGCAATTTCTCGGCCACCAACAAAGAACTCGAAACGGTCGGTAACGAAAGGATTAGCATCGTTACGACGCGCCAGCGGGCTAACTTCTGCGGGATATTCAGTAATGAACGTCGGCTGGTCCAGCTTGTGCTCGGCCACCTCTTCGAAGATCTCGGTCTGAACTTTACCCAGTCCCCAGCTCTCCTTCACTTTAATGCCCAGCTTTTCTGCAACCACTTGTGCGGCTTCCAGCGTGTCCAAATCCGCATCGGTGATGCCGTCGCCATGATCAAGAATCGCTTGGCGTAGCGTCAGCCGTTGAAACGGCTTCCCGAAGTCGTAGCTCGCGCCTTGGTACTCTATCATCGTGGTGCCCAGCACTTCTTGGGCCGCCGTGCGCAGCATGGCTTCGGTCATATCGAGCAGGTCACGATAATCCGCGTAGGCCCAATAGAATTCGACCATGGTGAACTCAGGGTTATGTCGTGTAGATAACCCTTCGTTACGGAAATTACGGTTGATTTCAAAAACCTTCTCGAAACCACCCACCACCAGACGCTTGAGGTAAAGCTCCGGTGCAATACGCAGGTACATATCAATATCCAGCGCATTGTGGTGAGTAATAAACGGCCGTGCTGCCGCACCGCCGGGGATCGGCTGCAGCATCGGCGTTTCAACTTCCATAAAGCCGCGAGCTTCAAAGAAGCGGCGCATGGAGCTGATTACCGCCGCGCGAGTTTCAAATACCTTACGTGACTGCGGGTTCATGATCAGGTCCACGTAGCGCTGGCGATAACGCGCTTCCTGATCGGTCAGGCCGTGGAACTTATCCGGCAGCGGACGCAGGCTCTTGGTCAACAGCTGCGCCTCAACCATCATCACGTACAGATCGCCCTTACCCGATTTGTGCACTGGGCCACGGGCAGCGACGATATCACCGATATCCCACCCTTTGATGTCCTCAAGCACATCAGCAGGCAAGCCCTTTTTATCCACGTAGAGCTGGATTTGGCCAGCCACATCTTGAATCACGATAAACGGGCCACGCTTACGCATGACGCGACCAGCCACCGACGCCTGATGATCAAGCGTTTCAAGCTCCGCTTTATCCTTTTCGCCCAGCAGGTCGTGTAGCTCAACCGTGAGGCTGTCACGGCGAAAATCGTTCGGGAAAGCGCTCTTACCTTGCTCAGCGGCGCGCTCACGGCGAGCCGCGAGCTTGGCACGGCGCTCAGCGATTAGGTGGTTTTCGTTATCGAGAGAAGACGCGTCTTGGTTAGCCATCGGGCACCCTGTTCAATGTTCAAACGCTAAAAAAATTACAAACCCTGCTTTAGGCTAGCGACGATAAACTGGTCTAAATCGCCGTCGAGCACTTTGTCGCAGTTACTAGACTGAACGCCAGTGCGCAGGTCTTTGATGCGCTGATCGTCCAGTACATATGAGCGAATTTGGCTACCCCAGCCGATATCGGCTTTAGAGTCTTCCGCTTCCTGCTTGGCCGCATTGCGCTTTTGCATTTCGTGCTCCCACAACTTGGCCTTCAACTGCTTCATGGCGAAGTCGCGGTTAGCGTGCTGGCTGCGCTGATTCTGACATGCCACCACGATACCGCTGGGCTCGTGGGTAATCCTCACCGCTGAGTCGGTGGTGTTAACGTGCTGACCACCTGCACCGCTGGAACGGTAGGTATCTACTCGCAGATCAGAGGGATTAATTTCAACCTCAAAACTGTCGTCAATTTCAGGCGACAGAAACACCGATGCAAACGACGTATGACGACGGCCGCCGGAATCAAACGGGCTTTTACGTACTAAACGGTGAACACCTGTTTCGGTGCGCAACCATCCGAAGGCATAGTCACCTTGAATATGCAGCGACGCCGATTTAATGCCTGCTACTTCGCCAGCAGAAATTTCGATAATCTCTGCTTTGAAACCGTGGCTCTCTGCCCAGCGTAAGTACATACGCAGCAGGATATTCGCCCAGTCTTGAGCTTCGGTACCGCCCGACCCCGACTGAATATCCAGATAAGCGTTGTTCTCATCCATTTCACCGGAAAACATGCGACGAAACTCAAGCTTCTCCAGTGCTACTTGCAGACCATCGAGCTCTTTGCGCACCTCATCAACGGTGCCTTCATCCTCTTCCATCTCAGCAAGTTCAAGCAGGTCACGGCTATCAGCCAGGCCCTGATCAAGCTCATCGATGGTGGCGACAATCGCTTCAAGCGATGCGCGCTCTTTACCCAGCTTCTGGGCATAGTCTGGATCGTTCCAGACATTAGGGTCTTCAAGTTCGCGGGATACTTCTTCTAGCCGATCTTTGCGTTCGGCATAGTCAAAGATACCCCCTAAGAACGTCTGTCCGCTCAGACAGGTCCTTGATCTGGTTATGAATCGGATTAGTTTCCAACATGGATCGCCTAGCCTTGGTCAGTATCGCACGGTTCAAAAGAGACAGGCGCCGCTGGGGCAGCTAGGCGCCTAGGCTTAAAAATGCCAACGCTAGCCGCCCCAGCGGCGAAATTCTGAGACACATTGTAACGAAAGCCAACGCTTACCGCACCCACCCTGAAAAAGGATCGCCATGCAAAAAACCCGGCTTACGCCGGGTTTATAGGTAAAGCGAGTCAAACAGTCAGCTTATGATCAGAAGCGATAGGTAAGCTGAGCACCGAAGCCATGGGCTTCGTTTTTGAAGTCGGCCGAGTAGTTAGAGGTAATCGGTGGTGTTTGCTGCCCCGCCACGGTGAAGCTGTCGGTTTTGCTTTGATCAACATGGGTGCTGCGCTCGGTAAGGTACGAGTAGGCAACGTCCAAGGTTAGATCTGGCGTCGGGCTCCAGCCTGCACCAATCGAGAAAATACGGCGGTCGTCAGAGGGAATACGCACGCTGCGCGTGGCATCCTGGGTGGGTGTAAAGTCCAGTGCTACCCCGGCACGCAGTGCTAGCGTTGGCGTTAACTGATACTCGCCACCGGTAGAGAATGCCCACGCATTAGAGTAGTTCTGCTGTTCGTTGGTAATCTCACCACGCTCAGTACCGGTGACCAAAATCTGGTCAAAGCGGCTCCAGCGTGCCCAGGAAACACCAAACATCAGCTTCAGCTTGTCGCTCATTTGCTGAGTCAGCGAGAAGTTGACTGTTTCAGGCGTTGTTAAATCCAACGCTGCCGTATCTGTTACTGTACCGATCCCTAGCTGATCCAGCACAGGTGAGTTCGCCGCAAAGCTGCCTTCTAGATTGAAATCTACTTTTGAACGGTACGTTAAACCAAAGGTAGTTTCAGGTACTGGCTGATAGATGACACCCAAGTTATAGCCCCAGGCCTCATCATCACCTTCTACACGTGAATCCACTTCAGAAAGGCCCAGCGGTGTTGCCACTGGTACCTGACGGCGAAGTTCGCCTTCTACGCGGTTATAGGTAAGACCCGCACCAACAGACCACTGCTCGTTGAAGCGATAAGAGACCGTCGGCTGAGCTGTCATCACTTTTACTTCGGTGTAGTTGCCCTGGTTACGCCCCTGAAAATCATTTTCGTATTCGGTTTTAGAACCAAATGGCGCGTAGACGCCAAAACCGAATGCCAGTTGCTCGTTAACAGGGTGTGCATAAAAGGCGAAGGGAACTAATGTACCTGGCACCATATCGCCATCGTTAGAACCTGCCACTGGCAACGTATCTGTCGCGCCTCCTGTCGCCTGAAGAAAAGCAGGGCTACTCTGTGAGGCACGGACATTAGAAATGTCACTATTCACGTTTAGGAACGTGCCACCTACTGTAATTTGGGCACGATCAAGAAACGACATACCCGCCGGGTTACCGTACACAATAGTTGCATCATGCACATTTGAGCTACGTCCTGCATGACCATACCCCTGTCCGCTGACGCTCTGCTCATTGATTTGATAACCGCCTGCTTGCGCCTGACTGGCAAAAGCGACTGATGCTACTGCGGCCGCCAAGGTGAGCTTTTTAAATTTATTATGCATAGTGGGCCTCTCTTCCCGATGATCCGATGGATACTTCCATCCACCTTCTTTGTTCTAACACCTCAGTTTTCGCCCAATGGCCGCTTGGGATCAAGGGCAAACGAGCGTTTTATTCCAGTTTTGACTTATACATTAGTCGAACGGTTGTTTTAAATCAGTGTTTTAGTCATTTCGACCGAAGGCGTCAATATCGCTTGACCTGTGTGTTACCCATAGGTTTTACACTTAAAAACATCACAACTTCCACGCAGAGGACGTTATGCAGCCTGGAACGATGAAGGTCGGCGAACTTGCCAAACGCGGTAGCGTTACCGCAGAAACGGTTCGCCATTACACCCGTGAGGGGTTGCTGGCACCAACACGCCACCCCGAGAACGGTTACCAGTTATTTTCAACCACTGACTTAGAGCGACTGCACTTTATTCAACGAGCACGCAAGCTCGGCTTTAGTGTAGCGGAGATTCGCGACATCCTGGCTCACGCCGACCAAGGCGACTCGCCATGTCCATTGGTGCGCGACCTGCTTACCCACCGGCTACCACAGATCCGCGCACGCATCGCCGAGCTTGAAGCGCTCGCCCAACGCATGGAACAGGCATTAGAGAGCTGGCAGCACATGCCCAATGGCATACCAGACGGTCATAGCCTATGTCGTTTAATTGAGAGTTTTCCTGAGGAGGCACCATGCAGTCACGAACCCTGCAGCCACAAACACTGAGGCGCACTGTGCCGGGCATGACCTGCCAGGGCTGCGTTAAGCGCATGCGCGAGGCGGTTCAAGCCGTAGACCCCAACGCCTACGTAGAAGGTTTTCCCGCAGAAAAACGCTTGGAAGTTACCAGTACGTTAGAAAACGATGCGCTGGATAGCACGCTAAGTGAAGCTGGTTATCCGCCGGGTGCCCACAGCGGCGAGACTCAACCATCTACAGAAAGTGATACTGCGCCAACGGTCGATAAGGGTAACGACAAACAGGCGGCTGGAAATGAGACGCTCACCCACGCGCCTCAGCAGAGACTGTTGATTAGTGGCATGACCTGCGCAGGCTGTGTGAATAGCGTCGAAAAAGCGTTGGCCAACACCCCGGGCGTTACCGATGCCTCGGTGAACTTTGGCACCCATACCGCCCAAGTAACCGGCAAGGTTGAGCGCGAGGCTCTGATTAACGCGGTGGCGGCAGCAGGCTACCGCGCCGAGCCCATAGTCGACATGCGCGAGGCCGAACGCATTCGTGAGTCCCAAGAGGCTGCAACCTATCGCCAGCGTCTGCGCGGCAGCATGCTGTCATTAGCGCTGGCTATTCCGCTCATGCTGAGCATGTTTGTTTACCACCCACACCCCATGGGAATGGGTCGTCTTTATTGGCTGGTCATTGGCCTGCTTACCCTGGCTATTTTGGCATTTCCAGGGCGGCACTTTTTTACCAACGCTTGGAAACAGTTCAAGCTCCACCAGGCCAATATGGACACGCTCGTGGCCATGGGCACCGGTACCGCCTGGCTGTATTCGATGATGGTCGTGGCGTTTGCTCCTTGGCTACCCGAGGTCGCTCAAGGCATCTACTTTGAAGCATCGGCCATGGTGGTGGGGCTCATCCTGCTCGGCAATGCCATGGAGCTGCGTGCCCGCGGACGCACCAGCAGTGCATTAAAACGCTTGCTAGACCTACAGGAGAAAACAGCCCGCGTGATCCGTAATGGCCAAGAACAGGAGTTGCCTGTTGACGACGTAGCGATAGACGATCATATCCGCGTACGCCCCGGCGAACGACTGCCTGTGGATGGCATCGTACTCGATGGTCAAAGCTATATTGATGAGTCCATGCTGACCGGTGAACCGCTGCCCATTCATAAAAGCGCGGATGACGATGTCAGCGCGGGTACTGTTAACGGCAATGGCAGCTTGGTCTATCGCGCCACTCGCGTGGGCAGCGACACCCGCCTGGGTCGTATAACCGAACAGGTCGCCAGCGCACAAAACTCCCGTCCGCCAATTGGTGAACTGGCCGATAAGGTATCGGGAATTTTTGTTCCCAGCGTGATGATCATCGCCGTACTGACCGCACTGATTTGGTTTAACATCGGCCCCGCTCCCGTGATGATCCATATGCTGGTGACCGCCACCACGGTGCTGATTATCGCCTGCCCCTGCGCCTTAGGGCTGGCAACACCGATTTCCACCATGATTGGGGTGGGTAAAGCCGCCGAGCACGGCGTATTGGTAAGAAGTGGTGAAGCGCTGCAAACCGCCAGCCGTATTAACACCCTGGTGGTGGACAAGACCGGCACGCTGACTGAGGGCAAGCCTCAAGTGACCGATGCGACTGTGCTACATAGTGATTCCTCGCAAGTGCTCGCTTGGGTAGCCGCTTTGGAAAGCCGTTCAGAACATCCGTTAGCCAATGCCTTAACAGCTTATGCGGAAGCGCATAATGCCCCCGCTGAAACACTGGATACGTTTGATAGCGTCACCGGTGGCGGCGTGAAAGGTAGCACCCAAGCAGGCGACTCACTGCTGTTGGGCAATGCCCGCCTACTAGAAGAGGCTGGCGTGGACCTAACCCCCGCAGAAGAGAGCGTACGCCAGCTAGAGGCGAAAGCACGCTCATTGGTATACCTGGCAGCCAATGGCAAGCTAGCCGCTCTATTCGGCATCAGTGACCCACTGCGTGCTGACGCGGCTGCCGCAGTGAAACGCTTACAAGAAGATGGCTTAACCGTCGTCATGCTTACCGGAGATAATCAACACACCGCGGCCGCCGTGGCACGGGAAGTGGGCATTAGCGAGTTTAAAGCAGGCATGACGCCAGATGATAAACACGCGGAAATTGAGCGTCGCCAGCAGGCAGGAGAGGTTGTAGGCATGGTGGGTGATGGCATTAATGATGCCCCAGCACTGGCACGTGCCAACGTTGGCTTTGCCATCGGCCAGGGCACCGACATCGCGATGGAGAGCGCCGGGATTACCTTGATGCGCGGTTCGCTACATGGTGTGGCTACGGCTATCGAGTTAAGCCGGGCGACGCTCACCAACATCAAACAGAACCTAGTCGGAGCCTTTGGCTATAACGTACTGTGCATCCCGATTGCTGCGGGCGTGCTTTACCCCTTCACCGGCATGCTGCTGTCACCCATCATTGCCGGTGCCGCCATGTCGCTATCGTCAATCACCGTGGTGAGCAACGCCAACCGCTTACGGCTTTGGAAACCCGCCCAACAGGAGGCCTTATGAGCCTATTGATCAACCTGGCAGGAATCGGTCTTATCGCCGCTATCGTATGGTGGTTTTGGCTTAGCGCCTGATCAGTCATTTCAGCGTGGCTGTAGCATCATGGGTAGGCCGCCTTGTGGGCGTAATGTCAGTCGACACTCAATGTTCACTTGGTGGCCTGTCACCAGTTTAGGTGTGAAATGCTGTGCCAATGTTGCCAAGCAGAGAACACCTTCGTAAAGCCCAAAGCGTTTGCCGAGACAAACACGTGGCCCCACGCTAAAGGGTAGATAAGCAAATTTGTCTGGACGTGGAGCCTCTGGAAGAAAACGCTCAGGTACAAAATGATCGGGCGCTTCCCACAATTTACGGTGCCGGTGCAGCAGCCAAGGGGATACGAGCAAAACGGTCCCCTCGCGCACATCGCGATTGCGCACCTTATCGTCTCCTCGCGCTTGTCGGCTCAGCATGGGTACCGGTGGATATAGCCGCATGGCTTCCTCAAATACCGCCATTGTATAAGGCAGCTTAGCGACATCTTCAAAGCACGGTGTTCTACCACCGAGCACGTCATCAAGTTCATGCTGCAGGCACGCCATAGCCTGAGGGTCATAATCAAGCAGATACCAACACCACGCCAATGCGTTAGCCGTCGTTTCATGGCCTGCCATAAACATGACAATCGCTTCATTGCGCACTGCTTTTCGGCCCATCGGACAGCCATTATCTCCGCCATCTTTCATAGACGTCATAAAGCTCTCAATCAGGCTATGCTGCCCTTGCCCTGATCTGTGCGTATGACGATCAATAATACGGTCAATAATTTCATGCACTTGTTTTGCTGAATAGCGCGTACGCGCTCTTCGCAGTGGATTACCTAGCAAACTTAAAAACGGCAATCCCAGCATATTGGCCATATCTAAATGTTCAGAATGACGCTGATATTCGGTAAAGCCAGCCACCACCTGCTCTGCTTCTTCGTCGGTGGTGTCATCCCCAAAAATCGTTCGGCCAATGATACGCGCTGTTAAATGCGCCATCTCAGTCAGCATATCAATAGGCGCATCTGCGGGATGCTGGGCCCATCGCTTGGCAGTCTCCTCCGCCGAGGCGGTCATGGTGGTACAGAAGCCAGGTAACAGAGCGTTGGTTAGCGATGGCGCGCACTGACGTCGGCGCTGGTGCCACAAATCGCCATCGCTGACAAACAGCCCATCATCAAGAAGCGGTTCCAGAGCACGGCGCATTTGCGGACTTTTACGATCATAGTTGTCGTGCTGCTCAAGAAAAACACGACGAACCGTATCAGGGCTATTACACAGAACATAGTCTTGCTTCATCAGCGCCATGCGCGAGGTACGTATTGAGTAATCTTCCTCCCGCCAGACCGAAAGCAAATTTTGCTGCGCCAAACGCAAGCGATGCACAATGCCTTTACTGGATGAAACAGGCGTTACCTTGACCGGAGGTTCCAAGCCCTTAGCCCGGCTCAATGCCTCTGCAAGCCCCTGTTGGCCATTCACACTGTTGGTTGTTACCGTTTCGCATAAAACACTATCGTGGTGCATTGTCCCCTGCCCTACTTTATATGTTTGGAAACCGACTCTTATTTGCGGGACATACTTTTTAACTAAATTTAACGACGTCTACCTTAACAGTAACAGCCGGCTTGGCGCATCGACGGTTAGTTACCCTGCTTGATAAGAAATCTCTAGCGACCTGTCTCGTTAGTTCTATTTAACTAACACCGATATACCGCCCTGGTTTGTGATTCAAGGCAATAATCAAATTCAGCGTCAGCGCCCCCAACACGGAGTAACCCACGCGATCCAGCGGTAGCTGGGTCAGCGCCACCAGCAAAATTAGCCCATCGATACCCAACTGCACATAGCCTGCCCGTAGACCGTGCTTTTCTTGCAGATAGAGCGCGAGAATATTAATTCCCCCAAGGCTGGTTCGATGCCGGAACAACATCAACATGCCTATGCCCATTAAAGCGCCCCCCATCAACGCAGCGTACAGCGACGGAACATTGGCGAACTGTACCCAGCCTTGGGTGAGTTCAGAAAACAACGACACCAAGCCAATCGCCGCAAACGTGCGCAGCGTAAAACTCCACCCCATGCGCTTAATCGCCAAATAGTAAAAGGGTACATTGATGGCAAAAAACCAGAAACCAAATCCCCACCCAGTCACGTAATTCAGCAGTAATGCCAGTCCAGCGGTGCTGCCAGTGATCAATACTGAATGGGTATAAAATGCCACACCTAAAGCAACAAACAGCGTGCCAAGTACCATGGCCATCATATCTTCATAGTATTTATGCGGATCTTGAGGCAGATCGTCCCGCATGAGAATGTCCTTTAGTAGAATTATTCGAGCACTTATTCCAAGAGACTCTGTAACGTCAGTGTCCTTACAGAGAATCACCGGGAAGGGAGCAGGTATTTCCGACGCAATGGCGCTTATTTCATCAACGCCCCAGAGCACTCTCTAGTATATTCGCGGCATTGACTGCCCCATTTGCTTTCTGCACGGCGCTTGAAAAACGCTGGGCAGATTGACGAAACACGGGCTCATGCATTAGCCGCTCTAGCTGTCGCACCAATTTATTGGGATTAATTCTACGCACTGACATCTGCAAGCCGAATTTTTGGCGCACGCCAATTTGAGCATTGAGACGCTGCTCATAGTGGGCAGGCAGCGCCAGCATTGGCACACCCGCCGCTAATGACTG
Organism: Halomonas sp. KG2; assembly: GCA_030440445.1. Lineage (NCBI taxonomy): Bacteria > Pseudomonadati > Pseudomonadota > Gammaproteobacteria > Oceanospirillales > Halomonadaceae > Halomonas > Halomonas sp. KG2. The sequence continues at coordinate 532,491 of CP098528.1, read as the reverse complement.
ATACATACTGCCATTGCCACCGTGATATAGCATTGCTTGAGCATGAGCCAAAAGCTGTGAGCCAGGCGCATAGCGCGTAAAACGAAAATTACTCGGGGCAGCGTCCATCACCTCTTCGCTTACCTGACCACCGGTGGTCACCATAAAACGGTAAGGCAGCGCTCCCAACGTGGGATACGTGCTGCGCAGGAAGTGCTCTAACAACCCGGTTGACCCCATGGTGATATAAATATTGGGCGTGCCATCTTGAAGTTCATCAAACCATTCAGGTAACGGGGCCGTTAGATCCGGGGAGATCGGCCCTACCATATGATAATCGCGAAACCGTTTAGGCAAGTTGTAGAGCCCTGGTAAATCAGGCGAAATCATTGGCATGTGATAGAGCATGTCAAAGGCATTTCGGTCTGGCCGCTGATACTTCTGATAAAGTCGCCGTCGGATACCAGACAGTAAATAGCGGTCTAAGCCTTTAGCAGCGTAGTAGGTAGGTGTTGGCGGCGTTAACAACCTCGCGGCATAGCCATTCATGATGCCAGCACACGGGACGCCGGCAATGTACGCAGCGGTACTGGCACTTACCGTGGCATCACCCACCACTAGATCAGGTTTGACCTGTTCGATAGCCTGCAATTGGGACTCAATAATCTTGGTCAGAGGCGCCCAATAGCGTAGGTGCACCATATCCCAAAAGGAGGCTTTCCAGCCAAGACGCTGAAAGCGTGACCATATATCAGGAAGATTCGGCTCCCGAGCATAGAGCAGAGGGAACCCAGCTTCCTGAACAAGGTTCAAGCGAGAGCTGGGATGGTTAGGATCATCACCCGCGAAAATCACCTCGTGCCCGCGTTGGCGCAGCACGTTGGCTATCTCGATACAACGCACGGTATGCGCAAGCACCCACCCCAGAGGGAAAAACAGGATACGTGACGGTCTGGCAGCCACATGGCTACCACTAAGCGAGTCTGACATACCAAGTTTCCTGTCTTATTCAACCATCAAACGATGTTGTCCACTGACTAAAATCCGCGAATAGCAACGAGGATTAGACGGGGCTGGCGTGTTCTACCATCAACTGCAATGACTCTCGTCCTCGCCAGCGGTTGCGATTGAGCTTATAGGCGCAGTGCAGCGTGTCGCCCACGCTAAAGGAGGGGAGCTCCCCTGGCGTTAACGCCCGGAACCAAATTGCTTTGCTGGTCACTGCGCCCATGGAAAGCTCCATCATCAGGTGAGCACCTTCAGCACCGACTGGACGCAGTGCTTCAACAATAAAGCGCCCTTCAAATAGTGGCGGGTCAAACTCACGCCCGTAAGGGCCAAGCGCTTCAACTTCGCTTAGCGTTAACAGCGATAGCTGCGACGTAGAGAGCTCGCCATCTGTCCATAGCCGCGGGTAAAGCGGTGTATCGCCCAGTTGCTCACCAACGGCCTGTAAAAATGCCGCTTTAAAGGCCGCTAACTGTTCTCTTGGTACACCGACACCCGCCGCTCCACTATGGCCGCCAAAGCGCGGTAGCGACTCAGGGGCTAACTCAAAGGTGCGTTGCAGCGCATCCCGTAGGTGCAGGCCATCAATCGAGCGACCAGAACCGGTCAACATATTGGGCGCCGACGCGCGGGTCAGCACCAACGCGGGACGGCCATAGGCCTGCACTAACCGCGAAGCGACAATACCTTGCACGCCAGGGTGGCCATCTTCCAGCAGTACCACCACCGCCGGCTCATTAGACTCCAGTGACGAAACGGCAAGCGCACGCGCCTCTTCGGCCATGTCCGCTTCAATCGCCTTGCGGGACTGGTTGTCTTGATCAAGCACTTCTAGCTGACGATTGGCGACACTATCTCTTTCCGCGAGCATAAAGTGTAACGCCGCATAGGGGTCATCCAGCCGTGAGCGAGCATTAATTCGTGGCCCCATTTGAAACGCCAGCGTTTCAGCGTTAAACGGCACACTATCTGCCCCAAGCCGCGCCGCCATGGCGCGCCAACAGGCAGCGTCCATACGGTTGATCAGCGTTAATCCGTAGTTAACCACTGCTCGGTTAGCCGGACTACCGCCCAGCGAAACACAGTCCGCTACGGTGCCCAACGCGACGTAAGAGAGCCACGGTGAGAGCTTAGGTGTCGCATCAGGCAATGCCCCCCACTCAATCAATACGCCGCGGGCGAGTGACATCAAAAGCCATGCCACCATGCATCCGGCGATCGTTTTATCGGGGTAGTCACAATCACTGCGTGTCGGGTTAACGCAGGCATAGGCAGAAGGCGGTGGGCCTTCCAACGGCAGCGCGTGGTGGTCGCTGACCACCACATCAATACCAGCAGCTTTCAAGCGTGCAATTCGCGGCTCATCCGAGCTACCGCAGTCAGCGGTAATCACCAGCGTGGGCAGCGGTTTTAAACCAAGTGTGCGCTCCACCAGCGGCAGGCTAATGCCATAGCCATCGTGGATACGGTGACCAATCAAACTATGTAATTTGTGTTCGGATACGCCAAACAGCTCCACCAGCGTACGCCGAATCACCACATGGGAGGTGATGCCGTCCACATCGTAGTCGGTGAGAATGCCGATGGACTCCCCTTCTGCCACTGCCTGGGCAATACGTTCAGCGGCACGGCGACCATCGGCTAGCCTTTCTGGATGCGCCAAGTAACGCAAGCTCGGCGCCACCAGTGGTGCGAGCTCGCCCTTATAGCCCGGCAATCGTGAGGCCAATAGCCGCGCTTGTAGCTCGCTTAAGCCTTCCGCTTGGGCACGCACATAGATAGCCTCGTCCAGTGGACGAGGCTCTAAGCGTGGCTGATTGGCGTTCTGCTGCGTGAGTGCTGGTTCGTCGGCCATGACGCCTCAGCGCCGATTGTCAGCGACAAACTGCTGCACGGCACTCAGCTCAGCGGGCAGCACCGTGTAACGCTCTTCGCGCTCAAGCAAATCATCCATATGAGTGGGCAACGGCACACCCTGGAAACCTGCCTTGACCACGGCTTCAGCGAATTTCGCCGGATGCGCGGTAGCAAGCGTAATCACCGGCGTCGTGGTATCCACTCGTGCGCGCTCTGCAGCGCGATAGCCAGTGGCCGTATGGGGGTCAAGGATCTCCCCAGTACGGTGATGGGCTTCACGAATGACTTCCAGAATGGTCGCATCATCAACGCTATGGCTGGCGAATTTTTCGCGCAGCTTGGCCAGCGGTGCATCGGCAAGCGCGGTAGGCTCTTGCTGGAAACGTTCTAGTAACGCTGCCACAGCGGCACCATCGCGGTCGTAAGCGTCAAACAGCAAACGCTCAAAATTTGACGAAACAACGATGTCCATTGACGGCGCGAGGGTCGCTGCCAACTCTTTCTTGGAGAAATCATTGGCGGCAAGGGTGCGATGCAGAATGTCGTTGGCATTAGTAGCAATAATGAACTGCTTCACCGGCAGCCCCATCTTAAACGCCATATAGCCTGCGAAGACGTTACCGAAGTTAGCCGACGGAACGCAGAAGCTCACTTCCCGCTGAGGCGCGCCCAATGCAACACCAGCGGCAATGTAGTAAACGATCTGCGCCATGATGCGCGCCCAGTTGATCGAGTTCACCGCCACTAAGCGCGTGCCATTCAGGAAATCCTGATTAGCAAAGCTCGCCTTAACCATTGCCTGAGCATCATCAAAATTGCCTTCGATAGCAATATTGAAGACGTTGTTGGCGAGCACCGAGGTCATCTGACGACGCTGTACTTCTGATACGCGGTTGTGCGGGTGGAGAATAAAAATATCGAGGTTATCGCAGTGGCGGCAGCCTTCAATGGCCGCTGAGCCGGTATCCCCAGAGGTGGCGCCCATAATGACGGCACGTTCACCACGCTTTTTCAGGAAATGATCCAGCAGCCGCCCTAATAGCTGCAGTGCGACATCTTTAAACGCCAGCGTTGGGCCGTGGAACTGCTCTAGCAGAAAGTGATTGGCATCCAACTGCTTTAACGGCACAACGGCGTCATGATTGAACGTGGCGTAAGCTTCTGTCACCAAGCGACGGAAGGTATCGTCGTCAATTTCACCATTTACAAACGGCTTCATGACCCGAAAAGCAATCTCAGCGTAGGAAAGGCCAGCCATGCTGGCCAGCTCTTCCTTAGAAAACTCGGGCAGCGTTTCCGGCACATAAAGTCCGCCGTCGCTGGCCATTCCAGTTAACACGACCTCTTCAAAGGAGAGCGCGGGCGCTTGGCCGCGCGTGCTGATATAACGCATGAGTTACTCCCCTTCGCTCAGGCTTTCAACGCGAATACGGGTAACCGGCCCAGCAATATCCGCCATGGACTCGATTTCACGGATAGCATCGTTCATCTGTTTCTCTTTTGTGCGATGCGTCAGCAAAATGATCGGCACCAACTCACCTTCAGTCGCCTCTTTCTGGATCAGCGCTTCAATAGAGATGCCCTGCTCGGCCAGAATGGTAGCAACACGCGCCAACACACCCGGGCGATCCACCGCCAACAGACGCAGATAATACGCGGTGGTGATATCTTCCATCGGCATAATGGGCAGTTGACTGGCATCATCATCGATGCCACTAAACGCTAGGTAAGGCACTCGATAGTGGTGGTCCGTGGCGATATCACGGGCAACATCTAGAAGGTCGGCTACGACGGCAGACGCTGTCGGCTCAGCACCGGCGCCAGCGCCGTAATAGAGTGTTGGACCAACCGCATCGCCCATCACAGCAATCGCATTTTTAACGCCGTGCACATTCGCCAGCAGGCGCTCTTTAGGAATCAACGTCGGGTGAACCCGGAGCTCTAGCCCTTGGTCGGTCCGTTTAGAGATACCCAGGTGTTTAATCACGTAACCCAGGTTATCGGCCTGTTCGACGTCTTCTGCCGTAATGCGAGAAATACCTTCGGTGAAGGCTTTATCAAACTGCAGCGGCACGCCATAGGCAATTGACGCCAGGATGGTCAATTTATGGGCGGCATCAATACCTTCCACGTCGAAAGTGGGGTCAGACTCCGCGTAACCTAGTGCTTGAGCTTCAGCCAACACGTCTTCAAACGCGCGGCCTTCATCACGCATATGGGTAAGAATGTAGTTGCCGGTGCCGTTTATGATGCCCGCCACCCACTCGATACGGTTAGCACCAAGGCCTTCGCGTAGCGATTTGATGACTGGAATACCGCCCGCCACAGCCGCCTCAAAGGCAACAATGACGCCTTTTTTGTGCGCGGCGCGGAAAATTTCATTACCGTGAACAGCAATCAAGGCTTTGTTGGCAGTCACAACGTGCTTGCCGTTTTCAATCGCCGTTAGCACCAGCTCACGAGCGAGATCGTAGCCACCAATCAGCTCTACCAACACATCCACGTTAGGGTTATTAGCCACCTCAAACACGTCAGAGGTCGCATTAATGCCGGTAATATCGCAGTCAGGGTGAATACTGCGGTGGGCAACCTGCTCAATCACAATCGGGCGGCCAGCACGACGGCTAATGTCATCAGCGTTACGTGTTAAGACGTTAAATGTACCGCCACCGACCGTACCTAACCCACAAATGCCTACTCTTACCGGTTTCAAAATACTTCCCCTTTCGTGATGGGCACCCATAGGTGCCGCCTCTTAAATCAGTGTCTCAGCGTTATCGTTCGTCACTACTCGTGACGTTATTCGTCTTCCAAGCCTAACATGCTAACGAGCCGGTCGGGGGGTACAAACCCTGGCACCATTTTCCCGTCGGGCAACACAATCGCAGGCGTACCCTGCACGCCCACAGCTTTACCTAATTCGTACTGATCGGCAACGGGGTTATCGCAGTTTGCCGATGCCGCAAGCGTTTGGCCTTGTTTAGCTTGAGTCATGGCCTCGCTACGGTTATCCGAACACCACACTTGCTCAAGCGTCGTCGCAGCACCACTTCCCATGCCTGCGCGTGGAAAAGCCATATAGTGAACTGCAATGCCGCGCTCGTTAAGCTCAGGCACCGTTTCATGTAGGCGCTCGCAGTATGGGCAGGTAGGGTCCGTAAACACAATTACCGTGGCTTTCGGCTCACCCACACCTTGAAAAACGACTCGCTCGCTCGCTGGAATGGCAGAAAGCACTGTAGCCCTTTCCTGATTACGCGCCTGCTCGGTTAAGTTAACCAAACCATTATCCGCATTTTGATAGAGGTCCCCTACCAAAAAGTGGCTGCCATCGGCATTGGAGTAAAAAGACTCCCCACTTTCCAGGACGACGTGATACACCCCGTCCATTGGCGTTGCGTTTACCTGCTCCACCGGCATTGACTGGCCATTAACTTGTAAATTCTCCATCAGCTGCTCGGACACTGCATCAGCACTGGCAACAGCAGGCAGTAAACACCCTGCCAGCGCTAGCCAAGAAACACAGGATTTAGCAACGAAAGACATATGTTGATGCATTGTATCTTCAACCTCGCGGATGGTGTTCTGCATGCAGTTGCTCCAGGCGCGCCTGGGCAACATGCGTATAAATTTGCGTTGTAGATAGATCGCTATGACCTAACAACAGCTGTACGACCCGCAAATTAGCGCCATGATTCAATAAATGGGTCGCAAATGCGTGGCGTAACGTGTGAGGCGACAAGGGCCGAGTAATACCCGCAGTGATAGCGTGGGCTTTAATGCGGTGCCAAAACGTTTGCCGGGTCATGGCTTTATCCGCCCGCCCAGGAAACAGCGCGGGCCGTGTAGGATCTTGCATCAACGCGGGCCGCGCCGTTTTTAGGTAACGCTCTATCCACTCGGCAGCCTCTTCACCCATTGGCACCAGCCGATCTTTATCGCCCTTGCCCCTAACACGAACAACCCCTTGGCGAAGATTGACCGCATCGCCAGTCAATCCAACCAGCTCCGACACGCGTAGCCCGCAGGCATATAGCAGCTCAAGCATGGTGCGGTCGCGAACGCCAAGCGCGGTGCTGATATCAGGAGCGAGCAACAGACGCTCAACCTCTTCCTCTTCCAGGGTATTCGGCAAACTAGGGCGTACCCGCGGCAGTGACACATTGGCCAATGGGTCGCTGGCAATATGCCCATAGAGCCGTGCCCAACGGTAAAAACTGCGCAGCGACGAGAGTAGCCGTGCATTACTGCGTAATTGATAGCCCTGTTCTCGACGTACTTCCAACCACTCGCTAAAACGCTCTGACGAGGGAGTTAACAGTGTTTCTCCCGCACTTTCGAGCTGCTGTTGCCAAGCAGTTAAGTCATGCCGATAGGCCGCTAGCGTATGGTCGCTTGCCCCTTGCTCTAACCATAAGGCATCTAGATAGGCATCTATCACGCTCATAGGCTAACGGTCTCTTGACGGTGGTACCACAAACAAAAACCCCGCCCCGCAAAGCGGTGACGGGGTCTTGGTATCCGAGCGCGACGCATGTCAAAAACAGCGTGCGCCCGTGAAAAAGTGGCGGTTAAGCCAGCTTTTCCTTGATACGCGCCGACTTGCCGCTGCGCTCGCGCAGGTAGTACAGCTTGGCTTGACGAACGTCACCGCGACGCTTGACTTCAATAGAGTCAACCAACGGGCTGTAGGTCTGGAAAGTACGCTCAACACCAACACCGTGAGAAATTTTACGTACGGTGAAAGCGGAGTTCAGGCCACGGTTACGCTTACCGATGACCACACCTTCAAACGCCTGCAGACGCTCACGAGTACCTTCCTTTACTTTAACCTGAACGACGATGGTGTCGCCCGGTGCAAAGGCCGGAATCTCTTTGCCCATTTGCTCGGATTCGATCGCCTGGATCACCTTGTTCTTGCTGCTCATTTTCATACTCCTAAATAACGTAATGGCTTGCCACGCAGTTGTGGAAGGGGCAAACCGTGATCCCGGCGCTCGAAACGAGCTACGCGGGAGTCGTTATGGGTGACGCAGGTGCGTAGGCTAAGTCTCGTAGACTAACTGTCTCATAGACTATCTGTCTCACAGACTACCGGCCTAATTTGCCCTGCACCGCCGCCCTGTTCTATGCAATTGAAAAACAATCACTTAGTTGACAGAGCGTGTTCCTCGATAAACTCGTCTAGAAGCCGCTGTTGCTCGGCATCAAGCGTACGCCCCGCTAATAAATCAGGACGGCGCTGCCATGTACGGCCTAACGACTGTTTTAACCGCCAGCGCTTGATGGCCGCATGATTACCACTTAACAGCACATCAGGCACTTGTCGCCCGTCGATCGTTTCAGGACGGGTATAGTGCGGACAGTCTAACAAGCCATCATTGAACGAGTCTTCGATAGCGGAATCCTGGTGGCCCAACACACCGGGTACCAGCCGTGCCGCCGCGTCAATTAGCACCATTGCTGGCAACTCACCACCGCTCAGCACATAGTCACCAATTGACCATTCTTCATCAATGTCACTTTCCACCACGCGCTCATCAATGCCTTCATAGCGCCCAGCGACCACTACGAGAGGGCCTGCTGAGGCGAGCGCTTGAACTCCCTGCTGATCCAGCTTACGCCCTTGGGGCGAGAGATAGATCACGGTAGGCGATTGTCCCGTTGCTTGCTCTGCTCGTTGCCGAGCATCAAAGATAGCAGCCCGCAGGGTGTCTACCTTCATCAGCATACCGGGGCCGCCGCCGTAAGGGCGATCGTCCACGCTGCGGTGGCGGTCGGTGGCGTAATCGCGCGGATTCCAAAACTCCAGGGCAATACGCTGTTTCTCTACCGCTCGACCGACCACACCTTGTTGGGTAATCGCATCGAACATCTCTGGAAACAGCGATACCACGCCAATCCACATCGCGGGAGCATCCGTTAAGCTGCTTTCTTCACCGTTTGCTGCAGTAACAGTTGAATCAGTTACTGTGAGCTCGCTCGACAACTGCTTACTCAAACTTGTTTTCAAAACTCAGGATCCCAATTCACGACCATACGGCCATCTTCGAGGCTGATTTCAACAATCACATCATCGGGTAAGAAAGGTAGCAGCCGCTCGCGCTTATCAATTGCGTCGTTATCACCGCGCACCACCATGACATCGTTTGCGCCGGTTTCAAACAGGTAACTGACCTGCCCTAGCCGCTCGCCTGACTGAGTGAAGACGGTTAAGCCTTCAAGCTCATGCCAGTAATACTCATCATCGGAAAGCGTAGGCAGTGCCTCTTTCGGCATCAGAATGTCCGTTTGCGCCAGCGCTTCGGCTGCCGTTCGGTCATCAACACCTTTTAGCTGCACTACAAGACCCTTGCCTTGCCGACGTCCCTGAATCACGGTCATACGCGTGAGGGATTCCCCTTGGCGCACCCACCATTCTGGGTATTCCATGATGCTGTCTATGGGATTGGTATAGGAGTAGACCTTAAGCCAACCTTTAATCCCGTGAGGGCTAGTTAGCTTACCAAGCACCACATGTGCGTCGTCTGTATGGCTAGTTTCAAAACGCGTCATCGACGACCGCTCCAACAAATTACAACGACAACATCACCTGCTATCACTTACTGACAGTCACGCATTAACCGGCTTAAGCCTGTTTACGCGCTTCTTTAACCAGCTCAGCAACACGACCAGACAACTGGGCGCCTTGGCTCTGCCAGTGAGTAACACGCTCAAGATCAACGCGCAGACGCTCTTCTTGACCACGGGCAACCGGGTTGAAGAAGCCGATACGCTCGATGAAACGGCCATCACGGGCGTTGCGTGAATCAGTAACAGTCAGGTGATAAAAGGGACGCTTTTTGGCGCCACCACGTGCCAAACGAATGGTAACCATACGATAACTATCCTTCGGTTGAGGTTACGAGAGTGTGCAATAGCGCAGATCGCTAACAGAACACTCGTCATACTATTTTCTCGGCACTGCAGACTAAAATCAGTGATTTGCTGCGTACCATCAGGTTCTTCACTGGCAGATGGTAAGGCGATGCTCGCGCATTTTTGCCAACACCCACGCATGAAGAGGCCGCATTCTACGCAAATGCGCTCTGCTTGGAAAGCCTGACAGCCAGAAAACTCTTAAGCCGTCAACCTTGCCAAGCACGTTACAACGTTGCTAACAATGGCTTAACGCCAGGGAAGACCGCCGGGGCCACCCATACCGCCCATGCCACCTGCGCCGCCAGGACCACCCGGCCCGCCGCCGCCCATCATGCCCGACATGCCGCGCATCATTTTCTGCATCCCGCCTTTTTTGCCGGCTTTTTTCATCATTTTCTGCATCTGCTTATGCTGTTTTAGCAGGCGATTCAGGTCAGGTACTTGCAGGCCAGCACCCGCTGCAATACGGCGTTTGCGCGAACCATTGATAATATCGGGCTTGCGGCGCTCTTTGGGGGTCATTGAGTTAATCAATGCCTCCAGCTTGCCAAGCTCTTTTTCCGGACCAGGGCCTTGTGCCATATCAGCCATTTGCCCCATGCCAGGCAGCTTGCCAAGCAGGCCACCCATGCCGCCCATTTTTTTGAGCTGCTGTAACTGATCGCGGAAATCTTCCAGATCAAAACCGTCACCCTTCTTGACCTTGCTGGCCAGCTTGGCGGCTTTGTCTTTATCTACCGTGCGCTCGGCTTCTTCGATCAGCGACAGCATGTCGCCCATACCCAGAATCCGTGATGCCACACGGTCCGGATGGAAGGGCTCTAGGGCGTCTACTTTCTCACCAACCCCCATAAACTTAATGGGCTTACCAGTGATATGGCGTACCGAAAGTGCTGCACCACCACGGGCATCACCATCAGCCTTGGTGAGAATCACCCCGGTCAGTGGCAGTGCATCGTGAAATGCTTTCGCCGTATTCACCGCATCCTGGCCGGTCATGGCATCGACCACAAACAGCGTTTCTTCCGGTGAAATTGCCTTATGCAGTGCCTGGATTTCGGCCATCATCGCTTCATCGATGGCCAGCCGCCCGGCGGTATCGACTAATACGACATCATGGAACTGAATTTTGGCGTGTTTGATTGCCGCCGTGGCAATATCCACTGGCTTCTGATCGGAACGAGACGGAAAGAAATCAACCTGGACTTCTTTTGCCAGTGTCTCTAGCTGATCAATCGCTGCCGGACGATAAACGTCGGCGGAAACCACCAGCACTTTTTTCTTTTCGCGTTCACGCAGGTAACGCGCCAGTTTAGCAACAGAGGTGGTTTTACCCGCCCCTTGCAAGCCTGCCATCAACACGACCGCAGGTGAGCCTTTTAGGGATAAACCTTCATTGGCTTCGCCCATAATCGCTTCCAGCTCTTGCTGGACGATTTTAACGAATTGCTGGCCTGGCGAGAGGCTCTTCGAGACTTCCTGACCAACAGCACGTTCACGAACACGCTCAATAAATGCCTTCACCACCGGCAAGGCGACATCTGCCTCTAACAGTGCTTTACGCACTTCGCGCAGGGTGTCTTTGATATTGTCGTCAGTTAGCCGCGCTTGGCCTTTGATCGACTTCAACGTCTGGGAAAGACGCTCACTCAGATTCTGAAACATGGGGCCTCTGCCTCCGTCGTTGTCGCCGGGCGGTTACACCGGACGAATGTAGGATCGATTATACGCGCTCGCCGCGCGAGTCTCCATGGTCGTCAACATTGGTTATCGATGGCTGTGCGACGCCGCTATGATTGGTTATAGTAGGCAGACTGTTCTAGCTTGAACGATTTAGCACCGCTGACTTTCACAGCGTTGATTCAATGACTCTGGATTCAACAACGCGCTGCAAGGCGCACGGATAGCATCATGCAGGCGCTCCCTTTCGCCACGATCGCTTTTATACTCTATGTCGCCGCTGCTATTTGGCAGGGCATGACTCTATTTCGTCGCGTACCACCACGCCAGGGCATGGTGCGCCTACTTGGTGCGCTTGGGCTTTTACTGCATATCCCAGTAGTTGTGGAGCTTGTTAGCTCAGCCCCAGGGCTACTGCCCGGTTTCACTACCAGCGCAACGCTTCTGATGGCCGTGGCCGTCAACGTTGTGCTCGTCGCCAGCCTGTTTAAGCCGGTGCTCAACGCTGGCATTGTGCTATTCCCTCTCGCGGGTATCGCGCTTATTTTTGCCACTTGGTTACCAAGCCAGGGGAGCCAAAGCGGCTTAACGCCCGGCATTTTACTGCATGCCGTCAGCTCTGCGCTGGCGTTTGCCGTCTTGGCAATTGCGGCGATTCAAGCGGTGCTGGTCGGCCTACAGAACCAAGCACTGCGCCATCACCATATTCGTGGCATCGTGCAATCGCTACCACCGCTCACCACCATGGAAAGAGTGCTGTTTGAACTGGTATGGTCGGGCATTATATTGCTGACACTTTCGATCATCAGCGGACTAATCTTTCTCGACAATATGTTCGCGCAGCATTTGGTGCATAAAACAGTCCTTTCGTTGGGAGCGTGGATTATTTTCACCACACTTTTAGTGGGTCGCTATCGTTTTGGCTGGCGTGGCATGCGCGCTGTGCGCTGGACGCTGGGTGGGTGCATACTGCTACTGCTGGCTTACTTTGGCAGCAAGTTTGTACTGGAAGTCTTGCTCAATCGCTAAACATATACTCACCGCATTATCAGCACCGATTTAATTTGGCGTTGATAACAGTGGCCTTGACAGGCCACTTCCATACTTCTAAAAATCGAGCCTAATACGCCATAAAGGAACTTTCGACTTGAGCGACGACTTCCCCCTGGGGTTACTGTTCGGCCTGCTAGCCATTTTGATATTGCTGTCTGCCTTTTTCTCCAGCTCTGAAACAGGCATGATGTCGATAAACCGCTATCGACTAAGCCATCAAGCTAACAGCGGTGATCGCCGCGCAAAGCGTGTCATGCGGTTATTAACGCGTCCCGATCGACTAATTGGCGTTATTTTAATTGGCAATAACTTCGTCAATAACTTAGCCGCCTCAATTGCGACCATCATTGCCATCCACTTCTTTGGCGACGTCTCCGGCCCCGCTATCTCAACGGCGCTGCTGACGATTACCATCCTTATTTTTGCCGAAGTCACACCGAAAACCTACGCGGCCATCAAGCCTGAGCGGATCGCTTACCCTACTTCCCTGGGCCTGGAACCCCTGCTCAAACTACTTTACCCATTGGTATGGTTAGTCAACGTCATCTCAAATGGCCTGCTACGCCTAATGGGCGTTAAAAGTGTTGAGAACGGCGGCGACAGCTTAACCCGCGATGAACTGCGCACTGTCGTTCACGAAGCAGGCACGCTAATTCCCTACCGACACCGCGCTATGCTGCTGTCGATCCTTGATCTTGAGAATGTCACGGTTAACGACATCATGGTGCCCCGACACGAAGTTCTTGGCATCGATCTTGACGACACGCTGGAAGATATTCTGACCCAGATCCGCACCAGCCAACATACCCGTTTACCGGTGTATAAAGGCGATATCAACAATATTATTGGCATGCTGCATCTACGCAATGCAGCACGCTTTTTATCGCGTAGCGAAGTCACCAAAGCGGCGATTGTTCAAGAAGCACGGGAGCCGTATTTCATTCCCGAATCCACACCGTTACATACACAGCTGCTGAACTTCCAAAAGCAGAAGCGGCGTATTGGTATTGTGGTGGATGAGTACGGCGACGTGGAAGGCTTGGTAACCTTAGAAGATATTCTTGAGGAGATTGTCGGGGAGTTCACCACCGATGTCTCAGAAGATGATGAAATTCATCAGCAAGATGATGGTAGCCATGTCATTGAGGGCACTGCCAATATTCGTGAAATTAACAAAATGCTTGGCTGGCAACTGCCCACTGACGGCCCCAAAACCCTGAATGGCTTAATCCTTGAGCACCTGGAGGCGTTTCCGGAAGGGCCTGCCTGCTTGCAGATTGGTAATACGCGGATGGAAATTTTAGAAATCCGTGACAACCTGATCACTTCAGCACGCTGCTGGCAAAAGCTGCGCCTTGCACGCCGAACGTAGCGACTGACCGTCTAACCAATTTGGCGGTGGGTGATTTCGCTATCACCCGCTGCCTTCAGCGCCCTCACACGGGCCTCTAAATAGCGACGCAAGGCAATATCCTCCACCTCATGAACCAATACCGGCGGCCCGAAGTGTAAGCTGACCGGCGCACGAAAACGTGACGGCCATTTTTTAAGTGCCTTGCCACCGTAGTGTGATGTCCAAGACCCCCACAGCCCCGCCAAGCCAGCCGGAATCACGGGCACATTATCGCGAGCAAGAATGGTTTCGAGCCCGCGCCTAAAGGCGTGGATATCGCCATCTGGGGTGATGCGCCCTTCAGGAAACACCATTACGATATCACCTTCGCGAAGCGCACGGCTCACCTCATCCAGCGTACGACGCAGCGCACCAGGACTATGCCGCTCTGACTCAATCGGAATCGCGCCCACGAGCTGGAACCACCACTTTAGCCAACGAGATTCAAAGATGGGCTGATCCATCACAAACCGTAGTGGCCTGGGACTACCGCCGCCTAACACCAACGCATCCATAAAACTGACATGGTTACAGACTACCAGGGCAGCACCGCGCTTAGGTACATTCTCTTGGCCATGTACAGAGAACCGATAACACACACACATAACGACATAAATGGCGCGACGCAACGCGCAACGCACCATTTCCAACCACCACGTCACGTCGCCGCCTCCCGGAGGCGCAGGCCAGCCAGCACCGTGCTCATTAGCTGATCCAGCAGTTCATCCACCTTCAACTGCTGGCCTTGCCAATAGCCTAAGCGCTCGTTTAATCCAAGCTGTACCAAGCCGTGTACGCTCCCCCAGAGGGTGCGACCTAGACGTCGTGCTTCAAGGTCATCCAATGCTGGCTGATACCGTTTCAACGACGTCTCCACCTGAGTGAACAGTGCTTCAATAAGATCGCTCTGGCGCTGATCCAGCTCGCCTTCTTGGGCCAGTGGATAATCAAATAGCAGCTGCCAGCGGTAGCAACCTTGCTCAGCGAAGCGCCAATAAGCGAGCGCTAGCGAGCGCAGCCATGGCTCAGGATCATCTTCTGCCAGGCTAGTAATGGTATGCTGTAAGCGTGCCAACGTTTCAACGTTGACGTGCTGCAATAAGTTATTAAAGCTGCCATATAATTTAAGCAGCGTACTTGGCGCGCAGCCCACTTCTCTGGCCAGGGCACGCAGTGACAAACCATGGACTGGCTGCTTAGCCAACCACTCATCACAAGCGTGCATGACCTGCGCGTGGAGGGCATCGGGCGCATGCTGTCTAGGACGGGCCATGGCGATCTCTTAAGGTCAACGGCAAACAGGAAGAATGCCTCATCGCGCTTTAGCGTGAGCAAGGGATACGCTAGGATACCTTACATCGAACACTGTTTTCGACACTAAAACACGACATTTAACCTATTGTTGCGTTACCCCGCCATTTTGTACTCTCACGACCCCCATTTCGCATAAGGAGACAGGCATGACGGGACGCCTTCACGTGCAGCGCCTCACGCTATCACGCCTTGTGCCCTCGCTGACTGATACTGAACCACTTATCGAATCGCCTAACTTAGCGCCCCGGCAGCCTGTATCGGCAATACGGCTTGAGCAGGGACGTTTGCGGCTTCAGCCATTATTTTGGGGGCTAACGCCTCCTTGGCTGAAAGTACTCGACCACGCGCCCCATTGCGCTAGAGCAGAAACGCTTAACCAACGCGCTATGTTTAACGAGGCGTTTAGCGCCCGCCGCTGTGTCATTCCAGTCAGCGGGTTTTATATCTGGAAGATACAAGCACACAGCAAGCAACCCTATTTAGTGACCCACGTTAACCGAGGACCACTGTTACTGGGTGCTTTATGGTGCCGTTACCACACAACGCTCACCGCATTTACTGACTCGACGGCGCTGATCAGCGTACCTGCCAACGCCTGCCTATCTTCACTGACTGACCGATTACCTGTCGTTATCCCTCCTGAAGCGTTAATGCGCTGGCTGGACCCGACGACCGACCTTGAAGCACTCAATGCGCTATTAATGCCTGCACCATTGGAACTGTTGGGCGCTTTTCCGGTATCAAAACATGTTAATAATCCTGCCTATCAGTCATCATCCTGCGCCCACCCGGTGGGGCCGATGCTGCGCTGGGCTGTGCCATAGGAACCGTAATGTTACGATCTAATGAACCTCTGCCTAACCGTCACGCTGTACGGCAGGCCGTCATCGGCGTCGTGATTGGCGTCACTTGGTGCACTCCTTTTTTCGCCTTCGCTCAAGACACCCCTGTGAAGGACGCCATCACGCCCATCGTCAGCCCATTTGACGAACGCGATTACCGCGTACTGACGCTGGAAAATGGCCTTCAAGCGCTGCTAGTTAGTGATCCAGAGGCCGATAAAGCTGCCGCCTCAATGAACGTTCGCGTAGGCAGCGCTCAAGACCCTGACGACCTGCAGGGGCTAGCCCACTTTTTAGAGCATATGCTGTTTTTAGGCACTGAACCGTACCCTCAGTCCGATGCCTACCAGCGCTACATTTCTGATAATGCGGGCTCCCACAACGCGTTTACCGCCCAACAAGACACCAACTATTTTTTTGATGTTGAGCCTTCGGCTTTGCCAGGCGCGCTGGACCGCTTTAGCGAGTTCTTCCTTTCGCCGCTATTTAACGCCGACCACTTAGAAAGCGAACGGAATATTGTTCACTCTGAGTACATGGCACGCATTCGTGATGAATCCCGCCGTGAAAACGATGTGTTGAATCAGCTACTAAATCCTAGCAACCCCACCACGGGCTTTGCAGTGGGCAGCCGTGACACCCTCGCTAACCCAGCCGAGGGTGAAGCCACTCTCCGCGAGCGGGTGATTGATTTTTATCATCGCTACTATGATGCCAACGTCATGAACCTGGCCATTGTTGCCCCCCAGTCACTCGATACTCTTGAGGCATTAGTTGTCGAACGCTTTGCAAGTCTTCCCGATAATGACCTAAGCGTTCCCACCATTGACACGCCGCTGATCGATCCAGACACGCTGCCTCGCTACATTGAGCGTCAGTCATTACAGGATCGCCGTCAGCTACGCTTCTATTTTCCGATCCCCGACCCTATCGACGACTACCGCACAAAGCCGTCTCAGCTCCTTTCCCACCTGCTTGGCGATGAAGGCGACGGCAGCTTGCTGGCAGCGCTACGCAACGAGGGTCTTGCAGATGCACTTTCGGCGGGAGTAAGCCGAGGAGACGGCAATGAGGCGCTCTTTGCCATCTCGATTAGCTTAACGCCAGCCGGGGCACAACGACTGGACGATATTGAGGCTACTCTATTTGCTGCCATTGAGCAGATACGCGAGGAAGGGTTAGCTGAGTGGCGCTACGAGGAACAAAAAAACCTGAATGAACAAGCGTTCCGTTTCCAGCAGCATGGCGCACCTCAGCAGGAAGCCACCCGCTTAGCTATGAGCCTTTCTCGTTATCCGGTGGATGATGTCCAGTATGCGCCCTACCGGATGGATGGTATGGATAGTGAGCGTCAGCAGCTATATCTCGATGCACTAACCCCAGATAATATGCTGCGCTTTTACTCTGCGCCAGACGTAGAAAGCGACACCGTCTCACCCTGGTTCAACACCCAATGGAAAGAGCAACCACCCACTCAACTGGGGCAAGCACTAAGTGGCCTAGCGTTACCGGAACCCAACCCTTTTATCGCCAGTGACCTTACTCTCAAAGCGGGGCAAGATGAGCACCCAGAGGTGTTGATTGATGCGCCTTCATTTACCTCATGGCACATGCAATACAGCCGCTTTAACACGCCAAGCGTTGAGTGGCGGGTAAGCCTTCAGCACCCCAGCGCCAGCTATTCGCCGGAAGAAGCGGTACTTACACATCTCTTAGCGGGATGGCTAAATGACAGCCTAAACGAGTCGTTATATCCAGCTTGGTTGGCTGGCCAGTCGTTCAGCGCCTATGCTCACGGGCGTGGTATGACGCTGTCATTTTCAGGCTGGCGCGATGGACAAACACCACTGATAGAGCAAGCGATTGAACAGCTTAAGCGCGCTGACATTTCCCCCAGCGCCTTTGAACGTGTGCGCTATCAGCTCCAGCGCGAGTGGCGAAACGCCCCCCAAGCATCGCTTTATGGCCAGGCAAGCCGTGCACTGGGCGAAGCGCTACTGGCCCCCCAGTGGTCAGCGACTGAATTACTTGATGCCAGCCAGCGGTTAGAGCGTCACCACTTAGAAAACTTCCGCAAGCGGTTTTTAGACGCGCTTTACATCGACGCAATGGCCGTTGGCAATTTGGATAAAGAGCTGGCTCGTGAACAGGCCAGTGTAATACGCGGCGCGTTATCACCACGTCTCTCTCGTGAGGATATCCCTGCGCTTGAAGCGCTACAGGTGAGCAATCAGCCTGAGGTGCTTCACCCACACAGCAGCCGCGAAGAGTCGCTTGTGCTGCGTTATTTACAGGGTCGCGACACGTCACCTGAAGAGCAGGCGCGCCTCAGCGTATTGGCTCAATGGCTGGATACGCCCTTTTATCAGCAACTACGTACTGAGGAGCAGCTTGGCTACATCGTTAATGCGGGTTACTCACCGCTGTTAGAAGCGCCGGGAATTGCCTTGGTAGTTCAGTCGCCGGATGTTGAGAGCGGCATGATCGCCGAGCGCATGGACGCCTTTATGGCGGCAGCAGGCGAGCGCCTGGAGACATTAACCGAGGAAGCGTTAGCAGCGCATCGTCAAGCGGTTCATTCTCGCTTGACCCAGCGAGACACAAGCCTACAGGGCATGGCAAACCGCTACTGGCAAGCCACAGCACTGGAGGACGTGCGCTTTGATCGCCGTGAACAGCTCGCCACACTAGCGCTGGGTGTTAGCGTACAAGAACTGCAGGCCCTGTGGCCTACGCTTCAATCGCACCAGTTAGATATTCGCTATAACCCTGGCGACTCACCCAGCGATATCGCTGCCTACCGAGAAGTACGCATGCCGTTTAGCGACGCACAATGAGTGCTCACTAGCGACACAAATTCGCTTAACTAAGTATTGATTTAGCTAGGCCCACCAGCTCAGGCATCAAATGCCTGAGCTGGCATCATCGACTCAACGTACATCACCAACTCTTCCAGCACTTGGCGCTCGCGATCCGATAGGGTCTGCTGGTTATAACGCTCTATCTCTCGCGCAAATGCTTTCAGCGTAAAGCCCGCCAAGGCCGGATCATTAATGCGCATCCAGCGAAACGCGTCCCACTGATCCCGCTCTTCGCCCTCCAGCGTGTCTGGATAACTACGCGCACGGTAGCGAAACAGCATTTCCTCCAGGCGAGGATCTTGAAAGGCAAAGCGCTGGCCGACTAAATCCCAGGGATCCATTGCCAATGCTCGCTCCATTTGCTGGCGATCAGCCGCAGAGAAAAAGCTGCCGGAATAGAGCATTAGGTCAGGGTCTTGAGGCACATCTTCGTAGGCTGCGTTAAATACTTCAGCTACTTTTTGCGCCACACCGCTAGCCTCTCGCAGCGTTTTCCAATGACCGCGACAGGCATCAATATCAATCGTTAACCGCTCAATGATCGTGCCGTATTCACCTTTATGGGGGCCATCCACATCCTTTAACGCCGTCGCTGGAAAGATGACTGGACAGCGATTGATGTGGATCACTTTCAGCGGTATACGCACTTCCCCCTCGGAAAGGTCCTGCTGACTGACGAACACACGCTCTCTGATTTGCTCGGCACTCATGGTCAGCAAATCACTAGGATCAACGCTTAAATCGTAAACAATAACGCCATTAGGATTCGTCGGATGCTCGGCCAGCGGCATGACTAATGCACTACAGCCACGGCTAGCAGGGTAACGACGGGAGATATGCAAAAGCGGTTTAGCGCTAGGCAAGTCTAACTGCTTGGCCACTGCACGCTTGCCACGCATGCCCAGTAAATAGTCGAATAATTTTGGGTTTCGGGCTTTTAGCAGACGTGCCAGCGCAATGGTGGCACGTACATCAGCTACCGCATCATGCGCGCCTTCATGGGCAATATTGTTGGCCGCTGTTAAGTGCTCAAGTTTAAAGCTAGGCGCACCATCTTCCCGCTGCGGCCACTCAATGCCGTCGGGACGCAAGGCGTAAAACGCGCGCACCACATCAATCAAGTCCCAACGGGAATTGCCGTTTTGCCATTCACGGGAATAAGGGTCAAGTAGGTTGCGATAAAACAAGTGGCGGGAGATTTCATCATCAAAACGAAGGCTGTTATAGCCCACCACGCAAGTGCCTGGCTCACTCATAAAGCCTTGGACTTGGCGGGCAAACTCCCCCTCAGGCAAGCCTTTCCGCTGCGCTTTTTGCGGTGTAATGCCAGTAATCAAGCAAGCAGCCGGGTGCGGCAGGTAGTCATCAGCAGGTTTGCAGTAGAGCTCTATCGGCTCACCGATTTCATTAAGCTCGGCGTCAGTACGTAATGCGGCAAACTGAGCGGGCCGATCACGACGCGGATCAGCACCAAATGTCTCATAGTCATGCCAGAGAAAACTGGCAGGGGCAGCATTAGGTGGCGCCATTGATGAAATCTCCTTGAGCGTAGCTTCCCGCCTACAAGCCAACGAAGCGCTTGCCGAAGCGGGTACAAAAGCCCAAGCCTAGCACAACCGCAGCGCCTCTCGCCGCCCCTCTTAGCGAATAGCCACGCTTAATGACTGGCTATGCTGCTTCCATATGGAAACGTCAACCTTTCGGCAGCGTAACGTTGAGCTCCAACACTGAGCAATTGTCTTCGCTATCCAGCGAAATTTGAATGGCATCATCATCGACCTGTACATAACGACGAATGACTTCCAACAGCTCGCGCTCGAGCAGCGGCATATAATCTGGCTGACCGCGCTGGCCGCGCTGATGCGCCACGATAATTTGCAAACGCTCCTTAGCCACCGAGGCGGATTTCTTGCGCTCACGCTTCAAGAACTCCAGCAATTTCATCGCCGACCACCCCCGAACATACGGTTCAACAATCCCTTACGCTGTACTTCATGGAAGCGCAGAGGCATATCTTCACCTAATAGGCGCGATACAGTATCTGAATACGCCTGACCTGCATCGCTCGCCGCATCGTGAGTAACGGGAACCCCCTGGTTCGATGCACGTAATACCGCTTCGGACTCAGGGATTAAGCCAAGCAGATCGATAGACAAGATTTCACGAATATCATCAAGGGTCAGCATGTCCCCAGACGTTACGCGAGAGGGGTTATAGCGCGTAATCAGCAGATGCTCTTTAACAGGATCTAAGCTTTGTTCAGCGCGCCGCGTCTTGGAGCCAAGCAATCCCAAAATGCGGTCAGAGTCACGCACTGAGGAAACTTCAGGATTCGTGACAACAATCGCTTCATCAGCGAAGTACATAGCGAGTTGAGCCCCCCTCTCGATACCTGCGGGAGAGTCACACAAGATAAAATCAAAATCTTGTTTGAGCTGCTCAAGGATTCGCTCTACGCCTTCCTGCGTCAGTGCATCTTTATCACGGGTTTGAGAGGCTGGAAGAATAAATAAGTTTTCAACGCGTTTATCGCGAATCAGCGCTTGGTTAAGCCCTGCTTCCCCTTGGATAACGTTTACCAAGTCATAAACAACGCGGCGCTCACAGCCCATGATCAGGTCGAGGTTACGTAGACCAACGTCGAAATCAATAACGACTGTTTTTTTACCGCGCAGGGCAAGTCCTGTTGAAATAGCGGCAGCGCTAGTGGTCTTACCAACCCCCCCTTTACCGGAGGTCACTACAATAATTTTGGCCAAGAGTTACTTCCTTCTTGAAGTCGTTCATCGCGAGCGCGTTTTAAGGGTCGCACTGCGCATAACGGGAACATCAATGTCAACAACATGACATACTGTAACGTATAGCGCTTGCGACGTCGCTAGGCATTAAGCACCAACACACGCTCATGCGTTTGAATTAACCCAGCGGCTTAATTTCCAGCTGCTCTTTAGCGAAATGCACCTCTGTGGCACGGCCAAGCAACTGTGAATCAATGTCTTCTAACCGTTTGTAATTGCCTGCCACAGAAAGAAGCTCTGCTTCTAATTCTCGACAGTAAATACCCGCCTGGGTATTGCCATGAATACCCGCCAAGGCACGTCCGCGAAGCGCTCCGTAGACGTGGATACTACCAGCCGCCAGGACTTCAGCGCCCGCATTTACTGCCCCAATAACCACTAAATCGCCTTCTGATGCGCTTACCTGCTGGCCAGAACGCACCGTACCGCGAAATAATCGCGTTGCTACCGCAACCACTTCCTGGTCGGCAGCTTCCACCTCGTCTATGGCGTCATCAGAGGTAGCAGTAGCATCAACGCTCTCTAATAGCCTAGCCCGCCCTTCTTCAACAGGGGCAAACCAGCCTAGTCCTAATGCCCAGGCGGATTGACGTACTGGCTCGGCTCCGCCACGTACAGCTACCGGCAGTAATTTATGATCGCGACATACCGCGCAAATGCGCTCAAGCGCCAAGTGAGGTTCATCGAGTTTTTCCACGCTCAGCACAACCGGTGTATGCTGAAAGAACGCGGGGGATTGCGACAACTTGCCAGCTAGCTGACTTCGTATGTGTTCCGGGTCAGCACTGCTCAATTCCATGACGGTCATTGGCAGCATGCCACCTTTAAAGGTGAAGGCAATGTCGGCACTGTTGGCGTTGAGGCTCATGGCCGAACTCCATGTCATGTTCAGGTAAGATAAAGGTAGCGCAATCTCGCGCTGGGTGTTGTGAAGAAGTATTAATCATCACAGCGCCTACAGCAAAGCTAAGCGACAGCGCCGATGACTGCAACTATCTGTCATCGGTAGTTGATTTTTTTTCACGCTACGCACCTCTCTGCAGGATGATCCATGCACGGACTGTTAAGACGCCTGTTCGCTCCTCGGTGGCAGCACCCTGATCCCGAGGTGCGTCTCAAGGCACTCGACCAGCTTGACCCTCAACAACCAGAACAGCAACAAGCGCTAAAGCAATTAGCACAGGATAACGAGAGTAACATCCAGCTTGCTGCTCTACTGGCCCTTGATGACTTAGCGGAGCTTGTCAATGCGCTTCCAGAGCATCGTCAAGACGAGGCTTGGTTTAACGCAGCTTGCCAGCGCTTATGTGGCGCACAGGGCCATACCGACCTACAAAAGCGGCAGGCTATCGTGTCAGAGCTATCGGAGCCTCGGTTGCTCAACGCCATTGCGCTTCAGGGAGACAATCTTAACCTGAGGCTCGCTGCGTTAGAGCAATTAACCGATGAAAACGACCTCGTTCACCAAGCTTGCCATAACGGCGTGGCAGCGGTGCGCCATCAAGCAGCTCAACGAATTGACAGTGAAGAGAGTCTCAAAAAACTATTAAAAGAAGCGCGTCGTGACCGCCAGGTCATTCGTCTGGCGCGAGAAAAGCTCACCCAACTGCGCAATGATGCTGAGTGGCTAGCGGATCAGCAAGCCCAGCGTGAGCATCTGCTCAGACAGTTAGAACAGCACGCCAGGGCTCCCTGGGAGCCGCTGTATGGTGGTCGTTTCCGTCATTTGGAGCGTGAGTGGCAAAGCCTTTCCCACCCACCCAGCGTGACGCAAGAGCAGCGTTTTCATCAGGCAGCGCTTAGCTGCCGAAAAACACTGCATCATCATGAAACGCAAGAACAAGCGCGTCAGCAGAGCATTGCTCATCGCGAAGAGATTGAACGAACTCGCGATCAACTGCTGGAAGGCCTTGAAGAAACGTTAGAGGGCCTGACACATGCAGAGCAGCTAACAGTTCAGGATATCGATAGCCTACGGGCTCAACGCCATCTACTCGGCCAGCGTTGGCAGTCCCTGTCAGATCAACACCCGCCTGGTGAGAGTGTTCAGCAACGCTATAACCAAGCACTGAAACGCTATGAAGTATGCATGGAAGCATGGCAGCGCTGGCAAACCATCAGCGCAGATATAGAAACAGCCATTGCCAACCAAGATAACGTAGCCATTGCCAGGTACGTTAAGCAGTGCGCTTGGCCTAAACACATAACGCCTCCAGAGCTACTCAAGCATGCACAAGCGCTAAAAGATGCTGACGTTTCTACCAAACCCACCCCTACCGCGTCACTTAACGCGCTTAGCGCCGACGTGGATAACTTTGAACACTTGTTAGAGCGTGGTGCCTTTAAAAGTGCCAGCCGCCTCTATCAACGCCTCAAGCCCTCCATCGACGAACTGATAGGGGAAGAAGCCAAGCCGCTAAAAGCACGCGTGAAACAGCTAGGCGCACGCTTGGCAGAACTACGCGATTGGCGCGGTTTTGTGGCCGGTCCTAAACGCGAGCAACTCTGCGCTAGCATCGAAGCGCTGGCTGACGATCAACACATGGCAGACGTCGCCTTAGATCGCCATCATCGCCAGTTGGTAAAGGAGTGGAAATCGCTCGGCGATGCCGCTGCTAACCGCGAACAGTCGGCACGCTTTCGCGCGGCTTCTGATCGCATTCACGAGCTTTTGGCTCCCTGGCGAGAACAGCTTAATCAAGAGCGTGACGCCAACCTTAAAGGCCGTGAAGCACTCTGCGAACAACTTGAAACATTGCTTGATCAGCCAGCAGAGGATGCCGACCCCGATGTATTGCGCGAGATCCGTGATAAAGCCCGCCACCAGTGGCGTCACTACTCTCCAGTTCCTCGGGATCAATCAGAAACCGTTGGCCGTCGCTTCGGGGCTATCCGTCATCGCCTTCAAGCGCTTATTGACCAGCGAGCGGAACAGATCGCCAGTCAAAAGCGCATGCTTATCGAACAAGCTAAAAGCTTACAAGATGACGCCGAGTCACCCTTAGCCGCCCGCATCGCAAGCACAAAGCAGCTACAGCAGCAGTGGCGCGCGCTGGGTCGTGCTCCAAAAGGCGAAGAACAAGCCCTATGGAAAGCCTTTCGTCATACCTGCGATCAGCTCTTTGCTCAGCGTGACGCCCATAAGCATGAGCAGGCAACTCGCCAACAACAAAAGCTCGATCAGCTGCAAACATTAATTGACGAAATGGATAGCTGGCAGCCGACGCAAGCCGAAGAATCTGCCACCCTTGAGTCTTATCTAGAAAGCATAAGCCAGCTTGAGCCGTTGCCGCGTAATCGACGAAGTGACGGCATGCAGAAACGCCTTAGCGGCATTGTAAGAGCTAAACGCGAGCGCTTAAGCCGCCTGGAAATTGCTCATACCGTGCAGCAATGGCACAGCGCCTTACCGCTGGTAAATGCGCATATCGCCGCAGACCAACAAGCGCTAGCAGGCGAAGAGCCACAAGCAATTAATGCGAAAGAGGTATTGAGTGGGGAGCTGCCTGCTATTTTTATGGAGGCTCATCAGCAGCGCAATCATGCGCGGCTAACCACTCCCACTCCCCTCTCAGCCGAAAAACTTACTGAGCTAGAAGATGGGCTGGCTCGCCTGAGAGTGCATTTGTCTTTGCTCGCGTTAGGTAGCGTTAAGCAGCGTGATGAACCTCTCCGCCTGGCGATTCAAGTAGAACGGCTAAATGAAGGAATCAATAACGAGCGTAGCCGACCAGATGAGATCATCGGCATATTAGCAGCACTCATAGCGCTTGGCCCCATGCCTAACCAATTGTGGCGCAAGGAAGCAGAAGAGTTTGACAATCTTTTTAGTCGCCTAGCGCGGGTACCACATCCCTAACCTCTATTCTATATAGGTATTTTATCCCCAGTAATGACAACGGGAGGCGAATGGCCTCCCGTTTGCGCTTTACCGTAATTGAATAAATCAGCTAATCGCGTTGGGCGATTAGCCCATAAACTGACCGCCGTTAATATCAATATTGGCGCCAGTAATAAAGCCTGACTCTTTATCTGCCAAGAATGTTACCAAGCGACCGATCTCCTCCGGTGTACCGTAACGCTTCACTGGAATAGTTTCACGAATGGCTTCACGCACCTGCTCGGGAATTTTCATGATCATATCGGTGGCAATGTAGCCGGGCGACACGGTATTCACCGTAATACCTTTGGTTGCCGTTTCTTGAGCCAGCGACATGGTCAACCCATGCATACCTGCTTTGGCAGCCGCATAGTTCACTTGCCCGAATTGACCTTTACGGCCATTGATAGAAGAAATATTGATGATGCGACCGTAGCCCTGCTCCAGCATCATTTCAATAACGCTGCGGCACGTGTTGAAGACGCTATTAAGGTTGGTATCGATCACTTGATACCACTGCTCATAGGACATCTTCTTCATGGTGCCATCGCGAGTGATGCCAGCGCAGTTAACTAACACGCTGATAGGCCCATATTTTTCTTGGATTTCGCGAGCACCTTCTAGGCAGGCATTGTGATCGGAAAGATCAACACCCGATAACGCGATGTTGTCGTAACCGGCGGCTTGCTGGGTTTCCAGCCAGGTTTTGGCTTTTTCAGGATTATGATATCCCGCGACTACCAAATAACCCGCATCCGCCAATGAATGGCAAATTGACGTTCCGATTCCACCAGTTCCACCAGTTACCCAGGCGACGGGGGCTTGATTGGCCATTGACTACCTCCCTGATATGACAAACGGCTTGGACGCTAAGCACTATGATGATGTCGCAAGCCATTCTTAATAAGCGCCGTAGCGCTTCAGCATTCACAGCACGTCGTATTGTTAGTTGGACGACATACTGACAGTAAGCTTTTTGTTATCCCTATTGGAAGCATAGCTTTACTCTTCCAATGTTGCAGCACGATGAAGGTCGTGCCTAACAATATAAGCGTTTTATGCAGGGGGTTGACTTCGCGCTAAAAATGCGTAGAATACGCCACACGTTGATGCGGGGTGGAGCAGTCTGGTAGCTCGTCGGGCTCATAACCCGAAGGTCATCGGTTCAAATCCGGTCCCCGCTACCAAACATAGAAAAAGCCGTTACCGAAAGGTAGCGGCTTTTTTGTGTCTGAATTTTGTGAAGAAAACGCTCAAAGACATCGACTTAGCCCTTCATCATTCCACGTATGTCATCGGTTCGCTTTTGTTTTCACGTCGGCGGTCCCCGCTACCAAACATAGAAAAAGCCGTTACCGAAAGGTAGCGGCTTTTTTGTGTCTGAATTTTGTGAAGAAAACGCTCAAAGACATCGACTTAGCCCTTCATCATTCCAAGCAGGTCATCGGTTCGCTTTTGTTTTCACGTCGGCGGTCCCCGCCACCAAACATAGAAAAAGCCGTTACCGAAAGATAGCGGCTTTTTTGTGTCTGAATTTTGTGAAGAAAACACGCAAAGACATCGACTTAGCCCTTCATCATTCCAATCAGGTCATCGGTTCGCTTTTGTTTTCACGTCGGCGGTCCCCGCCACCAAACATAGAAAAAGCCGTTACCGAGAGGTGAACTACACCCCAAAAGTTGAATACTCATCCAACGATTGGGGTGTTTTTCATGACGAAATACAATGAAGTGTTCGAGCTGTTAGTCGTACAAAGCTACAAAGTAGGGTTATCAGGAGAGACTTCGCACCATAACCACTAGAATCATTAATGGGCAGACCACACGGATATACCATGGCCACAGCCGCCAAAATAGAGTGCTCTCGATCTCCGGAGCGCCTTGACACAACTCTTTAAGCTTAGCGTTTCGAGACATCAGCCAGCCTACATAGAGACAAACTAAAGCGCCAATCACCGGCATGCTATTAATGGTGAGACCGATCGCCAAACCAAACAACAGATCAAAATTAAGCAGGATGAGCGTCGATCCTGCAAACGCAACTCCGCCAATCAGAAATGTTGAAAAACGACGTGACAGACTGCCTGTTTCCTCCAGCGTCGATACTGGCACCTCTAGCGCAGGAAACATTGACGTCAGTGCCGCAACCGCTAATAACCCAAAGAACAACACTTCCATCACGCCACCTATGACACCCAACCGAGTAAACATCGCCGGCATCACATCGAACAGCAACGTCGCAGAGCTGGTCAGTTCCCCCTGCTCATTCAAAACCTCAACTCCAACAGCCTTGGCCACATAGAGCGACGGAATAATCAAAAGGCCAGCGATAAACGCCACTCCCATATCAATAAACATCACCTGGGCCCCCACTCGGGGTAAGTTCGCTTTGCGGCTCAGATAAGAACCATAAACCACCATGGCACCAATACCGATGGACAGTGAGAAGAAAGCCTGCCCCATGGCATCCAGCATCAGCTCGGCATTAATTTGTGAAAAGTCAGGCAATAGATAAACCATTAACCCTTCTATCGCCCCGTCGAAGGTGAGAATAGTTAAAATCAATACCAGCATGGTAACGATCAGTAGAGGCATCAGACGTTTGGTCCAGCGCTCAATGCCGCGATTAACCCCCAGTAGCACCACGCAAATCGTCATGGCCATAGCCACCAATGCCAACCACCAATCGCGTCCGATGCTACTCTCCGCCAACCAGCTCTCCACCGTGCTCATTCCAAGCACATGTGCTACAGGCCCTAATGCTTGGCTAATTAGCCATCCTGTAACAATGGCATAGAAGGTCAAGCCTAACGTAGCCACACAGATGGCTCCCAGGCCAATCAGTTGCCCCGCTCGTCGCGGCACTCCCTTTCCTCCCAGCTGCCCCATGGCATTTATAACGCCACTTTGGGCATAACGCCCTAAAGTCAACTCCGCCATCAACGCGGGATAAGCGAGGACAAAGGCCATCCCGACATAGATCAACAGAAAAGCGCCACCACCGTTATTGGCGGCCATTGAGGGAAAGCTCCATACATTACCAAGGCCCACCGCCGCGCCCGCAGCAGCCATTAAAAAGCCGAAACGGCTTTTGAACTGGGCACGACCACTAGGAGCAGCTTTATTATCTGCATTTTCAGTTTGAGATTTTGTCATTGGAATTATCTCATCACGTTAAGAAATCAGCTCAGAAAGGTAGTGCCTCGAGCCGTTCGAGAATGTCGAAATGATCACAATTGGGCAGCGGACATAGCTCTGCCGCCACACCAGCTGCTAAAGCGCGCTCATATAACGCCTCTCCCTGGCTACGAAAGCTCGGTGGATCAAATTCACCATGCACAAGCATTAGTGGCGGCAGGCCTTGCAAGTCATGACATAAAGGACTAAGCCGTTCAGCCTGTGCGCCATCCAACTGAAGAGGTTCATCGATATAGGTTCCTGCCAGTGGGCGTAGATCATAAATACCGCTGATCAACCATAGAGCATCAATCCCCGCCAGACGCCCATCCCCCAGGCAGCTCATGATAGCCAGTTGAGCACCGGCACTATGGCCTCCCAGGTAGATACGACCATTTAACCCAAGGGTGCTGGCTTCGCGTTGCAAATGCCTCACGCCCCGCTGACAAGCGGCTACCATGGTCTCGATATTGACCTCTGGGGCCAGTGGATAATCCAGCGAGGCAAAAGCCCATCCTCGAGACAGCCATGACGCAGCCATGAAATCAGTCGCCATCGCGTCCAACTGCTGCCAATAGCCACCATGCAAAAAAACCATCAACGGCCAGGGACCCTGGTTTTCGGGAAGAAAGAGATTGAGCCCCTCCAATGCGTGGGTTCCGTAAGCCAAACGCCTCGGCTGATGACGCGCCCGTAGACAAGCCCCACGTTCAGCTTGGCGATCCAGAGTCGCTTCGAAGTCCCGTGCCCAAAGGCTTGGTGAATAGGCCCGTCCTCGTGCAGCACGTTCCTCACAGGAACTCACCTCAGGTGACCTCTGAGCGCACTTGGAAACGTGTCTCTAGATATTCACGATGCTCCATCACCTCACGGAAATGGCGTGCGGCCTGCCAAACATCTTCATAACTGAGATAGAGAGGAGTAAAGCCAAAGCGCATTAACCCAGGCTCTCGGTAGTCACCGATCACACCCCGAGCAATTAACGCCTGAACGATGGCATAACCATGCTCAGGGTGAATTAATGCCACCTGACTACCGCGTTCAGCATGAGGCGGGGTGATGTCTTCGATACCCTCGGCTTTAATGAGGTCGGCTAGACAGTTGCGGAACAAATCCCCCATGGCTAAGCTTTTTTGCCGCAGGGCATTCATATCGACCTCCTGCCAAAGCCGCAGTGAGGCTTCTAGGGGAGCGTAAATAAGTGCCGAGTGGGTGCCACTGCGAAATCGAGTGATGCCCTGAGCCGGCACATAGTCACCATCGAAGGCAAACGGAGCAGCGTGGCCATGCCAGCCGGAGAGTGGCTGCCAGCCGCCATCCTGATGATCCCGATGCACGTAGATAAAGGCAGGCGCTCCAGGTCCTCCGTTGAGGTATTTGTAGGTGCAGCCAACTGCGTAACGAACACCACAACCGTTCAGATCAACCGGTATAGCTCCAGCGGAGTGAGCCAGATCCCAGATGACTTCGGCGCCCTGCTTATGCACTTCAGCGGTAATGGTAGCCATATCGCGCTGGCGCCCGGTGCGATAATTGACCTGGCTCAGCACCACGGCGGCCACTTGCTCATCCACATAGTCCGACAGCGCTGCGCCCTCGGGAAGAACCCGATGCTCGAAACCGGCGAGACGGCATAACCCCTGTGCGATATAGCCATCCGTCGGGAAGTTGCCACCCTCGCTTAAAATCACTGGACGTGAATGCCCTTGAGAATCAGCGATATAGCCTAATAACTTAAATATATTAAGCGAAATATTGTCATTGATAATGACCTCTCCAGCCTGAGCACCGATCAGCGGTGCCAGCAGATCCCCTAAGCGTTCAGGCGCATCAAACCAACCTTGGTTCCAGCCCTTAATCAGCTCATCGCGCCATTGATCCAAGGTGGCTGCCAACGCATCTCTGGCAACGACTGGCTGGGCACCTAGAGAATTACCGTCCAGGTAGATCATGCCCTCCGGAAGGGCAAAGCGAGCCTTAAAACCGGCCAAAGGGTCATGGCGATCCATTTCATGCACGTTATCAAGGGTTGTTGTCATCGTGTGCTCCAGGTAATTGAGTTGGATACCTGTGCAAAATTCTAAAAGGAATACGTGGGGAAAGGTTTGCGTAATTCAGCGCTAAAGCGCCAATATATGCAAAATTCTTGCATTAAACCAAAGGGAAATACATTGGAAAACCTAGATCGCTTTGATCGACGAATTCTTCACGCTCTACAGCGTGATGCACGCCTGACCCTGACCGCTCTGGCCGAGACGGTAAATCTCTCTCCCAGCCAGTGCTCACGACGCATCGTCCGACTGGAGGAGAGCGGAGTTACCCAGGGGCACGCCCTGCGCCTCGACCCGGAAGCGCTAGGGCTTAAAGTCACCGCCTTTATTTTTCTCTCGATGGATAAAGCCCGCATGGCTTCACCCAGCGACGCTGTGGCAGAGTTATTAACCAGGGATGAAGTTATCGACTGCCACGCAATTACCGGCAACCACGACTTTATCCTCAAAGTCATGGTGGAAGATTTGAGCGAGCTATCGCGCTTTCTCTCCACGGCAGTAACCAGCCTGCCCGGGATACGTGACATTGCCACTCAGGTGGCCATGAACACCCTCAAGGTGGGTGGCCCGCTCAAGATTATGATCTAGCCGACGGCCAGACGCCTGGAGCAGCAGGAGTGTCTCCAGGCTCCTCTTTACCTCTTTCCTCTTTTTCAGCGCGCCCCTCGCCAACACATCATTCGAATTCTTCTAAATAAGCCCTGGGCTAATCCCCCTCGTCACGCTAGTCAGCAGCCCAGTATTACCTGAAGGAATACCAGAGCCATATTTTTTTATTCAATCGTCATGACGAATTGAGGCTAGCATCACTTTAGAAAAATCAGACCACCCACCAGAGGAGTATTAAAAACACTTTCATCTCCAGTAAAAACAATACATCCAAAAGTTAGGGCGCCTACTTCGTCACAACACTCACAATAAAAAAGGCTAACAATGAACAATAAACCTTCTAGGGTTGATTCAATTATTTCCAGCAACACATACCGATATAAGCTAGCCATAATGATCGCTCTCCTATCGAGCCCAGTGCTCCAGGCAGCCGAACATGGCCCGATCAATATTATTGATCCTCATGTAAAGAGCCAGGCATCACTAGCTCCAGGAAAGGAAACTCCCCATCCCACCTCAGACAGCTATGGCATGGACCCACAAACAGGTCGCTTTACACACCCTGTGGCTACTCCCTTCTCACACGATAACCATCCTTTCGAGGGACAGCTAGATGAGTGGGATACCCGTAGCTATATCCATAACATGGCAATTGAGGCTTACTATCCGATTACGGTGGAGCCCTTTCACACTTGGCAAAACATAGTCGATTTCGATGGAAAGCGCTTTCTTTATCAGTATGTTAGACGTGACCTAAAGATATTCGATATCACTAACCCAAGAGACGTTCAGCTTGTCTATACCAAGGGGGCTACCTGGGATGAAAATGGTTCAGGTGAAGAGATCAACCCCTACCCCGAAAATGATATGTTCGGTGCCGCTTCCATTCAGTGGAGTAGTAGCCTCGGCAAGTACATCATGGTTCAGGCCTTCGAAATAAGGCGCTTCGGGGTTCTCGAAGATAAGTACCGACAACCGGAAGAAGTCGAGGAGATCAGAAACGCTAATCACCTCAAGGGTTTCAAGGTATATGAGATGAATGGTCCTCTTCCCGAAGACTGGGAGCTGATCGCCACTCGCACGACAGACATCAACAATCCCGACGCTCCCAATGATCAACAGGAAGGGTCCGGTGTACGTGATATTCCCACCTACTTTGGTGGTGATGTGATGTATGTCGCTGCCGCGCCGAGTGATAGCCATGCACTCACCGAATACCCCAACGACCTTTACAATGCCGGCTACCAGTCCTGGGATATGTCTGACCCCAGGAACCCAAGACTACTCGATGTACTCACCGTCCCTGGGCAGATCGTTGGTGATCCGGAGCACGAGGCGGCTTTTCTGGCCAACCCCAGAGCCGGCAACCGTAGCTCATGGATGGGAGCGCGCATGTCACTATTTGTTCCCACTCCCGTCGAGGAAGGCGGCCAATATGGCTATGCCGCCATGGGGGGAATGGGGCTATATGTTGTGGACATTACCGATTCGCAGAATATGCGGGTCGTTGGCCACCTTGATTTCCCAGTCAGCTTAGCGGGTACCGAGGGAGACAACATCGATGTCTCTCAGGTAGAGGCGACAGGATTAATCTATTACAGCGGCTATCCATTGGCAGAGGATTGCTATGAAGCCTACAAGGATATCTATGCAGTAGATGTCAGCGACCCTACTAACCCACATATTCGACATCTACTTCCTCGCCCGACACCACCAGCCGATGCCGAATTTACCGATTTCTGTCAGCGGAAAGGTAGCTTTGG
Source organism: Halomonas sp. KG2 (assembly GCA_030440445.1). Classification (NCBI taxonomy): domain Bacteria; kingdom Pseudomonadati; phylum Pseudomonadota; class Gammaproteobacteria; order Oceanospirillales; family Halomonadaceae; genus Halomonas; species Halomonas sp. KG2. Next base: position 499,306 of record CP098528.1, on the reverse strand, counting down.
CCCGAAGAGAACCGGCTATTACACCCAGCCGGGTTCATCTCGTGAGGGCATCCTTCCCTATGCCTTTTACAATGCCGGCGTTCAGGTTTTCGATGTCAGCAACCCCGATGAGCCATCTATCGAAGCCTATTTTGTACCCCCTTTCGCCCCTGACAGGGTCGTCAGTTACGCCATGGGCAACTTGGCGCATGGCGTATATGTCGAATACGACAGAAATATTATCTGGCTCTTTACCAACCATGGGTTCTATGCCCTTTCCACCCCACTTCTTGGGGAACCAAGCTTTTCCCCTCCCGAGACCTCCTGGCCTTCTCGCGATTAACAAAAATTAAACAATCACAAAAATATTGAGAATGGATCGCGGCAGCGAATACCAATCTGCTGCCGCGTACCTCTTCCTATCGGAGAAAATCATGCGAAAACTCCTACTCGCGCTTCCTTTCGTGAGCGGATATGCCTGCGCCGACATTAAAGTTTCCGGAATACTGGATATCGCCTACGAAGTAGCAACATCGGGAGGGGAAACCGTTGAGCGATTCACCGGCGCAGGCCTAAGCGCCAATAGAGTTCAATTAAAAATTCAGGAAAACCTGAGCGATGATATTTCCATTCTGGGCATTTACGAGGCCATGTACCGACCGCACTCAGACGATGACATAGGTCAGCGCGAGGCATTCGCTCAGATAACCTCCCAACGTTTTGGAACACTGAGCATCGGTCGTCAAGATACTCCTTCAGCCAATGCTTATGGCTATGCAGACCCCTTGTTCGGTAACGAATATAGCTTGGTCAATAATGTCGCTGTCTTCTATGCCCCATGGCGTGAAGACCGTTCCTTAATGTATATCAGCCCTCGCATCGAAGGGTTTCAGTTTAGAGGGATGGCAACCCAGGGAGAGCGAGACGGGAGCCGAAACGGTCGTGTCTATAGCATATCTCTGGATTACTGGAATGACAGCCCCTGGTATTTCTCTATCGCTATGGATAAAAAGTATCAGAGAAACCTATGGGACCGGGATACGATAGAGCAGTCCACAGATATCTACCTGACGTCGGTATACTCTATAGAAAACACCGATTTCACGGCCATTCTTCATCGTTACTCTGGGTATTATGCCTATGCACCTTGGGTAGACTTCGAATCAAGTGGTAATGACCTTCAGTTGGGCATAAGGCACAATTTTGGAAATAAGCACAATATAGCCGCGAGCCTGATTTATAAAAACGATGACAACAATGACGCACTTAGCGATGCTGCCGGAATAAATCTTGGCTACATTTACAATTACAGACAGAATATTGACCTATATGGTGTATATGGCTACATCCATCACCAGAGCAATACAGATATCAGATACCCGATCAGCTGGAACCTTGACTCTCCTCTAACGGACGAGAATCCACAAGGAGTTCAACTTGGATTTCGCCTGAAGTTCTAAGTCTCCAGCCCCGGGTATAAAACATCTTATTAAATTCCAATAATAAGCGGCATGAGGTAATGCTCATGCCGACTTTGCATCTTTGCAGTCATGTCTAGAAGTGAATCGAGCACAATATTGCCGGGGTACACTCACTCCGTGGGAGGTATTGGCCAAGAGTAAGATACAATCCAGTCCCAGTAGCGCACCGATAGCCGCCATCATTAGGTAAAGCCAATACGGCGCTAACGCGTGTAGACAGGAGAAACGTTGGCGAACAACGCGCAATAGAGCAAAGCGCGTTGTCGTTTCGGGAACAAGGCGGGAAAGACTAGAGCAGCGCCAGGGTCAACCAGGGCTGCCAAGCCAGCAGCACCAGGGCCACCAGACTCATCAGCAGAAAGGGTAATAGAGCTCGGAAGATGCGCAGCGGCGGCACGCCGGTCATAGAGGAACTGATAAACAGCCCAGCGCCTACCGGCGGCGTCAACAGCCCCAGCACCAGGGCCAAAGAAACCACCACGCCGAATTGATAGGGGGTGATATCAAACTGCTGGGTGGCGATAGGTAACAGAATCGGCACCACCAGGATGAGCGCAGCGATGCCGTCGATGATCATTCCCACAAGCAATAGCACACCGATTACCAACAGCAGAAAAATAAAGGGATCCGTGGTCAGCGAGGCGATCCAAGCGGCAGCCATCTGCGGCAGTTGTTCATAGATGATCACCCAGCCGAAGACACCGGCAGCAGCGATCAACATAATCACCAGGCCAGCATTAAAGGCCGTACGCCGCAGAATATCAGGTAAGCGCGCGAAAGTTAGGTCGCGGTAGACATAGCGGCCGATCAGTAGGGCCGCCAGGGAAGCGAGGGCTGCCGACTCGGTAGGTGTGGCCAGACCGCTGAGGATGCCACCGATGATGATCAGCGGGATCGACATCGCCGGCACTCCCATCAGCAGGTAGGCGCGCGCCTGTGCACGACTTGGCCAGTCACCTTTGGGATACTGCTCCACTAAGCCGATGACAGTGATGGCAATAAAGAACAGCAGCCCCATCAACAAACCAGGCAAAATGCCAGCGACGAACATATCGGCGATGGGCACCTGGGCGATCACTCCATATAGCACGAAGAGCATTGATGGGGGGATAATCGGTGACATCAGCCCACCCGCAGCGGTAATCGCGGCACTAAAGGGTTTGTCGTAACCCTCTTGCTCCATGGCAGGCACCATGGCCCGCGACATGATAGCGATCTGCGAAGCCGCCGAGCCAACAATGGCCGCCATCATCATATTGGCCACTAGGTTGATATACACCAGCCCCCCGCGGAAGCCACCGACCAGGATTCGCGCTAGATCTATTAGCCGCCGAGTCAAACCTCCTTCGTTCATCAGCTCGCCTGCTAGCATAAAGAGTGGAATCGCTAGCAAACCATAGTGCTCGATGGCACCGAATAACTGTTGGGGATAAGAAACGAACAGCAGGGTGTTGCCGGAAGCGACGATATACCAAGCAGCGGTTAACGCCAGTACAAGAGCAATCGGTACCGCTCCCAGTAGCAATAAGGTAAATACGGCGAGCGTCATACCAGACTCCTATTTCCAGACAACAGCCTCTTCAGGCTGTCGATCAAGTTAACCAGCCCGTGCAGTCCCAGCGAGATCGAGAAGACCGGTATACAGAGCCAAGACAAGTATTTGGGCAGCCCTAGGGTTCTAGTTCGCTCGGAGTAGATGAAATTAAAACTTTCCGCCTGGAAGGCACTGGTATCGAAGCCCACCCTCCATAACGTTAGTGGGTCATACCAGCGCCAGCACAACCACAGCATCAGTGCGGCAAACAACAGCACAATGGCATCTACTGTGAGCCGGGAAAGCACCTTAAACCGGGGTGGAAGCGAATCAGTGAGTAGTGTCACCGCGATGCCTTCGCGGCGCTTGAGCACTACCGAGGTAGTCAAAAAAGTCATCCATACCATGGCATGAATGGCCAGTTCTTCGACCCAATAGAGCGGGCTGCCTAGCGTCCGGGTCACGATATTGAGCAGAATCAGTCCGGTGACAGCTGCCGCCAGCAGCGCCGCAACAGCGACCTCGAGCCGAGCCAGTCCATGGGAAATTTGCTTGAGCATAGATGGCTCCAACCCCGAGCTACCCCGGGGCACTTATTAACACGTCAAGAAGAATTACTCAGCCTTCAGCTGAGCAGCCGTTTCACGCAGTTCTGACAGGACCGGTGCCTTATCAGCCCAGATGCCCTCCCAACGCTCAACAGCTTCCTGGAAGAAGCTTCCGTTAACCTCGACCACACTGATATCTTGCTCGCGTAGCGAGGCTTCCTGTGCTGGCTCACGCTCTAACACGCTGTCAATGACGCCGTTCAGGTGCTCTTGCATAGTGGTTCTGATCAGTTCCCGATCGGTTTCTTCAAGCTCACGCCAGACGCGCCCAGATACTACCCCTACCATCGGGAACATCATGTGGTTGGAGATCAGCAGATGCTCTGCCTGATCATAGAATTTAAGTGCCTCGATAGCCTCGAAATCCATGTCAATGGCATCCACTTGACCGTTTGCCAAAGCGTCATAAACATCCGGTAAGGGCAGCGGTGTAGGCGCTGTTCCGGCCGCTAAGTAAAAGTCGCGGATCGGCTCGAAGGGAGTGATGCGCAGCCGCAGTCCCTCGAGATTCTCAGGTGACTTAACACTATTGCGGCTGAGGATTTGACGCATTCCAGACATACCATAGCCAATGCCGACTAATCCCGTTTGGGCTGGCAGCAGTTCAAGCAGGTCGGTTGCGGTATCGGAGCGTAGCAGGCGCGCAGCATGTGCCACATCTTCTACCAGATAGGGTGCATAGAGCGCTCCGAAATCAGGCACTCGGTTAGACATTTCAGCAATGGTCAGAAAGGCCATATCCAGCGAACCTGCTTGCAACTGCTGTACCATTTGTGCCTCGTTGCCAAGTTGCTGAGAAGGAAAGACGCTGACGCTATGCTCACCGCCACTAGCAGTGGCCAGATCATCGCCAAAGGCTTCGGCTGCTTGCGTCCAAAGATGGGAAGGCGGCGTAATCATGCCCAAGCGAAAATCCCGCGCCTGAGCGCTCCAAGAAACCATAGTCAGGCCAATGGCAAAGGTCGCCAATACCAGTTTGTTGACGTTATTCATGAGGATATCTCAGCTTTTTTATGTTGTTAGAATCACGCCTGGATCTATCCCAAACGCGGCAGGTGGATGCTTAAGAAGTCTAGCTGGGACGGCTATTATTTATAAATCAACCATTCCGCCTCAGATATTGCTTTATGGAATACCTGAGGCGTATGCGCTTTCTGTACTGGCGTTAAATTCCAAAAAAGTCGCGGGCATTACCGGCCAGAATTCTTGCCTTATCCTCTGCCGCCAGCGTTGGGTGTTCACTAACGCCTGCGCCAATAGACTGCTCTCCCAGAGGGAAAGGAGCATCCGAACCAAGCATCACTCGATCACTGCCCATCACGTCGACTAAGAGGCTCAGCGCGCCATCATCGAAAACCGCCGAGTCCACATAGAAACGTTTTACATAGCTGGAGGGCAGATTGGGGCAGTCTTCGCGCACGATGTCGCGATGGCGCCAGGCGTTGTCGGCCCGTCCCAGCAAATAAGCAAAGCCACCACCCCCATGGGCAAAGCAGAGTTTTAGCGACGTAGGGATACGCTCAAAGGCGCCGGATAGGATCAGTGACAGAATTCCTAGCTGGGTCTCCGCGGGCATTGCCACCAGCCAGGGCAGCATCCACTTCTTCATGCGCCCATCGGTCATCATGTCCCAAGGGTGCACAAGCAGCGGTATGCCCTCCGCAGCACAGTGCTGCAGAAAGGTAACCAAGCCCTCTTCATCTAAGTCTTTGGGGCCGACATGGTTGCCAATCTGCACACCTAAGTGGCCATCCTCCTTGGCGCGGCTCGCTTCCCGGCAGGCAGCATCAATGTCCTGCAACGGAACCTGGGCGAGAACCTTGAGGCGATCCGGTGCCGTGACTGTCATCTCAAGGGCTTTATCATTCATTAGCCGAGCCCAGGGCATCGCTCGACTAACCGGTTGGTCGTAGCCAAACATCACCGGCGTGGCACACATGATCTGCACGTCGAGGCCCTGCTCGTCCAGATAACCCAGACGCTGCTCAGCATCCCAGAGCAGATCATTGACCGGCCGGAAAGGCTTGTCGCCGACCATGATCTGACCATTACGTCCCTCGGTTTTCAGCCAGGGGGCGCGCTCGGGATCAAGCTGTGCCGCTTCCGCCTGACTGATCCGTGGCATGAAATGAGAGTGAATATCAATTTTCATTGGCCGTGCACCTCGCTGAGCATGCGGTGCCAGGTCTCCCAGTCACGCCCGGGATGAATTTCGCCACAGTTGCTGCAACGACGCTCCTCCTCGCTCGTGGCATAGAAGCGCTCGTAAACCGGCGGCAAGTCCGTGACAATGCTCTCCAACTGCATTTCGTAGCGCTTGATGAGGTTGCCACAGCGCGCGCAGGACCATTGCAGTGCGTCATGCAGCCCCGGGGGGCGAGTCTTTTCGATAACCAGACAAAGACTGCCGGGTTCTGGACGCTGAGGGGAATGAATCACATGAGGCGCCATCAGATAGATATCTCCCTCCTTGAGATCAATTCGCTCATAGCGACCATGGTTCCAAATATTCAGGTAGGCGTTGCCTTTGAATTGGTAGAAGAACTCTTCTACCGGGTCGTCGTGGAAGTCGGTTCGCTGATTAGGTCCCCCTACCACGGTGACCATGTAATCGCTGTCTTTCCAGACCTGCTGATTGCCTACCGGCGGCTTGAGCAGATGGGCATGCTCTTCAATCCAGCGATTAAAATTGAGCGGTGCGCTGTAGTGATGCTTATCCATGGAAGTCACCTCACTGAACTGGGGCATAAGCGATCGCTTTGATTTCGATACGCAAATGGGGATGGGGGAGCTGATGCACGGCCACCGTCGTACGGGTCGGGCCCTGCTCGTCAAAATATTCGGCATAAACGGCGTTGTAGCCGCCGAAATCGTTCATATCGACCAGGAAAGTGCTGATTTCCACTACGTTAGACAGGCTCGCTCCTTCGCTAGCAAGAATGTCGCGAATATTCTCAATCACCGCTTGAGTCTGAGCGCGAATATCAAGCTGGGTGGTTCCCATCTCATCTACTTCTACCCCTTCGAAACTGTTGTCAGGGCGGCGCGAGCTGGTGCCAGAGACAAACAAAAAGTCTCCGGCACGCTTGATATGAGGAAAGGCGCCCCGGGGCTTGGCCTTACCCTCAACCAGGGTGGCACGACGGGTATGCATGACATGCTCCTTATTATTGGATTAGCGACAGGTGAAAGCGGACTCACCGAAACCGGCGACTTCTACACTGACGTGGACGCCTGGGTGCAATGCTTCAGCGGCAGTGGCGGCTCCCGCCATGATCAGGCTGCCTGCGGGCAGGCTGAGGCCGGCCTCACTAACTAATTTGGAGGCCTCAGCCACGCTGCGCAGCGGGTTGCCGAGAATTGCGGCGGTGGAGCCGACCTGCGCCAGTTGACCATCCAAGCGCATTAGCACTCCGGCGTTGTCCAGGCCAGAGAGGTTCCGGGACCAGGCCCCCACCACCACGCCGGAGGAAGAGCAGTTGTCTGCTACCACGTCTTCAAGGCTAAATTTGAACGCTTCATAGCGAGAGTCGATAATTTCGATGGCCGGCGCGACTGCCTCGATATGCTCGGCAGCTTCCAATAGGGTCAGTGGGCGGTCGATAGCGCGACCAACCAGGAAGCACACTTCCGGCTCGGCACGAGGGTGGATATAGCGTGACAGCGCCACGTCGCCACCGTCCTCTTCCAGCATGGCGTCGGTAAGCCAGCCCCAGATTAGACTGTCCACACCCATTTGCTGCATTTTGGCGCGGCTAGTGAAGCCCAACTTGATACCAATGCTGCGCTCGCCGTCTGCGTAGCGGCGCTGCATGGAAACGCGTTGGATCTCGTAGGCCTGTGCCAAAGAAAAAGGCGTATGGGTGCTGAACTGAGCCAGCGGCTCGGCGTGTCGAGCAGCCTGATCCAGTGCCGTGGCGATAGTGGAAATATTGATGTTCATGCGGGCTCTCCCTGTTTGGCCAGAAGATCCAACGCCACGTCGACGATCATATCTTCCTGGCCACCCACCATCTTGCGGCGGCCCAGCTCCACTAAAATATCAATCGTTTTCAAATCATAACGCTCGGCGGCAGCCTCTGCGTGGCGCAGAAAACTGGAATAAACGCCCGCATAGCCTAGCGCTAGGGTCTCGCGATCTACCCGCACTGGACGGTCCTGCAGCGGGCGCACTATATCGTCGGCGGCGTCTATCAAGGTGTAGAGGTCAGTGCCATGATTCCATCCCATACGCTCAGCAGCGGCAATGAATACCTCCAGGGGAGCATTGCCAGCGCCGGCTCCCATCCCTGCAAGGCTGGCGTCAACTCGGTCACAGCCTGCTGCCACCGCAGCCATAGAGTTAGCCACGCCGAGGCTCAGGTTATGATGGGCATGGATGCCTAGTTGAGTCGCTGGATTGAGCACTGCTTTCATGGCGCTTACGCGATCACGCACGCCATCCATAGTCAGGGCACCGCCAGAATCCACCACGTAAATGGTCTGGGCACCGAAGGACTCCATCAGCCTACCCTGCTCGGCCAGCCCCTCGGGTGTCTGCATGTGGCTCATCATTAAAAATCCTACAGTATCCATACCCAGCTTGCGGGCATGCTCGATATGCTGGCGAGAGACATCCGCTTCAGTGCAGTGGGTAGCAATCCGTGCACCTCGGGCACCCGCAGCATAGGCGGCGTCTAGGTCATGTACGGTGCCAATTCCAGGCAACAACAGGGTGGTGATCATGGCATGCTCGACCACCTCGGCCACTGCGGCAATCCACTCCAGATCACTGTGGGCTCCAAAGCCGTAGTTGAAGCTGGACCCCTGCAAACCGTCACCATGGGCGACTTCAATAGAGTCCACTTTAGCTGCGTCGAGCGCGCGGGCAATTCGCTGGACATCCTCAATGCTGTACTGATGACGCACTGCATGACAGCCATCACGTAAGGTCACATCAGAGATATAAAGTTTCTTGTTCATCATGAAGTTCCTCAGACAATGGCGTCCAGCAAGCGGGTTTCAGCGAGGCGCTCAGCACAGCTCTTCGCAGCGGAGGTCATAATGTCCAGGTTGCCGGCATAGGCCGGTAAGTAGTGGGCAGCCCCTTCGACCTCTAGAAAAATCGAGGTCTTGAGACCGTGAGTTAGGCCAAGGCCGGGTAAGTTAACCGGACGCTCTGCGGGCACTGACTCGAACTGCACCTGCTGTTTAAGGCGATAGCCCGGCACATATTCCTGCACCGCAGCCACCATTGCATTGATAGAGGCTTCAATGGCGTTTCGGTCTGCCTCCTCAGAGAGTACAAAAACGCTATCGCGCATGATCAATGGAGGCTCGGCAGGATTGAGTACAATGATTGCCTTACCCTTGGCAGCACCGCCACAGGATTCAATTGCCTGGGAAGTGGTTTCGGTAAATTCATCAATATTGGCGCGGGTACCCGGGCCAGCAGACTTGCTGGAAATAGAGGCGACAATCTCGCCATAGTGCACCCTAGCAACCTGGGCAACTGCTGCTACCATGGGGATGGTGGCCTGACCGCCACACGTCACCATATTGATATTCGGGGCGTCCAGATGCTCATCCATATTGATCGACGGAATCACATAGGGACCAATGGCTGCCGGGGTCAGGTCGATGACGTTGATGCCGCGATCTTGTAGCATCTCGTTGTGACGCTTATGGGCGCCAGCAGAAGTGGCGTCAAAGACGATTTTGATGTCGTCAACATTCTCCATAGCCAGCAGACCATCAATTCCCTCGGCAGTCGTAGGGACGCCGAAGCGCTGGGCGCGCGCCAAACCGTCCGAGGCCGGATCAATTCCCACCATAGCTCCCATTTCAAGGTACTGGCCGTGCCGCAGAATCTTAATCATCAGATCGGTGCCAATATTGCCGGAGCCAATGATGGCCACTTTGACTTTTTTGCTCATGATTTTTTCTCTCATTGTGGCTTGGCGAAAGCAGCGGTCACACCACCCAGGCCTTGTATTTCGGCGTGAAAGATATCGCCTGCTGCTGCGGACACCATGGGGCCAAGAGCACCGGTGAGCAGAATGTCACCGGCGCGCAACGGCTCCCCGAAGCGGGCCATGGTATCGGCCAGCCATACGGCGGCATTCAAGGGATTGTCGAGACAGGCAGCACCCGCGCCCACTGACACTGGCTCACCGCGCAAGGTCATCTTCATACCGCAACGCACTAAGTCGAGGGCTTCCAGCGTCACTGGACGACTGCCGAGGACAAAGCAGCCCGATGAGGCGTTGTCGGCGATAGTGTCCTCAAGGCGGATATCCCAGTTAGCGATGCGACTCCCCACCACCTCAATGGCAGGTAAAGCGAAGGCGGTAGCCCGAATCAGATCCGCTAAGGTATGGCGCTCGTGATCCAAGTCATGTGCCAGCACCAGAGCGATCTCCGCTTCCACTTTGGGCTGAAGCACGGCACCTACTGCGATAGGCTGACCGTCACCCACCGCCATGTCGGCGAAAAGCACTCCGAAATCAGGCTGATTCACCCCTAACTGCTGCTGCACGGAGCGGGAAGTAAGCCCTACCTTAAAGCCCACTTGGCGACGCCCCTGGTTCCGGGCTAGGCGAGTGTTGTACTGCTGGACGGCATAGGCTAAGGCCACCGGGTCAGCGGCGTTCTCCTCCACCTGGGCACGGGCAATCAGCTCACGCACCGGCTTACAAGGTTGTCCCGTCGCCTGGGCTTGGCTGAGGCACTCTGCGGCCTCGATCAGGGCAGTATGCATAGCAATCTCCTCGCTCACGGGTTAACGCAGATGGTGGTCAGTTCGGAATAAAAATCGAGGGAATGGCGGCCGCCCTCGCGGCCAAGGCCAGAAAGCCGCGCTCCTCCGAAGGGCGTGCGCAAGTCGCGTAGGAACCAAGTGTTGATCCACACCATGCCTACATGGAACTGGCGAGAAACTCGGTGGGCACGGCCCAGATCCTGGGTCCAGAGGGCGGTTGCCAGGCCATAAATGGTATTGTTGACCCGCTCGATCACCTCATCCTCACGGTCGAAGGGGGCGATATGGCAGACAGGGCCAAAGACCTCCTCCTGAACACAACGAGCATCGTCGGACAGGCCGGTCCAGATAGTTGGTCGCACATAAGCCCCCTGATCGCGAGCATCGCCAAACGTTGGCACTTCGCCGCCAGTCACTACAGTGGCGCCCTCTTCCCGAGCTAATTCAAAGTAGCTGAGTACCTTCTCGCGATGCTGACGAGAGATCATTGACCCCATATCAACACCGGGCTCGTCCGGATAGCCGATTTTGAGCCCTTCGGCTTTCTCTTTGAGAGCGGCCACGAAACGCTCAAAAATAGGACGCTCTACATAGACTCGCTCGGAGCAGAGGCACACCTGACCGGCATTGGTGAAACTGGAGCGGGCCACGCCAGCCACCGCCGCCTCAAAGTCGCAGTCAGCGAAGACCACGGCGGCATTCTTGCCGCCCAATTCGAAGGAAACGTCACGAACACCCTCAGCGGCCACCTTCATGATTTCACTGCCGGTGCGAGATTCACCGGTAAAGGTGATAGCGTCTACGTCGGGATGTTTGGTCAAAAACTCACCGGCAGAACCTGGACCGAAGCCGTGGATCAGGTTGAATACGCCTTCAGGCAGCCCCACGTCATGAATCACTTCGGCCAACAGCGTAGCTGTGGAGGGAGACTCTTCAGAGGGCTTAACCACTACCGAGTTGCCGCAAGCCAGGGCGGGGGCCACCTTCCAGGTGAGCAACAGCATCGGTAGGTTCCAGGGGGAGATAATTGCAACCACACCGTGGGGTTTACGCACCGAGTAGCTGAAAACATCGCTGCCGTCGGGAGCACGCATCTCGAAGTAGTCGCCGCCAGACTGGCGGATAAGCTCGGCAAAGGTACGGAAGTTGTGCACGCCACGTGCGATATCCAGACGGCGGGCCTGCTCCACCGGGCGACCGGTGTCGGCCACTTCGGCGGCCACAAACTCTTCAAAACGGCTCTCGATACCCACGGCGATGCGCATCAGCACATCGGCTCGTTCACTGGCACTGGTGCGGCCCCAAGGGCCAGTTTGGGCGGCTTTGGCGGCACTAACGGCGCGCCCCACTAAGGCTTCGTCGGCTTCACAGACCTGACTCAGCAAACGGCCATCAATGGGTGAGATATTGGGGAAAGTCTGTTCGGTGGCAAGAAATTCACCGCCGACATAATTGAGAAGCTGGGGCGCTGTGGTCGACACGGTTGTCTCCGAAACGTTGTTTTAATTCATTTCGGAAAGAGTGTAGGCAGGGCAGATATCATTTCATAATCAATAAAAACCCATTAGATATCTAAAAAAGGAATACCTGGCATTGTCAGCTCCCGGCTCCCATCAAACCGCTAATCCAAAAAGGGCACCTGGTTATATAAACGTTGTAAATTCATAGCAGTAGAATGCTGTTCGCAAAAATTCACTGTTGTCACGCCTCCTTGAGGCATTCACGAAACAGTTTTGCAGCAGGGCCTAGCTCACGACCAGAAGCGGAGAAGCAACCAATATCGCCAAAAGCCAGCGACTTTCCAAGCTTAAAAACCTTGAGAAGCCCAGCCTCAGCGAAAGGAAAAGCCGCCTCGTAAGGCATCAAAGCAACGGTCTCCTGGTCTTGCATCAGGGTTAAATTGGTCAGAATGGATAAAGACTCCACTACATTGCTGGGAACAGACAAACCCTCTTCAGCAAAAAGCTTGTCGGCAGTACGTCTTAGTAATGACTCTCGGGTAGGCAGGACCCATGGAAAGGGATGTAACTTCTCAAGGGTCAACGATTGGCTTGCGTGTAGGGGGTGTTTCGCACCAGCGACAATGCATAGCTCTTCGCTGTAGAGGGTTTCCACCGTAAGGCTATTAGCCTCATCTCTCCAACGCCAATCATCAGGAACACGTCCGACCACCAAGTCAACGTCGCCCACTTCCACTGCAGGAAACAGTTGATCCATCTGACCGACACGCAAAGACACCATGACGTTGGGTGCTCTTTGCTTAAGCAATCGAATTGCTTTTGGAAGTAAGGAAACTGAAGCCGAAATCAACGTGCCGACGACGACATGACCACTGGTTCCCTCCTGAAAAGCATTCACTTCGTCTGTCAGACTACGCAGCTCTGCCATCAGCAGCTTTGCACGTTTCAAAACAAGCTCACCTAGCTCAGTGGGAACTACCCCTCGGTTTCCCCTGACGAGAAGCGGGCTGTCAAAATACACTTCTAAATCATGTATCACTTTGCTAACGGCTGGCTGTGTCAGATTGAGCATCTGGGAAGCGCGTAGCATTGAGCCGCTTAACACCACTTGCTCAAAAACCATTAGCTGATGAAATTTTAACTTACGCGTAATAGAGGAATCTGTGTATTTCATAGCTTTATGGCATACCGAGTGGTTGGTAATCTTGAGACAAGCAAACCGCCATGGAACATGGTCATGCCGTGCAAAACAACGCTGCCAGCGTTAGAGCCAGTAACGCTTCCATGGAGCAACCACTCAAAAAGTGGGTAACCGTAAGTACACCCTACTAATGGTATGAGTATCAATCATTTCTCAAGTATTGTTGGAAAAGCTCATGGTGCAACACTCCAACACATAGAAAAGCCGCTACTAAAAAGTAGCGGCTTCATACTGCCAACATGGCACTAACGTTTCAGAAACTGAATACCGGAATGGCCGGGTCGCGCATCATCTCTGCCATTGGTCCTGGAGCCGCAACACCAACGCCTTCAAGTAGATCTTCTTGGGTGTAATCGGTGTTGGGTAAGTAGATGGCACATACATCGACACTGACGCCTTCACCCATCAACATTTTCAACATACCTTCAGGTTTAACCTGCCCTGCTGGGTTACTGGGCGGGGTATTGACCGCTGATTCACTTTCATAGCCATCTACCGCGAGATCGCCCGCGGCGTCACACAGCAAGATATGTAGATCCGTGCCCTGCTGACGCATCGCATTACCTAAGATCATTGCCATTGATTGCGTTTGTACTGCGCCGCTGGTCAGAATCATTAACGCTTTATCGCTCTCGGCATCGTGGTTATCTGCGGTAGCCACCATCGGTACTAAAGCTAACACACCGGCCATTACTAATGTTTTATGCATCGTTATCTCCTTATCAATAGGTGCGATTCGCTGCTTTAAATGCTTTTCTGCGCTATTTCGACTCATACCAAGCAATGTCAGGATCAACGTCATAACTCCAGGGCAATCCCGAATTACGCCACCCATCACGCGCCCTCACACCTTTTGAGTCACCTTCAGCAAGCGTCCCCCCTTCAAAACCATCGCTAACCGAATACACCTGCGAAAATCCCATCTCTGTGATCAAGTCTGCAGCGGGTGCGCTACGGGTTGCTCCAGAGCGGCACATTACGATGATTGGAGTATCGTCTTTTGTTTGATGCGCCTCGAGCGCGGCACGGATTTGTTCGGCAAAATTGACATTACGTACCGTTGGCCATGTTTTGCTATCAGCATCGAACTGAGTCGTGTCCGTTAGTACCCATGGCACATGAATATCAGTGGGTTCTGCAAAACCAGTGAATTTAATTTCGACGGGATCACGCACATCAATCAACAATGCATCGTCTTCTTGCTGCAGCAGGTCATAGGCTTTCACATACAAGCCCAACTGCGTTTCTCGATAAGAGGGCGTATCTTCAGCCTGAGCGACGGTAATTACACTCATGTTCAGTGCAATCAAGGTGGCAAGGGCAGAATTACGGTACGGAAGCTCAGCAAAATAGTTTGCAACTCTAGCCATAACAAAAGCCTCTAAATAAATAACCTAATGGACTTAAGATAGCTGAAAAGATGCAGAACTACCTGCGGCGCTTTGTCACTAGCCAGAAGTAGGAGGCTGTTAGCTAGCCTTGACGTAACAATGCCAGACACCATCGCTAACAGCCTTCGTTGTGCCTAAACGAAGCAGATCGCTTTTAATCATTCAGTGGCGTTAAAACAACGCACCCAAACGACTGATAATTTAACTACCCTGCCGGATACATTAGCGATTAACATTCAATAGCATTGACGGCCAGTCCACCTTTGGAAGTTTCCTTATATTTATCAAGCATGTCTCTACCCGTATCGCGCATAGTGCGAATGACCTTATCCAACGATATAAAGTGAGTGCCATCACCATGCAACGCCATTTGCGCTGCATTAATGGCTTTTACGGTGGCAATAGCGTTGCGCTCGATACACGGCACCTGAACCAGCCCTCCCACCGGGTCGCAGGTTAATCCTAAATTGTGTTCCAGGCCGATTTCGGCCGCATGCTCTACTTGCTCGGGCGTTCCTCCCATCACATCCGCTAAGCCAGCTGCCGCCATGGCACACGCCGAGCCGACTTCACCTTGGCAGCCCACTTCCGCCCCCGATATCGACGCGTTCTTCTTACAGAGAATGCCAATGGCACCTGCCGCTAGCAGGAAATCCACGACGTTTTTCTCGCAGGCGTTGGGCTGAAATTTCATATAGTAGTGCAGCACGGCGGGAATAATGCCTGCAGCGCCGTTAGTGGGCGCCGTTACCATGCGCCCTCCTGCGGCATTCTCCTCATTAACCGCGAGCGCAAAAATATTGACCCACTCCATCGCTGAAAACGTCGTTGCGATTAGGCAATCATTCTGTTCAGCCGCTAAAAGCCGCTGATGCAGCAGCTTAGCTCTGCGTTTTACGTTTAACCCACCCGGCAATATCCCTTCATGGGCTAACCCGTTGTCAATGCATTCACACATGACTTGCCAGATTCGCCACAACTCATTTCTGACCTCGTCTTCCGTCCGCCATACTTTCTCATTCTCTAGCATTAAGCGGCTAATACTCAGCTGCTCTTTTTTACATAATGCTAGCAGCTCTTCAGCCGTATCGAAGTTGTAGGGAATAGTTGCCCCATCAAAGTCCTCTAACGGCATATCCACCTGGGCTTGTTCAACAACAAAACCGCCCCCCACCGAGTAGTAGATATTTTCATGCAGCAATTCACCTTGATGTGTAAAGGCAGCAAGCCGCATGGCATTAGGATGATGAGGCAAACTCTCTTCATGGAAATAAATATCGCGATTCCAATCAAAAGCGATTGTTTTTTGGCGTCCAAGTTCTAATAACTGACTCTCTTTAAGCGACGCAATGGATGGCCCAATAATCAAAGGATCAATCGTGTCGGGGCGCTCACCCATCAGCCCCATAATAATCGCGTGATCCGTTGCGTGCCCTACACCCGTCGCGGACAGTGAGCCATAAAGATGAACGTCCAGGTGGGCCACTTGATCAAGAAGGTCGGCTTCGCGTAGTGATGTAACATACTTAAAAGCGGCCTGCATGGGCCCGACGGTATGGGAACTGGAGGGGCCTACTCCAATTTTAAAAAGGTCGAAAACACTGATAGGCATTGGAGCACCTCTTGACGTATAAACAGGGGAAACTCAGGCGGTGCCTGAAAGTTTTAATAAGTTATTGATGTAATGAAAAATAAAACGAAACTATCTTTTATGGATAAGTTTTTATTTTTATAAACCGAAATTCTTAAGCACGCATTAGCATGCTTATACATAACTAAGGGCTACCTAGCGAACTGAAAAACGCTTAGTGCTGACAGTAGCCCAGTTATAAAAGCGCGCTCGAACTGTGTATGTTTATCGTTAACAGCTATAAGCCAAAAACCTTAGTTACCAAACACCACTGTACGCCCAGAATAAAAGAACACACGACGTTCCAAGTGATAGCTAATCGCTCTAGCCAGCGTCAGGCACTCGATATCCCTTCCCTTGGCAACCAGATCCTCTGGGTAGTGGGTGTGATCCACTGGCTCGACCCCTTGAGCAATAATGGGCCCTTCATCAAGGTCATTATTAATATAATGCGCCGTTGCCCCCACTAGCTTGACGCCTTTTTCGTACGCCTGGTGATAAGGCTTAGCGCCTTTAAAACCGGGCAGTAGTGAGTGATGAATATTGATAGCCCGTCCGGCTAATAGTTCACACATTGAGGGGGAGAGTACCTGCATATACCTTGCCAGCACCACCAGCTCAGCGTCAGTATCCGCGATGATTTCGCGTATCTGCGCTTCCTGCTGCAATTTCGTCTCGGGCGTGATCGGCAGGTAGTGATAGGGCAAATCGTGCCATGCTGCCAACGGCTCCAGATCAGGATGGTTGGAAATCACCGCTTTGATATCCAGCGGAAGCTGGCCCGTCCGATAACGGTAGAGCAGATCATTCAAGCAGTGATCGGCCTTGGAGACCATAATCACGGCGCCTGTGCGTTTGCCCGGCGCCGTCAGCTCAAACTGCATATCGAATTCGCCTGCCCGCGCTGCAAAATCGGCGTGGAAGCGCTCTTCATGGAAGTCGTCTCGCTCTGGACGAAACTCGGCACGAATAAAAAAGCGTCCGCCAAGCCGGTCATCGAAAGAGTTGAGCTCAGTGATATAGCACTGCTGCTCTTTTAAAAAGCGCGTGACGACGTCTACCGTTCCCAAACGGCTTGGACATTGGGCGGCAAGTATCCAGGTATCACTCATTCGGCTCATAGTGCATGTATCTCTGTTAGCGGCAGAAGATAGCGGCCGAAACAGTGTTTCGGCCTGCCTGCTTATTGTTCTACGTTCACGCCATACTCTGCTGCTGCATCCAGTAGCCAGCGGTAGCAGTAGTCGGCAAAACTGCGCCGCACGACTAACTCCCAACGCTCCTCACTGGGCCGACGAAGGATGGTCGTGGCCTTGGCGAAAACGGTAGTAACGCCCTTGCCCACTGGAAAATGGCGAGGATGAACGTCGTAGATCACCGCTTTCATCAACAGCTCGCGGGCCGCCTCTCCGGTAATCTCTAACACCGTCTGCCCACCGCTGACATCGCTGATGGCGTAATGGGAATCCCCCAAGCGCTCCCGCAACTGCGTCTCTAGCGGGAACTCCTCACCGCCAGGCACAATCACCAGCCACTCGTCAGGGGAAAGCCACTGAATAGAGCGTTCGCCGCTGGCATCCTGCACCAGCGCCTGGGGTTTGCCAGGCAGACTGATCCCCAGCACGTCGCGCACCGCCTCGTCGAGAACGATGGCACCGCCTCGTAGGATCAAATGCCCAAGCATTGACCGCTCGCGTAGCTGAACCCGACTTGAACTACCAGCACGAGGAGCGCCGCTATGACGGTAGCTAAAGGCTAACGGAGACTCTACCGGGATAGCGGTATCAGTACGGGTATCGAAAGTGGCCGCATTAGACATTTTGGCGCTCTCCCTTGGGATCATAAAAAATGGTGCTGACGATTTCGGCTTCGTGAACTTGGCCGTCTGCCATGGGCAGATAGACGGTTTCGCCCATTTTCTTGAGGCCGCCCTTAACCACCGCTAAGGCAAATCCAGAGTCCAGAATTGGGCTGTAGTAGCTTGAGGTCACATGCCCCACCATGGGCATTGGGATCGCATGCTTGGGATCAAACACAATCTGGGCGCCCTCTTCCAGCACCACCGTAGGGTCCTTCGGTTTGAGCCCCACTAGCTGTTTGCGGTTTTCACGCTTGGTATCCGTTCGCGTCAGGGCTCGCTTGCCAATCCATGAGAAAGGCTTGTCGTAACCTACGCACCACTGCATGCCCAGGTCTTCCGGCGTCACGGAACCGTCGGTTTCCTGGCCAACGATAATAAAGCCTTTTTCAGCGCGCAGGACGTGCATGGTCTCTGTGCCATAGGGCGTCAAGCCATACTTCTCACCATGCTTGAACAGGGTCTGCCACACGTGCATGGCGTAGTTGGCTTGGACGTTAATCTCAAAGGTCAACTCACCGGTAAAGGAGATCCGATAGACACGTGCAGGCACCCCGGCCACTTTTCCAGCACGCCACTCCATAAACTTAAAGCTATCGCGGTCGAGATCGATATCCGTCATCTCAGCCAGCAGCTTGCGCGCTTCGGGTCCAGTGATCGTCATGGTGGCCCAGTGGTCAGTCACTGATGAGAAGTAGACATCCAGTTCTGGCCACTCGGTCTGATGCCATAACTCCAACCATTCCAATATCGCTGCTGCACCACCGGTGGTGGTGGTCATCAAAAAGTGATTTTCAGCAAGACAGCTGGTCACACCGTCATCGGTGACCATGCCATCATCTTTGCACATCAGGCCGTAGCGGCATTTACCAACCGCCAGCTTCTCCCACTTGTTGGTATAGACACGCGCCAGGAATTCACGCGCATCCGGCCCTTGAATGTCGATTTTGCCAAGCGTCGAAGCATCGAGAATACCCACCTTCTCGCGCACCGCTAAACATTCGCGGGCAACCGCTTCGTGCATGGTCTCGGTCTTGCCATTCACTTTCTGTGGGTAGTACCAGGGACGCTTCCACTGGCCGACATCCTCAAACTCGGCGCCGCGCTCAACGTGCCACTGATGAAGAGCGGTATAGCGCTCGGGATCGAACAGATCACGGCAGTGGCGCCCCACGATGGCGCCAAAGGTCACCGGCGTATAATTAGGCCGAAATACCGTGGTGCCCACCTCGGGGATGGAGCGATTCAGGCAGCGAGCAGCAATGGCCATACCGTTAATATTGCCCAACTTGCCTTGGTCGGTACCGAAACCCATCGCGGTATAGCGCTTAATATGCTCGATAGACTCAAAGCCTTCCCGGGTAGCCAGTTCGATGCCCGCTGCGGTGACGTCGTTCTGCAGGTCGACGAATTGCTTCGGCCCGCGCAGCGTGGGTTTCTCATGAGGAACCTGGAAAAGTGCCACCGCAGGCCCCTGCTGAAGACGTTCAACGCTAGGCAGGTTAACCGGCTGAGCTGCGTGGCCTGTGGCTGCCGCTGCTTTAATACCCGCTTCAACACCCTCGGCAAGTACATCTCCCAACGCATAGGTGCCATTAGCGCCACCACAGGCATGAACGCCCTTCACTAGCCCTGGCACAAAGCCGAGGATATCGTCACGCCAAGTAGGCCGCGCACCGGTATGGGAAGCCAAGTGGATGACCGGGCTATAGCCACCTGAGCTAGCAATAGTGTCGCAGGCCAATTCCTGGACTGGGCCACTGACTCGATAAGCGCCAATATCGATCTTGGCCACCCGTGCGGCAGTGACTCGGTTGCTGCCTTTCGCCTCGATAACGGCACTGCCGGTGATGATCTTGATACCTTGGACACGGGCGGCATCGACCCAATCCCCTGCAGGCGCTTCGCGGGCATCAACAACCGCCACCACTTCGCAGCCTGCTTCCTTCCAGTCTAAGGCGGCGCGATAGCCATCGTCGTTGCTAGTGGAGAGCACCAGTTGGCGACCTGGCACAACACCATAGCGTCGAATGTAGGTAGAAACAGCGCTTGCCAATAGGTTGCCTGGAACGTCATTTCCCGCATACACCAATGGCCGCTCGTGAGCGCCTGTGGCTAGGATCACCTGACCAGCGCGAACTCGATGCATACGGGAACGTACCGGGCGGCGGCCATTGACGACAGGCGCCGTTTCGCCCAGATGCTCAGTACGCCGCTCGTGCAGTGTCACAAAATTGTGATCGTGATAACCGTTAGCCGTGGTGCGTGGCAGCAGTGTGACGTTCTCACATCCGGCTAGCTCTTCAAGCACTCGAGCAACCCACTGGTCTGCCGACTTGGCATCCAGCGTTTCGCGGCTACCCAACAGTGAGCCGCCCATCTCTTCTTGCTCATCGGCAACGATCACCCGCGCACCGCCACGGGCAGCAGCCAATGCTGCAGACAAGCCAGCCGCACCCGCGCCAACGACCAGCACATCGCAGTGTTGATGAAGGTGGTCATAGCTGTCTGGATCGGCTTCCATCGGGCTGCGGCCCAGACCTGCCGCCTTACGAATATACTTTTCGTAGGTCAGCCACATCGACGCCGGTGCCATAAACGTCTTGTAGTAGAAGCCCGGCGGCATAAATTGCCCACCTAACTTACCTATCAAGCCCATCAAGTCGCGCTGTACATTAGGCCAACCGTTGGTGCTACAGGCGGCTAATCCATCAAACAACGCTTGCTGGGTAGCGCGGACATTAGGCACCTGTGCCGCTTCAGTACTGCCTAATTGAACAATGCCATTGGGCTCTTCGGCGCCTGCGGCGACGATGCCTCTGGGGCGCGAGTACTTAAAGCTGCGGTTAACGATATCCACACCGTTAGCCAGCAGCGCCGAGGCCAGGGTATCTCCAGGATGCCCTTGATAATGCTGACCGTTAAAGGTAAAGCTCAACGTGCGAGAGCGATCGATTCGTCCGCCTGCCTTTAGGCGGAACACTTGTTGCTTAGACTGACTCATGCCCGCACTCCTTCCTGATGGCTTACCGCTGCCGCCTCGCGAGGCTGCTTTTGGCTGTCGGCAGTTATCGTCGGCTGCTCGCCCATTTTGTAGGTTTCGAGAATCTCGTAGCTCACCGTGTGGCGCGTCACGTTGAAGAACTTGCGGCAACCTACCGCATGCACCCACATTTCGTGATGCACTCCTCTGGGGTTGTTGCGAAAGAAAAGGTAGTCTCCCCACTCTTCATCGCTACACGCCTCAGGCTCTTTGGGTCGCTCAATATGCGCCTGGCCCTTGGGGTGAAACTCCTCTTCCTCACGGTGCTCGCCGCAGTAGGGGCAATAAATATAAAACATGACGAATACTCCTCTCGTATGAACCCTAGTGGGCCACGCCGGCGGCGCCGTGCTCATCAATCAGCGCACCGCTATGGAAGCGGAACATGGAGAACGGCTCAGCAATGGGGTGCATCTCACCCTTAGCCAAACTGGCAGCGAACACGTGCCCCGATCCTGGAGTAGCTTTGAAGCCACCTGTGCCCCAACCACAGTTGAAGAACAATCCCTTCACCGGTGTTTTAGAGATAATCGGACAAGCATCCGGACAGGTATCGACAATCCCGCCCCACTGACGATTCATACGCACCCGAGAGAAGATCGGGAACATCTCGACGATCGCCTGAAGGGTGTGTTCCACGGTAGGATAGCTACCGCGCTGACCATAGCCGTTATAGCCGTCAATGCCAGCGCCAATGACGAGGTCGCCTTTATCAGATTGACTGATATAGCCATGCACGTGATTAGACATCACCACGGTATCGAGAATCGGTTTGATCGGCTCGGAGACCAGGGCCTGTAGCGGGTGGGATTCCAAAGGCAACTTAAAGCCGCCCATGTTGGCCAACACGCCAGAATTACCGGCGGTCACACAGCCCACTGTCTTGGCCTCGATATCGCCACGGTTGGTGTGCACACCGTAGATCCTACCGTCACGGATTTTGAAGCCGGTCACCTCGGTCTGCTGGAGAATGTCCACCCCGTGAGCATCAGCACCGCGCGCATAGCCCCAGGCCACAGCATCGTGCCGCGCTACCCCAGCACGCGGCTGCCAGGAAGCGCCCATCACCGGGTAGCGAGCGTTCTTGGAGCAATCCATGATCGGCACCAGTGCCTGCACACCCTTGGTGTCCAGCACTTCGCCATCAATGCCGTTTAGGCGATTCGCGTTAACCCGACGCTGGATATCGCGCATATCTTGCAGGGTATGCCCCAAGTTGAGCACCCCACGCTGGGAGAACATGACGTTGTAGTTAAGGTCTTGAGAAAGCCCTTCCCACAGCTTCATGGCATGTTCGTAAAGAGCAGCCGATTCGTCCCATAAGTAGTTCGAACGCACGATGGTCGTATTACGGGCGGTATTACCACCGCCCAACCAGCCCTTCTCGATCACCGCGACATTCTTGACACCGAACTCTTTGGCCAAGTAGTAAGCCGTGGCCAAACCGTGGCCACCACCACCGACGATGATTACATCGTACTGCTTTTTAGGCGTGGGATTGCGCCATTGGCGCTCCCAGTTCTCATGGTGGCTCAGCGCGTGCTTGACCAGGCCGAAGCCGGAATAGCGTTGCATAGTGGTCTCCTTAGTTCAGCCGCGCCGGGCCTTGCCGGCAAGCCGATTCAAGCAATAGATTCGACAGCTTCAGCATAGACAGGGTGCCGGGCACACACGTCACTCACTTTAGCCAGCACTTCGGCCTCGATGGCAGCGGTATCACTCCCAGCAGCTAATACGTCGAGGATGTCGCAAATCCAGCCAGCGAGTTCGCCACACTCTTGAGCATTGAAGCCACGCGTGGTGACCGCGGGGGTACCAATACGTAGACCCGATGTCACGAAGGGGCTCTGCGGATCGTTGGGCACCGTGTTCTTATTAACGGTGATATGCGCGCGGCCCAAGGCAGCATCCGCATCCTTACCCGTGACGCCCTGCTGGATAAGCGAGACTAAGAAAAGATGATCTTCGGTACCACCCGACACAACATCATAGCCGCGCTCCATGAATACGTTGGCCATGGCTTGGGCGTTGTCAATCACCTGCTGCTGGTAACGCACAAACTCCTGGCTCATGGCTTCCTTGAACGCCACCGCTTTCGCCGCGATAACATGCATCAATGGGCCACCTTGCTGGCCTGGGAAGACCGCACCATTAAGCTTTTTGTAGAGCGCCTCATCGCCATCCGCAGACAGAATCAGGCCGCCGCGGGGGCCACGCAGTGTTTTGTGGGTAGTCGTAGTGACGACGTGGGCATGAGGCAGCGGGCTCGGATAAAGGTTAGCTGCCACCAAACCTGCAACGTGGGCCATGTCGACCATTAAGTAAGCACCCACTTCATCAGCGATAGTGCGGAAACGGCGCCAATCCACCACGCGAGAGTAAGCAGAGAAACCGGCAATGATCATTTTCGGCTGATGCTCGCGAGCCAAACGCTCAACTTCTTCGTAATCGATCTCACCGGTTTCCGGCTTGAGGCCGTACTGAACAGCGTTGTAGTGTTTGCCCGAGAAGTTAGGGGCGGCGCCGTGGGTTAAATGGCCGCCGTGGGCAAGGCTCATACCTAGAATCGTATCACCAGGTTTGACCAGCGCCATAAACACAGCGGCATTTGCCTGGGCGCCGGAATGCGGCTGCACATTGGCATAATTGGCACTAAATAAGTTGCAGGCACGTTCAATGGCTAAGGCCTCAACCTTGTCAACGAATTCACAACCGCCGTAGTAGCGACGGCCTGGATAGCCTTCCGCATACTTGTTAGTCAGTTGGGTACCCTGCGCTTCCATGACAAGTTGACTGGTGTAATTTTCGGAGGCGATCAGCTCAATATGCGCTTCTTGGCGTACCGTTTCTTCAGCAATTGCTTCTGCAAGCAAACTGTCGTAACTGGCCAAACGTGCTTTGGGGGAAAAATTACTTTGAAGCATTATCGCCTCCTGATGAGTGACTTTTTTATTAAGTGCTGGACGTTCTATTTAACGCTGACAAACCAAGGTTTCTATCAACCAGAGTTTCTATCAACGTTTTCTTACCGCGATACTATCGTTGGTTTCCTGGCCCAAGATACTTGTTGACGTCACCACTCGATGCATTTGCGACATCGACATCAATTAGCCAAGCTGCGCAGATAGACCGTCATTGATTACCCATAAAAAAGCGCCCTAAACGGCAAAAACCATAAAGGGCGCTTTACTGAAGCATTAAAAAAGGACTGCGTTAAAAATCGACGACGAGATCCCCTTTAGGGCGACTGCAGCAAGATAGAATGTATCCTTCTGCGACATCCTCATCCGTAATGCCACCGTTGTGCTCCATATCTACCTCCCCCGACTTGAGCTCTACGCGGCAAGTACCGCATATCCCCATACCACATGCTTTGGGGATATGCAGACCCAATTTCGCCGCGGCTGCATGCACCGTTTCGCCAGGCTGAATGCGCACACTTTTGCCGGTCGATGCGAACTCAATACTATGCAAGTCATTGCTATCAACATTTTCAGCATCAACTTCTGCTTGCTCGGCCAGCTCACGCACATCATCACGAACATCGACAGGCGTGGCGCCAAACGACTCTTCGTGATAATGGCTCATATCAAAGTTATGGTGCTGCAAAATACGCTTGATGGCGTTCATATAGGGAGTCGGGCCGCAACAAAAGATCTCCCTCTCCATAAAGTCCGGCACCATTAATTCAAACAGCGGCTCGGTAAGATAACCCCGGTAGCCAGCCCACGCCTCTCCAATATCCTCTTTACTCTCACAGATAATATGCAGTTTGAATTCGGGGATACGCGAAAACATATGCACCAATTCACGATGATAAATGACATCGCGGGGAGCTCGAGCACTATGTATAAATTCAACATCAACAGCGGCATTAGTATCAAAAAGCCAACGTGTCATGGACATTAAAGGGGTAATGCCAACACCGCCAGAAAGGAACAACACTTTCTCGGCGGGAAAATCGATCGAGTTAAAGTTACCGACTGGCCCATGCACCACCAGCTCGTCGCCTATTTTTAAATTGGCATGCAGCCAATTGGAAACCTTGCCTCCCGGCACCTGCTTAACAGTGATCGAAAAGCTGTAAGGAATAGAGGGTGAGCTTGAGATTGTATAGGAGCGCATGATCGGCTGATTATCGATCTCAAGCTCAAGGGTCACAAACTGGCCAGGCTTGAAGAAGAACAGTACGGGTTGCTCCGCCATAAAACAGAACGTGCGTACATCTTGGGTTTCTTGGATCACCTTAACGCAACGTACCTGGTGGCGGCCGTTAGTCCAGGTTTGGGTCGTGACCGGGTTAAAGAAATTAGTTGTCATTATCGCCTCTGCCTGACCAGCCTTCATCGCTATGCATTACCGAACCATATTCGCTATAGCCCAGCACCGTTGATGTGCATTTTGGGGACGCTCCTCTTAGCCGACTTACCTGACAACGACGCGCACTTACCTCGTGCCACTTTTTATTGCTTAGAAAGCTCTTCTTTAGTCGCCGTTACGCCACCTGATGTCGCGGGCAGATAACTGGTAGGGGTTAGCCTGCAACACAATCAGACACTGACATCAGGCCCCATTCGAATAAAACGCCAGGTTACGCAACAGAACAACAAGATAAACAATCTTGACTAACGGCCGCCACGCAGCCCTTGAGGGGAAAGCGGAGGTTTACGAGGATACTGGTATGGAAAAAAGTGTTTCTAATATGATGGACGACCCACTCGCTGCGGCTCGTGAATCAACGGCCCATATGCTGCAGGAAAGGGCGCGTACCTTTTCTCTCCCGCAACCGTTTTATAACGATGCCCGACTGTTTGCTCTTGATATGCAAGAGATTTTCGAAAAAGAGTGGTTGTTCGCAGGCATGACATGTGAGATCCCCGCCAAGGGTAACTTCATCACCTTGGATATTGGCGACAACCCCATCGTTATTGTGCGCGGTAGTGAAGGCGTTATTCATGCGTTTCACAATGTGTGCCGCCATCGCGGTTCGCGCCTGTGCGTAAAAGATAAGGGTAAGGTAGCAAAACTTGTCTGCCCGTATCATCAGTGGACTTACGAGCTTGATGGCCGATTGCTGTTTGCCGGTAGCGACATGGGCACTGACTTCGACCTCAACCAGTTTGGCCTCAAGCCGGTCAACGTCCAAACAGCTGGCGGCTTCATCTTTATCAACCTGAGCGATGAACCACCTGCCATTGACGACTTCCTGGCAACGCTTGAGCATTATCTTGAGCCATACCAGATGGATAACGTCAAGGTTGCCACTGAATCCAGCATCGTCGAGCAAGCCAACTGGAAACTCGTGATCGAAAATAATCGCGAGTGCTACCACTGTAACGGCGCGCACCCTGAACTGCTTAATTCGTTGCAGGAGTTTGATGATACCGACGACCCCCGTGCAACACCCGCTTATAAAGCGCTGGTGGCACGTAAACAAGCAGACTGGGATGCCGAGCAAGTGCCCTACGAGTTGAAGCGGTTTGGTAAACGCAACCGCCTGACGCGTACGCCACTGCTGGATGGCATTGTTTCCATGACAATGGATGGTAAGCCCGGCAGCAAGAAACTGATGGGACGTTTATCAAGCCCCGATATGGGCTCACTGCGTATCCTTCATCTGCCCAACTCATGGAACCATTTCATGGGCGATCACGCAGTGGTATTTCGCGTATTGCCAATTGGTCCGCAGCAAACCGTGGTGACCACTAAATGGCTGGTTCACAAGGATGCCGTGGAAGGCGTCGACTACGACCCCGAGCAGCTTCGCCGAGTATGGGATGCGACCAACGACCAGGATCGCCAGCTCGCCGAAGAGAACCAACGCGGCATCAACTCAAAGGCTTATCAGCCTGGGCCTTATTCTGAAACCTATGAGTTCGGTGTTATCGACTTTGTCAATTGGTACGCCGCGCGCATGCTTGAGAATCTAGGCCACGAGGCTCCCGCGTTACAGTTAGCGCAAGGCTGACGTTTTGCTGAGTGATTTCCCCATCTATCTGGCCCGCTTATGCGGGCCAGACTTGTTGAGCGGCGCACATAGAGCCATTGATCGTCACCTTCACCAGGACTCAGCCGAGAGCGCTAACTACGTGTACACATAAAAGACACATGTGTACACTACATCGCAACATTTCTAAAGGTTAGCCCAATGCCCTCCCCCAATACGTCCGCCACCAAGGGCTCCCAAGACGTCTGGCTTGATGCGGCGTTTGAAACGCTACTGGAATCAGGCATCGATAGCGTCCGCATTCTGCCCCTGGCCAAGCGCCTAAAGCTTTCTCGGACCAGTTTCTACTGGTTCTTTAAGGACCGTGAGTCACTGCTCGAAGCACTGATCGCACGCTGGCGTGAAAAGAATACCCAGGGACTAGTGCATCAGACGGAAGCTTATGCCGAGAATATCGTCGAGGCGATGCTTAATGTCTTCGACTGCTGGTTGAACCCTGACTTATTCGACTCTCCGCTAGAGTTCGCCATGCGCAGCTGGGCGCTGCAGTCGGCGCCGGTGGTGAGTGAAATCGAGACTGCCGATGCCACACGCATTGAAGCCCTGACACGCATGTTCCAGCGCTACGGTTATGATTCATTGGCAGCTAACGTTCGTGCCCGCACGATCTACCTAACCCAGATCGGCTATATCTCGATGAAGACGCAGGAGCCGATCAAAGTGCGTATGCAGCGCATCCCCGCCTATGTCGCAATATTCACCGGCCAGTCTCCTGACGCAAGGGAGCTGCAACGCTTCCATGCCCGCCATGGGTACATAGAAGAGTAGTAGGCCGATACGATAAGCGACGGATTGATGTCAGTTACCGCCCCATCAACGTACACCAATGAACATTAAATTGACAGATATGAACACTGGCACCTAACTTTGTTAAATACACAACAAAATAGAGTGCTATCCATGGCTAACGATCCGCTGTTGCAACCCTTCCAACTCAAACACCTGACCTTAAAAAACAGGCTTATGATGACAGCTCATGAGCCCGCTTATCCTGAGGATGGGATGCCCAAAGCACTCTACCGTGCCTACCACGTCGAACGGGCCAAGGCAGGTCTTGGCCTGACCATGACGGCAGGATCCGCGGCGGTAGCAAAAGACAGCCCGCCGGTGTTCAACAATATTCTCGCCTATAAGGATGAAGTCGTACCTTGGATGCGTGAGCTGACCGATGCCTGTCACGAGCACGGTACCGCGGTGATGATCCAACTGACTCACTTGGGTCGACGTACCCGTTGGGACAAAGGTGACTGGTTGCCAGCAGTGTCGCCTTCGCATCGCCGCGAGGCTTCCCACCGCGCCTTTCCCAAACAGGTCGAGGACTGGGATATCGAACGTTTGATTCGTGACTACGCCGATGCTGCCGAACGCATGCACGCTGCTGGTCTCGATGGCATCGAGCTGCAGGCCTACGGCCACTTGATGGATCAGTTTTGGTCTCCACTGACCAATACCTTAGAGGAACCTTATGGTGGGGATCTCGATAACCGACTGCGTTTCACCTTTGACGTGCTGCGCGCCATTCGCCAGCGAGTTGGTGAGGCGTTCATCGTCGGCGTTCGCTATACCGGCGACGAAATGCTATCGGGTGGACTGACCTCCAATGATGGGCTGGAGATCTCACGACGCTTAAAAAATAGCGGACTGATAGACTTTCTCAACGTGATTCGCGGCCACATCGACACCGACGCAGGGCTCACCGATGTGATTCCCATACAAGGCATGCCCAGCGCCCCGCACCTGGATTTTGCCGGAGAAATACGTCGTGAGACCGATTTCCCCACTTTTCATGGCGCCAAGATCCAGGATGTCGCCACTGCCCGTTATGCCATCGCTTCCGGCAAGGTCGATATCATCGGCATGACCCGTGCCCACATGGCCGACCCGCACATCGTGTGCAAGATCGTAGAGGGGCGAGAGGAAGAGATCCGCCCCTGCGTTGGCGCCAACTACTGCCTTGACCGCATCTATCAAGGCGGTGCCGCCTATTGCATCCATAACGCTGCCACTGGGCGTGAAACCAGCATGCCCCACACCATTTCCAAGGCGGCACAGCAACGGCGAGTCGTCATTATCGGCGCAGGGCCAGCGGGATTAGAAGCCGCTCGTGTTGCCGGCGAACGTGGCCATTCGGTGGTGGTATTAGAAGCCGCCAGCGATGCTGGGGGGCAGATACGGCTCACGGCACAGAGTGAGCGACGTCGCGAGATGCTAGGTATCATCGATTGGCGCTTGGCACGCTGCGAGGCGCTTGACGTCGAGATCCGCTATAACGTCTGGGCCGAGGCCGAGGACGTGCTCACCGAAAAACCGGATGTGGTGATCGTGGCCACCGGCGGCTACCCCATGGAAGACCAACCCACCGTCGGCCACGACTTAGTGATCAACACCTGGGACATTCTTTCCGGACACGTGCCGCCAGGCAAGCGGGTATTGCTGTTCGACGATGCCGGCGACCATGCCGCCCTGCAGGCGGCAGAGATCATTGCCGCCACGGGAGCAGCGCTTGAGATTATGACGCCGGACCGCACCTTCTCCGCAGAGGTCATGGCCATGAACCTGGTGCCCTACATGCGCTCCCTACAGCGCGCCAACGTCATATTCACGCCGACTTACCGGTTGAAGTCCGTGCAGCGCGACGGCAACCAACTGCTCGCCGAAATCACCAGTGATTATATTGTTCACGGCCAACAGGACATGGATCATGCACGGCGCATCGACCAAGTGGTGGTCAACTACGGCATTACACCGATGGCCGAACTCTATTTTGAGCTAAAGCCGCACGCCAGCAACCGCGGCGAGGTGAATTACGATGACCTGATCGTGGGCGCCCCTCAGAGCATAACGAACAACCCAGATGGTCGCTTCCAGTTGTTCCGGATTGGTGATGCCGTCGAGTCCCGGAACACCCACGCGGCCATCTACGATGCGCTTAGGTTGGTCAAAGACCTTTAGTTTTCGCATCAAATCGGGC
This sequence comes from Halomonas sp. KG2, assembly GCA_030440445.1. Taxonomy (NCBI): domain Bacteria; kingdom Pseudomonadati; phylum Pseudomonadota; class Gammaproteobacteria; order Oceanospirillales; family Halomonadaceae; genus Halomonas; species Halomonas sp. KG2. The sequence goes on along the minus strand of CP098528.1, from coordinate 469,404 downwards.
GGTAAAAACGCTGTTTGGGCTTAGTCGGGAGAGAGCCCCCGTAGACGCTCACTGCGCCGACGTAGCAGCTCAAGCGTGGTCAGCAGCAGCATCGAGAGCAGCACCAGCAGGGTCGCAACCGCGAGGATCGTTGGGCTGATCTGCTCGCGAATGCCCGACCACATCTGGATCGGCATGGTACGTTGCTCGGGCCCAGCAATGAATAGCACCACCACCACCTCGTCGAAGGACGTAATGAAAGCAAACAGCGCTCCTGATACCACTCCCGGTGTCACCAGTGGCAACACCACCTTAAAGAAGGTTCGTGTCGGGTTAGCCCCAAGGCTATGTGCCGCGCGAATCAGCGTGGTATCGAAGCTCGATAGCGTAGCGGTCACGGTGATGACCACAAAGGGAATGCCGAGCGCCGTATGCGCGAGGATGACGCCCACGTAGGTCTGAGCGAGATTGACCTTGGAAAAGAAGAAGAACATCGCCGCCGCCGAGATGATTAACGGTACGATCATCGGCGAAATTAACAGCGCCATGATCGCGCCACGCGCTGGCATATGCCGACTAGACAACCCCAGCGCGGCCACCGTCCCTAGCACCGTGGCTAGCAGCGTGGACGCAATACCGATGATGAAGCTGTTCTTGATGGCATTGAGCCACTCGCTCGATGTAAAGAAGTCCTGATACCAGCGCAACGAATAACCGGCCGGGTCGAAAGTCAGCATTTCCTTGCTGAAGGTGAAGTAGGGCTGCGCATTGAATGACAACGGTATGACCACCAATAGCGGTCCGATCAGAAACAGGAACACCAGACCGCAGATAGCCAGAAAGATGTAATGCCAGATGCGCTCGCCACGGGTGGCGTAGGAAGGAATAGCCATCGTTTACCCCAGCTTGACCTTGTCGACGCCAATCAGGCGATTGAATACCAGATAACAGATAATCACCACGAACAGCAGGATGGAGGCAATCGCAGCCGCCAGCCCCCAGTTGAGCGATGTTTGCATGTGGTAGGCGATGTAATTAGTGATGAAGCGACCCGACTGCCCACCCACCAACGCCGGTGTGATGTAGTAGCCAATCGATAGTATGAAGACCAAGATGCCACCAGCGGCAATGCCTGGGATTGTCAGCGGAAAATAGACTCGACGGAAACTGAGAAACGGCTTGCCCCCCAACGAGCGGGCGGCGCGCATATAGCTGGGTGGAATGGTCTTCATCACCGAGTAAAGCGGTAGAATCATAAAAGGCAGCAGAATATGCGTCATGGCGATGATCGTGCCCATCTTGTTGTGGATCATCTGCCACCGCGCCTCATCGGCGATCACGCCGAGGGCCACCATGACGTCATTGAGCACCCCCTGTGACTGCAGGATGGCGATCCAGGTGGTGGTGCGTACCAGCAACGAGGTCCAGAACGGTAGCAATACCAAAATCATTAGCAGGTTAGAGTGACGCGTCGGCAGATTCGCCAGCAAAAAGGCCACCGGAAAACCGAGCGCTAGCGTCAGGCCTGTGATGACAGCGCTCATCCATAGCGTTCGCCAAAACAGGGTGGCGTGGATCTGCATATGTTCCGGCACTTTGACGATGTCGCCGTCCGGATTCAACTGACGGTCGACCGCTGCCAGATAATACGAAATGGTGTAGGGCGACGCCTCACGCTGAATCAGCTTCCAGGTATCGAGTTCTCCCCAGGTATCGTTGACCTCGATCAGCGACTCGCGATAGGGCGGCTCCAACCCACCAACGCGTCGCGCCGTGCGGCTAATGGTCGAACGCATGCCCGACTTTTCATAGTTCAGCCGGCTGGACAACAACCCCAGGTTGCGTTCCTGCTGACCAACGCGGAGGTCCTCAGCCAAGGCGGCAAAGGCGGCTTCATCGGGTAATGACTCCCCATTCCAGCCTTCCAACGCCGCAACGGTTCGTGATAGATGGGTAGACACTTCAGGATTATCGACACTACGCCACAGCATTTCGAACAAGGGCATCAGAAAGGCGATAAAAAGAAATGCCAGTAGCGGCGCAACCAGCAACAGCGCCTTGATTTTAGAGCGTCGCACGGTGCGACGCAGGCTAACCTTGAGCGGCACACCATCGGCCGTTGTCAGAGGAGCTGCAGGCGGTTGGGACACGTAGATCTCTCCGTCAGGCAAGAAAAGCGATCAGCAACGATCGGCTATCGGTACGCCGCCGTCCGATTGTCGACGGACGGCGGCAGCGCCTTACTGGGATAGCCAGGCGTTGAAGCGCTGGGTCAGCTCATCGTTGTAGTCAGCCCAAAACAGGTCATCTTTTTGCAGTGCCGTTGCGAAATTCGGTTCGTGGGTTGGCATGTGCGGCGTCATGTCGATACCGGTTTCAGCATGGGTGGACACCAACTCAGAGGAAGAAAGACGTGCCGGCCCATAGGAAATGTACTGAGCCTGATCGGCGAGTCGCTGGGTATCAGTGGCGAAATGGAGATAATCCTTCACCTTGTCGAGCTTGCCGGTGGGTACCACCCAGCCATCCAGTTCGAACACCTGCGCATCCCAAATGATCTCGAAGGGTTGGTCTTCAGTGACCATGGCATTGAAGATCCGACCATTGTAGGCGGAGGCAAAGGCGACTTCCTGATCGGCCAACAGTTGAGGCGGCTGGGCACCCTCTTCCCACCAGATGACTTCATCCTTGATGGTATCCAGCTTGTCGAAGGCACGCTGCACGCCTTCTTCGGTCTCAAGCATGGCGTAGACTTCATCACGCTCGACACCATCGGCGATCAAGGCCCATTCCATATTGTTAATCGGCTTGCGCAGCAGAGCCCGCTTGCCGGGGTAGTTTTCCAGGTCGAAGACATCCTCGATGGTGCTGGGCTGAGCATCCTCAGGGAACATCTCGCTATTGAAGGCGACAATATTGGAATAGACGATGGACGCCACAAAGCAGTCCCCCAAGCCCCCATCGACGAAGTCCTCACTTGGCGGCGTGCCATCCGGGGCGTCGGCCAGCAGCTCATCGTGGTCGAGAGGCTCGATAAGCCCTTCGTCACAAGCGATCATGGCATCGGCGGGGAGCATGTCGACTAAATCCCAGGTCACGTTGCCAGCCTGGGATTGAGCGCGCAGACCGGCCAAAGCGTTACCACTGCGGTCGATATTGACAATCTCGTCACCCGTCTTCTCTATCCACGGCTTATCGTAAGCCTCGTGCTGGCTCATACTGTAAGCACCGCCCCAAGAAACAATATTCAGCGTCTGCTGAGCATGGGCACTAACCGCCACGGCAAGTGCCGACATCCCCACGGCAGCGATACTTGTCTTAACAACGCGATTGCTGAGTTTCATAAAAATTCTCCGTTTGCTGTTGTCATCGCCGCCGGCACCATCGGATACCGAGAAACGGCGCACTTGACTGCCGTCCGGCTCATGCATCCAACGCGCGGCAATCGGCACTCGACCAACCAACCTGAATTTGCTGGCCGGGGCGCATCACCCCACACCCTTGGGCATTGGGCGTTTTCAAAATAAAGTCCTCGTTACCGCACACCGACACCCGCGTGCGTAGATGGTCGCCAAGGTAGATAACTTCCTGCACTGTGGCAGTGAACTGGTTGTCGAACTGCGCGCCGTCGGCATCATCCGGCAGGATGCTGACCCGCTCGGGTCTCAGTGATAGCGTCGTACGCGAGCCTACGTCGCCCGCCGCCACCGCTTTGGCAATCACCATGTCGCCGCTATCCAAGCGCACCTTGCAGTCACTACCGAGGTGCTCGATAACGTCACCCACCAAGCGGTTGTTCTCGCCGATGAAATACGCCACAAAGGCATTTTCCGGCCGTTCGTAGAGTTCATCCGGAGAGGCTAACTGCTGCACAATGCCATCGTTGAAGACCGCAATCCGGTCAGACATGGTCAGTGCTTCGGTCTGGTCGTGGGTGACGTAGATCATGGTTACCCCAAGACGGGCGTGAATGCGCTTGATCTCGTACTGCATCTCTTCACGAAGATTCTTGTCCAGCGCGCCCAGCGGTTCGTCCATCAGCACCAGATCAGGCTCAAAGACCAGCGCGCGAGCCAATGCCACCCGTTGCTGCTGGCCGCCAGAGAGCTGCGCTGGGCGGCGATCACCAAACTCTTCCAGGCGTACCATGGCCAGTGCTTTAGCCACTTTCTCCTTGATCTCCGCTTTGCTGAGATGACGAACCTCAAGCGGAAAAGCAAGATTCTCGGCCACCGTCATGTGCGGGAATAACGCATAGTTCTGGAAGACCATGCCAATGCCACGCTTGTGCGGCGGCAAGCCGCTAATTGGCTCGTCGTTGAGTAGAATCTCACCATGGGTGGGGGTTTCGAATCCTGCCATCATCATCAGACAGGTGGTCTTTCCAGAGCCCGAAGGGCCCAGCAGGGTGACGAATTCGCCCTTGCGGATATCAAGATTGAAGTCCTTGACGACCAGTTCAACACCGTCATAGCTCTTTTGGACATTGACGAAGCGGGCAAAGCTCGACGGCACTTCTGTCGTTGCCGCCGTCGTCCCCCCAGCGTCTGCAAGGGTCTCATTCATGCACATTCCCCGGTAAAAGTCCCGTTGCGCCAAGGTAAGTGCACGATTCAACACATACCTCCACACATCCCCGGGCCCCCTATTGATTTATATTTTTTTCCTAATACTTAGTAATGACCATAAGGCGAGTTTGTAGCGCATTACAATTTCCGGGGAGGACAATTAGCGTTGAATATCAACCTATCATAGGCATAGCAAAGTCAACTATGGGAGATAGCTTTTGGCATCGAGACACAGCAATGTCCATGGAGGATTCCCCCATGGACAGGAGCGGCGCTATCGGTTAGGTCACATTCGAGCGGCAAGCGGCATACTTATACACACAATGGCATCGTTGCGTTCATCTTCGCACCATTCTTTGCACTATGTATTGCTTGCCTGTCAGTTTCTGTCCATCTGCAGCTCTTTGACGACAATATCACCATCAATCACGATGGGTTCATCATCAAGAAACAATGAGCAATTACGCATCGGGATATCCAAGTGGCAGGCGGTATCATTTGTGCCACCTAGCTCGCTGTTCGGGCCGGTGGAGAACATCACGTTGCCATAAAAGCTGCGCGGCTCCATCCCCATGCCACCCGGGAACTCCCCCGGCACCATGCGGTGCCATTTGGCGTTCGGGTTCATGCCCCAGCCCACATGGCTCATGCCCATGCCGCGTGGGTCGTTAAAGCTATCCATATAGGATTTCACTAGCTCCGCATCGAGCCCACCACGTATGTCGGTAATCCAGCCCTTCTCAATCGTGTAGGTAATCGGCTCTCTGACATACATGTTCTGAGGTAGCAGGATATCGCCCGGTGCCACCACAATGGTGCCATCAACGCCATCGTCATCCCCTCCGGTAAACACAAAGCCAGAGGGCCAGTGATCCCAACGCCCCGGTTCGTCGGTACAGGCATATTCAGCAACCGTCTCATAAGTATTCAGTTGGTAGGTGACATCAGTGCCATGGCGCGAGGTAATGCGCATCACTTTGGCTTTTTCCAGCAGCGCGGCGGCCAGTTCAACCTTTTCCCTTAGTTCCTTGGTGGGCAACATTCTGGCCAGTAATTCTGGCGGTTCAACCGCCGTCAATATACGTGTACCCGCGGCTTGGATCGCCATTTGCTCGGGAGAGAACAGCAGGAAAATACAATCGATCAACATGTCGCAGTTTTTAAGCGCTTCCACCGCATCGGGCATGCTAGCAAGCCCCGTTGTTCCCACGGCCCAGCCACCGGTAGGCAACGGCGCGGGTAACCGCATGTGGTACATATTGGCGCCTAAACGCTGTCCCGCCGCCATAAAGGCATCCGCATAATCAAGGCGTTCGCTACCCTGGGTCAGTACGACGAGTTTTTCGCCTTCATGTACGCCGGACATTTTTAGCTGATGGAGGCAAATTTCGGCAAAGCTTGCGTGATCCATACATACTCCTAATTCCCCAGGCGAAAGCACAGCTATAGCATACCGGGGAGTGTTAACTGAGAGCGCTCGTGCTCACCTTTGGGCACACCAAGCGCTCTATGGTGTTATCGGTTCAAAGCTGAACGTCAATTAGGCAGCCGCCTCTTTCGTCGCTTGATCGGTGGTAGTACGGCGCTTTTTACCCAGCTCTTCCGCGATGGCGGTAAAGAAAGCGTCCGAAGAGGCTTGATGAGGCTTAGTCATAAGGCTAACGCCAACAAACAGCACACTAGCGACCACAATTCCCCATACGCCAGCGGGTAGGCCCAGCAGCGAATTGCCAGTGGCATACATCAACAGCACAAAGGCGCTGGTGCCCACTACGCTTACCAGCGCACCGACGCCAGTACCGCGTTTCCAATAGAAGGCACCTATAAGCGCAGGCACCATCGCTACCAGACCCGAGGAAGCGGCCACCGACAGCACTGCAATCAGGTCAAGCTGCAGCTCGGCAAAGGCCAGCGCCATCAGTGCGATCACCGGCACCACAAACTTGCCCACCAGCAGTTGGCGCTTTTCACTGACGTTCGGTTTAACGTTTGCATAGACGTCGCGGGAGACCATGGACGCCAGCGTCAGCATGATCGAATCAATGGTGGAGACGGCGGCGGCCATGATGCCGATCATCACAATCACCCCTAATACGGGCGGTACAAACTCCGAGGCCAGCAGCGTAGGCGTGGCTAAATCTGCACTTGCAAGACTTGGGAAAGCGGCTAAGGCAGAGAAGCCCCAAAGCACAGAGACCATGGTGTAGATAAAACCAAACACCAGGAAGCCAATCAGCATGTGGCGCATGGAGCGCAGCGAGGAAGGCATAAACAGGCGTTGACTGACCTGCGGGTTGGAAATACTAAAGAAGAACCAGGGAATAGTAAGCCCCAGGAAAGTGACAAAGCTGAACAAGCCAGGGCCAGGCACCGTCAGCGACTGTGGATGTTCCGTTGCCAGCGTATCGAATAGTGCGCCGAAACCACCCAAGCCTTGGATCACCAAGAAGGCCACTAGGGTTGAGGCAACAATCATCATGATGGCCTGGAGCGAGTCGGTCCACATCACCGAACGAATGCCCGCAATATAGGAGAAGAAGATAGCGATGACAGTGGCCAGCACCACCCCGGTAGTAAAGGTAATCGCGCCATCCGTAATCCCCTGCAACAGGTAACCGACACCCGCGAGCTGAACGGCCGAGTAGGGAATCAGGAAGATACAACTGGCAATCGAGACAGCCATGGCCACATGTTTGCTGTTGTAGCGGTGGCCCAACATCTCGCTGGGGGTTACAAAGCCAAACTTCTTGCCCACCGCCCAGAATTTTGGCCCGAAGATAGCCACAAGCGACACACCGGCGAAATAGATGATTTCAAAACCGAGCGCTCCCACGCCGCCGGCATAGGTAAGGCCTGCCAAGCCCACCATCATAAAAGCACTGTAGGTAGTGGCACTGTAACTCAGCGCCGAGACAAAGCCGTTCATTTGTCGGTTACCCAGGAAGTATCCCGACATACTTTCGGAAGGGCCCTGGCGAGACATAATCGCAATGCCAATAGCGATCAATAAATAGATGGCAATGGACCACCAGATGAGTGACTCAGTCATTGCTGTGCTCCTCAAAATCTTTAGTGATAAACACATTCAGCGCAATGATGATCAGCCCTGCCAACATCCAAAACAGGAAGCTGCCGTACCAGAACGCGACCCCGCTCAAGAGGGTGTAAGGCACTAGGTAGCTCAGCAGGACAACTGCCCATACTAGCCATATCCATTTACTGCGTTTCATAATCCACCTCGTTTTATTACGTCAGGGAGTAGAGTGAGTGTTGTTGTAGTGAGGCTGGCGTAACTCTGTGATACGTTGTTTTACTTGTTGCCAAGGCGCTTTCTCTGGGGCAAAGCGCGCTCGGAGATAGGTCGTCAAATCAGCGACCTGGGTATTACTAAAGCTGTCGGCAAAGCCTGGCATGCTACCGATACCGGGAACGTGTTCGGCATGAACACCGCCCAAAATTGACTGAATAACGTTATCGGGATGGTCGCTGTGCAAATTGGTATTCAGCGCCAGATTAGTGCTCGCCCTCGAAAAGGTAGGAACGCCAGAATCGACATGGCACGCCGCACAGGCGCCCTCGAAAAGCCGCTCCCCTGCCTCAAGCCCTGTTGAGCTAACGGCTGCACTGGTCACGCGCTGCGTAGCGTCCACCACAGTCGCATCGCTATTACCTGCTGGCGCCTGCATCTGGGCGGCCACATAGTGAGCAATCGCCCGCACATCGTATTCAGGTAGCTCCGCCAGCCCCGCTACCACCGGGGCCATAGGGCCAGAGGCAACGCCGTGAAGCTCTGACTCACCGTGGCGCAGATAGTCGTAAAGCGATGTTTCACTCCACGGAATGGGCGAACGCGACAGCGTATTAAGCGGCGGTGCTTCCCAACCATCTACAAAGGCACCGGCAAAATACGCCTCGCCATTTTTCTCAGCGCCCATGGCATTGCGGGGGCTATGACAGGCGCTGCAGTGGCCCAACCCTTCGGCAAGGTAGGCTCCCCGGTTATACAGTTCGCTTTGCATGGGGTCAGGCTGGAAAGGAGTTGCATCGTGATAAAGCGTATTCCAGCCTGCCATTAAGCTACGCACGCTGAAGGGGAAAGTGAGCGCATTGACGTTTTTTTCAGTCGCGACAGGAGGCTGAGCCATTAAGTAGGCGTAAAGCGCCTGTAAATCGGCATCACTGGTCTTGGCAAATGCCGTATAGGGGAACGCGGGATAAAGGTGGCTGCCATCACGGCTAATGCCGTGGCGCATGGCGCGTTCAAAGGCTGCGTAGGACCACTGACCAATCCCCGTCGCTTCATCCGGGGTAATGTTCGTGCTGTAGAGCGTCCCGAAAGGTGTCTCAAATCCACGCCCACCGGCATTGGTCACGCCACCTTCTGTGGTATGACATGCCGCGCAGTCGCCTGCAGCCGCCACGAGTCGCCCGCGCTCAATGGTCTCGGCGGAATAAAGGTTGGCGGCTGGCCGTGAGACAGGCGCAATAGCCCCTTTCCACGGCCACGCCACGGCCGCAGTGCCTGCAATGGTGGTAAACGCTGCAGCGGCTAACCAGCGCCGTTTCACTGACCGCGGCGGTTTCAATGTAGTTGGGCGCCTTGCCTCCTCGATGGACGAAGCTTCGAGTGCCTGGCGCACGCGCTTGGCGGTAAACGGTGGCTGGCGAAAACGCAGCCCGGTGGCATCAAAAAGCGCATTGGCTATTACCGCAACACCTGGCGATAGCTCCGCACCGCTTAATACGTCTTCACCGGCGGTTTTATTAATGTCTTTATCGGTAGAGCATGGCGCAGAAGCGCTGGCTGGCAATACGGCGGAATATTCACGTTCACTTAGCGTACGACTGCCGTCACCCCACTCGTCGAAACTGGGCGCTTGCCCCAAGAGGGGGCGCGCTTCGCCCAATACCCGGGCCTGTAGCGTTTGCTGCAGGCGATCAGTGTCCACATCAGGGCCAGCGTCCTGCCCCACCACCAAACGGGTAAGCTGAACATCGCCGGTAACAAGATTGACCTCCACATCGGCAATCCAGGCAGAGCGTACTCCCGACTCCATGCGCTGATTCCGATCGGGCAGCTGAGAGTAGGCAAAGCCCCGCCCGCGCAGTAGATCCTGGGGTAAAGCGTCCGCTGATGGATTGGCTGCCCTTTGCCAATCGGCCTGTTTAGCCACGGACTCAATCAGCTCTATGCCACGTGCATCGTCAAGATGGCGAAGTCGCAGCACGATAGGGTCTTGGTCGCTCTCGCGGGCAACCTCATCTAAAAAGGATTCCCGCGCAAACGTCTGCTGTATCCCCATCAAGGTGGAATTGGTGGAGAGCGAAGCTGGCTGGGAGCGTGCAGCAAGGTATTGATCGCGAAATACATAGGGAGAGAACGGCGTGGTGTCTTGCTCGCCAACGCGGGCCTCAGCGCTAGGCGTTGCTATCATGGCCTTGCCACTTAACAACAACCCTATGGCAGCCACCTCCCCCGTGAGATTGGCCTGCTGATAGTGATAACGGGCTATCTCACCACTACTGGCAATGTCTGCGTTTAGGCTAATTCGCTGCGCTTGGCCTAATGCCTGAGCATCCTTGGCGTAGCGGGCATCGAGCCAAACGGCTACCGGGCCACCCACCGTCCGCGACATCAACGCCGCATCCACGGCGGCATCGTCACCGCAATGGCGACCCAGCCCTGAGGCCTGATTTGATGCGTGCTTACCATCGGCGCTGTAAAGTTCAATCTGGCTAATATCCAGCGCGGTTAACTGGCTTAGGTCCTGTTTAAGTGCCGCTGGAGTGACGGTTTGCCCCCACACGCTCAATTGTTGGTCGCGACAATCGGCAATTACCCAACTGGGGTGATTGCCCCAGCGCATGCGACTCGGCCAGCCATACGTATGGTTCGAATGCATGTCCGACTGGCTAGGCTTTACAAGAGGCAACTCAGAGGGCCATTGATCGCCTTCAGGAACTTTTTCGGACGCCTGGTGAACGGCCTGCCACTCAACCTTCAACTGTTTAGCGGCATCGGTCGCCAAGGCCAAACTATCGGCAACCACCGCCACAAAATTTCCTTCCACCACGACTTCAATAGAGCCAGAGAGTGAGGCAATGCTACTGCGAACGACGCCAACTAAGCAGTCACTCTCAAAACGCTCGCCATTCCACCGATAGTAAGGTGGACGCACCACGACACCAAAACGTGCCTTCGCTAGCAGCGCAGGGATGTCGGCCTGTTTTTGCTGGCCATGGAGCATCGACCCTTCACTCATGAGAAGCCTCCTGCAACGCGGCCGCGTTAATGCCCACGGCACGCTCCGCTGCCTGGAGAATTTCAACATGGGTGCCACATCGGCAGAGGTTATGCTCTAAAGCGGTGCGAATCTGCTGCGCAGAGGGTTGAGCATTATGGTTTAGCAACGCACGAATAGTGATGATCATGCCGTTCAAACAGTAGCCACACTGGGCTGCCTGAGCATCGATAAAGGCTTGCTGAACAGGATCAAGCTCATCGCCACCGGAAAGACCATCAAGGGTGGTTACCTCATGACCAACAGCAGCAGACACGGGCAGCACGCAGGTGCGTGCGGCCATGCCATCAATCAATACACTGCATGCCCCACACTCACCCAAACCACAGCCATACTTAGGTCCATTGAGCGCCAAGTCGTTACGCAACACATTGAGCAATGGTGTCTGTGGCGGCACGGCCAACTCGTGTTCGTGCCCATTGATAGTTAGCTTTAGCGTCATAGGGGATCATCATCGTTATTGTTAAGCCCGCCCTCTTGCTCTGAATAGGGCTTGGATATGACTTAGATATTACTAATAAGTACTGCCTGCCAAACACGCTTCGTAGCACCTTCAACCCGCCTATTTTCATCTCCCTTTCACATAGGCCAATCGACCTGCACCAGCTAAGTGCAGAGCCAACATCCATCGAGCATTAAAGGTGCGTACACTATAAAAACAAGCCTAATAAACGTATAGCACTCAATGGATGCGTTTTTCAAGTTTTTAAATAAAACCAAAAAAACAGACGTAAATCCATTAAATTCATATATTTATATAAAAAACTGACTTTTTTTCGTTAAAAAATAATTTCAAAACTAATTCTTGACCAAAAAATAAATGGTGTATACGTTGTTTTATAGCATTCTCGAACGCATGCATAAACGAGTGATAGGCGAATAAAACAGCGAGGAAACCAGAATATGAACAATAAACCCACCATAGCCGTTATTGGCGCGGGTCTTGGCGGCGCCGCTGCAGGCGCGCTACTACAGAAAGCGGGCTACCCCACCAAGGTGTACGAACAGGCACCCGCGTTTGCGCGCCTTGGGGCAGGCATTCACCTTGGCCCCAACGTGATGAAAGTAATGCGCCGCATTGGTATTGAAGAGCAGCTCAATACCATGGGCTCACACCCCGATTACTGGTTCAGCCGCAACGGCATGACCGGTGAGTACCAGTCTCGTATCCCGCTAGGCGAGTTTGCTCGCGAAAACTATGGCGCAGCCTATATCACCGTACACCGTGGCGATCTGCACGAATTGATGGTCAGCACGCTCGACCAGGACAACCTCTACTTCGATAAGCGCCTGGTCGATGTCGACGACAGCGGCGACAAGGTCGTCATGACCTTCGCTGACGGTACGACCGAAGAGGCCGACCTGGTGATCGGCGCCGACGGGGTCAATTCGCGGCTGCGCGAGAAACTGCTGGGCCCGGAGGCGCCGATCTATAGCGGCTGGGTCGCTCACCGAGCCATCATCTCTGCCGAAAAACTCAAGGCATACGACCTGGATTTCGAAGCCTGCGTGAAGTGGTGGTCGGAAGACCGACACATGATGGTGTATTTCGTGACCGGCGACGAGAAGGAGTATTACTACGTGACTGGCGTGCCTGAACCCGATTGGAACCACGGCACTTCCTTCGTCGACAGCTCCCGGGAAGAAATGCGCAAAGCATTCGAGGGTTACCATCCCACCGTACAAGCACTGATTGACTGCACTGAAACCGTTACCAAATGGCCCTTGCTGGAGCGCAACCCGCTGCCACTGTGGCATGAAAATCGACTGGTGCTGCTGGGCGATGCCTGCCACCCGATGAAGCCTCATATGGCCCAGGGCGCTGCCATGGCCATTGAGGACGCCGCCATGCTGGTACGCTGCCTGGAAGAAGTGGGCGCCGAGCACTACCAACAGGCCTTCGAGCTTTACCGCACCAACCGTTTTGAACGCGCTTCGCGGGTTCAGCAGGTCTCTCACGACAATACCTGGTTACGGGAAGACGAAGACCCGGCCTGGGTATTCGCCTACGACCCCTTTGAAGTACCGCTGAAGCAACCCACCAGCCAAGGGAGCCCAGCATGAGCAGCACCTATCTCTATGGCGCCAACGTACACGCCAATGGCATTCGTCAGCACTACCTGCGCTTTGGTGACAGCGTAGAGACCTCGCGCCAGCCGCTGGTGCTAATACCCGGCATCACCAGCCCGGCGATCACCTGGAGCTTTGTGGCCGAGCGCTTGGGTCAGCACTTCGACACTTATGTGCTGGATGTCCGAGGGCGCGGCTTGTCGTCCACCGGCCCCGACCTCGCCTATGACACCGACACCTGCGCCGACGACGTGATCGCCTTTATCGATGCGCTCGGTCTAAGCAATGTCATTCTGGCGGGCCACTCCATGGGGGCGCGCTTTGCGCTGCGCGCCATGAGTCGCGGCGCCAAGGGCATCGACAAACTGGTACTTATCGACCCACCGGTTTCAGGGCCAGGACGCCGTGAGTACCCCAGCAAGTTGCCCTGGTACGTGGACTCGATTCGCGACTGCAGCCGGGGCGCAGACATCGAGACCATGCGCCACTACTGCCCCACCTGGAGCGACGAGCAGCTGCGGTTACGCGCCGAGTGGTTACACACTTGCTTTGAGCCCGCCATTGTTCAGGCATTTGAAGAGTTCCACAGCGTCGATATCCACCAGGATTTCCCCGCTATCAAAGTGCCCACGCTGCTGATGTGTGCAGGCAAGGGCGGGGTTATCCAGGATGAAGATCGCGCTGAGATTCTCGACCTGCTACCGACCATTCGCATCACAACCGCGGCACAGGCGGGCCATATGATTCCTTGGGATGACTTCGACGGTTTTTTCGCCGCGTTTGAAGACTTCCTGGTCACACAACTCTAACCAAGGCCAATAATCATGACCCAGAGCACCAAAACATACCGTATCGGCCAGATCGTCCCCAGTTCCAATATCACTATGGAGACCGAGATACCTGCCATGCTCACTGCACGGCAGTTGATTCGTCCGGAACGCTTTACCTTTCACTCCAGCCGCATGCGCATGAAAACCGTCAGCAAGGACGAGCTGGCCGCGATGGATGGGGAGTCTGACCGCTGTGCCTTGGAACTCTCTGATGCAGCGGTAGATGTGATGGGGTATGCCTGCCTGGTAGCCATTATGGCGATGGGGCCCGGCTACCACCGAGCGTCGCAAAAGCGTTTGCGCAGCCGCACCGAAGAGAATGGCTGCGACACACCGGTGGTCACCAGCGCCGGTGCACTGGTCGATGCCCTGGGTGTGATGAAAGCCAAACGAGTGGTGGTAGTGGCGCCTTACATGAAGCCGCTAACCGAAATGGTGGTCGACTACATCCGCCAGGAAGGCATTGAGGTGCTCGACTACCGGGCGCTTGAGATCCCCAACAACCTGGATGTCGCTCGCCACGATCCCGCCAATCTCCCCGAAATCGTCGCCAGCCTCGATTTAAGTAACGTGGACGCGATCGTCTTGTCGGCCTGTGTGCAAATGCCCTCGCTACCGGCCGTCGCCAAGGTTGAAGCCCTGACCGGTAAGCCGGTGGTGACCGCAGCTATCGCGACCACCTACGCCATGCTCAAGGCACTCGACCTGGAACCCATCGTACCGGGCGCGGGTGCTCTCTTGTCAGGGGCTTACTAACGAGATCAGGTGCTTATTAACGATCTAGAGTGCTGATTAAGGAGACGACCATGTCGCAGCACAATACTGATAATACGGCCTCGGACAACTACAAGGGCGTGTGGGATGGACGCATTGGCTTTGGCAAAAGGCCCGCACTGCTGGTGGTTGATTTTATGCAAGGCTACACCACGCCAGGCTCGCCGCTATTTGCCCAGGGCGTGGTGGATGCGGTGGCCAATATGCCACCGCTACTCAATACCGCGCGGCGCACTGGCACGCCAGTCATCCACACCAACATCCTTTATCACGCCCCGGATCAAATCGATGGTGGCATTTGGGTTAAGAAAGCGCCGGTAATGCGAGCCATGGTGGCAGGTAATCCCTACGCTGACTTCTGTCCTGAAGTGACGCCTAACGACGATGAACTGGTGATGACCAAGCAGTATGCCAGCGCCTTCTTTGGTACTTCGCTTGCTTCCACGCTGGTCGCCATGGGCGTCGACACGCTGATCATTACCGGCTGCTCCACCAGCGGCTGCATTCGCGCCACCGCCGTGGATGGCCTACAGCACGGCTTTCGGGTGATGGTGGTACGTGATTGCGTGGGCGACCGCCACCCCGCGCCCCATGAAGCCAACCTGTTTGATATCGATAGCAAATATGGCGATGTGATTAGACTGGATGAAACACTGGGTTACTTAATGAAGCGTTAGGAGTGCCCGAAAACACAGGTGAAGCGGGCACCTCTGTTGTGTCATCCGTCCGCGTTCATTTTTTCCAGCAGATGCATTAAGGCAACCCGCTCTGCCGGGTTGAGATTTTTCATGGTCTGATCGCTAATTTGCTTGGCGCTGGGCACCATGCCCTCGACTAATGTCTCCCCAGGCTCGGTGATCACGACCATGACTTTGCGTTGATCATTGGGGTCGGTGGTGAGCGAGATCCACTCACGTGCTTTAAGGCGTTTAATGACGCCACGGATGGTGGCTGGATCAATCGCCGTGGCGTTGACGATATCGGTTAACGAGCTGGGACCTCGCTCCATCACCGTGCACAGCGTGACAAACTGAATGGCCGTAAGCTGCTTATCACTGCTGTAGCGCTGAAAAATAGCCGTATGCCGCTGGTAGGCTTTGCGCAGTAGATGGCCTACTTGCTCAGAAAAATCATACCCCTGCTCTGAAGGCGTGGGGTGCTCGCCGGAAGACGAGTGTTTGAGCGCACTATCCGTTGTCATTCCATCTCCTTAATCTATTAGCGACGACGTGTATCGAGTATGGCACTGGTTAACAAAATGATGCATCAACGTGTTAAATACTGCTTGCGCTGGATCAATTCACCATGATTTTATGGCGTACACACTATAATTTTACCGTAATTTTCGCTCATTGATCACCTCAAATTCATCTGCACTGATTACCTAAAACGCTAGCGCGGGAGGCAAGCATGGTCGATAAATCAGACTATACAAGAGAGTCACTGCTGTATGGATCTGATGTTTTGGTGATCTATCGCGATCCGGTTACGCCTCCTAAGCCCGCGCCCGGACAGCCAGGTACACACTCAAACTTCACCCCCCATGAGCCAGAAATATTTATTGCCGTACTGAACGATAGTCACATCGTGGCTTTCAACGGCCACGTAGACTTGGGCACAGGTATACGCACGGCGCTCGCTCAAATTGTTGCAGAAGAACTTAGCGTCGCGTTCGACAGCGTTACCATGGTGCTGGGAAACTCCGTTGAAGCTCCCAACCAAGGCCCCACCATTGCCAGTGCGTCGATTCAAATCACTGCCGAGCCTTTACGCCGCGCGGCGGCTCAAGCGCGGGAGTACCTATTAACACTGGCAGCAAAGCACTTTGACACTGAGCGCTCACTACTTAGCTGCCAAAACGGCGCTATTACGCCCAGTGATAATAACCACTCATCCGTGAGCTTTGGAGAGTTGCTGCGGGGCACCCGTCATGCATTAAAGCTTGCCGATGAGGTGCCGCTTAAGCCGGTCAGCCACTATACCCTGGTCGGCCAATCGACCTCTCGCGTGGATATACCCGCCAAGGCCACTGGGCAATTGACCTTTATCCACGACCTACGCCTGCCCGACATGCTGCATGGGCGAGTGATTCGCCCGCCTTATGTAGGCCATGATAACGGCGACTTTATTGGCAACAGTTTAATCGCAGTTGATGAACGCTCTGTGGCGCATTTGCCAGGCGTGGTAAGCGTCGTGGTGGTCGGTGACTTTGTTGGCGTGGTGGCCGAGCGTGAAGAGCAGGCTGCTGCCGCAGCCAAACAGCTAAAGATCCAGTGGCGCCCCATCGAAGGCTTGCCTCAGTTGGACAATATAGAGCAAGCACTGCTCGACTTACCCAGCAAGCAGCGCATACTTCTCGATGAGGGTGATCTCGACAACGCGCTGGCCGCCGCACAGCACTCGTTCAATCGTCACTATGTGTGGCCTTTCCAGCTGCATGGCTCCATTGGCCCTTCGTGCTCCGTCGCCGATGCCAATGAAAGTGGTCTTCACGTATGGTCGGGCACCCAAAACCCTCACAGCCTGCGCGCCGACCTCGCCCGCCTTACCGGTTTGGATGAAGGCGTTATCATCATTACCCGCATGGAAACCTCGGGCTGCTATGGCCGCAATTGTGCTGACGACGTTGGCGCGGATGCTGTGCTGCTGTCTCAGGCAGTTGGCCGCCCTGTCCGTGTGCAACTCACCCGTGAACAGGAACACACCTGGGAGCCTAAAGGAGCTGCTCAGTATATGGCGATCCAAGGTGGTTTAAATGCCGATGGCAGCCCAGCAGGCTATCGCTTTAATACGCGCTACCCCTCTAACAGTGCCCCCACCCTGGCACTACTGCTGACCGGTACTGCCTCACCAATTGATATCCCCTTTGAGATGGGAGATCGAACGTCGGTGCCACCCTACCGCTACCCTCATCGCCAAATAGTCTGCGACGACGTCCCGACTCTGGTTCGCGCCTCCTGGCTGCGTGGTGTCTCGGCGCTGCCCAGCACCTTCGCCCATGAAAGCTATATTGATGAGCTTGCCTATTTGGCGGATGAAGATCCGGTCACCTATCGGTTGCGCTACTTAACCGATAACCGCGCCAGCGAGCTTGTCGAAGCGTTAGCCGAACGTGCGAACTGGCAACCCTGCACCGCTAACACCAACCCAAGAAGCGAGGGTGAGTGGCGCTACGGCCGAGGCTTCGCTTACGCCCAGTACGTGCATAGCAAATTTCCCGGCTTTGGCGCCGCGCTCGCCGCCTGGGTAATTGAGCTTAAAGTCAATGTGAAGAGTGGACGGATTGTCGTCGAGAATTTATTTGTAGGTCAGGATGCGGGCTTAATGGTGAACCCCGCTGGCGTTCGCCATCAGGTGCATGGCAATGTGATCCAAATGCTCAGCCGCACGTTAAAGGAGCGGGTGTCCTTTGAGGATGGTTTACCGACCAGCAAAGAGTGGGGCGGCTACCCTATTCTGCGTTTCTCGGAGCTCCCTCCCATCAACGTCATGCTGCTTGATCGCCCTGAATTGCCGCCACTCGGCGTTGGAGAGTCCGCCTCACTGCCCGGCGCTCCTGCAATTGCCAACGCGCTTTTTGATGCCACGGGGGTACGCTTTACCCATCCCCCTTTTACCCCTGACACCATTCGCGACGCGCTGAAAGCCTCTCTTCAACTCCCCATGGAGGCGGCTAGTTAATGCAACACCTTGATCTACAGGTTATCGAACGCGCATTGAAATGGGCCAACCAGGGGCTGACTATTTGGTTGTGTACGGTGCTAAAAACCTTTGGCTCAGCCCCCCGAGAGCCGGGTGCCATGCTGGTAGCATGTTCGACAGGCGACTATCTGGGGTCACTGTCGGGCGGCTGTGTCGAAGAAGACTTTATCGCCAGGCTGCAAAAGGGAGAGTTCAACGAACCGGTTCAGCGGGTGCGCTATGGCGGTGACGCTGGTTCAGCGAATATTCGTTTACCCTGCGGTGGTAGCCTAGAAATACTGGTTGAACGGCTAGCGCCCAACACCGAAAACCTCACTCACTTAGAAGTGGTGCATGCCACGCTACTGGGTCGCCAACCGCTAACCCGCTGTATCAAATTGGATGGCAGCGGCAAGCGCTTTAACCCCTCGAAAAACACCGAGCCCACCGTTACTTTTGACACCGCTAGCGCCAATATTCGCATAGGCCCAGCGCTACGGCTGATTATCGCGGGGATCTCTTCAATCTCTTCACCCTGTGCGCTGTTTGCCCAATCGCTGGGGTTTGAAGTGATTGTCTGTGACCCCAGAGACGAGGCTAGGCAAAATTTTGCGGTCGCGGGAGTGGAAGTACAGGCAGTTCTACCTTCGGTGTTTATTTCATCAGGTGGCTGCCATGCCAATACCGCCATTGTTGCCTTGACCCATGACCCACGTATTGATGATTTGGCCATGATCGAAGCCGTCCGTACCAATGCATTTTACATTGGGGTCATGGGCTCTCATCAGACCTCACAACAGCGCGCAGAGCGGCTGCTGCGTTCTGGCGGCCTAACAAGTGCCCAAGTAGCACGAATAAACATGCCCATTGGGCTTAATTTAGGCAGCAAAACACCGGCTCAAATTGCGTTAGCCGTCATGGCCGACATTCATCGCATTTATCGTGGAAAAACACGTCATGAGCTGTAGTGATATCATCGTGATTGTCATGGCGGCTGGCCAGTCTCGTCGTTTTGGTAGCGATAAAAGAATTGCTAAATTAAGCAATGGAAAGACACTACTTACCTCCACGTTGTTAACCATTCAGCAACACTTTCCAAATATTACCGTTGTGCTTAAAGAAGATGATAAGGCTCAATCACTCGGTCTTTCTCCAATCACCCCAACGCTGGTTAGCCAGCGCAGTCATTTAGGACTTGGATACAGCATTAGCGATGCTTTCAAATATCTATGCTCAGACGAAAAATTTAATCATTACCGATCCGCAGCGATTTGGCTTGCCGATCTCCCTTGGGTGACTCAAAAAACGTGTAAGTTATTAGCAGACATTTCTAGCGCAGAAAATATCGTTCAACCAACACACCTACAGATCCCAGGCCACCCGGTTATTTTTGGTAGAAAATTTTGGGAACATATCGCTGATTTAAGCAATCCCAGCGGCGCATCCGCTATTCTCCAGCGGTATAGTGATCATATTGTAAAAATCTCACTAAATGATCCTGGCGTATGCTATGACATTGATACTCCAGACAGTTTATCTCCACCCTTCTGACATACTAACTATGACGATATTATAAAAAGAGACCGTCAACTAAGACGGCCTCTCTTTCCACTATTGAAGCTGATCTAGCCGTCATATCAATGGGTTTTCACACCATATTTAAGCGCTCGTAGACCTTTACTGGCTCTAAAATTTCGAGGCAAACAACGCTACAACCTGGCCCAACCGACCATTTCGAGTCGCTGGTTGATAGACGCCCTTTATTGAGCGCCTGATCAACCGCTACTGTCTTCAGTAAAAGCTGACTAGCTAACTCGCTTTATATGGGTTTCCGGGCGGCTCAACCGGCAAGCAGCGTACTTGAACTCTGGAATCTTTCCATACGGGTCCAGCGCCGGGTTAGTGAGTAGATTCGCCGCCGCTTCCTCGTAGCAGAAAGGCACGAAAACCATCCCCTCAGGCATGCCCGGATCCGTCCTGACCTTGAGGGTGATGGCCCCTCGCCGGGTGGTGATCGTCAGGTCATCGCCTGGCGCCAATCCCAGCCGGATAAGCTCAGCGGGCGCCAAGCTCGCCACGGCTTCCGGCTCCAGGTCATCGAGCACTTTGGCACGGCGGGTCATTGATCCGGTATGCCAGTGTTCTAACTGGCGGCCAGTGGTCAGCACCGTCGGATAGTCGTTATCGACTGGCTCATCCGGTGGCAGCGGGCGCGTAGGCGCGAACTTCGCCCGACCACTGACGGTTGGGAAGGCCTCGCTGAAGACTACGTCTTGTCCCGGTACATCCTCCGCTGGGCAAGGGTAGGTCACCGATTGCTCGCGCTCCAAACGCTCCCAGGAAATATGGTCGAGAGAGGCCATACCTTGCTTCATCTCGGCGAACACGTCCTGCGGATGCTGGTAATTCCAGTCGAGGCCGAAGCGTTTAGCCATTTCCTGAATGATCCACCAGTCCGGCTTGGCCTGGCCCGGTAGCGGCAAGGCCGCACGCCCCATCTGCACTTGCCGATTGGTGTTGGTGACGGTGCCATCCTTCTCAGGCCAGGCGGAGGCCGGCAAGATAACATCGGCGAATTGAGCGGTCTCAGTGACAAAAAGATCCTGTACCACCAGGTGTTCCAGCTTGGCCAGCGCGGCTCGAGCATGGGCCAGATCTGGATCGGACATCGCCGGGTTCTCACCCTGGATATACATGCCGCGAATGGTGCCCGCAGCGATAGCATCCATAATTTCAACCACGGTGAGCCCCGGCGTGGGATCCAGCTTGGTATTCCACAGCTCTTCGAAAGCACTGCGTACCTGCGCATCGCTAACCGGCTGGTAGTCCGGCATTACCATGGGAATCAGGCCGGCATCAGATGCCCCTTGAACGTTGTTCTGCCCCCGCAGAGGGTGCAAGCCAGTCCCAGGGCGACCGGTCTGGCCGCAAGCCAGCGCCAGCGAGATCAAACAACGGGCGTTGTCGGTCCCATGGGTGTGCTGGGAAATGCCCATGCCCCAGAAAATCATTGCCCGCTCGGCGTTGGCATAGAGCCTGGCCACTTCGCGAATGGTCTCTGGTTCAACACCGCACAGGCCGCTCATCGCTTCGGGGGTCATATCCACCGTATGCGTTTTGAGCGCCTCAAAGCCTTCGGTATGCTCGGCGATATAGGCCGTGTCATAAAGTTCTTCGCTGATGATCACATTGAGCATGGCATTAAACAGCGCCACATCAGCACCCAGTGAAAAGCGAACGCTGCGATGGGCGTAGGCATCCAACGCCTGACCACGGGGGTCGAGGATCACGATCTTGGTGCCACGCTTGGCGGCCTGCTTGAAGAAGGTGGCCGCCACCGGGTGATTCACAGCCGGATTACAGCCGGTAAGAATCACCACGTCAGCTTGGCTGGCCTGCATAAAGGAGGCGGTTACTGAGCCTGAACCGATACACTCCATGAGCGCTGCCACCGAACTGGCGTGACACAAGCGGGTACAGTGATCCACATGATTGGAACCAAAGCCGGTACGCACCAATTTCTGGAACAGCCACGCCTCTTCGTTGGAGCACTTGGCACTGCCGAACCCCGCCAAGGCATCAGGGCCATGATTCACTTTAAGGTTCACAAGCCCGCTGGCGGCCACCTCAAGGGCTTCGTCCCAGCTCGCCTCGCGGAAGTGTGTTAGGGGCTTGGCGGGGTCGAAATCTGGATCGATTCCCTTTGCGACACCCTCGCGACGAATCAGCGGGGTAACAAGCCGAGATGGATGGCGTGGATAGTCATAGCCGAAGCGACCTTTAACACATAGCCTGTTCTCGTTTGAAGGACCATCGCGGCCCTCCACATAAAGGATCTTATCGTCCTTGATATGGTAGGTAAGCTGACAGCCAACCCCGCAGTAGGGACACACTGAGTCAACCTTACGGTCAGCCACAGCAGAGTCTCCGTACCCTTGCTCATCCACTAGGGTGGCAGGCATTAAAGCACCCGTGGGGCAGGCTTGAACACACTCGCCACAAGCAACACAGGTGCTGTCTCCCATGGGGTCGTCGAAATCAAATACGATCTTGGCTGCCGCACCTCGATGCGCCAGACCGATAACATCGTTGACCTGCACTTCACGACAGGCGCGCACACACAGATTGCACTCAATGCAGGCATCAAGATTAACGCGCATGGCAGAGTGGCTGCTGTCTTGCTCCAGGCTACCCGTCCTAGGCGCCACATGATGCACGGTAGTCGTCTCACGCTCTGCGCGCTTGGGCAGCTTGCGGCGCACTGCCGTGGCATCAATGGCCAACTGGTCAGCCATGGCCCAGAAATGGCTTGAGCTGTCGGGGCTCTCTTCGCGCTCAGGCTGGTCGACCAGCAGCATTTCCATGACCATCTTGCGGGCCGTGTGTGCGCGTTCAGAGCTGGCACTATTAACCACCATACCGGGCGCCGCTTCGCGCAGACAGCTTGCGGCCAAGGTGCGTTCGCCCTCGATTTCCACCATACAAGCACGGCAGTTGCCGTCGGCGCGATAGCCGCTGGCATCCTTGAAACAGAGGTGCGGAATGGTCTCGCCGGCACGCTTGGCGACTTGCCAGAGGGTTTCACCGGGGTAAGCGCTGACGTCAACGCCGTCCAGGGTCAGGGTAAAGCTTTGATTTAAGCTCTGTTCACTCATGCTGATCTCCCTTATCCCTTGACGATAACGTTCTGGGCAGCCAGTTCACTGCGAAAATCCTTGAGCAAGCCCAATACTGGGTTAGGTGCCGCCTGTCCCAGCCCGCAAATAGAGGCATCTATCATCACTTGGGAAAGCTGCGTCATAAGCCCAGCATCCCATTCATTACGCTCAAGCAGGGTGAGCATTTTTTCGGTTCCCACCCGACACGGCGTGCATTGGCCACAAGACTCATCGGCGAAGAAAGCCAGTAGGTTGGTAGCAACCCCGCGCAGATTGTCCTGATCAGAAAGCACGATCACCGCGGCCGAGCCGATAAAACAACCGTGCTCCTGGAGGGTGTCGAAGTCGAGAGGAATATTGGCTTTAGTGGCGGGCAGAATGCCGCCAGAGGCGCCACCAGGCAGATAAGCCGCCAAACGGTGACCTTCCGCCATGCCGCCACAATACTCGTCAATTAACTCGCTTAGCGTGATGCCAGCAGGCGCCAGATAAACGCCAGGATGCTTAACGCGCCCCGACACCGAGAAACTGCGCAGCCCCACGCGGCCATGGCGTCCTTGACTGGAGAAAGACTCAGCGCCGCGCTGCCAGATCATCGGAATCCAGTAGACGGTCTCGACGTTATTGACCAGCGTTGGGCGGTCAAAGAGCCCTTTCTGAGCCACAAACGGAGGACGATGGCGGGGCTTGCCCGGCTTGCCTTCGAGGGACTCAATCATCGCCGACTCTTCGCCGCAGATGTAAGCACCCGCCCCGCGGCGTAGCACGATATATCCCGGCGCCACTAGGCCAGCGGCCTCAAGCTCACCAATCGCCTCGCGCAGCACGACATGTAACGCTGGATACTCATCGCGTAGGTAGATATACAGCGCCTCGGCGTCTATCGCCCAAGCACTGATCAAGGCGCCTTCAAGAAACTGGTGCGGCGAACGCTCCAGATAATAACGATCCTTAAAGGTACCGGGTTCGCCCTCGTCGGCATTAATGGCACAGTAGCGGGGGCCAGCCTCCTGACGCACAAAGTGCCATTTCTTAAAAGTAGGAAAACCCGCGCCCCCTAAGCCGCGAAGGTTGGCCTGCTGCATCACTTCCATCAATGCTTCAACCGTTACTTCCCCGTTGCGGCAGGCCTGGAGCAGTGCAAAACCATCCTCGCTGCGATAGTTATCAAGTCGTTGCCAATCGATAGGTTCGGGGTGAGTGTCGTCGCCATCAATAGCTGCCTGAACTTGAGCCGCATCGGCTCGACCCAAGTGGTGATGGCCGACCTCCACGACGGGCGCTGTGTCGCAGCGCCCCATGCATGGCGCGCGCAACACCCGTACCTGCTCGATATCGACGTTTGCTTCCAACTGCGCTTTAAGCGCCTCAGCGCCAGCTAACTGGCAAGCCAGAGAGTCGCAAACGCGGATGGTCAACGCCGGGGGCACTTCCTGGTCGTCATGAATGACATCGAAGTGAGCATAAAAGGTCGCTGTCTCATAGATCGCCGCCATAGGCAGGTTCATATAAGTTGCCAGGGCACGCAGGTCTGCCAACAATAAATGCCCTCGGGCATCCTGAAGAGCATGCAGGTGTTCGATCAATAAATCGCGTCGGCGCAATGCAGCATCGTTGCGTTCATCGCCCAGCAGTTCACGCAATCCCTCAAGACGGATGGGATCGAGTTCACGGCCGCGGGGCTTGCCGCGAAAGCGGCGCTTGGGGGTCACGGTCTGGACGGTCATGGGTCACTCATTATTATTTTGATCGGCGTGATGCCGAATGAACGAAGACGGCACCCCGCGGGGTGCCGTCTAGGGTCTTACTATCAATCTTGAACTATCTATACCGAACTATCTACCTCGAACTATCTATCTCGTATCCCCTTGCGGACAGGCAGGTACTTCCGGCTTATGCAGGCACGCTGCCGTGGGGATCAATGACAAATTTCTTGGCGGCTCCGCCATCGAAGTCGGCATATCCTTGGGGCGCCTGATCCAGAGTGATCATCTGTACATTGACCGCATCGGCGATCTTAACTTTACCGAATAGAATAGCCTGCATCAGCGGGCGGTGGTACTTCATTACCGGGCACTGTCCGGTATGAAAACTGTGGGATTTGGCCCAGCCGAGGCCAAAGCGCATGCTCAAAGCACCCTGCTTAGCGGCATCATCAGCGGCACCAGGGTCTTCGGTCACATACAGGCCAGGAATACCGATTTGGCCGCCCGCGCGAGTTAGCGACATCGCCGAGTTAAGCACGGTCGCAGGTGCTTCTTTACCATGGTTGCAGCCGCAGGCGTGGGCCTCGAAACCAACACAGTCGACAAAGGCATCGACTTCACGCTCGCCGAGAATCACCTCAATCTTGTCGGCCATGTCGCCGTCCTGGGTCAGGTCAATGGTCTCGCAGCCAAAGCTTCGCGCTTGGGCTAAACGGTCTTCGACCATATCGCCGACAATCACACAAGCCGCGCCAAGCAACTGCGCAGAAACTGCCGCCGCCAAGCCCACAGGGCCAGCACCTGCAATATAGACAGTACTACCGGGGCCAACACCGGCAGTAACGCAACCGTGGAAGCCAGTGGGGAAGATATCGGAAAGCAGGGTTAAATCTTTGATTTTCTCCATCGCTTGATCGGTGTCCGGGAACTTCAGCAGATTGAAGTCCGCGTAGGGAACCATGACATATTCGGTCTGGCCACCCACCCAGCCACCCATATCGACATAGCCATAAGCAGCCCCTGGACGAGAGGGGTTCACGTTCAGGCAGATGCCGGTACGGCCTTCTTTACAGTTACGGCAGCGGCCGCAGGCAATATTAAACGGCACCGAGACGAGATCGCCGGGCTGGATAAACTCGACGTCGCGACCACACTCGACCACCAAACCCGTAATTTCGTGACCTAGCACCAAGCCGGATGGCGCAGTGGTGCGGCCGCGTACCATATGCTGGTCGCTGCCACAGATATTGGTGGTGACGACTTTAAGAATGACGCCGTGCTCACACTTTCGATTACCGATGGCGAGCTCAGGATAGGCAATAGATTCGACGGCGACTTCACCCGGCCCTTTATAGACCACTCCGCGGTTGGCTGCATTCATGGCTAGCTCCTGTTGTTTATTGTTGTGCGCTTGATGGTGGATTGCGCTTTCCCACCCTATCCCCTCCGTGCCTAAGGACTTACCCCAAAAAGGCATCCGCATATCTATTCAAGACATCCTAGCCAGGATGAATAGATGAAGGTCGTTTTCACGACACTCCTCCTCCAAAACAAGCCCAACAATTCGTAGCGTCGGCGATCGTGACTCATACCCGACACCTAACAAGAACCACCAAGGAAACCCAATGAAGAACAATGACGACCCGGTTCTGTCGCCCGGACAGGACAATACCCAGATAATGGGGTTGGATTTTCATAACCCCGTCTTCCCTCTCTCCGCTCTCGCCATTCTGCTGTTCATTCTTTACGCACTGGTTTACCCAGATGCCGCTAATACGCACCTAGGGCTTGCCAAGAACTGGTCAATTGAACACTTTGACTGGCTGTTTATGATTGCAGGCAATACCTTTGTGGTGTTCTGCCTTGTACTGATCTGCTTGCCGCTCGGGCGAATTCGTTTGGG
The DNA here is from genome assembly GCA_030440445.1 of Halomonas sp. KG2. NCBI lineage: Bacteria > Pseudomonadati > Pseudomonadota > Gammaproteobacteria > Oceanospirillales > Halomonadaceae > Halomonas > Halomonas sp. KG2. The sequence continues at coordinate 442,933 of CP098528.1, read as the reverse complement.
CGGCAGCGATGCCAAGCCGGAGTACTCGCGCACGTCCTGGTTCGCCATGCTATTTGCGGCGGGTATGGGTATCGGCCTAATGTTCTGGAGCGTTGCTGAGCCCGTGGCCTATTACACCGACTGGTATGGTACGCCCCTCAACGCCCCCGCAGGCACACCGGAAGGCGCTAGTGCTGCCATGGGCGCGACCATGTTTCATTGGGGGCTGCACCCCTGGGCAATCTACGCAGTCGTCGCACTCTCGCTGGCGTTCTTTGCCTATAATAAGGGCTTGCCACTCACGCTTCGCTCCGCCTTTTATCCACTTCTAGGTGAGCATACCCGCGGCTGGGCAGGTCATATCATCGATATTCTTGCCGTACTCGCCACCATTTTCGGCCTAGCCACCTCGCTTGGCTTTGGCGCTACCCAAGCGGCAGGTGGGCTCGCCTATCTGTTCGGCATCCCCAACACTATTGGTACTCAGCTGGCGATTATCCTAGTGGTCACGGTGATTGCACTATTCTCGGTATGGCGGGGTATCGACGGTGGCGTAAAGCTATTCTCAAACATTAATATGATCATCGCGGCGATACTGTTGCTATTCGTTGTGATAGCAGGCCCGACCCTGATGATATTGACAGGGATTGGCACCACAACGCTAGACTATGTAAGCCACCTTTTGCCGCTGTCGAACTGGATTGGACGCGAGGACGACACTTGGTACCACGGCTGGACCATCTTTTACTGGGCGTGGTGGATTTCCTGGTCTCCGTTTGTCGGCATGTTTATCGCTCGCGTATCGCGTGGACGCACCGTTCGGGAGTTTCTCATTGCCGTACTGCTGGTACCAACACTAGTCACCTTGGTTTGGATGAGCGCCTTCGGCGGAACAGCGCTTTTTCAGGCGACTAACGGCGTAGGCGAACTGGCCAACGGCATTGGCGATGTCTCGCTTGCCATGTTCCATATGCTGGAACAGTTGCCTCTCACCAGCATAACGTCAACACTAGCCATTATCCTGGTGCTGGTTTTCTTCATCACTTCATCAGACTCCGGCTCGTTGGTAATCGATAACATCACGGCCGGTGGCAAAACCGATGCCCCTAAGGGCCAGCGTGTTTTCTGGGCCGCACTTGAAGGTGTCATTGCTGGAGTACTGCTGTATGGCGGCGGTAGCACTGCGCTCAGTGCGCTTCAGGCGGGCGCGGTAGCCACAGGGCTGCCCTTCACACTGGTACTACTAATGATGTGCGTCAGCCTTTACGTAGGCCTTAATAAGGAGTGGCAACAGCTTAACGCGATACCCAAAACCGCCAAGTAATCTCCCCCGCAACCGCCCGCCCAACCAGCGGGCGGTTGCTCTCTTTTACCGACCAGGAACCAAGACAATGCAGTCAAATTCTTACCAGCGCGGTCTGGCCATGGTGATACTGGGCGTGGTGTTCCTCAGTTTCGACGGTCTGCTGATCCGCCTAGCTAATACCGATGGCTGGACCATCGTATTCTGGCGCGGTTTTTTGATGTTCTGCGTGCTGGGAGTCCTATGCTGTGTGGGTAATCGATTAGGGGCACTGAGAAGCCATCCGTTTTCTTCACTCGCCTCAGCGCTGCTGCTGGGTCTAATGTCGAGCCTCTTCGTGCTAGCCGTGATGAACGCCAATGTGGCCAACGTGGTAGTAATACTGAGCACAGCGCCACTGTTTGCCGCACTGTTTTCACGGGTTTTCCTGCATGAAAAGGTGCCGCTAAGAACGTTGGTAGCCATTGCCGTCTGCATGCTGGGTATGGGGTTGGTGTTCTTGGGCGAAGGCGCCATGGGAATGCTGGCGGGTAACCTGTATGCCTTAACGGCCGCGGCGACCATCGGCGGTAACTTGACCTTGCTACGCCGCTATCCAGCCATTGACCCCATGACGGTGATTGCTGGTGGTGGACTGCTCTCAGCAGCAATTGCTCTGCCCATGGCCTCGCCGCTAGCGCTTGATGCCGAGCGTTATGGCGTACTGGCACTGATGGGGCTAGTGCAGATGCCCCTGGCCACGGTGCTGATCAATAGCGCCACCCGTTACCTGCCGTCTACCGAGGTGGCACTGTTTTACCTGGTGGAAACCGCATTGGGCACACTATGGGTTTGGTGGCTACTAGGCGAGACGCCGACGGCATCAACGCTACTGGGCGGGGTCATCGTCATCACTGTGTTAGTGCTACACGCCTGGATGGGGTTACATCTAGAAAGACAGCGCCTACGGCTTTACCCTGGCTTTGCTGGCAAATAGGTCATAACAACATAGAAGAAGATAACGACAGCGAACGTAAAGACTTAAAACGTAAAGGCTTCGAAAATAAAGACTCAGAGATTAAAAAAGAGATAACAAGAAGCCCGCCAATAAAGGGCGGGCTTTAAGATTGCTAACATGCCGTGATCAAAAAAAGCTTCAGCGCAGCACGTCCTCTTCCTTGAGCAACTTGTAGATCGCCTCGGCGCCCTGCTCAGGGGTAACGTCGGTAAGCACTTGCCCGCCCTTGCCCTCGGCTTTGGAAGCCGCCGCTTTAAAGCGGTCTCTTGCTGAGGCGGCTTTGATGATTTTCAGACGCTTAGGCCGTTTACGTGCGGGGCTCAAGTGCCACTGGGCCAATTCACTGTCAGCTTCAGAGGTAGTGGGTGCCACCGAGAAGGTGGCTCGACGAGCCGGGCCAAAGGCGCTCTGACGCGCCGCCGGCGCCGCTTCATCCACGCTGATGATGGCGGGCAGGCGCACCTTGAGACGACGACGTTGGCCCCGTGGCAACGCCTGAAGCAGCGTTACCACGCCATTTTCCACCGTCTCTATCGATGCCAAGCTATTCACTAGCGGCCAACCGAGATGCTCCGCCAATGCATAGGGCAAAAGCCCAGAGCCTTCTCCGCGCTCGGCCCGGGCACCGGTGATCACTAGCTGAGGTGAAGTAGCGGCCAAATGCTCCACCAGAGGCAGAATAGCATCGCTGCCTTCAGGCTGCTCCAGCAAGGTCATGGACTCAAGCCCCATGCCAACACCCGTGGCCATTCCTAAGTAACTGCGCAGAGCTGCCTCGCTGTCGACATCTTGAGAACCAGCATGCAGCACGTCAATCCGGCTACCCGGCAGCTCTGCTTCCATGGCCAAGGCAAGTTCCAGACCCCGTGCATCCTGTTCGGCGCGCCTCGCACGACCGGTTGTGGGGTGACGGCCTATGGAGACCAGTACCGCTACGTCGATACCCGGTTTTTGTTGTTTTTGCTGTTGTTCAGGCCGCATCGCGCTGCCCTCCTCGCTGCTGTTCCACCATCGCCACTAACGCAGCAAGAATTTGCGTGCTGTCGCCTATCACCGCCAGGTCTGCGCGTTTGATCATGTCGCACCCTGGATCGAGATTGATTGCCACTACCTTGTCGCAGCGCTGAATGCCCTGTAGGTGCTGGATCGCACCTGAAATACCCACCGCCATATAGACTCGGGCGGTTACCCAGGTGCCGGTTGCACCTACCTGCCGATCACGCGCCATAAAGCCGTCATCCACCGCGACACGCGAGGCCCCTTCGGTAGCACCCAGCACTTTCGCAGCATGATGGAAAGCGTCCCACTGTTTAACACCATTGCCAGCAGAGAGGATGAACTCAGCCTCCGCCAGCGCCACGCCAGCGGGGTCCACTGCCACCTGCCCCAGGTCTTCAATGCGCGATAGAGCGGTGGGAATTGGCGCTGCCAAGGTCTGGCGCTCGGCCGCATGCCGCGTCTCATCCACCGGCTCAGCGCACTCGGCCAATGCCAGGGCAACCCGTGGCAGAGGGCGTTGGATATCCAGGCTCCCAGCGGCGCCACGGGCAGTGCAGCGCCAACCCAAGGAGGCCTCATTATCAGCTTCCACCTGCCACACCCCCGTGGCAGCGCGTTCACCCAGGCGTAAGGCAAGCCGCCGCCCCAGATCAGCTCCGCCTAGGGGGGAGTCCGGCAACAGCCAGAAACGCGGCGTCATCTCACGTTCGACGGCACTTAACACTGCCAGCCGTGCCTCGGGAGCAAACCCAGCGTAAAGCTCATCATCAAGATGCACCACGCGATCGATTCCGGCTTCGCCAAGCGCCTCCTCCTTATGCTCGCCGAATAAGATCGCCACCACAGCGCCAGGCTGTTCGGCGTCGGCATCCGCCACGCGTCTGGCTAGTCCCAACAGATCCTTGTCATGGCTTGAAAGGCGGCCACCGGTCAGGTCGGGTACCACGGCGACCATAAAGGCAGGCTGATCAATGGTCACGCTGCGGCGGCTATCATGGGCCGCCGTGGTGGTCGCGGCGGCCTGCCCACCTTGCTGGAGGCCGCTACGATCAATCCGTTTGACGCCATTGGGGCCGATAAAACCAATGGCGCGAGGATTTTTACGCACCACGCCATTGGGGCCCAGCCACTCACTAACTGCTCCGCCACCCTCACTGTTGACACCAAGAGCGGCGAGCACACTGGCGTGGTCTGGATGAAGACGGTTCCGGGCGATCCACTCGCGACGCGGATCGCGGCGAATAATCTCACTCATAAGCTCACCTCTTCAGCAGTCGTCACTGAGCCGGTTCGGCGGGATACGCCAGACACATCGCCAGCGGGACGCTCTACCAGGGCATCAGCTACCAGTTCGGCGATATCGCGCACTTCGGCGCTAGCATCCACCACGCCTTCCAGCATAGCAGTGCACTGTGGGCAGCCCACCGCCACCAGCTCGGCGCCGCTCTCTTTGACGTCATTCATGCGCATATCAGGGATGCGGCGCTCACCAGGAATATCCGTGATTGGCGCTCCACCGCCGCCGCCGCAGCAGCGCGAACGGAACCCCGAGCGCTCCATCTCGGCAACTTGGATACCCAGCGCCTTCAGCACTCGCCGAGGGGCTTCGTATTCACCGTTATAGCGCCCCAAGTAACATGGGTCGTGATAAGTAACGCTGCCACCTTTCCAGGGAGCAAAGGTCAGCCGTCCGGCGTCATACAATTCAGCAATAAAGGTACTGTGGTGACGCACTTCGTAGTTGGCATTGAAATCGCTGCCACCCTGCCCTTCTTGAAGAAAGTCGCCATACTCATTGCCCAGCACATGAAAACTATGTGGATCACAGGTGACAATCTGCTGGAAGCGATACTTAGCCAGAGTGGCAATATTGCGCTTAGCCAGAGACTGGAACGTCGCTTCATCACCTAAGCGTCTTGCCACATCACCGCTATCGCGCTCTTCAGCACCTAACACGGCGAAGTCCACTTCAGCCGCACGCAGCACTTTAACCAGGGCACGTAGGGTTCGCTGGTTACGCATATCAAAGGCGCCATCCCCCAACCACAACAACACATCAACCTGCTTTAGGTCGGCCATTAGCGGCAGGTTAAGATCCGCCGCCCAGTTGAGCCGTGAGCCTGGGTCGAAACCGCCGGGGTTATCGGTGGCAATCAGGTTGTCGAGCACCTCGGCACCTTTATTGGGTGTCTTGCCCCGCTCCAAGGTCAAGTGGCGGCGCATATCGACAATCGCATCCACGTGCTCAATCATCATTGGGCACTCCTCGACACAGGCACGGCAGGTGGTGCACGACCAGAGAGTCTCAGCGTCAACTAACGCCTTTCCCTCTTTCATGACAACAGGCGCTACGATAGGCGCATGGGGAGCGCCTTGGTGCTCTCCCACTGGCTTACCAGGATAAGGAGAACCGGCATAGCCAGCATCACTACCACCGGCAAAACCCACCACCATATCCTGAATCAGTTTTTTAGGATTGAGCGGTTGGCCAGCGGCAAACGCAGGGCACACTGCCTCGCAACGACCGCACTGCACGCAGGCATCGAAGCCCAGCAGCTGGTTCCAGGTGAAGTCGGCAGGCTTTTCCACGCCCAAAGGTGCCGCTTTATCCTCAAGGTTCAGTGCTTTGAGCCCCGTTGACCGGCCACCACCAAAGCGCTCGGCACGACGGTGAAAGGCGAGATGTAAGGCGCCAGCGAAGGCGTGCTTCATTGGGCCGCCCCAGGTCATGCCAAAGAACATTTCGCCCAGACCCCAAACCACGACGCCCGCCAACACCAGCGCCAGAAGCCAGCTGCCGCTGCCTTCTACTAACCCTTCAGGCAACAGACCTACCGTGGGCAGCGTGATCAGGAAGACGCCTATCGAAAACGCCATCAAGCTCTTTGGCAGCCGCATCCAGGGGCCTTTGGAGAGCCGTGCAGGAGGGTTAAGCCGCCGACGAGCTACGAAGAGGCTACCGACGAACATGGAGGTGCTAGCCAGTAACAGCAACCCGCCTAGCAATGGGTTAGCGATACCCAGACCATGCACCAGGATCATCAGCACGGCGGCAGCCACGAAGCCCCCTGCGGTGGCTACGTGGGTATTGGAGATCATTTTATCGCGCCCCACGACATGGTGCAGATCCACCAAATAGCGGCGCGGCAGGGCCATCAACCCCTTGAACAGGTTCACCCGCGAGGGGCGCCCCTGACGCCACAGGCGTATACGGCGGACAGCGCCGATTGCTGCCAGGGCCAGGGCAGTAAAAATCAGTATCGGCAAGAGCGTATCGAGCATGGTACTCACCTCATCTTTCGCGGCGGGGCTGCTCCGGCGGCAGACCTCTGCGAGGGCGCTGTAAACCCATCCCTGGGCGCTACATTTGCCATCTGACCGCCATGGATGGCGGAAATGCCGTAAACGTATGGAACTGTTTTACGGCCATGGCAAATGACCCTCGCTACGGTCTACCACCGGCGCCCCGGCTCTCGCTCAGGTCAAAAGTCCTTGCAGATTCGCAGGGCGTCGTAGATGGCCGCATGGGTATTACGCGGTGCAGTGCAGTCGCCCAGGCGGAAGAGTAAAAAGCCGTCACCCTCTTCGCTCAGGCTGGGCTGAGGCTGGATGGCATAGAGCGCCTCCAGATCCACCTGCCCTTTGTTGCGGGACTGCTCTTTGAGGGCGTAATAAAGCGCCTCGTCAGGACGCACGCCGTTTTCGACGACCACCTGATCAACCACGCGCTCTTCCAAGGCACCGGTGTACTCATTTTCGAGCACAGCCACTAGGCCGTCGCCCTCGCGGTAGACCTTATGCAGCATCAAGTCAGAGGACATGATCACTTCTTTCTCGTACAGGCTGCGGTAATAAGTGGGGAAGGTGGTTCCCCCCACCGCCGCGCCGGGCTTGATATCGTCGGTGACGATCTCGACCTTGGCGCCCTTATCAGCCAGATAGTCGGCCGCCGAGACGCCAGAGAATTCGCAGATAGCGTCATAAATCAGCACGTTTTTACCGGGTGCCACCTTGCCTGAGAGAATATCCCAAGTGCTGACCACCAGACTCTCCTCGGCATTCTCCGAATAGCCCCACTCCGGGTGCTGGCTAAGGAAGGGTTGGCCACCGGTGGCGAGCACCACGATATCGGGACGTAGATCAAGCAAGGTCGCCTCATCGGCACGAGCCCCTAGTCGCAGATCGACTTTTAGGCGTGCCAGCTCCAACTGATACCAGCGAGTGATACCGGCGATTTGGTCGCGCTGCGGAGCCTGAGCGGCGATAGTGATCTGCCCACCCAGGGCATCAGCCGCCTCAAACAGAGTGACATCATGACCGCGCTCAGCAGCAACACGAGCCGCCTCCATGCCGCCGGGGCCACCGCCTACCACCACGACTTTGCGCTTAGCGCCCTCGGTCTTTTCGATGATATGCGGCAGGCCCATGTATTCCCGCGAGGTGGCAGCGTTTTGAATACACAGTACATCCAGGCCCTGGTATTGGCGGTCGATGCAGTAGTTAGCCCCCACGCACTGTTTAATCTGATCTATCTGCCCCATCTTGATCTTGGCAATCAGGTGAGGATCAGCAATATGCGCTCGGGTCATGCCTACCAGATCCACGTAGCCCCCGTCAAGAATACGCTGGGCCTGATTGGGATCTTTAATATTCTGGGCGTGGATCACCGGCACATTCACCACTTCCTTGATCCCCGCCGCCAGATGTAGAAAAGGCTCCGGTGGATAAGACATATTGGGGATAACGTTGGCGAGCGTGTTGTGCGTGTCGCAGCCAGAGCCAATGACGCCGAAAAAGTCGACCATTTTAGTGGCATCGTAATAAGCCGCGATCTGCTTCATGTCTTCATGCGAGAGACCATCCGGGTGGAACTCATCACCACAAATGCGCATACCCACCACGAAGTCATCGCCCACTTCGGCACGTACCGCTTTGAGTACTTCCATGCCGAAGCGCATGCGATTTTCGAAACTACCGCCCCATTCGTCCTCGCGTTTGTTGACCCGTGGGCTCCAGAACTGATCGATCAGATGCTGGTGAACGGCGGACAGCTCGACGCCGTCGAGGCCACCTTCCTTGGCCCGGCGCGCGGCCTGGGCGAAGTCGCCGATAATCCGCCAAATCTCTTCCACCTCGATCGTCTTGCAGGTGGAGCGGTGTACCGGTTCACGGATACCAGAGGGGGATACCAGGGTCGACCAATCGAAGCCGTCCCAGCGTGAGCGGCGCCCCATATGGGTAATCTGGATCATGATCTTGCCACCATGCTTGTGCACGGCGTCCGCCAGATTCTGAAAGTGTGGAATGATGCGGTCGGTGGAAAGGTTCACCGAACTCCACCACCCCTGCGGGCTATCAATGGACACCACTGATGAGCCACCGCAGATACACAGGCCACAGCCACCCTTGGATTTTTCTTCGTAATACCTGACGTAGCGCTCAGTCGTCATACCACCGTCAGTGGCATGCACCTCGGCATGGGCGGTACTGACCACACGGTTGCGGATGGTCAGCTTGCCGATCTCGATTGGCTCAAAGATTGCGTCAAATGCCATGGTTATCTCTCCTCGTACCCAGGGTTAGTGGGCAGCATCGGGCAGCGGTTTGACAGCGAAGACGCCGACATCACAGCCGGGTTCGGCAGCGCTCTGCGTCTGCTCAGCAACGGTGCGCAGCGAACTACCCCGTGCAGCGAGAATTTGATTCATGGCCCCAGCAAACCAGCCAGTGAACATGTACTCGACCTTGCGCCCAACCTTACCCAGTTGGTAAACGAAGGCGCTATGTTCTAGCCGCACCTGAGCCGTGCCAGCGTCAAGATCAATTTGTTCGGTGATAAAGTGGCCCCAGCCACGCTGAGAGAGACGCAGCATGTAGTGCTCAAAAACGGCCTCACCTTCGAGGCCATGGCACTCGGCTTCTTTCTCACACCAGTGCCAGGCGCTCTTATAGCCAGCGTGGTAGAGGATTTCAGCGTACTTTTCAGCACCTAACGCCTCTTCAACGGCCACATGGTTGTTGATAAAAAAGTGCCGTGGTACATAGAGCATCGGCAGCGCATCAGTCGTCCAGACGCCGGTTTCACTATCGACTTCGATAGGCAGTGCGGGGGCCAGTTTGGTCACGGGTATCATCCTCTACATCATTATTCTTGGCTAAGGAGCAGGCTTATCCCATCGCTCCTATCAATCTTATGGAGCAAGCGTTTAGGCGCCCCAGACATCCTTAAGGACGCGCACCCAGTTCTCACCCATGACCTTCCTGACCTGAGTTTCACTAAAGCCGCGCTTAAGGAGCGCCTCGGTGAGATTGGGGAACTCTCCGATGGTGCGAATGCCTTTGGGATTAATGATCTTGCCAAAGTCTGTCAAACGACGGGCGTAGCCCTTGTCGTGAGTCAGCCACTCGAAGAACTCTTGACCGTGCCCTTGGGTGAAATCAGTGCCAATGCCGATAGCATCTTCACCAACGATATTCATGACGTACTCGATCGCTTCACAGTAGTCTTCGATGGTGGAGTCGATGCCCTTTTTGAGAAAAGGCGCGAACATGGTGACACCGACGAAACCGCCGTGATCAGCAATGAACTTGAGCTCTTGATCGGATTTGTTGCGCGGGTGCTCTTTGAGGCCGGAGGGCAGGCAGTGGGAGTAGCAAACCGGCTTTTTGGATTCGAGAATCACCTCCTCAGAGGTTTTCGCACCAACATGAGAGAGGTCACACATAATGCCAACACGGTTCATTTCGGCGACGATCTCACGGCCAAAGCCAGACAGGCCTCCGTCACGCTCGTAACAGCCGGTTCCCACTAGATTCTGGGTGTTGTAGCACATCTGCACGATGCCTACGCCCAACTGCTTGAAGATCTCTACGTAGCCGATTTGATCCTCAAACGCATGCGCATTCTGGAAACCAAAGATGATCCCAGTCTTGCCCTCTTCTTTCGCACGCGTGATATCAGCGGTGGTGCGTACCGGGCGTACCAGGTCGCTACACTCGGCCATCAGTTGGTTCGACTTGACGATATTATCGACCGTGGCCTGAAACCCTTCCCACACCGAAACAGTGCAGTTAGCCGCCGTCAAACCACCGCAACGCATGTCCTCAAGCAGCTCACGATTCCATTTGGCGATAATCAAGCCATCGATGACGATAGCGTCATCGTGCAGTTCTGAGGGTGTCATAGCTAAGCTCCAACATTGATTTATGTAGCGAGCATAGCGCTGACGTTGGGTTGGGCTGCTCTTGGAAACGACGACGGAAATTCCAAAAACGTCATTGTGTCGTGAACACGACAGCTACTTGGGATCTTTTGATATTTGCAGCAGCGTGGCATCGATATAAAAAAACGTGCTACCCGACGCTGGGTAGCACGTTCTCATCATTGGCTGCGTAGGAGATATCAGTCCAACAGCGTCACGCTGGCAAAGGTAGGCTCTCCCTGAGCACACGCAAGTGCCTGCTGAGCGCTTGAGAAAGGCTCATTGGTATTGGGTTCGCATCCCCACCGTTTGATCAGCGGTGGCGACTTGGCGTGATTATTGCCCTGCCGATCGTGCACTCCGAGGCGCTCATTTCTTGGCGGTACGCCAAAGTATTCACGGTAACACTTAGAAAAATGGGGCGTAGAAACGAAGCCACAAACGGAAGCAATCTCAATGATCGATAAAGGCGTTTGCTTGAGCAGCTGTCTAGCGCGCACTAAGCGCAGCTTGAGATAATAACGCGATGGCGAGCAGAGCAGATAGCGTTGGAATAGACGCTCCAATTGGCGACGCGAAACATTAACATAACGAGCGAGCTCATCGAGTTCGATCGGCTCCTCAAGGTTGGATTCCATCAAGGCGACGATTTCCAACAGCTTAGGCTGGGTAGTACCCAACACATGTTTAAGAGGAACGCGCTGCTGATCCTGCTCGTTACGCACACGCTCATAGATAAACATCTCGGAGATACCTGCCGACAGCTCGCGTCCATGATCATGAGCAATCAGGTTCAGCATCATATCGAGCGGTGCTGTGCCGCCAGACGCCGTGAATCGATCCCGGTCAATCGAAAACAGAAAGGTCGTCAGAATGACATTCGGGAAAGCTTCCTGCATGGAAGCCAGGCACTCCCAATGGATGCTGGTCTCATAGTGATCAAGCAGCCCTGCCTGACCCAGCGCCCAACTCCCCGTACATACCGAGCCTAAACGTCTTAGTTGACGCGACTGCGACTGAAGCCAACGCACATGCTCACGAGTAACACTATGCTGAGGCCCCACTCCTCCGCACACAACGACCCACTCTAGCGACAAGGGGGTGTGCATAGAAGCATCAGGCGTCACCTGCAACCCATCACTGGCACGTACCGGCAGGCCGTCTTGGGTCAGGGTATACCAGCGGTATAGTTCACGGCCGGCCAATTGATTGGCCATCCGCAAAGGATCAATGGCTGAAGCCAGGGAAATTAGCGTGAAATTATCTAACAGGAGAAAACCAAGGGTTTGCGGCTCGCCCGCACGATGGAAATTTGCTGTCAGGTCTTTTGCTTTGTCTGATGTCATCGATTTACCCTCCGTCACCTTTAGATCATCAGTTTTTCTTTTTATTAGTATAGGTGGCGCTGGCGCTTCTTAGTTTCCCATTACTGCAGTGAACACTCACTCGTGCCGGGGTGGCATTACTCTTAAGTCGCATTTTGGCACGAATACGCCGAATAGCGACAAAACCATCTTGCAAACTAAGCGACACGTCGCAAACGCAACAGTCGAGGTCGTTATCGACACGCCTGACAAGTGACCCAGATTTCGATTCATGAGGAGCACTTTTTGTGATGGGTACTTTATTTACCACTGTTTCCTTGAATCCTTACCCGGTTGCCTGCATATCATGACGTAATCCATTTCAAGCGATGCAGAGCTTAGCCATGTCCATTATTGACCCCCGTACAGGCAATCCGTTGACCACGGAACCCGCTAGTATCGACAACGAAGAAGCGAGCACAGTTCGCCCTTCCGTAACAGCTGAAGAAGTTATTATTGAGCTTAATGCTGGCAATATTCAGCAAGTGCTCGAGGCATCGATGCAGGTGCCAGTGCTACTGGGCTGCTACTCACCTTCAAACGCCAGTGGCAATGCTCTGCTATCGGTGTTGGAAAAGTTAGTTGTCGAATACGCGGGTGCTTTCCTGCTTGGCAAGCTGGATATTGAAGCCAATCCGGAAATTGCTAGCCAGTTAGGCGTGCGCTCAGCCCCCGATGTTAAGCTCGTTAGCCAAGGCGGCTTGGTCGATAGCTTCCAAGGCGTATTACCTGAAAAGGAAGTGCGCGAGTGGCTAAACCGCTACTTCCCAGCCCCAGGTGATGCACCACCCAGTCCAGAAGATCAAGCCGAGGAGGCATTAGCAGCGGGCGATGCAGCAGGCGCGCGCGAAATCTATCAAACCTTGATTAGCCAGTATCCAGAGCATTACGCCTACCAGATCGGCCTTGCAAGAGCACTCGTGGCTGAAAAGCGCGGAGATGATGCCCGCAGCGTGCTCGACAACTTGCCCCCCGAAGAGCGTGATGCGGCACCTGCCCGCGGTGTGCGAGCCAGTATCGAATTTAGCGAGCAGGCCCTTTCTGTAGAAGAAGTCGCCGCGCTGGGTGATCGCAACGACAGTGAAGCGCGGTACCAGCGTGCACTGCGCCATGTTGCCGATGGCCAATACGAAACAGGCCTTGAGGGGTTGCTTGGTTTGATGAAGGATGACCGCGCCTATAACGACGACGCGGCCCGTAAAACCTTATTGCAAGTATTCGACGCTCTGGGTGCCGACCATCCGCTAACCGTTACCTATCGGCGCAAGCTATTTGCCCTGCTGTATTAATTAGTTACAGGCCAGTGCTGATCAGGCTTTCAGCAGCATATCCATTCTTGCTAATGCCGCTTCCAGTTGCGAAGCGGTAGTACCAAAATTAAGCCGCACGAACCCAGGGCAGCCAAACGCAGCCCCATCAGAAAGTGCCACGCCCGCCCGTTCCAGTAATGCTTTGGCGGGCGAATCGCCTAGTCCCGCCTCGCGCATATCCAGCCACGCAAGGTAAGTAGATTCCGGCTCGCTCATGGTCACTCCCGGCCATAACGCTACCCGTGCCTGCAGCGTAGCGCGGTGATCACGCAGTACCGCTAACAGCGCTTGGCGCCAGGGCTCACCTTCGCGATAAGCCGCTTCAGCAGCAACGAGCCCCAGTACATTGCCATCCGGCAAAAAGCCTTTTGTGGCCTCAGCAAAGCGCTTACGCAGCGCAGCATCAGGAATAACGGCACAGGCACTGGTCAGCCCCGCAAGGTTGAACGTTTTTGACGGCGCCCACAGCGTGATCGTTCGTTTAGCCAGTTCCGGGAACATGGCAGCCAGGGGGCGATGTTGGGCTCCCTCGTTTAGCAGCAGATCGCAGTGCAACTCATCAGAGACCACCCATAAATCATGCCGCTCAACGACCGCGGACAACTTGGTAAGCTCTTGGTCACTCCATACACGCCCTGTTGGATTATGCGGGTGGCACCACAGCAGTAGACGGGTTTGCGGCGTTATCGCGGCTTCTAACGCGTCAATATCCAACTGCCAAGGCTCGCCAGGGGACGTCGGCTCAGCTAACATCGCTTGCTGGGCCAGCCGTCCTGTGCGCTCTGCAACGGCCAGAAAAGGTGGATAAATCGGGGCAATCGTCAGAACCCCTTCACCTGGCTTGGTGAGCGCCATCGCCGCAAAGTGCAACGCGGGCACAACCCCAGGCAACCACTGTTGCCAATCGGGCTGAATAGGCCAATCGTAATGGTGGGCGCTCCACTGGCAGAGGGTTTCGGTTAACGTATCGGGCACTTCACCATAGCCATAGACACCGTGCGCCACCCGAGCGCGTAGCGCCTCAATCACGGCGGGCGGTGAGCAAAAATCCATATCTGCCACCCACAACGGCAGTACGTTTGCAGCATAGCGATGCCATTTTTGCGAGGCATAATCCCCTTTTGGAGAGCGTCGCTCGACGGGCGTGGCAAAATCAAACGCCATAATTAATCTCACTTATGTTCTTGGGAGTAACTATTGAGCATGCCGCAAGATGACTTTTATACCAAGATGCGCGCGGGACTATCGGCGTTGTTGCGGCAATGGCGTTCACTTGGCCAAGCCGATACTGACCAACTGGCACTCATTTTGGCTGAAACGGCACGGGTCGCCAAACTAGGCACCCCCGATGAGACACCAAGTGGTGCCACACTTGAACAGTGGAGCCGCGAAGAGCATGGCGAGATACCGCTCTGGGCACCTCGCACCGCAGTATTTTTGCTCAACCAAATGCCTGCCCGCCCCACCCCACAAAGTGATGCGGAGGCCTGCGCCTGGGCTTACTGCTGGCTGCGCAACCGATCATTTGATTCGCTGCACGCCGCCCATGATGCATTGCCGTCCCACTTAAAAGTGCCGCTCGAAAATGCCTTAGAGGCTGCTTGGCGCGACCAACAAGGCCTACGTCTGGTGTAGCTAGCGAAAATTTCCACTAACGATGTGTGTCACTAACGGCGCTTGCGCACCCGCGACTTTGTGATTCGATAACAGCAAGGAAAACACCGCATGATAGAGGTTCCTCTCACTTGGCAACTGGCAAAACTAGGCCTCTCGATTAGCATGGTGCTCGGGCTTGGTGCCATCGCGGTGCGTGCCAGTCCTCGTATAGCAGGGCTACTGGCGGGTTACCCATTAGGAACCGCGTTAGCGCTGTTTTTTATTGGTTTAGAAATTTCCCCGCTGTTTGCAACTCAAAGCGCGGTACATACACTGGCAGGCTTCACTGCGACAATGGCGTTAGTCGCAGGCTATTTAGTGGCAGGTCGCCAACCAGGATTCAAAGGCATTGCTGGCGGCTTAGCAGGCGGTTTTATTGCGTGGCTCGCGGTTAGCACCGTGCTTGCCCAGTTCAATTTTACGCGGCTTAGCGGCACGCTACTAACACTCTGTGCTATCGCTGTGTTTAGCCTGTTATTCCGCAGTATTCCTGATGTAAAAAGTCCCGCCAGTCGCGCCTTTTCGCTTCCCGCACTTGCCGCGCGAGCATGCTTGGCCACCGCCATCGTTTTTGTGATTACCTGGCTCGCGCATTGGCTGCCACCCGCTTGGGCGGGCACACTAGCGGCGTTTCCAGTCACCATGCTGCCTTTTCTGCTCATTCTGCATCTAAACTATGGGTTCGCGCCAGCGGCAACCGTGATCAAACACTACCCTATGGGGCTTGGCTCGTTGCTGAGTTATACGCTATGCGTTTCTTTGACTTACAGCACGTTAGGTCTTTTCTGGGGAACATTAGCGGGGTTCGCAACTGCCACACTGTGGCTACTTGGCTGGATGCAGTTCTCTGCCTGGTATCAACGTCGCGCCACTTGACCAAGCGCTCGCTAGGGGTAATTCTGGTTAACCTGAATTGCTAATAACCAATAAGGATGACCTGATGTTCACCCGTATGATTGAGCCAGCTTTTTACGACACCGATGCGCTAGGCCATATTAACAATACCCGTCTGCCAGCTTGGTTTGAGTTGGCACGTAACGACTTATTCAAACTATTTACGCCAGACCTCAACCCTAAACAGTGGCGTTTGATTATGGCGCGGATGGAAGTCGATTACCGTGCTGAACTGTTCTACGGCCACGACATCGAATTACGTACCTATTTGACACGTTTAGGTACCAGCTCGTTTACAGTGACTCAGGAGGCGCGCCAACATGGCACGCTGACTAATGTGGGGCATACCATACTGGTGCAATACGACCATCAAGAAAAGCGTGCGGTACCTATTGAAGGTGATTTGCGTGATGCGCTATCCGCACACTTACACAGCGCGCCAACGCCGGCTTAATTCACTCCCCTCCGTTCGGTGGGGCGCTGGGAGATCCCCATGGCAATCCGTTATAATCTTTGGATCGATCCGGATAATACGGCGCAGCACCGCGCCGTTGAAGCCGACCTTGAGCGCTATTTTATGGAGCGCTTTGCAGACTACCCGCATATCCGCTTGTTCGGCGCAGATCCTTACGATTATGATGCCCCGTTCAATCGGCTTTACGATGTGTTAATGGCGCGGGCCGCAGAGTACTGCGAGCGGACATGGTGCTATGTGGCGTCTCCCGAACAGCTGAACCGCTGCTTCTTCCGTGCTGTTGGCCGCTCAAATAAGTTTATTCAAGATGACCGACAGTGAGATACCCACGTAATGGTAATTCGTACCGACCAAGCGCCCGATGAGCGCCAGCTAGCTATTATCACTCAACAGCTCGGGCGCGCTCCCCGCGGTATTGAAGCCGTTGCGGCTACCGATGCCCACGGCACTCCGCTGGTGCTGCGTATGGCGCCGATTGTCGATGGCAAACCGTTTCCCACCCTTTACTGGCTATGCTCCGATCTGCTCAAAATTGAGATCTCACGGATTGAAGCCGTGGGTGTTATTAAGTCGCTGGAACAACGCCTTCAGGAAGAACCTGAATTTCTAGATGCTTACCAACAAAGCCATCACGATTACGTTAAAGCACGCTGGGCGTATATGAGTGATGCCCAACGCGATGAAGTCGCTAAGCTTGGCTATAGCGATGTTCTCACCGAACGTGGCGTGGGCGGCATTAGCAACTGGCAACAGGTACGCTGCCTGCACACTCAGTATGCCCACCATTTATGTAGTAATAACGTGATCGGGCAATGGATGGATGAACACTATAACGTTCAGCGCTGCCTAAGCTAACGGCACATTCATGGCTTGATAACTCACCGCTCATTTATAAGCAGCTGATCTGTCATAAGGACGCTTACCATGGCACGAATTTGTGTATATCTCGGCTCGCGTGAAGGGAACACACCCGCTTTTCGCCAAGCCGCCAACACGCTTGGCACCGCCATTGCCGACCGCGGGCACACGCTTGTTTATGGCGGTGCACGTATTGGTTTAATGGGGGCACTCGCCAATGCGACGCTGGATGCAGGCGGCAAAGTGATTGGCGTGATGCCAGATCACCTTGTTGAGCGCGAGCAGGCACACTTTGGCTTGACTGAGCTTATACGCGTGCCAAATATGCACGAACGCAAAGCGACTATGGCCGCCAATGCTGACGCTTTTATTGCCCTGCCTGGCGGCATAGGCACCTTTGAAGAGCTGTTTGAAATCTGGACCTGGGGCTATTTAGGGCTTCACGAAAAACCCATGGGTCTACTCGACACCGATGGCTTTTATGCTCCACTGCTTACCTTTTTGGATAGCACCGTCAGCCACGGCTTTTTGGCCCAAACAACACGCGATATGTTGATGGATGCGCCCACGCCCAACCAACTACTGGCTGCATTAGAAACACAGCTTGGCTCAGCGTAAGCCGGTAGTGTTAAAGAGAGATAATGGAAAGGGCAGCGTTTAAAACCAGTACTTAAGAACCGTCTAAGAACGCTCCCAGCATCAGCGCTTAGTGCCTTCAGTTAGCATAAAGGTACGCTGATAAGTGAGCTGTAACAGACGAGCATCTTCGCCCGCGCGATGACGGTGTATACCACGTTCAGCGATGACAGCTTCCTTTGTGTTACTCCACAATGCTTGCTGCTCTTCGCTGAGCAAAATCCGTAATGCTTCTAAACGAAAGCGCGGCAGCATTCCCGCATGGTGAAACAGCAGCGATAGCCAGGTGTTATCGTACCCCCAACTATCACTATAGGCTTTGCCTATCTCACGCAGTTCGTCGTTTAACCACTGTGCCACTTGGCGCACAGGGTGGCCTTCTCGCTGCAAGCGAGCTCGGGAAATTCCGTGTAAAAGTTCAGCTTTGGAGTCCCAATGCGTCCACTCCTCCAACGGCTGAATGAGAAACGCACAGCAGCTACCGTCGGCACGAGCAATGCCAACTTCAATAGGATAGCTGCCGCGCCCAAATCCGGACGCTTCAATATCTAGCACTGTCGGTAGCGTCTCGGACACTGATTTCCTCATTCACTGATCTCAGCGGCCAAACCACTGACTTATCTTCTAGGCTGCCGCCATTTCCGTCGTTGACTGACGATCAGCCAAGCGTTGCCAATAGGCTGCTTGCTCGCCGTCTACTGCCAAGCCTAGCTCACCTAACCGATAGGCGCGCGCTAGTCGCTCTGCGGCCAAATAATGGCCTGACTGGGCAGCTCGGGCATACCACGTCACCGCGTAATCCTCGCGCCGCGGATACTGAACACAGCCATGCTCATGAATTTGCGCTGCTTGATACTGTGATCTTATATCACCAGCCTGAGCCGCTTCTAACACATAACGCGCGCCACGCGCCTTATCCTGCGGTGACAGGCTGCGATGAAACAGCATGTGACCGTAGATCGACTGTGCGTCCGGATGCCCCGCTTCTGCACAGCGTTTAAACAAGCGCATCGTCAAACGTTGGGTGCGCGGCGAACGCGGCAATAACCAGCGAGTATGAAACAGCTGTTCGGCTAGGCGAAACTCTAACCGGGTAAACAAAGTTGATGCCTGCGGCATGGCAAACCACCCTGCCTATCTGTTGAGATCTTCGGCTAGCCATCGTTCCTGCGATTTGACCGCTAACCATACGATTAACCAGCGCTAGGCTGGTCGATGGGCTGGCAAGCATACGCCTGCCTTTGCGCTTACTCAACCCTATTGATTTGCTGCTTTTGTAGCGCCTCGCTAACATGCCTGTCACGCGCCGTTATTAGCGGCGTTTATCACCGAATATCCTGAGGCAATTTCGCTTCATTGAGGAGACGATAATGCAAACGCGCCCACTGGGTAGAACCGGGATGGAGGTCAGCCGACTTTGTTTAGGCACCATGACCTTCGGCGAACAAAATAGTGAAGCAGAAGCCCACGAGCAGCTTGATCGCGCAGTCGCTTTTGGCATCAACTTTATTGACACCGCTGAAATGTATCCGGTTCCACCAAAGGCTGAAACGCAAGGGCTTACAGAGTCTTATATTGGCAGTTGGCTGAAAGCCCGTAGTGCCAGAGACGATGTCATTATTGCCACCAAAGCCGCAGGCCCTGGCTTAGACCATATTCGTGGTGGTCCAAGAATGACTCGCGACCATCTACATCAGGCTGTTGAAACCAGCCTTGCACGGCTCAACACTGACTATATCGATCTCTATCAATTGCACTGGCCAGACCGCAAAACCAACTTTTTTGGCCAACTGGGTTATGCCCATGAAGAGCAAGAAGACGCAACGCCGCTAGAAGAAACACTGTCAGCACTAAAAGAACTTGTTGATGCCGGAAAAGTACGCGCCATAGGCCTTTCTAATGAAACGCCGTGGGGAGTTATGCGCATGCTGCAG
The DNA here is from genome assembly GCA_030440445.1 of Halomonas sp. KG2. Classification (NCBI taxonomy): domain Bacteria; kingdom Pseudomonadati; phylum Pseudomonadota; class Gammaproteobacteria; order Oceanospirillales; family Halomonadaceae; genus Halomonas; species Halomonas sp. KG2. Next base: position 423,326 of record CP098528.1, on the reverse strand, counting down.
TTATCTGAGCAGTTGGGGCTGCCACGGGTAGCGTCTATTCAAAATCCCTATAACTTGCTTAACCGTTCGTTTGAAGTCGGTCTCGCTGAGATAGCTCACCGTGAAGACGTGGGCTTACTCGCTTACTCGCCGCTGGGCTTTGGTGTGCTGTCGGGTAAGTACCTTGATGGTGCACAGCCGCCGAAAGGGCGCTTGACGCTCTATGAGCGGTTTAAACGCTATACCTCGCCAGAAGCAGAAGCGGCAACGCAGGCGTACGTTCAACTGGCCAGGGAGCATGACTTGGATCCTGCCCAAATGGCGCTGGCATTTGTGAACTCTCGCCGTTTCCTGACCAGCAATATTATTGGCGCCACCACGATGGATCAGCTTGAAAGCAACCTCGACAGCGAGAGCCTTAAGCTGGATGAAGAAGTGCTCACCGCGATCGACGACATCCATCGTCGGATGCCTAACCCCTGCCCCTAATCACGTTTTCACTATCAAACCGATAGCCTCGGCCATTGCCGAGGCTTGGTATAATCGCATCAGTTACTTCTTCCTCTTTTCTGTCACGGCATAAGGAGCACGCCATGCTGAGCGTTATTTCCCCCGCCAAAACGCTAGACTTTGAAACACCCTCAACAACCGATAAAGTCACTCAGCCCAACTTTCTCGACCATAGCAAACCATTAATTGAGATTCTGCGCGATTATTCACCACAACAACTCAGCGATCTAATGGGCATCAGCGATAAATTGGCGGGCCTTAACGCTGCCCGCTTCGCTGACTGGCAACCACCGTTCACCTTGGATAATGCCAAGCCAGCGGTTCAGGCTTTCCAAGGAGATGTCTACACAGGGTTGGAAGCCAACACCTTTAGCGATGACGACAATCTTTTTGCCCAGCAACATCTACGTATTCTATCGGGGCTATACGGCTTGCTACGTCCGCTGGATCTGATCCAGGCCTACCGGCTGGAGATGGGCACCAAACTGCCCAATGACGCTGGCAAGGACCTTTACGCCTATTGGAAACCAACGTTAACGCAAGCACTTAATAGCGCCATTGAAGAAAGTGGCTCAAACGTGCTGGTCAACCTTGCATCTAACGAATACTTCAAGGCGATCGATACGAAGAAGCTAGCCGCTCGGGTCATCATCCCCGTTTTCAAAGACGAGAAAAACGGCTCTTTCAAAATCATTAGTTTTTATGCAAAAAAAGCCCGCGGCTTGATGAGCGCATGGATTATCCAACAACAAATCAACGATCCCGAGCAACTCACTGCTTTTGACGTGGCTGGGTATCGGTTTGATCCTGCGGCCTCTCAAGGAGACACGTTAGTGTTCACCCGTAACGAAAATGCTCGTCCATGAACGCGCTCATTAGAAAAAAGTCACAGCGCGCGGCGAGCGCGGCTTTAGAAAGCGTTGGTGGACATCTTTGAACAGTGGCGTATCACAGCGATATAGCCATTCATAGGCAACCATGTCTGCTGTCACCGCCACTGCTCCGTTAGCACAAGCGCGCTCCCTAGCAAGGCGGGCCTCATCACTGCGACGGCTCGCCGTCGCTTCGCTCAGCCAAAACACTTGATACCCCGCCTCTAACAAGCCAAGCGCACTTTGCAAAACGCAGATATGAGCTTCTGTGCCGCAAATGATCACTTGTTTACGCCCCTGTTCTGCAAGCGCTTCAGCAAACGCTGTCTCTTCCATTGCGCTGAAATGATGCTTTTGCCAAATGCGATGATCGCCTAGTGCATTTAATAACGCAGGGGCAGTACCACCGAGCCTCTCTGGATACTGTTCCGTTAGCCAAACAGGTACTTTTACTGCATTAGCAACACCAGCCAACCAGGTAGCTTCTTCAATCGCTGATTGGCCTCCATCAATCACGGGCAAAAGTCCCGCTTGAAAGTCGACAATTAGTAACAAACTTTGAGCTTGATGTAAGCGCACGTTTTCACCCTCTTTTTGTCGTTATACACAACAACACCTTAACCCGTTTCCCCACTTACACGGTAAACTTGTCACTGCTTATTTCCTACACGCCTCTCCCGAGGTGGATAACCTTAATTACTGCATCTCTCATGGAGAATCAGAATGTTACGACAGTTTTTTGCCATGTTCCTGGTCAGCGTTATAGGCATAAGTGCCGCCGTTGATTATGCCGAAGCACGACGCTTAGGCGGTGGTAGCAGTATGGGTAGTGTTTCTCGCTCGGCGGATAAGCCCGCCAGCACTCCGGCACAACAACAAGCTCAGAGCACTCAGCAACAAGGCCAAGCTACTGCCACTCGTCGTGGTGGTATGGGCGGCATGGTGGGAGGCCTGCTGGCGGGAGGCTTACTAGCAGCGCTTTTCTTCGGCGGCGCCTTTGATGAGCTACGCCTTATGGACATATTGCTAATGGCTGGAATTGTTGCCTTAGCAATCTTCGCTTTCCGTGCCTTTATGCGACAGCGACGCCCAGCATCAGCCACGGTGGCAGGCTATCAGCGTGAACACCAGGAGACTCAGCACACACCGAGCAGCTTCACCGCAGCACCTGGCAGTTTGGCGAGCAGCTTACAGAGCACGCCTGCTTGGTTCGATAAAGAGCGCTTTTTGGGCGGTGCCAAAGAGCACTTTATGACGCTGCAACGTGCCTGGGACAATAATGATCTGCCCCAGATTCAAGAGTATGTAACGCCAGAATTTTACAACTTGCTACGTAAAGAGCGTGCCGAGCAGCCTGCCAATAATCGTACCGAGGTGGTACGTCTGTTTGCTGAACTAGGCGATATCAATGAGTACGATGGCTATGCCGAAGCCAGCGTTATTTTCCACGGCATTTTGGAAGAGAACGGCGAGCAAACCGAGTTCAACGAAACATGGCACCTGACTCGCAGTCTGCGCGATCAAGCGCCCTGGTACCTACAGGGTATTGAGCAAAATCCGGGTTCATAGCCCCTGATCAGTTAGCATGACTGCCTTAGAACGCAAAACAGCCGCTTCTTAGCGGCTGTTTTTGTATCGATACGTATCAATACACGGTGAAGAGGCGCTCGCTTACTCCTTAGCAGACTCTTCGATATTCTCGCCCATCTCTTCTAGGCTTTCGCCCGCATCTTCCATGCTCTCATCAATATTTTCACCTGCTTCTTCAGCAGGGCCCTGATTATCACAGGCAGCTAGGCCGCCCATCATCATGGCCATCAGTAGTGCAACCGCAAGCTTCTTCATCAACGGGGTACTCATATCGCTTCTCCTCCTGAGATGCTGCTTGAATGATAGGTACCCGCTCATACTAGTTGCTAGGCAGTACTTCCGCCACCACGGACCAGTAACTCCCTGTTATTTAATTTATTAAAACGGTTGCTTTAAGGAAGTTCTATGCACTTCTCCGCGCCGCCCTCGCCATTCCCGCAGGCCCTTAGCGGGAATCCATGTTGAACTGAGGCTTCGGGCTGCTGCAGACCAAGGTCAAGGTGGATTCCCGATAACCCCACTCGGGAATGACGGTGCAATGGCTCAGGAATGACGTGTGGCGACTTGAGCATGACGTGCGGTGCACGCTTCGGGTGGTGGCCAGCCATCCTCGTCATTCCCGCAGGCCCTTAGCGGGAATCCATGTTGAATTGGGGTTTCGGACTGCTGCAGGCCAAGGTCAAGATAGATTCCCGATAACCCCACTCGGGAATGACGGCGTAGTGGCTCGGGAATGACGGTGCGGTGATTCGAGTGTGACGTGCGGTGCATGCTTCGGGAGGTAGCCGCTTTGTGATAGGGGCTAGGAAGTGTTTTTTTCTTTCGCGCAAAACAAAAAACCCAGCCGGTTGGCTGGGTTCTTTGTTAAATAAGTGCCTGACGATGACCTACTCTCGCATGGGGAGACCCCACACTACCATCGGCGCTAAGCGGTTTCACTTCTGAGTTCGGCATGGGATCAGGTGGTTCACGCGTGCTATGGTCGTCAGGCGTAACTGGTCATGTATATCATGCTGAACATGTAACTGATGTTTTGTGGCGTCTCTTGTTTCCTGTCACTGACAGGAAGCGCGTATCCGGTTTTCATTATCACTGCGACCAGACCCCTTGGGTGTTATAGGGTCAAGCCTCACGGGCCATTAGTACACGTTAGCTCAACACCTTGCAGCGCTTCCACACCGTGCCTATCAACCAGCTGGTCTCGCTGGGCCCTTCAGGAGGCTCTAGGCCTCAGGGATGTCTCATCTTGAAGGGGGCTTCCCGCTTAGATGCTTTCAGCGGTTATCCCGTCCGCACATAGCTACCCGGCAATGCCACTGGCGTGACAACCGGAACACCAGAGGTGCGTCCACTCCGGTCCTCTCGTACTAGGAGCAGCCCTTCTCAAACATCCAACGCCCACGGCAGATAGGGACCGAACTGTCTCACGACGTTCTAAACCCAGCTCGCGTACCACTTTAAATGGCGAACAGCCATACCCTTGGGACCGACTTCAGCCCCAGGATGTGATGAGCCGACATCGAGGTGCCAAACACCGCCGTCGATGTGAACTCTTGGGCGGTATCAGCCTGTTATCCCCGGAGTACCTTTTATCCGTTGAGCGATGGCCCTTCCATACAGAACCACCGGATCACTAGAACCTGCTTTCGCACCTGCTCGACGTGTCTGTCTCGCAGTCAAGCACCCTTATGCTCTTGCACTCACTGCACGATGTCCGACCGTGCTGAGGGTACCTTCGTGCTCCTCCGTTACTCTTTGGGAGGAGACCGCCCCAGTCAAACTACCCACCACACACTGTCCTCGATCCGGATAACGGACCTGAGTGAGAACGCCAATGATGCCAGGCTGGTATTTCAAGGTTGGCTCCCCTCGAACTGGCGTCCGAGATTCAAAGCCTCCCAGCTATCCTACACAGGCAACATCAGCGTCCAGTGTGAAGCTATAGTAAAGGTTCACGGGGTCTTTCCGTCTAGCCGCGGGTACACCGCATCTTCACGGCGATTTCAATTTCACTGAGTCTCGGGTGGAGACAGCGTGGCCATCATTACGCCATTCGTGCAGGTCGGAACTTACCCGACAAGGAATTTCGCTACCTTAGGACCGTTATAGTTACGGCCGCCGTTTACCGGGGCTTCAATCAAGAGCTTCGGACGAATCCTAACACCATCATTTAACCTTCCGGCACCGGGCAGGCGTCACACCCTATACGTCCGCTTGCGCGTTAGCAGAGTGCTGTGTTTTTACTAAACAGTTGCAGCCACCTGGTATCTTCGACCGGTTCGGGCTTAGAGAGCAAGTCTCGTCACCCTACGCCGGCGTGCCTTCTCCCGAAGTTACGGCACCATTTTGCCTAGTTCCTTCACCCGAGTTCTCTCAAGCGCCTTGGGATTCTCACCCTGACCACCTGTGTCGGTTTGGGGTACGGTCGCACATGATCTGAAGCTTAGAGGCTTTTCCTGGAAGCGTGGCATCAATGACTTCCTGACCGTAGTCAGTTCGTTTCGTGTCTCGGCCTTAAAGGGTCCCGGATTTACCTAAGACCCAAGCCTACTCACTTTCACCAGGACAACCAACGCCTGGCTCACCTAGCCTTCTCCGTCCCCCCATCGCAATCATGTCCGGTACAGGAATATTGACCTGTTTCCCATCGACTACGCCTTTCGGCCTCGCCTTAGGGGCCGACTCACTCTGCTCCGATTAGCGTCGAACAGAAACCCTTGGTCTTCCGGCGAGGGAGTTTTTCACTCCCTTTATCGTTACTCATGTCAGCATTCGCACTCGTGATACCTCCAGCAGACTTCTCAATCCACCTTCATTGGCTTACACGACGCTCCTCTACCGCTCACACATAGTGTGAACCCGTAGCTTCGGTACCTGGTTTAGCCCCGTTACATCTTCCGCGCAGGCCGACTCGACTAGTGAGCTATTACGCTTTCTTTAAAGGATGGCTGCTTCTAAGCCAACCTCCTAGCTGTCTGAGCCTTCCCACATCGTTTCCCACTTAACCAGGATTTCGGGACCTTAGCTGACGGTCTGGGTTGTTTCCCTTTTCACGACGGACGTTAGCACCCGCCGTGTGTCTCCCACGCTTGCACTCACCGGTATTCGGAGTTTGCCTCGGGTTGGTAAGTCGGGATGACCCCCTAGCCGAAACAGTGCTCTACCCCCGGCGGTGATACGTGAGGCGCTACCTAAATAGCTTTCGAGGAGAACCAGCTATCTCCGAGCTTGATTAGCCTTTCACTCCGATCCACAAGTCATCCAAATCTTTTTCAACAGATCCTGGTTCGGTCCTCCAATTGATGTTACTCAATCTTCAACCTGCTCATGGATAGATCGCTCGGTTTCGGGTCTATATCCAGCGACTGTGTCGCCCAGTTAAGACTCGGTTTCCCTACGGCTCCCCTAAACGGTTAACCTCGCCACTGAATATAAGTCGCTGACCCATTATACAAAAGGTACGCAGTCACAGAACAAGTCTGCTCCTACTGCTTGTACGCACACGGTTTCAGGATCTATTTCACTCCCCTCTCCGGGGTTCTTTTCGCCTTTCCCTCACGGTACTGGTTCACTATCGGTCAGCCAGGAGTATTTAGCCTTGGAGGATGGTCCCCCCGTCTTCAGTCAAGGTTTCTCGTGCCCCGACCTACTCGATTTCACATGATCAGATTTTCGACTACGGGGCTATCACCCACTATGGCCGCGCTTCCCAGCGCATTCGCCTAATCAGTCACATGCTTAAGGGCTGGTCCCCGTTCGCTCGCCGCTACTAGGGGAATCTCGGTTGATTTCTTTTCCTCAGGGTACTTAGATGTTTCAGTTCCCCTGGTTCGCCTCTTACGCCTATATATTCAGCGCAAGATACTCATCTTATGATGAGTGGGTTTCCCCATTCAGAAATGCCCGGGTCACAGGTTGTTTGCCACCTCGCCGAGCCTTATCGCAGGCTTCCACGTCTTTCATCGCCTCTGGCTGCCTAGGCATCCACCGTGTGCGCTTCATTGCTTGACCCTATAACCCGAAGGAGTCTGGTGTCTCGCAATGATAACGATTGCCGGATACGCTTGAGACGTATCACAAAACAATTACGTATAAACGTTTTAAAACGTTTATGTCAGCATGATATACATTGTTAAAGAGCGACTGTTCGATGAACAGTGATAAGGCAACGCAATTTCGGCGTTTGACTTATCAATGGTCACAAAACATCAACAAACGGTTGGTAACGTACAACATAATGGTGGAGCCAAGCGGGATCGAACCGCTGACCTCCTGCGTGCAAGGCAGGCGCTCTCCCAGCTGAGCTATGGCCCCATTTTTTTTGCCGACCTAACCTCTTGCCATTAATTTCTGTGAAACAAGGCAAAATGCAACGACGTATAGCCTGCTATACGAGGAGCATTTTAATGCAGTATCACAGGAATTTGGTGGGTCTGGGCAGACTTGAACTGCCGACCTCACCCTTATCAGGGGTGCGCTCTAACCAACTGAGCTACAGACCCAAGAGGGGATCGTGCTTAAACCGTTTGCTCTATTATCTGATCAGGTAATTCATTGTGAGCGCTTACCGCGAGGGATGATGCATCGTTTAAGGAGGTGATCCAGCCGCAGGTTCCCCTACGGCTACCTTGTTACGACTTCACCCCAGTCATGAACCACACCGTGGTGATCGCTTTCCCGAAGGTTAAGCTAACCACTTCTGGTGCAGTCCACTCCCATGGTGTGACGGGCGGTGTGTACAAGGCCCGGGAACGTATTCACCGTGACATTCTGATTCACGATTACTAGCGATTCCGACTTCACGGAGTCGAGTTGCAGACTCCGATCCGGACTGAGACCGGCTTTTCGGGATTAGCTGACTCTCGCGAGCTCGCAACCCTTTGTACCGGCCATTGTAGCACGTGTGTAGCCCTACTCGTAAGGGCCATGATGACTTGACGTCGTCCCCACCTTCCTCCGGTTTGTCACCGGCAGTCTCCTTAGAGTTCCCGGCATTACCCGCTGGCAAATAAGGACAAGGGTTGCGCTCGTTACGGGACTTAACCCAACATTTCACAACACGAGCTGACGACAGCCATGCAGCACCTGTCTCTGCGTTCCCGAAGGCACCAAGTGATCTCTCACAAGTTCGCAGGATGTCAAGAGTAGGTAAGGTTCTTCGCGTTGCATCGAATTAAACCACATGCTCCACCGCTTGTGCGGGCCCCCGTCAATTCATTTGAGTTTTAACCTTGCGGCCGTACTCCCCAGGCGGTCGACTTATCGCGTTAACTTCGCCACAAAGTGCGCTAGGCACCCAACGGCTGGTCGACATCGTTTACGGCGTGGACTACCAGGGTATCTAATCCTGTTTGCTACCCACGCTTTCGCACCTCAGTGTCAGTGTCAGTCCAGAAGGCCGCCTTCGCCACTGGTATTCCTCCCGATCTCTACGCATTTCACCGCTACACCGGGAATTCTACCTTCCTCTCCTGCACTCTAGCTTGACAGTTCCGGATGCCGTTCCCAGGTTGAGCCCGGGGCTTTCACAACCGGCTTATCAAGCCACCTACGCGCGCTTTACGCCCAGTAATTCCGATTAACGCTTGCACCCTCCGTATTACCGCGGCTGCTGGCACGGAGTTAGCCGGTGCTTCTTCTGCGAGTGATGTCTTTCCTAATGGGTATTAACCACTAGGCGTTCTTCCTCGCTGAAAGTGCTTTACAACCCGAGGGCCTTCTTCACACACGCGGCATGGCTGGATCAGGCTTTCGCCCATTGTCCAATATTCCCCACTGCTGCCTCCCGTAGGAGTTCGGGCCGTGTCTCAGTCCCGATGTGGCTGATCATCCTCTCAGACCAGCTACGGATCGTTGCCTTGGTGAGCCATTACCTCACCAACTAGCTAATCCGACATAGGCTCATCCAATAGCGAGAGCCGGAGCCCCCTTTCTCCCGTAGGACGTATGCGGTATTAGCCTGGGTTTCCCCAGGTTATCCCCCACTATCGGGCAGATTCCTATGCATTACTCACCCGTCCGCCGCTCGTCAGCGGGTAGCAAGCTACCCCTGTTACCGCTCGACTTGCATGTGTTAGGCCTGCCACCAGCGTTCAATCTGAGCCATGATCAAACTCTTCAGTTTAAAATCATTGTGATGCTTACTCGCCACCCAAAGGTAACAAAAGCGCATCAAACTTGGCTCAAGGTTCAAACGAATTCATTCAAACTTTCGTTTTCATGACCGCTTGCCTTGATATTTGGTGACTTATCACCCTCATCGGCAAGCGCCCACATGAATTACCTGATCAAATTGTTAAAGAGCTGTTTTCGCTGCTGAACTTCCGAAGAAGTAACTGACTAGCCGATGAACTGGCTTGCCTCAGCGAGGAAGGCGTATTCTACGCATTTCCTGGTGTTTGTCAATCACTGTTTTGAGTGAGTGAAGCGAGTGAGCGAAGAAAGCGAGATAACGTTGCTTTCTGGCGTGGCTCGTTTCAAAAAGCGTTGGAAGACATCGAAGCATGCTGCTGCTGAGTTCTTCTAACTCTCTGACAAACCGAAGGTTTTCACCTTCAATCACCGCTGGTAACGCTGTGCGTCCCCGGCAGCGGATGCGTACTTTACGGATTCGCTGCCGTCTTGGCAAGTGGTTTTTTGAGAAAGTTATCGAAAACGTTAGGTAAGCGTCACACGAGCATAACGTTTCTTACCTGCCTGGATAACGTAGGCGCTACCCGTAGCCAGCATCGTGTCCTGGGCAACAAAATCCCCATCGACTTTCACACTACCGTTTTTCAACATGTCTTTGGCTTGCGCACTGTTCTTGGTGAGACCAGAGCGATTGAGTACTGCCGCGATAGGCGCCTGCTCATTACCTTCGAAATCTACTTCTACTTCAGGTAGGTCTTCCGGCAACTCACCTTCCGCTAGCTGATTACCCGCCGACTTGTGTGCATTGGCGGCAGCTTCATCGCCGTGGTAACGGGCAATAAGCTCACGGGCTAGCTCCATTTTCACGTCACGCGGATTAGCCCCCGCCTCAACGCTCTGCTTGAGCGCATCGATCTCTTCGTTGGATTTCAAAGAGAGCAGCTCAAAGTAACGCCACATTAAGCTATCGGGCATAGACACTAGCTTATTGAACATAGAGCCCGGCGCTTCATCGACACCAACATAGTTGCCCAACGACTTGGACATTTTCTGCACGCCGTCCAGGCCTTCGAGCAGCGGCATGGTGATCACGACCTGAGGCTCTTGGCCGAAGTGCTTTTGAATTTCTCGGCCCATCAACAGGTTAAATTTCTGATCGGTCCCACCTAACTCAACATCCGCCTCAAGCGCGACTGAGTCGTAGCCTTGGACGAGCGGGTAGAGAAACTCGTGGATCGCGATAGATTGGTTAGCTTTATAACGCTTTTCAAAGTCATCACGCTCAAGCATCCGCGCGACCGTGCTTTGCGCTGCCAACTCAATCATTTTAGCGGCGCTTAATTCACCAAACCATTCGGCGTTAAAGCGCACCTCGGTCTTTTCGGGATCGAGGATTTTAAATACCTGCTCTTTATAGGTTTCGGCGTTGGCTTTTACATCAGCCTCGGTGAGCGGTTTACGAGTAACGTTTTTGCCAGTGGGGTCACCGATACGACCAGTGAAATCCCCGATCAAGAAAATAACGGTGTGCCCGAGATCCTGGAACTGGCGCATTTTCGTCAGCAGCACACTATGCCCAAGGTGCAAATCAGGTGCTGTCGGATCAAACCCTGCTTTAATACGCAGCTTACGGCCAGACGCCAGCTTTTTCTTCAGCTCATCCTCTACCAGGATTTCATGCGTGCCTCGCGACAGTAGCGCTAACGCCTGATCCACGTCACTCATTGCCTCTCTCTCCATGTAATATGTGCCATATAGGCGTCAGATATTGAATAACCGGCGATGTTACCATGCCCTATCGCCTTGGTTGAGCCTTCACTACGTTTTGGATGAGCAGCTTTATGAAAACGCCCCACCCTACCTTACCGTCGTATTATGTTGGCTTAATGTCGGGCACCAGCCTGGACGGCATCGATGCGGCGCTGGTCGCTATAACGCCGCACTCGCCACCTGAGCTCATTGCTACGCATGCGTCGCCCATGCCTCAGTCGCTTCATAACCTACTGCTGAACTTGTGTCATGCCGAGCAAGTGAGCTTTGCTGAGCTGGCAGCGGCCGAAACCGAATTTTGCCAGCTACAAGCAAACGCCGTGAAAGCACTGCTGACCCAAGAGGGTGTCACCGCAGAGCAAATTCACGCTATCGGTAGCCACGGGCAAACCATAGAGCACGCCCCCGGCGGCCACCACGGCGGCCCTGCCTATACACTACAGCTGGACAACCCCAGCCTGTTGGCCGAATTAACCGGCTGCACGGTGGTGGCTGATTTTCGCCGACGAGACTTAGCCGCTGGTGGTCAAGCAGCGCCGCTTGCACCAGCGTTTCATCAAGCCCTTTTTGGTCGCCAGACAAGCGAGCAGCTTGTTTTAAACCTAGGAGGCTTTGCGAATCTGACGTGGCTACCCAGCGATACCAGCATTCCTGCCATTGGCTTTGATACAGGACCCGCTAATGTGCTGTTAGATGCTTGGTTCTCAAAACATCACGACGGACGCTTTGACCAAAATGGCACCTGGGCCTCTCGCGGACAGGTCGATCAAGCGCTACTAAAACGCCTGCTAAACGAGCCGTTTTTTCATCAACCGCCGCCGCGCAGCACCGGGCGCGAACTATTTCACTTGGCCTGGCTAGAAAACAAGCTAACGGGCAATGAAACGGCTTGCGATGTGCAAACCACGTTAGCGGAACTGACCGCGATAAGCGTTGCCCAGGGCATTCAGCAATTGTCTGCGACCCACGATAGCATGACATTAATTGCTTGCGGCGGCGGTGCACATAACAGCTATTTAATGGCGAGACTAGCGGCGCATTTGCCCCATGCGACGTTTAAGTCTCCCGCCGACTTAGGCTGGCCCGAAGACTGGATTGAAGCAGGCGCTTTTGCCTGGCTCGCCCATCAACGTTTACATGGCCTGCCCGGCAACTTACCTTCCGTCACTGGTGCCAGTGGCCCGAGAGTTCTGGGTGGCATTTACGCCTGCTGATTGACACCAGCGCTCCCCATGGCAGGTAGATTAAGTCAACGGCTAACACCATCAGCACGTATCATAGGTGGAAGCCCAGCAGAAAGGTGCCGATTAGATGCATTCTGCTTTGCCGAGAACACCAGCAGTTCGGTAATATCCACCTCTCTTTTCCCAGCAGTGGTAAGGTGCTTGAGTATGACAGACATCGCGCTTCCCGAGTCACTCGCCCAGGCCCGCGAACGCCTGAATAACGCATTAAAAAAGGCTGAACGCCCACTCGATAGCGCAACGCTGCTAGCCGTTAGTAAAACAAAGCCCGCTTCCATGATTCGCCAAGCCTGGCAGCATGGGCAGCGTGAATTCGGCGAAAACTATCTGCAAGAAGCACTGGAAAAACAATCCGAACTGGCCGACTTAGACGATATTGTGTGGCATTTTATTGGTCCACTACAGTCCAACAAAACCCGCGCAGCGGCAGAAAGCTTCGCTTGGGTACATAGCGTTGACCGCTTAAAAATAGCCAAACGGCTTAGCGAGCAGCGCCCGGAACACTTACCACCGCTCAACATTTGTTTGCAGGTCAATATTAGCCGCGAGGCTTCTAAGTCGGGCGTCATGCCCGATGAGGTCATGGCACTAGCGAAAGAAGTGGCCGCCCTGCCACGGCTGTGTCTACGTGGACTCATGGCGATTCCGGCCCCGGCTAACAGCCTTGCAGAACAGCGGGCGCCGCTTGCGGCCTTGCGACAACTTTTGGAAACCCTTCAGGCAGCGCTACCGGATGCCCCTCTGGATACGCTATCGATGGGGATGAGCGACGATTTAGAAGCCGCTGTTTTAGAGGGCGCAACGCTGGTACGTTTAGGAACGGCGATTTTTGGCGCACGCACCACTCAACACGCTACTCAATAACACTGCTAATTGAAGAGCGTAAAGACGACTGACAGCCCATGCTGCCCGATGCAGCTTTTTTACCCAAAAGGATACCCACATGGCGAGCAAGATTACCTTCATTGGCGCAGGCAATATGGCCAGCGCCATTATCGGCGGCCTCATCGATAGTGGTGTGTCTCCTAGCGACATCACGGCCACCGCACCTAATGAAAGCGAGCTAACGCCTTTAGCAGCACGCTTAGGAATTAACACAAATACCGATAATAACGCCGCCGTCGAAGATGCCGACGTGGTCGTACTGGCAGTAAAACCCCAGATTATGCGCAGCGTATGTGAAGCGATGCGGAATAACGTACAACAGCAATCACCGCTGATTATTTCGATCGCGGCAGGCCTCGATGCAGCCACCATTGATCAATGGCTAGGCGGTAATAATGCGTTAGTTCGTTGCATGCCCAACACTCCTGCATTGGTCGGCATCGGTGCCAGCGGCTTATATGCCAATAGCGCGGTGAGTGAGGAGCAACGCACGCTAGCAACGCAGCTTATGGAAGCGGTTGGCATTGTGGAGTGGGTTGAAGAAGAGAGCCTTCTTGATGCAGTGACTGCGGTATCAGGCAGTGCGCCGGCTTATTTCTTTCTAATGTTTGAGGCGATGGAAGAAGCCGCTGTCAAACTAGGCTTGCCTGCCGCTACGGCGCGACGCTTGGCCATTCAAACAGCGCTAGGCGCCGCCACTATGGCCCAGCGCAGCGACAAAGACCCGGCCACGCTTAAACAAAATGTTATGTCGCCAGGCGGCACAACAGAACGCGCCATTCAGCACATGGAAGATGCGCAACTACGCGCCACCATCAGCGACGCCATGCAGGCCTGTGCCCAGCGCGCAGAAGCAATGTCCAAGGAACTTAGCGCTAACTAAATACGCAACTTTGCAACGGAGAGGCCGCAATGGGTAGTCAAGTGGGCAGTGCCGGGTTAATGCTTGTTAACTCGTTAATCAATATTTATTTATTCTTACTGATGCTGCGCTTTTTGTTGCAGGCATCGCGGGCGGATTATTACAACCCGCTTAGCCAGTCAGTGGTTAAAATCACCCAGCCTGTTGTGGGGCTATTTCAGGGCTTCTTAGGCCCCGTCGCTGGGCGCTTTGACCTTGCCACGCTGGCCGCTGGTTTCGTGTTGAAAGTGGTTAGCATGCTGGCCATTTTCATGGTGATTGGCGTTGGCATGCCGCCCATTCCAGGACTACTGATTGCCGGCGTTGCAGCACTGGCTAACGCCATATTAAAGATCTATTTCTTTGCCATGATTGTGATGATTATTCTGAGCTGGGTCGCCCCGAATGCTAGCCACCCAGGTGCTTTGCTGGTGATGCAGCTAGTCGAGCCCATTATGGCTCCTGTTCGGAAAGTCATTCCGCCGCTGGGCATGATCGATTTATCACCCATCGTGGTGTTTATTGCGATTAATTTAGTGGATGGCTTAGTAGTGGGATCCTTGATTCGCGCTGCGGGTATCTCTGGCGCACTGGTTGGGCTTTAACCGCGCAACATTCCCCAGGGCCTCTTTTTAGCAGGATTTATTTTTTGCAGGACTAGCGCTTTCGATGCCTGATTCAGACACTCTCACTTTCGTTGACCGGCCGGCGGACTCCGTTGGCCTCGTCACCCCCCATGTAGCGAAATTTGATACGCCGCTGCCGCTTGCTTGTGGCAAGGTGCTGCCTGAGTACGAGCTTATCTACGAAACCTACGGCACGTTAAACGCTGAGCGTAGTAACGCTGTGTTGATCTGCCATGCGTTATCGGGGCACCACCATGCAGCGGGCTATCACGGTGACGAAGACCGCAAACCTGGCTGGTGGGATGCTCATATCGGCCCCGGAAAATCTATCGATACCAACCGTTTTTTTGTGGTATCGCTAAACAATCTGGGCGGCTGCCATGGCAGCACAGGTCCTGTTAGCCACAACCCTGAAACCGGCCGCCAGTGGGGGCCTGATTTCCCCATGGTCACTGTCAGTGACTGGGTAGCCAGCCAAGCGCGCCTAGCCGATCAACTGGGCATTGAGCGTTGGGCCGCAGCAGTGGGCGGCAGCCTGGGTGGTATGCAGGTACTTCAGTGGACAATGACTTACCCTGAGCGTGTCGCCAATGCGGTAGTGATTGCCGCCACCCCCCGGCTTTCCGCCCAGAATATTGCCTTTAACGAAGTGGCTCGTCAGGCGATTCGCTCTGACCCTGAGTTCTTCGGCGGTTGGTATGCAGAGCACGACACGGTCCCCAAGCGTGGCTTGAAACTGGCACGCATGGTGGGCCACATCACCTACCTCTCCGAAGATGCAATGGGCAGTAAATTTGGCCGCGACCTACGCAGCAACGACTTGAACTTTGGGTTTGATGTCGAGTTCCAGGTTGAGTCTTATCTGCGCTATCAGGGCGATACCTTCTCCACCGCCTTTGACGCTAACACCTACCTGTTAATGACTAAGGCCCTTGACTACTTCGATCCCGCAGCCACTCAAGCAGGCGACCTAGCCAGTGCACTAGCACCAGCAAAGTGCCCTTTTCTGGTTGTTAGTTTTACGACTGACTGGCGCTTCCCACCTTCTCGTTCTCGAGAACTCGTCGACGCGCTCACCCGCGCTGGCAAATCGGTTAGCTATGCCAATATCGACTCTCCTCACGGGCATGATGCCTTCTTACTGCCCGAGCCGCGTTACCACGCTCTGTTCAGCGCATTTATGACGCGCATTGCCCGAGAGCTGAATATCGAAGAAACAGCCAGGGAGGAGCCCCTGTAATGCGTGCGGATCTTGAACTGATTTACGACTGGGTACCCCAAGGGGCTCATGTGCTGGATTTAGCCTGCGGTGATGGCGCCCTGCTTGAGCGCTTGGCACAGGAGAAAAATGTTACCGGCTACGGTTTAGAGATCGACCCCGACGGTATTACCCAGTGTGTCGCCAGGGGCGTGAACGTTATTGAGCATAACCTGGATGATGGCTTGGGTAGTTTCTGCGACAACAGCTATGATCAAGTCATTATGACCCAAGCGCTTCAGGCGCTACGTCGCCCGGATAAAATGCTTGATGAAATGTTACGCGTCGCCGAGGAAGGCATTATCACCTTTCCTAATTTTGCTTATTGGCGACACCGAATTCATCTTGGCCTACGTGGCTATATGCCGGTCTCTAAATCGCTACCCCATGCCTGGTATGACACACCCAACATCCATCTTTCTACCTTTAACGACTTCGAGCATCTGTGCCGTGAAAAAGGGTTGGTGATTGTTGATCGCGCAGTAGGGGTTGGCGATCACAAAGGGCACTGGACATCCAAGTGGTGGCCCAACTTGTTCGGTGAAATTGCTATTTTTAGAGTGCGCCGTCGCTAATTTATTTTACGTTGACTAGCCTTATCGACCCATAAGAGGAGACCTGCCATGGTTTATCGAGCGTTACGCAGAACGACCCTGCTTACTACGCTGCTTTGCTCACTGCTCCTCGCCACACAAGCGGTAGCTGAGCAGCTGGTTCGGATAGGCGACTACGAGATCCATTACAGTGCTGTGGCCACCAGCTTCCTCACCCCAGAAGTTGCCCAAGCGCACGGTATTCAGCGCAGCGCAGGTCATGGACTGGTTAATGTGAGCGTACGAGAACGCCAAGAGGACGGCAGCACCCGCGCCGTTAACGCTAGCGTACAAGGCCACGTGACAGGCCTCACCGACGTCCAAGAATCGCTAAGCTTTCGTACGGTGCACGATGGTGATGCCACTTATCACTTGGCCACCTTTGCCCTGCGCCACGACGAGCCCACACGTTTTAACTTGGACGTTCGCTACGACCGCAATGCCAGTCCCGAGCGGGTCAGTTTTATTCAGCGTTTTTATATCGAGCGTTAAATTCGCACCGGTAGCGGTCGTGCTAATCGCACCGCTACCGGCGCTCCTGCCTGCCAATCTAGCGTAATACCGTAAGCCAACACCTCAACCCCAGCATCCACCGCTGCGGCTAGCGCCGCCGCATAGATGGGATCGATATGGGCCGCTGGGGCTACATCGTGAATACCTTCATGGGCGACACAAAACAGCAGTACGGCCCTTTCTCCCTGCTCGGCAAGCGCAGTTAATGTATGCAAATGCTTGGTGCCCCTCACGCTGACCGAGTCAGGAAAATAACCATGGCCATCAGCTTCTTTAAGAGTGACCTGCTTAACTTCAATAAAAACCTCGCCCTTATCAGGATCACTCAGCCGGAAATCGAGCCTTGCGTCACTGATCTTCACTTCCCGCTTGAGTGTTTGATAGCCTGCCAGTGGCGCAATATCACCGGCTAAAATGGCCTCCTCCACGATGCGGTTGGCGCGGCCAGTGTGAACAGAAGCCAGCGCCAAGGCACCCTCTGTCTGTGGCAGCTCAATCCATTCCCAGGTCCAGGCCAGCTTGCGCTTGGGATTATCACTCCGTGACAGCCACACTTGACAGCCAGGCACATTCACCGCCTTCATCGAGCCCGTGTTGGGGCAATGGGCAACGACTTCCTCGCCAGTCTCCAGCCTTACATCGGCTAAAAAGCGTTTATAACGACGCAACAACACCCCAGACACCAACTCAGGATAGGTCGTCATAGCCGGCTCACGAAACGACCAATGCGCTCTACGGCCTCCTGCAACCGTTCAACGCTGTTAGTAAAGGCGATGCGCACATGGTGTTCGCCGCCCTCCAGCGCAAAATCAATGCCCGGAGTGATTGCCACGTTCTCCTCGACCAGCAACCGCTCACAGAATGCCTGGCTATCTCGGCTGTAATGGGAAATATCCAACCACAGATAAAAAGCCCCTTGAGGTGGCAGATCCGGGGCAAGCCCCAACTGCGCTAGCCCATCCAACAACACTTGGCGTCGCTGCTTGAGCGTCGACCTACGCGCTTCCAAAATGTCGCGACACTCTGGAGTGAAGGCGGCCAACGCCGCATGCTGGGAAGGGGTCGGCGCGGCAAGGAAGACGTTTTGCGCCAGCCTAGTAAGCGGCTCGACGGCATGTTCAGGCGCCACCAACCAGCCCAAGCGCCAGCCTGTCATGCCGAAATATTTAGAGAAACTGTTCACCACGAAGGCCTGGTCGGAAAGCGATGTCGCCGATAGCGGTGCATCGTCATAATTCAAGCCTTGGTAAATCTCATCGACAATCACCTCGCCGCCTTTCGCAGCTACCGTGTTGATAACTGCGGTTAGCGCCTCAGCGCCTAACGTGTGCCCCGTAGGATTAGACGGGGAGGCCAGCATGGCTAAACACGTTTTAGCTTGCCAGTGCTGCTCAATCAGCGGCGCCGTTAACTGCCAACCGCTTTGACGCCCCACGGGAATGGCATCAATATCTGCGCCAGCTAAAGCCATAAAGTGACGATTACACGGATAGTTGGGATCGGCCATCAACACACGGTCGCCTGTTTCGACCAGTAACTGGCTAGCCAGCAGCAGTGCTCCAGAGGCCCCTGGGGTTACCAAAATACGTGAGGGGTCAACGGTGGCATTAAAATGCTCGGCGTAATGTCTTGAAATCGCCTCACGCAGCGACGCTAGGCCTGCCGCAGGTGTATAGCGCGTTTTGCCTGTTGCCAACGCTTGCTGGCCTGCTGCTACAATCGGTGCTGGCGTCGCGAAATCAGGTTCGCCGACCTCTAGGTGAATCACATCGTGGCCGTCGGCCTCTCGAGCCTGGGCCATTTCCAATAGATGCATCACGCGAAAAGGTGCAACGTGATTTACACGTGAATTCCAGGCCATAACGGTTCCTTCACTAAATGGTAGAGAAATCATGACGCAGGTCGTTGAAGAGGCAAGACCATGGTCGAAAATACGCTATTATGCTTGCATAGCGCGCATTTTTCAGCTAAACAAGCATCCCTTTGGCGTGAGATCGTGACACACACTCATGGTCGATCAGCAGTCACATACGTAAGGGGCACTCCCATGCCAGTAGCGGAAAAGAAACCGGAAGCGTCCAAGTCCTTCACCCCGTATGAGCCAGCACCGGGCGAAGAGTATATGAACGAGAAGCAGCTCGCACACTTCCGCCAGCTCCTTCTAGACTGGAAACAAGATCTCATGGAAGAGGTGGATCGTACCGTACGCCACCTGCAGGAAGACGCTAATAACTACGCTGACCCCGCTGACCGCGCTACTCAAGAAGAGGGCTTCAGCCTGGAGCTGCGTACTCGGGATCGCGAACGCAAGTTGCTGAAAAAGATCAACGAAACCATCGAAAAAATCGATGAAGACGACTACGGCTTTTGTGAAGCCTGCGGCGTTGAAATCGGCATTCGCCGCCTTGAAGCCCGCCCCACGGCAACGCTGTGCGTGGACTGTAAAACGCTGGCAGAGCTTAAAGAGAAACAGCTCGGTGGCTAACCATCGGCGCGAATACGCTACAAGCTGCTAGTTTGTTACAAGCTAAAGCGTCCAACGGGCACCCTTGAGGTGCCCGTTTTTGTTTGTCATCTTGTATTTATCGCTGTACTTATCATCGTAGTTAATCGCTGGCGCTATTTGAACAATTGATTCGGGCTGTCATGACCCATACCACGCACTACCGAGGACGTTTCGCTCCCACACCGTCAGGGCCACTGCATCTTGGCTCGCTAGTCGCCGCCCTAGGCAGCTATTTAGACGCCCGCGCTGTTGGCGGGCAGTGGCTGGTGCGCATTGAGGATATCGACCCGCCCCGCTGCCCTGAAGGCGCTGCTGATACCATTCTGCGTCAGCTTGACGCCTTTGGGCTTCATTGGGATGAAGAAATCCGCTGGCAGCATCAACGTAATGGGGCTTATCAGCAGGCGCTCGATCAACTGGCTGCTCAAGGTTTAGCTTACCCGTGTAGCTGTTCGAGAAAGCAGTGGCAAGCGTTTTCAATCTATCCCGGCTGGTGCCGCGGGAACGTTCGTGATGCCACAAAGCCGGTTGCCTGGCGGCTGCGCAGCGACCTGGCAAAGCGCCCTATTACTTGGCAGGATCGGCTGTTTGGTTGCCAACAGTTCGACCCTGACGTTCTGGGGGATGTTGTGCTGAAACGCAAAGATCAGCTTTGGGCCTATCAGCTTGCCGTCGTAGTGGATGATGCGGATCAAGGCATTACCGATATTGTGCGCGGTTATGACCTGCTGGATAACACGCCCTGGCAAGGCCAGTTGCAGCAAGCGCTAGGCTTATCAACTCCCCGCTACCTACATTTACCGCTCGTGGTTACTCAAGAGGGTCAAAAGCTTTCTAAGCAAAACCTGGCCCCTGCATTAGCCGAAGACGCCGACGGCATTCGCCAACAGCTGTTTCAAGCACTGCAACTACTCGATCAGGCCCCACCTGAAACGCTGGTTCAAGAGCCACCCGAAACGCAACTAAACTGGGCAATAGCACATTGGTCTGTTGAAAAGCTTATCGCTACCACCCACCGCCGCTATCAATCAGAGTCTTAATATGTACGTTTATCGCATACTGCTGTTCTTGGTGTTTGGCGGCTATTTGCTTTCGCCGCTACTGATGGATGGCTGGGGAGATCCAAGCGTTGCCTGGTATCGCCCATTTGCCATTTGGGGCGGCCTGATCGCGCTAACGCTTTGGCTTGAGCAAAAAAGGAAGTTAGATGAGCGTTGAGCTGTTAGGAGTAGTACTGCTGGGCTTAGGCTATCTTGCCTTACTGTTTGCTTGCGGCATGGCCGTTGAGCGTGGCTGGGTACCCGTGCGCATTACGCGCCACCCTATTGTGTACACCCTGGCGCTGGGCGTATACGCCAGCGCGTGGGCAATCTATGGCAGTGTGGAGCTTGCGGCGCAAGCAGGCTTTGGCTACCTGGCATATTACCTCGGTGCAGCCGGGGCTTTTCTGCTGGCGCCCATACTGCTTGTGCCCATACAACGCATTACTCGTACCTACCAGCTCTCTTCACTGGCGGATCTATTTGCGTTTCGCTACCGATCCCGCTGGGCAGGCACTCTGGTAACGTTGATCAGCCTGCTAGCCGTGATGCCGCTGCTGGGTATCCAGGTGCAAACCTTAAGCGATGCGGTCTACTTGCTCACCGGCAGCCGCTATAGCGCGGCGGCTACCCTGCTATTTTGCGGAGTGATCGCAGGCTGTGCGGTGTTGTTTGGCGCACGCCACAGCCACCGACATCGTCACGATACGCTACTCAGCGTGATTGCTTTTGAATCGATCATTAAACTACTGGCGATGCTTGGGCTAGGTGCCATTGCACTGTGGTGGGTATTTGATGGGCCTCACGGACTACAGCAGTGGTTAGAAGGGCCTGGAGCCGCAGCCCAAGCCGCAACGCCGCAATTTGAAGCCCCCCAATGGCGCACGCTGCTACTGCTGTTCTTTGCGGCCGCTTTCATGATGCCGCACCTGTTTCAGATTACCTTTGCAGAAAGCCTTTCTCGCCACACCCTGCTCCAAGCCAGTTGGACATTACCGCTATTTTTGCTACTGATGGCACTTCCAGTACCGTTGATTTGGTGGGCTGCACAATCGACAAACGAGACGGTTCCCGTCGCTGCCTACGCCGCCTTCTTGATGTCAGAACATTGGTGGGTGGGAGCGCTAGCCTTCATCGGCGGCCTTGCCGCCGCCAGTGGCACCATGATGATGATCGCGCTGGCGCTTTCAGGCATGGTGCTAAACCACGTGGTGCTAGTGGCTCGCCCCCCAGAGGCGCGTAGCGATTTATACGGCTGGCTGCTCTGGCTACGTCGCGGTTTAGTCGTCGCTGTGATTGCGGGCGGGTGGCTATTTGCTGAAAGCGTCGGTCGCTACCATTCGCTGACAAACTTGGGGCTCGCTGCATTTGTAGGCATGGCACAGTGCCTGCCTGGCATGCTGGCGTTGCTGTACTGGCCCGGTGCGAACCGCAAGGGCATGATCGCCGGGCTAATGAGCGGCATCATCATTTGGCTGTGGGGCCTATGGTTGCCGCTTTTGCTTGATCTCCCCATGCTCTCACTGCCCCTCACCCCTCTGATGTCTGCGGATGCGCCCATTTGGTATAACGTTACACTTGTTTCTTTAGCGGTGAATATTTTACTGCTCCTCATTGTGTCGTTATTTACCCGTATCTCAGAAGGCGAACGCTCTGCGGCTGAAGCATGTTCCGTAGATGCGGTCATTCGTTCAAAACGCCTACCACTGGAAGCAGCGACGGCAGGAGATTTCCCTACTTATCTTGCCCAAGCGTTGGGCGATGAAGCTGCCAGCCGTGAAGTTGACCGCGCACTGGCAGCGTTAAACCTGACACCTCAGGAGCGCCGCCCCTATGCACTGCGCCGCCTGCGCGACCGAATCCAGGCGAACCTATCCGGTTTAATGGGGCCTTCAGTTGCGCGAGATATTGTTGACCGTTACCTGCCCTACCGCCACGACGACGCCCCGGTCACTGACGATATTCATTTTGTTGAAAGCCGCCTTGAAGCTTACCGCTCTAGGCTCACTGGGCTGGCTCGGGAACTGGATGGCTTGCGCCGCCATCACCGGCAAACGCTAGCCTACTTGCCCGTAGGCTTGTGCGTGCTAGGCGACGATGATGAGCTGTTAATGTGGAATGAGGCGCTTTCGTCACTCTCTGGGATTAGCGGCGATAGCGTGATTGGCTCACGCCGAGATAGCCTGCCCCCACCCTGGCCCAATTTACTCGGTAGTGTACTCAACGCCAGCCATACGCCGTTGTATAAACAAGCCGTGTCGCTACATGACAAGGATTACTTCCTCACCCTTCACAAAGCGGTGTTAAGCGGACACGACAGCCGTGGCGGCAGCGTGATTTTGGTAGAAGACCATACTGAAATGAAGTGGCTAGAAGAGGAACTTGTCCACGCCGCGCGTTTGGCATCCATAGGCCAACTTGCGGCAGGCGTGGCACATGAAATAGGCAACCCTATCACGGGCATTTCGTCACTGGCCCAAAACTTGCGCTACGATACCGATGACCCAGCATTACTGGAAACGGCTGACCAAATTCAACAGCTAACCCAACGAGTCACCAAGATTGTTAACTCGCTGGTCGGTTTTGCCCACGGTGGCCGTCAGACTCTGCCACTGCCAGCATCTCCCGCCTCGCTCTCTACCGTTAGCGAAGACGCGCTGCACTTGATCCATTTAGCGCGCTCGGGGGAGGATGTAAGCTTTACCAATGACTGTCCGGATGACATCGTGGTGCGTGGCGATGCTCAGCGATTAACCCAGGTCATGGTCAACTTACTCAGTAATGCCAAAGACGCTTGCGACGCTCAGGGCACGGTTCATATTGAAGCAGGCAAACAGGCAAGCCATGCTTGGTGGCGAGTCACCGATGATGGCCACGGCATTGACCCAAGCGTGAAGCATCGCCTTTTCGAGCCGTTCACCACGACCAAGCCTGCGGGCCAAGGAACGGGGCTTGGGCTCTCGTTGGCCTACCAAATTATCAATGAGCACCAAGGCAAAATAGAGGTTGCGTCGCTGCCTCCAGGAAAGCCTCGCGGCACTGCCATCACGCTTTGGCTACCGCTTTACCAACAGGATGATCACCTACCTCATGCCCAGGATACTGATTGTTGAAGATGAAGCGATTATTCGCAGCGCTTTAAAGCGTTTACTCGAACGTCACAGCTATACCGTCAGCGAAGCGGGTAGCGCAGAAGAAGCACGTGAGCTGGCGCCTAGCGAGTTTGATCTAGTCATTAGCGACCTGCGACTGCCAGGTGATCCTGGCACCGCCCTAATTGAGGCCGCAGCACCCGCGCCGGTACTGATAATGACCAGCTATGCCAGCATGCGTTCGGCAGTCGACGCGCTTAAGCAAGGGGCTGTGGACTATGTTGCCAAACCATTTGATCACACCGAGCTTTTAGAAACCGTCGAACGCATTCTGCATAAGCAGTCGATGCAGCAAGGCACGCCTCCGGATATCACCGATGAAGGAGGTGGGCGTCAAACGATGATCGGCAATTGCACGGCTATGCAGCAGGTTTACACGCGCATTCGCAAAACAGCCCCGGCAGACGTTACTGTGCTGATTCAAGGAGAATCCGGCACAGGTAAAGAGCTCGTTGCTCGGGCCATTCATCAGCAAAGCAAGCGCGCCAAAGCACCACTGATTTGCGTGAACTGCGCAGCAATACCTGAGACGCTGATCGAGTCAGAGCTTTTTGGCCATGAGAAAGGAGCGTTTACCGGCGCCAGCGCTGCCCGAACCGGGTTAGTGGAAGCCGCCGACGGAGGCACGCTGTTTTTAGATGAAATCGGCGAGTTACCACTGGATGCCCAAGCGCGGCTGTTACGCGTACTGCAAGAAGGTGAAATCCGTAAGATTGGTTCCGTCGAAACACGCCATGTGGACGTTCGTCTGATCGCCGCCACCCATAGGGACTTGCGCGCTCTGTCAAAAAGCGGGGAATTCCGACTAGATCTCTACTATCGCCTCAACGTTATGCAGATCGAACTACCACCGCTGCGCGACCGAGAAGAAGACGTATTGAAGATAGCCGACATCCTGTTAGATAAAGCCTGCAAACGTCATGATCGCCAGGGGCTTCGTTTGTCACGGGCTTCCCGACAGGACCTACGCGACTACCCTTGGCCTGGTAACGTACGCGAACTTGAGAATGCACTGGAGAGGGGTGTAATTCTAGCTGAGGGGCATTTGATTCACCCTGACGACCTCGGCCTTGGCCCTGTTACCAATCGACCTCACTCTTCAGCAGGTAACAGCTCCGCATTAGCCAATGAATCGTCTGCGCCAAGTGGCGATGACGACGACCTCTCTCTCGAGGACTATTTTCAGCATTTTGTGCTAGAGCATCAGGATCAAATGAGTGAAACCGAGTTGGCCCAAAAACTGGGAATTAGCCGTAAAAATTTATGGGAGCGGCGCCAGCGCCTAGGCATCCCACGTAAAAAAACCGCACGCCGCCCCAATTAGGTGGCGGCAATACCTATGATTAGTCATTCACCACCTCGCCTTCTACGACTAACGTCCAATAGATTGATTTGCATAAGAAATATCCAAAACCTCCCCATCAACCACTGTTACCTTCCCACACAACACGCCCCAAAAATCCCTTAAAAACGGGTAACACTATGCGTTGCGATTAGTTCCCTGGCATAGCCAATAAATTCCAAGCCCATGAAAATAAAAGAATAAAAAATGGGTGGCACAGCAAGTGCAATATTACTGGGCAAGAAGAACAAAATGGGCAGCGCGGACGTCGCTAACAAAAACAACATGACACCGCCCCAACCTGAGCCAAAACAAAAACAACAGGGCCAGGCAGAGATCATAGTACTAACAAGAACAACAGGCTTGAGTCTCACAACTTGCTAGCGCTAAGCAGAATAGGCGCAGCGAACAATAACAACAGTCAGCAAGTGCCCAAAAAAGGACGCGACGTACACAAAGAATCTGCTCCCAAACAAAAACAACAGCAGCATGTGTGTACACCCCGGAACCAATAACAACACGCCGGGAGAAAAAGTTCGCGGTTGGATTATTGTTTTGAATACGAGGCGGTCGGAATCAGACTGGTTCTCACGCCTACCGACTGCGGTGCGTATTCAGAGCGATGTGCCATCATGAAGAAAAACAACAGCATGGACGCTGATTGTCTGCTTTATAGGGGAGGCTCTTGTAGCCTCCCCTTTCCGCGTTTAAAGCAGTCGTCTTTTACAAACCCTGCTCCAGTGCTTTGCAAGCCTCAAGGGGTCGGCTACACTCAGCAACTTACCGCTATCCTTGCGGTCATTTTTTCGCTACGTTTTTCGATACTGTTTTCGATAATACTGTTTTCGATACCCTGCGAGTCGATATCGCCGCATGTTTAAAGGATTTACCCGTTTATTACATAGCCCGGGAGAGCACTTGAAATCCCTGCTCGATTCCCCAGAGAGCGCCGCTGATGCGCTCAGTCCCCGTATTATTCCGCGCTCCGAGCAC
Source organism: Halomonas sp. KG2 (assembly GCA_030440445.1). NCBI lineage: Bacteria > Pseudomonadati > Pseudomonadota > Gammaproteobacteria > Oceanospirillales > Halomonadaceae > Halomonas > Halomonas sp. KG2. Next base: position 397,420 of record CP098528.1, on the reverse strand, counting down.
CCTGTTTCTCGTCAGCAAATCAGCGAGGCCGCGTTAAAGGTACTCTATCGCCTTAATGGCGCTGGATTTGATGCCTTCCTGGTTGGCGGCTGCATTCGTGATGCATTGCTGGGCAAAATGCCGAAAGATTTCGACGTTGCCACGAATGCAACGCCGGAACAGGTGCGCGACCTGTTTCGCAATTCGCGGCTGATTGGTCGGCGTTTTCGCATTGTGCACGTGCGCTTTGGTCGCGAAGTCATTGAAGTTACCACTTTTCGCGGCAAGCCTCAGGACGAGCACGGCGATCATATCGCCCAGCAGTCTGACGATGGCCTGCTATTGCGAGACAATGTGTGGGGCAACATCGAAGAAGACGCTCTACGGCGCGACTTCACCGTGAATGCGCTTTACTACAATATCGCTGACTTCACGATTCATGACTTTGCCAACGGCGCGCGTGATATTGAGTCGCGTACACTGCGATTGATTGGCGACCCTGTTACCCGCTATCGGGAAGACCCCGTACGCATGCTGCGTGCGGTGCGCTTTGCGGCCAAGCTCGATTTCACCATCGAGCCAGCCACTGAAGAGCCAATGTACGATCTGGCGCCGCTGTTACTGCAAATTCCTCCCGCCCGCTTGTTTGATGAAGTACTCAAGCTATTCATGTCGGGGCACGGCTTAATTACTTTCCGTTTACTGAGCCATTACAACTTGTTTGGCATGCTGTTCCCCGAAGCGGAAGAAGCTATGGCGGATGCCGCCTGGGCCGAAGATCTGATTGAACAAGCGCTCACTAACACCGATAAGCGCATTGCGGAAGGTCGGCCAGTTACGCCAGCCTTTCTGCTAGCCGCCTTTTTGTGGGCGCCAGTGGCACACCGTCAAGCTGAGCTTGAGCGCGAAGGCATGCCCGCAATTCCAGCGCTGCAAACTGCCGCCCAGCAGGTAGTCACTCGCCAGTTACAGCATATTTCGATTCCCAAACGCTTTGGCATGCCCATGCGCGATATTTGGGAACTACAGGCACGCCTTCCTCTACGCCGTGGCAAACGGGCATTTCAAACCCGCGAACACCCACGCTTCCGAGCCGCCTACGATTTGCTGCTGTTGCGTGAACAAGCAGGTGAAATACCGCGTGGCTTAGGCGATTGGTGGAATGCCTTCCAGCAAGGTGATGAGCACGAGCAACTTCGGCTGCTGCAAAAAGTAGGAAGTGATCCGGCAAGCCAGGGGGATCGTCGACGTAAAAAACGACGCAAACCACGTAAAACAGAGCAGTAAGAACACAATGTCACTTGCTTATATTGGCCTAGGTAGCAATTTGGATGACCCCGTCAGCCACATTCGCCAAGCCTTACGAGAACTGGACAAACTGCCTCTTTGCCGGTTGGTGGCTCAGTCGTCCCTATACGCTACACGGCCAATAGGGCCACAAGACCAGCCTGACTTTATTAACGCCGTGGCCGCCCTTGAAACTACGTTTTCTCCGCTGGCACTACTAGACCAGCTTCAAGGGCTAGAACAACGCCACCGTCGTCGGCGATTACGTCACTGGGGGCCGCGCACGCTGGATTTAGATCTGCTGCTTTATGATCAAGACACAATCGTGCGCCCTAGGCTTCAGGTGCCTCATCCTCATATGCATAAACGCGCCTTTGTACTAGCGCCTCTTGAAGAACTGGTGTCTGCCGCTCAATCAGAGCCAATAATGCTTTATCAACAGCCGCTTGCTGAGTGGCTGAAGCAGCTTGAGCAAAGCGGGATACAACGCTTAGACAATCTAAATGCTACCGTGACTGCTACCGTCTGACACAAATCTCGACACCAAGCCCCCATTCAGGTAACAATTGCCAGTTACGCCACTTCACGCTTGCAAGGATGCAACGTTAATAATGGTCGGCTGCCCACGTTGCATCGACCCACTTAGAAACTACGAGAGCACGCCATGAAAACCGTCACCCTGAGCACTCTGCAGGCGTATAAGCGCGCCGGCGAAACGTTCAGTTGCCTGACCGCTTACGATGCCTCTTTTGCCCATGCCGCCAGCGCTGCAGGCGTTGATGTTCTGCTAGTCGGCGATTCCCTAGGTATGGTCTTACAAGGGCACACTAGTACGCTTCCCGTGACTATGGAAGATATTTGCTACCACACACGCTGCACGGCGCGTGGCAAAGGCCATAGCCTGTTGATGGTGGATTTGCCGTTTATGAGCAACGCCACTACGGAACGTATGCTAGAAGATTCTGCCGCATTGATGCGTGCTGGCGCTGAACTGGTAAAAGTCGAAGGCGAAGCATGGATGGCCGACGGTATCCGTGAGATGACCCGCCGCGGCGTCCCGGTATGCGCCCACCTTGGGTTAACACCGCAAACGGTCTACCAGTTAGGTGGTTATAAAGTGCAAGGCCGCGAAGCCGCCCAGGCCGAACAAATCATCAATGATGCAAAAGTGCTCGTTGAGGCAGGTGCTTCCGTGATTTTGCTGGAGTGTGTACCAGCAAGTCTTGGTAAAGCGGTAACTGAAGCCTTAGACGTCCCAGTGATTGGTATCGGCGCAGGCCCTGATACCGATGGCCAAATTCTAGTCATGCACGACGTGCTAGGCGTTACTCATGGCCGCACGCCGCGCTTCGTCAAGAACTTCATGGCTGATGCTGAAAGCATTCAAAGCGCATTTGCACACTACCATGAAGCGGTTAAAACCCGCACTTTCCCAGCCGCTGAGCACTGTTTTTAAGCGCCAACTGGAACGACCACGACCCTTTTATGCGCACTTTACGAGATATCCACGAATTACGCAGCACGCTCCGCGAATACCGCCAGCGTGGCCAACGCATTGCCTTAGTGCCCACTATGGGCAACCTGCATCAAGGTCACTTGGCGCTTGTGGCCAATGCTCGTCAGCACGCTGACGTCGTCATTTCAAGCCTGTTCGTGAACCCAATGCAGTTCGGTCCCGGTGAAGACTTGGACGCCTACCCACGCACATTCGAGGCAGACCAAGCGCAGTTGACCGATGCTGGCTGCGATATTCTCTTCGCCCCCACCGTCAGCGCGCTTTACCCCAATGGCCTAGCTGCCCAGACCCTCGTGCATGTCCCCGACGTAGGCGAAGGGCTGTGCGGAGGCTCGCGCCCTGGGCACTTTGATGGCGTTTCTACCGTGGTCAGCATGCTATTTAATCTGGTGCAGCCGGATGTGGCTTGCTTCGGTGAAAAAGATTACCAGCAACTTGCGGTCATTCGTAAGCTAGTGAGTGATCTACACATGCCTATCGAGATTATCGGCGTACCGATTGTGCGCGCCGATGACGGCCTAGCGCTCTCCTCTCGTAATGGTTATTTAAGTGCGTCTGAGCGCGCAAAGGCCCCCATGCTATATCGCACCTTATGCGAGCTACGCGATGCGTTAGAGCGCGGCACCCCCGCCGAAGAGGTACTACAACAGGGTAAAACGGCACTGTATGATGCTGGCTTTACGCCTGATTACCTTGAGCTACGTGACGCAACGCTTGCTCCTGTGGGCAGCTCGACACGCAGTGCCGTGCTACTAGCAGCGGCTAAGCTAGGCCCCGCTCGACTTATTGACAACATCAGCGTGCAGCTCCCAGACGCTGCCACTGACACTAGCGCGTAAGCTAGTTTCGCTATTTAGGAGTTTCTATGCACACGATTATGCTGAAAGCCAAACTGCATATGGCTCGCGTTACCCACGCGGTACTCAATTACGAAGGTTCCTGTGCTATCGACGGGGAATTGCTGGATATGGCCGGTATTCGCGAAAACGAGCAAATCCAGATCTATAACGTGGAAAACGGCGAGCGCTTCACTACCTACGCGATTCGTGGAGAAGAAGGCTCTCGGCTAATTTCCATCAATGGTGCAGCCGCGCATTTAGCCTCACCGGAACACCGAATCATTATTTGTAGTTACGCTCACTACTCTGAAGCAGAGCTTGAAAAGCATCAGCCAGCGCTTGTCTATCTGCAAGAAGGCAATCACGTTAGCCACACCAGTAACGCGATTCCTGTTCAATTAGCGTAAGCCAAGCAGTTGAGTAAGCAGCTATTTAACGGGCCGTTTAACGGCCCGTTTTTATTTGCCTAAAAAAGCGTATTGCCGCAATGCACAACCTTCCCCTATGCTGATAGATAAGTTCGACACAACATGCTAACAACAATGGAGAGTCCGCTTCCCCTGAAGCCTCTGTCCTCACTCGGAACGTTGCGTTACTTACCCAAGGAGTCATCATATGCAAGACGTGGTTATTGTCGCCGCTCGCCGCACCGCCGTAGGAAGCTTTGGTGGATCACTCGCTGGCATTCCTGCTAGCGATTTAGGTGCATTGGTTATTAAAGACATTCTCGCCTCTACCGGCGTTGCCCCAGAGCAAATTGATGAAGTGTTGCTAGGCCAAGTGCTGACAGCTGGCGTAGGCCAAAACCCTGCGCGCCAGGCAGCTATCAAAGCTGGTCTGCCTGATGCCGTTCCAGCCATGACGATCAACAAGGTATGTGGCTCAGGCCTCAAGGCCCTGCACTTGGCTACCCAAGCCATCCGTTGCGGTGACGCCAGCGTTATTCTGGCAGGTGGACAGGAAAACATGTCTGCGTCCCCCCATATCCTGCCTAACTCGCGTAACGGTCAGCGCATGGGCGACTGGAAAGCGATTGATTCCATGGTTCACGACGGCCTGTGGGATGCATTCAACAACTATCACATGGGTATTACCGCGGAAAACCTAGCGGAAAAATACAGTATCACTCGCGAAGCGATGGACGAGTTCGCGGCGGCCTCTCAGCAAAAAGCCGCGCAAGCTATCAGAGATGGTAAATTCAAAGGCCAGATCGTTCCTGTGGAAATTCCGCAGCGCAAAGGCGATCCAGTGGTGTTTGATACGGATGAGAACCCACGAGAAGTTACCGCTGAGAAACTAGGTGGTATGCGTCCCGCGTTCAAGAAAGACGGCACCGTTACCGCCGGTAACGCCTCATCCTTAAACGATGGCGCTGCAGTGGTAATGCTTTGCTCAGCAGAAAAAGCCAAAGAACTTGGCTTAGAGCCACTGGCGCGTATTGCCGCTTACTCTAACGCTGGCGTTGACCCGGCAATTATGGGCATTGGCCCAGCCCCAGCCACCCGCCGCTGCCTCGAAAAAGCGGGCTGGAGCCTGGACGACCTAGACCTTGTAGAAGCTAACGAAGCATTCGCTGCTCAAGCACTTTCAGTCAACAAAGAGTTGGGCTGGGATGTCAGCAAGGTGAACGTTAATGGCGGCGCTATTGCACTAGGCCACCCGATCGGCGCTTCTGGCTGTCGCATCTTGGTCAGCCTACTGCATGAAATGATTGCGCGTGATGCTAAGAAAGGCCTAGCTACCCTATGTATTGGCGGTGGTCAAGGTGTTGCACTGGCGATTGAACGTCCCTAAGCTCCACGTTTAGTGCGCTTAAACGTCATGCCCCCGCTACTTAGCGGGGGCATTTTTGTTAGCTTATTTTTACGGCTTTTTTTAAGGACTAGCGACGCTTCTCCCCTACAATGCTTGAAGGCGTTCGCCATACCAGTAAAGCACCGAGCAAAAACAGCACTGATGCCGCCCACATAGCAATCGGCAGGCTAGTACCATCGACGATACGTCCGCCAAACATGGCCCCTAAACCAATTGACATATTAAAGGTAAAGGCCATCAGCGCGGTGGCTGCCTCGGTATTAGGTGCCGTACGTATAATCCAGGTTTGAATACTCACTGACACGCTGCCAAAAACAGCTCCCCATACCATTAGCAGCAGGACGCCGCTGATAGGCTGAACACCCAGCAGTGGGAAAACAGCCACAACTAACAGTAACAGGCTAGGAATGGCCAGCACCGCCCGATAAGGGTGACGCCCAGCAAAGATACCTGCCGCGATATTACCCAAAATCCCGGCCGCCCCATATAGCAACAGCAAACTGCCAACATGGCGCTGAGCCACGCCACTAATCTCCTGCAGAATGGGGCTAATAAAGGTATAAGCAGCAAAGTGCCCAATAACAACAAAGCCAGTGGTTAACACCGCGACACGCACACCACGATTGCTAAACTGCTGCGCTAACATACGCAATCGTACCGGCTCTCTTGGCGGCAGTGGCGGTAGCCAACACCATAGTGCAATGGCGGTTAAAAGACTCAGCCCTCCTAGCGCGCCAAACGCCACCCGCCAGTTGCTCAGGTCCCCAAGCAGCGTGCCTAACGGCACCCCCAATACCGACGCAGCGGCCACACCACCGAAAATAATCGTCATGGCCTTGGCAACCTGATCGCTGGGCACCAGCCTTGGGGCAATACTGCCCGCAATGGCCCAAAACCCGCCGATACTAATACCCACCAATACACGGGCTGCCAGTAGTAACCCAAAGTTGCTGGCCACTGCTGAAAGCGCGCTGCCAATCACCATCACAATCATCATCACCGTGAGCATGACACGTCTATCTAAACGGCCTACCGCTACCGGCAGCAGCGGCGCAGAGAAAGCAGCAACCACTCCCGGCACGGTCACCATAAGGCCCGCCATACCTGGCGTGACACCCATTGACGACGCCACCTGGGACAATAACCCTATAGGCAGCTGCTCAGCTGTCACCAATAAAAAAATGCCGATCATTACGGCCACTACCGCCCACCAACGCGGCGCTTGCTCCTTCTCCATGTTCTCTTCTCTTTTCCTATACTGCCTATAAAACGACACCGCCCCCACAACTGAAAGCTGCGGGGGCGGCCGTTACGTCTACATCGCTTTAGCTAGCGACGTCCGCCTCGGCAGCGGCAAAAGCTGCTTTCTCTTCCTCGGTGATCTCTTTGATTGAGAGTTTCACACGATTGCGGTTGTCGATATCCAATACTTTCACAATCACATCATCGCCTTCATTTAAGAAGTCGCGCACGTTGTTAACGCGCTCGGCAACAATTTGCGATATGTGTACCAAGCCGTCAGTACCCGGCATGATATTAACGAAAGCGCCAAAGTCCGCAATGCGAACTACTTTACCGTTATAAAGCTTACCAATTTCCGCCTCTGCGGTAATTGCCAGCACGGTATCGATGGCTTTTTTGGCTGCGGCTTTATCTTCGGCGTAGATGCGCACGGTGCCATCATCATCCAGATCAATAGAGGCGCCGGTATCTTCGCAAATTTTACGAATCGTCGCGCCGCCTTTACCAATCACATCACGGATTTTGTCCGGATCGATTTTAATCGTCGCCATGGACGGAGCATTTTCCGACACATCCGTACGACTTTGACTGATCACGTCGTTCATCTGAGCGAGGATACTGAGACGAGCATCATGGGCCTGTTGCAGCGCTTTCTCCATGATCTCTTCATTGATGCCTTCAATCTTAATGTCCATCTGCAGAGCAGTAACGCCCTCTTCAGAACCGGCAACTTTGAAGTCCATATCGCCCAGGTGGTCTTCGTCACCCAGGATATCGGTCAATACCGCATAGCCGTCTTCATCTTTCACCAAGCCCATGGCAATACCGGCCACCGGTGCTTTTAACGGTACACCCGCATCCATCAGTGCGAGCGAGGAGCCGCACACTGACGCCATGGAGCTAGAACCGTTAGATTCGGTGATTTCCGATACCACACGGATGGTATAGGGGAAAACGTCTTCTGACGGCAGCATCGCTTGAACGCCACGGCGTGCTAAACGGCCATGACCAATTTCGCGACGCTTCGGGCCGCCCATAAAGCCTGCTTCGCCGACACAGTAAGGAGGGAAGTTGTAGTGCAGCATAAAGCGGTCTTTACGCTCACCTTCCAGGGACTCGATCAGCTGCGAATCGCGCAGGGTGCCCAAGGTAGCAATGGCGATGGCTTGAGTTTCACCACGCGTAAATACTGCCGAACCGTGTGTCTTAGGCAGTACACCTACCTCAATCGCTAGAGGACGTACAGTGGCGTTGTCGCGCCCATCAATACGGGGCTCGCCTTTTACCACACGAGAGCGTACAACGCGCTTTTCAAGGCCAGCAAACGCACCTTTCACGTCATCTTTGCTGAACTTACCTTCTACTTCTTCGCCTTCAGCAGCGGCCAACTGGGCAACCGCTTCATCTTTCAGCGCTGACAGCGCATCTTGGCGAGCCATTTTGTCAGTAATGCGATAAGCATCACCTACCTTGGCTTCAAAGGCATCGGCCATGGCCGTTTTCAGTGCTACATTTTCTTGGGCGGGCTGCCAATCCCAACGCGGCTTGCCAGCTTCAGCGACCAGCTCTTTAATCGCGCTAACGGCTACCTGCATTTCCTGGTGACCAAACAGCACAGCACCGAGCATTTCGTCTTCAAGCAGTTCCTGAGCTTCCGACTCCACCATCAATACGGCGTTTTCGGTACCGGCAACAACCATGTCCAGCTCTGAGGTAGTCAGCTCTTCAACGGTTGGGTTTAGGAAGTAGCCCTGCTCTTCATTAAAGCCCACACGTGCCGCGCCAATTGGGCCGTTGAACGGCACACCAGCAATACCCAGCGCTGCTGAGGTGCCCAGTAGGGCTGCGATATCGGGGTCATGATTACGATCAGTCGACAGAACAGTACAGATAACCTGCACTTCGTTCATAAACCCTTTCGGAAATAGCGGACGGATCGGACGATCAATCAGACGTGAGGTAAGGGTTTCTTTCTCAGTAGGACGCCCTTCGCGCTTAAAGAAGCCGCCGGGGATCTTGCCCACTGCGTAGGTTTTCTCTTGGTAGTGTACCGAGAGTGGGAAGAAAGGCTGATTGGGGTTTGCTTCTTTTTTGGCCACAACCGTACACAGTACGACGGTTTCATCCATGGTCACCATAACGGCGCCAGTGGCTTGGCGGGCAATACGCCCAGTTTCTAGGGTGACGGTGCTACGACCGTATTGAAACGTTTTTTTTACCGGATTCACGGCGACTTCCTTTAACATTAATATCTACTTGTCTTTTCGCTTGGGTCGTTTTGACTCGCCACCATTCTAGGCGCTGTGGCGCCATACGGCTACCAGAAACAAAAAAACGGGCAGCCCACAAGGGGCTGCCCGTTTTTGATCGTTGCCGTTAACGCTTAACGACGCAGACCTAAACGCTGAATCAGAGACTGATAGCGTTCAAAATCTTTACGCTTCAGGTAATCCAACAGCTTACGACGCTGGTTTACCATGCGGATCAGACCACGACGAGAGTGGTGATCCTGCTTGTTGGTTTTGAAGTGGTCCTGCAGGCCATTAATGTTGGCGCTCAGCAGTGCAACCTGAACTTCAGGGGAACCGGTATCGTTATCGCCGCGGCCGTATTCGTTGACGATCTCGGCCTTCTTCTCAGCGGTTAATGCCATCTGTCTCTCCAGTAAGCAATATGCCTAAAATTGAATGGGTGAGACCACGCATATTTGCAGTCTCATGCAACTATCTTCACGTACAATTTTCGCGCAAATCGCTACGTCCTTGCAACGCTTTACGAGATAGCGACGGTACTTAACAGTCGCTTGGGAGCTACTTCCTGCGCCCCTTTTACAACGCCAAGGCCGATAAACGTCTCAGCGTAATAAAGTCTTGCCAGCGCATCAGGCTCAAGTGCACCAATGGCTAAGCTAGCCGATTGGCCGTGTGCAAGACGCCCGAAAGCCGTTTCATCCACCGTCAGCGACGGCAAATGATCGACCAGCACATCCGCAGGCATTAGTTCAGCCTCGCGGGTAGCTTGGTCTGCCAGCGCCTCAAGGCCCTCTAGTGTCCACATTGCATCGCCGGTAAAGGGCCCCGTTTTGAGCCTTCTCAACTGGCTAATGTGGGCACCACAGCCCAGCGCATGACCAATATCTTCAGCCAAGGTGCGAATATACGTGCCTTTGCTGCAGCTGACTTCCATCTCAAAGGCAGTGCCCTCGAAAGCAAGCAGCCGCGCATCATACACGCTTACTCGCCGCGCTGCACGCTCAACGTGCTTCCCCTCACGGGCAAGCTCATAAAGCTTTTTGCCTTGATGCTTCAGTGCCGAATACATCGGCGGCACTTGGTCAATCTCGCCGTGAAAGCGAGCTAGGACTGACTCGACATCCTCAGCCGTTAAGCGGGGGATCTCGCGCTGCTCAATGACCGTGCCTTCGGCATCACCGGTGTCTGTAATCACGCCCAGTTCAACACGGGTGCGATACATCTTGTCGGCTTCTAACAGGTGCGCGGAAAACTTAGTAGCTTCCCCAAGGCAAATAGGTAACAAGCCTGTTGCCATAGGATCCAGCGTGCCGGTATGACCGGCTTTTTGCGCCTCAAACAGACGACGCACACGCTGCAGCGCATGATTGCTGGAAATGCCCTTCGGCTTATCCAGCAGCAATACGCCATTAACCGGCAATCCGCGACGGCGACGTGCCATTAGCGCGTCTCCTCACCGTTGTCTTTGTCGCTCCCCTCTTCATCATCCTGTTGACGTGCGCGGTCTGTTGAAACCGCTTCGTCGATCAGTGATGAGAGGTGTTGGCCACGCACCACGCTTTCATCGTAATGAAAGCGCAGTTCAGGTACGTGACGCAGCTTAATACGTTTGGCAATTTGGCTTCTTAGAAAGCCTCCAGCGCGCTTTAGCACCTGTAGGTTTTCTTTGATACGCGCGGGATCTTGCTCACCCAATAAGGTGACATAGATATCGGCGTAGCCAAGATCACGGCTAACGGTCGCGCCGCTCACCGTGATCATGCCCAAACGCGGGTCTTTCACTTCGCGCTGGATCAGTACTGCCAGCTCCTTTTGGAGCTGGTCAGCGACTCGGTCGGTACGCTTAAATTCGCGCATGATTGCTCCTCGCGGCCTTACAGGCTGCGCTCGACCTTCACTTGGTCAAAGACTTCGATCTTATCGTTGACCTGAACATCGTTGTAGTTCTTCACGCCGATGCCGCATTCCATGCCATTACGCACTTCTTGAACGTCATCTTTGAAGCGGCGCAGCGACTCGAGCTCGCCTTCGTAAATCACAACGTTGTCACGCAGTACACGGATACGCTTGCTGCGCGATACGGTGCCTTCGACAACCATACAGCCAGCCACTGCACCAATTTTCGGTGCGCGGAACACATCGCGTACTTCGGCCACGCCCACGATCTCTTCTTTCCACTCGGGAGCAAGCATACCGCTCATCGCCTGCTTAACCTCATCGATCAGCTGGTAAATAACGCTGTAGTAGCGCAGATCCAGACCTTCACGTTCGATGATTTCACGAGCAGCCGCATCAGCACGGACGTTGAAGCCGACAACGATGGCCTCAGAAGCAAGCGCCAAGTTGGCATCAGTACCGGTGATACCACCAACACCCGAGGAGACCACGGCAACTTCAACTTCACCGGTGGAGAGTTCTTCCAGGGCGCCTTTGATAGCTTCCAGCGAACCTTGAACGTCGGCTTTCAGAACGATGTTGACCTTGGCCACTTCGTCTTGGCCCATCTGGCTGAACATGTTCTCCAGCTTGGCCTTCTGCTGACGTGCTAGGCGCACTTCGCGGTATTTGCCTTGACGGAAGTTAGCCACTTCACGGGCTTTCTTCTCATCGGCAACGACCATGAAGTCATCACCTGCATCCGGCGTGCCATCCAAACCTTGGATTTCGACCGGCATAGCAGGACCAGCGGTATCCACTTGCTTGCCCAGCTCATTGGTAAGCGCACGAACGCGGCCGTAATGCAGACCGGCAAGAACGATATCGCCTTTCTTCAGCGTGCCGTTTTGCACCAGAACGGTGGCTACCGGACCGCGACCTTTATCAAGGCGCGATTCAACAACAACGCCTTTACCAGGTGCGGAAGGTACAGCCGTCAATTCAAGCACTTCTGACACAAGCTGAATGGCTTCCAACAGCTCTTCGATGCCATCGCCAGTCTTCGCAGAAACGTGAACAAACTGGGTGTCACCACCCCATTCCTCTGAAATCACGCCATGCTGCGAGAGCTCATTACGAATGCGGTCCAGATCAATGCCCTGCTTATCGATCTTGTTCACCGCCACCACCATGGGTACTTCAGCAGCTTTGGAGTGTTCGATCGCTTCAATCGTCTGGGGCATTACGCCGTCGTCAGCAGCAACAACCAGGATAACGACGTCAGTCGCTTTAGCACCACGGGCACGCATCGCGGTAAACGCCGCGTGGCCAGGGGTATCCAGGAAGGTAACGCCGCCGTGGTTGTCTTCCACGTGGTAAGCACCGATGTGCTGGGTAATACCGCCCGCTTCGCCAGTGGCGACTTTCGCGCGACGGATATAATCCAACAGCGATGTTTTACCGTGGTCAACGTGGCCCATAACAGTGACCACCGGTGAACGAGTGATCTCTTCGCCTTCATAGGAGATGCCTTCCAGCATTTCCGTTTCCAGCGCATCGTCTTTCACCAGTTTGACCTTGTGGCCCATCTCTTCCACAACGATAGCCGCAGTATCCTGGTCAATCGTTTGGTTGATGGTCACGGCCGCGCCCATGTTGAACATGGCCTTGATCACTTCATTGGCTTTGATCGACATTTTGTCGGCTAGCTCAGCAACGCTGATGGACTCAGGGATCGAGACTTCACGGACGATCGGCTGAGTCGGCTTTTGGAAAGCATGCTTGCCGTTGCCACTCTGACTGGCACCACCACCACGACGACCGCCACGACGCTCGGCACGTTTGACTTTCTTACCGCCACCACCGCGCTTACGCTCTTCGCGGTCGCCACGATCCTCATCGTCACTACGGCCTTTTTTCTTAGCCGCTGCCTTTTTAGGCGGCGCTGTACGACGATCCGTGCGGCCTTCTTTCGGCGGCGCAGGCGGCAAATCATCAGGTGCTGGAGTATCGTCGATTTGCAGCTCAGGCACAGCGATATCGGGCACTTCAGCCGCTTTTGCCTTGGCTTTCTCTTCCTCGGCTTTACGTGCAGCCTCTTCCGCTGCTTTCGCTTTAGCCGCTGCTGCCTTCTCTTCAGCTTCGCGGATATCGCGAGCTTTACGCTCCGCTTCCGCTTCTGCCATGTCGCCTACCAGCTGACGCGGGCCAGAATGCTTAGGCTCAGGCGCTTTCGGCTTATCGTCTTCGGCGCTCTTAACGTACGTTTTCTTCTTACGCACCTGCACTTCGATCGTTTTGCCACGCTCGCCCGTTTTAATACGGCTACGGGTTTTACGCGTCAGCGTAATGCGGTTTTTGCTTGCATCGCTGTCACCGCCGCCATGGCTTTTTTTCAAAAAGCTTAGCAGCGTTTGCTTATCGTCTTCAGACACGGCGTCGCTTTCTGACGCATGTTTTAAACCAGCTTCTTTCATCTGTTCCAATAGGCGGGGCACATCACGGCCCACCTTTACTGCAAAATCTTTAACTGTCATATCTGACATAGTGACCCTCCTCAGCCCGTGACCTTTTACTGTGTGTTCGAATCCGATACGCCATCGTCTTCAAACCAGGGCGCACGGGCAGTCATGATCAGTGCCGCTGCGCGCGCTTCGTCCAACTCCTCGATATCGACCAGATCGTCGACAGACTGCTCGGCGAGATCTTCCATGGTGACGATGCCTCGGCTAGCCAGAATGAAGGCCAGGTGGCGCTCCATGCCGTCCATGTCCAGCAGATCGTCTGCTGGTTGGGCACCGTCTAGCGCTTCCTCCGAGGCAATGGCCATCGTCAGCAGCTCGTCTTTCGCTCGTGCGCGCAGCTCTTCCACCAAATCTTCATCGAACTCTTCGATTTCGAGCATCTCTTCAAGCGGCACGTAGGCAACTTCTTCCAGGGTGGTGAACCCCTCTTCTACTAATAGGCGGGCAACGTCTTCGTCCACTTCCAGATGCTGAACAAAGGAGTCCACCAGGCTATCAATTTCCTGCTCACGTTTTGACTCAGCTTCATCTTCGGTCATCACGTTAATACGCCAGCCGGTTAGCTCAGAAGCTAAGCGCACGTTCTGGCCGCTACGACCAATGGCCTGCGCCAGATTGTCTTGAGCAACGGCAACGTCCATGGCGTGAGCATCTTCGTCAACCAGGATAGACGCCACATCGGCAGGTGCCATGGCATTTATCACCAACTGCGCTGGGTTGTCGTCCCACAACACAATATCGACACGCTCATTTTGCAGCTCTGACGACACTGCCTGTACGCGAGAACCGCGCATACCAACACACGCCCCAACAGGATCGATGCGGCGGTCGTTAGTTTTAACGGCGATTTTGGCCCGCGAGCCAGGGTCGCGCGCTGCACCTTTGATTTCAATCAGCTGTTCAGCAATTTCCGGCACTTCAATTTTAAACAGCTCAATGATGAACTCAGGACAGGTACGCGACAGCTGTAGCTGCGCACCACGTGCGTCTGGATCAACTTTTACTAGCAAGGCGCGTACCCGCTCATTCATGCGGTAGCGCTCACCGTGAATCATTTCGTTACGCGGCAAGAACGCTTCAGCGTTTTCACCCAGGTCGATAATCAATCCGTCACGCGTGGTTTTCTTGACGATACCTGCCACTAACTCGCCTTCGCGGTCAGCGTACTGGCGAACCACTTCAGCGCGTTCGGCTTCACGCACCTTTTGCACGATAACCTGCTTTGCAGTTTGTGCAGCGATACGGCCAAACACGGCATTTTCAATCTTTTTCTCAACCACATCGCCTAGTTTCAGCGGCGGATCACGCTGCTCAGCGATGGTTTCTTTAATTTCATAATCAGGTGTTTCAAATTCGTCATCTTCGACAACGGTCCAGTAGCGGAACGTATCGTAGTCGCCCGTGCGGCGATCGATATGAACGCGCACATTGGCTTCTTCCTGATCAAAACGCTTGCGTGACGCGCTAGCTAGCGCGGCCTCAACCGCTTCAAAAATAACATCGCGGGGGACGCCTTTTTCGTTAGAGATCGCGTCCACGACCATTAAAATTTCTTTACTCATGCGTTTGCCTCGCCAGAAAACCTGTCCTTTTGTGCATCATCCCGGCAGCCTGCCGGAAGCCGCCACCCGTTTATTCGTCGAATTGCGGGACGACGTGCGCAGAATCGATGCTTTCGATTGGAAAACAGTACTCTTCGCCATCCAGCTGTAGCAGTACCTCATCGCCTTCGACACCAGCGAGAAGGCCTTGATATTTACGCCGTCCATCAAAAGCCACGCGCAATTTGAGCGCAACGTGGTGGCCTTGATAACGAATAAATTGATCCAGGGTATATAAGGGACGTGCCATACCAGGCGACGAGACTTCCAAGCGGTATTCGCCAGGAATGGGATCTTCCACATCCATAACGGCACTGACTTGGCGACTAATATCAGCGCAATCTTCCACGCTGACGCCACTTTCGCGTTCGATATAAATCACCAGCCGCGAATGCTTGCCCTGGGAAAGATGGTCGATACCCCATAGCTCAAAACCCATGGCGGCTACGACAGGTTCGATCAGCGCGTGAAGCGCAGCGTGTTTTGTGGCCACAGACAAAGCTCCTATAGCCGTTGCATCAGGCACCTGGCCAGGAGTTGAATGAGAAGCTAGGTGGCTGATTGGCGTTACCCGGAAATGTGTCTCTGGCAATTCGGAAGACATCCGCTCTGGAGACACTCTTGGCTCTCGAAAAGCTACTAACAAAAAGCCCCTTCACAGGAAGGGGCTTTTCGAAAGAAACCTGTAATACCACCTAATAACATGACTTGGCTTTCGCCCTTGCCCAACCAGCATCAAGATTAACTAACATCAAGACTTCTTAGGCGATTAACATGCTACTAGTAAATGGTAGCGGGGACCGGATTTGAACCGATGACCTTCGGGTTATGAGCCCGACGAGCTACCAGACTGCTCCACCCCGCATCAATCTAGGTCGACGATAATAGACACTTGAACCACTTTCGTCAACCTTTCTTTTCAAGTGCATTTTTCGTCTTTGGTGCCAATCCCTACTTTTTGACAATAGCTCATTTAATGAAGCTTATTTGACAAAATAACTCTGGGAAGCTGGCGAGCCAGCAAAACAGATGGTGCCGAAGGCGGGACTTGAACCCGCACGACCATACGGTCACTACCCCCTCAAGATAGCGTGTCTACCAATTCCACCACTTCGGCAACAGGGGAGGCTAAAAAAAGCAGTATCAATATGTTACTCGCTGCTTTCCTCTAGCACTGGCGCGGTATTATCCATACTTGCAGGGCCATCGTCAAGCGTTGGAATATTGCGCTGCTGCTCAATCAGGCGAGAGTCGGGAATACCCGCTTCGGGCGCTTGTCCTGCCTGGGTCGCAAAATAAGCCAATGCCATTGAGGTAACAAAAAAGCCGGCGGCTAAAAGCCCCGTTGCGCGAGACAAAAAGTTACCGCTCCCCCGCGAACCAAACACAGTTTGCGATGCCCCGCCACCAAAGGCGGCACCCGCTTCGGCACCTTTACCCTGCTGAAGCAGGATGAGCACAACCAAGGCGATCGCAATCACCACGTGAACCATAAGAATTGCAACTTGCATGGGATTATCCTGCTGACTGACAAATGGCGTAGAAATCGTCGGTTTTAAGCGAAGCACCGCCCACTAAACCGCCGTCGATATCCGGCTGAGCAAGCAACTCAGCCGCATTATTTGCATTCATGCTGCCGCCGTAAAGCAACTTAAGCTGCTCGGCTAGCGTTTTATCAAACCCAGCCTGGTAGGTACGAATACCGGCCATTACTTCCTGAGCCTGCTCAGGCGTTGCTGTGCGACCTGTCCCAATTGCCCATACGGGCTCATAGGCAATAACAACCTTAAGCCGCTGTGCCGGCTCTAAACGCGCCATTGCATAGCCAACTTGCCGCAATACAACATCCATCGTGCTACCGGCATCGCGCTCTTCTAGGGTCTCACCCACACAAAGAATCGGCGTGATGCCGATATCAAGCGCGGCTACCAAGCGGTCAAACACCTGCTCATCACCTTCTTTGTATAGCTGGCGACGCTCAGAGTGGCCAACCAGCACATAGGCCACATCAAACTCTTTAAGCATACGCCCGCTGATCTCACCCGTATGCGCACCTGAGTGCTGAGGATTGAGCGTCTGCGCCCCTAACTGTAACGGCGTATTTTGGAAAGCACTTCGTGCAGCTTCCAAATAGGGAAACGGCGGAATAACTACAACGTCGATATCATTAGGTAGCTTGGACGCGGCGAAGGCGTCTCCGAACGCTTGAATCAACGCCGTGGAGCCGTTCATTTTCCAGTTACCGGCAATTAATGGCGTACGCATCGATTATCCTCACTCAAGGTGGAGCGAAATGGTATAGGAGCGGCCTTGTCAAGACAACCGCTGTTATACAGGTTCGTTAGTTGGGGACGTGGCAAGCATACTCGCCTATCAAACACTTTTACCAAGCTAGCTGAGCAACGCCTGGACCTGATCGGCAAGTTTATGCGCGAGACGGTCAACATCCAGGTGAGCCCGCCCTTCCACCATCACTCGGATTAGCGGCTCAGTGCCCGACGGCCGTAGCAACACTCGGCCCTGGTCACCCAGCTCATCTTCAAGGGCAGCCACTGCTTCGAGTAGCGGCTTTGCCGTCATGACATCTTTTGCGTTGGTACCCCCAGGCAGCCTGACGTTAACCAGCGACTGGGGCACCTTTTCCAACCCCGTCAAGAGAGACAGCAGCGGCTTTTGCTCTCGCACCATCAACGCCAACACTTGCAGCGCTGAAACAATTCCATCGCCCGTCGTTTGAGCATGACCACATACAATATGACCTGATGACTCGCCTCCCAGCTCCCAGCCGTTGGCAGCCATCATCTCCATGACAAATCTATCACCCACTTTCGCGCGCTGAAAGGGAATCCCCAGCCGCTCCAGCGCCATGGCAAGCCCGAAGTTGCTCATCAGAGTGCCCACCACGCCGCCTTCAAGCAGCCCCCGTTCGTGACGATCTCGGGCAATCAGGTAAAGAATATCGTCGCCATCCACCTCACGGCCATCGGCATCTACCAACAGCACTCGATCTCCATCACCATCAAAGGCAATGCCTAAATCAGCACCTTGCTGAATCACCGCTGCACGCAGCGCTGCGGGATGGGTAGACCCCACTTGATGGTTAATATTCACCCCATCAGGGGAGGAACCAATTGCGCTTACATCAGCACCTAGCTCACGAAATACGTTTGGCGCAATGTGGTAGGTAGCCCCATGAGCACAATCCAATACCACTTTTAGACCATGCAGACTGAGACGATCAGGTAACGTCGATTTGCAGAACTCGATATAGCGCCCTGCAGCATCGTCAATGCGCGTCGCTTTACCCAACTGAGCCGCGCTCGCCGTTGTCAGAGGTGCATCAAGCATCGTCTCAATGCGATCTTCAATCTCGTCGGGTAGCTTTTTACCCTCGGCAGAGAAAAACTTAATGCCGTTATCATCAAAGGGGTTATGCGACGCGGAAATCACTATCCCAGCGTCGGCGCGAAAGGTACGCGTTAGATAGGCGATCCCCGGTGTAGGCATTGGCCCCAGCAACGCAACATCGACACCTGCGGCAGACAGCCCCGCCTCCAAGGCTGACTCAAACATATAGCCAGAGATGCGCGTATCTTTACCAATTAACACACGCGTGCGGCCTTTTTCACGGCGCAACACCTGACCCACCGCCCACCCCAGTTTGAGCATAAAATCGGCAGTAATCGGCGCTTGCCCAACCGTACCGCGAATTCCATCGGTACCAAAATAACGTCGCGTCATGGCGTCATCTCCTTATTTAGCGGTGACTCGCAACCCTCCTGAAGCACCGCCCATGCCATATTGACGGCATCTACCGTGGGCCCGACATCATGCACACGCAAAATATTGGCGCCCCGCTCAACCGCCATAGCTGCTAACGCCAAACCGCCGGCCAAACGCTCCTCCACCGGGCGACCCAGCACTTTACCAATCATGCTTTTCCGCGACATCCCGACTAGCAGCGGCAACTCCAGCGCCTGAAGCTCTTCCATATACTTCAACAAGCGCAGGTTATGCTCAATAGTTTTGCCAAAACCAAAACCAGGATCGACCAACAGACGGCTTCGGCGAATTCCAGCGGCTTCACACGCCGCTACCCGTTCAGCAAGATAGTCGGCAACCACTCGCTCAACTGACTGACCGTAATAGGGCGACTGCTGCATATCCTGGGGCTCACCCTGGCGATGCATTAAACACACAGGCAGGCCAGTGCTTGCCGCAGCGCCCAGCGCACCCTCGCGCTCTAGCGATCGCACATCGTTAATCATACCAGCGCCAAGCGCGCTTACTTCTCGCATAACGGCAGGGCTACTGGTATCTACTGACACCAGCGCATCTAGCTCGTGCACTAACGCTTCAACCACAGGTGCCACACGATCTAACTCTTCTTGCTCTGATACAGGGCTAGCCCCTGGCCTTGTCGACTCCCCGCCCACGTCAATCATCGCGGCACCTTCCGCCAACATTTGCTCAGCGTGGTGCAGCGCACTATCTAGACCAATGTGTTGCCCACCATCAGAGAAGGAGTCCGGCGTAACATTCAGAATACCCATTACCCGTGGAAACGAAAGATCTAATGAATGGCGCCCACAGCGCAGGTGATATGCGCCATCCGCTGCCCGTGAAGGCGATGAAGAGTCAACGATCGGTTTCATGCTGCGGCCTACTAAAAGAAAAAACGTGTTTGCAATTGCTTCACAGCATAACAAAAAGGCGCCCCGTTATGGGGCGCCTTTGCCAACATCTCTAACACTCACACATGTTAAGGACCTGCGGGACCGCCTAACGGGTCAGAAGGACGACGGCGTGGCTCGTCATCATCTTCTTCGCCATCGTCGCCAGACGCATCAGAAGACGTACCGTCAGCCTTCTCTTCAGGCTTGTCGTCGCTAACACGCGTGCCGCCGCCCGATGAATCACCGTCGTTCCAGCCTTCTGGCGGACGCGGATCGCGCCCCTCCATAATATCTTTCAGCTGATCAGCATCGATGGTTTCGTACTTCATCAGTGCTTCGGCCATCGCGTCTAGCTTGTCGCGATTATCTTCCAAAATCTGACGAGCCTGCTCGTAACACTCGTCGATAATCTTGCGCACTTCTTTATCGAGACGAGACGTTGTTTCGCCAGATTTTAGCTTACCACCACCCTGACCAGGGCCACCAAGGAACTGGTGAGACTCATCCTCGTCGTACATGATCGGGCCCATTTCATTCGACAGCCCCCACTTAGCGACCATGTTATGGGCGAGCTCGGTGGCACGCTTAATATCGTTTGAAGCACCCGTTGTCACACCGTTAGCACCCAGCGTCATCTCTTCGGCGATACGCCCACCAAACAGCGAGCAAATCTGACTGAGAATTTGCTGGCGAGACAGGCTGTAACGATCTTCTTCCGGCAAGAACATCGTGACGCCTAGCGCACGGCCACGCGGAATAATCGTCACTTTGTAAACAGGATCATGCTCAGGCGCAATCAAGCCAATAATGGCATGACCTGATTCGTGATACGCCGTGTTGAGCTTCTCTTTATCGGTCATCACCATCGATTTGCGCTCAGCGCCCATCATGATCTTGTCTTTAGCAAGCTCTAACTCCTCCATGGAAACCAAGCGCTTGTTACGACGGGCGGCAAACAGCGCTGCTTCGTTGACCAAGTTCGCAAGGTCCGCACCAGAGAAGCCTGGCGTACCGCGCGCAATCAGCTGCGGCTTAACGTCATCCGCCAGCGGTACTTTACGCAGATGAACGCCCAGAATGTGTTCACGGCCACGAATATCCGGCAGCCCAACCGTTACCTGACGGTCGAAACGACCCGGACGCAGCAGCGCAGGATCAAGAACGTCAGGACGGTTAGTGGCCGCAATGACGATGACACCTTCATTAGCTTCGAAGCCATCCATCTCTACCAGTAATTGGTTGAGTGTCTGCTCACGCTCATCATTGCCGCCACCCATGCCAGCACCGCGCGAACGGCCAACCGCATCGATTTCATCAATAAAGATAATGCAAGGCGCTTGTTTCTTGGCTTGCTCAAACATGTCACGAACGCGTGAAGCACCAACGCCCACGAACATTTCAACAAAGTCTGAACCAGAGATAGAGAAAAACGGTACTTTGGCTTCACCCGCGATGGACTTGGCCAGCAGCGTTTTACCTGTTCCTGGCGGACCTACCATCAATACACCGCGCGGGATTGTGCCACCCAAACGCTGGAATTTAGTAGGATCACGCAAGAAGTCTACAAGCTCTTCAACTTCTTCTTTCGCCTCGTCACAGCCCGCAACATCGGCAAATGTTGTCTTGATCTGATCTTGGGAAAGCAGTTTGGCTTTCGACTTACCAAAGCTCATGGGACCGCCTTTACCGCCACCGGCTCCACCCTGCATTTGGCGCATAAAGAACATAAAGATGGCCAGAATAAGCAGAATCGGGAAGCTCGCAATCAGCAAGCGCGTCCAGATGCTTTGTTGTTCCGGCTCTTTACCGACAACGGTCACGTTGTTGCTTAGCAGATCATCCATCAGCTTAGGATCTTCCGCCGACGGGCGGATGGTCTGGAACTGAGAACCGTCCGTACGCTCACCAATGATGGTATAGCCATCAATCGTGACACTACGTACCTGCTGATTTTGCACCTGCTGCACAAACTGAGAGTAGTTGGTGGTTTGCGGTGCGCTTTCCGTACTGAAATTGTTGAACACTGTCAGTAGAACGGCCGCGATGACCAACCACAGAATCAGGTTCTTCGCCATATCGTTCAAGGGGCTACCCTCATTACAAGAATCCGTCAGTTAACCGTCAATACTCAGACCTTACACTAGAGCTTAACGTTCAACCATTGCCAAAGCACATTTTGCTTTGGGCCATCTGTGTCACGCTCGTCCAATGTGCATAATGTGACACAATTTACGCCTGCCTGTCTGGCAATCGTGGTGATAAATCTTTGCTATTACCCGCCAGTATCTACACGCTCGCACTCACTGACGAGTACAGGGCCACGTCTCGCTAGCCTCGAAATCCTTCCGCTAAAAAATAGACTTCCCGCGAGCGCGCCCTCGAAGCATCCGGCTTGCGAGTCACAACACGATCAAAGCTACTTCGGAGCTCTTTCAAATAGGTATCAAATCCTTCGCCTTGAAATACCTTAGCCAGAAAACGCCCGCCAGGCGGTAGCGTTTCTCGCGCAAGTTCCAAAGCGAGTTCAACAAGGTACATTGCCTGTGGCTGATCAATAGCCGCCATACCACTCATATTGGGGGCCATATCGGACATCACAAGGTCTACCTGACGATTTCCTAGACGTTCAAGAATCGCGTTAAGCACGCTCTCTTCAGTAAAATCGCCCTGGATAAAGTCAACGCCGGCTAGGGCATCCATCTCTAATATGTCTGACGCTATCACGACACCGTCAGGCCCCACCTTTTCTGCGGCAATTTGACTCCACCCCCCTGGGGCAGCGCCTAGATCAATTACCGTCATGCCTGGGCGAAACAGCTTATCCTTTTCATCAAGTTCAAGCAGTTTATAGCTTGCACGTGAGCGATAGCCATCTTGCCAGCGTTGTTTCACATACTGATCGTCGAAATGTTCTTTCTTCCAGTTGTTGCTGGTCTTGCTCACTGAATGTTTACGGCTTGGGGGCTTTTGCTGCATGTGGGAATCTAACACTGGAATAAGAGATGGGCGCATTCACGCGATTGCTTTCACTTAACGGCATTTCACCGTAAGATGGAGCGTTAAGCGCTAACCGGGATACCGCAAGATACCATGAGCTTGTCACAGGCACAAAAGAAAGCATTTCGTAGCATTGGCCACCACCTCAATCCAGTGGTCACCGTTTCTGAGAACGGCGTCTCCGAAAATTTGCTCGCAGAACTCAGCCGCGCGCTCAACGATCACGAGCTCATCAAAGTGAAGCTCGCTATTACAGAGCGGGACGACCGCGTCGCAATGCTCAATGAGCTAGTCGCCGACAGTAACGCCGAGCTAGTACAAACCATTGGCAAAATGGCGCTGCTCTATCGCCGTAACCCAAAGGTAAACCCCAAGCTTTCCAACATCACGCGTTTTGAAAACCACCACGGACGGCATTAACCCACACGTGGCTCGTTAACCAACGCATGATACTAAAAGGCCCGCGACGTCACCGTCACGGGCCTTTTAGTGTGCCTGGATTGCAGGCGCCTTCAAGACGCCTGCCCCGCGTCACCGCGGTAAATCAGAGATGTTCAACACTCTCAATTTCGTACTCAACATCGCCACCAGGTGTTTTTACCACCACCACATCGCCTTCTTCTTTGCCAATCATCGCTCGGGCGATAGGTGAGGTCACAGAAATGCGCCCCTCTTTAATATTGGCCTCGTCTTCACCAACAATGCGGTAGGTAACGCTGGCGTCGCTATCCAGGTTCAGCAACGATACGGTAACCCCAAAGATCACCTTACCGGTTTTTGGCAGCTTAGTAACGTCGATTACCTGCGCACCTGAAAGCTTGCTTTCAATTTCCTGGATACGGCCTTCAATAAATCCTTGCTGCTCGCGAGCGGCGTGGTACTCGGCGTTCTCCTTGAGATCGCCATGTTCACGCGCTTCAGCAATAGCAGCAATAACTTGAGGGCGGGCTTCGCCCTTCAAGTGATTAAGCTCTTCGCGAAGACTTTTTTCTCCCGCTACCGTCATCGGGACCTTGTTCATTGACTTGCTCCTGCATGCAGATCCTGAAGGCGCCGCACCGTAATCTCCCTACCGTACTCCAGCGCCATGCAAACAGCATTAGCGCCCGCCAAGGTGGTCGCATAGGGCACCTTGCGCGCGAGAGCAGTACGGCGAATAATTGAAGAGTCGTTAATAGCCTGACGACCTTCAGTCGTGTTCACGATGTAGGCGATTTCGTCGTTCTTCAACAGATCGACAATATGGGGACGGCCTTCGTAGACTTTATTGACGTGCTCCACTTCCAGTCCAGCAGCCTCAAGTGCTGCCGCTGTACCGCGCGTTGCACATAGTGTGAAGCCCAATGTTAGCAGAGAACGCGCCACTTCGATAATCCCTTGCTTATCAGGCTCGCGCACTGAAAGGAACGCTTTACGCTCGCCATCCAATGCTGGAATGGCTTCGCCAGCGCCCAACTGCGCTTTAAAGAACGCTTCTGCAAAGGTCTCGCCAGAGCCCATTACTTCACCCGTCGACTTCATCTCGGGCGACAGAATCGGGTCAACACCCTGGAACTTGTTGAACGGAAAGACCGCCTCTTTCACGCTATAGAAGTGCGGGATAATTTCGCGCTCAAAGCCCTGCTCGGCCAGTGTCTTACCCGCCATGCAGCGCGCCGCAATCTGTGCCAACGAAGTGCCGATGCACTTCGACACAAACGGTACGGTACGCGACGCACGAGGATTAACCTCGATGACATAAATTTCGCCATCCTGCCACGCCAGCTGCACGTTCATCAGACCTTTAACGCCCAGCTCAACGGCCATCTTCTTGACCTGCTCGCGCATTTCATCCTGCACATCGGCAGGCAGCGAGTAAGGCGGCAGCGCACAGGCGGAATCACCAGAGTGAACGCCCGCTTGCTCAACGTGCTGCATAATACCGCCGATTACCACCTGCTGACCGTCCGACACCGCGTCGATATCAATCTCGATCGCGGCACTCAAAAAGTGGTCAAGCAGAACGGGAGAGTCGTTAGACACCTTCACCGCATTGGTCATGTAGTTTTCAAGCTCGGAGGCGTCATAAACGATCTCCATTGCCCGTCCACCCAGCACGTAGCTAGGACGCACCACCAGCGGGTAGCCAATGGCCTCCGCCTTGGAAAACGCCTCTTCAAAGCTACGGGCGGTGGCGTTGGGTGGCTGCTTCAGACCTAACTTGTCGATCATTACCTGAAAGCGCTCGCGGTCTTCAGCGCGGTCAATGGCATCTGGCGTGGTACCAATAATCGGCACGCCTGCTGCCTCTAGCTCACGGGCAAGCTTCAGCGGGGTTTGACCACCGAACTGCACAATTACGCCAACCGGCTTCTCTTTATCGGCAATTTCTAACACATCTTCCAGCGTCACCGGCTCAAAGTAGAGGCGATCAGAGGTGTCATAGTCGGTAGAAACGGTTTCCGGGTTGCAGTTGACCATGATCGTTTCATAGCCATCATCGCGCATGGCAAAGGCGGCATGAACACAGCAGTAATCGAACTCGATACCTTGACCGATACGGTTCGGGCCACCCCCCAATACCATAATTTTCTGACGATCCGAGACGTCCGCTTCGCACTCCTCTTCATAGGTGGAGTACATATAAGCGGTGTCAGAGGCAAATTCCGCCGCACAGGTGTCGACACGCTTATAAACCGGACGAATACCCGCTGCCTGGCGCGTTTTACGAAACTCTTTTTCAGATACACCCAACAGCTTGGCTAAACGTGCATCACCAAAGCCTTTGCGCTTAAGCTGGTACAGCTCGCGAGCAGAGAAATCGACCAGGGCGCGCTTGGCGACGGCATTTTCAGTCAACACCAAATCTTCCAACTGCACCAGGAACCAAGGGTCGATATTGGTGAGCGCAAATACCTCATCGACACTCATTCCAGAGCGCATGGCGTCAGCCACGTAGAAAATACGCTCGGCACCGGCGGCCTGCAGCTCGCCCTGAATGATCGCCATGTTATCTGGCGTGAAATCGGTGATGATCGGATCAAGACCGTCGTTACCGGTTTCCAGACCGCGCAGCGCTTTCTGCAGCGACTCTTGGAACGTACGACCAATCGCCATCACCTCGCCCACCGACTTCATCTGGGTGGTCAGACGGTCGTTTGCCTGCGGGAATTTCTCGAAGGTAAAGCGCGGAATCTTAGTGACGACATAATCGATTGATGGCTCAAACGACGCGGGCGTACGGCCACCGGTAATATCGTTTTGCAGCTCATCTAAGGTGTAACCCACCGCTAGTTTCGCGGCGATTTTGGCAATCGGGAAACCAGTGGCCTTAGATGCCAGCGCTGACGAGCGTGATACCCGCGGGTTCATCTCGATAACCACTAGGCGACCGGTTTTCGGGTCCATACCAAACTGTACGTTGGAACCACCGGTTTCCACACCAATCTCGCGCAGTACCGCGAGGCTGGCGTCACGCATGATCTGGTACTCTTTGTCGGTCAGCGTTTGCGCTGGCGCGACGGTAATCGAGTCACCTGTGTGAACACCCATAGGATCGAAGTTTTCAATCGCACAGACAATGATGCAGTTGTCATTCTTATCCCGCACCACTTCCATTTCGTACTCTTTCCAACCCAGCAGCGATTCGTCGATCAGCAGCTCGTGGTTATTGGAAAGCTCGAAACCGCGGGTACAGATCTCTTCGAACTCTTCTTTGTTATACGCCACGCCGCCGCCGGAGCCGCCCATGGTGTAAGAAGGACGAATAATGGTCGGGAAGCCAAGCTCAGCCTGGATTTCCCAGGCCTCGTCCATGGTGTGCGCCACCTTGGCTTTCGGGCACTCCAAACCAATACGCTTCATGGCTTGATCGAACAGATCGCGATCTTCAGCCATGTTAATCGCATCGGCGTTGGCACCAATCATCTCGACGCGGTACTTTTCCAGTACGCCATGCTTTTCCAGGTCAAGCGCACAGTTGAGCGCTGTCTGGCCACCCATAGTGGGTAGAATCGCGTCCGGGCGCTCGGCCTCAATAATTTTTTCAACCGCTTGCCAGGTAATCGGCTCGATGTAGGTGGCATCGGCCATGGCCGGGTCGGTCATGATGGTGGCCGGGTTGGAGTTAACCAAAATAACCCGGAACCCCTCTTCACGCAGCGCTTTACACGCCTGGGCGCCAGAGTAGTCAAATTCGCAGGCCTGGCCGATGACAATCGGGCCAGCGCCAATGATAAGAATGCTGTTGATATCGGTACGCTTAGGCATAACGGTTCCCGCAAAATAGGTGACGATGAGCGACAAAAAAACGGCGTTACATGGCAGCGATCAAGGGCAGCGTTAGCGACGCGCCTGCATCATGGCAATAAAGCGATCAAACAGCGGCGCCACATCACGCGGGCCAGGGCTGGCTTCCGGGTGCCCCTGGAAGCTAAACGCCGGGCGGTCAGTGCGCTCGATTCCTTGCAGCGTGCCATCGAACAGCGAACGGTGCGTGGCACGCACGTTGGCTGGAAGGGTCGCTTCATCGGCAGCAAAGCCATGGTTTTGGCTGGTAATCATTACCGTGCCGGTGTCTAAATCCTGCACTGGATGGTTAGCACCGTGGTGGCCGTGGCCCATCTTGATGGTTTTGGCACCCGAGGCCAGCGCCAGCAACTGGTGGCCAAGGCAAATGCCAAATACCGGCGTATTGGTTTCCAATACGTCCTGAATCGCCTTGATGGCGTAATCACAAGGCTCGGGATCACCAGGGCCGTTAGCCAAAAAGATCCCATCCGGATTCATCGCCAATACGTCAGCAGCAGGCGTTTGTGCCGGTACGACCGTCAACCGGCAGCCGCGCTCGGCCAGCATACGTAGGATGTTAAATTTCACACCGAAGTCATACGCCACTACGTGGTAAGGACGCTCACCTTTGGTAGTATCAGCGTAGCCCTCGCCCAGCGTCCACTCGCCTTGTGTCCATTCGTAAGCCTCTTTGCACGAGACTTCCTTGGCCAGATCCATGCCCTTCAACCCGGGAAATGCCTTCGCTGCCGCCAGCGCCCGCTCTACCGCATCATCGCCCTCTGCTTCTGCACCCGCCAGAATCGCACCGTTTTGCGCGCCTTTATCACGCAGAATGCGCGTTAAACGGCGAGTATCGATATCCGCAATGCCCAGCACATTTTGGCTTTTTAGATAGTCAGAAAGGCTTTGCTCTGAACGGAAACTGCTGGCCAGCAGGGGTAAATCACGAATCACCAGGCCCGCTGCGGCAATCGATGCAGATTCCACATCTTCCGAATTAATGCCGGTATTGCCGATATGAGGATAGGTCAGCGTGACGATTTGGCGGGTGTAAGAAGGGTCAGTGAGGATTTCCTGGTAGCCGGTCATGGCTGTATTGAACACCACCTCACCGCTAGTGACGCCATCCGCGCCAATGGCAATTCCATGAAACACACTGCCATCTTCCAGGGCCAATATCG
This sequence comes from Halomonas sp. KG2, assembly GCA_030440445.1. NCBI lineage: Bacteria > Pseudomonadati > Pseudomonadota > Gammaproteobacteria > Oceanospirillales > Halomonadaceae > Halomonas > Halomonas sp. KG2. The sequence continues at coordinate 369,363 of CP098528.1, read as the reverse complement.
CGGGTTTGCTCAATGCGGGGTTATTCAAGACAAGTTCTCCCATGCTGGTGGGAGCCTGTGGGCGCAGGCTCGGCGATCCGGTTTGTCGGCGTTTGCGTGCAAACGTCGGGTCGTAAAAAAGCGGGACGAAGCCGATAGTAAAAAAATCGGTTTCATCCCGCTTGTTGTTCTCTTCCGTGGCGAATGGCCATGGCGCAGCATTTAGCTGACTATTTTCTCTAACCTGAGGCCAGTGCAACAAGCGCGGTGCTTACCCTACAACGATTCGTTCGCTGCAGATATTTTGCTGCTTTTTGCAGCCACTGGGCCAAAATTTTTGGAATGTTACAGGATTTATCGACCTTAGGCTAGCCCTAAAACTACCAGCCACTTTATATGCTCCGTTTTACCCGTGCAATCAATATGCCACGGTCTTCAGGTCATCGATAAATGAGGAGGATGGAAGTCACTCCAAAATTTTTTGTGTACGTAATTAATATATTTGGTTGCCTTCTTGATGTTTTTTTGTCTACGCTTGTCCGAGTTGACCAAATGGTCAAACTCGTTTTTTCGATAGCTCACCCAACAAATACAAAGAGAATATCGTCATGCCACAAAGCCCTACGCCGTATTCCGGCTCCCCACCCGTCCAGCCAACGAGCACCCTGGATAATTACTTCAATGTCAGCCGACGCGGCTCCTCGGTGAAGACCGAAGTGCTTGCAGGCATCGCGACGTTTCTAGCCGGGATGTATATCATCGTGGTCAACCCAGCCATCTTATCTGATGCGGGTATCCCCTTCTCTGCCGCACTCTCCGCTACCGTGGTCATCAGCTTTTTTAGTAGCTTGGCCATGGGCTTGTATGCCCGCAACCCAATTTTGGTTGCTCCTGGAATGGGCATGAATGCGCTTTTTACCTACACCCTGGTGCTTGGTGCAGGGTTATCGTGGGAAGTTGCTCTAGGCTGCGTATTCTGGTCAGGAGTACTGTTCGCTATTTTGGCACTGTTTAACGTTCGCGAAGCCATCATCGAGGCCATTCCAGCCTCATTGCGCTATGCCATCACCTGCGGGATAGGCCTATTCATCACCTTTATTGGGCTCAAGAATGCCGGGTTCATCGTCGCCAACCCAGCGACCCTTGTTAGCCTTGGTGATCTAAACGCAAGCCTAATAACCTTCTTTATTGGCCTAATGGCTACCGCGATACTGGTCATTCGCGGCTTCAATGGCGCGCTGATCCTAGGCATCGCCCTAACCACTCTGCTGGCAGCCCCTATGGGGCGGCTGTGGAGTGACGACGTATTGGTCGCTTGGCAAGGCCTAGCCGCATGGCCGGATTTCTCGGCAGTAATGAAGGTCGATATTTTAGGCGCCCTCAAGGTGGCTTACCTGCCATTCATTTTCGTGATGCTGTTTACTAACTTCTTCGACTCACTGTCTTGCTTTATGGCGCTATCCGAGTCAGCTGATCTCAAGGATGCCAACGGTAATCCACGCAACCTTAAGCGCTCCATGACGGTAGATGCTTTCGCATCGATGATCGCGGCCCCCCTCGGCACCAGCGCGGCACAAACCTTTATCGAGTCCGGTGCTGGCGTTGCCCAGGGCGGCCGCACAGGACTCACGGCAGTCGTTATTGGCGTGCTATTTCTGCCTTTTCTGTTTCTCTCGCCGTTGCTGTCCCTAGTTCCCAGCATCGCAACTGCTCCAGCTCTTGTTTTGGTGGGACTGTTCATGATGGCACCGATTGGAAAGATTGACTGGAGCCGTCTTGAGGAAGCCTTTCCCGCATTTCTGGCCATCATTTTAATGCCGCTGACGTACTCCATCACCCTGGGTATCGCCTTTGGTTTTATCAGCTTTGTGCTCATCCGACTTGCCACCGGCAAGCTGGACGAGATTAAGCCGGCTATGTGGGTCTCCGCCCTGTTAGCGGTGGTTATGCTGCTGACAGCACAATAGACGACTCCTCTCATGCTGAGTCATCAAGAAATACCCCGTTTCTCACGCACCACTTGACCGATCGGACAGCAATTAAGCAACCAATAACAACATAACGGGTAGGACTATGATTACATTTCACCTCAATGGGCAACCGCATCGTGTTACAGCGGATGTTCACCTTAGTGTTCTGGAACTGCTAAGAGAACAACTACACCTGACCGGCACCAAGGAAGGTTGCGCGTCGGGTGATTGCGGCGCTTGCACGGTAGCCATCGGGGCACCCGATGCCAATGGCGAGCTACGCTACCACAGCGCCAACGCCTGCATCATGCCCGCTCATCAGCTCCAAGGCCGCCATTTAGTCACCGTCGAAGGTCTCGCTGACGACCAGCAGTACCTGCATCCCGCCCAGGCCGCCATGGTCGAATGCCATGGTAGCCAATGCGGCTTCTGCACGCCGGGCATTGTGATGTCACTGTTCACACTGCACGAAGAACAGCACACTAACCCGCTCGCCACGCCCTTTAGCCCTGAGCGCCTTGAAGCCGCACTTGGCGGCAACCTGTGTCGCTGCACTGGCTATCGCCCCATTCGTGATGCGGCGTTAGCAATGAACAGTATCGATGGTCATCGCCCTATCTGGTTAGATGCCACACTGAATGATGCGCAAGATAATCAGCACGAGGCCAACCCGGACGAAACCAACAGCCGTTTCCATCAACCTCGTCAGTTGAATGACCTAGTACGCCTACGCGCAGCCCATCCAGAAGCACGCTTGGTTGCGGGTGCCACTGACCTTTGGCTTGAAGTCACCCAACAACTGAAGGACTTACCACGGCTTATCGATACCACGCGCGTAAGTGAGCTTCAGCAAATTGAACAAGGTCAGGATGCGAGCGGGCGCCCCGGTTGGTGGATCGGAGCAGCCGTCACCTATGCACGTTTGGAGCCCCTGCTCGAGAGTGAATATCCAACCTTTGCCCATCTCTTACACCGCTTAGGCTCGGCTCAGGTACGCAACCGCGGCACCTTGGGTGGCAACGTCGCTAATGCATCCCCCATTGGCGACACCCCGCCGGTGCTGCTGGCTCTTGATGCACAGCTTCGCCTTGCAGGCCCTAACGGCTCCCGCGAGATTGCCGCCAACAACTTCTTCATCGACTACAAAAAGACCGACCTGGCTGACAATGAAGTGTTAAGCGCGGTTTTCATCCCGGCCCCGCAAGCAGGCCGCCAGTTGAAAGTATGGAAACTCTCGAAGCGGCGCGAAGATGATATTTCTGCCGTGCTGAGTGCTTTTGCCTGGCATCTGGAGGATGGGTGTCTACGCGATGTACGCCTAGCCTTCGGTGGTATGGCCGGCATACCTGCCCGAGCCCGCAGGGCCGAAGCAGCTCTCGAAGGAAATCCCCCCTCACCAAGCGTCTTCGAGGCTGCACGCCAAGCGCTCGCGAATGACTTTTCACCGATGAGCGATGTTCGTGGCAGTGCCGACTACCGCACGCGCTCAGCGAGCGCGCTACTTGAACGCCTGCGCTTGGTCATAGAATCGTCTACCCACGCCCAACCACACACTCAGGAGGTGATGCTCCATGCGTACGCTCACTGATCTGCCAGCACCACAGCCTGAGCAGAAAGCATTTCAGCCCGCACAACATACCGGCCGTTTTTTTTCTGGCGCCTCAGCTAATCACGAGAGTGCTATCAAGCATGTCACTGGGCGTGCGGCTTATATTGATGACCTAGCCCTTCCGGCCAATGCCCTCCACCTAGCCGCAGGCCTGTCATCTGTCGCCCACGGCCGCATTACCCGCATGGACCTGGAAGCAGTCAGGTCTGCTCCAGGCGTGGTCGATGTTATTAGCGTGGCAGACGTGCCAGGCCATACCGATATTGGCCCCGTTTTCCCAGGGGATCCCATCATGGCCGACGGCGAAGTGCTCTACGCGGGCCAGGTGCTATTCGCCGTGGCGGCCGACAGCCACCGTGCGGCTCGTCAAGCAGTCGAAAAGGCAATTATCGAGATCGAAGAGCGCCCTGCGAGCCTCGACCCTGTTACCGCCGCCAACGCGGGTGACCTGGTTCGCCCTACTCATCAACAGATCAGTGGAGACTGGGAAAAAGCCTTTGCCGACGCCGCCATTGTCGTTGCCGGCAAACAGTTTGTCGGTGGCCAGGAACACTTCTACTTGGAAGGGCAGGCCTGCGTCGCCCATCCCAGCGAAGACGAAGGCGTCATGATTCACACCTCCAACCAGCATCCCAGCGAGACGCAGAAACTGGTTGCCGAGGTACTCGGTATTCCCTTCCATGCCGTTACCGTCGAGACTCGCCGCATGGGGGGCGGATTCGGTGGCAAGGAGACACAGGCTTCTCCTTGGGCTTGCCTGGCCGCCTTAATCGCCCGGCGAACCGGGCGCAGCTGCCGCTTCCGCTTACCGCGAGTCGATGACATGCGCGCAACCGGAAAGCGCCACCCTTTTCATAACGACTACCGCCTTGGCGTCGATGCTCAGGGCGTGATTCTGGGTGGCGATATCAATGTAATCGGCGACTGTGGCTATTCACCCGACCTTTCCGACGCCATTGTTGATCGCGCCATGTTTCACTCGGATAACGCCTATTCGCTGGGTGACGTCCGCGTTACAGGATATCGAGCGCGCACCCATACGGCCTCTAACACCGCCTTCCGCGGCTTCGGCGGCCCCCAAGGTATGATGGTTATCGAAGCGGCAATGGAGGATATCGCTCGCCGTCTGGGCGAAGATCCGCTGACGATACGCAAGCGCAACTTTTACCGCGACGGCCGCAACACGACGCATTACGGCCAGACGGTGGATCAGACCGTTCTACTGCATGAGCTGGTTGAGCAACTCGAAACCTCTAGCGACTACTGGCAGCGGCGCCGGGCAATCCGAGAGTTCAACGCCAAGAGCCCCGTCATTCGCAAAGGCTTAGCGTTGACCCCAGTAAAATTCGGCATTTCCTTCACCGCTCAGCACCTCAACCAAGCGGGCGCGCTCCTTCACGTCTATACCGACGGCAGCGTAATGATCAACCACGGCGGCACCGAGATGGGCCAGGGGCTGCACACCAAGATTTGCCAAGTAGTGGCACGTGAGTTGGGCCTGGATCTTGATAGCGTGCGCATCACCGCCACGCGTACCGACAAGGTGCCCAATACCTCTCCCACCGCCGCCTCCAGCGGCGCCGACCTCAATGGCCAAGCAGCTCGCGATGCCGCGCTCAAACTAAAAACACGGCTTTATGACTTTGCCGCCGAGCACTACCATCTCGATCGAGAAACCATCCACATCAAAGAGGGTTATTTAATAGCCGGCTTTGGCGAAAGTGAACGCCGCATCGCTTGGGGAGAGCTGGTTCAAGCCGCCTATCTATCGCGCATCTCACTCTCGGAAAAAGGCTTTTACGCTACCCCATTGATCCATTATGACCGCGCCACCGGCAATGGACGCCCTTTCTACTACTATGCCTTTGGTGCGGCGGTGGCCGAAGTTTCAATCGATACCTTGAGCGGCGAATACTTGGTAGATCGTGTCGATATTCTCCACGATGTGGGTGACTCCCTGAATCCGGCTATCGATATCGGCCAAGTCGAAGGTGGTTTTATTCAGGGGATGGGCTGGTTAACCAGTGAAGAGCTGAAATGGAATGGTAAAGGCCAACTGATTTCGAATGGCCCCGCGACCTACAAGATTCCCACTTACGGCGATCTACCCGCCACTTTTAATACCTCTTTAATGGAAGGCCACCCCAACTCCATGGCCAGCATCTATCGTTCCAAGGCCGTGGGTGAACCCCCTTTTATGCTTGGTATGTCGGTATGGGCGGCCCTGCGTGACGGCTTGGCCAGCCTTAACGGATACACCCAGGCGATACCTCTGGACACGCCAGCCACACCGGAGCGAGTCATGGCGGCAGCCGAAGCCGCACGCGCCAAACTTGACCCTGACGCTGACAAACGGCACAGCAATGGTCATTAAGCCTTCCCCCTCCAACTATCTTCAGGAGCAACACTATGAATGAAGAGCAAGGACAATGCCTGAAACAAGAGCAGGGGCAAGCCTGGTTAATACGTGCACGGGTCTTGAGTTTCGATGCCGACCCCGGCGATGGTGACATGCCCCGAGAGGGTAGCGTTGTCTACCACCAAGACGGTGCTCTGTGGTGGGCCGACGGTCGCATTCAGGGCGTCGGCGACTATCGCACCCTGGCCCCTCAGCTGCCCGCCGATATCAGTGTCATCGACCAGCGTGACAAGCTGGTCATGCCAGGCTTTATTGACAGCCATGTTCACTACGTTCAGCTCGATATCATGGCCTCTTATGGCCGCCAACTACTGGACTGGTTGAATGACTACACCTTTCCTGAAGAGTGCCGTTTCGCCCAGCGCGCACATGCCGACAACATGGCCGACGCTTTTCTCAAAGAGTTGATGCGAGTTGGGACCACCACCGCCCAAGTGTTCTGCTCAAGCCATCCCAATTCGGTAGATGCCTTCTTCAGTGCTGCCCAACGCCGCGGCCTATGTATGCTCGCTGGCAAGGTACTAATGGATCGCCACGCCCCTGAAGCACTTACCGACAAGACCCTCGGCGGCATTCGTGATACCGAGCGCTTAATCAGCGACTGGCATGGCACCGATCGCCTTGGCTATAGTGTTACGCCGCGCTTTGCTCCCACTTCCACGCGCACCCAGCTTGATGCCGCTGGCGGCCTGCTGCGCAACGATGAAAGCCTCTGGCTACAAACTCACTTATCGGAAAACCTCGGCGAGCTGGACTGGGTAGCCGAGCTGTTTCCAGAAAGCCGTGACTATCTTGAGGTTTACGAGCAGTCCGGCCTAGTTGGGCCACGCAGCACCTTTGCCCATGGCATTCATCTGGACAATGGTATGCGCAAGCGGCTGGCTGAACGCAGTGCCAATATCGCTTTCTGCCCCAGCTCTAACCTCTTTCTTGGTAGCGGCTTGTTCGACCGCCACGCAGCCCATGAAAACGGGTTAAATCTCACCCTGGCCAGCGATATTGGTGCTGGCACCGATCTGTCCGGATTAGCGACTCTCAAGGCGGGCTATCAGGTAGGGCAACTGCTCGGCCAGCCACTGACGGCCTGGTCAGGCTTCCATGCCCTGACCAGAGGCAATGCCGTATCCCTATCGCTAGATGACCGTATCGGCCGTTTCGCACCCGGCATGGATGCCGATTTTGTAGTCATCGACCTGTCAGCCTCACCGTTGATGGCACGTCGTATGGCACGATGCGAAAGTTTGGCAGAGGAGTTATTCACTCTAATGATGCTAGGCGACGACCGCGCTATCTTCGAAACCTGGGCCGGAGGACGCCTACAGCACCGACGTCAAAATTAAGCAGAGAATCGATCAGGAGGGGGCCAAAAGCAACAAAGCCCCCTCACCCTGCCAGCAGGTTCGGAGGCCATTCAAAAAGTTATGTTCAGCAGCCAACAAAGTGCATACCGAGACGCGCCCTGTTGTACTAAAACATTACTCTAAACCTAATACATCCTGCATATCGTAACGACCATGCGCCTTATCAGCGACCCAGCGAGCAGCGCGAACTGCACCTTTAGCAAAGGTCATACGGCTGGAGGCTTTATGGGTAATTTCGATACGCTCGCCTTCAGTGGCAAACATCACTGTGTGCTCGCCAACAATGTCGCCAGCGCGCACGGTGGCAAAACCGATCTCTTTGTCGGTGCGCGGACCACACTGGCCTACCCGCTCATAGACACCGTGCTCTTTTAACGTGCGGCCGATGCTCTCCGCGACCACTTCTCCCATCTTAATCGCCGTGCCAGAAGGCGCATCCACTTTATGACGATGGTGTGCTTCAATGACTTCAATATCGTAGCCTTCGTCACCGAGCGCTTTTGCAGCGGTCTCAAGCAACTTGAGGGTCAGGTTAACGCCGACACTCATATTCGGCGCGAACACCATGGCCACTTTATCGCGGTAGCTATCCAGCTCGGCCAGTTCGTCATCGCTCATGCCGGTGGTGCCAATCACAATGCGTTTGTCGTGCTCGGCGCAGAATGCCAAATTTGCCAAGGTGACTTGCGGCGCGGTGAAGTCGATTAGAACATCGAAGTCGTCCACAATCGCATCGAGAGAATCGACGGCCACCACACCGCGTTTGCCAACACCTGCCAGCTCACCAATGTCCGCACCCGCCAAGGAACTACCTGGCTCAACGATACCGCCTGCAAGTGAGGCATCTGCCTGCTGCTCTACCGCATTTACTAACGTGCGGCCCATACGGCCAGCGACGCCTACAATGGCAATTCGGGTCATGAGAACTCCTGCGCATGCGCCGTTCGGCACCAAGCTTGGTATAAGAAAAACAAGGATAAAAAAGTGGCCGAAATTATAACAGACCCCTGTTAATGATGCGGTGCTTGCTTAAGGCAGCGCGCACGCTGCTTCGAACGAGTTAGTTCTCCCAAACAATTTCCAGCGGCTCGTCTTTTGCCATGCGCATGAGATGACTTTCCACCACCCCTTCCAACTGATCCAGATGCTCCTCTTCCAAGGTTTCGAGGGACACAATCAAGCGGTCCTCCTCGACATGCATCAGGCAGGTGCCATTGGCAAATGTGATTTTAGCTTCCTGCTCATTCTGTTCAATCTCAAGCTTATGTGCCCAGTGCTTGCATAAGCGGTTTATCAAGCGCTCACCAGAAGGCGTTACGATTTCGGCACGGGATAAAGGCATGGTGTTTTCTCCAAAGATAGCGAGTGAACTCCTACTAGCGTAATGCCCACAGCGAAAAGCGCCAAGCGGCGAATAATAATGCCTTGCAACAACACGTTCCAACGACGCCTCCTTAGCAGCGTACCTCGACAAACAAGCCTGTTTTCGTAATAATGCCCAGCTCAGTGAATACGAATTACACGCATAATCAATTTCCTCTTGACGTTACCTCTCAATCGTCGCGCTGGCGACCCTCGGTTAGTTTCACTTACCAACTGGTGATCAATATAGTTATGTCTTCCCACGCTTCCAGGACGCTACTTAGCGCACTAACCGCCTTAACGTTCACCGCTGCCAATGCAGATAGCATCACCGTCACCGATGTTGCAGGCCGTCAAGTCTCTTTAGATGCGCCTGCCGAGCGGGTTATCTTGGGCGAAGGAAGGCAAATTTATCTGCTTGGCCTGCTAGAACCAGAAACGCCTTTTACCCATGTGGTTGGCTGGCGGGAAGACTTTTCTCAGGCGGATCCCGACAATTACGCCCGCTATCTGGAACGCTTCCCCGACATTGAAGCAATCCCCACCTTTGGTGGCTTCAAAGATGGCACCTTTGATGTTGAGCAGGCTGCGGCGCTTAACCCTGACGTCATCCTGATGAATATTGAGGCGAAAGCAGCCACTGAAGACGCCGCCTATGACGATAAGTTAGCCGAGCTGGATATCCCTATTGTCTATGTGGATTTCCGTGAAGACCCCATCGCACATACCATTCCCTCGATGCGGATTATTGGCCAGCTGATGGGAGATGAAGCCGCTGCCGAGGAATTTATCGCCTTTGCTGAAGAGCAAATGGCGCGGGTTACTGATGTTATTGAGGACGCCAACCCAGAGCGCCCGAGCGTGTTTATTGACCGGGCAGGCGGGTATTCAGATGAATGCTGCATGAGCTTTGGCCCTGGTAACTTTGGCGAGTATGTCACCCTGGCTGGCGGTAACAACATTGCCGAAGGCATTATTCCTAACAGCTTCGGCAATTTGAATCCTGAACAAATTATTGCTGCCAACCCCGAGCACGTCGTTGTCACCGGCGGCAATTGGGATGCTTACGTTCCCGGTGGCGCCTGGGTAGGCGTAGGACCAGGCGCAAACATGGATCACGCTCGCGAGAAACTCGAAGCGCTCACCGAGCGCACCGCCATGACCGGTATTGAAGCGGTCGACACTGGCAACTTCCACGCCATTTGGCATCAGTTCTATAACAGTCCTTACTATTTTGTTGCTGTTCAGCAATTGGCGAAATGGCTGCACCCCGAACTGTTTGACGATATCGACCCTGAAGCGACAATGCGCGAGCTGCACGATCGCTTTTTGCCTATCGATTATGCACCCGGTTATTGGATATCTTTAAATGACGACTGACAGCACTGCAATGAATAGCGTTTCCCACGGGCGCGCCTTCTATCGCACCCAGGTATTTCGCCGCCAAATGATCTTGGCGGCGCTGGTCCTAGCGCTGTTCTTAAGCCTGTGTATTGACCTTGCACTTGGCCCTGCACGTTACAGTCTTGGCGAAGTCGTTGCGGCCTTGTTTACCCCGGAGTCTGTTAGCCAGCAGGCACGTGTCATTTTGTGGGAAATTCGCATGCCCGTAGCGCTGATGGCGTTAGTGGTGGGTGCCAGCCTCTCGGTGGCCGGGGCGCAGATGCAAACGATCCTAAGCAATCCGCTGGCCAGCCCGTTTACGCTAGGCATTTCGGCTGGCGCTAGCTTTGGCGCCGCCCTGGGCTTGGCTTTTGGCGTTGCGATCATTCCTGCGGCCATTGAGTATGTTGTCCCCATCAATGCGTTTCTGATGGCGATGGTGACCGCTTTTTTAATCCATGCACTCAGCCTTAAGCGCGGCGTTACGGTGGAAACGATCGTACTGCTAGGCATTGCGATGGTGTTTATTTTTAACTCATTAATGGCATTGATTCAGTTTTTTGCCAGCCAACAGGCTGTCGCCGCCGTTGTCTTCTGGACCATGGGCAGTCTAACCAAGGCAACCTGGCCAAAATTTTGGATTGCACTCGGTGTACTGGCAGCCGTCATGCCGTTACTGGCGCGCCACGGCTGGGCGCTAACCGCCATGCGACTGGGGGATGCCAAGGCCGAAAGCATGGGGGTCAACCCGCGCGCACTGCGCTTAGAAGTTTTAGTGCTGGTGTCGCTACTGGCAGCGATTGCCGTCGCTTTTGTCGGCACCATTGGTTTTATCGGTCTAGTAGGGCCACACATTGCGCGCATTCTGCTGGGTGAGGATCAGCGCTTCTTCCTGCCCGGCTCTGCTTTATGCGGCGCGCTTATTCTTTCGGTTGGCTCAGTGATTTCCAAAATCATTATCCCAGGCACCATTATCCCCATTGGCATTATCACATCCCTCGTGGGCATTCCCTTCTTCCTATTTTTGGTACTCAACCATAAGAAGGCATCATGGTAACCCTACAACTTAACCAGGTTTCTGCTCGCTACGGGCGCCGTCCGATTATTCAGAACATAACCACGCCGCGCTTTCAGGGCGGCCAGGTTGTCGCCCTGCTTGGCCCTAACGCAGCGGGTAAATCAACCCTGTTTCGCCGTATTTTAGGCCTGCTAAAAGGGGACGGTGAGGTGATTGTCAGTGGCACCAGTGCTGAACGCCCAGTGGCGTATATGCCTCAAGATACGGGGGCAAAGGCGGTGCTAACGGTGTACGAGTCAGTGCTGCTGGCACGTATGCAAGGGCGCAGCCTAAAAGTGCAGCCTGAAGACCTTACCCAGGTTGATCGAGCGCTTGAAGAACTCAATATCAGTGCACTTGGCGAACGCGATATTGGTGACCTGAGTGGCGGGCAACGTCAATTGGTGAGTGCCGCCCAGGCGCTGGTTCAAGAGCCTGAAATTTTAATGCTGGATGAGCCTACCTCAGCGCTTGACCTTAACCGCCAAATCAATCTGCTAAGCGTACTGCGGCGTCTTGCCGATGAGCGCAACATGCTCATTCTGGTTGCCCTTCACGACCTCGGGCATGCGTTGCGCTTCACTGATGCAGCCATGGTGTTAGAGAACGGCCGCTTAATCGCCTGCGGCCCAACCGAGGAAGTAATCTCACCTGAGTTACTGCGCCAAGTTTACAAAGTGACGGCGCGTATTGAGCCATGCTCAAAGGGCCGCCCTCAGCTTATTGTCGAAGAAGCCGTTTAATCCGGCGGCCTTCCAGTGTGGCCAGCCCGACCCCGCTAAGTAGCAACGGCAGTGCCAGCAAAAAACCGCTGGAAACCGGCAGGCCAAACAGCAGCCAATCTGCTAACACAGGCCACACCAACGCAATGTATTCAAAAGGCGCTAGGCGTGACGCTTCGGCGTAACGCAGCGCCAGTGTCATCGCAATATGGGCCGAGCCGCCAAACAAGCCAGACAGCACTAACAACCACACCACATCACCCTTAAGCGGTGCCCAGCCCAAGGGCAGTGTTGCCAACCCCGCTAGCGCAGAGACCAGAATAAAGTAGAAGGCAATGGAACCGGCTGTTTCGGTACGTGAAATGCGCCGTACGGTTAGCAGCGCCCCGGCGGTTAACAGCGCGCTCAGCGCGCCTAGTGCGTAGCCAGCCAGCTGCCCTTGCTCGCGACTGGCCTCAAGCCCTGGCAGCACCAGCACCGCCACCCCAGCTAACGCCAACGCAATAGCGCCCGCACGATAAAGCGAGAAGCGCTCCCCCAGCAGCAAGACACCACCCAATGCCATAAACACGGGCGTCAGCTGGGCTAACAACGTAGTTTCCGCGACAGGCAACAAGGCCACCGCCGCGAACGACGCGAACATTGCCGCCGCCCCAAGCCCCGAGCGCAACGCATGACCCAGTGGGCGACGCGTTGCCAATCCCTGCGGAAATTCGCGACGCAGCATCAAAAACACAACAATCGGCAACAGCGCAAATAACGAGCGGAAAAACACCGACTGCCCTACCGGCACCTCGTCACTCACTGCTTTAATGCACACCAACATACCGGTGAACAGCACGCCAGAAAGCACCCGCAGCCCAATGCCCAACCCAGGGCGAGACTCTTCATCCGCTAGCATTTGCCCTCGTCCTTATGTGCTAATAAGTTATGTGCAAATAATCCACGCTTTAAAAGGGTATCGGTTAGCGATTAATCGATAAGCCCATCAGACCCGCCATTTTACACTATGCAACACAATGAGTTAGCGATAAGCAATCAACAAAAACGCCCCGGCATTTGAAAGTGCCGGGGCGCTGATGTGCTGTGAAGTGAATCGCCGTTACGGCTTCATCTCTTCAAAGAACTTCTTCACACTGTCGAAGAAGCCAGTTTTCTTCGGCGAGTGGCTGTGGCTATTGCTGCCATCAAAGCTCTCTTGCAACTGACGAAGCAGGTCTTTCTGCTCGTCATTGAGATTGACCGGCGTCTCCAGTACCACTTTGCAAAGCAAGTCGCCAGGGGCGCCGCCGCGTACCGGCTTCACGCCTTTACCGCGCAGCCTGAAGAGTTTACCGGTTTGAGTTTCCGGTGGAATCTTCAACTTCACACGGCCATCTAGCGTGGGTACTTCTAGCTCCCCACCTAATGCAGCGTCAACAAAGTTGATCGGTACGTCACACTGCAGGTGTTTGCCATCGCGCTGGAAGATGTGGTGTGGCTTGATCGACACCTGAACATACAGGTCACCGGGCGGGCCACCGTTAATACCACTTTCACCTTCGCCATTCAGGCGAATGCGATCACCCGTATCAACACCTGGCGGAATCTTCACCGACAGCGTGCGCGTTTCCCGCACGCGGCCTTCACCGTTACATTTGTGACACGGCACTTTGATGTGCTGGCCACTGCCGTGACAGGTCGGGCAGGTTTGCTGAACCGCGAAGAAGCCTTGCTGCATACGCACTTGGCCGTGGCCATGGCACGTGGGGCAAGTTTCTTTGCTAGAACCAGGCTCAGCACCTTCACCATCGCAGCGGTCACATTCGATATGGCGTGGCACGCGGATATCAACGGTTGTGCCGGAAACGGCGTTTTCCAGATCCAGCTCTAAGTTGTAGCGTAGATCACTGCCACGCGCGGGGGCGTTAGGGCCACGACGACGGCCACCACCGCCACCAAAGATATCGCCAAACACATCGCCGAAGATGTCGCTGAAGTCGCCAGCGCCACCACCACCGAACCCACCACCGCCAAAGCCACCGCCCTGGCCGTCAACACCGGCGTGACCAAATTGGTCATACGCCGCGCGCTTTTCGCCATCGCTTAAGACTTCGTACGCTTCTGACACCTCACGGAATTTTTCCGCTGCAGTGTTATCGTCCGGGTTTCGATCAGGGTGGAATTTTTGCGCCAAGCGGCGGTAGGCCTTTTTGATCTCTTTCTGATCAGCCCCTTTTTCGACACCCAGGACTTCGTAATAATCGCGTTTGGACATGGGTCCTACGCCTCCTGGTTAGCTACGCACTTAATTAGGCGTCTGCTTCGGAAACAGCAACGCGGGAGTTGTCTCCCGCGCCACCGCACTCTTTAGCAGATAGAGGTGATTTACTGTTTCTTTTTGTCGTCGTTGACTTCTTCGTACTCAGCGTCAACCACGTCATCCTCTGGCTTGGTGCTGGCATTTTCAGCACTTTCACCGTCCGCCTGCTGAGCAGCTTCCGCTTGCTCGGCGTACATTTTCTGCGCCAATTGGCCAGACACTTCGGTCAGCGCGTCCAGCTTCTGCTGGATGTTGTCCTGATCGTCAGTCTTCACTGCTTCTTCCAGCTCGCTGATCGCGGTCTCGATGGCTTGTTTCTCGTCATCGGTCGCTTTATCGCCCGCTTCCTGGACGGTTTTGCGAGTGGCGTGAATCATGCCATCTGCTTGGTTACGCAGCTGTACTAGCGCTTCGAACTTTTTGTCTTCGTCCGCGTGAGCTTCCGCATCGCGTACCATTTGCTCGATCTCTTCATCCGTGAGACCGCTGGACGCTTTAATGACGATAGACTGCTCTTTATTGGTCGCCTTATCTTTGGCCGACACGTTTAGAATGCCGTTGGCATCCAGGTCGAAAGCCACTTCAATCTGCGGCACACCACGCGGCGCTGGCGGAATGTCGGCAAGATCAAAACGACCCAGCGACTTATTCTGCGAGACTTGCTTGCGCTCACCCTGAACGACGTGAATCGTCACAGCCGTTTGGTTGTCATCCGCCGTGGAGAAGGTTTGCGTCTTCTTCGTGGGGATGGTGGTGTTTTTGTCGATCAGCGGCGTCATCACGCCACCCAGGGTTTCAATACCCAGGGTCAGCGGGGTAACGTCGAGCAGCAGTACGTCTTTTACGTCGCCGCCAAGAACACCGCCCTGAATCGCCGCACCAACAGCAACCGCTTCATCTGGGTTGACGTCTTTACGCGCTTCTTTACCGAAGAAATCAGCGGCTTTCTTCTGCACCATCGGCATGCGCGTCTGGCCACCGACCAAAATCACTTCGTCAATTTCAGAGGCAGACAAACCAGCATCTTTCAGCGCCATTTTGCACGGATCGAGCGAGCGCTGTACCAGATCTTCAACCAGCGACTCCAGCTTGGCACGCGTCACCTTCACGTTAAGGTGTTTCGGGCCAGTGTTGTCAGCGGTGATGTACGGCAGGTTAACGTCTGTCTGCTGGGCACTTGAAAGCTCAATTTTGGCCTTCTCAGCCGCTTCTTTCAGGCGCTGCATAGCGAGGTTGTCGCCAGACAGATCCATGCCGCTGTCCGCTTTGAACTGGTCAACTAAGTAGTTGATCAGCGCCAAGTCGAAGTCTTCGCCGCCCAGGAAAGTGTCACCGTTGGTGGCCAACACTTCAAACTGGGTTTCGCCGTCAACGTCAGCCACTTCGATAATAGAGATATCGAAAGTACCGCCACCCAGGTCATATACCGCGATGGTTTTATCACCACGGGATTTGTCCATACCGTAGGCCAATGCAGCAGCGGTCGGCTCGTTAATGATGCGTTTAACATCAAGACCGGCGATACGGCCCGCATCTTTCGTGGCCTGGCGCTGGCTGTCGTTAAAGTACGCCGGTACGGTGATGACCGCTTCAGTTACCGCTTCACCGAGGTAGTCTTCGGCGGTTTTCTTCATTTTCTTCAGCACTTCCGCACTTACCTGCGGCGGCGCCATTTTTTTGCCTTTTACTTCAACCCAGGCATCACCGTTGTCGGCTTCGGCGATTTTGTAAGGCACCATTTTGATGTCTTTTTGTACGACATCATCTTTGAAGCGACGGCCAATCAGGCGCTTGATCGCGTAAAGGGTGTTCTCAGGGTTGGTGACGGCCTGACGTTTTGCCGCCTGGCCTACCAGCGTCTCACCATCGTCGGTGTAAGCAATAATGGAAGGCGTAGTGCGGCCGCCTTCGGCATTTTCAATGACTTTAGCGCTGTCACCATCGAGCACTGCCACACAAGAGTTGGTGGTGCCCAGATCGATACCAATAATGCGTCCCATAGCAAAAACCTCGAATTCGGTTGTTACAAAACTGATGTTTGAAAGCTGATGTCAAAAAATCTGCTTTTTGAAATTTAAAGCGTTTGCGGGTTTTCCCGCGGGTTGCCCTTTATTTGGGGGCCGCTTGCAGCATTTCAAGGGGCTTTTTTTGCTTTGCGTCAGCCAATGCTTAATTGGCTTTTTGGCTAACTACCACCATCGCGGGGCGAACTAGGCGGCCGTTAAGCAAATAACCCTTCTGCATCACGTCCATGACGGTATTGGGTTCAAGCTCGGGATTCGGCACCATCGCCATCGCTTCGTGAACTTGGGGGTCAAAGGGTTCACCCTGGGGTTCAACGCTTTCCACGCCAAATTTATTCAATACGCCCAACTGCATTTTGAGGGTCATGGAAACACCCTCACGATGAACGTCAGAGGCTCCGTCTTCCATGCTCTCTAAGGCTTTTTCCAGGCTATCAACAACGGGCAACAGCTCCTTAACAAATTTTTCTAAAGCAAACTTGCGTGCCTTTTCAGCCTCTTGCTCAGCTCGGCGACGCACATTTTGAGCTTCAGCAGCGGCACGTAGCGCTTGGTCTTTAGCTTCCGCCAAGCTCTGCTCAAGCTCTTCCACCTGAGCGGCTAGCATATCGGCTTCCGGGTTTCCCACGCCGTCCTCTAACGCAGCGTCGTCCTCGATTAACCCTTCCAGCTCACCCTCGACCAGGCGCTCTTCAGCCGCTTGCTCGGTGACTTCCGCCTCTTGCTCTTGGCGGGCCAGCTCATCTTCTAATGGGGTTTGCGGTTCTTTTGCCATGCCTAGCTCCTGAAAAGTATGCAGCGGTGGCATTAACGGCCACCTCGGTTAAGTAACGAATATTAACCACGTATGGACGCTATATGGGGGCCATAAAAGCCATCTCAAGAGGGGCATTGAAGTGAGTTATAGACTACTGTATAAAACAACAATTATTGGATAAGTATCCAGCTTCTGTGCCGCACCGCCTCAGGAGGCCTTATGCTCACGCAGCTAGCAATCCAAGATTACGCTATTGTTGACCGCCTTGAACTCGACCTAACCCGTGGTATGACGGCGATTACCGGGGAAACTGGGGCAGGCAAATCGATTCTACTCGGTGCCCTTGGCCTATGTTTGGGTGAGCGTGCCGACGCTGGCAGCGTGCGCCATGGGTGTGAACGCACCGACCTTTCCGCTCGTTTTGATATTCAACACCTGCCCGCTGCCACTGAGTGGCTGACTGCTCGTGAGCTGCCTGCTGAAGAGTGCTTGCTGCGCCGTGTGGTTACCGCCAGCGGTCGCTCCAAAGCATGGATCAATGGCCACCCTGCTACCATCGCTGACCTAAAATCGCTGGGCGAGCAGCTGATTCAAATCCATGGGCAGCATGCTCATCAGGCACTTATGCGTGAAGAAACCCACCTCGCCCTGCTAGATGATTATGCCGGGCTACGTGAGCGTAGCCAGCAGCTGGCTGAAACCTTCCGCGAGTGGCGCGGTGCCCGGCGGCGATTAAAAAAACTCAGCGAAGAAGGCAGTGAAGTTGAGGCAAAGCGGCAACTGCTGCGCTACCAAGTAGAAGAATTAGATCAACTGGCACTGGCAGAGGGTGAGCTGCAAACGCTAGAAGAGGAGCAACATACCCTCGCCCATGCGGAAGAGACGCTGCGTGAAACCCAGTTTGCCGCCGACTGCTGCGCAAGCGACGAGGGCGGTGCTCTGTCGCTGTTAAATCAAGCCTATGCTCATTTAAGCGCGCTACCCGGCAGTGACAAAGGCACACTGGCCAATACCTTGGCCATGCTTAGCGATGCGCGCATTCAAGTAGAGGAAGCTTCCAGTGAGCTAAATCGTCTTGCCAGTACTACTGAACTAGACCCGGAACGCCTAGCCTGGGTAGAAGAACGGCTTGGCGATGTCCACCGTATTGCCCGTAAACACCACGTTGCCCCGGAAGAGATTTGCGCACTGCATGCCCGGCTCAGCCAGGAAGTCGAACTGCTAGAAGCCAGCGACGACGACCTGGAGTCGTTAAGCAACCAAGTGTCAGAATACCGCGAGCGCTATCGCAGCGATGCCAAACAACTAAGCGAGGCGCGACAAAAAGCCGCCGTTCGCTTGGGCAAAGAAGTGCAACAACAGCTGGGGTTCTTGGCCATGGGTAAAGCACGCTTTGAGGTGGACGTTACCCCGCGTGAAACGCCTACGCCGGAAGGCCTGGACCACGTCCAATTCCTGATTAGCGCGAACCCAGGCCAGCCCGCTAGGCCGCTAACCAAAGTGGCTTCGGGCGGTGAGCTATCGCGCATCAGCCTTGCCATTCAAGTGGTGGCCGCCTCCCACTCCACTATTCCCAGCTTGGTCTTCGATGAAGTGGACGTGGGTATCTCGGGAGCGACGGCCGAAATCGTCGGTCAACTGCTACGCAAGCTCGGCGAAAACGGCCAAGTAATGACCGTCACCCACCTGCCTCAGGTCGCTGCTCAGGCGCATCAGCATCTGCATATTGAAAAACGCGCCAAACGAGATAGCACGCTGACCCATATGGCGCTACTAGACGAACAGGGGCGCATCAGCGAACTCGCCCGCATGCTGGGCGGTGTAACGCTATCTGACCAAACACTCGCCCACGCCCGCGAAATGCTGCACGCGAGCCAACGGCCACCGCACTAAGCGCTTTTTTCAATCGACAACGCGCTAGCAAACGTCACAAACTATAAAAAACGCCCCTAGGGCGCGAATGAGTCATCACTCGCACCCTAGGGGCGTTTTATTTGGCGCGACTATTTTTTATTTGTGGGGCCGCTGTCCTGTCGCGTTACGTCCGACCCACGGGGGCGTACGTAAAGCACCAGGGCATGGTCCACAAGTTCATAGCCGTGCTCTTCGGCGATCTCTTGCTGACGACGCTCGATGATTTCATCGACAAACTCAATGATTTCACCACTTTCTAAGCACACCATATGGTCGTGGTGGTCTTCTTGAGTCATCTCGAACACCGCGTGGCCACCATCAAAATTATGACGGATCACCAAGCCTGCTGATTCAAACTGAGTCAGCACGCGGTACACGGTAGCCAAGCCAACATCCTCGCCCGCATCAATCAGTGTTTTGTACACTTCTTCTGCGCTAAGGTGGTGTTGACCCGAAGCATTTTCGAGAATCTGCAGGATCTTGACGCGCGGCAGGGTTACTTTCAGCCCGGCTTTGCGCAGTTCATGGTTCTGATCGGCCATGGTTGCTCTTCGCAGTAACAGGTTAGGTCGGGTATGATCGACCGAAACCACGATAGTGAAGAATAGGCTCAAATGCAAAAATTGACTCGCATCATTACTCTTTCCGTTGCCCTAACCGTTGTTAGCGGCTGCAGCTACGTTGGCGTTTACAAGCGCGACATCCCTCAGGGCAACTTGGTGACCGAAGACATGGTCAGCCAATTACAGCCAGGAATGACGCGTGAACAAGTCACTTATGTGATGGGTCGCCCACTGCTGGAAGCCCCATTCGACACGCGAGAATGGGATTACGTTTATCGTATTGATAAAGCGTACGCGGATGTTGAGCAGCGGCGTGTAACCCTCACGTTCGATAACATGGGGCGTTTGGTGAACGTTGAGCAGCAAGGCGATTTCTCTAATGATCTGCCGATCAGTACAGACACCGGCGTAGGCCCTGCAACAGAAACAGCAGATCCAATCACCGGTATCAACACGCCTACTCAGCGAGTACCTTCGTCAGAAAATGCCACAGCGCCATAGCCAATGATGCCTCCCGAATAAATTACCCGCCTCTGGCTTGACGCTTTGCCCGCTCCAGGCGGGCAGCTTTGGGGTCTATCTCTAATGGACGATATACCTCAACGCGGTCGCCTGGACGCAGCGCTTCTTGTTCGGGCTGGCGCAGCGCTTTGCCAAAAATTCCCAGCGGTGCCTGTTCAAAGGTGTTGCTGGGAATCTCGGGAAACAGGCTGGGGAGATCTGCCATCATTACCGCTTGGCGTGCGGTTGTGCCTTGGCGCACCTGTAAGGCCACTAGACGCTGTTTGCGCGGCAAGGCAAAGGCAACCTCTACCGCGAACGTATCAACGGCCATAGCGCTCGTCAGCACGCTTCGTAAAGGCATCGACAAGCTGCCCTGCAATTTGCTGAAATAACTTTCCAAACGCCATGCTAAGCAAGCGATTGGCAAATACAAATTCCATTTCCAAGCTGACTTTGCAGGCGTTTTCCCCCATCGGGATAAATAACCAACGCCCTTTAAGCTGCTTGAATGGCCCTTTTACTAACGACAGCTCAATCCGCTCGGGGGCATATAAATCATTTCGAGTAGTGATTGTTTGTTCCACACCCGCACGTCCAAGGGTCATCTCGCCAATCAAATGCGCCTCGTCATGCTCTAACAGGCGCGCACGGCGACACCCCGGCAGGAACTCGGGATAGCGTTCGAAGTCATTAACCAGATCGAACATTTGTTGGGGGGTGTGCCGCACCAAGGCGGTACGATTAACGGTTGGCATTGACCTCTCCGCTGACTTCACAGTGCCCAAAGCGTATCATGGGAAACATTTTTGTAGACCTTGAATGGTATCACGCCTCCCCACATAACGAAGGGGGTGCTACTGACAGATCAACGATGAGGTTCCATGGCCACTAAGAAAGGTAACAGTAAGGGCCCTAGCAGCAGCGTTATTGCCCAAAACAAGAAGGCTCGGTTTGAGTACCATATCAACGAAACCTTAGAAGCAGGTTTGGTACTCGCGGGCTGGGAAGTTAAAAGCCTTCGCGCTGGTAAAGCACAGCTTACCGACACCTATATTTTGGTTCGTAACGGCGAGGCTTTTTTACTAGGCAGCCATATCATGCCGCTTAATACAGCAAGCACCCACGAAATTGCTGACCCGACGCGCACGCGTAAGTTGCTTTTGCACCGCAAGGAAATTGCCAAAATTTTCTCGGTGACCCAGGACAAAGGCCACACTTGCGTACCGCTCAAGCTCTATTGGAAACGCAACAAGGTGAAGTGTGAGCTGGCATTGGTGACCGGCAAACAGCTGCATGACAAGCGCGCCACCGAGAAAGATCGCGACTGGAGCCGTCAGAAAGGTCGGATAATGCGGGAACATAACAAGGCATAACTGGTCAATTCGGTGTGAGCACGTTAGAATGCTCATCTGTAATCAGGGGGCGACATGGTTTCGACGCCGGTGACAACCCTTGCGGTGCATGCCGAGAGCGTGATGTATCTCGTAAATCCCACATCACGAAAAATAGTCGCAAATGACGAAAACTACGCTCAAGGCGCGCTAGCAGCTTAAACACTGTTAGCTTCTTGTCTGGCCCAAAGGTGATGTGCCTATTCATCACTGATGGGATACGAGCTAAAGCTGATAGGACCGCGGTTGGTGGTGTCTTCTCATCAATCGTTAAACTTAGAAGGCTCGCGTGACTGAATCCTGATCGTCGGAGTCAGTTGCGTTAAAGCAAATGACGAAATCTAAGCATGTAGAGCCAATAGGCGCGTGCTGGCGGACGCGGGTTCAATTCCCGCCGCCTCCACCAGACACCCCTACAAATCAAGCACCTACGGGTGCTTTTTTTGTGCCTGCAGCCTGAAAAGGACCTGTTTAGGCATAGCGTAGTCAACATTTTGGTCAGCTTTTCTTAAACGCCTCACATATCCCTCGAAGCTAGCCGCGTGCAGCGACAGAATTCAGCGCAATTGCATTATTGATACAATATAACATATCATTTTATGCACTTAATTCTAACGTTTAAGGGAATACACCTGTGCCACGCTCATTGTTTCTGCTTACACCACTTGCCACTGCTCTGCTTATTAGCTCCTCTGCCTATGCAGATGATCACCATCATGGGCACGACCACGCCCATGATCATACTGACCATGCTCATGAGCATGGCGACGCTGAAAACAGCATCAACGTTTCCTTAGTTGTGGAAGGCATTTACCACAATCGTTTTTCAGGAGATGAGAACTCGCCTGCTGGCTTCAGCCATGGGCACGAAAGCGGCCACGATCATGAAGGAGGACATGACCACAGCGGCCATAGCCATGATCTCGACAATGGATTTAACCTAGGACACTCTGAAGTTGCCATCGAAGGACAAACCGCCCACCTTGAGGGCAAGGCCGTTGTTTCGCTAACGGAGGACGATATCACGCTGGAAGAGGCTTTTATTGCGACGCGTACGCTGCCTAACGGGCTGCGCTTACAAGCCGGTAAGTTTCTTTCTGATATAGGCTACATTAACAGCCGACATCCTCATGCTTGGGATTTTGTTGAGCGCCCACTGGTCAATGAGTATTTGTTTGGAGAGCATGGTCTGCTCGATACAGGCTTACAGCTAACCTGGTCACCAAACAGCACCTTGACGCTGGGTAGCGAGCTGTTTCAAGGCGAGGGAGAAGGCTTCAGCCGCTTTGATGAAGGGGGCTATGAGGATCGCGCCAGTGGCCCTCGCGTGGGCACAATTTTCGCTAAATACCGCCCAGATCTCGGTGCGAATAAGCAGTTAACGCTGGGAACGTCTGCGGGTATGAACCGTCAGTATGTGCGTGTCGATGACCATGGCCACCATGCCCATACTGCTGAAGGCGACAACTGGTTCGCAGGCTTAGATGCGCGGTTTAACTACGATGCGGAGCAACCCGGTCACCAGGGCAACTGGCAATTAGGTGCGGAATACTTCTATAGCGAACGTGACCTGCAAGAGCATGTGCAACACCATGATCACTTTCATGCACACGATCATTACACTGAGCAACAAGATGGTGCTTACATCGACGCTATTTACGGTATTGCACCACGTTGGGAAGTCGGCCTGCGGGCAGAAGCATTAGGGTTAACCAATAAAGTGATGGGAACCCATCCTACCGCTATCGTCTCAGAAGACACGTCCTGGCGGCAAAGCGCGCAGCTCACTTGGCATGTACGCGATAACATGTTCGTGCGCACGCAACTGACCCGCGAAGACTTTGCAGGGCATGATGAGCAGTGGGTGGGAATGATTCAGTTCAACGCAGCGTTTGGCAGTCATGCAGGACATAACCACTAAGCGCGCTAAATCGTAGATAAACAGCCCGTCTCATACTCAAGAGACGGGCCCTACTCTTAGCCTGCACACCGCGCAGCCGGCAATCAACCACCAGCCAATGTAAAGCGTGATGCACTGAAAGGGCTAATATCCAACTGACTATCACGCCCTTGCAGCATGTCAGCTACCAAGCGCCCCGTCGTGGCACCTAGCGTTAGCCCCAACTGGCCATGACCAAAAGCCATCGCGACGTTTTTAAGCAATGGCGATTTATCAATCACAGGTTTAGTGTCTGGCAAGAAGGGGCGCCAGCCAGCGCCAAACTCCATACCAGCCGTATTCAACGATGGCAGTATCGTCTTGGCTTTTTCAAGAATGATCTCCGCACGCTTGAAGTTCGGTTCAGCATGGTTGCCAGCAAACTCAATCGTGCCGCCGATCTGTAGCCCTCGCTCCATAGGAATCAGGCCGAAGCCGCCGTCAGCATAAAAAGTGGCGTGGGTTAAATCGACGCCAGGGTTGGGTAACAACACCTGATAGCCGCCGACCTTAATCAACGGTACCTTAATGCCTAATGTTTCAAAAAACGCCGAACTGCCGTTGCCTGCGGCGACCACCACCTGCTCGACCGGCAGCCTCTCACCGCTGGCCAGAGTCACACCAACGGCACGCCCTCCCTGGGTCTCAATACGCGACACACTATCCTGAACAAGCTTGCCGCCCTGCTCTACAAAACTGTGAGCAAGCTCGATGAGGAAGGTTTCGGTATCGCACACCGTGCGCCAATCTGACAACAACAAGCCGTGAGAAAAGCGCCCCGCGAGCGCTGGTTCCATAGCGGCAATCTGTTCGGCATTCAGCGTTTCGGAAACAAACCCTAGCGCGCGGCGTAGCTCTACATAAGTTTGCTCATCGGCTAGCCCAGCTGCATCGTCAAACAGTTCAAGGGTTGGTTGGTGACCAATCAGATCGTCACGACGGCACTGCGCAAGCAGGGGCTCATAATCCTGGAAGGCACGACGCGTTAAAGTTGCTAGCTCATGGGCGATAGTATCGATGCGTGAACGCCGCGCGTGGGTGATAAAGCGCAGCATCCAGGGTAATAGCCCTGGTAGTGCTGATGGCCGCAGCGCCAGCGGCCCTTTTTGATCCAGCAGCCATCCAGGCACTTTTTTGATAATACCAGGCTTGGACTGAGGAATAATTTCGCTAACCGCAATCTGCCCGCAGCTCCACTTAGCGGTACTATCGCCGGACATAGCGGGCTCTACGAGCGTTACGTCGAGCCTCTCTTTTTGCAGAGATAACGCACAGCAAATACCCACGATTCCACCACCAATGACCACGGTTGGATGCGTTGTAGTCATTACTATCCTCCTGGTTTTATTCGGGCGTGCTTGCAAGCAAACACAAGTCGCAGCGATTCGATTGTCGGCAAAAAACGCCTAGCTCAAAAGACAAACACCCCGCCTTTCGCAAGCCGGGGTGCTGTCTTATCGGTAAAACACGTAACGACTAGTGACGATCAACTCGAGCTAGGAGCTGGCGTCGGGCTAGTAACGGCTGCGTCAGCAGCAGCACCCAATGCTTCGGTAGAGGCAATCGCTTCCCCCTGTTTTTCCCACAGGGCACGCTCTGCATCAGTTGCCTTGGGCGAGAAAAAGCCCATCTGTGCGTAAAGAATACCGATTAAGGGCGATAACCAGCAGGCAAAGGCCAGTGGTATATACAGAAGGTTCTCAACGTTACCTTCGCCAATGCCTAGCCCTAATACGCTAATGACGAAGGCACCACCTGCGTTCCATGGAATGAGCGGCGACATCAATGTTCCACCTTCCTCAACACCACGCGATAGGTTCAGGGTTGAGTAACCCAGCCCACGGTAGGTAGGCGCGTACATACGCCCCGGTAGCGCAACGGATAGGTAGGGGTCGCCTGCCACTAGGTTAGTTGCAAAGGAGGTAGCAATTGCCGAGGTTTGAACGCCTTTGAACGAGCGCACCTTGGACATAATGGCCTTGATGATGGTCTCCAGGCAGCCCGTTTTCTCCAACGCACCGCCAAAGGCCAAGGCAATCAGAATCAACGAGATGGTCCACATCATTGACTGAATGCCGCCACGGTTTAACAGGCTATCCATGGCTTCCACGCCCGTTTCAATGGAGTAACCATAGTTAGCGTAAGTAACGATATCGTGCAGACCTACCCCCTGAACCGCCATGGCGGTTACCGCACCTGCCATTACACCAGCAAACAGGGAAGGAATCGGCGGCATTTTCTTGATGGCTAGACCAATAACCAGCACCGCTGGCAACAGCAGCCAGATAGAAATAGTAAAGTGTTCGTCTAGTGACGCAGTGATGGCATCAATGCGCTCAAAAGATGCCGCTTGATCATCAATCATGGTGAAGCCCACCACCAGATAGATGGCTAACGCGATCAGCATGGCCGGAAGCGTCGTTGGCATCATGTTTTTGATATGCGAGAACACATCGTTACCGGTAACCGCCGCCGCCAGGTTTGTGGTGTCGGAAAGCGGTGAGACTTTGTCGCCAAAAAAGGCGCCAGAAACAACCGCACCGGCAGTCCAGTAAATCGGAATTTCAAATCCAGCGCCGATACCAACAAGCGCTAAACCTACCGTACCAACGGTTCCCCAGGAGGTCCCCAAAGAAACGGACACCACCGCACAAATCAGCATCGCCGCGGCAAGGAAGAAAGCCGGAGACAACAGAAGAAGGCCGTAATAGATCAGACTGGGCACGGTACCGCTGGCAATCCAGACGCCAATAATCATGCCCACTAAGATCAACACCGAAACCGAAGGCAAAGACACGTTGATAACGTGAAACGCCCCATCTTCAATCCGCTTCCAGCGGAAGCCAAGTTTGATACCCACTAGTGAGGTTATCGCCAGGCCGATGGCCAGCGGGATATGTGGTGTGAAATCACCAAAATAGAAAATTTGTACCCCGATAGCGATTAGTGTCAGCACAACGGGCACAAGAGCAAGCCCGAGACTGGGTTTTTGACGGACCCTTTTTGGTTTATCTTCCATCTTATAGACCTCGTTATTATTGAGTTTTTAATAGGTTTATCAGCAGCGATGTTTTTCGTTCAGCAGGAGTTTTTTAGATTTATCATCTAAGGCGTTAGCAATAGACAAGCTTTCTAGAGGTATACTGCCCTTTCATCTATACCAGCTAATTAAGCACAATGCGTCATCGCACTTTCAACACTTCAACAGCATTGCGATCACATCACTGTTACAAAAGAATACGAGGGTAACGATGACTTAACGTGTCTATTCCTCGGCTTTTCGTGCTGCTTCCAGGGGAAATACACATGGGCCAGCAAAATAGTGCGGCTGAACTAAGCACGTTAATAAATTATTAAAATTTATCTATTGAAGCTTACAAAACAGAAAAATAAACTAAAAAACGCCAGCTTTATAAGCAATAAGCTGGCGTTAAATTCCAATTAAACAACAAATTACTCCAATGACTGGCAGATCAAATTGAAGCGATAGCGCGACCCATTTGTTAGTTAAATAAGTGCTCCAGCAGCCTATGGTAAAGAGGGATCCCAAGCATCACGTTGAGAGGAAAAGTAATGCCAAGTGACGCTAGCATCGCAAGCCCAATGTTCGCTTGCGGGATAGCTGCACGCATTGCAGCCGGCGCCGCTATATAGGAGGCACTAGCAGCCAATGCGGCAAGAATCACCACAGAGCCCACTGGCAAACCAACCAGTGTACCTACCAGAATCCCCAGCAGTGACAGCAGCAATGGCGTGACCAGCGCAAAAGTCACTAAGCGCCAATGATGCCAGGGCATTGGGCGCAGCGTTTGCGCGGCGGTTAAGCCCATTTCTAGCAGGAACAACGCCAGCACGCCTTTGAAAGCTCCAGTAAACAGTGTGGTGACTTCCTCTCCTTGAAATGGCCCGTATAGCGTGCCGATCACGACCCCACCTGCTAACAGGATAACGCCACGGTTGGTTAAAGTTTCATGCCATAACTTGCTGGTGCTCTCTTTAACAGCGGCGCCTTGATAGCGTCTAAACAGGGCGATCGCCACCATGATCGCGGGCAGCTCCATAGCGACCAAATAGAGCGTTACTTCACTACCCACCGCTAACTGACGTGCTTCTACATACGCCAGTGCGACCGCAAACGTACCCGCACTGACCGAGCCATAGTGAGCAGCAATGCTAGCGCTGTCGGCGGCGGAAAGACGCACCCAGCGGCGCAACACGGGCATCAGCATCAGCGGTATAAACGCTGACAACAGCGCTACGCCGGTAAGCTCTGGCATCAATCCCCAGTGGATATTGCCATGCAGTGCCATTCCTCCCTTTAAGCCAATGGTGAGCATTAATAACAGGCTTAGGGTGTCGTAAGTAGCTTTAGGTACCTGAAGATCCGACTTCACAGCTCCGGCGACTAGCCCCAATAAAAAAAACATCACCACAATATCTGGCATCACCACTGCTCCCTAGGGTTAAAAGAGACTGCATTTTGCGAGCGATGGCACTAGATAACTAATAATATATTGAAAGAAAATCATAGATAATTATCTATGCCGTTATCATCACCCTATCGCTACTCATTGATAAGCAGTGGTGATAGTTAATAGGCAGTGGTGATGATGGTTAAACTAAGGATATGAAAGGGTCACTAGGCGCGATGCCTGAACGACCCCGCCCTGAGCAATCAGGGCGGGGTGGTAAGAGCCTAACGTAACGTTACAGGCCAATAGCAGATGAGGTGGAGCGGCGAGGATCGGCGCCACCAAAGAACATCCCGTCTTTGATCATGATTGACTGAGCGGCGCCCATGGCTGACTGCTGACTGACCGTGTGGCCACGCTCTTCCAGCAAGTTAAGTGTATCTGGACTAAAGCCTGCCTCAACGCGAATCTCATCAGGCACCCACTGGTGGTGCATGCGCGGTGCGCTAACCGCTGATTGTATATTCATATCATGATCAATAACGTTCATTAACACCTGTAGCGTTGTGGTGATAATACGTGAACCGCCGGGACTGCCAGTAACCAGGAAGTTTTTGCCGTCTTGCTTGACGATAGTGGGCGTCATAGACGAAAGCATTCGTTTGCCTGGCTCAACCTTATTGGCTTCGCCGCCAATCAATCCATAGGCGTTGGGCACGCCGGGCTTGGCTGAGAAATCATCCATTTCGTTGTTGAGCAAGAAGCCCGCGCCATCCACCACGATTCCAGAGCCATAACTGAAGTTGATGGTGTACGTGTTTGAAACTGCCAGACCACCGTCATCTACAATGGAAAAGTGAGTGGTTTCATTGGATTCGTAGTCGTTCGGATTGCCAGGCGCAATGTCTGCACTAGGGGTAGCTTGGTCGCCAATCTGGCTACGCAGTTCGGCTGCATACTCCTTTGAGGTGATGCCGGCCAAAGGCACATCGACAAAGTCAGTATCGCCCAAGAACTCCGAGCGGTCAGCGTAAGCACGCTTCATGGCTTCGGCCATTAGGTGCATGCTTTCAGCAGAGCCAAAGCCGAGTTCACCGATGGGATATTCTTCGAGAATATTCAGCATCTGCACAATATGAGCACCACCGGAAGAAGGAGGGCTCATGGCGTAAATATCGTAGCCGCGATAAGTACCGTGGCTGGGTTCACGGATGATGGGGGCGTAACTAGCCATGTCTTCCATGGTAATCAGTCCATCGTGACGCTCCATCTCGGCAACAATCAGCTCTGCCGTTTCTCCTTCATAAAACTCGCGAGCCCCTTGTTCAGCAATGCGCCTGAGTGTCGCGGCTAGATCAGGTTGCTTGAAAATATCGCCAACTTCGTAGGCGCTACCGTCCTCCTTGAAGAACTTGGCCATGCTCGCATCCCAGGGTTCAAAGCGTTCTCTGGTCTCTTGTAGCCCTTGAACAAAGCGTGGAGGCACCGCGAAGCCATCTTCAGCAAGACGAATGGCGGGTTCCAGCGCTTCAGCAAGACTTAACGTACCATACTCTTCTAGAGCCAGAGCCAGCCCCGCAACGGTACCGGGAACACCTGCGGCCAAGTGAGTAAAGCGGGAACGCTCGGTCACTGCATCGCCATTTTCATCTTGGAACATAGCTTCAAAGGCAGCGGAAGGGGCCATCTCGCGGTAGTCGATGGCAATGACTTCGTCGCTTGTTTCATCCGAGATCAGCATAAAACCGCCACCACCGATATTACCGGAACGGGGCTGGGTCACCGCTAGCGCAAAGCCTGCCACTACGGCAGCATCAACGGCGTTGCCTCCTTCAGCAAGCACATCACGGGCAACCTCTGAGGCGAGAAAGTGGCTGGTAGCGACCATGCCATGGCTACTCTCTTGGGGATGAAAGCGCTCACCTTCCAAGATCGCTTGCTGAGAGAATGCCTGTGGAGAGACTAACAACCCGCCGATACATAAACTGGCGGTCAGCGTTTTAAGCGGACGCGAAGTTAAAAAGGGGATCATCATAGGTGGAATTCCTTATAGTTATTAGCTTAAAAACATTTCAAATATAACAGCATGCTTTTCTTCAAAGCTATTCAAAGCCATGTTCTTGGCCTTGAGAGCAACCCAACGTGCGCCACCTTAGTGTAATGTGGTTTAAACTCTTTTGTCTTCACCTGTCCATTAACGGCAAGGAATAGCCTAGCTTTTCCATGATGGCTTGCCAGGTATTCGTTGATAAAGCTGATCGACACCACGACCCAATAATGATGCATTAAGAGACGCCCCAGGAGTTTCGGTTGCTATGAATATTCGCCATCTGACCTTTAGGTTGCTTCAGGTATACGTAACCGTCGTTAGATGTGGCTCCATCAGCGAAGCCGCAAGACAGCTTCACCTTACCCAGCCAACCGTCTCACAGCAGTTGAAACGCCTCCGAGAAGCGGTAGGCAGCCCGTTGTTAGAACAGCATGCCCAACAACTGACGATGACCGCCACAGGGCAAGCGCTTTATCAGGCAAGTCGGGATGTGTTGGGGCGCTTTGACGACTTTGCAGATCAGCTCAGTGATTTACAGTATGGCAGTAAGGGGCGATTTAGCATTGCCCTAGTGAACACTGCTCAGTACGTCTTACCACGCCTCTTAGGACCTTTTAGTCAGGCATTCCCTGACGTCGATGTCACCGTTCATATCGGCAATCGTCGACAGGTATTGGCGCGCTTTGAGCGCCAGGAAGACGATCTTTACGTCTTTAGCCATCCGCCCGCGCTTGCTCACGCGGTCGCGTCACGCTTTATGCGTAACCCCTTAGTTGCCATTGCCGCCGCCGACCACTCGCTGGCTCAACAGAAAGCCGTGACGATGGAGCAGCTACTAAGTGAGCGCTTACTGCTACGCGAGCCAGGCTCTGCCACACGCATGTTATTAGACAGCTGGCTGCAAGAGCACGGACTGACCATGCAAAAAACATTACAGATGGCCAGTAACGAGGCCATACGAGTAAGCGTGGCAGCCAATATGGGCGTTGCAGTGTTATCTGAACACGTTTTGCCTAATGAGCATCCTGACCTAGTGGTATTACCCGTTCAGGGGCTACCTATTGAGAGCCACTGGCAATTTATCGTGCGTAATGATCAGCGCCTTCCACAGTCAGCACAACGCTTTCTTCACTACGTTCACGAACACCTGACACAGTGGATTGAACCGCGCTTTGTATGCAATGAACTAGACACCCTACTGAACGCCTACCCGACGTTTCCCTTGCGTGGATAGAGCTTCGATTAATTGACTTGCAGACGCAGCGATTCCCGCTAATGTGTGAAGCCTACGCTTGGAATAACGCCTAAGTGAGCACACTAAGAGATTAAATAGCATGCTGTATGGGATAAGTTTAGCCGTCGGTATCGTACTATTAACGCTGGGAGGCGAAGCTCTCATCCGTGGCGCTGTCGCCGGGGCTAAACGAATGGGAGTCTCGCCACTGTTAACAGGCCTCGTCGTCGTTGGTTTTGGCACATCTTCCCCCGAACTGGTCGTTTCCATTGATGCCGCCATTCGCCAACAACCAGATATTGCTGTCGGCAATATCGTGGGTAGCAACATAGGCAATATACTGCTGATTCTTGGTCTTTGCGCAGTCATTTGCCCCATGTCAGTACAGCCGCTGGCGCTAAGACGAGATGGTGTGGTGGTGGTCGGCGCTAGCCTGCTATTTATCGCTCTGGCCTGGAGTGGCGCCCTCGGCCGTTGGGATGCGGTAATATTATTAGCCGCGTTGACGGCTTATCTCATTTGGGCATATCGCACTGAACGCGCTCAACCACTTCCCGCAGCTGAAATGCATAGCGCAGAAGCAGACGAACTCACTGCAATTCCAAGTTCAACAACCATGATAGTTATGGCGCTTATTGTGGGGCTTGCGATGTTGATAGGTGGCTCGCAGCTGTTACTTTATGGTGCCATTGGCTTAGCCCAAGCCATGGGTATTTCCGAAGCAGTTATTGGCTTAACGATTGTTGCGGTGGGTACCTCGTTACCCGAAATGGCGGTATCGGTGATTGCGGCTCTTCGCCGCCACGCCGATGTGGCTGTCGGAAATATTTTGGGCAGCAACATTTTCAACCTTCTAGGCATCTTAGGTATATCAGCTTTCCTACAGCCCCTGCCTATTGCTGAGCGAGTAAGTCAGTTTGACCAATGGGTGATGCTCGGAGCAGCAGGCGTATTGCTACTGTTTCTCTACACAAATATGCGGTTATCTCGCTGGGAAGGAGCCGCTCTACTAGGCGGCTATGTAGCCTACCTTACGCTAAGTTTTACAATCGTCTGAGGAATTAGCTGTGCAAATTGCCACCCTCGGCCCTAGCGGCAACAATCATGAATTAATTGCTCTGCGCTATTTAGCGAAGCATGGTCAGCCATCCACGAACCTGCATCTTTTCGAACAGTTTGAAGAGGCGTTTGAAGCGCTGATTGAGGGGCGAGTAAGCCACCTGCTCCAGTGCACCGCTCACTTTGCCCACAGCGATTGCGTGGGCCGCTATATGCACCGCGCCTATCCGGTCGATGTCTTTATTGCAGGCAGCAAGCCTTTAGCGTTAGTTGCTCAGCGCGGTATTGCCACCCCTCGTCATGTGGCGATTCAGCCAGCTACCCGCCATTACACAGATTTAAGCAGCTTTGGCGATATTATCGAAGCACCCACGACGGTTGCCGTGGCTGAAGGCTTGCTAGCGGGTGCTTTTGAGGCCGGGATTTGCGCTGAAGAGGTCATGAATCAAGCGCCTGAGCAACTTAAGCTGGTGCAGTCGCTGGGGCCTGCACTAGATACCTGGGTGGTGTATGCCACCACCCAATTACCGGCCACATCGCCGTTGTTTTTAAACCCATGTGCCATTAAACGAGAAAGATAACAGCCGCGCCCGCCACCACGAGTATTACGCGAAGCCAAATGGCTTTACGAGCGATGACACCAAACGAAATAGCCGTTAAACCAGCGGCTATTTTTAAACCGTCGAGCAAAGCGCCCGCTGGATTAAAAGCAAGCTGAATAACGTCAGGGTTCGCGACCATCGCCAAGGGAATGATGTACAACCCTATCCCCAGTGCCATGGCCTTAAGCGCTACTTTGAGCCAGTTTTCACCGACCATTCCAGCCGCGATAAATACTCCCCCACAGACAGGCGGCGTAATCGTCGAAAGCAGCGCGTACCAAAACACAAACAGGTGCGCCAACAACGGCTCTAATCCGAGCGATATAAGCGCTGGTCCTGCCACCGACACACAAATCACATAGGCTGCTGTTGTTGGCACCTCCATCCCCAAGATCAGGCAGGCCAGTGCGGTTAACAATAGCGCAGGCCATAGCAGGTCATTTGAGAGCGATAAGATACCCGACGTAATCTTTACGCCAAGACCTGTTAACGAGAGCACACCAATCACCAGAGAGGCACACAAAATAATCGCGCCAATGGTGGCAATTTGCCGCCCTGCGGTCACCACCGCATCCGCTAAGCGATTTGCAAACCCAGCAATTGAGAAGCGCAGCGTAACATCAACCAGCAGCAGCGCTGCACCGGCAAATATCGCAATACTGGCGGCATATTGAGGTGTGTACCCGCCGTTAAAAATACGCTCTAACAACAGTACAAACGGCACCGCAAAAAAGAGTGATGTGATGAGCACTTCTTTGGCGGCTGGCTGCTCGCTGGCATCAATCGGCTGCAAGTCATGACGCGTTGCGTAGGCATTAATGCCCATCCATACCGTCAGAAAATAGAGCACAGCGGGTAGCGTTGCTGCGGCCATGATTTGCGTATAGGGCGTGCCGGTTAGCTCTACCATGACGAATGCTCCCGCCCCCATCAGCGGTGGCATTATTTGCCCGCCTGAAGACGCCACCGCTTCTACCGCGCCCGCAAACGAACGCGGGTAGCGCAAACGTACCATTGAGGGAATCGTAATCGCCCCAGTAGAGGCAACGTTCGCTGAGGCTGAGCCTGAAATGGACCCCATCAACGCCGACGAAATCACCGACACTTTAGCCGCACCGCCGGTTAAACGCCCAGCAACGGCACTCGCTAAATTCATGAAACCTTGGCCAGCTTCGCCAGCATTCAGCACCGCACCAAAAATCACGAAGATAGCCACGACACCCACGCTAACCCCCGTCAGCGAGCCCCATAGTCCCCCTTCCGCAATCGTCAGTGAACCCACCATGCTTTGCAGCGGCAACCCCGGGTGGCCAAATGCCCCCGGCACGAACTGGCCGAAAGCGCCGTAAAGCAGTGCCAGTAGCGCAACCAACGGCAGCGGCCAACCGATCGCACGCCTTGCCGCCTCCAGTGCCAGCATAATTAAGAAAAGACCAATCGCCATCTGCAGATGGGTATCAATAAAGCCATACTGATTCGCAAGCGTGGCTTCGTTAAGCGCGATGTAGGCGCAAGCTGCTATCCCCAATAGCGTCAGCCCCCAGCCACTAATGCGCTGAAAAGGGGTTTTAGCCATATAAATCAACACCCAAGGCAGCAGTAGCGCCATATGTAATGGTCTGCTCACCAGGGCGGGCGTTAAACCGTAAAAAATAAGTCCCAAATGAAACCCAACGCTAATGACACCTAACGCAATCCAACCAGGGGACGCCACCGCATTAGGTGTGGCGTTATCAGCCGTCTGAGACGAAAAAAGAGCATGCATGCCGAGTTGCCTATCCCTATAAAACAACGCAACGGCTTACAGACCGTTGCGTATTATCAGTGCCAAAAAAACGCTGCTAAGGCAGCCTCTATCGAAGAGCGTCAGGCACATCGACTCCTGCTTCTTCATAATAACGCAGTGCACCGGGGTGCAGCGTACCGGTCATATTACTCAGCATATCGGGCGAGATACTGCTCCACCAAGCCGTTTCTTCAGCCATGGCATCGCGACGCTCCCAGAAGGTTTTTGTCAGAGCATACGCGGTCTCGTCATCCATTTGTGAAGTTGTATAAGCGATGACCGGCAGCGACGTGGTTTGCACATCCTCATCCACGCCTGGGTACGTGCCACCAGGAATCGTCTGGCGAGCAGCGCCTGTTTGCGCTATCTGCTCATCGCTAAAGCTAACCAGGGTGATTGGCATGCTGGCAGCCGTTTCAATAACATTCGGGGTTGGGAAGGAGCTGGCCGTCACAAAGGCATCAATCTGACCATTTTTTAACGCATCTGGCCCACTTCCAATAGAAGCGTCAGCAACACGCACTTTCTCTTCCAGCCCAAACAGCTCTAGATACCGAGTAGCTTCCCGAGCGCCAAAAGTACCTCGGCCGATTAAGATGTGCTTATCTTCAAGCGCAGCCATATCGGTCACACCGCCATCGCCTGCGATCACAAAATGCATGGTGATAGAGGGAATAGGAAATAGGCCGCGAATTTCTTGGAAGCGAGGATGCTGACGCTCGGCAAAAGCTCCTTCCCCAGCCATAGCCTGTTCAACTAAGGCTGGCGGCGTAGTGAATACATAGTTACCTTGCCGAGCCATCACCTCCATCACGTTCTGCACTGAGCCCTGGCTTTCTTCTAATGTCAGGATAATGGCATCGTCAGTGCCTTGGCGCACTGCCTCAGAGAGTTCAACACCCATCTGGTAATAGGCGGTTCCCGCCGATGCTGATTTATAGGTAACCCGTGTTTCTGCTTGTGCTGTCATTGCAGCAGCGGCAAGGGCAAGCGTGGCAGCCGAGACGCCTAACGTGCGATAAAGGGAGCGAATGGAGTGGTGCATATGAGTTCCTTAACGTGTCCAACGGCCAGCTGTGTGGCCTCGTTTTTATTGACTGAAAGCGATGACAAAGGCTAAATTCCAAGCCTTTAGACGCGACATAATGATCAACCATACCAACGCAGCCATCAATATGGTCGCGCATGTTGCTCAATTTTATTATCGCCTGAAGATCGACCCACAAGCAGCAAATATACCTACAAAGCGACGGAGACCAACAAATATCGTAAATCTATTATGTTTATCTGATTTATGATTAAACTCTTTACATTTATTTGGCCATATTACTATTAGCTAAACGGATAATTTCCAAAAAAAAGACGTAATAACTTGCTTATCAAAGCATTTCATTCGGTTTAATTCCGTATTGCAATGCAATATAACTTGTTAAACTAACGCCGCTTATTCCCCCTACCTTTTAACCAATATAAGGATAAATACGCCATGCCGACGTTACATAATGACCCTGGCCAGCTCCGAGTTTCTCGTTGCTGGCCTTTTTTGTTAGCAGCCTTATTATTATGCATGAGTCCTTCCGCTTTTGCAGTGACTGGAGATATCGACTTAACCTCCTCAACCGTCGGATTTTTTGCCGTAGCGATCTTCGTGCTTGCCTATGCCTTAGTAATGGCAGAAGAGAAGATCCACATGCGTAAGTCTAAACCGGTGCTGGTTGCTGCCGGTATCATTTGGGGACTCATTGGCTGGGTGTACGTCCAAAATGGCATGTCCGATACGTCAGAGCATGCGTTTCGTGTGACACTTTTGGAGTTCACCGAGCTAATGCTGTTCCTGTTGGTTGCCATGACGTATATCAACGCCATGGAGGAGCGCCGTGTATTTGACGCCCTTCGCTCGTGGATGCTGCGCAAAGGCTTTAGCTACCGCCAGCTATTCTGGTTAACGGGCGGCCTTGCCTTTGTGCTCTCTCCCATTGCCGATAACTTAACCACAGCGCTACTAATGTGTGCCGTTATCACCAAGGTTGCTGAAGGAGATAAACGCTTCATCAATCTCGCCTGTATCAACGTTGTGGTAGCCGCCAATGCCGGTGGTGCCTTTAGCCCCTTCGGCGATATCACCACGCTAATGGTCTGGCAAGCAGGTATTATCCAGTTCCAGGAGTTTTTCATCCTCTTCCTACCTTCCTTGGTAAACTTCCTGATTCCTGCAGTCATCATGAGTATATTTATTAAGGATCAGAAGCCCAGCAGCGTTTATGAAGATGTATGGCTCAAACGCGGTGCACGGCGAATCATTGCGCTGTTTTTGATCACTATTGCCACCGCTGTACTGTGCCATACGCTGCTGCACTTGCCGCCTGTACTCGGCATGATGACGGGTCTTGGCTACCTACAGTTTTTCGGCTATTACCTACGTCGCAGCCTGCCTCGCTCGCTGGAACGCAAGCGTGAACGCTATAGCCGCCAAGGCGATAATAAAAAGCTCGAGCAGTTAGGTGGCGTGGTGCCGTTTGATGTTTTCAATCGTGTCGCCCGCGCCGAGTGGGACACGCTGCTGTTCTTCTACGGGGTGGTTATGTGCGTAGGCGGCCTTGGCTTTATGGGCTACCTTGGACTGCTTTCCGAAGCGCTTTACACCGGTTGGAACGCCACCTGGGCCAATATTGTCTTGGGGGTTGTGTCAGCGGTAGTCGATAACATTCCGGTAATGTTCGCAGTCCTGACGATGGAGCCAGAAATGTCCCACGGGCATTGGCTACTGATTACGTTGACGGCCGGTGTAGGGGGCAGCTTGCTCTCAATTGGCTCCGCAGCAGGGGTTGCCGTGATGGGGCAAGCGCGTGGCGCTTATACCTTTATGGGCCACCTACGCTGGGCACCGGCTATTTTTCTAGGCTACGTCGCCAGTATCATTGTGCATATGTGGCTTAACGCCAGTAGCTTCGCCGTCTTTGGTTAACAAACGTTGACATCAGTTCAAGCCCGCGTCACGCGCTAACAAGTGCTGCGCGGGCTTTTTAGTACGCCTCGAATAAATACTCAATTGGCGTCGGGCGGCCAAATAAATAGCCCTGATAGCGGTAACATCCATGTCCTTTAAGCCAATCAAACTGCTCTTTTTTCTCGACGCCTTCAGCCACTACGGTTAAACCGAGACTGACCGCTAAAAGAATCGTGGTATCCACAATCGCCGCATCGGTTTTGTCCGTTAATAATTCGCGAATAAACGACTGATCGATCTTTAGCTCGTCCAACGGTAAGCGTTTCAGGTAGCTCAGCGACGAGTAACCCGTGCCAAAGTCATCCAGCGCGAAGCGAATACCTTGGGAACGAAGCTTTAACATGGTGCTACGTACTCGCGTGGGTTCGCTCATTAATAGACTTTCTGTCACTTCCAACACCAAGCGACTCGGCGGTGCCTGGGTTAGTGCTAACAAGCTTTCTACATCGCGTACGAACCCGGGTTGCTGGAACTGCACCGAACTCACGTTAACGGAGATAGTGAGTGCTGCATATGCAGGTTGCTGCGCCCATTTTGCTAATTGTTCACAGGCTAATTTCAACACCCAGTGCCCAATAGGTAGAATCAACCCGGTTTCTTCCGCAAGGGGAATAAAGGTGGCTGGCGATACCCAGCCACGCTGAGGGTGGTACCAGCGTAATAAGGCCTCAACGCCAGTAGTGACGCCTTGATGGTTGACCTGCACTTGGTAATGTAGCGAAAGCTCGTTGCGCTCTAAGGCTTGATGCAGATCCCCCTCAAGTCTAGCCCTCTCCAGCACACTGGTTTGCATCTCCATATTAAAAAAGCGCAACGAATTACCGCCAGCCGCTTTGGCTTGTTGTAGCGCCATGTCTGCTTGTTGTAAAACACTGTTCACACTCAACCCCAAACACTTAAACAGTGAAATGCCAATGCTGGCGGTAATCGGCAGAGCCCGGTCGTTACGCAGCTTAGCAACCGCTTCTAAGAGCTGCCTTGCAAGGCGCTCAGCCTTGTGCGTTGCTTTACCTTGCTGTTCACCTAATGTATTTAACAGTACGACAAACTCATCGCTACTAAAGCGGGCAACGGTTGCCTCCTGAGGCAAGTGTAGTTGCAAACTTTCGGCGACATTAATCAGTAATTGATCGCCACTCTCGTGGCCCTGAATGTCATTCACCAGTCTAAAATTATCTAAATCAACAATAAAAATTGCGCTGAAGTTTGTTGTGCAATTATTCTGATCCGTGACATCGGCTAATAACTCCATGAGGCGCCGACGATTCGGAAGGCCAGTCAATGCATCATAAAACGCCAGACGATGGGTTTTAGATTGCATTTCCAGATACTCAGTTAACTCCGTAGAAATACCACATAAGCAAGGCGCTTCACCTGGCGCCGTAGTTAATGGCATCTTAATTGATAGAAAAGTGCGTACATGCTCCTCACCCTGCAGCATATTATGCTCTTCAATCGTGACCTTCTTCCCTGAATCTAAAATATTTTGATCTACTTTTTTTATTGCTTTGGCACTTTCGGAATTAAAAAAATCATCATCATACTTTCCAACAATAGCCTCTATTGGCCGATTAAAAAGCTCACTCATTCGACGATTAACGTAACGGTACTTCAGCGAGGAGGACTTAATATAGATATATGCATCTACACTATCTAAAATAGTCGCTAATAGCACTTCATGGGTATTTAACTGTTCTCGACTAAGTTTCATACGGCGTTTAAGTAGCACATTGCCTAAGAGCGCTGTAATAAGCAGTAAAATAAGCAAGCTAATCCCCCACCATACCCACGTGGGAATCAATTGGGATGGTCCTGTCATAGCTCGCCATGCACCTAACGTTTCATAATAAGCAGAGCCTTTATCCTGCTTCCATCGACGTAGAACATCATCAATACGACTAAGTATCTCATCAGGAAGTTGTGGGGATGCGGCATAGAACAGCCTCGCTGGCTGAAAAATAACAGGCGTATCACTCAATCCATAATCGTGAGCCCGCCAGTCGCCAAATAGATGATTGGCAGCCACAAGATCTGCCTCATCATCCGCAACTGCCTGAAACCCTCTAGCGAAACTACTCACGGGCAGCCAAGTGACGTTGATATCAAAACGCTCGGTTACCGCCGCCAAATAACTTTGCTGAACGGACCCTGATACCACGGCCACACGCTGCTGCTCAAGATCAAAAATAGCGCTGACCTTAGCCCCTTCACGCTGGTAAAGCTGTGACCAACTATGCATCACCGGCTCTTCATGAAACGCGATACGCTGAGCACGCTCTTCACTCCAGGCAACATCAGGTAGTAAGTCAATGTCCCCTTGCTCTAACAGGGTAAGACAGTGTTGAAAGTCACATTGAAGACTTTCAAGCTGCCACTGCTCTTCTTTGGCAATCGCTTGCAAAAGGTCGCCTAGCACGCCTCGAGGGCGACCTTCATCGTCAGCGAAGAGTTTTGGCGGATTGTGGTACACACCAACGGTCAGTGTCTCAGCCGATACGGGAGTTGTTGCTAAACATCCAGCTAGCAGTAATGTTCCTGACATAACGTGGGCTAGAACGCACAACGCCCCCTTTTGAGTAGAAGATGAGCGAGGTCCGCAACAGCTCAACGTCTGGAACATAGATAAACCTACCCACCGGGCATGGTAAGGGGGCCAGCGCGCTCAACAACCCGTTGCCAGGCAGGATCACTTTCAATACGCGCCACAAATGCTGCGATAGCCGGATACGCTGACAACGATTGTGTCGCGGCAACGGCCTGTAGCGGAAAACTCATTTGTATATCGGCCCCACTCGGCCAGTCACCCGCAAAATTACTTCGTTTGTGTAGGTGCGATTCAATAATGGTTAGATGTTGTTTAAGTTGGGGCTGGATAAATCGCTGCTGCACCGTTGAGCTAATTCCTTTTGCTAACGGCTTAATCAGCCACGGAGACTGCTTAGGCAGTTGGCTAAAGACCAGCCCCATCACTAACAGCGGCATTAACGAACCTTCTGCATAGTGGAGCCAGTAGCGATAATTTACCCACTCATTACGGTTTTCCTCAAGGAGCTGATCTTTGGTATTACCATAGCAGTTGACGAGATAATCAATAATTGCCCCTGACTCTGCTACGGTCAGCTCACCGTCGGTAATCACTGGCGACTTACCCAGCGGGTGGATTTTTTTAAGTGATTCCGGGGCTAGCTGAGTATTAGGATCACGCTGATAAACCTCAATATCATAATCAAGGCCAAGCGTTTCCAGAAGCCATAAAATACGGTGGGAACGGGATTTTTCGAGATGGTGAACGCGGATCATAACGACTCCATGGGGCGACTTGGTACGCTAGCATTGCACCAATGTCAGTTATCCTTTTGCTGCAAGCGTATTTAGCTTAGCACTATTGCAGCGTTTAACCCCATGAAGTTTAGCAATTATTCACGTTGTTAAAGAAACCCAAAGAGCATGGCTTAAGATGTTATTAGATAAAATTAAGCCCATGTTTTAACTCATTTTAATAATATAGATATGCTCCCATCCATTCTGTACTACGTTCTATGCTCATGACGCCAACGTGACAATATATCTAATGGCGACCATTTCCCTTCCAACCAAGGGGCAAGTAGGCGTGTTGAAAGTGGAATAAATAAAAACACCATGACAGGCGTCAACATCATCGTACTGACCAGAACACGGGGCACCATGGGCCAGTCCGCTAAGGCACTGCCAAATAGCCAGTTAAACAGCAGTGAAATGGGGAAAAAAGCCAACCATACGGCGATGGCTTGTTTCCAACGCGGAGGCGTCGTGCCCGAGCTAGACTGAAACCAAGCATCTAGACCGGTGGCACGGTGCTCATGCGGTGCGTCATACAGCCCCTTACCTCGCTGTAGCCATGCATTCCGTGAAGCCGAGTGCTCCCAGGCTGTTAACGTATCACTGCTACTAAAGCGGAAAATGATTTGATATTCGTCATCGCTATTGGGTGGTGCCAAGACACCGGACCCCAGATAACCGGGAAAGTCAGCCGCCAAGTCGCGGCCTTCGTTCAACCAACGGTTAAAATCGTGGTAACGGCCGCTCGCCACTCGACGGGCTACCATTAACGTGACAGGTGAGGCAGACATGATATATCTCCTAATGTGGTCACAGCGAATTGCCGGGTAGGCAAGCTGTCGGCCTTCAGGTGGGTAACCCCAAAAGCAGTACTCGCATTATACAGGCAATGATGATGCCATGTGATGACAAGGAGTGGCGATAAGGTGATAACTAGTGGCCTGGTAGTGGCTGACGACGTTCACCACGCTGAAAAGACCTAACGTGTAAGTAAATATCAATGGCGCTGCGAATTGCATCGGCCTCTAGGGCATCAGGTACCACGACAGGCCCTTTCACTTCCCCTCCGGAGCGCAAAACCCTATCCACATCAGAACGATAGCGTTCCAAAAGGTGTTCTATATTGATACGCACACGATGCACTTCTAGCGAGAAAGCATGTCTTTGTTCGTTACGCTTAACGACATCCAATGGGTTTTCTGCCACTTCGATTAGGCTCTCCAGCGTATTGAGCACTAATTTTTCGGCTCTATTTAGATTGGGTATAACGGCATAAATGAGTTCATGGAGCGTTAGATTTGCATCGCTATAGTGCATATGCCAAGTCAACTCGTTGAGAGAGGCTGAATGTTGATAAAACGACTCTGGTCAGAAAATTCCAATCGATAAACGCCATGAACGCCCTCTTGTCCTACTACGCGGCGCAGCGCTTCAGCAGGAAAAATGACCCAGCGGCCATCAACGCTGCGCGCTCGCACGTTCGAGTAACGTTCTTCGTAATGCGCAAGACACTCACTTTTTGACAGATGAATAACAACATCGATGATGGGCATGCGAATGATTAACCAAACAATAGCTAAGCGGTCGTTTTAGGCACGACAATGACGTGCTGCGATTTCTACATAGATGCTCTATGCTAACGCAAACAGCTTATCCTTCGGTAATTGCTTATGGATCTTTCTACCCTACCCCCCTTTGTTTCTTCATATGCGTTACCGCAGCCTAAGGTAAGCAGTACACAGGCTAATCGGATGGCGTCGGAAGAACAGAAGGCTCACGCCTCAGAGACTGCACAAGCCAGTGAAGAGGCGGACTCATCCGCCAGTCGCGAAACGACCGGCCCTACGCGCCCCGACGGTACGCCGCTAGCACCGGAGGAGATCCAGCTTTTAGAACAGCTTAAGCAAACTGACCGGGAAGTTCGCCAGCATGAAATGGCCCACCAGACGGTAGGCGGCCCCTACACCGGCGGTGCCAGCTATGAGTACGAAGTTGGGCCAGACGGCAAACGCTATGCTGTTGCGGGCGAAGTTCCCATTGACTACGGCCCCGTACCAGGCAACCCCACGGCGACTATTGAAAAGATGCAAACGGTCATCGCGGCAGCGTTGGCGCCGGCAGAGCCTTCTTCTAAAGATATACAGGTGGCCGCTCAGGCAAGACAGTATTTATTGGAAGCCAAACTGGAAGCCGCTCGCGAGCAGAGCGAAATGAATGCTGCACGAAGCGCAGGGGGAGCTACTACAGACACAGAAGAAGTGACCACAACACCTGATGAGCAGGCAGCCTGATCCGTTGGCTTTCCTACATTGAATTGCAATTACTCACCCTATTAATGTCGCTTAGGGTGCTGGCGAAGCAGCCCCTAAAAAGCGCTGATTCCAGTAATCGACATCCAGTGGCACGCTGACCACGGCTCGACCGCTGCCAGGTGCGTGGATCATTTGCCGGTTCCCGCCATAAATGCCTACGTGTGTGGCTTTGGCACCATCTCCAAAGAACAGTAAATCACCTGGACGTGGCGTATCTACCTGCGGCAGCGCGCGGAACTGATCGTTAGCAGTGCGGGGCACGCGTATGCCCGCAGCGCGATAAGTCATTTCCACAAGCCCCGAACAATCCAGCCCCTCCGGCGTATTGCCGCCAAAGCGATAGGGTGTGCCAATCGCTTGCTGGGCATGAGAGAGAATCAGCGCGCGCTCCATCGAAATACCCGCTTGATCATTTGAGGCGGGAGCAGTCGTGATCTCTTTGCTGGCACACCCTGCTAATAGCAGCAGCGCGAATAGCGTTAACAGTGGGGACAGACGGATAAATGGCATACATCGCTCCGGCTCAGCACGTTAGCAATGCTTATATCATGGCCTATGCGCAGCTTACCCGCTACTGATTC
This sequence comes from Halomonas sp. KG2, assembly GCA_030440445.1. NCBI lineage: Bacteria > Pseudomonadati > Pseudomonadota > Gammaproteobacteria > Oceanospirillales > Halomonadaceae > Halomonas > Halomonas sp. KG2. The sequence continues at coordinate 325,746 of CP098528.1, read as the reverse complement.
GTAAGCTGTTATTACTAACGCACGGTGACTAACGCCCTATCCACTCAACAAAGGTGGTTTCGCCCAGCGCATGGTGCTCGTGGCGCAGGCGGCTCATCGCAGCATAGGGCAAGTCCATCACTAAGCCGTTACCAAGCGGCTGCCCCAGCACTTGGCGCAGCAGCGCATTGCAGACAAACAGATGTGCCACCACCAACACGTGCTTACCGGGCGGATTAGCCAACAGCCGCTGCCAGGATTCACTAACCCGAGCATCCAGCGCTGCCAATGTTTCCCCTTCTGGGGGCGCGACTTGGCAGGGGTTAAACCAAAACGCGCTCATTGGCTCACTGCCCTCATCGGCAAATACCTGGGCATGCGTTTTGCCTTCCCAGCGCCCCAAGTGAAGTTCAGCCAAGTCATCATCAACTTGTACAGGTACATCAAACTCCTCGCCTAGCCACAGCGCAAATTCGCGGCAACGCAGTAGTGGCGAACTAACAATCGCATCGTAAGGTGGCTTGCCGTCCACCGTGTGGCGCATGACGGCATCACTCACTTGCTTCCAGCCCGTTTCACTCAGTGGGTGGTCGGTGCTGCCACGTAACATGCGCCCGCCGACTGGCTCTCCATGGCGCATAATATCGATGGTGGTGATGTCTGCATTTGGAAAGCGCATGGTTTCTGTTCCTCGACAGGCTGACTAGATGATTGCGTGACGCACACGGGCAGAGACCCACTCGGACACCAGCACCGTGGCAAAAATCATCACAAAGATGACGCTAACTTGGTTCCAGGCAAGGCTGTTAATTGAGGCATTGAGCTGCAAACCAATACCACCAGCCCCCACCAGACCCAGCACGGTAGACTCACGAATATTAATGTCCCAGCGATACACGCTAATACCCGCAAAGGCAGGCATTACCTGAGGCAACACAGCGTAGTTCATCACCTGTAGGCGGCTGGCACCGGTGGCACTAATCGCTTCAACGGGGGTTGGATGAATTTCTTCAATGGCTTCATAAAGCAGCTTGCCTACAAAGCCAATGGAGCGCAGCGCAATGGCGATAATACCCGCCAAGACGCCAGGGCCAAGAATTGTGACCAACAGCATGGCCCAAATCAGCGAGTTGATAGAGCGAGACGAAACAATAACAGTGAGCGCCAAGCTGCGTATCAGTGGGTGTGGCGTGGTGTTGCGTGCCGCTAAAAACGCCACGGGAAAGGCCATGACAATACCTAGCGCCGTCCCTAACGTGGCAATGTTCAAGGTATCCCACATGGGCTTCCACAGCACATTGGCATACTCCCAACGCGGCGGCATCATACGGCTGATTAAGTCGCTGCCCTGGCGGCCAGCATCTTCAACGAACACCCACATCGTGTTATCAGAAATCACTTTCCAACATAGTAGAAACAGGCTGATGCCTAGAAGCCAGGCAGCGAATTGCAGCCACTGGGCACGGGTAGTGCGCCGCTGCCAAAGCGGTGCCCCTTGGGGGGATGTTGAAACAGGCATATCGTTTCCTCTTATGGCAAGTGGCGCGTCGTTACTGTGTCCAGCGGCGAACATAGCTGGAGGCATACTCACTCATCAGTACAATAGCGATGATAATCAGCAGGATGGCAGCAGATGTGCCGTACTCGTAGCGGCTCAACGAGGTATTCAGAGTGGCACCGATACCGCCAGCGCCGACAATGCCAATCACTGACGACTCACGGAAGTTGATATCCAGTCGATACATCGAGAGGCCAATTAAGCGCGGCATCACCTGAGGTTGAATGGCATGATTCATGGTTTGCCACCAGCTCGCCCCGGTGGCGCGTACGGCCTCTACCTGCCGCCAGTCGAGATCTTCAATGTCCTCTGCCAGCAGCTTGGCCATAAAACCAATCGTGGCAAACGCCAGGGTCAACATGCCCGCAAACGGCCCGAAGCCGAACATCACCACAAACAGAATGGCGATGATAATTTCTTGGAAGGTGCGCGACACGGCAATAATCGCGCGGCACACGGCATAAATAGGTAATGGCGAGATATTACGCGCCGCCCCCAGCCCCACAGGAATGGCCAATAACACGCCAATCACCGTAGAGGTTAACGTCATGGTCAGACTTTCTAGCAGGCCCGCGATAATGTCACTCTGGCGGCTAACGAAGTCCGGCTGCAGAAACGCACCAAGAAAATTGAGTGCGCGTCCGGCTCCTTCCGCCACGCGTGCCCAATTAACGTCCACAGAGGCAAGCGCCAGTACCAAATATGCAATCGCGCCTAGCACCAGTCCCCAACGCACACGCGGGTTATCAATCAGTGGTAAGCGCCGCCAGTGCCCTTCACGCGCAGCCTGTTGGCGCGCCAGTGCATTGGTGCTGCTCATCGCGCGACCCCACTCGCCAGGCTTTCTAAGCGGGACAGCTCACAGCTAGCATAAGGGCGATGCTCTTCGCTCTCTTTCACATTCTGTTCAGTTTCATCATCAGCAGGTTCTGGAGTGGTATCCCAATCCTCTTCACCATAGATAGTCGTCAGAATTTCGCTGGTAAGCTCGCCAGGCTGCCCGTCAAAGACGATTTCCCCAGCCCGCAATCCCACAATACGGTCAGCAAACTGCTGAGCCAGTGCGACATCGTGGATGTTGATAATCGCGGCCAACTCTCGCTCGGCGCATAGTTCACGAATCAGACGCATGATCTGACGTGATGTTTTCGGGTCGAGACTGGCGGTGGGTTCATCAACCAACAGTAGCTTTGGGCTTTGTAACAGCGCACGGGCAATACCAACCCGCTGGCGCTGGCCACCGGAGAGCGCATCGGCACGCTTATCAATGGCGTGTGGCAAACCAACTCGTTCCAGCAAGCGAAAGGCTTCGGCCACGGCTTCTTGTGGGTAACGACGCAAGAAACTACGCCAAAACCCCACATAACCTAGCTGACCAGACAGTACGTTCTCCATCACGGTTAAACGGTCAACCAGTGCATACTCCTGAAAAATCATTCCCATGGAGCGGCGCGCGTGGCGCAGACGATTGCCCGAAAGTTTGGTCAGCTCTACATCTTCCAGGCGAATACTGCCTTGGGTGGGTTCTACCAAGCGGTTCACGCAACGAATCAGCGTACTTTTCCCTGCACCGGATGGCCCAATCAGCGCCATCACTTGGCCCTTAGGTAGCGTCAGTTGTATATCGGTTAACGCACGATCCCCAGTAGGGTAACGTTTGCCAACGCCGGTAAGAGTCAACATGAGAGTGCCTCATTTACGAGTAGTCAGGTACATAGCAATTCGGCCAGAAAGTTGCCTTCCTGGCCGATAGGGTTCCAGAACGACTAACGTGTTAATCGCAGTCGTAGGTCACGCCATTGGCATCGGCGATGGTGCGAATGACCGACCAGTTTTCCTGGTAGGTAATCGGGATAAACTGCGCTTCGCCGGAGTTGGCAAACTCGGTCTCAAGGGCAGTGCCTTCCCAGTCGTAGCTGAAGAAAGCATCTTGAATTTTCTCGGCCAGCTCAGGGCTCAAGTTATTGGCCAGCCCATAGGCGGTGGTGGGGAACGTTTCGGAGGTGTAGATAATCTCGTAATCACCTTCGTTGACAACGCCACGAGAGATCATCCGCGCGCCAACAGAGTTAGCAATGGCAGCAGCTTCGTAGTCTTTATTCACCACTCCTAAAATGGAGTTGTCGTGGGAACCGGAGAACGCAGTTTCGAAATCCTCACCAGCCTCTAAACCGTACTCGGAACGCAGTAGCGCAGAAGGCGCGCGGAAACCAGAGTTAGACGTTTCAGAGGTAAATGCCAGTTGGCTGCCTGCCAAATCTTCAACCGACTCAATGCCGCTACCGGGATAAGTGATGATCTCCATCTCATAGCCAAAGCTGCCGTCTGCAGCAGCCATCATGGCAAAGGGGCGGAAACCACCACAGTTAACGGCAACCGGTACGCCACCCGTATTAAAACCAGCCACATGAAGGCGGCCTGCGCGCAGTGCCTCCTGCTGAGCAGCGTTGGACTGAACCGGGAAGAACTGTACCCGCTTGCCGGTGGCATCGCTTAAGTGTTCGAGAAAATCCGCCCAAACATCGGCGTACACAGCGGGGTCTTCGACCGGCGTATAGGCAAAGACTAAGGTATCCGGATCAACCCACTGAGACTCATCGCTGGGTACGTCAGCAACCATGTCACCATCATTATCAACATAACGCGAAGAGAGGTCAGCGGAGGCGTTAACGGCTGCCAGCGCAAACGCACTAACCACAGCAGCGCTAATCAACGTACGAGAAAACGATTGAGACAGACAGAGAGGTTGCATACATCACCTGAGCGGGTTATTTAACAATGCCGCTATGGTGGTGCCCAATCATGACAGCGAAGGGACACTAAAATGACAAGGTCATGACCGCTCAGCGACAGTTCAGTGGGTAAAACTCACTGTTACCTACTCCACGTTGGCACCACACAGCACCCTCGACGCTCTACGAATAAACTGTTACCCACTATTTTTTTTGCTTGGTGCTTTAACTCGGAAAGTTGGGCGGCAATGTCTAGCGCCTTGCAGCGAGTGGTATCAGTGACCGGCTTAACAGCAATAGAAACACTGACAAAAGGAATAAACGTCACCGCACCCTGGCGGTTTTCTATATGGACTCCCCCTTGCTGACGGTCTACATCTTCATAAAACCCTGGGGCCATCACTTCAAAAGAGTGCAATATTTGCTGGCAAACGCCCTCCCACTGCTCTAGGGGAAGCAACATCATAAAATCATCACCACCAATATGACCGATAAACCCGCCGGCGCTCTCTACCTGCGCCTGAAGCAAACGTGATAAGGAAATAATCACGTGATCGCCACGGGCATAGCCATAAGCATCGTTAAAGGCTTTAAAATTATCTAAATCAACATAGGCGGCCGCAAACCCTTCGTGCTGGTCGAGATAAGTAACCAGCGTTTCGTTTATCAGGATATTACCCGGCAACCCGGTAAGCGGGTTGGCATGGCGAGCCTGACGCACCTGAATGGCGGTAATTTCGCGCAATAGGTCCACTATCGTCCCCATTCCCAGATAGCAACCGCGACTATCCACAATCACGAAATCTTCCTGCTCGATATCGCGGCTATCGGTTAGCTGCTGGCTAAGCGCCTCAAGAGACAAATCTGCGTCGGCCACTAGCATTTTAGGATCCGCAATCTCTAACACCCGACGCTTTGCGTACAACGCGTGGCTATAGGGGTTGGTAAATAGCGTTAAAAACGCATTGCGGCGCACCACGGCTATCGGCACGCCATCTTCTACCACCGCCACGCAGCGTAGGCTTGTCACATCACGAAAGCGCTCAGCAAGCTCTGGCACGGAGCACGCTGGCGACACAGCGCTTATCGAACGTAAAATAGAGTGGGCGGTGCGCCCCGCTGGACCTGTTAGCTGTGTCGTGGCCGGTAGCAGTATGTGTAGCTGCAAGGGCGGATGAAGGCTTGGTCGTGCAAAGTAAAACCCTTGAAGCAGCGTCAACCCTCGGTCTAACTCCCACAGACAGAGGTGCTCGGCGGCAGTCTCAATCCCCTCAGCAATTAGTTGGCAGTCTAAGCTGCGTGCTACATCGAGAATCGAGCGTAAGAACTCACGCTTGGCAGGCTCTTGATCAATGCCAGAAATAAAGTGGCGGTCTAGTTTGACGAAATCAGGACGTAGTTCAGACCAATGGCGCAAACTGGAATGGCCAGCGCCTAAGTCATCTAACGCCACTTGAAAGCCCATGTCGCGATAGTGGGCCACTGCTTGACGCATCAGCTCGTAATCATGAATAGGCACATGTTCAGTCAGCTCGATGACCACCCGCTCTGGAGGCAGGCCACTCTCTTGGATGAAACTCAGCGTTAAGCCTTCACGGAAGTCACGCTCAACAATCGTCAGCGGCATCACGTTCAGAAACAGTAATCCGGGCAGTTCAAGTTCTGCAAAACGGTAAATCGCTAACCGTCGACACAGTAAATCCAGCTCGACTAACAAGCCTGCTTGAGTCGCCACCTCAAACAGGCGTAATGGCAAGTGTAGCGGCGATGTTTTCGGGCCACGAATAAGCGCTTCATAGCCATAAATAGCCTGCTGATTGGCATTCACAATGGGCTGAAACAACACCTGCAGCTCTTCTGTAGCAATAATCTGGTTCAACCACTGTGCTTCTTGTGCGGTCATATACCTGCGGCCCTATCAAACGTCGCCTGTTCCTTTGAGTGTTATAGCTCCAGCTGATTTTAAAGCGCCATCAGGAAAGCATTCGGATAGCAATCGTGCGACATTTCCATGTCGTTTGTATGACAGGCCGCGGACTAAGAACGCGGGAGCTCAGACGGTGGAAACACCACATCACCGCCATCGACGTCTAACTGGCGAATATCCGTTGGGTGGCCCTGTTCATCCAGGCTTACCAGCCCAATCCCACTGGCATTCCATAGCCGCTCTCCAGCGCTGGCCCGGTCCGGATCGCGGGGGTGAATACTCAGCTTGCGGCGCTTAGTGAACCAGTTGAGCGGTGAAAACGGCGCATAGAGCCAACGGTTCAAGCGGTCAAACGTGTTCAACAGCTGTTGGGGAAACGTATTTTTGATCCCACTGGAGGTAATTTGCCAAAGATGCGGTGCCTGATTTTGCCGACGTACAACAATATCGTAGGCAAATGAGTAGTGGACGTCGCCAGATAAAATCACGTAGTTACCCGGCGTTTTTGAGTGCCGCCAAATATGCAGTAGCACATTGGCCGCCCCGCGATGCGCCATCCAGTTTTCAGCGTCCACCACTAACGGCTTGCCCACCAAGGTAAACAGCTTTTGAATGATCTCGATGAGCTTGACCCCGAACATCGGAGCTGGCGAGACGATAACAGCGCTTTTAGTGCCCAGTAACGCCTGCTGCATTTCCATCAGCGCCTCCCAGTCCATTAAACCCGAGGGACGGTTGGGATTTCTTTCGCTGCGCCAGCGGCGAGTACGCGTATCCAGCACGATAAGAGCAGGCGTGTCAGGCACCTGGTACTCCCAACCCTGAAAGCGCAGTAATCGCTCGATGAATTTGTCCTGGGAGCTCGCGTTAAGCGAGCCACCTTCTTCAAATAACGTTGAGGCTTGAAGCAACAGCGGATTAAGCTTATCCGGTGCATTGCCCCATCCCTGGCACACTAAATAAGCCACTAACGCATTGCCGATAATACGCTTGGAAAATGGATGGCCGTAGGCACAACGCTCCCAGTCAGCCGTCAGGTTCCAGTCATCGGTGACATCGTGATCATCAAAGATCATCAGGCTGGGAACGTGGGCCATTAGCCGCGCGCACCGGGGCAGCCCAGCCACAAAGTCGTCAATCACCGCCTGCTCTTGCTGGTAAGCGTCAGTTTCTTTATCGCCCAACTCTGGCGGTTTAACGGCAATGAGCTGCCAGGGTGTTGGGGACCATACCAGGCAGTACATGGCAAGCATTTCTGCCAGTGTCACTAAGTGGTTTTGCGCATTTGCGGAGGTAAACACGGGCTTTTTAACGCCGCCAAAGAAACGCTCACGCAGCGCAGCGTTACTGGTCACATCCGGCAACAACGCTTCACGGTGATAATAGCTTTCGGGGGCGGCGTATAACGCTTGGCTGTCACCTACCGTGGCTCCTTCCAACTGCTCATCTACCAATCCTAAACGCTCAATCAGTGCGTGTACGGCACGCAGCATCGGGCCAGCAACATCATCAACATAGACCTGGTCACCGGTCATCAGCAGCCAGGCTGGCCACTCTTCAGGGGTTGATTGGCGTTCGGCTAACCAGGTATCTGCCCGTACTAAGCCATCGGCGCTGTTGTGATGGGGTTTACGGCACGAACCGTGCATCAACCGGTGATGCCGAGAGGCCAGCACAAAGCCTGGATACGCTTCGTCCTCATGACATAACCAGGGCGCCCAATCCGGCAGGCGTTGCCATTCGCCTTGGTTACCTTGTACCTGCAGATCGTAGTCAATTCGCTCATCGGTGGGCAGTGCGGTCGGCAAGCTCAGGTCAATAAAATGAATATAGGCGTGCTGGCCAACCGCCACGCATTGATGCGACTTATCCAATGGGTGCGTCTGGGCACCCACTTGTTCAGGGTAAAGCACCAACTGCATGGTTAGTGGACGCGAAGCGACTAGCCACAGCACTAGCCGCGAAGGCGAAAGGCGACGCAGCAGCGGCCCCACCAGTACGTCCGGCAATGTCTTGGCGATTTGCGTCATGTCATTGTCTCTTGGTTAAGTCATGCATAGTAACTACCGAGCAACCACAGGTAACTCAATAACCACCTCTAATCCACCCGCCGGGGCACGTTGCAGGTGCATTTGCCCTTGATACAGCGCGACAAGATCCGTCACGATGGCCAGCCCAAGCCCACTACCAGAACGTTGTTCATCGAGACGCTTCCCGCGCTGCACGGCGGCCTGGCACTCCTGTGCGGACATACCTGGGCCATCATCGCTCACTCGCAGCAACAGCCACTGGCCATCGGTTTGCAAACGAATGCTCACCTCACTTGCCGCCCAGCGAAGTGCGTTGTCCAACAGGTTACCGACGATTTCCTGAAGATCCTGCCCATCCATATGGACGCGCGCGCTGCTGTCTATGTGTTGCTGCAGGCGAATATGACGGCGCTGCGCCAGACGTGTAAGCCCAGTAATCAGCGCCGCCAACGTATCCTGTACGGCAATTGGGGCGAAACGCGCCCCCTCGCCAGCAGCCGATGCCCGCGCTAAGTGGTGACGCACCGCATTGTCGATGCGCGAAAGCTCAACCTCCCAATGAGCGCGGCTTTCGCTGGGCAATTGCTTAACCAGTAATCGCATAACGCTTAGCGGGGTTTTTAACGCATGGGCAAGGTTGCCCGCGGTATGGCGGCTTCGTTCAATCAAACGCTGGTCACGAATAAGTACGGCATTCATTGACTCCGCTAGCATCGCCAGCTCATCCGGTAAGTGGGTGTCGAGCTGCTCAGCTCGCCCTTGCTCGACGTCCCGGAGATTGGCATTCATGCGTCGCAGGGGTGCCAATCCCCAGCGCACCTGCAGCGCCAGTACACCTAACAGCAGCGCACCCAGACCCACCAGCCCCAGCCATAAAGCTTGTTGAAACTGTCGAATATCTTCTCGCAACGCGTCATCACGGGCGGCAATGCTAACATGCAGCGGGGTTTCCAACGGGGCAAGGTAAATATCTCGCTCGACAATTCGCAATTGCTGGCCTCGCGGGCCGCTCCACGTGCGAGCCGATAGGTTTGTATTATCGACAACCGGTAGGCGCTGATCCCACAGCGAGCGCGACGTTGCCGAAAGGTGGTCATGATCGGTAATTTGCCAATACCAGCCGGAATAAACCTGTTCAAAACGCGGATCACCCAGTGATCGATCGTAACTTATCTGCTGGGTAATCGGGTCAAAGGTAACCCCCGCAATGATCACGTTCAGCGTTGTCTCCAGGCGTTCATCAAAGGCATTAATTGCTGACGTACGATAGTGATGAGTGAGCAGCCAACCCGCCATTGGCAACGCTAGCAACACCATTAGCAGTGCTGCCAGTAGAAGACGCAACGTAATCGAACGGGTCGACCAACGCTGAGCCCAACGGGTAATAGCTGGCCTCATGCGCCGGAAGGCTCTTCAGCGAGTAAGCGATACCCCTGGCCACGCAGCGTGGCAATCCGCCATGCGCCTAATTTACGCCGCAACCGGCTCACTTGAACATCAATCACGTTGGAATCGGGCTCATGATCACGGTCATAAACATGCTCTGAGAGCTCGCTGCGGCTAACCACGCGCGGGGCAGCATGCATTAAGTAACTGAGTAGGCGCGTTTCCTGGGCGGTTATGCTAACCGGCCTGCCCGCCAGCGTGACATGCTGGGTATGGGTATCCAGGCGTAGCTCACCCACTTTTAGAACGGGATGGGCATGGCCATGACTACGACGCACCAGGGCGCGCAGCCGAAACATGACCTCGGCAGGTTCAAAGGGTTTTGTTACATAGTCATCGGCCCCTGCGGTAAAGCCCGCCGCTTTATCAGCCCAGCGCTCGCGAGCCGTTAAAATCAGCACTGGCAGATCAATACCGTCTTCACGCCACGCAGAAAGCCAGCGCGTGCCTTCACCATCGGGTAGCCCCACATCAAGGATGACCGTGTCATAGGCTTCCGTGCGCACTAGAAAATCTGCTTCCTGGCCATTTTCCGCATGCTCTACCAGCCAATCACCCTCCCGTAGCGCTTGAATAAGCTCACGGGCGAGCGCCTGGTCGTCCTCTACCAGTAAACACTTCATGAATAGCTACCTTATTGGCGGCGCATCTCGTTAATACGCACACCTTCTATTTTCATTAACTGTCCACTATGGCCATCAAACTCAAACTCAACCACTTGATTCTGAGCGCCCAGCAGTTTGATCTCATACTCTACATGACCATCCTCACGCTCGATCTCTACTTCTATTACCTCGCCGATATAATTAGCCTCAAGCCAGTCCAAAATAGACTCTAAGGGCACGACATCGCCTCGCTGCACTTCACTGTGCAACGCTTCCCAGTGTTGATCACCAATGGCACTACCGGCCAGTGCAATGGCAAACACCGCGACAACGACGTTCACAGGCAGCGCTTTGCGCAAGCGCATGCGTGTCAGGCGCTGCCAATAGCGTGAAAGGATTAGCGTGAGGGGCATCTTGTTCATCGTACTAGCATGCCAAAAGCAACATGAACGTTAGATGAATGGCTTTGTCAGCTTACGGAAAGAACCGCGGTGTTATAACTGTTTTGCCTTATGACGAATGCTGTCTCATTCAACAGATGACGTCATTTAACAAACCAAGAAGGAATTTGATATGAACGCTATGAAAAAAATGTTGCTGATCCCGACCTCTGCACTGCTGTTAACTGCGGCTGCAGGTAGCGTGCAAGCTGATACATTGCCGGTTGATCAGATTGACAGTGTGCTAACCCATGCCACTGACTATGGGTTCACCCATTATGAAGAGATCAGTATTAAGAGCCGTGGCCGTGCCGAGGTTGAAGGCTGGCTTGATGACGAATGGTACGCCGACATTGAATTTTCCATCGATAGTGGCGAAACATTGCAAGAAGAGCGAGAGCGTCTAATTACCAGTGCCTGGGGCATGAGTGAAGATGATATTCGCCAAGCACTCGAGGTAGCAAGCCAAGAGGGCATGAGCGAATTTGAAGATATCGACATTGATAAAAGCGGCATGATTGATGTGGAAGGCCGCGATGAAAATGGTCGTGAAATAGAAGTCAGTCTACGCCAAGACTCCTTCCAAGTGAGTAACGTTGACCGCGACTAACTGGATAGCACAATCCAGCATTAACGAACGCAAACTATTATGCGGGCCACTTAGGCCCGCTTTTGTTGGTAGTTCATAATGTTTGATACGCCAAATAAGTGCCGTCAGTTACTTTTTTAATTAGCCAGTGGGACATTGCTAGCCACGCGTTGTAATGTGGTACGCAGCACCAATAGTCATTGACTGTGCACTTCTAGGAGATGCCTTTGACGCTACCCGCCACCGCAGAAGGCGTAAGCGACCGTCTAGCGCATTCGGTATTGCGTGATCTTGCCTGGTTGCTCGCCACGCCTGATTTAATTGAGCTAGCGGGGCCGACTGCCTATCCAGGCAGGCCAACACGCCAGGAGCTTGGCTTAGTAGATTCAATTGATGACTGGTTGGCGAACCTTTCGTCACTAGTGAGTGCGCTAGATGGCCAACTGGCGACGCGCATGGGGCACTACCATGAGCGGCTGTGGCACCTGATGTTAGATAACGCGCCCAACACGCGACTGCTCGCCAAGAACCTGCGTATTACCCAGCGGCGCAATACCCTGGGCGAACTGGATATGCTATATCGAACACGGGACAACCCCAACCCCATCCATTTGGAAGTGGCGATAAAGTTCTATCTTGGCCTACCCGAAGGGCCTGGCGATGCCACCTGCCAAAGCCGCTGGATTGGCCCAGGCGGGCTGGATAGCCTAGCGCTGAAATGTAGCCATCTTCGCCATCATCAGTTGCCAATTTCGCGCACTGCCACCGCGCAAGCGATCATCGCCCACTGGCTAGCGCCCAGAGATATAGGCCCCGCTCCACCACTCCATCATCCACTGACGCAGCGCCTTGCGATGCCCGGCGTACTGTTTTATCCCTGGCACGCAACGTTACCGCCGCCCAGCGGTGCAACGGTCGATCATCGACGTGGTAAGTGGTGTTATTTAAGAGATTGGCCGCAATTCGCAGCCCAGCGAGGCGAAACACTGAAAATGGCTTGGCTAGAGAAGCCTCACTGGCTAGCACCACCGCCATTGGCTACGTTCTACTCTGCCAAGAAACATATGGCAGACGTGACGCCACTCATCAATCGCTACGGGCCGCAGCAAGTAGTGCTATACGACCCGCAGGCAAAAGCATTAACTGAGGAAAAGCCGCTTGAGCGGCTAGTCATCGTACCTGATGACTGGCCACGCCAAGTACCGCTACCGCCTCGCGCTCGCGATTAAACAACCAGCTCGTTAAACAACCACCAAGTTATCGCGATGGATCAGCTCGTGAGCCTCCACGTAACCCAGAATTGCTTCAATCTGGTGGCTCGGCTGGCCCGCTAACTGACGGGCTTCATCCGCACCGTAGTTAACCAATCCTTTGGCCACGCGTGCGCCCTGTTCATCCACGCACAGCACCATATCACCGCGCTTAAAGCTGCCCTGCACTTCACGCACGCCCACCGCCAACAGGCTAGAGCCTTTGCCACGCAGTACATTGACAGCCCCAGCATCCAGTACCAAGGTACCACGCACCTGCAACTGACCTGCCAGCCAGCGCTTGCGAGCAGCGATTGGTGCTTGAGCTGGGCGCAACAGAGTACCCAGCGCCTCGCCTGCCATGATGCGGGAAATAACGTCCGGCTGGCGGCCACTCGCAATCACGGTGACCGCGCCGGAACGGGCAGCCAGCTGTGCAGCGCGTATTTTGGTGCTCATACCACCACGCCCTAAGGCGCCTCCACTGCCAGCAACAGCGGCTAAGCGCGGGTCGTCGGCACGGCCTTCAGCAATCATTTTGGCATTGGGGTCGTGGCGAGGGTCAGCGTCAAATAGCCCTTCCTGATCGGTGAGCAGCAACAGTGCATCAGCTTCTAACAGGTTGGCCACCAGCGCACCGAGCGTATCGTTATCGCCAAAGCGAATCTCGTCGGTGACGACGGTATCGTTTTCGTTGATTACCGGCACCACACGCATCTCAACCAAGGTACGCAGCGCCGACAACGCGTTGAGATAGCGCTTGCGGTTGGAAAGGTCATCGTGGGTGAGCAGAATCTGGGCCGTTAACATACCGTGGCGAGCAAAATGCTGCTCGTAGCACTGGGTGAGGCCGTTTTGGCCTACCGCCGCGGCTGCCTGAAGCTCATGAACGGCACTGGGACGCGCCTGCCACCCCAGGCGCACCATGCCCGCCGCTACGGCACCCGAGGATACCAGCACAACCTCTTTGCCCTGCTGATGCAGCGTGGCAACCTGGTCGACCCAGCCACCAATGGCTGGCTCATCCAAGCCTCGACCATCGTTGGTGAGCAGCGCGCTACCAATTTTAACCACCACCCGGCGGGCGCTGCTTAACGCCTCACGGCCGGGCAACTGCTCATTGCTTTCCACGTCGCGACTCTCCCAAGCCATTCCGCTCACGCGTTTGATTCCGCTAACCCTGCTGACGTCACCCATTCAACCGACGGATCGGTTATGGGGCGTACTCTACCTCGACATCGTAATCATCATCGTCAAAGTCGTCGTCATCTTCATCGTCGTCATCACGCTTACGGCGACGGCCAAGACGCGCTTCCGTACGGGCCACTGATTCTTCTTCCATGCGGCGGCGCATTTCCTGCTCGCGGGCATGGGCTTCTTCATCTTCATTTTCCAGGCGCTGCTGCTCAGTCAGCCAGCGATACGCTGCCTGCACCAGCTTGTCAGTACCGTCGCTGCTGATTGCCGAGATGCGGAATACCGGGCCATCCCAGTTCAGCGCTTGGATAATCGCCTGGGCGCGGGCTTCGCGCTCATCTTCTGGCAGCAGGTCAAATTTATTCAGCACTAACCAACGCGGCCGCTCAGAAAGCGCCGGCGAGAACTGGCCTAGCTCATGAATAATCGCCTGCGCCGCTTCCACGGGGTCAGACTCGTCAAACGGCGCCACATCCACCACGTGGAACAGCAGACGTGTACGGGTCAGGTGCTTCAAGAAACGTAGCCCCAGGCCCGCGCCATCAGAGGCACCCTCAATCAGCCCTGGCACATCGGCCATTACAAAGTGCTCGTGCATCCCCAGCTTCACAACACCCAGGTTAGGCACCAGGGTAGTGAACGGATAGTTCGCCACTTTGGGTTTGGCCGCGGATACCGAACGGATCAGCGTAGACTTGCCCGCATTCGGCATGCCCAGCAGGCCGACGTCAGCCATTACCTTCATTTCCAGGCGCAGGTTGCGGCGGTCGCCTTCAGTGCCCGGCGTGGTGCGGCGAGGCGCACGGTTAGTCGAAGATTTAAAGTGAATATTGCCCAATCCACGACGACCACCTTCGGCTACCAGTACCACCTGACCGATATCGGTGACATCGGCGATGACCTCAAGGGTATCCTCATCGATCACCGTGGTGCCCACCGGCACTTTCACATGCAGGTCTTCACCGGCTTTACCGCTCATCTGGCGGCCCATGCCGCCCTGGCCGTTTTCAGCTTTGTAAAAACGCTGAAACTTGAAATCAATCAAGGTGTTTAGTGAATCGTCACCAATCAGGTAGACGCTGCCACCATGGCCACCATCGCCACCATCAGGGCCACCTTTGGGCACATATTTTTCGCGGCGAAAGCTCAGACAGCCATTGCCGCCTTTACCTGCCTCAACAATAATCGAGGCTTCATCGACGAACTGCATTGGATTCTCCCGGCCGCTTCCGCCGCCCTAACTGCAATATCCCGCCCATTAATAACAGGCAAAAGGGATCGAAAAGACAAAAAAGCCCCGCCATGGCGGGGCTTTTATTTCGTCATCTTCGCTCTGCGCAACAGCTGTTGCTTAGGCAGAAACGATGCTAACGAATTTACGGTTGTTCGGACCTTTGGTCTCGAACTTCACGAAGCCGTCGTTCAAAGCGAACAGCGTGTGATCACGGCCCAGGCCAACGCCAGTGCCTGCGTGGAAACGAGTGCCACGCTGACGAACGATGATGCTACCCGCGCTGGCTGCTTGGCCACCGAAGAGTTTCACACCTAAGCGTTTGGACTCGGAATCGCGACCGTTACGCGTGGAGCCGGCTGCCTTTTTATGTGCCATTGCAAAATCCTCCTTAAGGGAATCGACTGCTTACGCAGAAATTCCGGTAATTTTGACTTCAGTGAACCACTGACGGTGGCCCTGACGCTTCATGCTGTGCTTCCGGCGACGGAACTTGATGATCGTTACTTTATCGCCACGGCCGTGGGAAACGATTTCAGCGGACACTTTGGCACCGCTTACTAAAGGCGCGCCAACGTTGACGTCATCGCCGTCTGCAACCAACAGCACTTCATCAAACTCAATCGTTTCGCCGGTAGCGACTTCGATTTTTTCGAGCTTGAGGGTTTGACCTTCTTGAACGCGGTACTGTTTGCCACCGCTTTTAATAACTGCGTACATGTCGCTCTCCGGACTTGTCGTTAATGCCGATTACGCCCCGCGTAACCAACGCTCATCGCCTTCCGCTCTTATCGACCTGCTGCGAGTGGCGCCCCTTTTGGCAGCCATCTGACAGGGAGCATGATGAGTGGGTCGCGAATTATAGCGACTATCGCGGTTTACCACAAGACTACGGGGCATTGTCAATCACACATCGCGCCACGAACGTCTATCACTACCTTGACGCCTCACAGACAGCCCCATAGCATGGCCCCAACTATCCTACCCCCGCGATGAACGGAACCCATGACAGCCAACGTCTCTCAAACCCCGCCTGCCAGCCCAACGCCTTCACCGCTGCACGCCGTGGTGGCCGATGACTTTGACGCCGTAAACCGGACCATTGTCGCGCAGCTGAATTCCAAGGTGCCGCTGGTAGAAACCATCGGCCAATATATTATTGAAAGCGGCGGCAAGCGCCTGCGCCCGTTACTCGTGCTGCTGGCTGCCCGAGCACTGGACTATGAGGGCGACAAACACATCACCCTGGCCACGCTGATCGAATTTATGCACACCTCCACGCTGCTGCACGACGATGTGGTCGATGAATCGCACATGCGGCGTGGCAAAAAAACCGCCAACGATGCCTGGGGCAATGCGCCATCCGTACTAGTGGGTGACTTCCTCTATTCGCGCTCGTTTCAAATGATGGTGGACGTAGGATCGATGCGCATTATGGCGATTCTGTCCGGCGCGACCTGCGTGATTGCCGAAGGCGAAGTACTGCAGCTCACCAATATCGGTAACCCCAGCATTTCTGAAGCGGATTACTTTGAAACCATTCAAGGCAAAACAGCGATGCTGTTTGAAGCCGCCTCCCACAGCGGTGCTGTGCTTGCCGACGCCACACCGGAGCAAGAGTGTGCCCTGCAGTACTACGGCCGCTATTTAGGCCTGGCTTTCCAGCTCATCGACGACCTGTTGGATTACCAAGGCGATGCCGAAGCCATGGGCAAAAATGTCGGCGACGACCTAGCAGAAGGCAAACCGACCCTACCGCTCATTCATGCTATGGAACGCGGCACACCGGAACAGGCGAAGCTAATCCGCCAAGTGATTCGCAAGGGCGGGCTGGAACAGCTCGACGAGGTGCTTGAGATCATCAATGTAACTGGCGCACTGGAATACACCCGCGCACGGGCCGTTGAGATGGCCGATAAAGCCCTGGCCGAACTCGATGCTCTGCCACCCAGCCCCTATCGAGATAGCATGGCTAACATCGCTCGGTTAGCGGTTGATCGCAAAGCATAAAGTAAGCGCAACAAAGCAACCCAGCGCGAAAAAAGGGACTTGAAAAAAACCCTTCGCCTGCGTATGATTCGCTCCGTTGTTGAGCGCTGCTGCGACAATATTCGGAATATAGCTCAGCTTGGTAGAGCGCTGCCTTCGGGAGGCAGAGGTCGTAGGTTCGAATCCTGCTATTCCGACCAAGAATTATATGAAAAACGGCCACTTAGCTTTTAAAGTAAGTGGCCGTTTTTCATTAGTAGCGGCTCTAGGTAGCAAATAGGTAGCAACGTGAAATATTGAAGGGGCCGTGAATAATGAAAAGATCACCCCAAAAGATAAGCCGCTTCACCTACTCCATTCGGCAGCACCACCACGGCGGCGAAAAAGTGAAAAGTAGAAAGCCAAAAAAAGTATATTGACAAAATGCTTTAGGCGACCTAAAATGAAAGGCGTACGGTCAGACGACCACCGGGCACCTCGCCGAATCAGGGGTAGAGAGAACATCATGATCACGATCTCCTCGCAGCGTTACATTGACGACAGCGTCGTTGAAGCCAAGCAAGAAGCTGCCGACTATGAAGTTTTTGTATCCCCCTCATTTGAAGTTGACGGTCAGATCTTACGCGTTGTTCTGGACGGTCATCACAGCCTAGCTGCCGCCATTGAAAACGGCGAAGATCCTATCTTTACCGAATACGACTCGACCGAGCATGATGCGATTTGCCTGCTGGAATTCGTTGATATTGAAGGGTTTTTGCAAGCTACCCACATGGGCGATGACTACTACAACGTCGAAACTGGAAAGGATATTTGGTAATGGCTAGCAAAAACCGCGCAAGGATCACCGTAGACCCCGCTGGCAAAGCGGGGCTTTATCAGCATCAACCGCTACCAGGGTGGGAGGTGTTAGGCACTGTTACGCGGGGCGACGATACTGGCGCGCTGATGCGCAATAGCCATACAGGCATCTACGCAATGGCTAACGCGGGCGCTATCAGGTCACTGGATCAAAGAAAAGTTGCGGCAGCAATAGCAGGGGGCAAA
Organism: Halomonas sp. KG2; assembly: GCA_030440445.1. Classification (NCBI taxonomy): domain Bacteria; kingdom Pseudomonadati; phylum Pseudomonadota; class Gammaproteobacteria; order Oceanospirillales; family Halomonadaceae; genus Halomonas; species Halomonas sp. KG2. The sequence goes on along the minus strand of CP098528.1, from coordinate 307,729 downwards.
TCATGATTGCTTGGCTGATGCTCGCATGGTCTATCACCGGAATGACTTTAACCGCTAAATATACTGTTGATGATAACGACTATGTTACTGCCAAGTGGTCGCTATCTTTTTCTAAACACCCGTTAAAAACGGCTTTAGCAGGCCCCATTGCCTGGGCGCTTGTAATTTACCAAGCATTACGGGGATAAGGTCGTGACGCGATTAAACAGAGAGGGGTCTGCCATCGGCAACGCTAGGGACGTTTTTGGCGCAGCTTGGTTAGTCAGGGAGCGGCGCGATAGCGGCCATGGTTGGTTGATAGAGATTGGCTGGCCTGTTGTCGGAGATGGCCCCCAAGGCGTGCAAATAATCTGTACGCTGCCACTTGCCGAATACCTGCGCAATACGAGGCTTAAAGACGTTGATTTGCCAATTGGAAAAACAGCGGTAAAACGCCTTCGCAAAACCCTGGAGCTTTACTGGTCATGGGATGAGTGGTGGGCAGAGAGGCTAGATGATTTGCATACAATGAAGCTTGAGGCGTTTGCTAAAAAACACGGATGCTCTGTCGGGGCTGCTAGTCAGCGTAGAGCTAAGATAAATTACGATGGGAAAAAGTGCATAAATGTGCATGAAAACGCATAAAAATAAAAACCCTTATAACCGCCTTCCCGCCCAGCAGTGGCGCGGCCTGAACCCCTGTCGCAATACTGCATAAAAACCACTACATTTAGCGCGCGGGCGGGGCGGGGTGACGATAGCGCGGCGTGGGTCGCCGCCGTGGGTGGGTAGGTAGGCCGTAAGGCTCACACAAGGCACGTTCTAGGTTTTCATGAGGCTGGGGCTAGGTAGAAATAAAAGCTCTTAAAACGAATGATAGAGCTAATAAAAAGGCTAATGCGTCTCATTTTAAATTTGCTTCGTGTGTGCGCGCACAAAAAAGCCGCCCAGGTGGGCGGCTATGTTTATGCGCTTGGTTTACTCTGCGTCGGGATCATCAAGCCGGTAAGGTTCAAACCTCACCACCTCTTCACCAACGTGCTCGTTGACCTCTCGCATAGTTGCCTGTAGCGGTTCCAACTCGTTAGCAACGTATACCCGCGCCGCTTTTTCGATATCACCAAACCCGCCAGTATTCTGGGGGATGATGCCCATCAGTTGAGGCGGTGTGCGGTGGCCAGCCAGCTGATCATCACGTGTGATGTTCTTGATGGAAGCAAACTCATCCTTCGCAGCCACTTCACTGACCGGGATAATCTGCACGCCGTCCTTCTTACCCCTTGGTGAGTAGAGAAACAGGTTTCGAAAATTACCCGGACCTTTGCTCTCTTTCAGCGCCTTACGCATATCATCGATGTCTTTTTGATCATGCGCTGGGTCATTCACGTACATGATAAAACCCGCGTGTGAGCCATTGAGATAGTAGCGACGGCGGAACAGCGTAGCGTTCTCATTCAGCCATGCTGATTGAAGGCTACCAATATAGTCCGGCACCCCATAGATACTCTGGTCAATATCGGGCTCAAGTAAATGGATCGTCCGTCCCTTGGGCAATTCCACGCGCTCCATGTAGTTCGGGTTCCACCAGTAGCGGTCATCATCGCCCCGGCGCATATATTTAGCGGCGCGATGCTTCAGGCCTAGCCGACGACCTAGCCGACCCTTAATCTCTTCGAGATAGCCGTTGCCAAAAACCAGATAGTCTAATGCCAGCGCACTGAAATCTCGGCGGCTTAGCATGGGGTGGGGAATAAAGGTCTTTAGCAGGATGTTGCGCTTAACTTGCATGGCACTACCATGGTGTGGGGTCGCGCGGTAACTCTTAGCCAGAATGCTCAAAGGTATCGGCGGCTCATACCACTCATCCGGCGTTAACCAAACACCCTCATACCAAACATCACGCATTGAAGTGACAGGTTCGGGGTCGCCAAACGTAAATGCCTCCATTCTCCCGCTGTCGGCGGCCACCGCTGGGGCGGCCTTGTCAGTCTCATAGGCATACACGCGATGGCGCGGCTTTGCCGCAGCGGTAGTTGTCATTCGTACATCTCCATTAGTGATTTACCGGTGCCCTCTTCGGCGGGGCCGTCGATGGGCTCAAACTGCAGCGCGTGCATAGTCGCCCACGCCAAATCAGCGTGGCCGGTTGCCTTGTTGCGCCCGCTCTTATAAGTGAATTGCTGCCCGCCTTTGGTTAGCTCTTTCTTGATCGACATAAACGAAGCGGCGAGATCCGACCATCCCGCGTCGAATTCCAGTCGCTCTTTGCGGATGATCTGCTGAGCCTGCAGCACCATTTGAGTCTTCAGGGCGACGTCATACCGGTACCGGATAACAGTGGGGAACCACTTCTCGACATGCTCGGCCACTGCCCCACCAATGCCGGTGGTATCAATGCCAATATGCCCAATGTTGTATTTGTCGCGGAACGATTCGATAAACGCGGCTTGGTCTTCGTAGTCCTGCCCCTTGAGCCGGTGACGCTCCAATACCCGGTGCTTTTCCTCGCGGGTTCGCGCGGGAAGAACCACCACCAGCCCAGCGCCGTCACCATCCTCGCCTTGGCCTGTCGGGTCGTAACCGATCCACACCTCTCGATCACCAACGGGGCGAGGTGCAAACGGGTGGTAGTCGTCCCAAACCTCCCAGCTATCGACCATGCAACCCCTGATAACCGTCAACGGGAAGGCACTTTGGCTATCATCGACAAATTCGCATAAAAACAGGTTTTCGAACTCGTCTTGACTGTATTCAAACTTCAGATCATCAATATCAAAGAAGTCCGCGCCTCCCTCTTCCGCGTCGTAAACGGTGACGATTTGCTTCCACTGACGGTCACCACAGAATGCACCGTCTTTAAGCGCCTTATGGCTAGTGTCAATATCAACACGCTCGGCCTTTTTACGGCGTTTATTGACTCTCTCACCAGTCCAAAAGGGGTGCGCTTCGTGGGCAATTGAAGAGGGAGTGGAAAAGTAGGTTTGTTTCCACTGCTTATGCGTGGCCATAGCTGAGGCGACTTTGCGGAACTGCTCAAAACCGTGAATCCAAAAGTATTCATCGAGATAAACGTCGCCGTGATAGCCTTGCGCGGTTTTTCCGTTAGTGCCTAAGAAATGAAGTTGTGCACCGTTATCCAGCACGATGGGATCGCCTTTTAACTCGACATCACACACTTGCTTAACAAACTGAACGATGTAATGGCGGAAAATGTGCGCCTGGGCTCTCGATGCAGAAAGGAAGATCTTATTGCGCCCGGTTTTAAACGCATCGACGATTGCCTCGCGGGCGAAGAACCAAGTGGCTCCAATCTGGCGGCTTTTAAGAATATTGCGAATGCGGTGCTTCTGCCCTGCTTCAAGCCAGACATGCTGATATTTGAAAAGCGACGCTTCGAAATCAGCTTCCAGCGCCTCAATCTGCTCATCATCCAGTGCATTGCGCCGGGGCTTCTTCTTTGGCCCCGCGTTGCGTGCCTCGATGTTAGGGTTTAGATCCGCCTCACTGCCCGTTTCGCTATAGCGGCGAATCCTGGCCAGCCTTTCTATCTGCCTACCTAGCAGGTCAATTTCTTTGTAATCAACAGGCTCTTTGACCGGCTTTGTGATGAGCTGAACCATCCGCGCTTCAAGCGAGTGCTCTACCCGCTCGGTGGGGGTTAGATCATCCCAACGGTCGCGCGCCTTCCAGCTGTGAATTGTGGCGGGCTTCTCGCCAATCAGCTTTGAAATATGGGATACCCGCCACCCCTGCCAATAGAGGTGGCGGGCGGCCATGCGTGGGGATTCTGTGAGTTCTAGGGCTGTCGTCGTCATGCCGCCAGCGTACCCGCCGCGCGCGATGCCCACGCGTGGCGCAGCTTGTCTAGCCACCCTCGCACAACGCGCAACCGTTGAGCCAAACGTCCTACGCGCGGAACCTGAGCGCTATTACTCAGCAACCCCGCTCAGGATGCCCAACATGGCTGGAAAAACTAAAAAATTCCGCGTTGCTACAGAAGGCGCAACCACAGACGGCCGCGAGATCCAGCGCGAATGGATTCAGCAGATGGCCGACAACTACGACCCAAAAAAATACGGCGCCCGCGTCTGGGTCGAGCATATCCGTGGCATTGGCCCCGATAGCGCTTTCGGGGCAATGGGCGACGTCATCTCGCTAGAAGCCAAAGAAGTGGAGGACGGCAAGCTGGCTCTGTTCGCCGAAATAGACCCAACCGACGAACTCAAGGCGATGAATAAAAAGCGCCAAAAGGTCTACAGCTCAATCGAAATCAATCACAAATTTGGCGACACAGATCAAGCATACCTAGAAGGCCTGGCAGTTACCGACAGTCCCGCCAGTCTGGGTACTGAAATGATGAAGTTCAGTCGAGAAGCGGGCGACAAGTCACCGCTGGCCAGCCGCAAGCAAAATCCTGAAAACCTCTTCACTGAGGCTGTGGCAGTCGACTTCGATTTTGAAGAAGAGGAAGCACCCAAGCCCAGCATTGGCGAGTTCGTGAAAAACCTGTTCAACCGTCAAGACGCCAAAAACAACAAAGGCTTTGAGGCGTTTGGAGCAGACATCAAAAACGCGTTTGAAGAGTTCGCCAAGCAACACGACGCAATGCATGCCGAGCTAGAAAAACGCCCCACCGCCGAGCAATTCAGCGCGCTGCAAACCGAACACGCCGAACTGAAAAAGCGCTTCGAAGAGCTATTCACCAAGCTCGATAACGAACCAGACACCACGCGACGCGCCCCCGCCACCGGTGGCGGTGATGTTGAAGAGACCGACTGCTAGGCACTGCCCAAAAGCAGTCCGTCAACGCCACTAATTCAAGGGAAAACAAATGCGCAACGATACACGTAAAGCCTTTAACCGATTCAAAACGAAGCTCGCGACCCTAAACGGCGTTGAGAACACCAGCGAGCAATTCAACGTCACGCCCAGCGTTCAGCAAACGCTAGAAAACCGCATGCAGGACTCAAGCGAATTCCTGTCCAGCATCAACATGGTTGGCGTAGATGAGATCAAAGGCCAAAAAGTTGGCCTGGGTGTGTCTGGCCCTATCGCCGGTCGAACCAACGTAGACCAGAACGAGCGCGCCACACGCGACGTTACCGAGCTAAGCGACAACAGCTATGAATGTGTAAGCACCGAATTTGATACCCATATTCGGTGGGCACAGTTAGACGCGTGGGCACGCTTCCCAGATTTTCAGGCCCGTATCCGTAATGCAATCCTGCAGCGTCAAGCGCTCGACCGCATCATGATCGGCTTTAACGGCACCGCTGCCGCCGCAGAGACTGACCGCGCCGCCAATCCGTTGCTGCAGGACGTTAACAAAGGCTGGCTGCAAAAGTACCGTGAACGCGCACCCGCCCGAGTGCTGACTGGCGGCGCAGCACCAGGAAGCGTAACGGTTGGTGCAGATGCTGATTATGAGAACCTTGATGCACTGGTGTTCGATGCGGTCAACGAAATGATCGACCCCTGGTACCGGGAAGACACCGCCCTGGTGGCCATCATGGGTCGCAAAATGTTGGCAGATAAATATTTTCCGTTGATCCAGCAAAACGCAGAAAAGCCAACCGAAGCCCGCGCCTTGGATCTAATCATTAGCCAAAAGCGCGTCGGTGGCTTGCAAGCAGTGCGCGCCCCATTCGTGCCAGATGGCTCCATCCTAATCACCTCGCTGGCCAACTTGTCTCTGTACTGGCAACTAGGAAGCCGCCGCCGCTACGTGATGGATAACCCGAAGCGCAACCGTATCGAAAACTACGAAAGCTCCAACGACGACTACGTCGTTGAAGACTACGGGTTTGGATGCCTCGTAGAAAACATCGAATTCGCTGAATAAGCGGCAAAGCCATTAGCTAGCTGAAAAAGGGGATTAGATGAAAAGCCCAGCTCGTAAACACTTCGAACAAGTATCCGCCGCGAAAGCGGCGGGCGCTGCAACGCCCGGTCAACAGCAAGGCGGCGAGCAATACGAACTCCACGCCCGCGCACTCTATGAGGCCCGCCGAACGTTAAAAGCAATCCGGTCGATTGAAGCCAAGATCGAGAAAAAGCGCGAATTTCTGCCCGAGTTCATGCCCTACATCAACGGCGTACTAAGCGAAGGCAAAGGCGCAAAAGACGACGTACTCATGACCTTAATGGTCTGGTGTATCGACGTCGGAGATTACGAAAAAGCCATGGAAATTGGAGCCTACGCCGTGAAGCACGGACTAGAAACGCCCGACCAATACGAGCGCGACACCGTCAGCATTCTCGCCGAAGAAATCGCCGACGGCGTCAAAGCATCGCTTGAAAAAGAAGGCGCCGATTACGACGCCCTAGCCAACGTCATGGCCCGCTGCATCGCCATCGTCGGTGATGCCGATATGCACGATGAGATCAAAGCCAAAGTGCACAAATCATACGGCTATGCACTCCGCGCCGCCGAAGATGTCGAGGGCGCATTGGCCCAGCTCAAGCGCGCCTTAGAGCTAAACGACAAAATCGGCGTTAAGCAAGACATCAAGCAGCTAGAAAGCCTCATCAAAAAACAGGGCGAACAGGCCACCGCCTGACCGCCAACCGAGTCGCACCCCGACGGCAAGGGGGCACCGCCAAGCAAGGGCTCTAAGCCTCGCGCGAAGCGGCCCACCCCCTTCTTTACAACATAGGTGGCTAGCATGATCGCCCACGGCACAAACCCGCCAAGCCAGCCGCTAGAAACGATAGCCAACAACGGTTTTTGGCCCCAGATCGACCCCAACGCATTCTGCGAAGAAGAGCGCGTCCACAACGTCACGCCTAAGCGCATTCAACAAGCACTGCGTGCCGCAATCGCAGACGTAAACCGCCAACTAGCCAGCTATCAAGCCGAACAGCAGGAAAGCGGCCGCGCCACGATTGATGACGTACCTATCGAGCCATGGCAAACCCCCGGCGACCTGCAATTGCTCTACCTGCGCGCCGTCTACGCCCAAGCCCAAGCGGATCTCTTAGAGCGCTACCGCGACGCATCCGCCACCGGCGAAGGCGACAAACTCGGCGAAGCCAAAGACCTAGCGGCGGATGACTACCGCGCCGACGCCCGCTGGGCAATAGCCGAACTCACCGGACGCAACCACACCACGGTCGACCTGATATGAAGCGAGTAGTACGCGCACACCAGGGCGAAACACTCGACGCCCTGCTCTACCGCGTATACGGCAAGACCGCCGATATCACTGAACAAACGCTACAGCTAAACCCGCACCTCGCCGAACAAGAGCCGGTGCTGAGAGAGGGAACCCCGGTCACGCTACCGCCACCACCGGAAACCCGCGAAACCAAGAAACCGAAAATTCAGCTATGGAGCTGAACGAAACGTAAAAGGGGAACACATGGCCGAACCATCCACCGCCGCCGCCGCTGGTGCAGCATCGCTCGCCGCGCTGGTGATCGGCATGTTGCCCGGCATCGACGCCAACGCAGTCGTCGGTGCATTTTGCGGTGCCACGCTATTCGTCATCAGCGCGAAAGAACTCGGCATCATCGAGCGGCTTGTATATCTATTTATCTCGTTCTGGATCGGCTACCTCGGTGGCCCCGCCACCCTCGGCGGCTTGCTTGAGCACACCGCCGTGGCGGCATTCATCGCATCTGCCGTGTCTGTCACAGCTGGGTTAAGAGCAATCGAAGGAGTAAAAACGCTCGACCTAAAAAAATGGCTAGGGGGTCGCTAATGAGCATCACCTACATCATCACCATCACCGCCGCGCTAGTTGTCATCGCCCGGATAATCACATTCCGCCGCGCTGGTCGCTACCGCCCAGGTGTATCACTGCTGGCATGGCTAATCATCGTCGCGATGCCGGTCGCCGCCGTATACGGCCCGCCGCTACCAGAGCTGGCACGCTGGCTAATCGCCATCGCTATGGTCGCCCTCGCCGTGGGTGTCATCCGCACCGGCGGCAACGTCGCACACCTAATCCCACTACGGAGGCAATAGCATGCAAGCCCTCGTCAAATACGCCGCGCTGCAGCGGCTTTCGCTGTTTTTCTCAGCAGGTCACAGCGACAAAGACCCCGGCGCAGCAGCAAACGGATTCACAGAAGCCCAAGTGGTGCTAGATTTTCGCGACCGGCTAGCGGACTACCTGCGCGAAAAGGTCTACTTCACCAAAGACGGCGAACGCGGCCAAAACCTACCGCTCACTGTCGCCTCTAACCGCGCCGCCGAGCATGATATCGCCGTCGAATTTCACTGCAACGCATTCACCAACCCAACCGCCACTGGTGTCGAAACTTTAAGCGCCGCGCATCACTACCCCATTGGCAATGCTTTGTGTGTCGCTATTTCAAAGACACTAGGTATTGCCAATCGTGGCGCAAAAGGCGAAACCTCCGGCCAGCACAGCCGCCTAGCGTTCATCAGTCGCGGCAAAGGCATCATCGTCGAGCTGTTTTTCCTCACCAATCAAAACGACCTAAAAAGCTACATTGAAAACATCGACGCCTGCGTAGAGGCCGTTGGCGATGTGCTAATCGAAGCGGTATGCGTGGGTAAAGCAGCATGAAAAAACTCACCTTCCTAGCCAGCGCCGCCGCCCTAGCCATCACCTTTGCCGCCGGTTGGCAGGTAGCTAACTGGCAAAACGACAGCCACGCCCTAACCGCCGAACGCGCCGCCCAGCAAGCCATTAACGCCGCCATGGCGCGCGAATCCGAGATCGCCGCGCACGTCGAACAACGTCTGGGCGAGCTAACGGCAAACGAACGCGTAATCGATAGGGGAATCATTCGTGAAATTCAAAAACCCATTTATCAGCGCGTCTGTCTTGAGCCTGACGCTATCCGCCTGCTCAACCACGCCGCCGCCGGAACCGCCCCCGATTCAGCAGAACTTGATGACACGCTGCCCTAGCGTGCTGCCCCTACTCAGCACTGGCACCGGCGAAGATGTCGCGCTCACCATGAGCGCCTGGGCAGCCGAGTATCACCGCTGTGCAACCCGCCATAATGGATTAGTGGACGCCCTCGAATGATCAAACTCCAATCCCTACGCCAACACCTGCTCGCCTCAGTTGAAGAGTTACGCCGTAACCCTGAACAGCTCCACACCTTCGTCAACGATGGCAAGATAAAATTCGCGCGCGGTACCAATCTCAGTCACGAATACCGCGTCGATGCACAAATCATCATCACCGACTACAGCGGATCACTCGATACCGTCATGATCCCGCTACTGCAGTGGCTCAATACCTACCAGCCCGATTTAGTCGAAGATGAAGCCGTCCAAATTGAAGCTGAGATCCTCAACAACACAAACTGGGATCTAGCGCTAACGGTGCGCCTAACAGAACGCGTCGTCGCAAAAGTCGATTGCGACACCGGCAGCATCAACGCCCACCACCGCATGCCCGAATACCCCGCCGATGCCTGCCCCGCTGAAAGCTGGCAACTCAACATCAAGCACCCAGGCAATGACGACTACACCCTCGAAGCCGAGTGGCATAGCCCATGAGCGACGAACTCCAGCAGCTAGAACAGTGGATCACGCCGCTCATCAACAAACTAAGCCCCAAAGAGCGCCGCTTATTAGCCCGCGAAGTCGCGCGGGATCTACGCCTAGCCAACCGCAACCGCATCAAGGCCCAAACCAACCCCGACGGCACGCCGTTTGAGCCACGCACCCAACTACGCGGGCGAAGCGGAGCTATCCGCCGAAAAGCCATGTTCAGCAAAATCAGCACCGCCAAATACCTACGCATCAAAACCAATGCAGACGCCGCCGAAGTCGGTTTCCTGGGGCAAGTAGCAAGAATTGCCCGCGTGCACCACTACGGGCTACGGGATCGCGTCGAACGCGGCGGCCCCATCCACCAATACGCCCGCCGCGAACTCATCGGCATCACTGCAGCCGATGCCGACCACATCGGCAACAGCGTGTTAAACCACCTAACACCCCCTAAATAACCCGCCACTTGTCCTAGCATGCTGGCACAACGCCCGCCGCTACCCTTCCGCGCGTAGTCATCGCAGCATGGCGGCATGAACAACGCCGCCGAAATACTTCGCCTAATTGCCAACCTGATTCGTCTGGGTGCAGTCGCCCAAGTGGATCATGGCAACCCAGCCGCCGACCCGCCGCAACCACCCCGCGTGCGCGTCAAATCTGGGGAATTGCTAACCGCCTGGGTGCCCTGGCTAACCAGCCGCGCCGGTACCACGCGAGAGTGGAACCCGCCCACCATCGGCGAGCAGTGCGTGTTGTTTTCCCCCGGCGGCGACACCGCCAACGCCTTTGCAGCACCAGGGCTCTACCAGAACGCCCACCCAGCACCGAGCAACGACCCCGCATTGATCGGCCGCTGGTACCCAGACGGCACCCGCATCGAATACGACCACCAAGCCAACCGGCTGTTGATCCACTGCGTGGGCGATATCCACCTGGAAGTCGCGGGAAACCTAACGGCGACTGTCGGCGGGGATATGCAAGCGACGGTAGCAGGCGTGGCCACCGTCGATGCCGAAAGCATCCACCACAACGGTGGCAGCCCAGTAGTCACCACCGCCCACGTCTGCCACTTCACCGGCAACCCACACGGCGACGGCAGCTCAACTGTAACAGCGGGGCAATGATCAATGGCACTCAGCAAAGCGCAGCTAAAAAACCGAATCATCACTGAAATGCAGGCCCACGGCGCAACCGCAACCGGTGAACACAGCTGGGTGAATCGCATGGCCGAAGCCATCGCCAATGCGGTCGTTGATGAAGTGCAAAGCAACGCAGAAGTCCAGGTAACCGGCGGATCATCGGCAGGCAACTACGGGGTTGAATGATATGGGCATGAGCGCACAAACCGGCGAAAACCTAACGGGCATCGACCACATCCGCCAATCAGTAGCCGACATCATCACCACCCCGATTGGTTCGCGCGTGATGCGCCGCGACTACGGCAGCCTAGTACCCGATCTGCTCGATATGCCGATATCTGACGCCCTAATGATGCAAGTCTACGCCGCCACCGTGATTGCCGTTAGCCGCTGGGAGCCGCGCATCAGCATCACAAGCACCCGCCACTACATCAGCACCGACCAGCAAGGCCGCGCAACGATAGAGCTAATCGGCAAAACCGCCGACGGCACCCCCATCACAGCAGAGGTGCCACTGGTATGAGCACAATAGACCTATCGAGACTGCCCACGCCCACGCTGCTCGACGAACTCAGCTTTGAAGAGATCCTGACCGAGCTACGCGCCGACCTACTCGACCGCTCGCCCGATATAGCAGACGTACTGCAGCTAGAAAGCGAACCGGTCAACAAGCTGCTAGAAGTGGTCGCGTATCGCGAAATGATCAACCGCCACCGCCACAATCAACGCGTCCGCCGCTTACTGCTCGCATACTCATACGGCGACGCCCTCGACCACATCGGCGTCACCTACTTTTTCACCGCCCGCTTTGACGGCGAAAGCGACGACGCCTACCGCCGCCGCCTGCTGTTAGCGCCCGACCGATTCAGCACCGCCGGTGCTGAAGCCGCCTATATCTACCACGCGCTAAGCGCAGATGCCCAAGTAAAAGACGCATCAGCAACCAGCCCCGAAGCCACGGAAGTCATCGTTGCCGTCCTGGCCAACACGGGTGACGGCACCGCATCGCCGGAGCTAATCGAAACCGTCGAAAACGCCCTAAATGCCGAATTCGTCCGCCCGTTAACGGATCGCGTCACAGTTATAGGCGCAGACGTACAAAACTACGCAATATCCGCCGCGCTCATCATCCGGCCGGGGCCAGATCCCGACGTCGTCCGCGCCGCCGCCCATGCCTCAGCGGTCGAGTTCGCAGAACGCCGCCATCGCCTGGGCGATGACATTTTTCAAGATGCCGTTCTCGCTGCGCTCTACGTCGAAGGCGTCGAGCGCGTGCTCCTGAATAGCCCTACAGCAGATATCCCCCGCTCAGCAATTCAGGCCGCGTATTGCTCAAACGTGGAGGTAGCGCTACATGACTAAAACGCTGCTACCACCCAACACCACGGCGCTTGAACGCGACATCGAGCAGGTCACCGACCGCCCAATAGATGTCGAGTTAGACACACTGTGGGACGCCGACCGTATAGCAGGGCACCTACTGCCCTGGCTCGCATGGGCCGTGGGCGTGCGCCAATGGTCAGACGAGTGGAGCGAAGCGCGCAAACGCGCCGAAGTGAAAAACGCCCTCAACATTCGCCGCCGCGCGGGTACCCTCGGCGCACTGCGTCAAGTCATCGGCATGCACGGCATTGAGGGTGGCGACATCGCCGAATGGTTTGATTACCAAGGCCAGCCCGGCCACTTCCGCCTAGTGCTAGACCTCGACGGCGTCGGCATCAGCCAAAAAAGCTACGACGAACTTATCACCGGCATAAACCGCGCCAAACGCCTAAGCGCCCACTTTGACCCCACGCAAATCAGTACAACAACGCGAGGCAACGTACGGCTAGGCGCAGGCAAACACACCAGCGGCAACATCACATTACAGCCCTATCGCCCCTCGCACCTCACCACCAACGGTGCCGCCGCGATAGGCGCAGGCCAGCACGCCAGTACCACTATCACCCTCACGCCCTACCACCCTCGGCAGCTCGCTGTGCCTGGGCCGACCACAATCGGCACCGGACAGCACGCCAGTGGGCAAACCACCATCTACCCGAGTATCTAGGAGCCGCCATGGCCGACTACTACACAATGCTGACAACGAAAGGCCTCGCCAAAGTCGTCGCCGCACTCAGCGGCGGCCCAGCCCTGCAACCGCAAAGCATGGCCGTAGGCGATGGCGGCGGCCCGAATTTTTATGACCAATACGACCGTGACGCGCTAAAGCAGCGCTCATCACTCGTGAATCAACACTGGTCAGACGATTTAAACCTAGTGGATGTTGATCCCAACAACCCCGCCTGGGTCGTGACCGAAGGGCTCATCCCAACGCAGGTGGGTGGCTGGTACATCCGCGAAGTAGGTATCTTTGACATTGCTGGTGACTTGATCGCCATCGGCGTTTATCCAGAAACCTACAAACCAATAGCTACCGCCGTTGAAGCGGATCTACTAGTTCGCTCAATTCTAGAGGTTGGCGAAGCGTCTGTTGTCCAGCTAAAGATCGATCCATCGCAAGTGATGGCCACGCGTGCATGGGTGCTAGAAAGTGCCATTCCGCACGCGCTCACGATGCTCGACGACGCAGTCGAACGCGCCGAAGTCGCCCGCGACATTGCCCAGCTTGCCGTCGGTATTTTCAACAGCGAGCAAGCGGGCATCACAGCGACTAGCGATGATGATTACTTTTGGGTATCGCTGCAAAACGAAGAAAGTTTAGTCGCACTCTACAAAAACGAGGGGGGTGTTGCGGATTTTTATGGAGCTTATCCGAGCCACAAGGCATTTGAATTAGTTCGTCAGAGACTTGAAGTGGTTCAAGGAATGGCAGGGCTTGCGGGCGGTTTACGTAGTGGGCTTTATAAAGATGAGGAAGACAGCCCTTTGTACGGTATTACGACTAAGTCGGGACAATATTTAGCTGCCTGGGATCGACAGGGTTATCAAATCAATCCCGCTAGAAAGGGTTTAATACGTAAGGATGACGATCCTGTTTTTTCTATCAAAAATGAAAATGGCATTGATTTGTACGCCATTGATGAGAATAGACAGCCTATCGTTCCGCTGATTAAAGCGTTATACACATCAGATGATCAGCCGACATACGCAAAAGTTGATAAAAAAGGAATTATATTTCACGGCATCGACCCCACCGGAAAAAAAATGGTGGGTGGCGGAGATTTTGACAGCCTAGAGATTAACGAAAGATCGGCAAGTGATGGGGAGCTCTATCTTAATTATGATCAAGTTAAAAAACGCCGTGATTATAGCAGCCCGTTTTTTAATGCATTTCCACTAGAAGCGCTTCCAGACCTAGCTACATGGTATGGCTATTACGACAGCTTGATGGAAAACAATCCGGACTACATCACTAGAGTGCTGTTAGATACGGATAGTGTCGGCAACCCAATTTATGCGTATGAGTTCACGCCGCCAGATTTGAGAAAAAGTGTATCGTATCCGATACCCGATAACGCAACACGGTTGCCGAGCATCGTGATTGTTAGTGGGACTCACGGAATAGAAAAAACTGGCGCGTTCGTATCGCTGCAGTTTGCACATGATTTATGTAATAGCTGGCACTCTGACGAACTGGCTAGAACATTTAGATTCGGAGTTAAAGTTGTTTTTGTGCCTTGCATGGTTCCGTACGGCTGTCAGGAAAATGTTAGAAAAAATCCCAACGGTGTCGATGCAAACAGAAACGCGCCCGCAGAATGGGGAGAGTCTGGGTCTACAGATCCGACTGATGACATGTATATCGGCCCTGCACCGGGGTCTGAGATAGAGACGCAAGTCGCTATGAGCCTGCCGGACAGTTATCCCAATGCGTTTTTGTATATCGACCTACACAATCACACTCGACTAGACGTGAGCACGTTTGCGAGCTGGGTGGGTGCACGCGGCGCTCGGGAAAGATTGATATTAGGAAAAGTAGGCAGGGATTTAACAGGATATATACGTTCTGAATTCCCCTATTTGACTGACGATATTCAAGTACCAATTAATCAAGTGTCGGACTCCGGCGGCGGTTTTATCGCAACTTACTGGAGTGTAGAGAAAAACGTGCCAGGAATTTATTTTGAATCGGTAACATCGCTAGCAAGTGAGTTCGGAATCTACCGACAAGACGCGCTGAAGTTTAATAACAAAAACTTCAGATCAACTATCAAAGCATTTTATGATCAACATCTAGTCGATGAATTAGGGGGTTTGCAATGAGAAGCTATCAAGTCGTGCACGGAGTCGACATAAAGAACACAAATGGATTACCTGTTATCACTCGTATCGATGACGACGACGTAATGGGTAATGCAACAGAACTAACCGTATACCTGAAACCAGATTACTCAAATGTATCTGCTGATAAGTTTAGCGTACGAAACATGGCGCAATTTCGAACGCATGCAGAGTCTGAAGGTGCATTTAATGTTGATAACGGATTGTTTGAGATTTATCAAAACAGTCTGTTAAAAAACGTTGGCGGGCCGATAAATCCAGATGCCTGGACGTTGTTTTTTATAAAAGGGCCAGGATGGGTAGCTAACGATCAGCTCGTTCAGCGTGTCATCATGGGAGCTTCGGGAAATGAGAGTGATATAGCGTTAAATGTTGCTATTTCACAAAACGGAGTGTTATTCCGAGTTTTTGAAACGGAAGAAAGAACAGTGGAAGGCGCGTATCGACTGCCTGAAGTCGACGTTAGTTTAGCGGACAGAGCCAGCCCCTCGCTGTTCACACTGACATTCAGCACTAAATACGGCATGCAACTGCGAGATGGCGGCCAGATCGTTAGCCAGTCAGACGATAAAAGACCTTTAGGAACAGGATTTGGCGCGAACGACTATCAAATTTTTTATGCGTGTCGCGGAAGTTGGGGCGAGCTGGGCATTGTAAATGCTGATCTAAGTGCTCCTGAAAATGAAGTGCTGCTCAAATCGATAGAAAATTTTCTAATGGGATTGCATGGTATTCCAGCAGGACCGCAATAAAAGGTCACTCCCCCAAGCCCGCCATCGGCGGGCTTTTTACATCCATCTTGTCTAGCCCTCGTCGCACAACGCTCACCACTACCCTCCCGCGCGTAACCCTCTCACCATGGCACCACTAGCAAGCCAAACCGAATAACCCGCTTGAACCTGCGCAGGAGACAAGCAAATGCCCGATTACCATCACGGCGTCCGCGTCGTCGAAATCAACGAAGGAACGCGCCCCATCCGCACGGTCTCCACCGCCGTGATCGGCATGGTCGTTACCGCACCAAACGCCGATGAAACCGCGTTCCCGCTCAACACCCCCGTACTGGTCACAGACATATACGCCGCCATTGGCAACGCGGGCGAAGGCGGCACGCTACGCCGCACGCTCTCCGCTATTGTTAGCGAAACCCGCGCCGTGTGCGTCGTCGTCCGCGTAGAAGAAGGTGCCGACGACGAAGCCACCACCGCCAACATTATCGGCGGCGTCGATGAAACCACCGGCCAAAAGCTCGGCATGCAAGCGCTCACCGCCGCTGAAACAAAGCTAGGCGTTAAGCCGCGCATACTTGGCGTGCCGGAACTCGACAACGAAAGCGTCGCCGCAGAGCTAGCAGGCATCGCCCAGCAGCTGCGCGCCTTCGCTTATGTCAGTGCGTTTGATTGCGAAACCATCGAAGACGCCAGCATGTACCGCGAAGGCTTTGGCCAACGCGAAGTGATGGTGATTTGGCCCAATTTCCAAGCGTTCGATGTTGATGCCGAAGAAACCCGCCCCCTCTCCGCTGTCGCCAAAGCCCTAGGCCACCGCGCAAAACTCGACAATCAAATCGGCTGGCACAAGACGCTTTCAAACATGCCCGTGAACGGCGTAACGGGAGTCACCAAAGACCTGTCGTGGGATCTGCAAGATCCCGCCACCGATGCCGGATATCTCAACGCCGCCGACATCACCACGCTGATCAACAAAAGCGGCTTCCGCTTCTGGGGCTCACGCACTTGCTCAGAAGAACCCCTCTTCGCATTCGAGTCCTACACCCGCACCGCGCAAGTCCTCGCCGACACCATCGCCGAAGCGCACCTATGGGCCATCGACAAACCCATGCACCCCACGCTAGTGCGCGACATCATCGAAGGCGTCAACGCAAAGTTCCGCGAATTAACACGGCGCGGCTACATCCTAGGTGGCTCAGCGTGGTTCGACGAATCCCTCAACAGCCCCGAAGTGTTGAAATCCGGCAAGCTCTACATCGACTACGACTACACCCCGGTGCCGCCACTCGAAAACCTCAGTTTTCAGCAGCGCATCACCGACTGCTATTTAGTCGACTTCGCCGCCCGCATCAGCGAATAAACCGCCGCCTGAGCAAGCAACTAAGCACCAACAGGAGCAAGCAGAATGCTACCCAACATACTCAAAGATTTTAATCTCTTCGGCGACGGCAACAACTGGCAAGGCCAGATTCCAGAGCTAACGCTGCCCGAACTCGCCCGCCGCATGGTCGAATACGAAGGCGGCGGCATGGACGGCCCGATTGAGGTCGACCACGGCAACGAACTGCAAACGTTCGAATGGACAGCAGGCGGAATGATCGTCGAGCTATTCGACACCTACGGGAGTGCTATTCATGACGCCACCATGCTCCGCTTCACCGGCTCCTACGAATCCGACGAAACGGGCGACATCATCCCCGTTGAGATCGTCGTACGTGGTCGTCACAAAACCATCGCTATGGGCGACGCAAGCAAAGGCGACAACAACCAAATCAGCGTCACCACCACCATCAGCTATTACAAATTGGTGGTTGACGGCGAAGAGGTTATCGAGCGCGACGTACCCGGCTACGTCTTCCGTGTGCGCGGCACCGACCGACTCGCTGAACGGCGGCGCGCCCTCGGCTTGTAAGTGAGAGCTACACGACCCGCACCACCACGGCCCCAAGCGGGGCCTCATGCAATCATTTTAGAGAGACACCTAATGGATACTAAGAACGAAACCCAAGCCGTTGAGAAAACAGAAGCCAACGAAAATCAGCCAGCCACCGCCCCCGGCGTGCCGACCGAAGTAGTGCCACTAGAAACACCGCTAAAGCGCGGTAGCAACACGGTGACTGAAATCACAGTGCGTAAACCCATGTCCGGAGGCCTGCGCGGCGTCAGCTTAGTCGACATCATGAACCTAGATGTTGCCTCACTGCATAAAGTGCTGCCCCGCGTCACAACGCCCGCGCTCACCGAAGCCGAAGTAAAAACAATCGATATCGTCGACCTTATCCAGCTCGGCACGGCGCTCAACAATTTTTTAATCCCAAAGAAGTACAAGGACATCGAAGCCTAGCCCTGCCCGAGTTCGTCGAAGACGCCATGGCGGATCTCGCCATGGTGTTTCACTGGGAACCCAGCGCGATGGACGGCATGCAGCTCGAAGAGCTAATGGAATGGCGCGAACGCGCCCGAAAACGCCACGAAGGCAACAAGCCCAAAGGTGGCAAGCAAGGCAAAAAGTAAGGATCACCGATGGCACGTAATCTACGACTGCAAGTAATGCTCAACGCCGTGGACCGTGTCACCGGCCCACTCAAGCGCATACGCGAAGGCGCGGGAAAAACTGGCCAAGCGATGCGTGAAACCCGCGACCAGTTGCGAGACCTGCAGCGTCAGCAAAGCGACCTCACCAGCTACCGCAAAGCCAATGCCGCGATGCGCACCAACACCCGCGCAATGCGCGACGCCCGCGAACGCAACCGGCAATACACCCAGGCGCTAGAACAGCAGCGCGAAGCCCACGCCGGAATAAAGTCGGGGCTGACCGTTGCCCGCCGCGAATACGACCGATTAGCTAAACAACTACTCAACACCAAGCAACCCAGCGACCAGCTAACCGCCTCGCTGGAACGTGCCCGCGTGCGCCTGCACGGCCAGCAAACCGAGTTCGATAGATCCGCCCGAGCCATGCGGGAATACCGCAACCGAACCCGAAACGCCGGTGAGGAAGTCAAAAAGCTCACCCAGAACCACGCCACCCAAACCGAGCGCATCCGTGGCCTAAAAACGCGCTTGGATGAAGCGGGCATTAGCACCGACAACCTCGGTCGAAGTTCGCGAGAGCTGCGAACAAAAGAGGATCGGCTAAATACCACTCTGCAGGAACAGAAACGACACCTATCAGAAGTCGCCGAACGCCAGCGACGCCTAACCCAAGCCCGCGACCGCTATCAAAATGGCATGGCCAACGTCGCCCGCGCCCAGGGCGTGGGTATGGGCATGTTCGGCACTGGTGTCGCGCAAGGTTACGCCGCTAGCCGCCTGCTAACACCAGGCGTTGCCTGGGGCGAGCAGATGAGCACCCTACAAGCGGTGGGCCGCTTCGGTGCTGACGATGAACGCTACCAGGCGTTGCGTGAACAATCCCGCGAACTGGGCGGTTCCACCGCGTTCAGTGCTACCGAAGTCGGCGGCGGACAAGAGTTCCTGCTACGGGCGGGGATGAGTGCGGAAGCAATTCAGGCCTCGATGCGCGACGTGCTTGACCTCGCATTGGCCAACAACACCGAGCTAGCCCGAGCAGCGGATATTGCCTCCAACATCGCGGGTACCTTCAAAATCGATATGGAAGTCGACGGCAACATGGCTCGCGTTGCGGATATCCTCTCTGGTACCGCCAGCCGCGCGAACGTCAACCTGGAAATGCTCGGCGAAACCATGAAGTACCTGGGCGGCTCCGAAGACCTCGACCTAACCATGGAACAAGCCGCCGCCATGGCAGGCTTGATGGGCAATATCGGCATTCAAGGCAGCATGGCCGGTACTGCCATGCGCGCCATGGCCAACCGCTTAACCAAACCCGCAAAGGAAGGACGCGATGCCATGGAGCAACTGGGCCTACAGGTCTCAGATGCCAACGGCAATATGCGCGATATGCCAGATATCCTACGCGACATTAACAACGCCACGCGGGATCTGGGCAACGTTGAGCGTCGCGCCCTGCTCTCTGCCATCTTTGGTGCCGAGGCAGGCTCCGGTATGACTGAGCTAGTCAATGGGATGACCGACGGTGACTTGGATGAGCTAATAAACGCGCTGCAAACTAACGCCGGTGAAAATGCCGAGATGGCGCGCGTCATGGCAGACAACCTCGGCGGTGACCTCAAAAACTTGCGCAGTGCCTGGGAAGAAGTCGGCATCAGCATCACCGACACAAATGACGGCCCGCTACGGGATTTAGTGCAGACAATCACCGCCATCACGCGCGGCGTGAGTGAATGGATCAAGGCCAACCCCGAGCTAACCGGCACCATCGCAAAAGTCGCGGCGGGCATGATAGCGCTCGCCACCGTGGGCGGCGCCGTAACTATGACGTTCGCCAGCATCCTCTCCCCGCTGCTGTTCGCCAAGTTCGCCATGACGACGCTCGGCATCAAGGTTGGTGGCTTGGGCACCGCACTAGGCTGGATAGCCAAAACCGCCATCCCCTGGGTAGCTGGTGCACTGAAAGGCCTGCTGGTCGCCATGGGTCCCATCGGCTGGGGCATTGCCGCCATCGCAGGTGCTGCCTTCCTGATCTACAAGTATTGGGAACCCATCAAAGCGTTTTTCGTGGGTCTATGGCAGCAAGTGAAAGCCGCATTCGATGAAGGGGTAGGCGGCGTTGCCCGGCTGCTAATCAACTGGTCACCGCTAGGGCTAATCTATCGTGCTTTTACCAGCACCTTAGAGCGGCTAGGCGTCTCGGTGCCGGAAGGCTTCCGCACCTTAGGCGGCTTTGTGATCGACGGCTTGCTGAGCGGGCTAGGGTCAAAGCTAGCAGCGTTGCGTGAGTGGATAACAGGCATGGCTGGCAGCCTAGCCACTTGGTTCAAAGACGTGCTCGGCATCAACTCACCTAGCCGCGTGTTTGAAGGCTTCGGCATCAACATCGTGGAAGGCATGATCAACGGCATTGCCAGCATGGCCGGGGCGCTGCGCGACCAAGTCATGGGCATGGCGGGCGATATCGCAGGATGGGTACAGGAAGCAATGACAAGCGCCTGGGATTCAATCGGTGACGGTGCAACACGAGCCATGCAATGGGGGCGGGACACAGCAGCCGGAATGGGTCAAGGCATCCGCAACGGTGCTAGCCGCGCCACCGAAAGCGCCGCCAACCTCGCCAGCGATGTCACCAGCACCGCACGCGACTGGCTGCGCATTCGCTCCCCCTCGCGCGTGTTTGCCACCATCGGCAACTTCGTTTCTCAAGGCTTGGCCAACGGCATCAAAGACGACGCCGACAGCCCGCTCAAACAAGTGCGCAGCCTCGCCAACAACCTGCGCAACGCAGCAGGCGGGTTAATGCTCGGTGCAGGGCTGGCCACCACTGCCAGCGCCGCCAATATCGACACCAGCGGCATACAGATCGACGCCCGCCCGCCCCTGCAAAGCCACGTCAGCGAACCACAAAGCGGCGGCCTTCATATTCACGGCGGCATCAATATCAGCGTGCAGGCAGCCCCCGGCATGGATGAGCAAGCCCTAGCCCGCTTAGTGGGTCAAGAGGTCGAGCGTGCAATGCGCGACAAAGAACGCCGCGCCGCCGCGGCCAATCGCCGAAACTTCTACGATAACGATTGAGGGCAACCACATGATGATGACATATGGCCTGTTTGTGTTCGGCCTCAGTACCGCCGCCTATCAAGAGCTACAGCGCCAAACCGATTGGCGCCACGTTAGCCAAAGCCGCGTCAACGCCCGCCCGGTGCATCAGTTTCTTGGCCCAGGTGATGACATCATCAACTTAACGGGCTCGCTACTGCCTATGTTCACCGGTGGCCAACAGAATTTAGATATGCTCCGCGCCCTAGCAGATGGCGGGCGGGCGTGGCCACTCATCGAAGGCACCGGCACCTATTACGGCATGTTCAGCATCACAAGCCTGCAAGAGCGTAAAAGCGAGTTCTTCCGCGACGGCGCGGCCAAGCAAATAGAGTTTGACTTGAAGCTAACGCGAATCGATGACAGCCGAACCGAGCTGATCGGCGTACTACAAAGCAGCATGCTACGCGCAATAACAGGTGCCATAGCATGAGCATGCAGCCTGATTACCGCATCAGCCTACAGGGGCAAGTCATCAGCCCGGAGTTCCGCGCCCGACTGGCACTGCTCACGCTGCATGATCGACGCGGTATGCAAGCCGACCAGCTCGACATCACCTTAACCGACGATGACGGCATGCTCGATATACCGCCGACAGGCGCAGAGCTAACCCTAGCCATTGGCTGGAAGGGGCAGCCGCTGACCGAACGCGGCACCTACATTGTCGATGAAGTGGAGCACACCGGCGCGCCAGATACGCTAAACATCCGCGCATCCAGTGCAGATATGCGCCAAGGGCTGCCCGGCAAACGCACCCAAAGTTGGGATGAAGTCACCGTGCGCGACATCATCACAACGATTGCAGAGCGACACGACCTCACGCCCAGCATAGGCGCAACGCTGGCAGGCATTCGCATCGAACACATCGACCAAACCGACGAATCAGACCTACACTTTTTAACCCGCCTAGCCGAACGATTCGACGCGGTGGCCACCGTCAAAACCGGCAACCTAATATTCGTACCCGCTGGCCAAGCGACAACAGCGACCGGGCTAGAAATCCCACCCATCCAGCTATACCGCCAAAGCGGCGACCAACACCGCTATTTAGTTGCCGAGCGTGATGCGTACACCGGCGTCACGGCGCTGTGGAATAACAAAGCCCACGCCACCCGTGAAGCGGTCACCGTCGGCGAACCACAAAACGCACAACAACTACGCCACACATACGCAAGCGAGGAAGAAGCGCTAGAAGCCGCACAAGCCGAATGGCAACGCCTGCAACGCGGCGTCGCCTATTTCTCAATCACCCAGGCAATAGGCGACCCCGATGTATTCCCCGAAACGCCCACGCAATGCATCGGTTGGAAACCACAAATAGACGCCACCCCATGGATCATCACCGAGGTAACCCACAACCTCACCGACACCAGCTACACCACCGCCCTACAGCTAGAAACCCGCCCAGGCAACGCGGCCGCTCCTAGTTAGATTTTCAGCCAGGCGTTGCCAAGGAATGTAATGTACTTTCATGCAAATTTAACTTGCGGGTTGATCCGACTATGTGTAACAGTGATTAAACTGCATAACACGAAAAGTATTGATAGGTAACTATCGGGCATGTAAAATACGCGTCCTCACGCCTAAGGAAAGTTAGCTTTGGCTAAGTTAGCTTAGAACAAATACGGGGACGCAATGAACGCAATAAGCAAAAGGCTTGTCGAAGAGGTATACGACCAAATTCTACAATCAGCTAACTTGGTCTTGCGTAACTGCAAAAAATTCTCTATCTCTGTATTACAGCTTGAAGACCCAACATATGCTCAGATTGCCGATCAGCTGAAAGATCTGTGCGACATTTTGGACGATCTAGGTGATAGCGACCCAGATCTAAAAATCGCCAAAGCGAGAGAGTACGCAGACCATGTGAGACTCATTGCGGCGGCAATTGAAATTGAAGATGAAGAATCGTTGAACAGACATGTTCACGAACTCGACCGGAGGTCTTTTCTATGAAAAACCAAGAACTTGAAAACATCAAATTACTTCGTCGTGCCTTAAAACTAGCGACTGAGGTGAATGAAAAACTAGAATACTGCTACCAGCAGCACCTGAAAGCTACTGGACAAGAACATAAAGCCGCATAATAATTTTTATGCGCCGTCTAATAACTGTTAGATGAAAACAGCAAAGCCCCGCAATCGCGGGGCTTTTTATTGCCTAAAGATTAGCCTAACCGCACCCGCAAAAGCCGACATAGCGACTATACCCAGAACTGTGTAGCCCACCTTGGGATGACGCTCAATCCAGCGAATAAGCCGCATGTTCACAGCGCTTCATCCAACTGGCACCGCGCTTGATGAACGACCACGCCGCGCACCATCCGCGCCGTTGCCATCAGCCCGTTACCACCACTAGGCGGCAACAGTCTAAAGCGGGGCCCCACGCGAAACACACGGTAAAGATGCAGCGCGTCATCCATTTCTACAACCGCCAAATCGTCATGCCCCAGGCTATGCGACTCATCCACTACCAACACATCGCCCTCAATCACCGCACCGCCAACGCCCGCATCCGGCCCCACTTCAACAGCAAAGCAGCTGGGTGAGTAGCTGTCACAGTCCACGTCATCGAGTGCGGGGTGGTCAATGCCAATAGCCAACGGCCCCAAGTACGTTAAGCGCATAGTGGTTAGCGGTCAGTTAAAGCATCGCGGATTGTCCAAAGCTCTATAGCTTGATCTCCGACATAGGCTCTAACGTGCACGGTGCCAGTCCATGAACTGTCTAAAACACTAACGGGAATGCCTGATCGAGGCGCGGTACATCCATTGTTAAGTAGGTAGTTCATAGCGCGATTGTCGTTTTTAACGGCAGCATCAACAAACTGATCAAGTAGATCTTCACTTACGCAGGCTACGTAATTCCCGCCTTTAAATTCGCGCTCCTGAGCGAAGGCACTTAACGATGACGCCAGCGCTAAAGATGTGATTGTAAACACGGCTATATTTTTTAATTTCATAACTTACTGTTCCCTTTTGTATATTAATTAGTGACTTATATCACCAGTCGCAATTAGCCATAGGAAGCCTTCTTTATCAATGACGCTACAGCCTGGCTTTTCTTCTGCCTCAATTAATTTGGATTGGCTACGCCGCTGCCCAGCAACAAAATAATCAAGGTTTTTAGTAACCGACTTACGCACCACAAAGCCATGTGCCTTCGCGGTTTTTTCAAGCTCGGAGCGGGTTTTGGTATCAAATCCTGAAAAGGTTATTTCGGGATCTCCCGTGCGTATCGTATCTGGCTGCTCACTAAGTTTCGGCTCTCTGCCCTCGGTGGCGTAAAGCAAGCTTTCCCCTTCTAAGAAAGTCACTATACGATCCAGCTTAAACGTGCGGATCGCATTGCGGTCGAGGCAAACGCCCCGCACTTTGCCAGCTGTCAGTTTGAAATTGATCAGCTCACGAGTGCTTTCATTGCCATCGGTATCACGATAAATGAAACGTAGGTTTCCTGTGTCAGGGGGCGTCGAAGTGATGGGCTCATCGCTAATAGGCTCGCCGTCGTCTTCCCATAAATCATCTGGGTAATGATTGAGCAAGTACTCGCGTAACTGTTCAGGACGTAATTCGATATCGCCATCAAGTGGGAGCCGTGCGAGCCCTTGTATCTGTTTGAATGAGAACTCACGGTCAGGCGCGTCAAATGTATCGCTTTCAAGCGGGCCAGCTAGATGGGTATCGCATACACGTGCCGAGTGAACGCTGACAGGCTCATCTTCACCGAAGTAGTCAAACTCAATTAGCGTCGTGGAAACGCGGTGCCAAGCTCCAAGAGGAGGTTCTTGTGGCTCTGGCTCTGGCTCTGGCTCTGGCTCTGGCTCTGGCTCTGGCTCTGGCTCTGGCTCTGGCTCTGGCTCTGGCTCTGGCTCTGGCAATACAGTAGACGGGAGTGGGTCTTCGGGAATAGGCGGGCTAACTTGTTCCTGGGGTTCGGCACCATCCTTTTTCCTGTTTAGCCACTGCTTATAGTGGCTCCATAGAGAGGAGGTTGGCTGGCCCTTGAGCCTCGCTTGCTGCCGCTGATCAATGGAAACACCGAGATATACGCCCAAGACAACAAGCACCGCCAAAAATACCAAAAATATCAAAAACTCCATCAGTCCATGCTCCCTTGTTCTTTTTTATATTGCTAAAGCACCTGCCCTAGGTTCACCAAGCACCGGCCTAAAATCTCAACAAACTGCTTTTGCTCAGGTTTAATCAACTCTTTGTCGTACCGCGTGTTATCGCTAATCAACAGCCATCCGCCGCCCGCGACCCGTTGCATCCGCTTAATCCGTCGCTCGCCATCCATCAAGATTAAGTAAACACCCTCCCGGCTGGGGTCGCGCTGCGTGAAGTCCACAAACACATAATCGCCGTCGTCAATCGTGCCAACCATCGAATCACCACGGGCACGCACCCACGCGCCCGAGTCAGCTGGCAATTTCAGTTCTGCCAGCACGGCGCGATCCATGTGGAAGTAACCCAGTACTTTCTCTTCTGTGAAGTCCCGCCCACTACCCGCCGCGCACTCAACGTCATACATCGGTATCGATGCAACATCTGGATCGTTGAGTTGGCGTTCGAGGTAAGCGGCCTGCTGTTCCTCAATATTCCCTTCCGAGCCGAAAGAAGCACTTCCATGGCTACGGTTTCCGGTAAGTACGTAGTGCGTGTCAACGCCAACGTCGTGAAGAGCTGCAAGGTAATCAGCTTTAGGCGTTCGTTCGTTCCCCTCATACAGAGATTGAGACCTTTTTGTAACCCCAGCAAGAGCAGCAAAATCGGCCTGTGTTAGCCCTTTTTTGTTCCTCTCTTCACGTAACCGGTCGCCTAAAGTGATCATTAATTGCATTCCGTATTTGACAGATGATCGTTTGATCATCTAAATTGCCACAAAGAGTTACCAAGAAACCCATTGATACTCACCTGAGAGACTAAACCATGCCCGAAATTAATTCCATTTCCCCTAAAGCGAGCGTTCGTTCCCCGCGTCCTAGTGTCGACCAACAAATGGTCTGCTGCTTCACAGCAGATGAGCGGGAAAGCATTGAGAAATTGGCTCAAAACGAAATGCGCTCACTTTCCGCCACCATCCGCATGCTCTCGCTTCGCGGCCTAAGCCAATACCAACAAGACACCCTCATCGCCGATTAACCCCAGCTCACGCACTGCATAAGGAAAGCCCCTCATGTATCAGGACACTAAGCGCCTACGCACCAAGAAAAGCGTTTACCTGGATGAGTACGAAGACGCCGTTATTACTGCATTTGCCAATCTTCATGGCATCAGCAAAGCGGCGTTAATGCGCCAGATGATAATGAACCAAGCAAATGAGCTGCTGGGCGTCGGCAACATCAACAGTGTGGGGCAGCGCACGGGGTAAAAAAGCCCCCTGTTGCACCCTGCTTCAACCCCTCAAAAGGTGCTGTATGCCACCCAGAGATAAGCGAATTGAGATTTTTGTAGACCCAGTAATGAGCGACACGCTCGATCAAGTGTGTGAGGAGCAAGGGCTGGAATCACACGAGGCGGCCATTGAGTTCTTGCTGTCTCGTGGCATTCGTATAGGGGGTAACAAAATCACGGGACGGGGTCGCGCCCTGTACGAAGTGAAGAGGGGGCCAAGTGACTGAGCCAAACGAAGAAATGAGCGAGGTCAGTCGGCTTCGCTTCGACTGCCCCCACTGCGGTAGCTACATGAAGGTGCGAACTTCGAAGACGCATCATCCCGAGTACCGCACGCTCTACCTGCATTGCACCAATGAGTTTGGGTGTGGGTACCGCGTCAAGTCAGAGCTAACGCTCATAGAGACGTTAGCCCCCAGCTACCACCCCAATCCGGCGGTCAATATCCAGCTTTCGCCCTGGCTAAAGCGCCATGCAAAGCTCGAAGACGAAGGCCAAATCCGCCTAATTTTAGATGCCAGAAAGGAAGCGAAAAAATGAACGTAACGCCCATTAACTCAGCAAAAGCCCCCTTCGATCTAGCCACGGAGCTGCTATGGCAACACCGCTGGGAAAGCCGCGCCGAAGCGCTACGCGTCACCATCGGCACGCTGGTGAACGATTACGGCATCGCAGAAGCCAATGCCGAAGTGGCCAGCATCCAAGCCTACGCCGACCTCGATAGCGTCAACGAAACCGCTCGCATCGACGTAGAGGCCAGCACGTCGCACGTCGTGATTTTTCGCGACAACAGCGGCCGTCCAGTAATGCTCACCGCCCGCGACCTAACCCGCATGATTCAGCAAGCCCGCGACGCTGGCCTCGCTCAAGTCGTCGATGCCGATACCCGCCGCCCCATCGTTTTGGAACACTGAGGTTCGCCCCATGGCCAACGTGACCCCACTACCCACACGCCAAGCCCCGCCGCGCGTTCAAACCGACCGCGCAGGCTTTGGCGAACTCCTCGCCGAGCTGCACAGCCGCGTAGCCGATCAAGATCTGGTCGACGTCTGGGCAGATCTCAATTATCCCGAGCGCCGCCTTGTGCTTAAAAGCGCAGGGCTAACAGCCGATGCCACCCAGCAAATCAGCCAACTAACCAAGCCCGAACGCGATGCAGTGCGCGCGGCCATACACCGTATGAGCAGTTACGCCACCGGCCTGCGTGACCAACTGCGCAACCGCACCCAGCACCCAAGCGCCGAACTGGCCAGCCACGCCCGCCAAGCGCTGGCAGAAGGCAACACCAAAGCCGCGCTGCACTGGCTCAGCCTGATCGAAAAGGGGGTGGCATGAATATCCAAACCACGATGCACGCCTTGTACGTCATTAAGGCCCGCTTCGACTATCTCGCCCGCCAGTTGCATGACCAGGGCTACCAAATGGCCGCCGCTGAGCTAATGCGCGAAGCCGACAAATTCGGCTGCCAGCTAACGCAGTTGGATAGCGTCTTTGATGATTATCAAATCGACATTGCCGCCGCCCAAGCAGTGCCGGAAAGGCCCGCCAAGTTCTACGGCGTAGATATGGCCGAGGTGAAACAGTGATGGAAATAATCAGGGCGAACTACAAGGGCTTTGACCACTTTGCCAAAGCTGAAAACGAAGTTCAGCAACGATATGCCGTCGATGCGATTAAGAAGTTGGAAGCGCAGGTGGCCGAAGAGGTAAGGCGTATTGAGACAAGTTTTTATGACCTTGAGTACCTGGATGCGAGGGTTTACCAAGAGGCACGCCTAAAAGGGCTGAAAACACTGCGGTATAGGTTGAGCAATGCTTGGGCTGAGGTTGCAGGCATGTTTGATGATGAGGCCGACTCATGAGCGAGTTCGAGAAGGCGTTGGAAAAAGCCTTTCCCTACAGTTCTGGTACAAAGGACTGTTATGGATACATCAAAGACTATTTTAAGCGTCTGCCGTCTCTCGCTGATCAGTTGGCCGGTGGTTATGTGCACGTTTCCAAGCGGCACGGCCATCGCGCCGCTAACCGCTGGTTAGCTCACCACGCAGAGCGTTTGGTAGAACCGTCTTTTATCCTGAGTCGGTTTCTGCCAATTCGCGGAGCGCTTACGCGGGCCATGGCCGCCTTGGTGAAGCGTAGCCCAACCACCGTCGAGGGATTATATGTAGCAAATCAGTGGTTATTGTCGGTCGAAAAGCGTTTGGTCATTGGTGGCCTGAACGCCACTCACGATGACGACGCCCTGGTTAATTACGCCCAGGCCCAAGCGGCCGCCATCGATAAAAACGCGAGTCTCTTGATAGGCGATATTGCTAAGGCAAATCGGTTGCAGCGGTTGGGCATGTTCCCACCGCCTAAGCCGAAGATGGTGGCCGTTAAAGGCAAGCCATTGTCTGAGCAATTCCGCGACTATCAAGACGCTTGTGCCCGTGCGCGTAACCAGTTCACCCCACCGCCCTTTATCGGCAACTTCCGCTTTCAGCAGTGGCACTACCTGCGCCCGCTGTGCATTTCCATGGTGCGTGCCATTGCTGTCGAGCAGGGTCGCCACCGCTGTGCAATGCATGGGATCGCGCCGCCCAGCGACAAGCTGCCGGCTAAAACGCAGTTGGCCAAGCTGAGCTGCCCCAGTGTGTGGCGTCGTAAATTGCGCCGTCTGTGTGGGCGCACCGTCGAGCAGGTCATGCGCGAAGCCCACCGAGTGCATATGCGCGCGGGTATCTACTGCAGTGACTTTACGGTTGAGCGCCGCCGTTCTCAGATATTCCGTAATCACGCTTTGCTCGAAACGTTAGAGGCCATCAATCAAGAGGGCCAAACCTACACGCTCGCCGAACTCGCCGAGCTGGGGCTAGCCAATCCCGATCACCGCCGGGCAGAGCTAATGCTGCGCATCAACGACACAGAAGCCGAAGCCCGTCGACTCGGTCACGTTGGCATGTTTTACACCATGACAGCGCCGTCGAAGTATCACCCAGTGGTCGCTAGCAACTGCTTTAGAAACCCGAAGTACAAAGGCGCCACACCCCGCGAGACTCAGCAGTATTTACAGGGGCTTTGGGCGAAGATCCGCGCCAAGCTGGCCCGTGATGACATCGGCATTTACGGCATTCGCGTGGTAGAGCCTCACCACGACGGCACGCCGCACTGGCATTTGCTTATCTGGATGAAGCCCGAGGACGAAGACGCGGTCACCGGCACCCTTCGCGAGTACGCCGAAGAGGCGAACCCCGAAGAGCTGTTCAACCGCTGGGGTAAAACCACCGCCCGCTTTGATGCCAAGCGTATCGACTATGAGCGAGGTACTGCCGCCGGTTACGTCGCTAAATACATCTCGAAAAATATCAACGGCGAACAGTTCATGGAGATGGACAAATACGGCCATGAAATGAAGACCAGCGCCCCGCGTATTGAAGCATGGGCGAGCGTCTGGGGAATCCGTCAGTTTCAGTTCCTGGGCCTGCCCAGCGTCACGGTGTGGCGTGAAGTGCGCCGACTCACAGAAAAGCAAGATCAAATGCTTAAAGATTGGGAAGCCGCCACCCGCCCGCACCCTTGCGCCGCGATGCGCTTTGCCCAAATCCGCAAAGCCGCCAACGCGGGTCAGTGGGATCAATTCTTGCGCCTCATGGGTGGCCCGATGACCAAGCGCAAAGACCAGCCCATCAAACCGTGGGTAGAAACCAAGATGACCACCGGCGCAAACATCGAGACGTTCAGCCACGCCACCGGCGAAGACTACGGCTATGAAGCCGTGGTGGCGAAAGGCCGCTACGGCGAAGAGCAGAAAGTCACGTTCGGATTGGTGGCCACCGGCCGCCCTGGCTTTTCTAGCGAGTACATGACCCGCGTTTATAAGTGGCAAGTGCGCGCGAAAGGTTCGCGGGTTGGGGGTGATTTTCAGGCTGTAGGCGAAGCCGAAAGCCCTTGGACTCGTGTCACTAACTGTACGCAGGGGCCAGATATTCAGCCCCGCGAACCTTCACCAGCGGAGCTAAAAGCCCAGCTTGAACGCTTCAAAGCGTGGCAAAGCTCAGATTTATATAGAGCAGAACTGGAAGCGGTACACCGCGACATCATCGCAGACCGCGAAGCCGCCAAAAAAAGGGCGGCATCACCCCCCCCCAACCCATTTAGCGAGGAAGAAGAGTACTTCCCGCCCGAGCTTTGTTGAAAAAGGAGTCAGTTATGCACCCAGGCCAAGTATTTATAAAAGCCCACGAAGAGCGCCTACGTCAGATAAATGAGGAAGGTTTTACCCTTGAGCATGACGACCAATGGAAAAGTGGGCAGCTTTCATCGGCGGCTCACTGCTATGCGCGAATCGCCAGCATGGCTATCCAAAACAATTTAACAGCGGCATACCTACCGGCCCCTGGTCAGTGGCAGTGGTGTGAAAAGTGGTGGAAACCGAGCCATGACCCTAAACAAAACATCATTAAAGCAATGGCTTTGCTCGCGGCTGAATACGACCGATTAGAGCGTTTAGAAGCCAGAGGGGGTAAGTGATGGAATGTCCGAAGCAATGGTCAGACGGTCGCCCGCTTGGCGGCCTCAACGGCTACCCGCCCGAGTGGTTCGAATGGGCCAAAGAGCAAGAAGTGAAATTCGTAGCACTGCAAATGCTGTTAGCGCCTGAACCGAGCCGTAATGCCGTGTTTGAACAGTGGAAAAAGAAGTTCACCCACGTCACCCGAGAGAAAGTGAGCGCGGTATGGGACGAAGTGGCCAACCGTAAAACCACATTAAATGGTGAAGCCAATGGATAATTACACCGCCCCTCTGGTAGCAATAACCGCCTTATGCATCTCTATCGCCATAGGAATGCTGTGCTATGGGGGATACCCCAAAGAGCTTAGAGAGAAATTCCCGATGATGCATAACCCAATACCCAAAGATTGGCGCTACGTCATCAAGTTTACGGTTCTCGCATTTTGCGTGGGTAGCGCCTTCCAGCTCGGAATAAGCATCGCGAGCAACATTAAACCCCGCGTCGAGGTCATCGAGATCCGCGAAGTAATCGAGATGCGCAACGAAGCAAAGCCCAGTGCCAAGGGCATTGCGCAACGTTTCGATTTTTAGATTACCGATGTGAATTTAACTGCTCAAAAAACAGAAAAGCAGCGATAAGTGAGCAGCTTGATGCACAAAAAAATCAGGAGGGAGCATGACCATTGACCCAAATTGGGTACGCGAAAACCCAGAAGAAGCGGCAAGGCAGCTGGATTTGCTCGGTAAAAAATACGATGCACTCATGTGCGCGAAACTGGAAGCACTGCCCGCTGACCTAAAAAGCCGTTACCTAGTGATAAGAATGGTTGGTGACATAAACAGAGATGAAGCAAAAGAGGTCATGCAGGGGTTCGCAAAGCATTCATCTGGCGCGGCCATCTTTGTTAATAGGGAGGTTAATTTCGAAGCTATTGATGTAACCAACCACGATGAGGTTAAAAAGGTAGAGCAAGAGCGCGACGTGTTGGCAGCACATCTGGAAATGGCGCGGCAAATAGCAACCGATTGGCTCGAAAACGAGCAAACAACAGCGGCAACATGGCAACTGGCAAGACAGATTGGGAAATGGGCACTTAACGATCCTAACGCCAGCCTAGCCCGTAGAACCTACAAGGAAAGGGCGGAAGCGTTAGAAAACCTATTAGAAGTTATTCCAGGGTCCATTGAGCATGATGGTTGTAATTTTGGGTGCGGGCGGATTGCAGCGGAAACGGCAGCACTGCTACGGCGCTTGGAAAAAGGTGGTGAATGATGAGTGCTAAAGAACGGACTGAAGCTTTTCGTCGAGCAGTGAGAAAAGGTAATGATGCCTTTTGGGAAGGCAAGAGCATTGCTGAAAACCCCTATAAGAAGTCCCCCTGGGGGAACGGGAACGCATGGGAATTAGGGTTCCGGCAAGCTAAGAATGCTAGTGATCAAGGGCTGAGGGATTCACGATATTTTACGGGCGTGGGGGTAAAACCATGACCGGTCAAAAAGCTCCGCCACCCAAAGGCGGCGCATACGCCCGCCAAGCCGCGATGCTTTGCCAAGACAAAGCGTTCCAGCTCTACCTTGATCGCCGTCGCCGGTTTAAGCACCAGTTGAACGAAAGCGAATTACCCGACGGCACCCACACTGCAGAAGACGCCCGCGATTGGTTAATCGCCGCCTGCAAAATCAACAGCCGCGCCGAGTTAGATAGCAACCAGCATGCGTGCCAAACATTCCGAATGATCCGCAACCGCTTCAACCGCTGGCGGGCGAAAGAAAAAGGAGAAAAGAGCCAATGAGCATTACCGATCAACGTGATATCGATAAAGAACTCGCCGATGCTTTAGCGCGCGCAAAGGCAGGGGTAGACCTGGCGATGATCGAGCTGCCTGATATCGTGGTTTTCCCGCGGCTGATTCCAGCAATGCCCGCGACAGCTCGGAAAGCACGCAGCACTGGCATACTACTCGGTAGACCTGGGCCACGATTCGTTAAGCGTGGCCACCATGTGCGCTATCGCTTATCCGATGTATACGCCTGGCTGGAGTCTAGTGAGAGCTATTCAAGCACCGCTGAAGCATCCATAGCCTCATAACGACTCGCCTATGACCTCTTTCCCCTGCCCGATCTGAGCAAACAGCTGTACCGCATTACGCTTATGGTCGGGCTGGAGGTGAGCGTAGTATTTGATCGTCGTCTGAATATCCGAGTGGGCCATCAGCTTGCTCACCGTGAGAAGATCCACTCCCGCCATCACCAGCTGACTCGCAAAGTTATGGCGCAGCGTATAAAGCACCATTCCCTCGTTGAGCCCTGCCAGCTCACGAACCCGCCTCCACGGTTTCCGCATTGCATCTTTGCCCAGCCGCTTGCCGGTAACAGGTGATGAAAACACATAGCCACTGCTGGGCTTTCCTTGCTGCTCCCACCATGTTTGAAGCACTTCTAAGGCGGGATCTGAAAGCGGGAAAGTTTGCGGCTCTGGGGTTTGGTGCGCGGTTTTTTCGATGATCTTGCGAATACTCTTAAACTCAAAATTCACGTGCGGCCAACGAAGCCCAAACAAATCGCCGGGGCGAAAGCCGGTGTAATACATCAGCAACAGCCACGGCGCGGCATGATCGACATAGGCCACCCCATCCAGGTCAGGTAAATACCGCTTGCCATGTGCCCGGCTGCTTCTTCGCTGCGCCCGCTTCTCCTCTTGATAAACATCCAAACCAGCAAAAAATGCTTCACGCTCGCTATCCTCAAGGTAACGGCGCCCTTCATCCGCTTCGAGCTGGTCGTCCGTCAGCGCTGGCTTCTGGAGCTTGATATCTTTTAGAGGGTTTTGAGCAATAACGCCGCGCTTAGCCGCGTGGTTAAGCAGTGTTTGCAGTGCGCCATAAGAGCGTTTGAGGGTTTGGTAAGCCTGGGGTTTTATCGGTGGCGATGAATCTGGGGCTCCCGCTTCCCTTTTTGATTGCCAACGCTCCACATCACCCAGGCTAAGCGTATCCATGGGTTTATCTAGCCACTCGGTAAAGCTATTTTCGATGCGTCTCAAGGTGGCGTCGCCATCCTTGCGACGTTTCTGGTGGTCAGCATAATCAGCCTGCAGGTAAGATCTAAGCGTTTGTTGCTGCCGGTGTTCCGCTTCAGCTTTCGATTCTTCAATCACCGCGCGGGGATCGCCGCCTTGGGCAACGACGGCCAATGCCTCGCGTGCGGCTTCACGCGCCTGGGCGGCGGTATAGACACCATACTTTCCAATAGTGAGCACGCGCTGCTTGCCCGACTTAGAACGGTAGTAAAGTCGAAATGACAACCCACGCGTGCCGTGGCGCACGTGATACCCTGAAAGCTCGGTATCAAAGACGTCATTCCCTGGTGGCGACTTGCTAAGCTCTGATAAAAAACGAGCGGTTAACTTAGCCTTATCCGTGCTCTTGACCACGAAAACTCCACATGTAAAAACTAGGTAGCATATAGGTAGCAAGGTGAGGATAAAGGCAGGCAAAGCCAGCAACAAGCAGAACGGAAAGATAGAGCGTAACTAACTGATTAATAGGATATAGACTTATCCACACTATTCTGGGGATATACCAAGTTATCTTATCCACAAGCCTTCGGGAGGCAGAGGTCGTAGGTTCGAATCCTGCTATTCCGACCAAGAATTCATTAAAAACGGCCACTTAGCTAATATAGCAAGTGGCCGTTTTTTTGCTAATGGCTGCTAGGTGAAGGTGACACCTGTTTATAAATGCACTGTAAGCGCGCGCCAGTTAGCCGGCTAGGCCTTTCCGTGAACAACCTAGTGGGTTTACCCAACTAGACCATCCTCCAGACCTTGCGACACTCCAGCCAGAAAGGCCTCTTCAAAGCCCCCTGCCTCTTCAGCAATATTCGCGACAGCCGCATCGTCACTATACAGGTCAGCAAAGTCGACATATTCAGAGCGTTCAGCTATCTGCTGTGCAATCGCCGGGTCCAGAGAGTCGAACTCCCCCGATGCCATGAACTCGATCACACCTATCATGCTGAGCCACCCTTCCAGAGTCAGAGCTGCAGCTAATGCGCTGTAATCTAGGTCAAGACCTTGAGCAAGCTGATCCATCTCCTGGAGTCCACGCTGCTCGATCAACAACGTGGGCGTACCATCAAGTGCAAAGCCGTTGCGGCTGATAGCCGGGTTATCACTACCGGGGAACAGGGTCAGGCTGTCATGCTCGAAGTCTTCCAAGGCTTCCTTGATGGCAACCACAGCGCGCTGCCCCGATTCCATCAAGGCAGGCTCCACTTCATCGCTGGTCGCCCAGAGCACCGACATGCTATCCAGCGTCTCATCCTCAGACCGGTAGTTGTTCTGATGATGGTAATCGAGGTATAAGTCGGGCCGATACTCCTTGACGACTTCTCTCACCGCCGCCGACTCAGGAGCCTGCTCAGGGTTCTGCTCCTCGTTGGGGTCATAAGTACGATTGAGATCAATGTCATTCGAGTTACGTCGCGGGTCGAGCACATCTTCCGCTCCTGCAACCTGCTGCTCCCAGCGGGCAAAGCCGTCAGGATTGACTCGAGGCATGACCACTACGGTTACCTCTTCTCGCAATGCTTCAGCTTCGGCACTATCTCCTGCCAGATAGTCCAGCAGATACAAAGCCGCCTCTGTTCCCAGCGGCTCGTCCCCATGCTGCTGAGTAGCAATCATCAGCGTCTTGGGTCCACTACCGACTACCGCTTTGTAAAGCGGGTTACCTTCCACGGACTCTCCAACCTGAGAAAGGTCCATGGATTCGTACTCAGTATCCAGGCGCTGCAATTCAGCATATAGCTGTTCATTACTGTGAAGGCTCTCCATGACCAGAGACTGCTCGGCACTGTAATTCTCTGCTGATACGTTCTGGCTATAATAGTCGGCAACCGCCAGCTTGGCATTCAAAGCCTCTGTATCAGTGTCTGCCGCGGCCTGTATCACAGCCCCGCGGAGTTCTGCACGACTTAGTTCACCGGCTTCTAACTTGCCAGCCCAGAAGTCATGACCTTCCGTGTCCGCCGCTCTAGCAAACAGCTGCTCATAGAGGTCAGCAACATATTCGCTATCAGATGCCTCTTGCATGTACGTCTGAGCTTCCTTCGAGCTCGCAATTTCAGACAATACGGCCTGAAGTCCATCGCTTTCCAGCCGCTCCTGCCAGAAACCAAACCCTTCGGGGTCTGCCGCGCGGCCAAGTAGAGAAAAGTAGATTGATTGTACTATTTTACCGCTATCCTGAAGCTCCATAATCATTATTCCTTTAACGGGTCCGGGGCCTTTGTCCACTGCCCTATCCAATATGGGAAGATATCTTGAAGGCTACTCACCCTATCCTAACTTATTGTTTTAGAAACATTCTAATGAGATTTCTAATATACCACTTACTTACTTTAGTACTCTTGCTCAAAAACTGCCAACGGGTTCAGGGCATAAGGAAAACACGGCATAAATCCTGCCGCAGCTGCCTGATCCGCTCCGGTGGAGTAAAATCTAGGTTTTGTCCGAAAAGTCGGGGGTACTAACGGTACCAAAGGCGTGGGGTTTGGGCTGTGCTTCTTTCCTTTGACTTCTTTACCAGTCGATCTAAGGTACGGGTAGTTAGGCTGGCAGTCGTTTTAGCCATTGAGGTCACCTTTTTCTAGGTTCCAAATAGGTTCCAGAGGTTGTAGGTTCGAATCCTGCTACTCCGACCAAGAACACCATAAAAAAACGGCCACTTAGCTAACACAGCAAGTGGCCGTTTTTTGTTGTTTGCTTCTCTTCCTACCCCGGCGGATGAATCAGCCCCACCACGCTAACCAAGATCAGCACGGCTCCCAGTACGCGGAAGAACAGCCCGGTGTCTGCTTTTAGCATGTAACGGTGGGCTTTTTCGCCTAGCAAATGGCCGATAAATGCGCAGGGCAGTAGCCATAGTTGATGAATCAGTTGGAGGTCGACGCCGGCGATGATAAACGACGCCATTTTGATCATCACCAGGATAAACCACAGCACAAACATGGTGTCGCGCAGTTGCTCTTTGGCGACGTGGGTGGCGAATACCGCGACAATCAGCGGCGCGCCAATCAACGAGGTGCCACTGACATAGCCACCGAGAGCAAGCAGCACGATATCGACGTATTTGTTGTTACTTCTAAACGGCTTATTCAGCACATAGCCAATGGCATAAATGATCACAATGCCGAAAATAATGTTGGTCATGATCTGAGAGGGCAGCGTTAACAGCCCCACCACCCCGATCAACTTAGGCACGATCATGATTTTCAGGGCTTTGGTTAAATAGCCCCAATCGATATTACTTTCCGGCGACGTACCTCCCACGCCCGCTTTCTGCACTTGACGATGGCCGTTCCAGGCAATCCAACTGGAAAAAATCAGCAGGTGAATGGCCACAATTGGCAGGAAGACCAGCGGTTCGTTGACCACCAGCAGCAGAAAAGGCAGCGCCAGCACGGCTCCACCAAAACCAAGGCTGGTGCGAACAAAACCGCTCCAGGCAAAAATAAGCCCGATGAGAAGGTACTGGTACCAGAGTAAATCCGTCATTGCGCGTACATGGCCTCTAAGAAGATGAGTGGTTGCCTAGCCCCCACCAGCGTGGCAGCAATGCGCGCACTTTGGCTTGGGCAAAACGGTCGTCCATTAATATCACAACCCCTTCATCCCCGGGGCTGCGAATCACCCTTCCGGCGGCTTGCACCACTTTGATCATACCGGGTATGCGGTAGGTGTAGTCGTCGCCCTGGCCGAAACGGGTGTTCATGCGCGCTTTCAGCGCTTCGTTAAAGTCGTTAAACGGCGGCAGGCCTAAGGTGGCAATAAATGCGCCGATTAGGCGCTTGCCAGGAAGGTCGACCCCTTCGGCGAAAGCACCGCCTAGCACGGCAAAGCCGATTCCCTTACCTCCTGGAGTAAAGCGCGCCAGAAAGGCGTCGCGCTCGGCTTCCTGCATTCCACGGGTCTGGGCAAACATCGGCACGCTGGGATGTGCGTGCTGAAACTGCGCCATCACCTGCTCCAGATAAGCAAAGCTACTGAAAAACGCCAGATAGTGGCCAGGTTGACGCTGATACTGATCGCCCAGGACTTCCACAATAGGCGCCACAGAGGCCTCCCGGTGATGATAGCGAGTGGAAATATCGGCGCGAATACGCACTTCCAGCTGGCGGGCGGCGAACGGTGAGGCCACTTCCCGCCACACACTGTTTTCTGGTAACCCGAGTAAGTCGCGGTAGTAATGAAACGGGGTCAGCGTGGCCGAAAACAACACTGCGCTGCTGGCAGCCTTGAAGCGTGCCGCCAGAAAATCCGCAGGAATAACATTGCGCAGCCCTAGCACTGCGTCACTTCGGCCATGACTGGCAAGATCGCACAGAGAGTGATCCCCAAACCGCTCCGCCAAGCGGCAGAAGGCCAGTGCGTCAAACAGCAGCTCTTGAAGCTCAATGCTTGAAGCGTCGGGGTGCTCAACCAAATAATCGGTGATCGCGCCAGCCAAGGTTTGCATCGCGGCCACCAGCTTGTTGGGCAGCGCATCAAGTAAATGGTAACGCTGTGACGCCGCTGCATCGGTGGTGACTGCCTTCGTTAGCGCCTGCCACTGCCTGCCGACACGAGCCAGCGGTTTAGCAAGCGCGGGAGGAGAGCGGCGACGCAGACGGCTCAAGCGCTGCTGGGAAAGCTCCGCGCTGTACATGCCCCGCGCTCGCTCAACTAAGTTGTGCGCTTCATCTATCAACAGGCCTACCCGCCAGTCGTTGGCTTGAGCCAAACCATGCAGCAGCGCATGGCTATCAAACCAGTGATTCACATCGCCCACCACTACGTCGGACCAGCGGGCTAGTTCCTGGCCTAGATAATACGGGCACACACTGTGGGTAAGCGCCACCTCACGCAGTCCGGCACGATCTAGCCAGCGACGTGCCACCGCGGCTTGGCGAGCGGCAGGCAAGCGGTCATAAAAACCTGCTGCTAACGGGCAAGCATCGCCTTGGCAAACGGTACCTGGGTATTCGCAGGCTTTTTGCCTGGCCACCAGTTCCAACACCCGCAGCGGCGATGTGAGTGCAGGCGATGAGAGGGAAGATGAAGTAGGCGGTGATGAAGCAGGCGGTGATGAGCTGGGAGTAGCAAGCCACGCCAGCGCATCCAGCGCTACACGGCGGCCTGGGGTTTTCATGGTCAGAAAGGCCAGCCTATCCAGCTGCTGACGGGGCATTGCAGTCAGCATTGGAAACAGCGTGCCAAGGGTTTTGCCAATGCCGGTAGGGGCTTGGGCCAGTAGGCACCGCCCGGTGCTGGCTGCTTTATAGACATCTTCCGCCAACGCCCGCTGCCCAGGGCGAAAATCAGGATAGGGAAACGTCAGCGTCGCCAGCCACTCATCGCGGCGTTGGCGATGGGCAGATTCCTGCTCTGCCCAGGCCAAAAAGCGTTGGCATTGATCGATAAAAAACGCTTGCAGCT
Source organism: Halomonas sp. KG2 (assembly GCA_030440445.1). NCBI lineage: Bacteria > Pseudomonadati > Pseudomonadota > Gammaproteobacteria > Oceanospirillales > Halomonadaceae > Halomonas > Halomonas sp. KG2. Next base: position 268,177 of record CP098528.1, on the reverse strand, counting down.
CAGTGGCGCTAGCGTCGTGGGTAAGCAGCGTTTCCTGACCGCTGGTAATCTCCAGATACACTAACGCCAGCGTGACCCGCTCAAGGCCGCGCTCGGCACACAGCAGCGCGCCGTATATTTTCACCTGAGCCCAGTGCAACGCACGCTGATTAGCTGCCATGCGATCTAGATTGCCACGATAGGTTTTGACCTCTTCCAAACGCTTAGCGTTGGGGTCAAAGCCATCAGCGCGGCCCGCCACGCGAAGCCCCTGATACTCACCGGAAAGCGGCAATTCGGCCAGGTAATCCTCGCCCCGGCGGCTAGCCACTAACCTATGCCCTTCGATACCTTCCTGAGCGCTGGGTGCTGGCGTAAAGCGGTGGTCAAGGTCGCCCTCCCGTGCGGTGAAGTCACATAGCGTGCGCACCGCTACCCGGTAACGGCTCATTCGGCATCTTCTCGTTCAGGCCCTTCTGGTTGAGCCTCTTCTGCTTCAGATGCTGACTGCCAGCGCACATGACATACTTCAACGGGCATGCCGTGGTGGCAAAAGAAGCCGATCCAGCGGCGTTGGTTATCTTGCAGACGATCCCCCGGCCCTTTTACTTCTATCATTTTGTAGCGTGGTTCGCCGGGCGGTGCGTCCGGCATCAACTGAATCAGGTCAGGTAGGCCTGCACGGTTATGTTTAAGGTCATCTAATAGCCGCATAAAACAGGCCCGCAAATGGGCAGGCGGCAAGCACTTAAGCGCAAGCATTAGCAGCTCTTCACTGACGATTCCCCAGTGAACAAAGGGCGAGGCGATCCCCTGTTTGGCGTGCCAGGTGCGCAGTATCGTGTCCTGATAGCGGCCGTCATCCAACTGGGCCAGGCAGGCGGTGATTTCGACTTGCCGCTGAGCGACAAAATCCTCGCGGTATAAATCCGCAGGCCCGCTGTGAAACGGGTGAAAAAACGCCCCTGGCAGCGGTTTAAAAATGGCTGGCCAGAACAGTAAGCCAAATAGCCCCGTCAGCAGGCTATTTTCAACGTAATACACCGGCGCGTTAGGGGTCGCCATGTCATCAGCAACGGCACGCTCGACTGGCTGAGGGCCAGGTAAATGAAGCACATAGGTAGGCGCCTGGGCCGCTTGTTGATCAGCCCAAGCAGAATGATCAACCTGTTGGGGTAATTTGCGTGCTAAACGCGGCAGCAGCCGCATGAGCGCTTGGCTCTCGGCTTCATTTGGCTGCGCGCCCAGCGCACTGACCGTGAGCTCATAAGCATCTGAATAACGGCCCAGACGCTCTAACACGCGCAACCTGCGAATACGCGCATCGCTGTTATTGGCGTCAGCGTAAAGTGTTAACGCTAACTCTGCGTCGCCGCCGCGCTCGGCCTCGCGCCCTATGGCAAGCAGCAACCGCGCCCGCCGAGAAGCTAACCAACGGTTGCTGGAAGCTGGAGGTACCTCGATGGAAAGTGCTTGCGGCAGCTCGCCGTCGTCCAAGCGTTCGCGCAAGCGATGAAGCGTTAAGTAAGTAGTCACTTCATTGCGGCTTTGGAACGCGCGAGACTCCGCGGTAAACGGTACCTGCTCAAAGCGCTGCAGGCCCAGCTCCGTTAGCACAAACTCAGCCCAGTCCTGGCGCAGATTGCCGAAAAACATCAGCCGAAGTCGATCACAAAGCGCCATCACCGTTAGCCGCACAATCTGCGTCGCCGCTGTTGGCCACCACTGTTGAAGGGGGGCAGACGCTTCTAGCGACTCTGCCAATGCTGCTTGAAGCGCAGCTTTTGTGCTGTTGCGGGCTAGACCTGCGCTGGCCATCTCGCCTGCCAATGCCTGGCGCAGTTCACTCAATCGCAACAGGCGAAATAGCTCGCGGCTGCTTAACTGCGGGGCATTGTCTACCCAGCCAAGCACCACCAACGGCGCCAAGGCCTGCTCGGCGTCACCGATTTCCGCATAGCTCAGTTTATCCAGACGAAATAATTCCCCTTTACGCATCACCATGCGCACCAATAGCGCCTGGGAGGCTTGGGGTAACGTCTCAAAATAACTAATAACGTCGCGCTCAGCAGCACTTAATAGATCGTAGTGGCGGGTTTCTACCCACGCCAACACGTAACGAAAGTTCGTCAGATAGTAGAAAGGGTCATCTAAGGAGGCAGTCGCAGACGCGACAGGAGCACTGTTCATCTATCCATTGTAACAGTGCTTGATGAAGCAGGTTAACCCACCCGGTGCTGATAAAGTACGTCCAGCGCATCGTCATCAGCAGCAGAGGATGACGCCTTTGATTGGGCAACGGGCTTGCGGCCGCCCACTAGCACATACCATTCCGCTTCTGTCAGATAGTGCTGGCACCAGCGGCTTAAGCTAGCGGCCACGTCATCGCGAATTCGTTCACCACTACGGAAAACCTGGGCGAGATGCAGCAAGTCCTGACGAGCAGTGCGAGCACGGGCGTTGCCACCGTGCACTTTGGAAAGTGGGCAGCGTCGATCATAGGCCGCGTTGGTTAATGCATTTAACCAGCGTTCCAATTCATGCGCCTGAATACCGCCGTAAACTGCCACACTGCACTCCATGCTGAATGATGATTGAAATTTAATGAGCTTGGCCCATTAGCACTGGCGAAAAAGGGCGTTAGATTGCCCGATTCTAGTGCAACTGTCACCTTCGGGTTATTCCTGGCCACTCCCAGGCATAGCCTAAACCAAGACATTACGTCCTATGTCTGTACTATACCTGCTAATCGAACGAAATGATTTGTAAACGTTAGTAATTCATTAGTGTCTCTTTCGCTTTGTGTTTAAGCGACGCCAACACTTTAGACTCATGCCATTCTGGGCGGTAAACAATGCCAAAACCAAACGACAACGCAGGCATAAAAGGCAGCACCTTGACATGATCATGGCGCGACAGCTGGTCTTGCGCAGTAATCGGGTTCATTACCGTGACACCGACCTCATTAGCTACCAACGCGCTAATCGTGCCGATATTAGCTTCCGTTTTACCTGAAATTTTAACCCCGTGCTCGGCGACAAGTTCCAGCAGTGGATTCGTGCTGACACTTGGCTGGTTACTGATCACTAAATGTTGACCACGCAAATCACTGACTTCAACCACCTCGCGCGTGGCTAGCTCAAGCTTGTCAGGCACCAGCGCCACGGCTTCTGTCACCAGCAGTGTTTCTGTTAAGAGTTGAGGAGACGTCGCTGGCAATGTGATAAAGCCGATATCCGCATGGCTTGATTCCACCGCTGTTTGCACATCGTGGCTCGACATCATATCCAGACTAATACTTATCCGGCTGTTTTCAGCTAGTAACGCAGCGACTACCTGGGGCACAAAGCCAAAACATAGCCCGGGAATAGCGGCGATTCTCAAGCGTGATGTGCCGAACTCCTTAAGCGCCAACACACTATGGCGCAGCTCTTCAATATTGCCCATCAGCCTGAGAATCTCATCGTACAGCTCGCGTGCCTCAGGCGTTGCTAGCAAGCGGTTTTTTTCACGTAGAAAGAGCTGGATCCCCAGGTTCTCTTCAAGCTGCGCCAGCGAACGACTCACTCCCGATTGCGTCATGCCAAGCAGGCGTGCCGTCCCTGAAGCGCTACCCACTTCATATAGCGTCTTGAAAGTTGCTAATGCTTTCAACGAGTTAATGGTGACCTCAGGCATGACTTTTACTCATTGATATTCGAAAAACGATCATATATTGAAATATAGTAACAAGCCTACCTAGACTGCAAGGGAGATTTTTCACCACACCATAAAAAACGGAAAACGTGATGACCGACTCTCCGCTGTTCTACCAGGCAGGTCCTGCCCTGCCGGAAGTCAGCCACGCTGATGGCGTTATGCTCTGGGATACCCAGGGCAAGGATTATCTGGATGGCTGCTCCGGGGCTATTTCCTGCAACCTTGGTCATGGTCGACAGGATATTCGTGACGCCATGCTCGCCCAGATGGATAAGGTGGCCTTCACCTATCGCACTCAGTTTGAAAGCGCTCCCGCCGTTGCGCTTGGCCATCGGCTAGTCGAGCTATTTGAGGGTGAACTCGGCAAGGTGTTTTTCATTTCCAGCGGTTCCGAGGCGGTGGAGTCGGCCCTCAAGCTGGCAAGGCAATACTTTTTCGCCCTTGGTCAGCCTCAGCGCCAGCGCTTTGTATCGCTGCGTCCGTCTTATCATGGCAGCACCATGGGGGCACTGGGCATGACCGGCTATCAGCCGCTGGAAGCGCCTTTCACCAGCATGACCCATGCGTCCATCAAAGTGCCGGGGCCGGATTTCTATCGTCATCAGGCGTGTGATGATGACACCCACGTTGACCGCATCCTGGCAGAGACCCGCGCCGCCATGGAAGCCGCTGGTCCTGACTCACTAATTGGTTTTGTCATCGAGCCAATCGGCGGTGCCAGTACCGGTGCACGACTGTTAGGCAAACGCTATCTGCAAGGCATTCGTGCCTTATGCGATGAATTCGGCTGCTTGCTGATTGCCGATGAAGTACTCACCGGCGTGGGTCGAACTGGCACTTGGTTTGCCTGCCAGCATTACGATGTGGTGCCGGACATCCTGGTCACCGCTAAGGGACTGGGCGCGGGCTACTACCCCATTGGCGCGATGCTCGCCCGCAGCGCTATCGTCGAAACAGTCATGGCCAGCGGCGGTTTCCAACACGGCCACACTTATGCTGGCAACCCGCTGGCCTGCGCCACCGGCCTGGCCGTGCTCGAGGCCATTGTGCGCGAAGATTTGCTGGAAAATACCCGCCAACGTGGCGCGCAGCTGGAAGCTGGGTTGCGCAGGCTTGCCGAGCGCTACGACTGGGTCGGTCATGTGCGCGGCGCTGGCCTGTTATGGGGCGTCGAACTGGTTGCTGATGGCGAATCGCGCCAGCCTTTCCCTGCCGAGCAAAACCGTTTCGCCCAGATCACCGCATTGGCCAAACAGGAGGGCCTGCTGATCTACCCTCGCCGCACTCTGGATGGCGTGGCCGGTGATCATTTCCTGGTCTGCCCGCCGCTGACTATTCAGCCCGAGGAAGTCGACACTCTGCTGGAACGCTTAGCGCATGCCATGGCACGTTTTGATCAAGCGCTTAGCGCCGCTGATTTGCACCCACAACTCTCCCGGGAGCGCTAAACACCATGACGCTGCTAAACCAAAAATGCTGTGATATTGACGCGGCTATCGCCGAGATTCCCGATGGTGCGACCATCATGGTCGGCGGCTTTGGCTCGCCGGGCACGCCCTTTGCGTTGCTCGACGCCCTGCTCGCCAGCGGTCAACGCAACCTGACGCTGATTAAAAACGATGCCAATGAACCTGGGATCGGTATCGGCAAGCTCATTGAGGCAGGCCGTGTAAAGCGCTTGATTACCTCTCACTTAGGCCTCAATCGAACAGCCATTGACGCCATGAATGCTGGCGAGATGGAGGTCATTTTTCATCCGCAGGGGCTGCTGGCTGAAAAAATTCGCTGTGCAGGCGTTGGCCATGGCGGCTTTCTTACCGATATCGGCATCGGTACGGAAATTGCCCAAGGCCGTCAGGAAATCAGTGTGGAAGGTTGCGCCTGGGCGATTGAGCCTGCCTTACAGGCTGATGTTGCGCTAATTCATGCCGAGCGAGCCGACCGCTACGGCAACCTGATCTATCGCGCCACGGCCAGCAATTTCAACCCCTTAATGGCCATGGCCGCCGAGCGAGTGATTGCCCAAACCTACCGTATCGACCAACCCGGCGACTTGCCTATCGACACCATTCATACGCCTTGCGCCTTTGTCAGTCATGTGGTGCAGGTTGCCCGTGCCTCCAGCCAGCAAGGAGTTCGCCCCCATGCTCTCTGATCAGCAGCGTATGTTGGCCCGCGCCGCCCGTGAAGTCATCGACGGCCAGATCGTCAACCTGGGGATCGGGCTGCCGACACGGCTGTTCCACTACCTGCCCGATGACATGAATGTCCTGGTGCATTCCGAAAACGGCGTGCTGGGCTGCCGCCCGCGCCAAGAAGGTGAAGCGCTCGATATCGACATGATTGACTCCGGCGGCGCGTATATCACCACCCGCGCGGGGGCTAGCGTATTCGATAGCGCCACGTCCTTTGCAATGATCCGCCGCAGTCGCGTGGACGTTACCTTTATGGGTGCCTTCGAGGTGGATCAGGAAGGCAACCTGGCCAACTGGAAGATCCCCGGCAAATTCTCGCCGGGCATTGGCGGTGCTATGGAGCTGGCCCAGAAAGTCGCCCGACTGGTGGTGCTGTGCTCCCACAACGATAAGCACGGCAACCCCAAGATCCTCACCCGCTGCCAGTTACCGCTGACCGCCAGTCGCTGTATTTCCCGCATTATCACCGAGAAAGCCGTGATGGATGTGACTCCGGAAGGACTTGAGGTAGTAGAAATCGCCGAAGGGCTGAGCGTTGAAGCGCTGCGCGAAGCTACCGACGCCCCTCTGCTGATTGATGAATCACGTTTAGGGAGATTCTGATGCTCGACGCCACCGAACAACGCATCATTGCCTGCTGCAATGCCTTGATGGATGACACCCTGGAACTAACCAGTGACCTGGTGCGGGGCTATAGCGTCCTTGGCCAGGAACAGGGTGCGCTGGACACCATGGAGCGCCACCTGGAACGCCTGGGCCTGCCAGTGACCCGTGTACCCCTGGATGCACCCGGCTTTGAGGAGCACCCCCATCGTGCTCCCACCGAATGGCCCAGCACTGGCCGTTACAATGTTATTTCAGACCTTAACCCCGGCGCGCCAGGGCCACATTTAGTGTTCAACGGCCATCTCGATGTGGTACCTGCCGAACCCATCGATATGTGGACCCGCCCACCCTGGGAGCCGTGGCAAAAAGATGGCTGGCTGTATGGCCGTGGCGCGGGTGATATGAAGGCGGGGATTGCCGCCATGGTGATGGCGGTTGAGGCGGTGCGCCAGGCGGGTGTAGAGATCAACTTCCCGCTCACCCTGCAAACCGTGATTGAAGAGGAGTGCACCGGCAACGGCGCGCTGGCCTGCCTGCACCAAGGTTTTAGCGGCGATTTCGTACTGATACCAGAACCCTTCGGCGCTCAGATCTACGCTGGCCAAGTGGGGGTACTTTGGTTTCGAATGCGCCTGGATGGCGTGCCCGCCCATGTGCTCGACCCCAGCGCCGGGCGCAATGCGATTGAAGCCCTGCAGGACTATCTGCCCGCGCTGAAAGCGCTGGAAGCCGAAATGAACGACTTACCCCGGCCTGCGCTGTACGTTGACCACCCTCATCCGTTCAACCTGAGCGTTGGCCGCGTAGATGCGGGCAACTGGGCTTCCAGCGTGCCAGCCCACGCCATTCTGGAAGGGCGTGTTGGCTTCCCGCCCGGCATATCACCAGAGGAGGCCATGCAGCGGGTCCGCGACACCCTGATGACCCGCCACGCCGAGCTTGACGACGCCACACCGCCACCCAAGGTCAGCTTCCATGGCTTTCGTTCCGAAGGACATGTGGTCGATCTCGACACCCCAGGTATCCGGCTCCTCTCGGAGTGCCACGAAGCACTGCTCGGCGAACCCCCTGCCCACTATCTGTCCACCTGCACCACTGACCTGAGGGCCTTTCACGTTTCCGGTGAGATCAATGGCACCTGCTACGGCCCGGTTGCTCAGCGCATTCACGGCGTAGACGAGTGCGTCAACATCGACTCAATCCGCCACGTGCTAACCACCTACGCCCTATTCATCCATCGTTGGGCGCGCATGGCAGACAACCAGGAGACTCCCTCATGAGAGACGTGTATCTAGCCGACTATGCACGTAGCGCCTTCAGCCGCGCGCATCCCCGCAAACCTGAGGTCGATGCCTGGGCCGATACCCGCAGCGATGCCCTGCTGGCCAGCGTGCTCGATGGCTTATTAGCACGTAGCGGCGTTGACGGCGCGGTGGTGGAAGACCTAAGCATAGGCTGCGCCTTGCCAGTGAAAGAGCAGTGGAGCTTTGGTGGGCGTTACCCGCTGTGGCTTGCCGAGCGGCTGGGAGCACATGGCCAGGGCTGCGCAACCCGTCAAATTGATCAGCAATGTGGCTCAGGACTTGCCGCGCTGCGCAGCACCGCACGGGAAATTCAGGCGGGCGCGGTTGAGGTTGGCATGGCCGGCGGCGTGGAAAACATGACCCGTGTGCCCATGGGCCCGGCACTGTTTAAGGAAGGCGTGCTGACCAGCCCTCAAACGCTGCAAACAGCCGACTGGCTGGCACTCGACGTGGTGCTCAACATGGGGCTGACCGCCGAACGACTGGCCAAGGCTGCCGGTATTTCGCGGGAGGCGATGGACGCACTCGCCCTCAGTTCCCACAAGCGTGCCGCCAAGGCCAACGCAGCAGGTCACTTTGACGCTGAGCGCTTAACCCTCAACAACGCGGCAGGCGAACCGGTCCGCGCGGACAGCAACATCCGCGCGGATACCAGCGCTGAGCGCCTGGCGGGGCTGGACCCGGTGTTTATGCAAGGCGGCGTAGTGACCGCCGGTAACAGTTCGCCGCTGACCTCTGGTGCCGCTGCCACGCTACTGATGTCTGAATCTGCCCTGCGCCAGCACGGCATTAGTCCCTTAGCACGCGTTGTAGCCATCGCCGACTGCGGCGTCAAGCCAGAGGAGATGGGCGCCGGTGCCGCCGCCGCCATTCGTCGCGCGCTGAAGCAGGCCCAACTGGCACCGCAGGATATCGGCGTATGGGAAATCAACGAAGCCTTCGCCGCGGTGCCGCTGCATGCCATGGGAGAGCTTTCGATTGACCCTGAAAGCGTCAATATCTGGGGTGGCGCCATGGCGCTGGGGCACCCGTTAGGCGCGACCGGTATCCGCCTCGCTGGCACGCTTAGCCGACTTCTTCACTCCCGCCAGCAACGCTATGGCTGCGCGGCGGCCTGCATCGGCGGTGGGCAAGGCATCGCCATCATTTTAGAACGCTAAAACAACTAGATGCCGTTTAACCAAGCGGCAAATAACACTAACTCCTTATAAGGAGAACAATAATGTCGACGACAACGTCAACAACAACCAACGACGAAAACAAACGACCCTCGTTTTGGGGCGCCATCATTGGCATCGGCTTCTTATGCTTCATGATGTTTGCACAGATCTTTTTACTGGGTGAAGACTGGGTCACCCATATCTCGCTGATCTTTGCCATTGTAGTCTGCGCCATCATCGCGCTGTATTCCGGCTTCAGCTGGCAGGATGTTCAGAAAGGCATTCTATATGGCTGCGAAATTGCCATGCTGCCGATGCTGATCTTAATGATGGTCGGTGTGTTAGTCGCCAGCTGGATTGCCTCCGGCACGATTCCCTCGCTGATCTATTATGGCCTTCAACTGATCAACCCCTCCTATTTCCTGGTCACGGCCGTCATCGTGTGTGCCGTTGCATCACTGGTCACCGGCAGCTCATGGACCACCGCTGCCACCTTCGGCGTAGCCTTTATCGGCATCGGCAGCGGTCTGGATATTTCTCCGGCGATGACCGCGGGCGCGGTTATTTCCGGTGCTATCTTCGGTGACAAGATTTCACCAGTATCAGACTCCACCAACCTCGCTGCCGGGGTTGCCGAGGCCAACTTGTTCGACCATATCCGTTCGATGTTCTATACCACCGGCCCGGCACTGATCATTACCATTATTCTGTTCTTCTTTATCGGCATGCAGTTTGACGGCGAAGGGGCTGATATTTCCCGCACTGCCGAACTGCTGTCAGGCATTAGCGATAATTTCTCAGTGGGTCTGCTCGCCTTCCTGCCCCCATTAGTGGTGGTTGTTTTGGCCTATCGGCGCATCAATGCCCTGGCAGTCATGGTCATTGGCAGCCTATTAGGGGCGGGACTTGCCGTCGCCACTCAAGGTGTCGGGCTGGGCAGCATGATGAATTACATGAACTACGGCTATGTCTCGGAAACTGGTGTTGAAGCCGTTGATAGCTTACTTAGCCGTGGCGGTTTGCAAGGCATGATGTGGACCATCTCGCTGGGCTTTATCGGGCTTAGCCTGGGCGGCCTGCTGGAGAAGACCCGTATGCTCGAAGTGTTATTAGAAAAGATGGGCAAACTGGTCAGTAATTCACGCGGGCTAATCGTTACCCATGTGCTCTCGTCATTAGCCACCAACCTGTTCTCGGCCAGCCAGTATATTGCCATTATTATTCCGGGGCGCATGTTCGTACCCGCCTACCGCAAACTCAACATTCTGCCATCGGTATGTTCGCGCACCTGTGAGGACTCGGCCACGGTTACTTCGCCGTTAGTTCCTTGGGGGCTGGGCGGTGCTTACTACATGGGCGTGCTGGACGTCTCCGCGTGGGATTACATGGGCTGGACATTCCTCGCCATTATCACTCCCGTGATTGCCATTGTGTACGGCCTGTTCAATATCTGCATTTGGCGTGAAGGCGAGCGTAACGACGTCAACACCTATAACCAGCCACCCACCGAACGTCTGCCGCAAGCCGAGCTAGCGAAGTAGATCGCCACCTATCAGACGAACACGTGGCCAGGGGCGGCCGAGTTGTCGCCTCGCACCACTGCCTATCAACCTGAGGGCACCTCGCATGTATAAGAATATTCTAATCACAACGGCGGCAGACAATAACTCCAATATCCTGCAAAAAATCGAAGTGGCACGTAAGCTGGCAGACAACGACAGCAGCATACAGATCATTTCGGTAATGGAGCGTATTCCCCCTTATATCGCACCATCACTGCCCAGTGATTACCGCGAAACCACCGCGCAGCGCATTAAGGACGGTATTCGTAAGAAAATTGGCGACGAGCACTACGAGATTCATATTGTGGAAGGCAATGCCGCTCATCAGGTGGTCAAGTTTGCCAAACGCAACGGCGTCGATTGCATCATTATTTCCTCGAATCGCCCCGGCTTTCCCGACCACTTTATGGGCTCCACCGCCCTCAATGTTGTACGCCAGGCAGCGTGTACCGTGACGGTGGTTCGGTAGACCGGCCATTCGATCATCAGCGACAGTTACCTATCCAACGCCGAGCCGGAAAAATCGCTAATCGGCCACTGAGTGGCCCATTGACGTTTTCGGCTTGGCGTTTGGCGCTTCAGCGCATATTCAGCGCGGCTGGCTGCGGCGCGATCTGCAAAAGGTTGCGCGCCGAGCAGTGCTATCGGTGGATTCGCTCGGGTATAGCGGGCGCCTTTACCGTCGCAGTGTGCTTGGTAACGTTTCGCTAGGTTATTGGTAATCCCTACATAGGTGCCGCGTTTGCACTCAAGTAAGTAGAGGAACCATTGGGTATCGGTATTGATACTACTCACCGCAACAACTCTTTATTTTTCGACCACTACCACATAGACAGCGCTCGTTTCGTCGGGGTTTGAGGCGTTCAATGGTCGGCACGCCATCCACATACCACCAACGCCCATCTTCAAGCACAAACCGTGAGTTTTCTTCCAGCACATGCCAGCGGTTTTGTTCACGGAAATAGGCTAAAAAATGGACTGTGCCCTGAGCCTCTTTTGCTGGCGGTGCCGCCACAATCGTGAGCGCTTTCCATTGGGTGTTTGGGTCGGGCGCTAGCTGTGCTGGCCGCGTTGATGCGTGCCAAGTAGCGAGTAGGTAATCACGGCTATTCAACGCGAATGCCGTAAAACGTGAACGCATTAGCGCTTCCGGCGTAGGTGCCGTTGCACCTTGGTGATAAGGCTGGCAACACGCCGTGAATGCAGCACCACTGCCGCACGGGCAGTTGGCTGACGTTGAGACTGGCGTTGAAAGCGTCATATTGAAAGCTCTGTATTCTTTGGTTTATAGATTTGGTATACGTTTTGTTTCGGTATTGGCACAGAGTTAGATATAGTACCAGAGCTACATCATCAGACAGACGGAGTACGACACACGACCAAGCATTCTTTCCAAACCCAGTGGAGGTTCTCCTATGAAGGTTTACAAACCCGAGTGGCAGTGCACGTTTAGCGTAAACGAAGGCGCGGTAGAATCAGCAACCTGGAAAGAGCGAATCGCCTGGCGGCTTAGACAAATCGCCGATCGACTAGAAGGCGGTGGCCGTACGGTAAAAATCGACTACAACGTCTCTCCGCACGTTAGCCGAGACGAAGTTTGGGAAAAGGGTTTGAGGTGACTCAGCGGCTGCTGACCCAACTTGCCCGCCAACAGGCCTGCGAAGATGTGATGCGCCATGCGAAAGCAGAGCTTTACGAAGAGCAGCATCAGCACTAATAGCCAGTCCGTAAGCGTCTCAAGAAAACACCCGTCTATTTATATTGGCGGGTGTTTTTTATTTCCCCTTAGCTGCCATTACACTACTTTCTTCCGGCATTCAGACCATGGCAAGCATGTGAGTAGCGCGAGTAGCCCAAGCGCTAGTACCGCATCGCCAAGCACACCAACTCCCGTACCGAACACAGCACTCACCCCCATCGCTACCAATGCAGCACTACCAATCTGGCAGAACCCCACCAGCCCCGATGCCGTCGCCACATGCCCGTGTTCACTGGCAACTGCTCCGGAGACCGCTAGCGATAGCGAGGAACCATTAGCAAGGCTGACTAAACACATCGGGAGTATCACACTGGCTGTGCCCTGTAGTTGCAACGCGCCCACGGCCAAAAATGCGACACCGCCAAGTACGAAAAACACGATGCCTGCTGTGACGATGCGATCATAGGGCCAGCGATCGAGCAGTCGTTTAGCCAGTAGATTGGCACCGATGATGCCAGCTGTCAGTGGCAAGTACATCCAGCCACTCTGCTCCTCGCTCAACCCTTGGCGCGCGAATAGAAAGGGCGACTGGGTTAGGTAGACAAACCAAGCACTGTAGATCGCACAGACGACCAGCGTATAGCGGCAGAAGGTCCGGTCACGCAAAACGTGGCCAAATCCGGTAAAGGGCGAGGTTCGAGTACGATCCGGGACAGGGAGCGTTTCTGGCAGCAGCGTTAGCACCATCAGTAGCGCCATAGCGCCGAAAGCAGCCACGCATAGGAAGTCGGCTCGCCATCCGAAGGTAGCGGCCAAGTGCCCTCCGATGGCTGGCGCTAACGCTGGTGATAGCGATACTAGCGGGTAGACCATCGCGTAAACCTTGGCCGATGTGCGCTTATCACAAGTGTCGGCGATCAAAGCGCGACCAATCACTAAGCCCGACGCCGCACCAACCGCTTCGAGTATGCGCCAGGCCAGGAACCCGACATAGCTATCAGAGGCCGCACAGCCCAGCGAACCGGCCATGTACAGCGTAATGCCAGCAAACAGCAACGGCTTGCGACCATAACGGTCCGACAGTGGTCCATAGACCAATTGCGCACTCGCCAGCGCCAGCAGATAAATAGAGACCGTTTGCGGCATTTGCCAGTCGGCAACGCCGAACTCAATGGTCATGCTCGGCATCGCGGGTAGATACACGTCCGAGGCAATCAGGCCAAAGGCACTGAGCATGGCGACGGTCAGGATGAAAGATACACGAGGCATGGCCACTCCCTGCAGCGGCAGTCAATCTGCTGCGCGCGATATGGGTTAAGAAGAATTTAAATTCAGAAGGAATAGGTGCCATGGTACGAGGCGGCCTTGCATGTGAAAATGCATGAATATGCAGTGAGTGACTGCATATTTGCAGCATGGAGAAATGCATGAACTGGGATGATGTGCAAATTTTCCTAGCGGTGTATCGCGCAGGTACGCTACGAGGAGCAGCGCAGCAGCTATCCATTGACCAAACCACCGTGGGCCGGCGCTTGACTAGCCTGGAGCGAGCACTGGGTAGTCGGCTATTCCTGCGCGCCACGGGCGGGTTGGTACTGACCGATAGTGGTCAACAAGTGCTAACCACGGCCGAAGACATGGAGCGGCTAGCCGTCTCCTTCAAGCGACGCGGCGAGGGAGCTGACGAGCGAGTCGCTGGTGAAGTGCGCGTGACCACGACTGACGCACTCGCTGTGGACTTCGTGGTGCCAGCAATTGAACGCCTGCGTACCAGCCATCCTGAAGTGCGTGTGATCTTGAGCACCACAACGCGATTATTCGACTTGGCGCGGCGTGAAGCCGATGTCGCCGTGCGTACGCTACGCCCGGAACAACCCCAGTTGATCGTGCGACAGCTTGGCCGCTGGGAGGTCGGTTTATACGCGACCCAGCGTTATCTGGAGCAGCATGGCGAGCCACAACCCGGTGAAGGCTTCGCAGGTCACGATATTGCGCTCTACCAAAGAGGAGTGACCGGGCGGCAGGATGACACGTTGGCTGGCGAATCAAGGCGACGGGGGCGTGTAGTCGCCGAGCTGGACTCCAGCCTGATGTTGGCAACCTTTGTACGTGCAGGCCTGGCCTTGGGAGAATTGCCGGACTACTTGGCCCAGCGTGACCCCAAGCTGATACGCGTATGGCCTGAGCGTCGCCGGGCCAAGCCTTATGAGGCATGGCTTGTCTTGCACCAGGATTTAGCACGCACGGCTCGGGTCCGGGTCGTTGTGGAGGCGATCGCCGAAATGTTCGCCCATTGACGTGTACAACTAGCTTACGAAGCCGCCATTATAAGTAACGACCATCATCCCAAATGGGGTGTTTCTAGCGCCTGCCCTAAGCGCTGCATAAACGCCGTACACTCATGCAACTGCGCCGTCTCAATATACTCATCGGGTTGATGCGCCTGGGCGATGCTGCCAGGGCCAAGAATGATTGTCTGCAAGCCCTGGCCTTGGAACTGCCCGGCCTCGGTGGCATAAGCGACCGCATGATTACAGCAGGCGTGTGGCAAATGATCTTTAGCTAAACGAAGCACCTGGTCGTTTTCGCGGTCGGCCAAGCCCGGCACTGTCACGTTTAGCGGCTCGGTGGTAATTTCAACGTGCTTGCCTTTAGCCTGCAGCTCAGCGCTTAGCTGGGCGCAATAGGCATCAAAGCGCGCGTATATTTCGTCGAAGGTATCCGTGGGCAGATGGCGAATTTCCCACTCAAACTGACACTCCCGCGCCATAATGTTGATCGCCGTACCGCCTTTTATTTTGCCAACGTGCAGGCTGGTATGAGGCACATTAAAAGCCTCATCGACGCGGCCCTCTTCTACCAATGCCGCCATGGTGTCTTCAATGAACGTGACGAGCCTTGCCGCAACATGGATAGCTGAGGTGCCTTGATTCACTTGGCTACTGTGGGCCTCCTGGCCAATCACGCTAGTGCGCAGATTAGTTGCGCCTTTTTGCGCGACCACCGGCTGCATGCTGGTAGGCTCACCAACAATGACGTGGGCAGTGGTGGAGTAGTGCTCGTAAAAGCGTTTAATAAGACTCGGCGCGCCCACACAGCCAATTTCTTCGTCGTAAGAAAATCCGAAATAGATAGGCTGCTTCAGCGGCGCATTAACCCAGGTAGGCACCATGGCTAACGCACAGGCAATAAAGCCTTTCATATCACAGGTACCACGCCCATACAGGCGCCCATCGCCACCGTCACGCAGGGTAAACGGATCACTCGACCATGGTTGACCAGCCACCGGCACGACGTCGGTATGCCCAGAAAGCATCACTCCGCCAGGGGCGTCAGGGCCTACGCGGGCAATCAGGTTGGCTTTGCTGCCACACGGGCTCATCACCCGCTCTGAAGCCACACCATAATCGGCTAGATAGTGCTCAACGAATTCAATTAGGGCCAAATTAGATTCACTGGAAGTGGTATCGAACGATACTAGCTTCGCCAGTAATGTGGTCGCGTCAGTCATACTGCTCTCGTCAGTTAGGCTCTTCATATCACCCTATCACCGCCTCTCTCCTTTGCCTACTAAGCAGGCCGACGGACAGCCAAACGTTGACTGTCACGTCGAGTTCATCGTGCATTCATGAAAACGTCATCTACACTTTCTACTGTTCAGTGCACCCAAAAACTTAATAAACGTACTGCGAACGACCCACAAGGAGCCGTTATGTCTCGTTTCACATTGCACGCGCTTGCCCTAGGGGTGGCTACGGCCACGTTTAGCCTTTCTGCCCATTCTGCGACCGAAGTGACCTGGTGGCACGCCATGGGAGGCCAGCTTGGTGAAATCCTTGAAGAAATGACGGAGGAGTTTAACGCTTCTCAGGACGACTACCACGTCACACCCAGCTACCGCGGCAATTATACCGAAACGATGACCGGCGCCATTGCGGCGTTCCGTGCGGGCGAGCAGCCGCATATTCTGCAGGTTTTTGAAGTCGGCACCGGCACTATGATGAACGCCAAAGGCGCCATCTACCCGGTGTACGAGTTGATGGAAGAGCATGGCCGCGCGTTTGATCGCGAAGCCTTCCTGCCCGCCGTGGTTGGTTATTACACCGACACCAACGGCAACATGCTGTCGTTCCCGTTCAACTCTTCTACGCCGATTATGTACTACAACCGGGACATGTTTGAGGAAGCGGGTCTAGACCCTGAGCAGGCGCCACAAACCTGGTCTGAAGTGGCCGATTTTTCGCGCCAAATCGTCGATTCTGGGGCGGCCAGCTGTGGCTTTACCACCTCCTGGCCTAGCTGGGTAATGCTGGAAAACTTCTCCGCTTGGCATAACGTGCCACTTGGTACGCTGGAAAACGGCTTTGGCGGCATGGAAACCGAGCTTACCTTCAACAATGAGCTGGTCGCCCGCCATTGGGATAACCTCCATAACTGGCAGGAAGAGGGTGTCTTTAAGTGGGGCGGCCCCGGTTCTGGCCCTGACTCAGAGCCGCTGTTCTACTCCCAGGACTGCGCGATTTTCTTCGGCTCTTCTGCTTCCCGTGCGGATGTCGCTGCTAACTCTGACTTTGAAGTCGGTTTCGGTATGCAGCCCTACTATGACGACGTAGATGGCGCGCCACAGAACTCCATCATTGGCGGTGCCACCCTGTGGGCACTACAAGGCCACACCGATGACGAGTATGAAGCCGTTGCCGCTTTCTTTGAGTACCTCTCACAGCCTGAGGTACAAGCCGAGTGGCACCAGCAAACCGGTTACCTGCCCATCACTCAAGCGGCATGGGACTTGAGCAAAGAGCAGGGCTACTACGATGAGAATCCAGGCGCCGATATTTCACTGAAGCAGATGACGCTAAACGAACCGACCGAGAACTCGAAGGGACTGCGGTTTGGTAACTTTGTACAGATCCGCGACATTATCTCCGAAGAGATGGAAGCCGTGATGACCGGTGGCAAATCGGGCCAGGAAGCAGCTGACGACGCAGTGGCACGTGGTAATGATTTACTCCGTGACTTTGAAGCTGCCAACCAGTAAATAAGTACTCACTTCGCCGCCTACCCCACTGGGTAGGCGGCGATTTCGTTTGTCGATGCTTATATTTACTAACCATTTGCAGAGCTGCCCATGCAAACTAAACGCATGACCTACCCTGGTCGCTTTTTGCCCTACGCGCTGCTGGCACCCCAGGTGATTGTGACGCTGATTTTCTTTATCTGGCCTGCTGGCCAAGCGTTGTATCAGTCGCTATTGCGCGAAGACGCCTTTGGGCTGCGCTCGACGTTTGTGGGCTTGGAAAACTTCGCTCGCCTGTTTCGCGATGGCGCTTATCTTAACTCGCTCTCCGTGACAGCGGTGTTTGCCGTCGGTACCACACTCCTGTCAATGACGGTGGCTCTATTATTGGCCAGCACCGTCAACCGGATGATTCGCTCACGTAGTACCTACACCACACTGCTGGTATGGCCCTATGCGATTGCCCCTGCCATTGCTGGTGTGCTGTGGTGGTTTATCTTCAATCCGTCGATTGGCATTGTGCCCTATATGCTAGAAATGGTGGGCTATCAGTGGAACCACCGCAACTCGGGAAGTGACGCCATGCTGCTGGTGATTTTTGCCGCCGCCTGGAAGCAGATCTCCTATAACTTTCTATTTTTTCTAGCGGGCTTACAGTCAATCCCACAATCGCTGATTGAAGCCGCCTCCATTGACGGCGCCAGCCCGACTAAGCGCTTCTGGACGATTATTTTCCCGCTGCTCACGCCAACTACCTTCTTCTTAATGGTCGTTAACGTGGTTTACGCCATGTTCGATACATTTGGCATTATTCACGCAACTACCCAAGGCGGCCCCGCCCAGGCCACCAACACGCTGGTCTATAAGGTCTACGCCGATGGCTTCGTAGGCTTGAATTTAGGCTCTTCGGCCGCTCAGTCAGTGATTTTAATGGCCATTGTGGTCGCACTCACGGTGGTGCAGTTCCGCTTTATCGAGCGCCGCGTGAACTACTAACACCACTGGCTAATTGTTTGGGAGACTTTCAATGGTTGAAAACCGACCCTGGGCGAATTTTTTTGCTCATCTGACGTTGATGATTGGCGTCGCGGTGGTGGTGTTCCCCGTGTACGTTGCGCTCGTGGCATCTACCCAGGCGCCAGGCGACTTGCTACGCGGTACACTGCCGATGCTGCCCGGCGCCCATGGTATCGAAAACTTTACCCGTATGTGGCAGTCCGGCGTTTCCAACGCAGGAGCCTCACCAGCAGGCATGATGCTATGGAACAGTTTTGTTATGGCCATGGCGATTACCGTAGGAAAACTGTCGATCTCGCTACTGTCGGCGTTTGCAATTGTTTACTTCCGATTTCGTTTTCGGATGTTTTTCTTCTGGCTAATTTTCATCACGCTGATGCTGCCCGTCGAAGTGCGCATTATTCCAACGTTTCAGGTCGTTGCGGATCTCAACATGCTCAATAGCTTTGCCGGGCTGTCAATTCCGTTAATTGCCTCGGCCACCGCGACGTTTCTGTTCCGCCAGTTCTTTATGACCATTCCCGAAGAAATGCTCGAAGCCGCTCGCGTCGACGGCGCCGGGCCACTGAAGTTTTTTAAAGACATCTTGATGCCACTGTCGGTGACCAATATCGCCGCGCTGTTTGTGATCATGTTTATCTACGGCTGGAACCAATACCTGTGGCCACTGCTAATCACCACCGATCCTGACTACTACACCATTGTGATGGGTATCCAGCGCATGACTTCGGAAGAAAATCCCCAGTGGCATTTGATTATGGCCGCAGTGGTAATGGCCGCCCTGCCGCCGGTACTGGTGATTCTGTTTATGCAACGCCTATTTGTGAAAGGCCTGACCGAGACGGAGAAATAAGATGGCCAGCATTACCTTGGAAGGGCTGAAGAAAACCTATACCGGCGATGTTCACGCCGTCAAAGGCATCGACTTACAGATTGAAGATGGTGAATTTGTAGTACTCGTCGGGCCATCCGGTTGTGGCAAATCGACCCTGCTGCGTATGGTCGCGGGGCTTGAAACCATTACCGAAGGCACGCTCAAAATCGGCGACCGGGTAGTCAATAAGCTAGAACCCGCCGAGCGCGATATCGCTATGGTGTTCCAGAACTACGCGCTTTATCCGCACATGACCGTCTACAACAACCTCGCTTATGGCTTAAAGAACCGCGGTTTCAAAAAAGATGACATCGATAAACGCGTGCGCTTAGCGGCCAAGATGTTGGAGATTGAAGACTTCCTGGAGCGCAAACCGCGCAAGCTTTCCGGCGGCCAGCGCCAGCGGGTAGCCATGGGCCGAGCACTGGTGCGCGAGCCTTCAGCCTTCTTGTTCGATGAACCGCTTTCCAACCTGGACGCCAAGCTGCGCGTGCAGATGCGGGTGGAGATTAAACAACTACAGCGTCGCCTAAAAACCACCAGCCTGTATGTCACCCACGACCAGTTGGAAGCCATGACCCTGGGCGACCGCTTGGTCGTGCTAAATGCCGGGCAAATTGAGCAAGTAGGCACCCCGATGGAGATCTACGCCCGTCCGGCCACCATGTTCGTTGCGGAATTTATTGGCTCCCCGGCAATGAACATGTTGCCGCTGGATTACCTGCGTACTCAAAGCGGCATGCTGGATCACCTTCCCGAAGGCACCGATACCCTCGGCATTCGCCCAGACGACATGCACCTCACCGCCCCCGATGCGCCACACCTAGCCATCGACGCGACACTCATGCTCTTTGAAGCAGCAGGCGCGGAAAGCCATCTGTACGTTAATCTCGCCGACAGCGAACAACCCACGGTGATTCGCACCGCGGGCCAGCCAGCCGTTCGTGAAGGTGAAACATTGCGCTTCTACGTGCCCCGCGATGCTCTTCATCCTTTTAATAGCACCACTCGAAAGCGCACCGATGGTTAACACCGCGGCTTAAGAAAAATACGCATTAGAAAAGCACGTCATCGGAGATTTCATGCGCTACGTTTGAGCTAATAACAATAACTCGCTGCTCGGCTATTTTTTTGCCGGTAGCGTATGGATCTCTGTGATGAATACTGGTCTATGAAGACAGAATGTAATGACCTCGACACCTTATACCGCGATCATTCCCGGCGCGTACAGGCGACTCTGATTCGCTTGCTAGGGGATTTTGAGCTTGCCGAAGAAGCAATGCAGGACGCGTTTGTGGCAGCGGTTCAGCAATGGCCGATTAACGGTTCGCCCGACAATCCTCAAGCCTGGCTAATTCGTACCGGCTACCACTGTGGGATTAATCAGATTCGCCAACGCAGCACGGCACGCCGCCGAGCTCATTTGCTGTTACCCCCCGAAGAGACACTGGATCTAGAACCAGCGACGATCCAAGACGATGCACTGCGCCTGTTGTTCACCTGCTGTCACCCAAGCCTGAACATGGAAGCCCGCGTGGCATTAACCCTACGGGAAATGTGCGGCCTCACCACCGAGCAGGTGGCGAGTGCGTTACTTATGAAACCCACTACGCTGGCGCAACGCATCGTGCGCGCTAAGCGCAAAATTCGCGATGCCCGCATCCCCTATGCAGTGCCTGACAGCGAAGCACTCCCCGAGCGCCTGCCGGATGTACTCCAGGTTATCTATTTAGTGTTCAACGAAGGCTACTCACGCAGCATGGGCAGCCAGGTCGTTGATGTCAGCTTGACGAAGGAAGCCATGCGCCTCGGCAAGGCGTTAGCAAGGTTGCTACCCAGTGGCGAGGTGTTTGGATTGATGGCACTGATGCGGCTTAATGATGCTCGTCGCGATGCACGCCAAGACAGCGCGGGTGACTTAATCACCCTGGACGAACAAAACAGAGATTTGTGGCACCAAGAGGACATTCGTAGCGGCATCGAATGGCTTGAGCAGGCGCTAGCGCTTACACCAGCCGGCTACTATACACTTCAGGCATCGATTGCCGCGGAACACTCACAGGCTACCAGCGCCGAGCAGACCGACTGGGGAAGAATCGTGAGGCTCTACAATGCACTATGCCGCCGCAACGCCTCCCCTATTCTGGCGCTGAATCGCGCAGTGGCCATTGCCATGAATGGTGCGCTGGCAACCGGCTTGCAGCTTCTTGATGAGTTAGCGCATCACCCACAAATGGGCCGCTATCATCTTTTTCATGCAGCACAAGCGGATTTGCTGCGCCGCCAAGGCCAATATGATGCAGCGCGTAGTGCCTATCAGCAGGCACTTGTGCTGGCTACTCATGATCCAGAGAAGCGCTTTTTGCTAAAGCGGCTGTCTGAGCTAAAACAGCCTTGATAAAAAACGTGATAAAAAAATAGTTCGGCCATGTCGATTTCCGCTCGCCCCAAACGACTAGTGAGAGTACCCCCTCGGATCATCCAGGAGACTCTCAATGAAATTCATGCTAATTCGCCGTGCCGATACCAATACCGAAAATGGCGTTATGCCTTCCCAGGAATTGCTTGCCGACATGGCTGCTTATAACCAGCGTTTAACTGAGGCAGGTGTATTTTTAGACGGTGATGGCTTACATCCAACCAGCGATGGCTGCCTGATCCGCTTCGATAATGGTACTCCCACCATTCTCCCAGGGCCTTTTTCGCACCCCAGTGAGCGCATTGCCGGCTACAGCGTACTAGAAGCACCAACACTTGAAGAGGCCATTCATTGGGCTAAGCAGTGGCCCACCCAAGATGCCGATGGCAACGTGACGCTTGAGCTGCGTCGCTACTTCTCGTTGGAGGATTTTGAGCCCGGTGCTGGCATTGAGCAGCACCGTAACCTTGCCCGTGTGCCGGATGCCATGAACGTGCATGTAGCCTTTCCCGGCACTTGCCGTGAGGCCATGCAGTTTTATGCCGACGTCACTGGTGGCCAGTTGGAATGCCTACTGACTTACGCTGAAACGCCTGCCGCTGAGCACGTACCGCCCGCCCTTCATGACCACGTTATCCATGCCTCGCTGAACCTGCGTGGACGCCGCTTGATGGGTGCCGATATGGCGGCTGACGGCTATACACCACCTCAAGGGGTAGAGATTCAATTGGAGTATCGGGATATCGAGCAAGCCGCACGAACCTTTGCTCAACTAGCGGAGGGTGGAAAGATTGTCATGCCGTTCGAAGCGACCTTCTGGTCGCCAGGGTTCGGTATGGTAACCGACCGCTTTGGCGTCGGTTGGATGGTAAACGTTCCGTCAGAAAACTGCTCTTTAGCCACTGAAGGAGACGTTCCATGAAGTACGTTGCGCTAGTGTATTACCAAGAGCAAATTATCAATGCCATGAGCGAACAGGAGTGGTACGACCTCAACCAGGAGTGTATCGCGGGGGTCGAGCGCCTGAGCGCCAGCGGCAACTACCTTACCGGGCAGCCGTTACAGCCAACGGAGACTGCTACCACCGTACGCGTGCGTGATGGCGAGACACTGATCTCCGATGGTCCCTTTGCCGAAACCAAAGAGCAACTGGCTGGCTTCTACCTACTGGAAGCTCGCGACTTGAATGAGGCACTGCAGTTGGCTAGCCGCATCCCGCCAGCTCGACTGGGCAGCATTGAAGTACGCCCCGCTCGAGAACTCCCACCCAAAGCAAACGCAGGAGAAACAGCATGAATACTACCGCCACACCCTATGTCGATGGCTTCATCGCTGCCGTGCCGACCGCTAATAAATCTGCGTTTATTGAGCACGCCCGCGCCGCCGCAGAAGTGTTCAAAGAGTTCGGCGCACTGCGAGTGGTAGAGTGCTGGGAAGATGATGTTCCCGAAGGAGAGGTCACCTCGTTCTCCATGGCGGTTAAGCGAAAAGATCACGAAAGCGTTGTTTTTTCATGGATAGAGTGGCCTTCCAAAGCGGTACGCGATGTCGCTATGCCAAAAGTCATGGAAGATCCACGCTTACAAATGGACGTTAATCCCATGCCCTTTGATGGCAAGCGTCTTATTTATGGCGGCTTTGAAAGCATCATGACTATGTGAGTACACCGGGCCGTTTCACTTAATAGAAATGGCCCGAAAGCCCTTCCTCTTGGTAAGTGACTCCCCCTAGCGCAATCCCATGGCGGCTAAAACGCATCTTAATGGCTCCTTTCATATTGATGTCATCGTTCATCGTTAGCGTTCCAGAAAGGCCTGACAATGTGGTGACATCAATGACAAACCAACCGCGTAAACCGCTCAGCGACGAAGAAATCGCCTACTTAGAGGAGCTGGCTAACGGCAACGCATTAGCCAAGCAGCGTCGCCGCGAGAAAAAGCGCCAAACGCCAGCAACAAAGAAACTCTTAGACTAACCACGCCTTACCAAGGCGAATTCATGCACGCTTCCTAAAACCATTTAACTACTATCATAGATAGCATAACGCAAAAAGCCGATGTACTTTTAGCACATCGGCAAAACGATCTTAATAAGTGGCTTAAACGCTAAGGAAGCTATTTATCATTTAAAAGTGATAGCGAGCACCTACTGCGTAATACAGATCATCTTCGAAGTTATTATTGGCATCTTTATTAGCATCATTTAGCTCGACAAACACATCAAAATTGTTAGAAACATCGTAATGCGCCGCAGCGGCCCAAGCATCGCGATCCTTATCAGCGTTGTCTACGTCAATGTTGTAATAATCGAGATAGAAGGTCCAAGCGCCGGTGGCAAAGCTACCACCTAGGCCTACTGTGTCGAAACCGCCTCCTCGCTTATCGTTATCACCACGGGTTTCATAACCTAAACGCGCAGAGAAAGCGTCATTGATGTCGTACTCGGCCGTAGTACCAAAACGTGTTTCACCGTTGCCACCGCCACGAACGCTATCTTCTACATAACCGAGTGCTAAACGTAAGGGGCCAGCCGCGTAAACGACGCCACCTTGTGTGGCGATAACGCTACCTTCGCTAGACTGCTGCGCTTCTGTGAGACCACGCTCAGAAAAGTGTTTTGCTGAGAAAACAGCCTGAAAACCGTTGATTTCAGGCGTTTTATAGCCCAGAGAGTCGCCACGCGCCTGAAGACCACCGCCAGCAAATTCATAGCCACGCTCTACATAAACATCGAACGGTGTCATCACGTAGTTATCGTAGTAACTGTTATAGTTACCCGCCATGAAGGTACCGTACTGCTTGCTTTCAAGACCCAGATAGCTATTACGCACCTCGTCAAAGCCCGGGCGGCTGCGTTCATCCCCAGTAAAACGCCACTCTACCCGTGCAAACGCGCGCAGGTCTGCGTTGATTTGATGGCCTGCCGTAAAGCGCAAACGAGAACCGAAATTACGGAACTCCTCGCCATTATCAACGCCATTTTTTTCGCCACCGCCTTCAAACCCCATGGCGATGCGACCGTAGATATCTAGCGTCGTGCCATCTTGGTCATATACCACCGCCGCCTGAGCTGCAGAGGCACCCAACAAACCACTAATAGCTAGAGCAAGTGTCGCCTTTTTAAACATGATTGATCCCATTAAAGTAGTTAGCGCTTGTTATCAGCACTTTTAGTTGCAAGATAATTCAGACAATGAAGTCTTCTAATTTAATTTCTTTTCAACCCAACATTCATCAGAAAAGGGTCGTCATAAAAAACGAAAATTATGTTTAAGCTGCTTACTGAGCTTTTAATTGCGCATTGCGAAGGCACAATCGAGGATATATTTACCTCGTCGTCAGCTACCTTAAAACCGATATATGTCATTCTTCTTAAAGTTTTATTTTTTAGCGTTTTTTTTGATAACCATGAAAATGCAACCTGATCGACATCTTGATCTGCTAAGGCGTCACCATTCACTAACGGCTTCACCATTAAAAATGGTGGCCTGTCATCCCATGTTCACTAGGCTGTCTTGGCAGTGTCACTGTCGCTACGCATAGTCAATGAAATAGTGAATGAAATAGTGAGTAAAAACGTGATAAAGGGATGGATCGCCCATGCGACTCTGTATCGTTAGCGAAACATGGTCACCAGAAATAAATGGTGTTGCGCATACCTTAAATAGGCTATGTCGTGAACTCACTCGGTTGGGGGTAACAGTGGATGTTATTCGCCCTAAACCAAACATGGCTGCCAGCGCCATCAATGTTGCTCAAGAGCGTTCTCAAGGGCTTTCTCAAGGGCTTTCTCAAGAGCCGTATCAGGAACCCTATCAAGAACCGTCCCAAGAGCTTCAGGTTCGGCGGTTAGCGCTACCGGGTTATAACGCTGTGCAGATTGGCCTTGCCAGACCTTCAAAACTTCGCCGTTTCTGGCAGAAGCAGCGTCCCGACTATATTTATCTGGCAACCCAGGGCCCGCTGGGCTGGGCAGCTCGGCATGCAGCACGCCAACTGAACATACCTTTAGTGGCTGGCTGGCATACTAATTTCGATCACTACTGCCATGACTACGGGGTTTCCTGGCTAGCTGCTGCCACGCGGCGATATTTACGCTACTTCCATAACGGCTGCGACCTTACCCTTGTGCCTACGCAACAACAGGCTGAAGCGCTACGCGCTCAGGATATCCGCGGTGTAAAGGTGCTCTCACGCGGCATCGATGGCGATATATTTTCCCCAGCCCACCGTGACGACACCCTACGCGAACAGTGGGGGGTTAGCGAACATCAACCTGTTGCGCTGTATGTGGGTCGCTTAGCCCCAGAAAAAAACCTCGCGTTACTGCAAGAAACGCTGCAGGCCATGAGTGACGTACGCCCCGATATGGCACACGTCATTGTTGGCGATGGCCCAGGCCGCGCTCAGTTACAAAAGGCGCTACCCGATGCTCATTTCACCGGTTTTGTGAATAAACAGGCGCTAGCACGCCACTATGCCAGTGCCGATATGTTCATTTTCCCCTCTCAGTCAGAAACATGGGGAAATGTGGTGACTGAAGCCATGGCCAGCGGGCTGGCAGTCGTGGCATATCACCACGCCGCCAGCGCCGAGCTGATTCAAAGCAGGCACAACGGCATCACCGTCCCCCCTGGCGATACGCTTGCTTTTCAACAGGCTGCCGTCGCGTTATGCCAGCACCCTGCTGACTACGCCCGCCTAGGTAGAACCGCCCGCCTACGCGCGCTAGAGCAAAGCTGGCCGGGAATCGCAGAGCAGTTCTTACGCTATTTACAAAATGCCCAGGAGACTCACCATGCGTCCGCGTCCGCTTGTCGTATTCGATCGTCTTGATGTCTTTGAATGGCAGCTTTGCCAGCGGGTAACACAGCTAACGCTTTATCGCCCCTGGCGGCTAACGCTGCAAACGGCAAGTAAGCTGGGAGACTGGCCTGTCTGGGTATTATTAATCGCTGCACAGCCCTGGTTACAGCCTAATGGTGCTTGGCGAATCATGCAGTACAGCGCCATCGCACTGTTTGCAGTCGCTATTTATAAGTTGGTAAAAACGCGGCTGTGTCGCGAACGTCCGTTCATCACCTACCTCGGTGGCGTCCACTGTGGCGAGCCTGCCCGAGACAAATACAGCTTCCCCAGTGGTCACACCATGCATGCGGTGATGTTCAGCGTGTTGGTCGCCGCTCATACCCCCTGGTTGCTACCTATTGTGATTCCCCTTAGTTTACTGATTGCCATTTCGCGGGTGGGGCTTGGGCTGCACTATGTCAGCGATGTCATTGCCGGCGCAGCCCTGGGCTATGGCTTTGCGCTACTGAGTCTTTATTGGATGGGATAACCCTCTGTAGTTGGCCGCTCTACGCCGTATCAATAAAAGCAAAAAGCCACCAACGTGGACGCAGGTGGCTTTGGTATTGTCGATTAATTATCTATTGTTTTAATTATCTACATATCGGGAGGCATATCGTCACGATCCTCTACTGTGGTCATAAACGATGTCTTGAACATCATATAAAGACCGACTCCCGAAAACCCTAGAAACAGCACAAACATGCATAACATCAATACCATCGCCATAGCGCTTGTCCCTGGAAGTGTGCGGCTGCTACGTTGACGTCTTCTAACCGCTAAATTTTGGTTTACACCAGAGGATAGACCAAAATGTCACGCTTATTGATACAAAAGTTGTTCAAAAAGTCTGGAAAAGTTAAATATACAGAAGAATCAAAGTGTTAAACACAATTAATTGACGCAAAAAAACCACCTCGCTTTCACGAGATGGTGATTTTGCATCAATGCTATTCCCTAGCGGTGATGATCAGCGTTTCCTTACACTGATAAGGGTGAGCAGGCTAAATGTCCTTTCACATCCTTTTGCTAATATGGCTCCATGCCTTCCCTAATTACCTATTAGCCTGCTCACGCTTGTTGACTCATTGTGGCTAACGTTGCTGCAAAGCGTTTTTAGCGATTACTTCCACTTAAAAATTAGAGTAACAACATTACGGCTGTAGTCAGGTTATTGCAGACAATAGGCCAAGTGCCATTTTTAACGAAAAAACAAATAAGAAACAATATCTTAAGAATCAATCGAAATACTAGACTAAGAGATAAACGCCGCTATTTCATGGCTAAAACTGACACATGCGACAAAATCACACGGCCAGCCAGCGCTCAAACGATGGGAAATTGATGGCACCAACTGCCTGCAACGATTATTTTTAATAACAGCGTACCTAAAACCGCTCTACAAGTGCTCAGCTGATGAGGATTCCTGCAATGAAGCGTGCAATGGCGATCAGTTTATTGATGATGGTGGCACTTCTGGTCATAAGTGGCTGCAACACTATTCGCGGCGCAGGTGAAGATATTGAACGAGGCGGCGAAGCTATTCAGCGCTCCGCAAGTAGCTAATGGCTATGATGACTGTTTACCTTTCACACGGCTTGGAAAGCGGGCCTGGTGCCCTGAAGGTGCAAGCGCTAAAAGGGGTTGCTGAGAAGTTTGAGAACTGCGAACCGGTCGTCATGGACTACCGTGGCTTAAAAGAGCCGCAGAAGCGTTTAGAGCATTTACTTGCCGTGATTGATGAACGCAACGACACACTGGCTAACTGTGTTTTGGCGGGTTCCAGTCTCGGCGGATGGTTAAGTGCAGCGGTTAGTGCCCAGGAACCCGTGTTAGGTTGCTTTTTATTAGCCCCTGCTCTTGGCTTGCCAGATTACCCGCAAACCTCAATCACACTGCAAGCACAACACACGCATATCATTCATGGATGGCGAGATGATGTCGTACCGCCTGGCCCCGTCATTGAACATGCCCGCTGTCAGCGACTTTCACTACGCATGATTGACGATGACCATCGCCTGCAGAACAGTCTCGATACAATACTTTCTGATTTCGAGCGGTTTTTAGCGCTGTGTCTTCAATAGCGATGTCTTTAAAAGCTATGTCCTTAAAAAACGATGTCCTTAAAAATTACGCCTTTGAAAATAGCGCTCTTAAAGCCGCGCTATTTAGCTCAACATGGACCGCAAACGTACTTCTGCTAACGAAGTGTTACAACAAATAGTCGACATACGCCAAGCAAAGCTATACAAATGATGTACAAACAACAGGAGAACACTCATGCTTGGTCTATTTAAACGCGATCCCAAGAAAAAACTCCAGCAAGATTACGAGCGTAAACTACAGGCCGCAATGCAAGCTTCGCGCAATGGTGACATGAGAGCTAACGCCACATTGACGGAAGAAGCAGAAGCTATTCTGACTGAGATCAATCGCCTTAAAGCAGAAGAACGCTAGGACACAACGCCCATGCGCCACCATTTCATCGCTGCCATGGCTCTAGGCTGGCTACCTTTAGCGGCTCATGCCAATTGCCCTCTTCCTGGCCAGTGGTGGCAATCGCAACATGCCATTGCTAACAGCGCTGTTTTAGCCCAAGCAGTACAGCACCAGGTTGTTCTCTTGGGCGAGCAGCATGATGCCATTGACCACCACCGCTGGCAGTTGCACACCCTAGCGGGGCTTTACGCGCTGCGTGACGATATGGTCATAGGGTTAGAAATGCTGCCCCGGGAAGCGCAACCCGTACTCGATGATTGGGTGGCGGGCTTGTTATCCGAAGAAGCGCTGTTGGAACAGTCCGGCTGGGAGGAGAACTGGGGGTTTGATGCTGACCTTTACTTACCCATTCTCCATTTCGCGCGTATTCAACAGATTCCTCTGATCGCCCTAAACATTACTCCCGAGCTGCGTCAGCGCTTAGCGCGTGACGGCTTCAGCAGCGTGCCTGCCGACCAGCGACACCATATACCTGCACCGTTACCGCCAAGCGCTGGCTATGAAAGGCGCTTAAAAGACGTATTTGACCAGCATGCAATGGGTGACGACGACCCCACTATGCTGAGACGCTTTTTACAGGCCCAGCTTAGCTGGGACGTTGCGATGGCCGAAGGGCTGGCTAACGCCGCCTTGGAGGGCAAATTGGCCGTTGGCTTGATGGGTTTGGGCCATGTGATTTATCACGACGGAGTGCCACACCAACTTGATGGGCTGGGGGTAGATCACACCTTCAGCTTACTGCCCTGGTCAACAGAAGCCTGTGAGCTACCCGACCCTGCATTAGCAGATGCTGTTTTTGTACTGCCAGCGGCGGAGTAACCGCTGACAGGTTGGTTGCGAATAGATTGGCCGCGAATAGATTGGTCGCTAACAGGTTATTTGTTAAAAGAAGGGTCGGTTAGGCATCATCTGCTAACGCAGGCAGCAGCGTCTTCAATTTACGGGTAAGTGTATTGCGCCCCCAGCCGAGCAATTCGGCGGCTTCGCCTTTGCGGCCACCGGTATGTTTTAGCGCCGTTTCAATCAGAATGCGCTCAAAATCCGGCACGGCTTCTTCCAACAGGTGGGTATGGCCTTCTGCCAAGGCGTGGTCCGCCCAATCTCTGAACGCGGAACGCCAATCGCCATAAACACTACCTTCAGAAGCGCTGATCGAGAGCAGTTCTGGGGGCAAGTCCTCAATGAGGATTTCGCGGCCGGAAGCCATTACCGTTAGCCAACGGCAAATATTTTCTAATTGACGAACATTCCCCGGCCACGGCAAACGGGTGAGGTGTGCTTCTGCTTCGGGTGTTAACACCTTGATATCGGTGGTCAGCTCTTTGGCAGCTTCCGCTAAGAAATGGCGCGTTAAACGCGGAATATCTTCCCGACGTTCGGCAAGGCGCGGCAGATGAACGCGAATCACGTTTAAGCGGTGGAACAAGTCTTCCCGAAACCGCCCATCGTCAACTAACGATTCCAGATTCTGATGGGTAGCGGCAATAATACGTACATCGACTTTTACAGGCGTATGGCCGCCCACGCGATAGAATTCACCATCTGCTAACACACGCAGCAAGCGCGTTTGCGTTTCAGCGGGCATGTCACCAATTTCATCGAGAAACAGCGTTCCGCCGTTAGCCTGTTCAAAGCGGCCTTGGCGCTGTTGCGCTGCCCCGGTAAACGCGCCCTTCTCATGGCCGAATAGTTCGGACTCAATCAAGTCGCGGGGAATTGCCGCCATGTTCAGCGCAATAAACGGCTTGCCTGCTCGCGGGCTATGTTGATGCAGCGCCTGAGCAACACGCTCTTTACCGGTGCCAGACTCGCCGTTAATTAACACCGTGATGTGGGAGTGGGAAAGCCGCCCGATGGCGCGAAACACTTCCTGCATAGCGGGCGCTTCACCAATAATCTCAGCACTCAACCCTTCCGGCACGCTGACCGGGCGCTGGCGCTCTCTTGCATGAGCGACCGCACGGCGCACCAGCGCCAGCGCTTCGTCCACATCAAAAGGTTTCGGCAGGTATTCAAAGGCGCCCCCTTGGTAAGACGCCACGGCACTGTCGAGGTCCGAATGAGCGGTCATCACAATCACCGGCAGGTCAGGATGTGCATCACGCACCCGGGACATTAAATCCAGCCCATCAATGCCGGGCATACGAATGTCAGTCACCAGCACATCCGGTGGATTTTCTAACAGTCGCTCCAGCGCGGTATCGGCGCGTTCAATACACTCTACATCCAGGTCTGGCTGCGCTAAGGCCCGCTCTAATACCCAACGGATGGCGCGGTCATCATCGACAATAACCACTCGTGCTACATCGGTTTGTGTCGCCTCAGTCATGACGCTTCTCCGGTGAAATTAACAACCAATGGAATCAGTAAACGAAATTCGGTATGCCCTGGGCGTGAGTCGCATTCGATCAATCCTTGATGTTGGTGCAAAATCGATTGAGCAATTGATAGCCCTAGGCCGCTACCTTCAGCGCGCCCAGAAACCATGGGATAGAAAAGCGTTTCACGTAATGTTTCAGGTATGCCAGGGCCATTATCAATAACCCCCACTTCACTGACTAAACGATGGCGTTCAGCCCCCAGCGTAAATTGGCGGCGTGCGCGGGTGCGCAGCATAAGTTCCGGCGAAGGCGTTGCTGCATCACTCATGGCCTGTACCGCGTTACGTGCCACATTCAACACCGCTTGGATCATTTGAGATTCATCGCCAGAAAGATCCGGCAAACTCGGGTCATAATCACGACGGATCTCAACATGCGGATGCTCGGCAATCAGCAGCGCTCGCACCCGCTCTAACACCTTATGGATATTGACCGGCTCATGTTTGACGATGCGATTGGGGCCCAACATGGAGTCGACCAAATCTCGCAGCCGATCCACCTCTTCCACAATAATATGGGTGAATTCACGTAGTGCAGGATCGTCCAGATCGCGCTCCAATAATTGGGCAGCACCGCGAATCCCGCCTAAGGGATTTTTAACTTCATGAGCCAAGCCCCGCGCCAACACTTTGATGGTCTCTTGCCGGGTGGTCAGCGCTTCTTCCCGGGAAATCTGCATTAGCCGATCACGGGGCTCTACTTCGAGTAATAGTTCATCGGCTGAAAGCGGGGTCACGGTGTAGTCCACCGTTAATGGCTCGCTGTTCAGCGGCGTAATGCGTGCTTCGCGTTGGGTATAGGGATGAAAGGCATCCCGCGCTTTAGCGAGGACATCATCAATACTCTCATCGCCCCCTAACAGCGTGTCTAAACTAATGCCCTGCACACGGCTAAAACTCACCGCTAGCAACGCTTCCGCTGCCGGGTTCATCCAACGAACACGGAGTTCACCGTCTAGCAGTAAGACTGCGGTGGTGAGGTGTTCAAGTAAGCGCTGGTACATGGCGTATCCTGAAGCGTCGCTGTAAAAAATAGCGTTATCGAGCGTATGAAAGAGAAACTGCAAAAAGCGCGCCAATTGACCACTTGCACGGCTAATGAGCAGGGGGCGGGGATGTAGCGTGCCGTTATAGCGCAGTCCGAGCGGTCAGCTTGTCACTTATTGCACCATTATAGTGCGCATGACTCATCATCAATAAAAATACTCACCGCATCAGTGCGGCGCCGCAGACAGCGTTCTCCCCTTGCAAACAGGCCTCTTCGTCTCACTATTCAGTGGTATAAAAAAACCCCGCCGAAGCGGGGTTTTAGGCCAGTCACACCCGAGGGAGTGATACTAGCTGCTGTGCTTAGCAATCGCTCTTAACAGCTGTAGTACATATCGAACTCAATCGGGTGAGTGGTCATGCGAATGCGCTCCACTTCTTCCATCTTGAGGTCGATGTATGCATCGATCATATCATCAGTAAACACGCCACCTTCGGTCAAGAACGCGCGGTCGGCATCGAGTGCTTCCAACGCTTGGTCCAGGCTGTTGGCAACGGTCGGTACTGACTTACCTTCTTCTGGCGGCAGGTCGTACAAGTTCTTATCCATGGCATCGCCAGGATGAATCTTATTCTTAATACCGTCGATACCCGCCATCAGCAGCGCCGCGAACGCTAGATAGGGGTTAGCAGTCGGGTCAGGGAAACGTGTTTCAACACGCTTACCTTTCGGGCTGGCGGTATACGGAATACGGATAGAGGCAGAACGGTTACGAGCGCTGTAGGCCAACATAACCGGCGCTTCAAAGCCTGGCACCAAACGCTTGTACGAGTTAGTAGACGCGTTCGTGAAGGCGTTCAGAGCACGAGCGTGCTTGATCACACCGCCAATGTAGTAAAGCGCCATTTCAGAAAGCCCGGCGTACTCGTCACCCGCGAACTGGTTCTGACCATCTTTCCAGAACGACTGGTGTACGTGCATACCAGACCCGTTGTCGCCTACCAGCGGCTTCGGCATGAACGTAGCGGTTTTGCCGTAAGCGTGAGCCACGTTGTGGATCACGTATTTCATTTCCTGCACTTCGTCAGCTTTCTTCACCAGCGTGTTGAATTTAACGCCGATTTCGTTCTGACCCGCGTTAGCAACCTCGTGGTGGTGAACCTCAACGGTCTGGCCAATCGCTTCCAGGGTGTTACACATTGCACCACGCATGTCATGGAAACTATCAACCGGGGGAACCGGGAAGTAGCCGCCTTTAACGCGCGGGCGGTGCCCCAAGTTGCCGCCTTCTACCTGATTACTGGTCGCCCAAGCGCCTTCATCAGAGGTAATTTTGTACATGGAACCCTGAATGTCAGATTTCCAGTGGACTTCGTCGAAAATGAAGAACTCAGGCTCAGGGCCAAAGAAGGCGGTGTCGCCCAGGCCGGTGGACTGCAGGTAAGCTTCTGCACGCTTGGCAATAGAACGCGGGTCACGGTCATAGCCCTGCATAGTGGCAGGCTCGATAATATCGCAACGCAGGATCAGGGTAGCGTCTTCGGTGAAGGGGTCGAGGAAACCAGTGCCATCTTCAGGACGAAGAATCATGTCGGATTCGTTGATGCCTTTCCAGCCCTCGATAGAGGAACCATCGAACATCTGACCATTTTCGAAAAACTCTTCATCCACGTCCCGTGCCGGTACGGTGACGTGCTGCTCTTTACCGCGCGTGTCGGTGAAACGCAGATCTACCCATTTAACATCATGTTCTTCGATTAGCGCGAGAGTCTTGGCTGACATAGTGTCCTCCGGTATGAACGTGGCTTAAGCTTGTGACAGTAAGCTACCGATAAAAGAGTTATTAAACAAACCGGCTATCGTTGTAGCACGCCGAGAGGCATCTGCCTACGACCCGCTAGCCGCTGCCTAATACCAAGCACGGAACATGCCAACTCTGCACCAATATGGCATAAAAAAACAACAAGCAGTTGTTTTACAAAAGATAAAAAATAAAATACTGCGCTTCTTCATGTAGCATAATGCTCTGCGAAAGAACGAACTTAGCCCTGAAAAGCCACCTAGCTCAGAAAAACGCACCAATAAAGACCAACCAGAGACCCGTAAGCACCAACATGGTGCATATCAAGCATCTATTATTTTCCTCATCACCGTAAACTTTAGCTTGATACCAAAAGAAACTCACACCTACAATTGATTACAAACCGATAGATTTAATAACAAACAGGTTTCACAACACAGGAAGCCACTCACATGGGCACGGTCTGCTTTATTGTTGATGCGTCAGTCACAGGTGCCCTTTTACCACGTCACCTGCGCGCTATTCGCCAAACAGGCTTTGCAGACCACACACTTCCCATTATCGTGACCAGCGCCACCACCGATCCACGCGTGCCGAGCATTGAGCAACGCTACCGCGCGCACTTTCTTGTTACCCCTTCCCAGCCACTGGGCGCAAGGATCAATCAAGCAGCATATCTCAGCCAAGCTGATTGGTTGTTGATTGCAATGCAGCAACGGGCACTAACAGCCAAACTATGGTGTTCACTTTATCCCCAGCTAGACACGTACACGCTGGATGCTCTTTTGATTGGCAGCGAACCACCCCGCTTATCCGAACGCTTACTCCAGTGCTTTTTAGGCGCAGGCGTCGCTGTTCCTCCCTACATCGCCATCAGGCGCACGTGGCTAGAACGGTTGGGGGGCTTAGACCCAGAGCTAGATGAAGCAGCGCTTGCTGACTTACTACAGCGCCTTTATGCATGCCCTACCCGTTTACAAACCTTCAGCCTGGAAACATCAGGGCTTACCCGTGACTCGCCATCAAGGAGTAACAAACCCTACCGGCCACCTCCCAACTCGCATACGGATACTTAACGTCTCTTATGGCTTAGGATCTCCTGTTGGTTAAACGCTCAAACGCTTGCCCAATAGCACTGCCCCCGCCGTCATAGTGTTAATCATATTATTCAACACGAATAAGCCAATACCATCGGCAAGAATCGGTTAATGCACTCACCAACTATAAACAGCACAAAGAAAGGCACTACCCACACTGCTTTTGAAGACACGTTCTTTTGAAGACCAGGCTATCCAATCAGCGAATGTGAGTGGCACCTCAATGCTTCAGCAGTGATTGGCTCTATCACACCAACGCACACTACACTTAAACATCACGCTATCTGATACCGCTCAACAAAAGGACACTGACAATGCATCAGCATATCGAATGGGACGAACCTGGCAGCGCAAGCGTTGTAGAGTTTTTTAAGAATGACCCCGATCACACTCCGCCCTACCCAGGCGCCATGCTCTCCGCCCGTTATCTAGGCCGCATTGTGCGGGTAAAAGTAGAAGCCTATCGTGATGAAGATGCCGTCAGCATCGGCAGCGTTGCCGCCATTCTTGACCGACACGGGCACCACCACGATTCCCACCACAAGCTTAACGTAGGCGATATCGTCCGACTTCCCGATGACAAACGCGCTATGGAACACTGGGACGAAGACGATTAAGAGTAACCGCCATCACAACGAAAGCAAGGCGCGCCCTTTAAAGGGCGCGCCTTGCCAAACCGTATCAACGGAAACATTTACCCCGCTTTCTGAATTTCTACCGAATGCGGGTAAGGTATTGAAACACCTTGCTTATCAAAGGCTTCTTTGACAGCTTTCGTCATATCAAATTTCACATCCCAATAATCCGCCGCATCGACCCAAAGCCGCACGGTAAGGTCCACACTACTGGCACCCAGGTTAGTGACTTTTACCCAAGGTGCGGGATCACCATGGATACGGCTGTCAGCCTCCGCCAAACCGCTGATGATCGCCATGGCCAGATCAGCATCATCGTCATAGCCAATCCCGAACACAAGATCGACACGGCGTGTCGAGTGATGAGAGAAGTTAGTGATGATAGCCCCCCAAGCCTGCCCATTAGGCACAATAATTTGCACGTTGTCAGGCGTCACTAATTCCGTCACGAACAGGTTAAGATCTTTTACCGTACCGGACGTGCCCCCAATATCCACAAACTGACCCAGTTTGTAAGGACGAAACACAATCAGCATAAACCCCGCCGCTAAATCGCTCAGCGTGCCCTGCAACGCCAAGCCAATAGCCAGCGTGGCAGCCCCCAACACAGCAACCAGCGAAGTAGCCTGAATACCAAACAGACCAAGTACCGTAATAAATACAACCAGCAGAATGACCCACTTCACCAAGGCTGCAAGAAAGTTGCCCAGAGTGGGGTCTATACGCGGTATCGCATTCACCCGCTTACGCACTAAGCTGCTGACTACCCCTGCGACAATCCAGCCCACAATCAACACCAACAATGCTTTCACGGCATTGATGATCAAAGGAACATAAGCCCCAAATTGCTCAAGAAAGTTTTCCATGACGTAATATCCTCTAGATGGCAGTTACCGAAACACACAGCAATCATTATGTTAAAGCAGTTTTATTTTTGAACACTCTCTTCCTCACCATATTTAACAATTAAAGCACCATTGTGCTGATGACGCCGAAACTGAGAGAGCATTCACAACGGTTGAGCGCTGAATTATCTGGGCGGCAACATCCAACTTACTAATTAATGAAAGTAATGCACATTTCGAGTAGCGCGGCGTAAGCGTTAGCGCACCCGCGAAAGGGGCCCGGCAGGTGTACATTTATGGTGGTGAGCGCTTTGAAGTTGCACTGCTCAATCTCGCTAAACAGTAGGACATAGACACTGAACTCATGAGCTTGACCAGATTATTTCGTGTTTACAACATAAGTGCCTTGCAGGCTGATAGTGATCGCCAGACCTTGGTATAGGCCATGGCATCACAGTGTGCTTGCGTCAGTACTGGGGCGGGGAGTTGGGCGATGGTGTTCATGCCGCACCACCTTGGCGGCGATAGTGAGCCGTTTCTGCAGGGATGAGCAGATAGGTAGTGCGGAATATGTACCACTCAGGCGGGCGGCGCGGACTGTGGTGGCTTGCATGGCCGCGATGGCGATGTGGCTGTTTCCAGCGGTCGAATGCATTTACACCCAGCATGGTTGGACATTGGTTTGCATTTGTTGACCCCAAGCTGTGGTAGTTACAGCTGAAGTTTGCAGACGTCGCAAAACACAAGGTAAATATGCTTACCTTATGAGCCAATTTGTAAGCTTTATTTACTTTGCCGGGCGAAAACAAGCCGGCACAAGTCCGGCTTTAGGGATCATTCGTAGCCTTTTACAACGGCTATCAGAGCGTCTCTGTGATTGAAGATATCAGTCAGTGCATTTAGATCGTGCTTAACTGACCCATTATCTTGGCGAATTTCAATTCTTTTAAAGATTCTGGAATTGAAGTGAAGGCGACAGATCGGCTTACGATTGTTGTCATCAAGCAACACGGCGCAATATGACTTTGCATCTCGCATGAAAACCCTTTCAGGAGCTACTTCGCTGGCAACGATAGCCCGAACCATGTTGTAACCATCGATCTCCTCCTGAGTCGTGACTATCTCATCATCTGTATTTTGAGAAGGTTCTTCGGAGTCCATCTGAATGGACTGTAAGTTAACAGCACCTGACTCATCGCCACTTGTCGTAGCTAATGCCTGTTTAAGTCTTAGAGAAATCTGCTCTTTGATATGTTGAGCCATTGCGTCGCGGATGATCGGTGTGAATTCATCAAGAACTTGCTGAGTCATCCGTCCATCAAAGAAATCTTGAGCGATGAATTTGATGAATTCGCGGGGCGGTTCTTTAAGCATCTTGCTGAATGAAGTCATCGCAAGATTGGTGTATTTCAGCCGATTTGCGGTACTAAGAATGGTATCGACGTTAAAAACAGGCTTAGCAAATTTCTTCAGTTCTTCGATATCCCTTTCGTTATAGTCAGTCAGACGAAAGGTAAAAAATGGTCTGTTATCTAGCTTGTTTGTGTCATCAAGGTCTGAGTAAAAGCGGTACTCAATGCCATTGGTTAAAATCGCAAACTCTGCTTCCGTGCAATTGAAATAGCGGTAGAGCTGGCTGAATTGTGCATCTGCAAGGTCTGTCGTACGGGGTTTACATTCGATGAGGATTGAAAGCACACCATCATTTTTGATGGCGTAGTCGACCTTCTCGCCTTTCTTCAAGCCAACGTCAGCCGTAAATTCAGGCAGTACCTCGGTTGGATTGAAAACGTCATACCCTAAGCTTTGTATAAATGGCATGACCATCGCATTTTTCGTCGCTTCTTCATTGACGATGTGGTCAAGCTGCTCTCTGGCACGGCTCGCCAGTGTTGCGATTTTTTGTGCTATCTCCATGTTCCCTGCCTTTTTAGTTGGTTTGCTACATCCTCCCAAATGCCCAGCGCCCTAAAAAACGAGCTCAAATTTGGAAGTTATCTGTTTCGTCCATTTCGTAGCTGGGATACAGCGTATTGTCAGATATAACTCTAATTCGGTTTCCAGGTAAATGCTGAAGACGTTTAACATGTACTTGGCCGTCTTATTGAAAAAGAACTCCATCTAGCCATTCTTTACCAAACCTCGCTATTGACCTTAGTCATACTTAGCCCACACCGATTACACGCTAGCGCCTTAGGCGCAACGTGCTACGCTTCGCGTTACTTTTTGTATTTGGGGTGATTCGTTATGCCGATATTTCGTGTGTTGGCGGCTTCTGCGCTGGTGCTGCTCACGCTGTCTACCAAACCCAGGCCTAACGTCTGCTGACTGGTCGGCTTACAATAAGCTGTAGATTGGGACGCAACCCAACCAGCCTCTAGCGCGATTAACCGTTTTCAAGCTGCTCGTTCGCGGTTGGGCTTGTTACTTTGAACGGTGAGTACGCCCTGCTTGTCTCATCCCAGCAAGTTGTTGCTGCTTGGCGCTATTAGCCGCGTAATGGTCGCCGCACGCCACGGCCATATAAGAGGCACGATTTAATATTGTCAGTACAACAGGTTTGTCAGCACACCAGGAGCGCGTAAAATATCGAGCTCTTTTTTGGCTTTATCAATTGTTATGTTATAACTTATTTATTGGTAGCGAGGACACTCAATGAGTGAGCATATGCATCGCCATAACAAGGAAGGTCCTTGTCATTTTTCGCTGATGTCGTTATCTGCTGCGAAGCGGTTGGGTCTAGTGGCACTGCCGCTGCTGGGTTTATGGGGTTTAGTTTTGTGGGCAAGTGGGTGGCCGCTATGAGTGAGCGTTCACTTTCACGCCTGCAACTGCATGACTTGCACCTTGCCCAAGGCGGGCGCACGGTACTTGAGCATGTCGATGGCGACATAAAACCCGGTGCTATTACGGCGCTTATCGGCGCTAACGGGGCGGGCAAAAGCACGTTGATCCAGGCGATTATGGGTGAACTGCGGCCTATTAGCGGCAAAGTGATTTGCACCGTTGATAAAGCACGCCGCGCCTGGTTACCACAGCAACTGGCGCTGGACCTTACCTTTCCGATGAGCGTGGAAGAGTTGGTGATGACTGGCAGTTGGCCAAGCCACGGGGCGTTGAAAGGCTACTGTGCGGCGCATTATCGCAAGGGTCGCGACATCATGGCGCGCTTGGGCATTTCTCATTTGGCCCACCGCCCTTTGGGAGAGCTTTCCGGTGGCCAGCGCCAGCGGGCGCTGATTGGCCGTACGTTGATGCAGGAAGCGGAGCTTTTGTTACTGGATGAGCCGTTTGCCAACGTGGATAGCGATACGGTGGATATTTTGATCCGTATTTTGCGCCAAATGGCCGATGAAGGCGTGACCATCATTATTGTGCTGCACGATATGGATCATCTGAGCTGCCTAGCCGATGAAGTATTGATGCTAAATGGTGGCCATGGTCGTTGGGTCGCGCCTAGCGCGCTTAACCACCAGCATGCATCGGCCAAGGTCGTGCCGTTTGCTTTGGGAGGTCGTCATGCTGGCACTGCTTGATGCATGGTTTGTTGCGCCTTTCGATTATGGCTTTATGCGGCGTGCAGTCGTGGGTGGCTTGGCACTTTCGCTTGCTGCTCCTCCGCTGGGCGTGTTTTTGGTGCTACGGGGCATGAGTCTGATTGGCGATGCGATGGCGCACGCTATTTTGCCTGGGGTGGCGCTGGGCTTTTTACTCGCGGGGTTCTCTCTACCGGTGATGAGCGCCGGGGGCGTTCTGTTCGGCGTGATGGTGGCGTTACTTGCCGGTGCCGTGTCGAAAATGGGCGGCCAGCGGGAAGACGCCGCCATGGCGAGCTTTTTTATCATCTCGCTGGCAGCCGGGGTATTGCTCATTTCCATGGGTGGCAGCAGCGTGGATTTAACCCATGTGCTGTTCGGCTCAATTTTGGCGATTAACTCCACAGCGCTACTGCTCATTGCCTCTATCAGCACGCTGATTGTGGTTATTTTGGCGATCATTTTCCGCGCGTTGGTCGTGGAGTGTTTAGACCCGCTGTTTTTACGCGGGCAAAGCCGCCGTAGCAGCTGGGTACATAGCGTTTTTTTAGGGCTATTGGTGCTTAATTTAACCGCGGGTTTCCAAACCTTGGGCACGTTAATGGCGGTGGGCTTAATGATGCTGCCTGCCACTGCGGCGCGGTTTTGGAGTAAGCGGCTGGAAGGCTTGATAGGTATTGCCGTGGTATTGGCCATGATCGCCAGTACCGGCGGGTTGTTGATTTCGTTTCATCTTGATACCCCGTCAGGGCCGAGCATTATTTTGCTGGCTGGGGTGGGCTATCTACTGTCGGCACTGTTCGGCCGCTATCACAGCTTAGCCGCTAAGCTGCGGCGTAAGACAACGCCGCTGGCGCTTGAACAGTCGTCATAACTCTTTGTTATTTTTGAAGGAGCCTTGTATGTCGCTTTTCTCTTCATCGCGCTGGTGGGTGGGTGTTTCGGCCATGCTGGCATTGCCTGCGGCAATGGCTAACGACCGTGTTCAGGTAGTGACCAGCTTCTCTATCTTGGCCGACATGGTTGAAAACGTGGGTGGCGAGCACGTTGACGTGACGTCGCTCGTCGGCCCTGATGGCGATGCCCATGTTTATTCGCCAAGCCCCGGCGACGCCCGCGCGTTAGCCAGCGCCGATGTGGTGGTCTTTAACGGACTGCTGTTTGAGGGCTGGATGGAGCGTTTGATTGAGTCGAGCGACTATACCGGTGCCCTGGTCACCGCAACCAACGGTATTCAACCCCGCGCTTTTGCCAAACACGATCATGAAGAACACGGCCATGACGATCATGGCCACGGGCACGACGAGCACGATCACAGTGAACATGACCATGGTGATGACGATCCTCACGCATGGCAGGATCTACAGCAGGCAAAGGTCTACGTTACCAATATTCGCGATGGCTTAATCGAAGCAGACAGCGCCAATGCTGAAAGTTATCAAGCGAATGCTGAGCGCTATTTAGCGGTAATAGACGAGGCTGATCGTGAGATTCGTGATTTGCTGAGCGATATTCCCGCTTCCGCCAGCGTGATTACCGGCCATGATTCGTTTGGTTATTTCTCACATGCTTATGGGGTGAACTTTCTTTCCCCTGTTGGCCTGTCTACCGAGGCTGACCCCAGCGGCGCCAGCATGGCCGCGCTGGTGGATGTCATCGAACAGGAAAACGTGCAGGCGCTGTTCCACGAGAACATGACCAACCAAGCAATCATTAAT
The DNA here is from genome assembly GCA_030440445.1 of Halomonas sp. KG2. Taxonomy (NCBI): domain Bacteria; kingdom Pseudomonadati; phylum Pseudomonadota; class Gammaproteobacteria; order Oceanospirillales; family Halomonadaceae; genus Halomonas; species Halomonas sp. KG2. Next base: position 226,300 of record CP098528.1, on the reverse strand, counting down.
CAGCTTGCCGAAGAAACTGGCCTGCCGATTGCTGGCACACTGTATGCCGATGCGCTGGCGAGCGAGGGTGAAGCCAACACTTACTTAGGCATGATGCGCCATAACGCGGACGTGCTGCACTTAGCATTGGCTGAGCCGGGTCACGAAGACCACGACCACGACCACGACCACGACCACGACCACGACCACGACCACGACGATCATGGTCATAGCCACTAGCCATTAACGTCAATAGCGCGGTTCAGGCATTAATGGCCGTGAGCAGCCACTCTCGGAAGGACGCCATGGCGTGGGTTTCGGGGCGTGTTTGCAGGCGAGCCAGCCAATAACCGCCCAGGCTAACAGCGGTGTCGAATGGCTGTACCAGTGCACCGCTGTTCAACTGGCGAGGGAACATCAGCGGAGGCGCCAGCGCCACGCCGGCCCCTTGCAGGGCTGCTTCCACCATGGCGATAGAAGAGTCAAACACAATGCTGTTGGTCATCGGAAAGCTGCCTGGCAACCCTGCTGCCAATAGCCACTCTGTCCACTCATCGGCGCGATAAGAGCGCAGCCAAGTCTCGCCTAATACATCGGCGGGGGTAGTGAGTCGCGCAGCGATAGCAGGAGTGCACATGACCGATAGCGACGCTGGCAGCAGTGGCTGCGCTGCGGTTCCATGCCAAGCGCCCGTTCCAAAGCGGATCGCAAAATCCAGCCCTTCGCCAGCAATATCCGCGCGATTGTTATGAGTAGAAAGCCGCAAATCGACGAAGGGGTATTTTTTCTGAAAATCTTCTAGCCTTGGCAGCAACCAGCCGACGGCAAAGGTACCTACCACACCAACGTTTAGTACTTCCCGATAGCTGCTCTCACCAAGCCGATCCAGGGTATGCGCCATCTGGTCGAACGAGCTTTCAAGCACTGGCAGCAGCAGTTCTCCCTCTTGGGTCAGCATAAGCCCTCGTGGCAAGCGTATGAACAGCGGCACCTGCAGCTGATTTTCAAGCAGCTTAACCTGATGGCTGACAGCAGCCTGGGTCACACACAGCTCTTCTGCGGCACGCGTAAAGTTCAAATGTCTAGCCGATGCCTCAAAGGCACGCAGCGCCTTCAGCGGCAAGTAGGGACGCACCACCTTTACCCCCAAATTTTTCTAATGGCTTATACAAAATATCGCTGTTTGTGAATTGCCGCAGCGCGTCGTAAGTTAACCGCCGTCACGGGCTTTGCGTCGGGAAATAACTTCCCACCTTCTCTCGGCATTAATCACAACAGGATTTTGGTATGCGTAAGATGTTAGCAGCAAAAACCCACCTTTTCATGGCTACTTCTCTGCTATTTGGCAGCTCAGCTTGGGCGCTTGAAAAACCGGACAACGCAAGCATTGAGGCTCTGGTGAACGATACTATCGCGCCGTTGATGGACGAGCATCGCATCCCGGGAATGGCGGTCGCGCTAAGCATTAACGGCCAACAGCACTACTTTAATTATGGCCTCGCCAACCAAGAGGCGGGGATTCCGGTCACCGATGAGACGCTCTTCGAACTCGGCTCTGTCAGCAAGGTTTTTACGGCTGCGCTCGCTGGCTATGCCCAGGCTAGCGGCGCCCTCTCGCTTTCCGACCCGGCCAGCCGCTACCTGCCGGAACTTGAAGGCAGCGCCTTCGATGAGATCAGCCTGCTGGAACTCGGCACCTATACCGCAGGAGGGCTTCCGCTGCAGTTCCCTGAGTCGGTTCAAAGCGAAGAGGCAATGATCGACTACTATCGCCAATGGCAGCCGGAATTCGCCCCAGGCAGCCACCGGCTCTACTCCAACCCAAGCCTGGGCCTGTTCGGTTATCTCGCCGCACAAAGCCTGGGCCAGCCCTTCGAGATGGCGATGAAGGAGGCGCTGCTCGCCCCGCTAAGGCTTGAGCATAGTTACTTTCAGGTGCCCGAAGCACAGCAGGCGCACTATGCCTACGGTTACTCTAAACAGGATGAGCCCATTCGGGTGAACCCAGGCATGCTGGATGCCCAGGCCTACGGATTGAAATCAACTGCCGCAGACGTACTAACGCTGGTGGAAGCCAATATGAGTGGCGTTGGGCTGAATGAGCCACTAAGCCAAGCCTTGGCCACCACGCGCATGGGGTACTTTGAGGTCGGCAATATGACCCAAGGACTGGGCTGGGAAAGCTATGCCTACCCGGTGGCACTCGACTCGCTGCTGGAGGGCAACTCGCTTGAGGTGGTATTGGAAGCTAACCCTGCCAACCCTTTGAGCCCTCCATTGCCGCCCAGGCAGGAAGCGCTCTTCAACAAGACCGGGGCAACCAACGGCTTCGGCGCTTATGTGGCCTTTGTGCCCAGCCAGCAGTTAGGTATTGTTCTGCTGGCAAACCGGAACTACCCAAATCAGGCGCGTATTCAAGCCGCACACCATGTCCTGACAACCCTAGCCGAAGCGCCCTAAACAATACCGCCTTTGGGCGGTATTTTTTGCGTTGCATTTTGTCCCAGGGATGGGGAGACTTGCACTACTGCTGCGAATTTTCATCCCTGCAAAGAGCCAATACCATGCGCCTAAACGCCGATTTTAGCCACTTTGCCAGTGTCACGCCGGATCAGTACCGTTGGGTGGACTCCCCCAGCGCTGGTGTAGAGCGCATGATGCTAGACCGCATTGGCGACGAAGTCGCCAGAGCCACCAGCCTGGTACGCTACGCGCCCAACAGCCAGTTCAATCGTCATACTCACGGTGGTGGTGAAGAAATTTTAGTGCTGGAAGGCGTCTTTGCCGATGAGCATGGCCGTTACCCGGCAGGCAGCTACTTACGCAACCCGATTGGCACTGGTCATACCCCGCAAATAGGCGAAGAAGGCGCACTTATTCTGGTAAAGCTACACCAGTTTGATGAAAACGATATTTTGCAGCTGGCCGTGCCTGCCCACAGGCTCCCCTGGCAGCCCGACCGACGGCCAGGTATTACTTACAAAATGCTGCACACCTATAGTTCAAAACAGTATGGCCCAGAGCGAGTCAGCCTAGAGCGCTGGGAAGCCGATACACAGGTGTCTTATCCAGCGCTTGCCGGTGGTTTAGAGCTGTTTGTGCTGGAAGGCTCTCTGCTCTGTGATGGGCAGGAATATGCCACCGGCAGTTGGTGCCGCTACCCAGTAGGTGCGGCACCTCAGTTACGCGCGGGTAATGAAGGCGTGCAGCTTTATCTAAAACGCGGGCACTTAGCCACTGTTAAGCTACCCAGCTAATCTACAAAACTGTTTACAAATCTAGCCTACTAAGCCAATAAACGGCAGCAGCGTTAATAGGGCGATCAGCACCACGGCGACGATTACCAGTACGACTTGCACGGGGTGGGCAAGAAAGCGCCGCCATAGCGTTGGTGCACTGCCACTGGCAACCGCTTCTTCGTGCTCTCGCCGTGCTTTTGCTTGACGCTTTTCCTGATACGCCGCCAATGCCGCTTCAGCGGCCTCGCGCTGAGCAGTGTTACGCAGCCAAATGGCATCGACACCCAGGCGAAAAAAGCCCGCCTGGGTTTCATAGACATCAAAGCCCTGTTCATCTAGCAACTGGCGTACTTCCAACGCCTCTTCATCGGTCACGTGGCGCAGCCGAAACAGCAAGTGGGCCATATTAGTCGCCCATGGCTGCCATGCGGTCTGCCTGAATCACTTCGATCCAGTAGCCATCTGCATCTTTGACAAAGATAACGTCTTTCATCTTGCCCTGGTCCGCACGCTTGATGAACGTCACCTCATGCTCATCAAACCATACTTGAGCAGCTTCTAAGTCAGGCACACTAAAGCAGATATGACCAAACCCTTGAGGTTCAGCGTTACCGTCGTGATAGGCAAAATCCTGCTGATCTTCTGTGCCCCAGTTATGCGTCAATTCCAGCAAGCCTTTCTGACTGAAGGTCCAGGCAGTGCGTGCTTGAGTATCTTCTGGCACGTTATCGCTGCTTTCTATATTGGCTAGGAAGTAGAGCGAAAACTGCATCTCTTCGAAATCCAATCGGCGTAGCACCTGCATTCCAAATACCTTGGAGTAGAACGCTAGCGCGCGTTCGGGATCCTTCACCCGCAGCATGGTGTGATTTAAGCGAAACCCTTGGGTTTGCGGCGCTGCGGGCGCGACGCCGGAATGTTGTTCGCCTTGAAAACTCATTTTGCTCTCCTGTCGCTAATGCTGATCATTGAATCCATTGAGCCTCACTTACCGCTTACCATGAGGGCTTAAGAGCCATAATACCAGCCCTTACAAGCATGTAGGATTCACTAACGCAGTGTCACATTAAGCGCACTGGCAATACTAAACAAAAACCCTACACTTATTATTCATAAACTTTACAAAAAGCAGTTCCCGCAACATAAGCGATGCCCCACCTTTGAGGCGTCCACAGGAGTTTTCCATGACCGCGATTGATATGACCCTCGGTGACCACATAACGCTAAAGCAGTTAGCCCGCGCCATACACAATGGCTTTTCACCGATTGTGGAAGTTGAGTCAATGGATGGTATCTATAAGGTTCGCTTCCATCACGCGAACGGTGTTTCTGATCTAACCAATGCTGAGGGTCATGTCAGCACGTTTTTGGGCACCGGTGAAATTCGCGACACCCTTGGACAGCTGGGCCTCACTCATGGAGTGCTTACGTTTGCCGACCAGTGTGGCGATGAAATGATTGGTGTTGAGGGTAAAGCGATAACGCCTGATGAGATGCTCACCTACGGAACACGCATCTCGTTTCGTTGATAGTTGCTCATCGCGCTGCCCAGGCTTTACAGATTGATCTAAGCCAAGGATAGTACCATCACGACAGGGGCGCCCTTGCTTAACGGGCTGAGAAGCACCCTTTGAACCTGAACCGGATAACACCGGCGTAGGGAGTCGTGGTGCAGCTGCATCACCTCCCAGCCGGGAGGATATTATGCCTTCACGCCCACTCGGCGATTACCTCCGCGATCTGCGCGCTGCCACACCGCTGGTACATTGCATTACCAACTATGTGGCGATGAATAGCACCGCTAACTTGCTATTGGCGACAGGTGCGTCTCCCGCCATGCTGCATGCTCAGGAAGAAGTGGCGGAGTTCACGGCTATGTCTGGCGCGCTATCGATTAATATTGGCACCCTCTCTTCCCCTTGGGCTGATGCCATGGCAGCCGCTGCGCGCACTGCTCATGAAAACCATATTCCGTGGGTGCTTGACCCTGTGGCGGTTGGTGCTACCACATTTCGCCAGCGTGTTTGCGAGACGCTGCTGGCTTATCAGCCTAGCGTTATTCGTGGCAATGCCTCAGAAATCCAAGCACTTAACGGATTAGCCAGCCAAGGGCGTGGGGTCGATGCGACTGCTAGCACCCAAGAAGCCACAACCGCTGCCATTGCGCTAGCTCAGCAACATCGCTGCGTGGTGACGGTGACTGGCGAGAGCGATTTCATTACCGACGGCACTGTCCATTATCGGCTTAAAGGTGGGCACGCACTAATGCCCCGCGTGACTACCTTAGGCTGCGGATTGAGTGCGCTGGTGGCAAGCTTTGTAGCCGCAAACCGCGCGCAGCCGCTGGAAGCCAGCTTGGCTGCCTTGGCGTGTTTCAGCATCGCTGGAAGCCGTGCAGGCGAGCAGGCTCAAGGCCCTGGCAGTTTCCAGGTGGCGCTATTGGATGCGCTGTATCAGTTATCCCCTGACGACCTTTCGACCCTTGCTCAATGGGAGGCGGTGCATGCCGTTTGATCTTTCACTCTATTTAGTCACCGATGCGGGTCTATGCGCTGGCATGGGCCTGGAAAAAACGGTTGAAGCTGCTGTGCAGGGCGGCATTACCATGGTGCAGCTACGCGATAAACACGCTAGTGACGAGCACATGATCGCCCAGGCCAAACGTCTCAAAGCGATGTTGGCTGGTAGTGGCGTCCCTCTGATCATTAATGATCGCCTGAACGTGGCACTCGCCAGCCAAGCGGATGGCTTACATGTCGGGCAAAGCGACACGGCTGTTCAAGCAGCACGAAACACACTCGGCCAGCACGCCATTATCGGGCTTTCAATTAACACCCCAGCCCAACTTCAGGAGGCCCCCGTCGAATTGCTCAATTACGTCGGTTTAGGGCCCGTGTTTGCTACTGGCAGTAAACAAGACCACGCCCAGCCCATTGGCTTTGATGGGCTGGCACAACTTGCCAGTGCTTGCCAACTTCCCAGCGTCGCGATTGGCGGGCTAAAAGCTGAACACATTGCTCAAGTGAAAGCCGCTGGGGCAAACGGTGTTGCGGTTATTTCTGCTATTTGTGGCCAGCCAGACCCCCGCCTGGCTGCTCAGGCATTCCACACGCAATGACCCAGCTCGACCATATCGCGGCGTTTGTAAAGGTCGCTGAGCTGGGTAGCTATACCCGCGCGGCCGAGGCGCTAGACCTTTCCCGCACGCGGGTATCTCGCCAAGTGATGGCACTTGAAGAGGCATTAGGCGCTCGGCTTATTCAGCGCACCACTCGGCGGCTGCACCTCACGGAAGCGGGCGAACGCTATCTCGTTCGCGCGCAAAGCATTTTGATCGCTTTGGACGAGGCAGCGGCAGAAATCGGCAGTGGCATCAGTACGGTGAGCGGGCAGTTGCGCATTAATGGCCCGATGAGCTTCGGCACACGCTATCTTTCACCGCTGGTTGCACAGTTTATGCAAACGCACCCGGGGCTTGAGGTGCGCTTGGATCTAAACGACCGTCGCGTTGATTTGCTGGAAGAAGGCTACGATGTCGCCATTCGTATTGGCAACCTGCCTGACTCTAGCTTAGTGGCACGACGACTCACCCAGTGCCGGATGCTGTTTTGCGCATCACCTGATTATCTCGCCCAGTATGGCACGCCGCTGACTAGTGAAGATTTGGCATCTCACCGCTGCCTTCGCTACCGAAGCGGCCAAAACAGTGGCGATTGGCGGATTGGTCATCAGTTACTGAGTATTTCTGGTCCCTTAGAGAGTAATAATGGCGATATGCTGACGCATGCAGCTGAAGCAGGCTTAGGGATAGCGCAACAGCCCAGCTTTTTAGTCACTGATAGCATTGCGAACGGGCGCCTAGTGCCGATCTTGCAGAACTTACCGCCGGCTTTGCTAGACATCCATGCGCTTTACCCAGCCCGACGCTATTTACCTGCCAAAGTAGAGCGCTTTATTGAGTTATTGGCGGCGGCGTGGGGTGACCCACCGGCATGGGAAATCGAGCTCGGATTGTCGCCTTTATCGCAACAGTGAAGTGCAGTAACGGTGGATTATCTCAGTGGTTATCATCTGTAAAGTAGCACTATCGCATCCAACGTGATGCTCGCGACTAAGAGAGACCGCTATGACCACTACCAATACTTCACCACTCGCCCTCCATGCCACCGCCTTGCTACGTATCAGTCTGGGCGTGATGGTCTTAGCTCACGGCTTGCTTAAGGTGTTTGTCTTCACCCTGCCAGGCACTGTCAGCTACTTTGAATCCCTGGGCTTACCGGGTGTTCTCGCTTACTTAACCATTGCTGCTGAAGTAGGTGGTGGCCTAGCACTTTTACTGGGCATCTATACTCGTTGGGTAAGCCTTGCTCTTGTGCCCGTGCTGCTAGGTGCAGCCTCGGTACACCTGGGTAATGGCTGGCTGTTCTCGAACCCGGGTGGTGGCTGGGAATTCCCTATTTTCTGGACGATTGCTCTGGTGGTACAGGCTGGTCTAGGTGGCGGTAGCGCTGTTGTCAGCCGCAAATTCGCCTAACCACTCTGCCCGCATTGACTTCGGCTTGTGCGGGCATTATTAGCCCGCTATAGGCTAACGGAGGTACTAAAATGCTACCCAGCCTGTTTATTTCCCATGGCTCCCCCATGCTGGCGCTGAATAAAACCCCGGCCCACGCTTTCCTACGTGAGCTGGGGAAGCGCCTCTCCCCTCGCGCGGTGGTCGTCGTATCAGCCCACTGGGAGAGTCTCACACTCAAGGTCAGCACTAGCGCACAACCAGAGACAATTCATGATTTTGGCGGGTTTCCACAAGCTCTTTTCGAGTGCCAGTATCCGGCTCCTGGCAACCCTGAATTGGCTGAACAAATTGCGCTGTTATTGGGTGCCGAACGCGTAGAGCGCGGCCTTGACCACGGCGCTTGGGTACCACTTTCACTGATGTTTCCAGAGGCCAATGTACCGGTCGTTTCCCTGTCGCTACCTGTGCGTTGGGAAAATGACGCGTTAGTCACGCTCGGCGAGCACCTATCGGCATTGCGAAAAGAAGGGGTTCTGATTATTGGCTCGGGCAGCCTAACCCATAACTTATATGAAACGCTTCCCCAGGGCAGCCCCACTCCCGCCTGGGTAGATGAGTTTGCCCAGTGGGTGAGCGAACATATTGAAGCCAATGATCGCCAGGCATTACTTCACTGGGAGCGTGCTCCAAAAGCGCTGGAGAACCACCCAACCCCTGAACACTTCCAGCCCTTGCTGGTGGCCATGGGGGCAGGTGGTGATGCAACTCAGTTACACCACAGCGTTGAACATGGCGTACTAGCGATGGATGTTTATCAATTTGCTTAAGCTGTTGGTCGGGGTTTCAGCGTCGTGCGGCGGTCATGGTATGCAATCGCTAAACCGCTGCCCATAATCAGCACACTGCCCACCCATACCCACAAATCGGGCAGTTCTCCCCAGAACCACCAGCCGAGCAGCACCGCCCACAGCATCGCCGTGTAATCAAACGGAGCGGCAATCGCGGCAGGGGCAAAGCGGAATGCCAGGGTAATAAACGCGGTCGCGCCAATACCCAAAACACCCGAGACCAAAAAGCCAAGCCAGTGCCAGGGCTCTGGGGTTTGCCAAACCCAGGGCAAACTCAGAGCCGTGATGATAAAAGGCACTAACGTCATGTAGAACACCATCGCCCACAGGTGCTCCCGAGCACCATAGCGCCGTGCAGTGATCATCATCAGTGCGTAAAAGAAAGCCGCTCCCAAGAGGGTTAGCGTGCCGAGCTGGAACGCATCGCCACCGGGGCGAACCACTATCAGCACGCCGGCAAAGCCAACTAACGACGCTATTAATACGGGTGGATCAATCCGCTCGCCAAGCAACGGCACTGAAAGCAACGTTACAAACAAGGGCGCCACAAAAGCGATTGCCGTGGCCTCTGCGAGTGGCAACAGGGTTAGCCCCCAGACAAAGAACACCATCGTGGCGGTATAAATCAATCCTCTGAGAAGATGTACACGTGGGCGTCTGGTATGCAACTTGCGCAACCCGCCTGCAAAATGCGCCAACAGGGCAATGAGCGGTAATGACACGAGCGTACGAAAGAAAATAATCTGTAGCGGCGAATGGACTTCGCCTAGCCACTTCGATACCGCATCACCAAGCGCTAAGAACAGAACCCCTAAGCACATGCATAGGATACCTTTTAACGACGTTGTCACGACGCTCTCCTTTTGCCCTTCGGACACTTTATCAGCCGGGATTAAACAACTAATAAAAAACCCCGCCAATGTGTCACTGGCGGGGCTGCGGATCTAACGTGGCTTTTACAAACTTGCGTTGACCACCATGCACTCCATCCCCTGCGCCTGGAGCGTTCTACAGGCGCGCCTGGCGCGCGCTTCGTCCAAGGCGACAACACGGGCGCGGAATACCGGCGTTTGACCAGCTATGGTGTCGATAGCAACCCGTCCTCCCACTTCATGAGGCAGTCGCTGAGCAGCCTGACGTGCCAACTGCTCTGCTCGTGCTTCCTGGCTAAAAGCACCTACCTGGATACCCCAATCACCAGCAGTAACAGACCGCTGGGGCGTAGCAGCCAACTCGCGTTCACGCTCAATAAACGTATTCACCGGGTTTGATGTGTGGGTAACCGGACTGCTTGTCGGTGTCTCCATGGAGCGCGCGAGACGATCTTCAATTTCAACAACCGGTGCAGACGCTGGTGAAGGAGAAAGTGTTGTCGCTGCCAAATTATTCGAAGCCGCTGTGTTATTCGAAATCGTTACATTACTGGCCATGACAGGGCGATTAGAGGCTGGCGGTGTCGACATGGGGCGTTGGCTAGGGGTGCCAGAGCCAGAGAAAGCCATAAACTCACTAGAGAAAGTAGTATTTGCTAGCCATGTTTGCTGGTCACGCAGCGCTGCACGAGCAAAACTTCGATCTAACAAGTTCGCCATATGAGAATCACGAGATGCCCCACTAAAGCCACCCATGACAACGCCCACCATGCGGCGATCTCCGTGGACGGCCGTTGTCGCTACATTGAAACCAGATGCACGAATGAAGCCGGTTTTAAGGCCATCTGCACCGGGGTAGTTTTTCACTAAGCGGTTATGGCTGGTGTGCCGGGTACCACGATAGGTGAACTCCTGGAGCCCAAAATAGTGGTAGTACTGTGGGAAGTCCTGCATCACGCGCACAGAGAGTGTCACCATATCCCGTGCCGTGGTGACCTGCTGGTCATCAGGTAGACCCGAGGCATTACGGAACGTGGTAGCATTCATACCTAACTCACGCGCTTTTGCGGTCATCAGCTGAGCGAAACGCTGCTCGCTACCACCTAACGCTTCAGCCACCACGGCGGCAACATCATTAGCAGAGCGCACAGCCAGCGCACGAATAGCAGAATCAACAGGAATGGTACTGCCTGCAGAAAGCCACAGTTTTACAGCAGGCATGGCGGCTGCTTGAGCAGACACAGGAAGCGGCTGATTAAGACTGAGCTGGCCGCTCTCCAATGCTTCAAATGTAAGATAAAGCGTCATCATTTTGGTTAACGATGCGGGGTAGCGACGCTCATCTGCATTCTCGGCGTACAGCACCTCTCCGTTTTCCAAATCCACAACAATCCCAGCATAACGCGGATTTGCATGAGCACTCGATATCGTGCTTAGCAGCAATACCATTAACGACAGCGGAAGCCACCAACGCGCGACGATCGTTGCGCATATTCCCCTTGTTGCCATACATGCCCCTTTCTTGTTTTGCTGTGATGTCACACTACCAACCATTAAGCTACTTGCCACACTAAGAAATCTAAGACTAGCACGGTAACTCTTAAAGTGAATTAAGAAAGCAGTATAAAAGTTGAAAACGCAATGAAATGAATAGACCAAAAAAAACCGACCCTAAGGGGTCGGCTTTCATTTTGTTGAGCAACAACGCAGAGACTTACTCTTCTGCAGCTGCTTCTTCAACAACCGGACGGTCAACTAGCTCAACGAACGCCATGGGCGCGTTGTCGCCTGTGCGGTAACCGCACTTGAGGATGCGGATGTAACCACCCGGACGCTCGGCATAACGCGGACCTAGCTCGTTGAACAGTTTGCCGACGGCTTCTTTGGAGCGCGTGCGGGCAAATGCCAAACGGCGGTTTGCAACGCTATCCTGCTTGGCTAGGGTAATTAGCGGCTCGATAACGCGACGCAATTCCTTGGCCTTAGGCAGGGTTGTCTTGATGACTTCATGTTCGACCAGCGAGACAGACATGTTCTTGAACATGGCCTGACGATGCGAGCTGGTACGATTCAGATGACGACCACTCTTACGATGACGCATGGTTGTAATTCCTTACCAAACTGGGACTCGAGTCGACACTCACGCGGAGGCCTTGTCGTCCTTCAGGCTAGCGGGTGGCCAATTTTCCAACCGCATGCCGAGGGACAAGCCGCGCGCTGCCAATACGTCTTTGATTTCATTCAAAGACTTTTTACCAAGATTCGGTGTCTTCAGCAGCTCAACTTCAGTGCGCTGGATAAGATCACCAATGTAGTAAATATTCTCGGCTTTTAGGCAGTTAGCGCTGCGAACTGTCAACTCAAGATCGTCTACGGGGCGCAATAGGATAGGATCAACAAGATCCTCTTCCTCTTCGACTTCCTGCTCTTTATCAGCTTCCAGGTCGACGAAGGCGGCCAGCTGCTCTTGCAGAATGGTCGCACTGCGACGGATAGCCTCTTCCGGATCCAGTGTACCGTCGGTTTCCAGATCGATAATTAACTTATCGAGGTCGGTGCGCTGCTCAACACGAGCGGCTTCAACCGAATAGGAAACACGGCGAACAGGGCTGAAGGTGGCATCCAGCTGCAGGCGGCCAATTGCACGTGTCTCTTCATCAGAGCCACGAGCGTCAGCCGGTTCGTAACCACGACCCAGCGCTACCTTAAGCTGAATTTTCAGCTCGGCACCTTCATTGACATGAGCAATGACGTGATCCGGGTTGACGATTTCGACGCTATGATCAAGCGCAATGTCGCCAGCGGTGACGACAGCTGGGCCCTGCTTGTTCAGCGAGAGCACCGCCTCATCGCGGCTGTGCATCTTGATCGCAACATCTTTCAAGTTCAGGAGGATTTCGATGACATCTTCCTGCACCCCTTCGAGCGCACTGTATTCGTGCTCTACACCGGCAATTTCAGCCTCTACCACGGCAGCGCCGGGCATGGACGAAAGCAGAATGCGACGAAGTGCATTCCCCAGGGTGTGACCAAAGCCGCGCTCGAACGGTTCGAGAACGATTTTGGCATGATGTGCGCTGATTTCTTCGACCTTGATGTCACGAGGACGAAGAAACTCTGTCACTGAACGCTGCATATGAACACCTTTCAGGCTGCCAAACGGATACTGAGTACTCTAGAGCACACTACTCAAGAGCATCTGGGCGGTTAGCTTTGCTACCCCGCCCAGGTCTCAAGAAGCAGAAATGTAAATCAAACTGCTTACTTGGAGTACAGCTCGACGATCAGGTTTTCGTTGATGTCGGCAGTCAGGTCACCGCGTTCAGGCAGAGCCTTGAAAGTGCCTTCCATCTTCTTGGCGTCGATTTCGATCCAAGCGATATCGCCACGGTTGGCCGCAATGGTCAACGAGTGTTGAATACGTGCTTGGTTCTTCGCCTTTTCGCGAACAGAAACAACGTCACCGGGCTTCACTTGGTAGGAAGCAACGTTAACGGTGCGGCCGTTCACGGAAATCGCCTTGTGGCTGACCAGCTGACGCGCTTCAGAGCGAGTCGAGCCAAAGCCCATGCGGTAGACGACGTTATCCAGTCGGGATTCAAGCAACTGCAACAATACTTCACCAGTCGCACCTTTCAGGCGAGCGGCTTCTTTGTAGTAGTTGCGGAACTGCTTTTCGAGTACGCCATACATACGGCGTACTTTCTGCTTCTCACGAAGCTGCAAGCCGTAGTCGGAAAGACGCTGACGACGCTGGCCGTGTACACCCGGGATCTGCTCGGATTTACACTTTTTCTCGAAGGGAGTAACACCGCTCTTTAAAAAGAGATCGGTGCCTTCACGACGAGACAGTTTGCACTTCGGTCCAATATAACGAGCCATGAATCTGTCTCCTTAAACGCGGCGTTTCTTAGGCGGACGGCAGCCATTATGAGGAATGGGCGTCGCGTCAGTGATGCTTTGCACGCGGAAGCCGGCGGCATTGAGAGCGCGCACGGCGGATTCACGGCCGGGACCGGGGCCTTTGACCAGCACGTCTACGTTTTTCACACCATACTCGGCTGCAGCAGTTGCTGCACGCTCACTTGCCACTTGAGCAGCGAACGGGGTGCTCTTGCGAGAACCACGAAAACCCGAACCACCGGCTGTCGCCCAAGAAAGAGCGTTGCCCTGGCGGTCTGTGATCGTCACGATCGTGTTGTTAAAAGAGGCGTGGATATGCGCTACGGCGTCCACTACCTGCTTTTTAACCTTTTTACGGTTACTACGCGGGTTAGCCATGTTGATGTCTATTCCTGTCTTAACGTCAGCTCTCTATTAAAGAGCCTGCGTGTTATTTGCGGATCGGCTTACGCGGGCCCTTACGGGTACGCGCGTTAGTCTTAGTCCGCTGACCACGCAGCGGAAGACTACGACGATGACGCAGACCACGGTAGCAGCCTAAGTCCATGAGACGCTTAATGTTAAGCGTAACATCACGACGAAGGTCGCCTTCTACGGTGTACTTACCAACTTCAGAACGCAGGGTATCCAGCTCATCGCTAGATAGATCCTGGATCTTGGTAGTAGGCGCGATACCGGCAGCAGCACAAACGTGCTGAGCGCGGGTACGGCCAATCCCGAAGATATAGGTCAGCGAGATCGCCGCATGCTTGTTGTCCGGGATATTGACGCCTGCAATACGGGCCATCAGCTTACTCCGAAATTTGAGCGGCTTGCTCGTTTGTTCATCTACAAAAGGCGCAACAGCATACCCCTTTATAAGCCTTATGGCAAGGGGTATGCCGGCACCCGCTTAAAAACAACCCAGGTATTAACCCTGGCGCTGTTTGTGCCGCGGTTCGATACAAATGACGCGGACAGCGCCATTGCGTCGAATGATCTTACAATTACGGCACATCTTCTTTACGGAAGCTCGAACTTTCATCGTTCTCTCCAAATCGCAACGGCGCGCCTCAGCGCATAATGCCGCCGCTACCGTAGCCTTTCAGGTTGGACTTCTTCATCACCGAGTCATATTGATGCGACATGAGATGCGACTGCACCTGGGCCATGAAGTCCATGATGACCACCACCACGATCAGAAGCGAAGTTCCGCCGAAGAAAAACGGCACATTCCACGCAACGATCAAAAACTGGGGCATCAAGGAAACCGCAGTGATATACAAGGCACCGAATAAAGTAAGACGAGTCATTACTTTATCGATATAGCGAGCGGTCTGCTCGCCGGGGCGAATGCCCGGCAGGAAGGCGCCTGACTTTTTAAGATTGTCAGCCACATCCTTGGGGTTGAAGACCAGCGCTGTGTAAAAGAAGCAGAAGAATACCACTGCCGCCGCGAAAAGCAAGATGTAAAGCGGTTGGCCGGGGCCTAACGCTTGTGATGCACGCTGCAACCACTCCATTCCTTCGCCAGCACCCACCCACTGACCAATAGAGGCCGGGAAGAGTAAAATACTGGAAGCGAAGATTGCTGGAATAACACCAGCCATATTCACTTTCAAAGGCAGGTAGCTGCTTTGGCCTGCATACATCTTATTGCCGACCTGACGCCTGGGGTAGTTCACTTTCAAGCGGCGTTGGCCGCGCTCAATGAACACCACAAACGCAACGGTAGCAATACCTAGCACTGACAGCGCTAACAGCGGAAGAACATTCCAGGCACCTTCATTACGAGCAAGCTCGAACGCTTGCCCAACGGCACTGGGCAGCCCAGCGACAATCCCCGCGAAGATCAGCAGCGAAATACCGTTGCCGATGCCCTTCTCGGTGATCTGCTCACCTAGCCACATCATAAACACCGCACCTGATACAAATGTAATCACGGCGGTGAAAAAGAAGCTGAAGTCAGCGCTGTATGCGATGCCTTGGCTAGCCAGACCGACGGACATACCGGTAGCCTGGACGAAAGCCAGTATCACCGTGCCGTAGCGCGTGTACTGGCTAATCTTGCGGCGGCCAGCCTCACCCTCTTTCTTGAGCTGCTCAAGATGAGGGGAGACCGCAGTCATGAGCTGCATGATAATCGACGCCGAAATGTAGGGCATTATACCCAGGGCGAGGACGCTCATACGCTCCAGGGCGCCACCCGAGAACATGTTAAACATGCCTAGAATGGTGCCCTGTTGCTCCCTAAACAAGGCAGCAAGCTGGTCAGGATTGATACCGGGAACGGGAATGTGGGCACCAATACGGTACACCACGATGGCGAGGAGCACGAAGCGCAAACGCGCCCACAGTTCACTCAGACCGCTGCCCATCGCCGGCATATTTCCTGACTTGGCCATTTAGTCCTCTACCTTGCCGCCGGCGGCTTCGATCGCTTCACGGGCACCTTTGGTGACCTTGATACCACGAACGGTAACCGCCTTTTTCAGTTCGCCAGAAAGGATGATCTTCGCATGAAGCGTCGCATCCTTTAGCACGTTGGCTTGCTTCAGAGTTTCCATAGTGACTTCGTCACCGGCAACCTTGGCAAGTTCAGCCAGACGTACTTCTTCAGATACCAATGACTTAGCAGACGTAAAGCCGAATTTCGGCAAACGACGCTGCAATGGCATCTGACCGCCTTCGAAACCAGGCTTGACGCTGCCGCCACTGCGAGATTTCTGGCCTTTGTGGCCACGGCCACCGGTCTTACCAAGACCGGAGCCGATACCACGACCAACGCGCTTTTCAGCGTGTTTGGAGCCCGGTGCCGGGCTCAGGGTATTGAGTTTCATGGATTACTCTCCCTCAACGCGCACAAGGTAGTTAACCTTGTGGATCATGCCGCGTACGGCAGGGGTGTCTTCCAGCTCAACCGTATGACCGATGCGACGCAGACCCAGGCCCTTCATAGTAGCCTTGTGCTTGGGCAAAACGCCGATGGTGCTGCGGATCTGGGTAACCTTGATCGTTGCTGCCATGGTGCCTTACCCCGTGATCGCTTCGACAGACAGACCGCGCTTAGCGGCAATGTCTTCCGGTGCTTGCATGGAGGAGAGACCTTTAACAGTCGCTCGCACCACGTTAACCGGGTTGGTGGAACCGTAGCACTTGGCCAGTACATCATGGACACCAGCGAGCTCTAGTACAGAGCGCATGGCGCCGCCAGCGATGATACCGGTACCTTCAGAAGCCGGCTGCATGTACACCTTAGAAGCACCGTGACGGGCTTTTATCGGGTACTGAAGCGTATGGCCTGCAAGGTTAACCTTGACCATGTTGCGACGAGCTTGATCCATCGCTTTCTGGATCGCAACAGGCACTTCACGCGCCTTGCCACGACCAAAACCGACACGACCTTTACCATCACCAACGACGGTCAGCGCGGTGAAGCCGAAAATACGACCACCTTTGACCACCTTGGCGACGCGGTTGACCTGCACTAACTTCTCTTGCAGATCACCGCTTTGCTGTTCGTTCTTCGCCATCGTAAAACCCTTTAGAATTCCAGGCCGCCTTCACGAGCGGCGTCGGCCAGAGCCTTAACGCGACCGTGATACTTAAAGCCAGCACGATCGAAGGCCACCTGGGTGATGCCTGCTTCTTTAGCGCGTTCAGCAATCAGAGCGCCAACCTTAGAGGCGGCTTCTGCGTTGCCAGTCGCACCCTCGCGCAGTGCTTTGTCCAGCGTAGAAGCACTGGCTAGCACTTTGCCACCATCCGGCGAGATAATCTGCGCATAGATGTGACGCGGGGTACGGTTGACGCACAGGCGATACACGCCCAGCTCGCGGATCTTTGCGCGAGCGCGGCGGGCACGACGGAGACGAGATTCTTTCTTCGCGTTCATAACCCTGCCTTACTTCTTCTTGGCTTCTTTGCGACGCACCTGCTCGTCGGCGTACCGAACACCCTTGCCTTTATACGGCTCAGGGGGACGGAAGGCGCGGATTTCCGCGGCGCACTGGCCGAGCATCTGCTTGTCCGCGCTTTTCAGCACGATCACGGTGTTCTTCGGCGTTTCCGCTGAGACACCCTTAGGCAGTTCATAGTCGACCGGGTGCGAGAAGCCCAGTGAAAGATTGAGCGTCTGGCCCTTAGCTTGGGCACGATAACCGACGCCTACAATTTCGAGAGTTTTTGTGAAACCCTCGGATACGCCCGTTACCAGGTTCTGAACCAAGGCGCGGGTAGTACCGGCCATTGCCCAGCTCTTGGCAGACTCACTCGGGGCGAAGGTCAGCTGGCCATCTTCTTGACCAATCACCACGTCCTGGTGAATGGTCATAGATAGCGTGCCCTGGCCGCCTTTGGCGGTCAGCTGGCCAGCGTCGATTTTAACCTCGACACCAGCAGGCACTTTAACCGGATATTTCGCTATGCGGGACATTCCAGCCTCCTAGAATACGGTGCAGATGACTTCGCCACCGACGCCTGCTTGGCGCGCGGCACGATCGGTCATGACACCATTAGAGGTGGTGACAATCGCGATACCCAGACCATCGGCGACCTTAGGCAGGTTGTCTTTGCCCTTGTACTGGCGCAGAGACGGCTTGGAAACCCGTTGAATGTGCTCAATAACCGGCTTACCCTCAAAATACTTGAGAGTAACGGTCAGCTCGGGTTTAACGCCTTCAGCCACCGTAAAGTCGGTAATGTAGCCTTCTTCCTTTAACACGCGGGCCACTTCCACTTTCAGCTTGGAGGACGGCATGGTAGCCGTCTCCTTGGTGGCCATCTGCGCATTGCGGATACGGGTAAACATATCCGCTAGAGTGTCTTGCATGCTCATTTAATGTGCGCTCCTGATGATTCGACGTGACGTTACCAGCTGGACTTTTTCAGACCAGGGACGTCGCCACGCATGGCGGCTTCACGCAGCTTGTTACGGCCAAGGCCGAACTTGTTGTAAAAACCGTGCGGACGGCCAGTCACGCGGCAGCGGTTACGCTGACGCACCGGGCTTGAGTCGCGCGGCAGTTGCTGCAGCTTCAGCGTCGCCTCGAAACGTTCTTCTTCAGAAGCGTTCACGTCCAAGATGATTTTCTTGAGCTCTGCGCGCTTAGCCGCATACTTCTCGACTAGCTGAGTACGCTTGAGCTCGCGCTCTATCATACTTTTCTTAGCCATGATCCAACCCTTATTTCTTAAACGGGAAGTTCAGTGCCGCTAGTAGCGCACGACCTTCCTCGTCGGTGTTGGCGGTAGTAGTGATAGTGACGTCCAGCCCCCGGATGCGATCGATCTTATCATACTCGATCTCCGGGAAGATGATCTGCTCACGCACACCCATTGAGTAATTGCCGCGACCGTCAAAAGACTTCGGATTGAGACCACGGAAGTCACGCACGCGGGGAATCGCAATGTTCACCAAACGGTCCAGGAAGTCCCACATACGCGCTGAGCGCAGTGTTACTTTGACACCGATCGGCCAACCTTCGCGCACCTTGAAGCCCGCGATGGACTTGCGTGCCTTGGTCACCAACGGTTTTTGACCGGAGAGTTTCTCCAGGTCGCCGATGGCATTGTCGATCAACTTTTTATCGCTGACCGCTTCGCCGATACCCATGTTCAGAGTCACTTTTGTGATCCGGGGTACCTGCATTACGTTGGCGTAGCTGAACTGCTCTTTGAGCTGAGCCACGACCTCGTTTTGATAACGTTCTTTCAAGTTCGCCATTTTGCTACCCGACTCGCGTTAGGCGTCGATCTGCGTCTGCGTCGACTTGTAGATACGTACCTTGGTACCGTCTTCCTTAACTTGGAAGCCGACGCGATCCGCCTTACCGGTCTCCGAATTGAAGATGGCTACGTTGGACGCGTGAATCGGAGCCTCACGCTCGACGATACCGCCCTGATTTCCCGCCATGGGATTAGGCTTGGTGTGACGTTTAATCATATTCACACCGGACACCACGAAGCGGTTTTCTAGTACCCGCTTAACAGTGCCACGTTTGCCTTTATCCTTCCCGGCGATGACGATGACTTCATCGTCACGTTTGATCTTTTGCATATCCGCCTCGCTCCTTACAGCACTTCAGGCGCTAGGGAAATGATCTTCATGAACTTCTCATTACGAAGTTCACGAGTTACCGGCCCGAAGATACGCGTGCCGATCGGCTGTTCGTTGGTATTATTCAACAAAACCGCCGCATTTCCATCGAAACGGATCAGCGAACCGTCACTACGACGGACGCCACTACGGGTGCGAACGACTACCGCTTTCAGCACTTGGCCTTTTTTGACCTTACCGCGCGGAATCGCTTCCTTCACCGTTACCTTAATGACGTCACCAACGCGAGCGTAGCGACGGTGTGAACCGCCTAACACCTTGATGCATTGCACCCGGCGCGCTCCGCTGTTGTCGGCGACATCCAGCATTGTCTGAGTCTGAATCATCGGTTTTCTCCAAACCTAATCTGACTGCACTGATCGGCAGACTTTAGGTATTAACCCTTAGCCTGCTCAACCACCTCGACCAGCGTCCAAGCTTTCTTCTTGGAAAGCGGACGGCACTCCTGAATGGAAACCGTATCGCCTGCCTTAGCCTGGTTCGCCTCATCATGGGCGTGCAGCTTGGTGGAGCGCTTGACGTATTTTCCGTAGATCGGGTGACGCTCACGACGCTCGATCATAACGACGATGGATTTATCCATCTTATCGCTCACCACCTTGCCGGTGAGCGTACGTGTTTTTTTCTCTTCGGCCATCTTATTCACCTGCCTTCTCGTTGAGCATAGTCTTCACACGGGCGATATCCCGGCGGACCTGCTTGAGCAGATGAGTCTGGCTCAGTTGGCCAGTGGCCTTCTGCATGCGCAGGTTAAACTGCTCGCGGAGTAGCTCGAGGAGTTGCTCTTGCAGCTCTCCTACGGACTTTTCACGAATTTCCTGGGCTTTCATCACATCACCGTCCGTTTAGCAAAGGTGGTGGACAAGGGCATCTTCTGTGCGGCCAATTCAAATGCTTCACGGGCCAGCTCTTCGGATACACCTTCAATTTCGTACAGGACCCGACCCGGTTGGATCTGGGCTACCCAGTACTCAACGGAACCTTTACCTTTACCCATACGAACTTCGAGCGGCTTCTTGGAAATCGGCTTATCAGGGAAGACGCGGATCCAAATTTTACCGCCACGTTTAACGTGACGTGTGATCGCACGACGGCCTGCTTCGATCTGGCGCGCAGTGATGCGGCCACGACCCGTTGCTTTGAGACCGTACTCCCCGAAGCTGATTTTGCTTCCGCGATGCGCCAGGCCACGGTTGCGACCTTTCATCATCTTACGGAATTTCATACGCTTGGGCTGTAACATCGACTCGCTCTCCCCTTACCTGGAACCTTTCTTCTTGGGCGCGTTGCCGGCAGGCTGCTGTTGCTTAGCCTTGGCACGTACTTCCTCAATACCACCGAGGATTTCACCCTTGAAGATCCACACTTTGACGCCGATGACGCCGTAGGTGGTGTGAGCTTCGTAAGTGGCGTAGTCGATATCCGCACGCAACGTGTGCAACGGAACGCGACCTTCGCGGTACCATTCGGTACGTGCGATTTCGGCACCACCCAGACGACCTGACAGCTGAATCTTAATGCCGCCAGCGCCAAGACGCATTGCGTTCTGTACCGCGCGCTTCATAGCACGACGGAACATTACGCGACGCTCAAGCTGACCCGCTACGTTAGCAGCGACTAGCTTGGCATCCAGCTCCGGCTTGCGAACTTCTTCGATGTTCACATGAACCGGAACACCCATCATCTCGGTTAGATCGCGACGTAAACGGTCGACATCTTCACCTTTTTTGCCAATCACGATACCCGGACGGGCAGTGTGAATGGTGATGCGGGCATTGTTAGCCGGACGCTCGATGTGAATGCGGCTTACGGAAGCGTTCTTTAAACGCTGATCCAGGAAGCTGCGCACTTCGAGATCATTATTGAGCTTATCGGCATAAGCGCCGCGCTCGGCATACCAGACAGAAGCATGGTCTTTGACGATGCCCAGTCGAATGCCTGTTGGATTGACTTTCTGACCCATCTGGTCGACTCCTACTTCTCGGCTACCTTGACGGTGATGTGGCAGGTGCGCTTCAAGATACGATCCGCACGGCCTTTGGCGCGCGGCTTGATACGCTTGAGCGTCACGCCCTCATCGACACAGATGGTCGAGACACGCAGCTCGTCGATGTCCATGCCGTTATTTTCTTCCGCATTCGCGATGGCGGACTGAAGCACTTTCTTGACCAGTTTGGCAGCCTTCTTCGGTGAGAAGGTCAGCAGGTCAATAGCTTCGGCGACCGGTTTACCGCGCACCTGGTCAGCCACCAAACGGGCCTTCTGTGCGGATAAAGCAGCGCCACTCAGCTTAGCTGTGACTTCCATCTCTTAATCCTCTCTGGCTTACCGTTTGGCTTTCTTGTCCGCAGCATGCCCGCGATATGTGCGAGTAGCAGCGAATTCGCCAAGTTTATGACCCACCATTTCCTCGGAGACGTGCACCGGGACATGCTGGCGTCCGTTATGGACCGCAATAGTCAGACCTACCATGTTGGGTAGGATCATCGAACGACGCGACCAAGTCTTGATTGGTTTGCGATCGTTCTTCTCCACTGCAGCCTCTACCTTCTTCAAAAGATGAAGGTCAATGAAGGGACCTTTCTTTAGTGAACGTGGCACAGCCGTTACCTCTTAAGTTCTTGGCAATTTCGATTAACGCGTCTTGTTACGACGACGGATAATCAGCTTGTCGGTGCGCTTGTTCTTACGCGTCTTGTGACCCTTAGTCGGCACACCCCATGGGGATACCGGGTGACGACCACCACTGGTGCGGCCTTCACCACCACCGTGCGGGTGATCCACCGGGTTCATCGCGACACCGCGAACAGTCGGACGCACGCCTCTCCAGCGCTTCGCACCGGCCTTGCCAAGTTGACGCAGGCTGTGCTCGGAGTTGCTCACTTCGCCCAGAGTTGCGCGGCACTCAGCCAACACTTTGCGCATTTCGCCAGAGCGAAGACGTAAGGTGGCGTAGTTACCTTCACGAGCAACCAGCTGAGCGCTAGTACCGGCACTGCGAGCAATCTGCGCGCCTTTACCCGGCTTCAGTTCGATACCGTGAACGGTAGAACCAAGCGGAATATTGCGCAGCGGCAAAGCATTGCCTTTTTTGATGGGCGCGTTTACACCAGATTCCAGCACGTCACCCGCGCTGACACCTTTCGGTGCAATGATGTAACGACGCTCACCATCTGCATATTTCAGTAGTGCAATATGCGCACTACGGTTCGGATCGTGCTCAAGACGCTCAACGGTGGCTGGAATGCCATCTTTGGTGCGTTTGAAGTCGATCAACCGGTAGTGTTGACGGTGACCACCGCCCACGTGGCGGGTGGTGATGCGACCGTAGTTGTTACGGCCACCGGACTTGGACTGTTTCTCCAAAAGCGGTGCATAAGCACGACCTTTGTACAGCTCCTCACCAACGATCTTAACGACGTGGCGACGACCGGCGGATGTGGGTTTGGTCTTGACGATTGCCATTATCCGTACTCCTGCCCTTATTCGGCGCCAGAGAAGTCTTCGAGCGTTTCACCCGCAGCCAGGGTCACATACGCTTTGCGGTAACCCTTACGCAGGCCAACGCCGTGAGCAGTACGCTTAGTTTTCCCCTTCACGTTCAATACTTGAACGCTGCCGACCTTCTTGCCGAACAATGCTTCAACGGCTTTCTTGATCTCGGGTTTGGTAGCATCAGATGCCACCTTGAAAACGTACTGGTTGCGCTCGGCTGCCATCGCGGCCTTTTCGGTCACGTGCGGTCCAAGCAGAACCTTAAATACGCGCTCCTGGTTCATGCCAGCTTCTCCTCGAATTTACGCAGGGCGGAGACGGTGACCAGAACCTTATCAAAGGCTACTAGGCTCACCGGATCAGCTGCAGCGACATCCACCACGTCAACGTGGGGAAGGTTGCGTGCGGCCAGATAGAGCTTCTCGTCAATTTCTTCGGTGACGATCAACACTTTCTCAAGGTTGAGCTCTTTCAGCTTGGCAGCTACCTGCTTGGTCTTCGGCGCTTCAACGCTAAACTCTTCAACAGCGACAAGACGCTCTTGACGTACGAGTTCAGACAGGATGGAACGCATCGCCGCACGGTACATTTTGCGGTTTACTTTCTGGCTATGGTCCTGAGGACGCGCCGCGAAAGTTACGCCGCCGCTGCGCCATAGCGGAGAGCGGATAGTACCGGCACGTGCACGACCGGTACCCTTCTGACGCCACGGCTTCTTACCACCACCACGTACGTCGGAACGGTTCTTTTGAGCGCGGGTACCTTGACGGCCACCAGCCAAATAGGCGGTTACCACCTGGTGAACCAGCGCTTCGTTGAATTCTTTGCCAAAAGTGGCATCGGCTACTTCAACGGTACCCGTGCCTGCAGCAAGATTCAGATTCATTGGTAATTATCCCCTTCAGCGAGCTTTCACGGCGCTGCGAACGATAACATCGCTACCGGTCGCGCCCGGAACAGCACCTTTGATCAGCAGCAGGTTACGCTCGGCGTCGACACGGACGATCTCAAGGCTCTGCACGGTGCAACGGGCATTACCCATTTGACCGGCCATTTTCTTGCCTTTAAATACGCGACCCGGAGTCTGACACATGCCGATAGAACCCGGCGCGCGGTGCGACAGGGAGTTACCATGCGTGTTGTCTTGGGTACGGAAATTCCAGCGCTTAACAGCACCCTGGAAGCCTTTACCCTTAGAGGTGCCGGTCACATCAATCATTTGACCAGCTTCGAAGAGGGATACGGTGAGTTCGCCACCCACTTCCGGAGATTCTTCGCCTTCTGCAAGACGGAATTCCATCAGTGAACGACCAGCCTCAACACCCGCCTTGGCAAACTGACCAGCTTGCGCTTTGGTGAGGTGCTTGGCTTTACGAGAACCTGTGGTGACCTGAACCGCTGCGTAACCGTCAGACTCAAGAGTCTTAACGCGCGTTACACGGTTAGGATCAACTTCAATAACGGTCACGGGCACGGAAGCGCCATCTTCGGTAAAGACACGGGTCATCCCGGCCTTTTTACCGACTAAACCGATAGTCATACTCAGTCTCCTATAGTGTACGGGGCTATCACCCGCTATGGCTGCCCTTTCCAGAGCATTCCACTAGCACATTGTGTGGCGCCTCACGGCGCGGCGGCTGCTGCTCATTCTAAAAATTAATGAGCGCTGGGCCGCAAGTGTCTAGTGTAATTAGTCGAGCTTGATTTGCACGTCTACGCCAGCGGCGAGATCGAGCTTCATCAGCGCATCAACAGTTTTCTCGGTTGGCTCAACAATATCGAGCACACGCTTGTGCGTACGAATCTCATACTGGTCACGCGCATCTTTGTTGACGTGCGGTGAAATCAGAATGGTGTAACGCTCGCGGTTGGTCGGCAGCGGGATCGGACCACGAACCTGAGCACCAGTACGCTTAGCGGTTTCAACGATTTCCGCTGTGGACTGATCAATCAGGCGATGGTCGAACGCTTTCAACCGAATGCGAATCTTTTGGTTCTGCATTTGCCCTAAACTCCAATGGATGTCGACGGCGCGAGCCGTCTACCCACGCATTCAAAGGATGCGCATTATAGGCACGCCAAAAGCCCATGTCAAACATTTGCTATTGGTGCGCAGAAAAGGGGGCTCGCAAGAGCCCCCTTGATCAATCAATCAAGCAAGCTTACTTGACGATTTTTGCAACAACGCCAGCACCAACGGTACGACCGCCTTCGCGAATTGCGAAGCGCAGACCTTCGTCCATAGCGATTGGAGCAATCAGGGTAACAACCATCTTAACGTTGTCGCCCGGCATTACCATTTCAACACCTTCCGGCAGTTCACAAGTACCTGTTACGTCAGTGGTACGGAAGTAGAACTGGGGACGGTAGCCTTTGAAGAAAGGCGTGTGACGACCACCCTCTTCTTTGGACAGTACGTAAACTTCTGCTTCGAAGGTGGTGTGCGGGTTGATGGTGCCCGGCTTAGCCAGAACCTGGCCACGCTCGACGTCATCACGCTTAGTACCACGCAGCAGGGCGCCAACGTTCTCACCTGCACGACCTTCGTCGAGCAGCTTACGGAACATTTCAACACCGGTAACGATGGTTTTAGTGGTGTCGCGGATACCCACGATTTCCACTTCTTCGCCTGCCTTAACGATACCGCGCTCTACACGACCGGTAACAACAGTACCGCGGCCAGAGATAGAGAACACGTCTTCGATCGGCATCAGGAACGGCTGGTCGATAGCACGCTCCGGCTCAGGAATGTACTGATCCAAAGCTTTGATCAGATTCGCAACAGCAGTAGTACCCATGCCGTTCTCATCTTCACCGTTCAGAGCCATCAGCGCAGAACCAGTGATGATCGGCGTGTCGTCACCCGGGAAGTCGTACTCGTCGAGGAGTTCACGAACTTCCATCTCAACCAGCTCAAGCAGCTCTTCGTCATCGACCATGTCCGCTTTGTTCAGGAACACAACGATGAACGGAACGCCAACCTGACGAGACAGCAGGATGTGCTCACGCGTCTGCGGCATCGGGCCGTCAGCAGCAGAACATACCAGGATTGCGCCATCCATCTGCGCAGCACCGGTGATCATGTTCTTGACGTAGTCAGCGTGTCCTGGGCAGTCAACGTGCGCGTAGTGGCGCTCTTCAGACTGATACTCAACGTGAGACGTAGCGATGGTGATACCGCGCTCGCGCTCTTCAGGAGCGTTATCGATGGTATCAAACTCACGCCAGTCGCCGCCGAAAACCTCAGCAGACACACGGGTTAGGGCCGCTGTCAGGGTCGTTTTACCGTGGTCGACGTGACCGATGGTGCCGACGTTGACGTGCGGTTTGGAACGTTCAAATTTTTCCTTAGCCACTGCTATAACCTCTTTACGTTAGCTAACGGTTAACCGTTTTGATTGATGACGGCTTCAACGACGCTGGAGGGCGCCTCCTCGTACTTCGCGAACTCCATAGAGTAGCTCGCGCGGCCCTGGGTTTGTGAGCGCAGATCGGTTGCATAACCGAACATCTCACCCAGTGGCACCGTTGCACGAATGACTTTACCAGAAGAGGAGTCATCCATACCCTGCACCAGACCGCGACGACGGCTCAGGTCGCCCATGACGTCACCCATAAACTCTTCGGGGGTCACGATTTCGACCTTCATCACCGGCTCCAGCAGCACGGCCTTGGCCTTCCTGGCACCTTCTTTCACTGCCATAGAAGAAGCAATCTTGAACGCAGTCTCGTTAGAGTCCACGTCATGGAAGGAACCATCAAACAGCGTTACTTTAACGTCGATCATCGGGTAACCCGCGATGACACCGTTTTTGAGCTGTTCGTAGGCACCCTTCTCAACCGCAGGCACGTATTCCTTGGGAACCGCACCACCTACGATTTCAGAGTTGAACTTGAAGAACAGTTCGTCTTCGCCTTCACCCTTTTCTGCTGCAGTCAGCGGCTCAATGCGCAGCCAAACGTGACCATACTGACCACGACCACCCGACTGACGCACGAACTTGCCTTCTTGCTCAATGTTGCCGCGAATTGTTTCGCGATAAGCAACCTGAGGCTTACCGATATTGGCTTCAACCTTGAACTCGCGACGCATACGGTCAACAAGGATATCGAGGTGCAGCTCACCCATACCAGAAATAATGGTCTGGCCGGTTTCTTCGTCGGTTTTCACCTGGAAGGAAGGATCTTCCTGGGCAAGTTTACCCAGTGCAACACCCATCTTTTCCTGATCAGCCTTCGACTTCGGCTCAACGGCTACCGAGATAACCGGATCCGGGAACTCCATGCGCTCGAGAACAATTTTGTTATCGATATCGCACAGGGTGTCACCCGTGGTGACGTCTTTCAGACCGATACATGCCGCGATGTCGCCAGCAAGTACTTCCTTGATCTCTTCACGCGAATTGGCATGCATCTGAACGATACGACCAACACGCTCTTTCTTCTGCTTAACGGAGTTATAAACGCCGTCACCAGATTTCAGAACGCCCGAGTAGACGCGAATAAAGGTCAAAGTACCAACGAAGGGGTCGGTAGCGATCTTAAACGCTAACGCTGCAAACGGAGCACTATCATCAGCCTCACGAGTTGCCACGGTACCATCTTTGTCGTCCAACTCACCTTCGATCGCCTTAACTTCAGTCGGCGAAGGCATGTATTCGATAACGCCGTCAAGCACTGCCTGGACACCTTTGTTCTTAAATGCAGAACCACAGGTCACCAGAACAATGTCGTTGGCTAACGTACGCGCACGAAGACCAGCCTTGATCTCTTCAATCGACAGCTCACCGCCTTCCAAGTACTTATCCATCAGCTCTTCAGAGCCTTCGGCAGCGGCTTCAACCATTTGCTCGCGATACGTCTCGGCCGTTTCCTGCAGCTCAGCCGGAATATCAACAAGCTCATAATTCATACCCAGGCTTTCCTCATCCCACAGGATAGCCTTCATCTGAATCAGGTCGATAACGCCTTTAAAGTCTTCCTCTGTGCCCCAGTTAATCTGAATCGGCACAGTATTAGCACCTAAGCGCTCCTTCAACTGGTCAACAACCATGAAGAAATCAGCGCCAGTACGGTCCATCTTATTGACGAAGACCATACGCGGAACTTCGTACTTATCAGCCTGACGCCAGACCGTTTCGGTCTGCGGCTGAACGCCGGAGGAGCCGCACAGTACAACAACAGCACCATCAAGAACACGCAAAGAACGCTCGACCTCGATAGTGAAGTCAACGTGCCCCGGGGTGTCGATGATATTAATGCGGTGCTCATCAAACTGGTGACTCATACCTTTCCAGAAGGTAGTAACAGCAGCCGAGGTGATAGTAATACCACGCTCCTGCTCCTGCTCCATCCAGTCGGTAGTCGAGGCACCTTCATGCGTTTCACCCAACTTGTGGTTCAAGCCGGTATAGAAAAGCACGCGCTCAGTCGTCGTGGTTTTACCCGCGTCAACGTGAGCGACGATACCGATATTGCGATAACGATTAAGTGGAGTCTTGCGTGCCACGGTGAAGCTCCCGTTAGTTGGCGATGCTCGTTAATTCAGCAGTGTTCATTTTGCGTATTCCACTGCCGCCATCAACAAGGATAGCGACAGCGTGTTGCAGCATGGCGAAAGAACTCTTTAGCGCAGCACAACCAACAAAACCAAACACAAACTCAGAAACGCCGAGTTTAGAAACGATAGTGAGAGAAGGCCTTGTTGGCTTCTGCCATACGGTGCACATCTTCACGCTTCTTAACAGCCGAGCCTTTGCCTTCAGCGGCATCCAGCATTTCACCTGCCAGGCGCTGAACCATCGTTTTTTCACCGCGGCGACGCGCAGCGTCCACCAACCAGCGCATTGCTAGGGCTTGGCGACGCGAAGGGCGAACTTCGACCGGCACCTGATAGGTCGCACCACCAACACGGCGCGACTTTACTTCGACCATCGGCTGGATGGTTTCCAGCGCTTTGTCGAAGATTTCCAGCGGCTCTTCATTACTACGCTCGGCAACCTTGTCCAACGCACCGTAAACGATGCGCTCAGCTATGGACTTCTTGCCGCTGACCATCAGGTGGTTCATGAACTTCGCCAGACGCTCACTTCCGAACTTAGGATCCGGCAGGATTTCGCGTTTAGCTACAACTCTTCTTCTAGGCATGATAAGCCCTCAATTAAGGATCCTTCAGGTAAACCCGGGACCAATTGCGCTAATAGCGCCGCCCGACCTTACTCTTATCAGACCGTCATATTCGTATTAAGGTAACAACGCAAGCGCCTTAAGACGCTGCAACAAGACGCCTTAGGACTTCGGACGCTTGGTACCGTACTTAGAACGACCCTGCTTACGGTTCTGTACGCCAGAGGTGTCAAGGGCGCCACGAACGGTGTGATAACGCACACCTGGCAAATCCTTTACACGACCGCCGCGAATCAGAACAACAGAGTGCTCTTGCAGGTTGTGACCTTCACCACCGATGTAAGAAGAGACTTCGAAACCGTTGGTAAGGCGCACACGGCAAACCTTACGCAGGGCCGAGTTCGGCTTCTTAGGGGTAGTAGTATAAACGCGCGTACAAACGCCACGTTTCTGCGGGCATGCCTGTAGCGCAGGTACGTCACTCTTAGTGACGGGGCGCTTACGCGGCTTGCGCACTAGCTGATTAATCGTTGCCATGGTGTTTAGCTGACTCCAATGGTTGCCTGGCCTTTCAACAAATACTAGCAGCAGGTGCGGGCGCACCCACCCCACTGTTAAAGGCTGCGCATTCTAAAGGCTGACCCTAGGTGGCGTCAAGTCTTGCTGGCGGTTTAACCAGCAAGACGGTGCCATAAGGGCCAGCGACTCGTTGTTACTCGTTTTCCTTACCGTCGATTACAGCTCGTCGTCTGAATCAAGGGCGGTTAACTGAGCACCAAGCTCCTGCTCAACTTCGGTAGCCGAGGGGTTGAACAGACGCTCAACGTCTTCGCGTTTGCGACGACGCTCTGCGTGGTGAGTCAGACCGGTACCTGCCGGAATCAGACGCCCAACCACCACGTTTTCTTTCAGGCCGCGTAAATAATCGCGCTTGCCGGTCACCGCTGCTTCGGTCAATACACGTGTCGTTTCCTGGAACGACGCCGCTGAAATGAACGACTCAGTGGCCAAGCTGGCCTTAGTAATACCCAACAGCAAGCGTTGATACTTGGCCGGGAACTTACCTTCTTTCTCGAGACGTGCATTTTGTTCTAGCACGCGTACGAGTTCAGCTTGATCGCCAGTAATAAAGTCAGAGTCACCTGAATCAGAGATCTCTACCTTACGCAGCATCTGACGAACAATGACTTCGATATGCTTATCGTTGATGCCTACACCCTGGAGGCGATAAACATCTTGCACTTCGGCGGTGATGTACTTGGCCAGTTCCGCCACGCCCAATAAGCGCAGGATATCGTGGGGGTTGCTCGGACCATCCGAGATTACTTCACCCTTCTCAACGCTTTCACCCTCGAAGACAGCGATTTGACGCCATTTCGGGATCAATGCTTCAAACGGGTCGCCAGACTCTGGAGTAATCGTCAAACGACGCTTACCCTTGGTCTCTTTACCGAAACTGACCACACCACTGATCTCAGCCAGGATTGACGACTCTTTCGGCTTACGCGCCTCAAACAAGTCGGCAACACGCGGCAGACCACCGGTAATATCTTTGTTACCAGACGCCTCTACCGGAATACGTGCAACAACCTCACCCACACCAATGGTAGCGCCATCATCGACGGAGATAATCGAGTTACCCGGCAGCAGATACTGTACCGGCGTGTTCGATCCAGACACCGATACGTACTCGCCAGCAGCATCTTTCAGCATCACCATCGGACGCTTATCACGGCCTGCCATCGGGCGGGCTGCCGACTCGATAACCTCAATAGACGACAGACCAGTCATTTCGTCGACGCTACGGTGCATGGTGACACCTTCGTCAAGGTCGATAAACTGCGCCTTACCTTCTACTTCGGCAATGATCGGGTGAGTGTGCGGATCCCACTTCGCGACAATCGCACCGCCATCAACGACATCACCGTCACGAACAGACAGCTCTGCGCCGTAAGGCAGCTTGTAGTACTCACGCTCGCGGCCATGGTCATCAGCAACAGCAAGTGCGCTGGAGCGAGAGACAACGACCAGCTTGCCGTCGGCCCGCTCTACATGCTTGATGTTGTGGAGACGTACTTTACCGCCATGCTTGACCTGAACGCTGTCTACTGCCGATGAACGCGACGCCGCACCACCGATGTGGAACGTACGCATGGTCAGCTGGGTACCCGGCTCACCGATGGACTGTGCGGCGATAACACCGACAGACTCACCAATGTTGACCTGATGGCCACGCGCCAAGTCGCGGCCATAACAGGAGGCACACACGCCGTGGGCAGTGTCACAAGTAATGGTAGAACGAACAATGATCTCGTCTACGCCCATGGTGTCTAGCGATGCACACCACTTTTCGTCCAGCAATGTGCCGCGCGGAATAAGCACTTCATCATTACTTGGATCAATAACATCAATCGCAACGACACGACCAAGTACACGCTGAGACAGCGGTACAATGATGTCGCCACCTTCGATGATCGGGTGCAGGGTCAAGCCGTTTTCGGTGCCACAGTCGGTCTCAGTGATGACCAAGTCCTGGGCAACGTCAACCAGACGACGGGTCAGGTAACCGGAGTTAGCAGTTTTCAGAGCCGTATCCGCAAGACCTTTACGTGCACCGTGGGTCGAGATGAAGTACTGGAGTACGTTCAGACCTTCACGGAAGTTGGCGACGATCGGCGTTTCGATGATCGAGCCATCCGGCTTAGCCATCAAGCCACGCATACCCGCCAACTGACGGATCTGGGCGGCAGAACCACGCGCACCGGAGTCAGCCATGATAAAGACGCTGTTGAACGAGTCTTGCTCAACTTCGTTGCCTTCACGGTCGATGACGGTCTCTTTAGAGATACCTACCATCATCGCCTTGGCAACTTTATCGTTGGCCTTCGACCAGATATCGATGACCTTGTTGTACTTCTCACCGGCGGTTACCAGGCCAGAAGAGAACTGATCTTCGATCTCTTTAACTTCCGCTTCTGCAGCGTCGACAATCTCAGTTTTCGCATCAGGAATAACGAAGTCGTTAACACCGATAGAGGCGCCCGACCAGGTTGCCAAACGGAAACCGGTGTACATCAGTTGGTCAGCGAAGATAACCGTCGGTTTCAAGCCCGCACGACGGTATACCTCGTTGATGAGGCTAGAGATCGCCTTTTTCTTCATTGGCTGATCGATTAGCGAGAACGGCACACCTTCCGGCAGAATGCGGAACAGTAGCGCACGGCCAACCGTCGTATCGTAGATGCGGCGATGGAAACTACGCTCGCCGGTCTCTTCTTCGACATCGACTTCGTCCAGACGCACTTTCACGCGAGCGTGCAGCGATACTGACTGAGTACCAAAGGCGCGCTCTACCTCATTAAGGTCAGAGAACACCATGCCTTCGCCTTTGGCGTTGATCTTTTCGCGGGTCATGTAATACAGACCCAGAACAACGTCTTGCGACGGCACGATAATCGGCTCGCCGTTGGCAGGCGACAGCACGTTATTGGTGGCCATCATCAGCGCACGCGCTTCAAGCTGGGCTTCCAGGGTCAGCGGTACGTGTACCGCCATCTGGTCACCGTCAAAGTCGGCGTTGTAGGCGGCACATACCAGCGGGTGCAGCTGGATCGCTTTACCTTCGATCAACAGCGGCTCAAACGCTTGGATACCAAGACGGTGGAGCGTCGGTGCGCGGTTAAGCAGTACCGGGTGCTCACGGATAACATCGGCAAGGATGTCCCACACCTCGGGCAGTTCGCGTTCAACCATCTTCTTGGCAGCTTTGATCGTTGAGGCATAGCCCAGCGACTGCAGCTTGGAGTAGATAAACGGCTTGAACAGCTCAAGCGCCATTTTCTTGGGCAGACCACACTGGTGCAGACGCAGCGTCGGACCAACAGTGATTACCGAACGGCCGGAGTAATCGACGCGCTTACCTAGCAAGTTCTGACGGAAACGACCCTGCTTACCTTTGATCATATCGGCAAGGGATTTCAGCGGACGCTTGTTAGAACCCGTAATGGCACGACCACGACGGCCGTTATCCAACAACGCATCAACCGCTTCTTGCAGCATACGCTTCTCGTTACGCACGATAATATCCGGCGCATTGAGGTCAAGCAGACGCTTCAGACGGTTGTTACGGTTAATGACGCGACGATAAAGGTCGTTCAGGTCTGAGGTCGCGAAGCGGCCGCCGTCCAGCGGTACCAACGGACGAAGATCCGGCGGCAGCACGGGCAGCACTTCCATGACCATCCACGCCGGCGCGTTGCCGGAGTGATAGAACGCTTCAAGCAGCTTCAAGCGCTTTGAAAGCTTCTTAATCTTAGTTTCAGAGTTAGTCTGCGGAATCTCTTCACGCAGGTGATTAATCTCTTCTTCCAGATCAATATCTTTCAGCAGTTCTTGGACAGCTTCGGCACCCATACGGGCGTCGAAGTCATCACCGAACTCTTCTAGCGCTTCAAAGTACTGCTCATCGTTGAGTAACTGACCACGCTCCAGCGTGGTCATACCGGGATCGATGACGACAAAGCTTTCGAAGTACAGCACGCGCTCGATATCACGCAGGGTCATATCGAGGAACATGCCGATACGCGACGGCAGTGACTTCAAGAACCAAATGTGAGCCACTGGCGATGCCAGTTCGATGTGGCCCATGCGCTCACGGCGCACGGCAGCCTTGGTGACTTCAACGCCACACTTCTCACAAATGATACCGCGGTGCTTCATGCGCTTATACTTACCGCACAAACACTCGTAGTCTTTGACTGGGCCGAAAATCTTGGCGCAGAACAGACCATCCCGTTCCGGTTTAAAGGTACGGTAGTTGATGGTCTCGGGCTTCTTCACCTCGCCAAACGACCAGGAGCGAATCATGTCCGGCGACGCCAGGGTAATCTTGATCGCGTCAAACTCTTCGGACTGAGATTGCGATTTGAGTACTTTCACCAAATCTTTCATGGGACGGCTCCTAGCTCTCTAACTCGATATCGATGCCCAGCGAGCGGATTTCCTTCACGAGTACGTTGAAGGATTCCGGCATGCCTGCCTGCATGGTGTGGTCGCCATCCACGATGTTTTTATACATCTTGGTGCGGCCTTCGACGTCGTCCGACTTGACGGTGAGCATCTCTTGCAGCGTATACGCGGCACCGTAAGCTTCCAGCGCCCATACTTCCATCTCACCAAAGCGCTGACCACCGAACTGCGCCTTACCACCCAGCGGCTGCTGAGTCACTAGCGAGTAAGAACCGGTAGAGCGCGCGTGCATCTTGTCGTCTACCAAGTGGTTCAGCTTGAGCATATACATGTAGCCAACGGTCACCGAGCGGTCAAACGCATCGCCAGTACGGCCATCGTACAGCGTCATCTGGCCAGACTCAGGAATGTCAGCAAGCTTCAGCAGGTGTTTGATCTCGTGCTCTTTAGCACCATCGAACACCGGCGTTGCCATAGGCACACCGCCTTTGAGGTTTTTCGCTAGCGCAATGATTTCTTCATCGCTTAACGAATCGATATCCTCAACACGGGTTCCCGGCGTGTTATATATCTGGCCCAGGAAGTCGCGAATTTCAGCAACTTGCTGACCACGGGCATCACGTAACATCGCGTCAATCTTGACACCCAAACCACGGGCAGCCATACCCAAGTGTGTTTCCAGGATCTGACCAACGTTCATCCGCGACGGTACACCCAGCGGGTTCAACACCACATCAACCGGCTCGCCCTTCTCATCGAACGGCATATCTTCGATGGGCATGATCGCCGAGATAACACCTTTGTTACCGTGGCGGCCTGCCATCTTGTCGCCAGGCTGAATGCGACGCTTAACCGCCATGTAAACCTTGACGATTTTAAGCACGCCCGGTGCGAGATCATCGCCCTGGGTCAGCTTGCGCTTCTTATCTTCAAAGCGCTCGTCCATCTCTTTACGACGGTTTTCGAGCTGCTCATCGGCCTGGGCCAACAGTTCGTTGTAAGCCTCATCCTGCATGCGCAGCTTGAACCACTGCTGACGCGGTAGCTCGTCGAGGTAAGCCTCATCAAGCACATCGCCTTTCTTCAGGTTCGGGCCGCCATTAACAGCCTGGCCTTCCAACGTGCGCTGCAGACGCTCAAAGGTAGCGTCTTCAGCAATACGATAGGTTTCCTGAAGATCTTTACGCACTTCGTCCAGCTGCATCTGTTCGATAGCCAGTGCACGAGAGTCTTTTTCAACGCCGTCACGGGTAAATACCTGGACGTCGATGACAGTACCCTTCATGCCGGTCGGCGCACGCAGCGAAGTATCTTTAACGTCAGATGCTTTCTCACCGAAGATAGCGCGTAGCAGCTTCTCTTCCGGCGTCAGCTGGGTTTCACCTTTCGGTGTTACCTTACCGACCAGAATATCGCCGGGGCCAACTTCAGCACCAATGTAAACAACACCAGCTTCGTCCAATTTACCCAGCGCGGACTCACCCACGTTGGGAATATCGGCAGTGATCTCTTCCGGCCCTAACTTGGTATCGCGAGATACACAGGTCAGCTCCTGAATATGAATCGTGGTAAAGCGGTCTTCTTGAACCACCCGCTCAGACAGCAGGATAGAGTCCTCGAAGTTGTAACCATTCCAGGGCATGAACGCGATGCGCATGTTCTGGCCGAGCGCCAAATCACCCATATCAACAGACGGGCCGTCGGCAAGGATGTCGCCACGAGCCACACTGTCGCCAGGCCGCACAATGGGGCGCTGGTTCATACAGGTGTTCTGGTTTGAACGGGTGTACTTGGTCAGGTTGTAGATATCAACACCGGCTTCACCGCCGATAATCTCATCTTCATGTACCCGTACCACGACACGACGTGCGTCAACGGAGTCGATCACACCACCACGACGCGCCACGGCACAAACACCGGAGTCACGCGCAACGAAACGCTCCATACCAGTACCTACTAGCGGCTTGTCAGCGCGCAAGGTGGGTACCGCCTGACGCTGCATGTTCGCACCCATCAAGGCGCGGTTAGCATCATCGTGCTCCAGGAACGGAATCAGTGCGGCCGCGACCGAAACAACCTGGCGCGGAGACACGTCCATCAAGGTGACCTGCTCAGGACGCATAAACGTGGTTTCACCACGATGACGCACCTGAACCAAGTCATCACTCAGCCTGTTGGACTCATCCACAGCGGCAGACGCCTGGGCAATAACGAAATCACCCTCTTCGATCGCCGACAGGTGAACGATATCGTCCGTCACTTGACAGGAGTTGACCTTGCGGTACGGCGTTTCGAGGAAGCCGTAGCTGTTGGTGTGACTGTACGTCGCCAACGAGTTGATCAGACCGATGTTCGGGCCTTCCGGCGTTTCGATCGGACACAAGCGACCGTAGTGCGTAGCGTGTACGTCGCGCACTTCGAAACCGGCGCGCTCACGGGTCAAACCACCTGGGCCGAGTGCAGACACACGACGCTTGTGAGTAACCTCAGAAAGCGGGTTGTTCTGATCCATAAACTGGGACAGCTGGCTAGAACCGAAGAACTCTTTCACCGCTGCCGCTACCGGCTTAGCGTTGATCAGATCTTGCGGCATCAGGCCTTCGCTTTCCGCCATGGAAAGACGCTCTTTCACTGCACGCTCTACGCGAACCAAGCCAACGCGGAACTGGTTTTCAGCCATTTCGCCAACACAGCGAATACGGCGGTTACCCAGGTGATCGATATCGTCAACGTCGCCAAAGCCGTTACGGATATTGATCAGCTCGCGCAGAACATCAAGGATGTCTTTGCGATCCAGTACACCAGAGCCCGTGTCGGTATCACGACGCAGGCGGCGGTTGAACTTCATACGACCGACGCCTGACAGATCGTAGCGATCTTCGCTGAAGAACAAGTTATTAAACAGCGTCTCAGCAGCTTCTTTGGTGGGCGGCTCACCAGGGCGCATCATGCGATAAATTTCGACCAACGCTTCAAGCGCAGAGCCGGTGGCATCCAGCTTAAGCGTATCGGAAATAAACGAACCACAGTCGAGGTCGTTGGTGTAGAGCGTTTCGATGTGGGTGATGCCACCCTGCGCCATACGCTCAAGTACTTCTGGCGTAATTTCGGTATTACACGGACAGATCAGCTCGCCAGTTTTAGTATCGATCTGATCTTTGGCCAACGTTTTACCAAACAGGTACTCCATCGGTATTTCCAGACGCTCCAGGCCGGCTTTTTCAAGCTGACGGATGTGCTTCTGGGTAATACGACGCCCTTCTTCAACAATGACATTACCTTCGCCATCTTTAATGTCGAAAGTCGCTGTTTCACCGCGCAGGCGTGACGGTACCAGCTCTACGAAGAAGCCAGTTTTTTCAATGCTAAACTTGCTGGTCTCGAAAAACTCTTCAAGGATCTCTTCGGTGCTCATTCCCAGGGCACGCATCAACACCGACGCTGGCAGTTTCCGGCGACGGTCAATACGTACGAAGACGTTGTCTTTAGGATCGAACTCGAAGTCCAGCCAGGAACCACGATAAGGAATCACTCGGGCAGAATAGAGCAGTTTACCAGAGGAGTGACTCTTGCCTTTATCGTGATCGAAGAACACACCGGGCGAACGGTGGAGCTGAGAAACGATAACCCGCTCAGTACCATTGATGACAAAGGTACCATTCTCGGTCATCAGGGGGATTTCCCCCATGTAGACTTCCTGCTCTTTAATATCCTTGATTGCCTTGTTCGAGGAGTCGCGATCATAGATGATCAAGCGAACCTTGACACGCAGCGGGGCGGAATAGGTCACGCCACGCAGCTGACACTCCTTTACATCGAACGCCGGCGTGCCGAAACGGTAGCTGACATACTCCAGCGCCGCATTCCCAGAGAAGCTTTCAATCGGAAACACGGACTTAAACGCCGCGTGCAGACCAATCTCGTGGCGCTCGTCGGGCGAACGATCCTGCTGGAGAAAGTCGTAGTAGGAATCAAGCTGGATGGCCAGCAAGTAAGGCACATCCATCACTTGGGGCAGTTTGCCGAAATCCTTGCGGATGCGTTTTTTCTCAGTATATGAGTAAGCCATCTGTATTCCCCAGCTTGTTCACCATGGGTGACCGATGCGTGGTCATCTGCCCCGCGGGCGTTTCAGACGCAGACAGCAAGCTCCTAAATCGGTAGCTCGCCGTCAAAAATCTTGATAGATAACAGTGTTACAGTAGTGCTGCTAGCGCTTCGTTATCACTCGCGCTTCACAACTTACGCTTCACAACTTACGCTTCACAACAACGGTCTTACTGTTTTGCTGCTTCTTACCGCAGCCTTCCTGCTGTAATGCTGCCGAGCAACATGATACAACAGAAAAAGGCCGGCAGCGGGATAAGCCCGCCGCCAGCCGTGGAAGCTTACGCAGCGCGTAAAGCCGTCAGCACAAGAATTACTTGAGCTCGACGCTTGCGCCCGCTTCTTCCAGCTTGGTTTTAGCTGCTTCAGCGTCTTCTTTAGACATTGCTTCTTTGATGGTAGCCGGCGCGCCATCAACTGCACCTTTGGCTTCTTTCAGGCCAAGACCAGTGATTTCACGAACTGCTTTGATGACGTTAACTTTCTTGTCACCAGCAGAGGTCAGTACCAGATCAAATTCAGTCTGTTCTTCAGCAGCTGCTTCGCCGCCGCCAGCCGGACCAGCCATTACGGCTGCTGCAGCAGAAACGCCGAATTTCTCTTCCATTGCTTCGATCAGCTCGACAACTTCCATTACGGACATGTCGGCTACAGCATTGATGATATCGTCTTTGGTCAGTGCCATTGTCTCATTCCTAACTTTGCGGGAGCCTCGGTCTACCGAGTGCTCAGGGTTCATTGCATGGTTCAAGCAGCGCCCTGCTTATGCAGCGCAGACTGCTTGCAAAAAGGCCTGCTTATGCAGCTTCTTCTTGCTTCTGGTCGCGCAGAGCGGCCAGAGTACGAACCAGCTTGCCAGCGGAGGCTTCTTTCATTACCGACATCAACTTGGCAATTGCTTCGTCGTAAGTCGGTAGGGTTGCCAGACGATCGATGTCAGCAGCCGGAATCAGCTCACCTTCGTAGGCCAGCGCCTTCACTTCGAAGTTCTGATCTTGCTTCGCGAACTCTTTGAACAAACGAGCGGCAGCGCCCGGGTGCTCAGTAGAGAAAGCCAGCAGAGTAGGACCAACAAAGCTCTCGTTCAGGCACTCCCACTGAGTACCTTCGAGGGCGCGGCGTGCCAGAGTGTTGCGAACAACACGCAGCTGGACGCCATTCTCACGCGCTTGCTTACGCAGGTCGGTCATTTTACCGACTGTAACGCCGCGAGAATCGGCAACTACGACGGAGAGTGCGCCCTTGGCCGCTTCACTGACCTCGGCAACAATCGCTTTCTTGCCTTCAAGTGCTAGTGGCACAGTGATCACTCCTTCGTGCCGGAACCCACAACAGGCTCCGGTGGTTACCATCTCTTCCAGACGATAAATAAATAACGCTGGAAGCCTTGGGGGGATGGTGCTCACCAGAAAGCGGTTTGGCTAAAAACCTCAACCAACTGGCGGCCACACCATCTGCGCAGGCGCTTTAAGGGCGATTAAGCCGCACCTCTAAAAGATGCGGCACCTGCGGTCTTTGACGATGCCCTGCCTGGCTTACGCATTAACAGGGGACCGCAAAGTTCTTGCTCGGTTCTTACAAAAATCGTACGACTACCTGCTTATACCAACGCAGAATGGTCGATAGTCAAGCCCGGGCCCATGGTAGTGGACAGGGTGACTTTCTTAAAGTAGATACCTTTAGAAGAGCTCGGCTTGAGCCTCTTAAGGTCAGCAACCAGCGCTTCCAGGTTACCCAGAACAGCAGATGCTTCAAAATCAGCTTTACCCAACGTTGTGTGGATAATGCCATTTTTGTCGGTACGGAAACGCACCTGGCCTGCCTTAGCATTTTTAACCGCAGTGGCAACGTCAGGTGTAACGGTACCAACTTTCGGGTTAGGCATCAGGCCGCGCGGACCAAGAATCTGACCCAGCTGACCGACAACACGCATAGCATCTGGAGAGGCAATCACGACGTCAAAATCCATCACGCCTTTTTTGACTTGCTCAGCCAAATCTTCCATACCTACGATGTCAGCGCCTGCTTCTTTAGCAGCATCGGCGTTAGCACCCTGGGTGAAGACCGCTACGCGTACGTCTTTGCCAGTACCGTTAGGCATGACAGTAGCGCCACGTACAACTTGGTCAGATTTACGCGGATCAACACCAAGGTTGATCGCCACATCCAAGGACTCTTTGAATTTAACGGTGGACAGCTCAGCGAGCAGCGCAACCGCTTCTTCAAGAGAGTAAGCTTTGTTCGGGTCTACTTTCTCGCGAATAACTTTCGCGCGCTTAGTTAGTTTAGCCATGATCAGAGACCCTCCACGTTTAGGCCCATGCTACGAGCGCTGCCAGCGATGGTGCGCACCGCGGCATCGAGATCAGAAGCCGTCATATCGGGCTCTTTGGTCTTAGCGATCTCTTCGAGCTGTTCACGCGTAACGGTACCAACCTTCTTCTTGTTCGGCTCACCAGAACCAGACTTGATGCCCGCTGCTTTTTTCAGCAGTACGGCAGCAGGCGGCGTCTTGGTGACGAACGTGAAGCTACGGTCAGAGTAAACGGTGATCACGACAGGCGTCGGCAGACCTGGCTCAATTTCTTGAGTAGCCGCGTTGAACGCCTTACAGAATTCCATGATGTTCACGCCGTGCTGACCCAGCGCGGGGCCGACGGGCGGACTAGGATTGGCTTTACCTGCAGCAACCTGCAGTTTGATATAAGCCTGTACTTTCTTGGCCATGCTAAATACTCCAGTTGGGTGATAGCGCCTTACGGCTCCCCGGTACACATAAAGCAGCGCTTAGCTGCTTCACATAATGCAGGGATGGCGTGCAATGCACACCACCCCGCTACTTAATTAAATTTACTCTTTCTCTACCTGAGAGAACTCAAGCTCCACAGGCGTTGCGCGCCCGAAGATCAGCACGCTGACCTGCAAACGGCTCTTATCATAGTTCACTTCTTCAACGACACCGTTAAAGTCAGCAAACGGACCATCAATAACGCGGACCGACTGACCCGGCTCAAACATGGTTTTGGGCCGCGGCTTATCAGTACCGTCTTTCACGCGACGCAAAATAGCATCGGCTTCACGCGAAGTAATAGGTGCAGGCTTCTCTTTCGTGCCACCAATAAACCCCATTACACGCGGAGTTTCATTGACGAGATGCCAGGTTTCATCGGCCATTTCCATCTCGACCAGCACGTAGCCTGGATAGAATTTGCGCTCACTCTTACGGCGCTTTCCGTCACGCACTTCAACGACTTCTTCCGTCGGCACGAGAATTTCGCCAAAGCGATCTTCCATGCCATACATTTTCACGCGCTCGATAAGCGAACGCATGACATGCTTTTCAAAGCCGGAATAAGCGTGGACGACATACCAACGTTTGGACATGAAAGCTCCTAACCAATGACGCCGGACATCGCCCAGCCAAGAAGAGTATCAATCAACCACAGCATCAAACCCACCACCACAACAGCCGCCAGCACAATGGCTGTGGTCTGAATGGTTTCGGGGCGAGTCGGCCATACAACGCGCTGTATCTCTTTCTTGGCGCTGACGGCAAGCTCTACTAAATCGCGACCTTTAGCAGTGGTCAGCGCGATCAAACCCGCAATCACACACAACACCACCACACCTAATACGCGGTAGAGCAGGCCAATATCAGCGAAATAGGTATTACCAACAACTGCAACAACAAGCAGCGCCACAACCGCCGCCCACTTGAGCCCGTCATGGCGCGACTGTTGCACCTCTTCGCCATGTTTTACGGAACTAGGCTTCATAAAAACGAGACTCCCAAGGGTGCAGCGAGCGACAAAGGAATTCTAGAAAAAGACATACCAACCTGGGGAAGGCTGGCAGGCCAGGAGGGAATCGAACCCCCAACCTGCGGTTTTGGAGACCGCTGCTCTGCCAATTGAGCTACTGGCCTGTATCGTCATGTGCGCAAACAAATGCCTACGCAACAGCGGGCGCCATAATAGCGGATAACTTTCCGCCTGACAACCCTCAACACTTATCAAACTGACAAGTGAAAACAAAAAAAGCGAGCCTGGCTCGCTTTTATGCAATATGGAGCTCATGGACGGAATTGAACCGTCGACCTCACCCTTACCAAGGGTGTGCTCTACCCCTGAGCTACATGAGCTAAATACATCAAACTGGAGCGGGCGGCGGGAATCGAACCCGCACCATCAGCTTGGAAGGCTGAGGTTCTACCATTGAACTACGCCCGCCGAACTTGCCTATGGAATGACAACCCGTTGCACGAGATACAGTAGCTAAGCCCGCTTACCGGCCTTTCATTCCCAAGCAATGACTCAGTCACTGCTCGATAAAACTGGTGGAGAGGGAAGGATTCGAACCTTCGAAGCTTTCGCGGCAGATTTACAGTCTGCTCCCTTTGGCCACTCGGGAACCTCTCCAGCTGTGGCGGCACATTATGCCAGCCTCCAAAGCCATGTCAAGCTTACAAACTCTTTATTTATCAAAGCTTGTGAACTTACCAACACTTGCGCACTAATATTTAAAGTGGCTTATGCCTTGGAACGCGCTGCATTCTGTCAAAGCAGCATTGAGAATGCAAGACCTGCGCGAATTTTTTCTAACGAAACAGGCTCAGGCACCCCTGGTGCGCCTGACATTTTTCCAGCACGCTCCGCAAAGGTCAGCGGAAAGCAGGCTTCCAGCCCCCCGTAGACCATATCCGGCCATACCGCATGGGGCACTTGAACACCACGGGAAACCACTCTGGCATCACCACCCGTCAATAGCACTGGCAATGCAATCCCCTGCTGATCGCAGACTTCACTGTAAATTCTATTAATCGCACTGACCGCCGCCATATAGATACCGTGATTGACAGCATCTACCGTGCGCCTCCCCGGCTCCAATAACGCATCAGCTTCACTTTCTGGATCAATGGCTACGTTGCGGGTGCCTAATTTAAGGCTCTCTTTCATTAATCGTAACCCGGGGACGATAAATCCGCCGAGATGGACACCACCCGGCAATACAAAATCAATGGTGATCGCACTACCACAATCGACTGCACAGCAACCGCCCGCCAATTGGTAGCCTGCCAGCGCCCCCATCCAACGATCGACGCCCAGTCGCCCAGGCTCTTCATACCCGTTGACAACACCCAGTGCTTCAGGAGTTGAGCGTGCAACATACACTTGGCGCACCTGGCGACGCAGCAAGGCAACGGTCTCCTCCAGCACGGCAGCTCTAGCGACACTGGAAATGCGCACCGCCTCGACGACATCAAGATTCGGAATATCTGACCCAGGCCGCCACTCCTCCCGTGTCCACACAGCACCTCGTGAACGTATTTCACTACTTTCGGCATCTTTTAAACGCCATTTCGATAGCGTATTGCCGATATCCAAATCCAAAATCATAGGCGCCTGCGTACACTGATCTCACCGCCCGACAGGCGTCGCGAGTGATCATTTTCGGTAACCCAAAGATTACCACTCTCATCTACCTCTCTAGCCACTGCATCGCTTGAGCGCTCACCCTGAATAATACGGATCGGCAACCCTGCATAGGCATGGCGACTATTCCATTCATCTCGCCAAGGGGCAAACCCTTCGCTTTCGAAACCTGCCAGCATATCCAATAGCTCAGACACCATATCCGCGGCTAACTGATTGCGCGAAATACCCGCTTTTGCATCAAACAGCGCTGCCACAGGCTGATCAATAGCGGCACGCAAGCTATCGGGTAGCGATAGATTCATACCAATGCCAATGACCACTTCACAGGGGCCCGCTGCATCCCCAGTGACTTCAATCAAAATACCGGCCAGCTTGCCAAGCTCACTACCTTTCTCTGCCAGCAGTATATCGTTAGGCCATTTTAATTTTGGTGAAACCCCATACTGCTCCAGCACTTGAGCAACCACCACGCCAACCGCAAGACTCAACCCCTCCAGCGCATTAACTCCTGATTCAAAACGCCAGCCAAGCGAGAGCATCAAGCTTTGCCCCCAAGGCGTAGACCATACGCGCCCGCGACGGCCACGACCTGCGGTTTGTAGCTCAGCGAAGCATACCTCACCGTGCCCGGCCCCCTGCGCAAAGCGTTCGCGCACATATTCATTGCTCGATGGCAACTGGTCTTCAATGAATAGCCTGGTTAAGAGGTGGCGAGCACTAGCGGGCAAACGCTCTACAATTTTTGCCCCATCAAGCGGCTCTAGCGGATAGGCAAGTCGATACCCTCGACCTTTCACAGCCACCAATTCAACGCCCAGTGCGTCTAATTTTTTTAGTTGTTTCCATACGGCGGCTCGAGAAACGCCCAGCGCTTCACCTAATTGTTCACCGGAATGAACCTCGCCATCGCTCAACAAACGCATCAGGTTACCGATGGTCATGTGCTTGCCCCAACTGGGAAAACGCCTATCTTAACGGAAGCACCGCTGGAGCGAAAACTGCCATGTTTAGGTTATTGACTTGCACCTTTATTTAAGACAGCACTGGTAGTGGACCGCGCCCAGACCCTATAATGCCGCCCTATTTTTCTAGCAGGATCGCGTCGTGATCGAGAATCTTCGCAACATTGCCATCATCGCCCACGTTGAC
Organism: Halomonas sp. KG2; assembly: GCA_030440445.1. Lineage (NCBI taxonomy): Bacteria > Pseudomonadati > Pseudomonadota > Gammaproteobacteria > Oceanospirillales > Halomonadaceae > Halomonas > Halomonas sp. KG2. Next base: position 181,566 of record CP098528.1, on the reverse strand, counting down.
CACGGTAAAACTACCTTGGTAGACAAGCTGTTAAGCCAGTCCGGAACGCTCGACCGCAAGGCCGAAGGCCAAGAGCGCATCATGGACTCCAATGACCAGGAAAAAGAGCGCGGTATTACCATCCTGGCCAAAAACACTGCTATTCAGTGGCAAGATGGCAATGGTAAGGATTACCACATCAACATCGTGGACACCCCTGGACACGCCGACTTTGGTGGCGAAGTTGAGCGGGTTATGTCCATGGTGGACTCGGTACTGCTTCTGGTAGACGCCGTTGACGGCCCTATGCCGCAGACTCGCTTCGTTACCCAGAAAGCATTTGCCCAGGGCCTGAAGCCGATCGTCGTCGTCAATAAAATTGACCGCCCCGGCGCACGCCCGGATTGGGTTATCGACCAGATCTTTGATCTGTTTGACAACCTAGGGGCTTCTGATGACCAGCTCGACTTCCCGATTATCTACTGCTCGGCGCTAAACGGCATTGCTGGCATGGACCCTGAAGAGCTGGCCGACAACATGGACCCCATGTTCCAGGCGATTGTCGATATCGTTGAGCCGCCCGCGGTTGAGATCGATGGTCCATTCCAGATGCAAATCTCCGCACTGGATTACAACAGCTACGTCGGCGTTATCGGCCTTGGCCGCATCAAGCGTGGCTCGGTGAAGCCTAACCAGCAAATTTCGATCATCAGCGTTGATGGCTCTACCCGTAAGGGTAAGATCGGCCAGGTCATGACTCATATGGGTCTTGAGCGCGTCCAGACAACGGAAGCGACAGCAGGCGATATCGTCTGCGTTACTGGCATTGAAGATCTATCAATTTCTGACACGCTGTGTGACCCGAGTGCCATTGAAGCGCTGCCGCCGTTGTCTGTTGACGAGCCGACCGTTTCGATGACGTTCCAGGTCAATGACTCACCGTTCGCCGGAAAAGAAGGCAAGTTCGTCACCAGCCGTAATATTAAAGATCGTCTGGAACAAGAGCTTATCCACAACGTGGCGCTACGCGTTGAACAGGGCGAAACCCCTGAGAAGTTCAAAGTTTCTGGCCGTGGTGAGCTTCACTTATCAGTGTTGATTGAAACCATGCGTCGCGAAGGCTTCGAGCTGGCGGTTGGCCGCCCAGAAGTCATCATTAAAGAGATCGACGGCGTTAAGCAAGAGCCCTACGAAGAAGTCATCATCGACTGTGAAGAGCAGCATCAAGGCTCGATCATGGAAGAGCTTGGCTACCGCAAGGGTGAAATGACCAATATGAACCCCGATGGTAAGGGTCGTGTGCGTCTCGACTTCATCATCCCGGCGCGCGGTTTGATTGGTTTCCGTGGTCAATTCTTAACCTTGACCTCCGGCACCGGCATCCTGACCAGCCGCTTTGATCACTACGGCCCGCTAAAGCCCGATGCTTCCATCGAGCGTCGCAATGGCGTACTGGTCTCAATGGTTGGCGGCAAAGCCCTTGCTTATGCACTCTACGCCCTGCAAGAGCGCGGCAAGCTGATTATCGATCACGCCACTGAAGTATACGAAGGTATGCTGATTGGTATTAATAATCGTGCCAATGACATGGTCGTTAACCCGACCAAAGGTAAGAAACTCGATAACATGCGCTCAACGGGTAACGATGAAAACATCGTGTTGACGCCGCCGATCAAGTTTACTCTTGAACAGGCTATCGAGTTCTTGGATTCCGATGAACTGGTTGAAGTGACTCCCAGCCATATTCGTCTACGCAAGAAGCACCTGACAGAAAACGAGCGTAAGCGTGCTGGCAAGAAGTAAGCTCTCGCCAGTCAATGCTCGATAGTCAGTACCCCAAAGCCCGCCATGTGCGGGCTTCTTTTTTAGCTTCAGTTAACGATCACCCCTCGCTCATTTCCCGTCTCCGTATTACCCCACACGCCCCGCCCCCTGCGCCAAGTGGCTTCGTAAACGCAGCCTTAACGCTAGCAGGCTGGTAAGCGTAGGCGTTCTATCGCACAGTAACGCTACTATCAGTGCGTCCCTAGGCCGCTGGCAATCTACAATTCATACAAGTGTTTGGATAGTTACCCTCATCCTTCCACTACCACACGGACACTCCTCCACATGAGCGGTCATAACGTCTGGACTCACAAAGGCACGTTTTTGCTGGCAGCGGTCGGTTCAGCCGTCGGCTTGGGCAATCTCTGGCGCTTCCCCTATCTCACCGGGGAAAATGGTGGCGGCGCGTTTATTTTAATTTATGCACTGACCATCTTTGCTGTCGGCATCCCCATTTTAATTGCCGAAACAATGCTTGGCCGTACCAGTCGTCAAAGCCCTATTATGGGGATGCGCCATTTAACTAAAACACACAAGACCTCCCGTGCCTGGGAATCGATTGGCTGGTTGGGCGCTGCTTCCGCTTTTTTAATTTTGAGCTTTTATTCCGTCATCGCTGGCTGGGCACTGCACTACACGTGGCTAATGCTAACCGGCTCACTCGTGGGTGCCGATGCAGCAACGATTAGTGCTGGCTTTGATGCGTTGCTGGCGTCTCCGGGTCTGATGACGCTTTATCACACGCTGTTTATCGCCTTCTCGGCATTAATTGTCGGTATGGGGATTCATAAAGGGATAGAGTCAGGGCTGCGCATCATGATGCCAGCGCTGTTTGTTATTCTCATCGTGGTGCTTATCTACGGCGTCATCAATGGCGACGTGAGAGCGGCAGCCAGCTTTCTGTTTACGTTCAATATTGCCGATCTCAGCTTAGAAGGCTGGTTACAAGCGATGGGGCAATCCTTCTTCACCCTGAGCCTTGGAATGGGGGCCATCATGGCCTACGGCGCTTATATGTCCAGCGAAGCCTCTCTAACCCGTACCGCTATCGCCGTGGCATTTGTAGATACTGCAGTTGCCATGGTGGCAGGGCTAGCAATTTTCTCGCTGGTATTTGGTGCGGGACTCGAAACAGGCCAAGGCCCGGGACTGATGTTTGTTACTCTGCCGCTAGCGTTTGCTGACATGCCGTTTGGTGCTCTGGTGGGCGGGGTCTTTTTTATTCTGGTGCTAGGGGCCGCGATTAGCTCGTCTATTTCATTGATAGAGCCGGTCGCTGCCTTCCTGGTTGAGCGTTTTGATATGACGCGCCCTCAGGCAGTCACCATCATGGTCGTCGCGGCTTGGGCGATGGGCTTACTGACAGTGGTGAGCTTCAACATATGGGCCGAAGGTACGCTTTTCCACGCTCTATTTGGACGCAGCGCTTTTGAATTCATTGAGCTGTTGACCAATATCTTTATGCCGCTGGGCGGGCTAATGATCGCTCTATTCGCGGGCTGGGCACTGACTCAAAACGAAGTCATGAAAGAGCTTGGCACCAACATCACTTGGTTTAAAACGTGGCGCTTCCTGGTGCGCTTTGTTGGCCCTGCTGCGGTGTCGTTTGTATTTTTACGCACTATTCCACAGGTGGAAGGCTACGTTGTCCCAACCCTCGGCGCACTGCTCATTGTGGGTATATTTGCCTTGAGTCAGCGACTGCGTAAGTCTGCTTAATATAATTCTAATAACGCGGGTGGACAAAGGTCGCCTGCGGCGCGAGGACACGATGACTCCCCTTATTGAGGTACAACACGTCAACAAAGCCTTCGGCGGGCTGCACGTTATCAATGACTGCTCAATCCGGGTTGAAAAGGGTTCGATTACCGGCATGATCGGCCCCAATGGGGCAGGTAAGTCGACGCTTTTCAATTTAATTGCGGGCGCACTTACGCCAGATAGTGGCCGCATTCTATTGGACGGTGAAGACATTACGTCGCTAAGCGCTGATCAACGTTTCCACAAAGGGTTACTGCGCACCTTCCAAATCGCCCATGAGTTCAGCCAAATGAGCGCGCTGGAAAACTTGATGATGGTGCCACCCAACCAAGCAGGGGAACGTCTATTCAACACCTGGTTCAAGCCTGCTCTGGTCCGCAGCCAGGAGGCAGAGGTACGCCGCCGCGCACTGGAAGTCATTGAGTTTGTCGGTTTGCATCATGTACGCAACGAGCTTGCGGGCAACTTATCGGGTGGTCAGAAAAAACTGCTAGAGCTTGGCCGCACGATGATGACCGATGCCAAAGTCGTGCTGTTAGACGAAATTGCCGCCGGTGTAAACCGCACGCTACTCGGCGACTTAATGGGCAACATCGAACGTTTAAATCGCGAAATGGGCTATACCTTTCTGGTGATTGAGCACGATATGGATATGATTTCGCGGCTCTGCGATCCAGTGATTGTACTGGCACAAGGCAGCGTTATGGTTGAGGGTTCAATTGAAGAAATACAAAACAATCCGGCCGTTATAGAAGCCTATTTCGGTACTGATGCCGCTTGATAGCGCTGAGTTTGTCACCTAAACAATAGCCACAACAACATGGTCGCCATTGTTCACCGCAGTGCGGCCCAGCTGAGACGCGTTTATGTCATCCACACCGTCATCCCCACAGCCACTGCTCGAGGCACGCGATGTGCACGGCGGCTATGGCAGTATGAATATCCTTAACGGGGTCAATATGACCCTGTATGCCGATGAAGTCGGTGTCATTGTTGGCCCTAACGGGGCTGGCAAATCCACTATGCTAAAAGCAGTATTTGGGCTGTTGAACGTTAATCAAGGCGAGATTTTGCTTAACGGTCAGCCGATCCATAACCTGCCGCCGAATCAGTTGGTTGAGCGTGGTATGGGGTTTGTTCCTCAGGAGAAAAACGTTTTCCCCAGCCTGACGGTGAAAGAAAACCTGGAAATGGGCGCCTATCTAAAACCGCAAAACGTAAAGCGCATGCTGGAGCAAGTTTACGACTTCTTCCCCCCTCTCGTTGAGAAGCGCCACCAGCCTGCAGGAGAGCTTTCCGGTGGCCAGCGCCAAATGGTCGCCATGGGCCGTGCGCTAATGGCTGAACCTAGTCTGCTGCTGCTGGATGAGCCAACCGCTGGCTTGTCGCCCCTTTACATGAATGAAATTTTTGATCGGGTTAAAAAAATCAACGCTGCCGGTGTGGGCATTTTGATGGTGGAACAGAATGCTAAACAGGCCTTAGCCATTGCCGATAAAGGCTTTGTGCTGGCGGCGGGACAAAACCGCTTTACAGACACGGGGGCTGCGTTACTGGCTGACCCTGACGTCGCCAAAAGCTTTTTGGGCGGCTAGCCCGGGGGAGAAACGCGTGAACGAACTGGTCTTTTTTATCAATAACGTAGTGATTGCAGGTAGCGTCACTGGCTCTATTTATGCCATTGGCGCCATTGGCGTCACGCTCATTTTTAGCATTATGCGCTTTGCCCACTTTGCCCATGCCGACATCATGACGTTTGGTGCCTTCATGGTGCTGCTCCTGACGACCGCCTTCCCAGCGGTGGGTGCCAGTATTGGGGTGCCGACGGCGCTCATCATGCTGCCGCTAGCGATGCTGCTTACTGCAGCGCTGGCAGTAAGCATTGATAAAGCGTTTTATAAGCCGCTACGCGCCCATGGCGTCAAGCCTATCGTGATGGTGATTGGCTCGCTGGGCGTGACACTTATGCTCCAAGGGCTTATCCGGCTATTTTCCGGTACCGGCGGTCAGAGCTTGTACGTCGATGACCGCAAGGAAATTTTCCGCATCGCGCTACCTTTCGAGGGAGTTAGAGCCCCCATCGTGATTACCGAACCACAGATTTATCTGTTTGTGATTACGCTAGTGGCCGTGGTCGCCCTACACCTATTCCTCAATCGCTCGCGACTTGGCAAAGCCATGCGCGCCATGTCAGACAACCCCGAGCTTGCCCAGGCATCTGGCATTAATACCAACACTATCGTGGCCGTCACGTGGGTGATTGCAGGCGCACTGGCGGCAATTGCGGGCACCCTGCTGTCATTAGACGTCACGTTTAAACCCGACCTAAGCTTCTTCCTGCTACTGCCTATTTTCGCGGCGGCCATTGTCGGAGGCGTAGGCCACCCCTACGGGGCCATTGCAGGAGGATTTGTCGTCGGCTTTGCAGAAACCCTGGCAGTATTTAATTGGAATGTTCTCCTGCGCCCTTTCCGCGACAGTCTACCTACCTGGCTAGAGCTCCCCTCCAACCTCGCCTTTGTAGGCACTGAGTACAAAATTGTGGTGCCGTTCTTTATTTTGGTGGCCATCTTAGTGTGGCGTCCTACCGGCCTGTTTAAAGGCAAGGTGATCTAATGAGCCATTCCACAAAAAACCGTAATCCTGCTTACACGCCCAAAGATGCCACTCCTGAACGGCGCTTTCCGTTGCGCGAACTGGTGCTGTTTGGCGCTCTATTAGCTGCCGTGCTAGCGGTCTACGCGATAATGGGAGCGGCCTACAGCACGCGTATGCTGGTAGAGGCTGCTTGTTACGCCATTCTTGCCCTGGGTCTAACGATTCAATGGGGCTATGCCGGGCAGTTTAATGCTGGTGTCATGGGCTTCGTCGCGCTCGGCGGTTTCTGCGCCATGCTGTTTAGCGTCCCGGTGAATGACGCATTCTGGGGTACTGAACTGCCGGGAGAACTCGGCCAAGTTCTGCTGTATGGCATTGCGGCAACCTTGGTTGTCGTCGGAGTGACGAAGCTTGACCGATTCGGCGTGCCGAAAAAGCTACGCACCGTGCTCGCCATCGTGATCGGAATCGTACTCTATTTGATTGTCATCAGCCTGCTGCGCGAAGTGACCAGCCAAATACAGTCTCAAGCGGGCTTTATTGGCGGATTTGGCTTACCTGCCTGGGTAGGCTGGATTGTAGGTGGCGCGCTGGCTGGCGGCGTTGGTTACTTTATTGGCCACGTTTGCCTTGGCCTACGCAGTGACTACCTCGCCATTGCCACCCTGGGTATCGCGGAAATCATCAAAGCTTTTTTGAAAAATTCCGACTGGCTGACGCGTGGCACGGCCACGGTATCACCTCTTCCTTGGCCGACCCCCGGCCCGGCGGAACTCGGCTTTACGCTTTCCCGAGCGATTTATCTCTCAGTGACAGCTGTCGTGATCGCAGTGATTTTCTTTTTACTCCATAGGGCTTACCACGCCCCCTGGGGAAGAATGATTCGTGCGATTCGCGATAACGAAGTCTCGTCAGCGGCCATGGGTAAAGATATCAATAAGCGGCGCTTGGAGATTTTCGTATTAGGCTGCATTTTGATGGGCCTTGGCGGCGGCATGCTGGGCACCTTTAACAGCCTGTTTGATCCTCAGGGCTACTTGCCTCTCAACCACACCTTCCTGGTGCTGGTCATGGTTATTTTAGGTGGCCCAGGTAATAACCTTGGCACCATTTTTGGGGCGGTCGCGGTTTATATCATTTGGATTATGTCAGAGCCGTTGGCGCTATTCTTAATGCAACTAGCGGTCACACTGGGGGAAAACGCCTTCGGCTGGGAGGCGCCTAGCAATATGGATAGCCGGGCACTGCAAGCGCGGGTTCTAGTAATCGGTATGTTGATTACCCTGGTACTACGCTTTGCTCCGAAAGGTCTGTTGCCAGAGAAAATTAAAACCCTCGGTTAACGTCCTCACAGTGCTAAAAGCTCACCGTGTTAAAAACTTACAGCGTTAAAAACTTACAGTGCTAAAAAAACGCCCCAGGCTCGCCTGGGGCGTTTCGGTTATTGCTTAAAGAGCGTCATTTTGACTAGAGGTCAACCAAGCCCTTGCCGGTGAACGAGCCGTCTTCTACCACCATTTCCACAACAACCCCAGGCACGTCGCCGTTTTCATCAAATTCATGAGAACCAGAGGCGCCTTCGTAGTTGATCTCGGTACCCGCGGCGATCAGCTCAAGCGCTTTTTCCCACTCACCCGGCAGTATCACTTCGCCTGGCGCACTGGAAACACTGCGTAGCGCTTCAGAAAGCCCTTCACGCTCGGCACTGCCATTTTGCTCAATAGCCAACGCTACTAGGAAAGCCGCGTCATAAGCCTGGGCAGCAAACACGGCACTAGGATCAATGTCTGCCGCAGTAGCCGCTTCATTAAAGATGTCCGTGCCGGGGAGATCAGGGCTACCAGGCCGTGTGGCGATCATGCCGTCTAGCACGTCTGCGCCAATCGCTTCTATTAAGCTATCCCCCACCATGCCATCGGCGCCCACATACTGGGTGAACATGCCGCTTTCGTAGGCTTGGCGCAGTACCGTCTGGCCGGAGGTATCGGCATAGGCCAGCACGACCAGCGTGTCTGCGCCACTCGAAGACAGCGAGCCAAGCTCAGAGCGATAGTCGGCACGGTTATCTTCATGTGCGAGGTTTTCGGCTATTTCGCCACCGCCCGCTTCAAAGGCGCCACTGAAGGCATCCGATAAGCCACGGCCATAGTCGTTGTTAACGTAGGTCACCGCGACAAAGTCGATACCTTTATCAAGCAGTAGCTTAGCAAGCATTTCGCCCTGGAAGGCATCCGATGGCACGGTACGGAAAACTAAGTCGTTGTCGTCTAACTCAGAGACAGCGGGGGCCGTTGACGCAGGTGAGACCATCAACACACCGCCTGGAATTGCTGCGTTATTAGCAGCAGCAATCGTTGCCCCTGTACATAAAGCGCCGACAATCGCGGTGACTTGCTCAGAGTTCACCATACGATCTGCGGCGTTAGACGCAGCCGATGCATCCGAGCAGGTGGTATCCCCGGAAGGCATTTCCAATGTTTGCCCACCCAAGATACCGCCCTGCTCATTTATCTGCGCAACGGCAAGCTGAGCACCTGCAAAAATGGGTGGCGTCAGGCTTTCAATTCCCCCGGTAAAGCCGCCCAAGAAGCCAACTTTGACCTCCGCCTGGGCCATGCCCGCTAAAGCGAGTGATGAGGCCGCAACGGCGGTGGCTAATGTGCGCTTATTAATCATATTATTGGTCGCTCCCAGTATATTAAGTGCCCCGACTGTCCAGCGCGGGACTTCTCTTAATCTGGAACCGTAACGCCAAAAACACAAGCAACGCTTTCTAACGCTCCTCCTCTTCATCAGCATTTTGGCGACGCTCAGCCATCTGTTTTTGGTAACGCTTATTTTGGTACAGTCGCACCAGCGCAATCGTAAGCGCCGACGCGACCATGATAACCAGCACACCCCCTTGCCAGGGGCGCGCAGCATCGCCCATGACGGTTTCCAGCGTAATAATCAGCATTAAACCCAGCGCCTGCGACCCAATGGCCAGCGCCCGCAGTATGTCGAAAGCGGGTTGTGGCATAGACATCTCCGTAATGTTTAACGTGCGTGGTATGGTTCACCAGTGTACCTGCTTAACGGAAAAATCATGAATGCGATTGCCATTGGACCACTGCTGATCTCCACGCCTAGGCTATATGCCCTAGGCTGCGCGCTACTACTGTTATTGGCTAGCCGCTATCTGTTGGGATTAACGTCTTCTCAGCATGGGCGCTGGTTCAACGGGCTATTGGTGGTATGGCTATTGGCGGCCCGAATTGTTTTTGTCGTGCTCAATTGGGAAAGCTACAGCGCAGAACCGCTCGAGGCGCTCAAGCTATGGCAGCCCGGTTACAACGCGCTGGGTGGCCTAATCGCGGGGTTAATTTGGACAGCCTGGACACTGCGCAAGCAACTGCTGTCGCTTATCGGCGGCCTTGCCATGTTGGTTGGCACGACAAGCCTGTGGCTGGTCTTGGTAACGCTTGCCCCCTTAGGCAATGAATTTGCTATTGATGCATTGCCGGAGGTGACGTTGGACGATGTGGACGGCAACGCAGTGCATCTCCCTTCGCTGGCCGAAAGCGGTGACCTTATTATCGTTAATCTATGGGCGACTTGGTGCCCACCCTGCCTGCGGGAGATGCCGCTGCTTGAAGACGCTGCAAAGCGTGAAGGTGTCAGTGTGGTAGTCGCTAACCAAGGCGAAGATTTACTGCCGATAGTGCGCTATTTAGACGAGCAGAGCCTGGATTTTCGCTATGCGCTGCGTGACCCAAGCCAAACGCTAATGGCGCAATTTCAAGCGCCAGGCCTGCCCACCACGGTACTTTTTGATCGCCAGGGCAACACGCTGGATGTCCACGTTGGCGAGTTAACCCGTGCCCAGCTGGAACGCTGGTTAAAAGATTGACCACGATAGACCTTAATCCCCCCGCCGCTTTGCGTTAGAATCCCCCGCCCTGTTGCCACCGGAAACCTGCCCCGGTGGCGTACAACCTGTTTCTGTAGACTTCCTCGAGGCATCATGAGCGATTTTTCTCCCGGCCAGCGCTGGATTAGCGACGGCGAGGCTGAGCTTGGACTCGGCACCGTGCTTAACTGCGACGCCCGTAGCGTTACCATTTTGTTCAGTGCCAGCCAGGAAACCCGTACGTACAACACTCGCCAAGCCCCCTTAACTCGCGTCATGTTCGGCGGCGGCGACCGCGTGATTTCTGCTGATGGCTGGCAGATGATCGTAGACGATAGCAAAGAGACCCGCGGCTTAATCACTTATATTGGCGAAGATAGCGACGGTAATCCTCGTGAGCTATCCGAGGCAAAGCTCGCCGACACCATGCAGTTTGATCAGGCGCGCGATCGGCTGCTGACTGGCCAGGTTGATCGCAATGATTGGTTCGATCTGCGCTTTCGCACGCTGCACCACTATCAGCGCATCGAGCAGCACAGCGCCCTGGGTTTTGCTGGGCCGCGTATCGACCTAATTCCCCACCAGCTTTATATCGCTGACGAAGTGGCAGGCCGCCATGCGCCACGTGTCTTGCTTGCGGACGAAGTGGGGCTGGGTAAAACGATTGAGGCTGGGCTGGTTCTGCACCGCCTACTGCTGGCTGGTCGAGTAGAACGCGCATTAATTTTGGTGCCTGACAGCCTTACCCACCAATGGTTAGTAGAGCTTTTACGCCGTTTCTCACTCAAGGTCAGCTTGCTAGATGAGCAGCAAAGTCTCGCCCACGGTAGCGCTAACCCATTTGAAAGCGCCCAAATAGTACTGGCCAGTCAAGGTTGGCTATTCGCCAACACACACCGTCAAGAACAGGCCCTGGCAAGCCACTTTGACCTGCTGATCGTCGATGAAGCCCATCACCTCGACTGGAGCCCTGATGGCAGCGGCCCAGGCTATCAGTGCGTTGAACAGCTTGCTGCTGATATTCCTGGCTTATTGCTGCTGACGGCTACGCCAGAGCAGATGGGAGTGGAGAGCCATTTTGCTCGCCTACGCTTGTTAGATGCCGAGCGCTACCACGATATCGAACGCTTTAAAGACGAAGAGCATCATTACATCGCTGTCGCTCAAGCCATTGATGCCTTGGATGAGCTACCCAATACCATCGAGGCACGTGAACAGGTCGATAGTGTCGCGGACGACCGCGACAGTCAGGCGCTGCTAGCAACGTTATGCAACCCTGAAGCCAGTACCGAACAGCAGAGTGCTGCTCGCGCTCAGTTACGCGATGCTCTGCTTGATCGTCACGGCACCGGGCGCGTCATGTTCCGCAACAGCCGCCGTCATGTGGGAGGATTCCCAGAACGTCGCCTGCACCTAGCTCAGTTGGAGCTCCCGTCAGCCTATCGGCGCGTGCTGCGTCGCTTGGAACGCGATGACGACTACCTGGATGAGTTGCTGATTGAAACGGGCATGGATCATCCGGACGTGTTGATCTATCCAGACACTATGTATCGCGAGCTCAGCAACGACCCACTTAACACCGAATCTTGGTGGCATATCGACCCACGGGTAAACTGGCTGCTGGAAAAACTTAGCGACGATAGCGATAGCGGCTTTGCCAATGACAAAGTGCTGATTATTGCTCACCACAGAGAAACCGCTGAAGGGCTTGCCGAAGGACTGCGCGTGCTAGGCGGCTATCACGCACCAGTGTTCCACGAAGGGCTATCGCTGGTCGAGCGTGACCGGGCCGCAGCGGCATTTGCCGATGAAGAAGATGGCTGCCAAGTGCTGGTGTGCTCTGAAATTGGCTCAGAAGGCCGCAACTTTCAGTTCTGCCGCCATTTGGTGATGTTTGATATGCCCCAGCATCCCGACCAGTTGGAGCAGCGTATCGGCCGCCTCGACCGGATAGGACAGCGCCACGCAATTGAACTCCATGCTCCCACCTTCACTGGCAGCCCAGGCGAGCGCCTACTGCGCTGGTATCACGAAGGCATGGATGCTTTTAGCGCGCCTCACGGCATTGGCAGCGACCTCTTTGATGCGTTTGGCGATGCTCTGGCCGATGCGTTACTCGATGATGAAATGCTCAATGAGATCATCGATGAAACCCGTGAAATGTTCACCGCCAAACTGGCTGAGCGGGACGCGGGTCGTAACCGACTGCTAGAACTAAACGCCTGCCGCCCTGCCCGTGCTCAGCAGGTAATTGATGAAGTGCGTGAGTTGGATGAAGACCCGGCGTTGCCGCGTTTTGTAGAGCGCGCCCTGGATATTTTTGGTGTAGACAGTCAAGAGATTGGCAATGGCTTGCTTTATTTGCAGCCTAGCCAGCACATGCTGGATGGACTCCCCGGGCTAGTGAAAGGTGAAGAGGGCTTTTCGGCCACTTACAGCCGTTCGCTGGCGCTTGCACGAGACGATATTCAGCGACTCTCTTGGGAACACCCGCTGCTGCGCGAAATGATGGAGCGCATTCTAGATGGCACAATGGGGAACACCGCGCTGGCGCTATTACGCCACCCAGCCATTCCCAGCGGCCGTTTAATGGCTGAACTGGTGTTCCGCACCCAATGCCCTGCGCCTAAATCGCTACATCTCAACCGCTTCCTACCGCCTACGGCAGTGCGCGTCTTACTTGATGAGTCAGGCGCAAACCTGACCAGTAAGATCTCCTTCACGGGCCTTGGCAAGAATCTACAGAAAGTAAACAAATCACTGGCACGAGATTTGATCAAGAGCCGCCATGACCAGCTGCGTACGCTCCTCATTCAGGGGGAAGGTGAAGCCGAACGTGAACTGCCCAGCATTGTAGAAAGCGCTGAAACACGCATGCGAGCTCAGTTAGATGCCGAACTCGCCCGCTTGACCGCCCTGGCAGAGCACAACCCAGCGGTTCGTAGTGAAGAACTTGAGGCGCTGAAGCAAGAGCGCCAAGCGCTCAGCGACGCGATAGAAAACACTCGCTTACGGCTTGATTCCGTGCGAGTGATAATCACCGTCGACCCCAACGCCTAACGCGGAAAGACTAAAGAATCGCCTCTAGCGCCTTATCAAGGGTTGGGTACTGAAAGGTAAATCCAGCCTCGGTAAGGCGTGCAGGGCGCATATCGGCCCCGGCCAGCAACAGCTGCGACATTTCTCCGAAACCCGCTTTTAGTACAAAAGCGGGCACGGGGAAAATCGCCGGCCGGTGAAGCTGCTTAGCCAACGTTTTCGTGAACTCAGCATTCGTCACCGGGTGCGGCGCACTGCCATTAAACGCGCCTGAAAGTGTTGATTCGTTCATCAAAAACATAATCGCTGCCACAAGATCATCACGATGAATCCAGGGCATAAACTGTGCGCCGCTTCCAAAACGCCCCCCAAGTCCGAGCTTAAAGGGTGGCAGCATCTTCTGCAGCGTACCGCCCCCCGCCTCAAGCACTAAACCAATACGCAGTATCGCTAAGCGGACGCCCATCGCCTCAATCGGTTTTGCCGCCGCTTCCCATTGTGCACAAAGCTGATGAGCGAACTCATCGCTTGGCGACGTTGTTTCATCCACCACCTTGTCGCCTTGATCGCCGTAATAGCCCATCGCAGAACCGCTAATCATCACGCTGGGTAACGCTTGCCCGTTGGCTTTGAGCTGTTCACAAAGCGTAATCAGTTGCTGCGTACTGTCGATACGAGAGCGAATTAGTGTCTCTTTTTGGCTGTTACTCCAGCGCTTTGCAGCAATCGACTCACCGGCAAGGTTCACCAACACCTCCGGAGGGGTGTCCATAAATGCCTGAGCGCTATCACGAATATCGCAGGCTTTTGGCAACCTACCACGCACCTGATGCGGGGATCGGGAAACCACCTGCACATCATGCCCTTGGGTGAGGAGTTGTTGGCAGAGCCGCTGACCAACAAAGCCGCTACCTCCGGTGATTAATACCCGCATGGTGTCACTCCTATGGTTGGTTAAGGTGGCTAGCGTATGCCCGCGTCGACGTTGAACTGCAAAGCTGGGAATAGCCGTCAGTTAAATGATCATTGCATAGTATTTTATTGTACGATATCTATACACAAATACTACACATTGCACATTTCATTAGCCGTTGCGAGTTCCTATGCTTGAACCATTGCCGGAGTCTTTAACACTTTCCGACGTTCATTCAGTGGCAATTATCGGTGCAGGCCTGTCTGGCCTTGCCTGCGGGCACCGACTTGCCACTCAGGGCGTTAAGGTGGCGTTATTTGATAAAGCGCGCGGCCCTGGCGGCCGTATGTCAAGTAAACGACGTCCCTCCGCGACACTGGACCTAGGTGCTCAAGCGTTCACTGTACGCAATCAACGATTCGCCAATAAAGTAGCCGAGTGGCAAGCCGCTGGTTGTGTCGCCAGTTGGCCCACAGCTTGTTATCAGGCTAGTGCATCCGGCTGGCAAACACACAATGACGCTCAGCTACGTTATACCGGCACACCCCGTATGAGTGCCGTCACCCGTCATCTAGCCGATACACTTAACGCACTACCGAATGCTTCCATGACGCTTGAAACCCATATTGCAACGCTTGATAAGACGGCTGCGGGCTGGCAGCTCCAGGATACCCGCGGCTCAATACACGGGCCTTTTGACGTGGTGGTTATCAGTGCCCCGCCGCCTCAGGCCAAGGCATTATTAGCAGAGTGGGAGCCGACACTGGCGGCGGCCTGTGAGGCAAAGCCCCAGCGTGGATGCTGGGCAGGTTGGGTTATTTTCGAGGAGCCATTACCCCCCATGGCGAAGGTAGCACCAGCGTGGCACACCGTTCACACACAGCATTCGGTGCTTCGTCTAGCGTCACGCAATCACACCAAGCCTGGCCGTGAACATCAGCCGGAAAGTATTAGCTTGCTTGCTCAATTGGATTGGAGCGACGCACATATTGAGAGTGACAGCGAAAGTGTCGCCCAACAGCTGCTAGCAGCATTTGTATCGCTGCTGCCCGATGATACAGAGCTACCGAACATCATTGAACTTGGTGCGCACCGTTGGCGCTATGCTCAGCCAGCACAGGCAGGTCATCAGGCATACTTATACAGTACAAGTGGCTTAGCACTCTGTGGCGATAGCTTTAAAGGTAGTCGTGTCGAAGATGCTTGGTTATCAGGTGATGAGCTGGGCCAGGCCCTATTAGGCCGGTCGGTCTGAAATTAGAAATTAAACTTAACTTTTCCACACCTACAGGAAAGGTTGTACCCAGAAGCCACAAGTTGTACAAAGGTGGCTATAATAGCGTTTAGCTATCTATACGATTAATAACGACCCGATTATGTGGCAAAACCGCCGGTCAGGCGCTGAAGCATCGCCACGACAATTATTGACAGATCCCTGCACGCTTATTTGCAGGCAACCAAGAGGCAATGGCGCCCATGAGCATCAAGGCGACCCACCCACCCGATACCCCGCTTTATCCGATTAGGGAAGTTTCCCGCTTGACGGGTGTGAACTCGGTCACTCTTCGTGCCTGGGAGCGTCGCTACGGTTTAATTCGTCCACAACGCACCCCCAAGGGCCATCGTCTATACGCACAAGACGATATCACTCGCATTGAGCGCATTTTACAATGGCTAAACCGCGGCGTCCCAGTTAGCCAGGTAGTTGATTTACTTGATCAACCTGAAACAGTAGAAACACCTTCGCCGAATACTGGCGACTGGGCCAGCCAGCGACAGTTGTTGCAGTCCACCATAGAAGCGGTTGATCTTCCCAAGCTGGAAGCGCTGTACCATCAGAGTCTGGCGCTCTATCCATTAAGCGTCGCGATTAATGAGCTCTGGCAGCCCGTTATTCTTACCCTGGAAGCCAAATGGGCCAGCCAGCCCGATGACCTTGTGCGCCGCACCTTTGAAGCCTTTCTGCGTAGCCAGGTCGGCATTCGCCTGCACTATGCCAATCAGGCAACGCGTGGGCCGCTAATCCTGCTAAGCGCGATGCCTGACGATCCTGGTTCGCTATGGGTGTTAATGTGCGCGCTAATGGCCAGTGAACAAGGCTACCGCGTACAACTGTTTGACCGTTCATTAGCGCTAGAGGATCTTCCTCAAGCCGTATCCCGATTGCATTCATCGATGGTACTGCTTTCCAGCGGCCAGCGAGAAAGCGACGACTACATTGGTCGCGCACTTCCCCAGGCAGCAGAAGCGTTAAATGTTCCTATTGGGGTGTGTGGGGAAGTGGCACGATTAAGAGAAAATGAGCTGCGTGACGGTCCGGTGCAAATGTTAGGCGACGACCTGCCGCAAGCCATTTCACGACTTCGCCCCTTGTTGCGCGAATCGGGAATTCTCTGAGATATCGGATGCTAGTTAACCTTACCGATGATAAGGATATCGCATGAATCTGCAGCTCGTTTGGCTGCGTAGCGACTTGCGCATTCACGATAACTCCGCGCTTGCCGCTGCGGCTGCCAATGGCCCCGTGGTGGCCGTTTTCTTACGTAGCGTGGCTCAATGGCAAACACATGGCCATGGGGCGACTAAACTCGACTTCTGGGCACGCAGTGTTGCGGCGATTAAAGCGTCGATTAACGGACTTAATATTCCACTTTTGCATCGTGATATTGATCACTATGATGAAGCGGCCCAGGTGTTGCTTGATATCGCCCACGAGCACCAGATTACTCAGCTTCACTTTAACTATGAATATGCGCTGAACGAGCAACATCGCGATCAGTCGGTGCTTGATGCTTTTAAACAAGCAGGGATCACCGCTCAGGGTCACCATGACGCCGTAGCCTTCGCCCCAGGCAGTTTGTTGACCGGAAAAGGCGATTATTACGGCGTATTTACACCGTTTTCGAAGGCTTGGCACAAGCAGGTGACTGCACAGCAGCTTGCCTTACGTGATACCCCAGGCGTGCAATCTCCGCTAGAGATCGATAGTGACCCACTGCCCGCGCTTCCATCGCTGGATAATGACCCCGTTGATAAACGCCTATGGCCTGCTGGAGAAGAGGCGGCTAGTGACAATCTCGAACGTTTTTTACGCTTTCGTGGACGGCACTATAAGCAGCAGCGAGACTTTCCAAACGTTCGCGGTACCAGCGAACTTTCGCCCTACCTGGCACTGGGCATGATCTCCTATCGCCAATGCCTCCAAGCCGTGATGAGCGAAAATGGTGGCCACCTGGCCGATGGTGATGCGGGGCTGACCAGCTGGGTAAATGAGCTTATTTGGCGTGAATTTTATCAGCACGTCGCGGTAGGCTTTCCCCAGGTTTGCCGTCACCAACCTTTTCAAGAACACACCAAGCAGCTCCGCTGGCGTGACGACGACAAAGGCTTTCAAGCGTGGTGCGAAGGCCGTACCGGCTATCCGATTGTCGACGCGGCCATGCGCCAGCTAGTGACTACTGGCTGGATGCACAACCGCCTGCGCATGGTCACCGCGATGTTTTTAAGTAAGCACCTACTGATTGACTGGCGGCGCGGTGAAGCATTTTTTATGCGCCATTTAATCGACGGTGAGTTTTGCGCCAATAACGGCGGCTGGCAGTGGGCGGCATCAACAGGCACGGATGCAGCGCCCTATTTTCGTATTTTTAATCCCACTACCCAGTCAACGCGCTTTGATCCAGAGGGTGAATTTATTGCCCATTGGCTGCCCGAGTTAAAATCGCTGCCTAAAAAAGCTCGCCATGCGCCGCCCCAGGACATGCTGAACCCAACGAGTTACCCAGCCCCCATCGTTGATCATAAAGCAGCGCGCCAGCGTGCCCTGGATGCCTTTAAAGCGCTCTCGAAATAACTCCCTCTCTTTTGCATCACCTGCTGCGGTGATGCAAAGCGCTCGACTGCTCTCTCCTCGCTTCATCGTTTGCTTATTTTTCTTAACCACCACAGGACTGCGTGATGCCTAACGACCAAGCTTTGGCGAATTTTTGCGCCTTTTTTAATAAACTGGACAATACCTGTACAGAAAAACTATACGAGGTATATACTGAGGAAGTTATCTTTAGCGATCCGCTACATCATATTGAAGGACGATCGGCGTTAGAGCGCTATTTCGCCACCATGTACGAAAACGTTGAACGTTGCCAATTTACTTATCACACGCAACAACAGGTGGCTAATCAAGCATTTGTAACGTGGACAATGGAGTTCGTTCATCCCCGACTAGCCCAGGGAAAACCGATCTATGTCGCGGGTTGCAGTGCCCTAACATTTGCCCAGGATGGTCGGGTTTCAAATCACCGCGACTATTTTGATGCAGGCGCCATGTTGTATGAACACTTACCAATCATGGGCCGTGTCATACGTTGGTTAAAACGGCGCATTAGCTGATAGATGCCATTTATTTGCCTACAGGTTGCATGCTAACAGGCCGTTACAGGAGAGCATGATGAGCACATGGAAAACGCCCCAACGCATTTGGCTCACAGGTGCCACGTCAGGCATTGGTGAAGCGCTTGCCACAAAGCTCATCGCCCAAGGTCACCATGTTGTGCTTAGTGCTCGAAACCAAGAGGCGCTAGATGATTTATGTGGCGGTCACCCCAATGCTTATTCGCTCCCCGTTGATATCAGCGACCACCAAGCAGTGCTTGCAGCGGGTGAGCAGATCAGCACATGGCTGGGCGCACTGGATATTGCCTTATTCAATGCAGGCACCTGCGAATATCTAGACGCGCAGCATTTTGATATGGCGCTGATTGAGCGGGTTTTGACCCCAAACCTGTTTGGCACCCTGTATGGCGTGGAAGCAGCCCTGCCGTTATTAAGAGCGGCCCGCAAAGAGGGCAAACCTGCTCGCCTAGCCGCCACCTCTAGTGCTTCTGCCTATTTACCGCTGCCCAGAGCCGAAGCCTATGGCGCCTCAAAAGCAGCTATCAGTTACTTTTTGGAATCATTACGCCTCGACCTCAATCAAGAAGGCATTGATGTCAGCGTCATTCACCCAGGTTTTGTTAAAACCCCGTTGACCGATCGCAATGATTTTCCAATGCCCATGCAAGTCACCGCGGACCAAGCGGCCGATGCCATCATTGCCGGTCTTGTCAAAGGAAGACTGGATATTCACTTTCCGCGTCGCTTCACCTATCTGGTGAAATGTTTAGGAATTTTACCGCCTGCGCTGCGTCGTCATATCGGCCTACGCATGACAAGACGTCAAGAGGAGCAACAATGAGCAACATGGCTTCACAGCGTATCGCCATTATTGGCAGCGGTATTAGCGGCATGGCAGCGGGTTGGTACTTATCCTCCCAGCATGAAGTCACTCTGTTTGAAGCAGACGGGCGTCTTGGCGGGCACACAGCCACGATGGACGTGGAGGTCGGGGGGAAGTCCTACGCTATCGACACAGGCTTTATTGTTTTCAATGATTGGACCTATCCCCATTTCCAACGCTTACTAGAAACGCTTGAAGTGCCTAGCCAAGCCACCGAAATGAGTTTTTCGGTGCATGAAACCAATGTTGATTTTGAATATAACGGCCATACGCTAGGCTCGCTATTTGCCCAGCGGCGCAACTTACTTAGCCCCGCTTTTTATCGTCTGTTACGCGATATCTTGCGCTTTAACAAACAAGCAACGGCTGACTTAGAGGCCAAGCGGCTTCCCAGCGACACAACGCTAGGCCAATACCTTGACCAACATGGCTACGATGACGCTTTTCAGCGACGTTATCTGCTGCCCATGGGGGCTGCTATTTGGTCTGCGAGCATTGGCGATCTACGCGCCTTTCCGCTGACGTTCTTCGTGCGTTTTTTCCGCAATCACGGCTTGCTATCGGTTAACCACCGCCCGCAATGGCATACCTTAGTTGGCGGCTCGAAACGCTACATTCCCAGCATGACAGCGCCATACGCAGCGCGCATTCACCTGAACACCCCAGTGACGCGTATTGAGCGAAACGCCACCGGCGTAATGATCACCACAGCACAAGGCACACAGCGCTTTGATCATGTGGTGCTGGCTTGCCACGCCGATCAGGCGTTAGCGATGCTCGGTGACTCGACTCCCGCTGAACAAGACATTCTTGCCGCCATGCCTTATCAAGATAACGAGGTCGTGCTGCATACCGATACCTCGCTGCTACCTCGGCGGCAGCGCGCCTGGGCTAGCTGGAACTATCGCTTAGATGGTCGGGGAGCAGATGAGCGGGTGTCTGTTACCTACAACATGAATATTCTGCAGCGATTGAAAGAAGCCGAGACGACTTTTTGCGTCACGCTAAACGATTCCAACAGCATTGACCCTGCGAAAGTGCTCGGACGTTATACCTATGCCCACCCCCAATTCACACTGGCAGGACAGGCAGCGCAAATGCGCCATGACGAGATATCCTCGGTTGCTCGGCGCACTCACTTCTGCGGCGCTTACTGGCGCAATGGCTTTCACGAAGATGGGGTATGGAGCGCGCTGCGGGTTGCCCAAGCGCTAGGTTGTGATGAAGCCGCTGCGCCGCCAACAACGCCCACAGCACTCCCGGCTCATGACCTGATGCCCACTAACAGTGTTGGGGAGGGGCTCGGATGATTACCGCGCCTCGCTCGCGTATTTACCGCGGCACTTTGCGCCACCGTCGCTTCACTCCTAAAGAGCACGCTTTCAGTTACCGCGTTTGGATGGCATGGCTCGACTTGGATGAGTTGCCGACCCTGTTTGACAATGTGCCTTGCTTTAGTGCCCGAAGGCCAGCACTAGCACGCTTTCGTCGCGAAGATTATCTCGGCCCTACGGATAAGCCATTGCGTACGGCGGTACGCGAGGAGCTAATGCGTCAGTTGGGTAGTGCCCCCAGTGGCAAGATTTACGTACTGACCCAATTACGCACCTTTGGCACGGTCTTCAATCCTGTTTCGATGTACTACGCCTATGACCATCTTGGCAGGCTGGCGGCTGTGGTTGGTGAAGTCACTAATATGCCCTGGAAAGAGCGTATCTGCTATGCCTGTCGGATCGACCCAGCTCGTCATAGCCATCATGCAAGCTTTGATAAAGCCATGCATGTATCGCCGTTTAACCCCATGGGAATGACCTACCGCTGGAAGCTCAACGCACCCGGCGATCAGCTCTATCTGCACATGGAAAACTGGCAAAGCGGGCAGCGCCATTTCGACGCCACGCTTACGTTAGAGGCTGCGCCAGCGACACGCGGCGTTCTATTAGCAACGCTTGCACGTCAGCCCTGGATGAGCCTGAAAACCGTGGCGGGAATTCATTTTGAAGCGTTTCGCCTCTGGCTGAAGCGCATCCCCGTTTATAACCACCCTAAGCGCAAGGAAACTTCAAAATGACGACCCTGCGTTCTACGCCCCCTGACATACAACCGGTTAACCAGGATCGTTTGACTCGCTGGTTGAAGCCTCGCCTGATGACTCAATTAGATGCCTTCCAGGGTGGCCGTATCACCTTGATTGAAGGCAACCAGTGTCACCACCTGGGTCAAGCAGGGCCGCTTCAGGTGACCGTCGTGATTCGTCACTCCCGCGCCTGGAAAAGGCTCGCGTTTGGCGGCACAGTGGGCGCAGCTGAATCCTATATGGATGGCGACTGGGATGCTGATGACTTAGTGGCCTTGGTGCGTTTGTTTGCGGCCAATCTGGATCACGTAAACGGTAAAATGGAAAATGGAAGCGCCCGTTTCACCCGCTGGCTGCTTGGCGCTGCCTATCGCTTCCAACGCAATAGCCTTTCCGGTTCAAAGCGTAATATCTCGGCACACTACGATATTGGCAATGACCTGTTTGCCACGTTTCTTGATCAACGCCACTGGATGTACTCGAGCGCTGTTTTCCCTTATCCAGAAGCCAGCTTGGAAGAAGCGTCTACCTACAAACTCGACATCATGCTCGAAAAGCTAGATGTACGCCCAGAACACCACTTGCTAGAAATTGGTACTGGCTGGGGTGGTCTTGCAATACACGCCGCCAAAACTCGTGGCTGCCATGTCACGACCACCACCATTTCTAAAGAGCAGTACGCCCATACCGCCCGGCGTATTAAAGAAGAGGGACTTGACGATAAAATCACCCTGCTAAAGCAGGATTATCGTGAGCTGACAGGTCGCTACGATCGACTGATTTCTGTTGAGATGATTGAAGCCGTCGGCCACCAGTATTTGAACACCTACCTTGAAAAGGTCGACAGCCTGCTGACCGACGATGGCCAGGCTATGCTGCAAGCCATCACTATCCGCGACCAACGGTTTGAAGAAGCCAAGCGGGATATGGACTTTATTAAGCGCTATATTTTCCCCGGTGGTTTTTTGCCGTCTCATCACGCCATGCTAACCAGCGTGATGCGCAAAACCTCACTGAACGTGGTAGCGCTTGATGAAATTGGCCAGCACTATGCCCGCACTCTACGCGAGTGGCGACATCGCTTTGAAACCAGCCTAGAGCAGATAAGGCAGCAAGGGTACGACGAACGGTTTATTCGTATGTGGCGTTACTATTTGTGCTACTGCGAGGGAGGCTTTATTGAGCGCTCTATTGGTACGTGCCACTTATTGCTGGCCAAACCAGCTGCCAAACCCGAACCGTTAACGGGCGCACTATAAATGGCTAGCCCACGCTGGCACGGTTTGCTGTTCAATGTACTACGCTTCGAAGTGGGCTGGCTGCTGTGCGTTCTGGGTGGATCATGGGTAGCTGCCATTATAGGGAGTGCGCTGCTAGGCTGGCATTTCTGGCGCTGCGCCAAGCCCGGCGAATGGCGTTTTATTGGTGTATTTGCACTATTGGGGTTGGCGTTAGACGGAGGCCTCCATTTGGCTGGAGGTTTCGACTTCGGTGAAGACACCTTGGTGGCTGGCTTACTGCCACTGTGGCTTTGGATGCTATGGCCGCTGTTTGCAACGCTGGTATTTCACTCGCTTGCTTGGCTGTGGCAACACCCAATGATTGCGGCGGTCTGCGGTGCAGTCAGCGGGCCACTGTCCTATGTTGGCGGCGCAGCGCTCACCGGCGTTAGCTTAGCCCCCTGGTTACTGCCGGCACAGGCCATTATTTGGGCAGTGCTATGTTGGTGTATCAGCCGTTACACTAACCACAAGGTCGCTGCCTCTGGCGTTCATTAATACTTGCTTCAAGCATGGCGTTTAGCATTCACGAAGGCACTGATTCAGCCAGGATTCGCGGCGCCCAACGCTGTTCAAGCTCTGCAGCAGGTAAGGGCCTCGCAAAATAGAACCCTTGCACTAACGTACAGCCGGCGTTAACCAGAAACTGACACTGCTCCTGAGTTTCTACACCTTCGGCGACCACTTCCAGTCCCATCCCCTCTGCCATCGCCAACACGGCCGTTACAATAGCGGCATCCGCTTGATCATGAGGTAGTTCACGAATAAACGCACGATCTAGCTTAATTTTATCTACCGGCAGTCGCTTCAAATAACCCAGCGATGAATAGCCAGTACCAAAATCATCGATGGCAATCGCATAGCCTTGGTTACGCAGCGCCTGCAGGCGAGGCCCCATATCCCCGGCGCGTTCGTCCAGCAAAACAGATTCCGTCAATTCCAAGCCAATTTGCGACGTTTTTAGCTGGTAGCGTTCTAAACAACTAGACAGCTGAGTTTCCAGGTCTCCCTGAAAAAGCTGCAGCGCAGAAATATTGACCCATACCGTCACTTTTGGCATACCGCTGTATTGCCAATGCGCCTGCTGGGCACAGGCTTTTTCGATCACCCAGCTACCGAGTTCGGCCATCAGTCCATGACGTTCAGCAAGCGGTATAAAATCACCTGGCGAGATCATGCCATCCTCAGGGTGACGCCAGCGCAGCAGCGCCTCCATTCCCACTAAATCGCCAGTCCCTGGGTGATGCTGAGTTTGGTAATGCAGTTCTAGCTGGTCACCGGAAATCAACGCAGCCCGTAAATCGCTCACCAGAGCAAGCTGGGGGTTATCTTGTTTATCCAGCGCGGGGCGAAACCGCTGACTGAGATTACGCCCTAAGCGCTTGGCACTATATAAGGCAGACTCAAGCCGCTGAAACAGCACGCCTGAATCACTGCCATCTTCAGGGGCACGACAGCTACCAATCGTTAACCCCAGACGTAGCGATTGATCTTTTATTTCGAATGGTCGACTCATGTGCTCACGCAGGGTTGCTACCCACTGATCATGGTCGTCGAAGGTGGTCGTGCGAATTACCATAAATTCATCACCACCCAACCTACCCACTACACTGCCAGCCATATAACCCGTTAATCGTTGGGCAAAGCGCGCTAACAAACGGTCGCCCTGCTCGACCCCTAAGCTGTCATTCACCGACTTGAGCCCGTCAATATCAATCAACGCCATATCCAAGCTTTCACCCGCACGCAAATGGCGCAGCCGAGAGGACATCAGATCGTGTAAGCGGCGCCGGTTTGGCAACCCCGTTAGTGGGTCTTCATAGCCAATTCGGCGCAAATCACGCTCGCGGGCTTTTTGGGAGGAAATATCGGTAAAGAGACTGATAAAGTGAGTAATTTTGCCGCGTTTGTCGGTAACCGCACGGACCTTTAACCACTCGGGGTACTCATCACCGTGCTTGCGGCGATTCCACATCTCGCCCTCCCAACGGCCAGTCGCCTTTAACGTGCTCCAAAACGTCTGATAAAACGCTTTATCGTGACGCTGCGCCGCTAACGTCTCTAGCTTACGGCCAATCATTTCCTGACTTTCGAAGCCGGTAATTTGTGTAAAGGCGGGATTAACCGTCAAGACGCGGTTATGCACATCGCTGATGACAATGGCGTCGCTCGCCAACCCTATGGCATTTTGCGAAAGGCGTAGCCGTAAATGTTGTTGGCGTATTTGGTTCCAAGCATCCCACATACCAAATACAACCAAGCTGGCCGCCACCATACGTAACGCCGAGTCAGGCACCCACACACAAGCGGGCAGCGCTATTAACGCCATCCATACCAGCGGACGATTAAGAGAAACAGGCAGCCACATGGCGGTTTAGTGTGTCCTATAAATGAGCCAAACAGGGCATGGGTTACAGATCTGGCATCATGCCGCTTAACAAAAAAACATGGATACACCATATTACGTCAATAGGGCGTTTATTGTGCAGAATCGCGTATTTGAAATAACGAAATACTAACAACCTCTATCGGCAGGCAGGTAAAAAGCTGTAGAGAAAACACGATAAGTGCCCAACAACGTGCATTCAGAGGTTTCGGGAAGTAGACTAGACCCAACTACCATCTTGATACTCGGAACGATTCAGTGACCAAGCAACATTCCTTTGATCGCGAAGAACTGCTGGCCTGCTCGCGCGGCGAGCTATTCGGCCCAGGCAACGCACAGCTTCCGGCTCCCAACATGCTGATGCTTGATCGCATCATGCACATTCACGAAGAAGGTGGTGTGCATGGTAAAGGCGAGCTAATCGCCGAACTGGACATCACCCCGGACCTGTGGTTTTTTGATTGCCACTTTCCCGGCGACCCAGTCATGCCAGGCTGTTTGGGGCTAGATGCCATGTGGCAGCTTGTGGGTTTCTACCTGGGTTGGCTTGGCCACCCAGGCCGTGGACGTGCACTGGGCTGTGGCGAGGTCAAATTCAGCGGCCAAATTCTACCCGACGCGAAAAAAGTGACATATCACATTAATGTGAAGCGCATTATTACCCGTCGGCTTATTCTAGGCATCGCCGACGGCACTGTATCCGTCGACGGACGCGATATATACCAGGCTAATGATTTGCGCGTTGGCCTATTCACCTCCACTGCGAATTTCTGACAGGAGGCTCCCATGCGACGAGTGGTAGTCACCGGCCTTGGCATCGTATCGTGCTTAGGCAACGACCAGCAACAGGTCTTAGACGCGCTCAAAAGCGGGCGCAGCGGTATTCGTTTTAAGGAAGAGTACGCCGAACGCGGCTTCCGTAGCCATGTAGCGGGTAGCGTCGACATCGACCTTGATTCTCTCATTGACCGCAAACTGCGCCGATTTATGGGCGACGCTGCAGCGTATGCCTATGTTTCTATGGCACAAGCCATTGCAGATTCGGGGCTCTCTGAAGAGCAGGTGTCCAACGAACGGACTGGGCTTATAGCCGGGTCTGGCGGGGCATCCAGCGCGAACCAGGTAGAAGCAGCCGATGTCATGCGCGAAAAAGGCCTGCGTCGTGTGGGGCCATACCGTGTTACCCGTACTATGGGCAGCACCGTGTCGGCATGCTTGGCAACGCCATTTAAGATTAAAGGCGTTAATTTTTCTATCTCATCCGCCTGCGCGACGTCTGCTCACTGCATTGGTAGTGCGATGGAGCAAATCCAGCTTGGTAAGCAGGATATCGTGTTTGCCGGTGGTGGCGAAGAAGAGCACTGGACCCTTTCTTGCTTATTTGATGCGATGGGTGCCCTTTCAACCCATTACAACGATACGCCAGAGAAAGCCTCTCGCCCTTATGATCAAGCTCGTGATGGGTTTGTCATTGCTGGTGGCGGTGGCATGTTAGTGCTTGAAGAGCTGGAGCATGCTAAAGCCCGCGGTGCCAAGATATACGGCGAATTGGTGGGCTACGGTGCCACCTCCGACGGCCACGATATGGTTGCCCCTTCCGGGGAAGGTGCGACGCGTTGCATGCGTCAGGCCATGGCGACGGTTAAGGGTGATATTGATTATATCAACACCCACGGCACGTCTACGCCGGTGGGCGATGTGGCTGAGCTGAAGGCGATCCGTGAGGTGTTTGGCAATACCACCCCTGCTATGAGCTCAACCAAGTCGCTTACCGGCCACTCGTTAGGCGCAACCGGCGTTCAAGAAGCGATTTATTCGCTGCTAATGATGCAAAATGATTTCGTCGCCGCCTCAGCTAATATCGAGCATCTTGATGAGCAGGCGGATGGGTTCGACATCGTTAGAGAACGACGTGATGGCGTTACCATCGACCGAGTGCTTTCCAACAGCTTTGGGTTTGGCGGCACTAACGCTTGCTTGGTTTTTCAGCGCTTTAATGGCTAATTCCTAGTCATGCAGTGCATGTGCAATACGCTATAAAAACGGCGCCTTAAGGCGCCGTTTTTATGTTCATCGAAAGATTGCTTAACTTAACGAGAAGTTGGCCGAGGCACCTCTGAAATCTCTTGCAACTGCCCTTCAATCCAGGCTTCAACATCCACCAGCACCTCATCGGGGGTACGGCCTGCAGTTTCTATAGGCGCACCAATACGGACCCGAAGCACGCCGGGGCGCTTTACCCAATGGCGACCGGGCCAGCGCTCACCAGCATTATGCGCCACTGGCAGCACCGGCACGCCTGCTCGGCAGGCCACCACGCTACCACTCTTGTTGTAGCGCTTTCGGACCCCTGGGTCGACACGCGTTCCTTCTGGAAAAATAAGCACTGAAAGCCCAGTTCCCAGTCGCGCGACACCCTGCGTCAACACTTGTTTCATAGCGCGAGCAGGCTTAGAACGATCCAGGCTAATCGGTCGCAACAAACGTAACCCCCAACCAAAAATAGGCAGTCGCAATAACTCCTGCTTTAATACCGTGCAAACAGGTGGCTTCATCACCTGCAGAAACACCGTTTCCCACTCGCATTGGTGGTTGGCCTGGATCACACAGGGGCCCGCCGGAATATTTTCTCGCCCTTGAATGTCGTATCGCACGCCACACGCAACTTTGAACCACGCCATCAAAAAATGGTTATAGAGGTTTAGCAAACGATAACGGGCAGCCAACGGCAAAAACGGTGCAATTGGCAAAAAAAGAATGCCAATCAACAGCATGGCAGAAAAATATCCCACATAAAAAACCAAGCTGCGAACCAGATTGATCAAGCCAACTCTCCTGTCCCTTCGCCCTGCTGTTGTTCCCGCATCAAACACCACGCATCCAGCATTCGCCCTACCTCCAGCCGCCATGGCTTTTGATGGACACCAAAAACATCGAGCACACGACGGCAATTGAGTACGCGCCGCAGCTTGGCATCATGGTGATGGTTAAGTGCTTGTACTTCGCCAAGGGCGACACTTTCGCCGCGACCTTCCAGATGGGTTGCCAGTTGGGTGCGAACCATTGAGGTAAACGTAAACGCACTGACAGGCTCGGTGCCTGCTAAGTGGTAAGCCCCCCAAGCATCGGCCCCACAGACTTGCTGCTGCAGCATGCCTATCAACGCCATGGCGACAGCATCGGCAGACGTAGGGCAAAAAATGACATCTTCAGCGGCGCGAACAGACTGCCCAATCATCAAACTGTCAATTATTTCGTTTAGCCACGCATGGCTGCCTTCCAGCGCAAACAAGGGGCCTAAGCGAACAATGAGGTGCCGGTGATACTCAGCACGAATACGGTCGCCCGCTTGCACTAAGCGGCGCAGGCTCTCATCCCGGGGGGCAGGCACCACATGTTCATCGATGGGGATTTCAAAACCGTCTTCGTAAAGCTGGTCTGAAACACACCACACCAACGCAATGCCTTGTGCTTGGCATGCATCGACGCAGACATCAACGGCATCAGCGTGTGCCATTACATCGGCAGGTGCCATACTGAGCGGGTGCGCTAATGGGGGGATAATCACCGCATCCGGTGTTATCGCCTGGAGTTGAGCGGAGGTAATCGTAGTACCCTGCTCAATAACAAGCTCAGTATCCGTTCGACGACTGGCTTCTCGGGCTAATGCCAAACTTAAGCAGTGCCCCGCATCTAGTATCAGCAGCTTCAAGACAGAACCTCCCCCTCACCTAACCCCAGGAATGTGGCGAACTATTCAGTTCAGGCGATCAGAACGGAATTTCGTCGTCAAAATCATCGAAGTTGCCTGGATCGGGAGCCCCATAATTGCTGTTTTGATTAGCCGGGGCTGGCTGGTTGTGTTGTGGTCCACGAGCAGATTGGGGCGCGCCGCCATAGTTACCTTGAGGAGCACCGCCCTGGGGAGGGTAACCACCCTGCTGAGGCATACCGCCACCCTGATGACTCTGAGGGGCCGAGTGCTGAGGAGCTGGGTGCTGCGGCGCGGGTTGCTGCTGGGCCGGCGCACCTTGCGCAGGGTTATTCTGTGCGTACCCCCCTTGAGGGGCTCCGCCACCCTGGAAATCGCCGCCACGGCTATCTAGCATCTGCATATCGTTGGCCACAATTTCCGTGCTGTAGCGATCTTGACCGTTTTGGTCTTGCCACTTACGGGTTTGTAGGCGACCTTCAATGTATACCTTAGAGCCCTTTTTCAGGTACTGCTGGGCAATCTCAGCAGTTTTATTGAACAACACAATACGGTGCCACTCGGTACGCTCTTGGCGCTGTCCACTTTGGCGGTCCATCCAGGTGTCAGACGTCGCCAAATTCAGATTGGCTACCGCCGTTCCTGAGGGCGTAAAGCGTACTTCAGGGTCTTGACCCAGATTACCAATCAAGATGACTTTGTTAATACCGCGCGCCATAGGTCGCTCCTTTCAATAATCGGTCATATATCAATACCAGTGCCTTCAAGGGTATCACTGATACGGCTGACAGGCCTGAATGCCATGCAGCAAATGTGTGTAAAAGTTCGCTATGTGTTTAAACCTGGAGGTGTAAACGTTTGCTGTGCAAATAATCAGAAATGGTCGTTACGTCTTAGGTGGTGATAACAATCTCGTCAGCGCTGCTTGATCGAGTTCTTTGCGATTCACTTTCAGGTACATCAAGCGCTCTTCCGGCACCACCATCACATCTTCCACGCCCACGACATCAGCGAGATGTTCCATCAACAGCTTTAAAGCATCAGGCTGCGTATCGTGTAGTGCCACGACTTCGCTGGAGAGAGGCGGTGGTGACGGCATACGCCACATCGCCAGCCACCACAGCAGCGCTAGCCCTGCACAGCCGAAGAACACCGCATCAAGCCCCCATAGATTCGACAACAAGCCACCCAGCGTGCCTCCTAAAAAAGCGCCCAAAAACTGGCTGGTAGAGTACACCCCCATTGCGGTGCCTTTAGCACCCGCGGGTGCCAACTTACTGAGCATTGATGGCAGCGTGGCTTCGAGCAAGTTAAATCCTGTAAAAAAAACAAATAGCCATGCGAACAGCCAGCTCTCTTGGGAGAATGGCAGCCCCAAGCTGCCCAAGCTAATGACAATGGCGCCGATTGCCAGCAGGCATATTAATTTCATGCGCTGGTATTTCTCTGCCACGATCACCAGCGGCACCATAGCAATAAATGACAGCGCCATAATCGCTAGGTAAGCCAGCCCGTGATACTCAATCGCGACGCCTGCATTTAATAGACGGAAAGGAACAGCAACAAAAATCGCCATTAACACCAGATGCAGCGAAAAAATCGACAGATCTAGCCGCCATAAATCGGGGCGCGTAATAACACTTTTAAACTGCTGGCGATCCATCCCCACATCGCGGTGGCGCAAACGGCGTGGTGCGGGTGGCACCCATCGCCAAAGCACCCCTAAACCGACGAGCGTTAACAGCGCCGTAAACCAAAAAACGCCCGACAGGCCCGCCCAAGCCGCCAGCCAGGGGCCTAGAACCATGGCAATAGCAAACGACACGCCAATGGAGAGCCCAATCGTGGCCATCGCCGCCGTCCGCACCTGCTCGCGGGTTTGGTCGGCCAGTAGCGCCATAATCGCGGCAGCAACGGCCCCACAGCCCTGCAGCGCGCGACCCAAAATAACCCCGCCAATGGAGTCTGCCATAGCCGCGACCACGCTTCCTACGGCAAAAATCAGCAAGCCCATGGCAATAACGCGCTTACGACCAATACGGTCTGACAGCAGGCCAAAGGGGATCTGTAGCGTTGCCTGAGTTAGCCCATAGACACCTAATGCGACACCAATTAACAGGGGGGTAGCACCACTTAAGGTGTCGGCGTAAAGCGCCAACACCGGCAGCACCATAAACAACCCCAGCATACGAGACGCATAAAGCCCGGCTAAGCCGCTGATTGCACGGCGTTCAGTGGCCAGCAGCAGTGCGGAAACCTTGCGCATAATACCCTTGTGGTCAATAAAGAGGCTGAACAGCCCGAGATAACCGTCCATTCTAGCGCTTTGTATCCACGCTGGAAACGCCAAGCGCTGACCCCATATCAATATGGAGCTTTGCCGGGAGGGGTACAGCAAACGTATAATTACACTTTTGCCACGCGATTCGAGGTGTTGATGGACAGCATTCTGGTCAGGGGTGCACGCACCCACAACCTCAAGCAGATCGATGTGGAGCTGCCCCGCGACAAACTTATCGTCATTACCGGTCTTTCCGGCTCAGGTAAGTCGTCGCTGGCGTTCGATACGCTCTACGCTGAGGGGCAACGCCGCTATGTGGAGTCGCTTTCCACCTATGCGCGTCAGTTCCTTTCGATGATGGAAAAGCCCGATGTGGATCACATCGAAGGGCTTTCGCCTGCGATCTCTATTGAGCAGAAATCTACGTCCCACAACCCACGCTCTACCGTCGGCACGATTACCGAGATTTACGATTACCTGCGTCTACTGTTCGCTCGGGCAGGCACGCCACGTTGTCCAGAGCACGGCGAGGAACTGGAAGCACAGACCATTTCCCAAATGGTCGACCAAGTCATGAACCTGGCCGAAGGCACCAAATTAATGCTGCTTGCGCCAGTAGTGAAAGGTCGTAAAGGGGAGCACCTGCAACTGCTGGCAGAACTACGGGCCCAAGGCTTCGTTCGGGTGCAGATTGATGGTCAAGTGCTAGAACTTGACGATATTGCCCCGCTCGACAAGCGCAAGAAGCACGATATCAGCGTGGTGGTTGACCGTTTTAAAGTGCGCGATGATATTGCCCAGCGTCTGGCAGAATCGTTTGAAACCGCAATTAATCTCGCCGACGGCACGGCGATGATCCACTTTATGGATGGCGATCAGGAAGACCTCGCCTTTTCGGCACGCTTTGCCTGCCCGGTGTGTGGCTATTCGCTTTCTGAACTTGAGCCGCGGATGTTTTCGTTCAACAACCCGGCGGGAGCCTGCCCCACCTGTGATGGCTTAGGCGTTCAGCAATATTTTGACCCCGACAAGTTGATTAGCCACCCGGAACTATCGCTAGCAGAAGGCGTGATTAAGGGCTGGGATCGGCGCAATATTTATTACTTTACCCAACTCCAGGCGCTGGCTAAACATTATCAGTTTGAGCTTGAAACGCCATGGGTTGAGCTGGCCAGCCATGAGCGTGAGATTATTTTAAATGGCAGTGGCAGCGAACAGATTCCCTTTGTGTATGTGGGTGACCGCGGCCGCAAGGTAACGCGCGAGCACGCCTTTGAAGGCGTACTACCCAATATGCAGCGTCGCTATCGGGAAACCGAATCCAATATGGTGCGTGACGACCTGGCCAAGTATATCGCCGTGCAGCCCTGCGCCACCTGTGGCGGCTCGCGGCTGCGCAAAGAGTCACGCCATGTGTTTGTCGATGACCATAACATTGCCGATATTGTGCACTTACCTATTGGCGAAGCGTGGCGCTACTTTGCCGAACTTTCCCTACCGGGCCGCAAAGGCGAGATTGCCGATAAGATTGTTAACGAAATTCATGCCCGGCTAGAGTTTTTGGTTAACGTAGGGCTCGACTACCTGAACCTGGAGCGCAGTGCTGACACGCTCTCGGGGGGCGAAGCCCAGCGTATCCGTCTCGCCAGCCAAATTGGCGCGGGGCTGGTGGGCGTGATGTACATTCTGGACGAGCCCTCCATCGGCCTGCACCAGCGGGATAACGACCGTCTGTTGAAAACTCTGGAGCGCCTACGCGACCTGGGCAACACCGTGATCGTAGTCGAGCACGACGAAGACGCCATTCGCGCTGCGGATCATGTTCTGGATATCGGCCCTGGTGCAGGTGTCCATGGTGGCGAAATTGTCGCTCAGGGCACGCCTCAAGACGTCATGGACAACCCCAATTCGCTGACCGGCCAGTACTTATCAGGCACCCGAGAAATTGCCGTACCGCCCTACCGCATTCCCGGCAATCCGGAAAAGCAGCTGGTGGTGCGCGGCGCTACGGGCAATAACCTGCAAAACGTCACGCTCAGCCTGCCGCTGGGGCTGTTTATTGCCGTCACGGGGGTTTCCGGTTCGGGCAAGTCAACGCTGATCAACGGCACCCTGATGCCGATTGCGGCCCGTGAGCTTAACCGCGCCACTACCTTGACCCCGGCTCCCTATGAGAAGGTAGAGGGGCTTGATCAGCTCGATAAAGTGATCGATATTGACCAGAGTCCTATCGGTCGTACGCCGCGCTCAAACCCAGCCACCTATACCGGTATTTTCACCCCGATTCGTGAGCTGTTTGCGGGCACTCAGGAAGCGCGTTCGCGGGGCTACAAGCCAGGCCGGTTCAGCTTTAACGTTAAAGGCGGCCGCTGCGAAGCGTGCCAGGGCGAAGGCATGATCAAGGTAGAGATGCACTTCCTGCCGGATATTTATGTGCCCTGCGATGTGTGTAAAGGCAAACGCTATAACCGCGAAACGTTGGATATCCACTATAAAGGCAAAACGATCCACGAAGTGCTGGCCATGACGGTAGAGGACGCCTTGGAGTTCTTCAGCCCAGTGCCTGCTATCGCTCGCCGTTTGCAAACCCTATTGGATGTAGGTCTTTCCTATATCCGCCTAGGACAAAGTGCCACTACTCTTTCTGGCGGTGAAGCACAGCGTGTCAAACTGGCCCGTGAGCTAGCCAAGCGTGACACCGGAAAAACGCTCTATATATTGGATGAGCCCACCACTGGCCTGCATTTTGAGGATATCCGTCAGCTACTCACGGTACTCCACCGCTTGCGTGATCACGGCAATACCATTGTAGTGATCGAGCACAACCTGGATGTGATCAAAACGGCCGACTGGATTATTGATCTTGGCCCAGAAGGTGGCTCTGGCGGTGGACAAATTATTGCCGAAGGAACACCAGAACAGATTGCCAAGCAGAGCGTTTCCCATACAGGGCATTTCCTGGCACCGTTGTTAAAACGTGGTAATCGTGCCAAAAAAACCGCCTAGCGCCACTTCCAGGGTGGGCAACTCCCCCCCTGGAAAATGACAGCGATATACCTGCCCCTCCCCAAAGACGACAAGAGAGCAGAAAAGACCAAGCAACATGGGACGGCCCTGCTTATATTGATTAACGTTTATATTGATCAACAACGCGGCCTGTTAATCGTTGCTAACCTTTTTAGGAGAAGGAAGCTGTGGATCAGGATAAAAGCTGCATTATTAGCCACTTCAGTCACTACTGCTCACTCACTGAAGAAGAAAAAACGCTATTAACCGAATTGGAAGAGAGTCCTACCGATATCAAAGCAGGATCGCTGCTGTGGGAAATTGATGCACCCGCGAATGAGTTTTGCACCTTGCGCAGTGGCTGGGCTTACTCGTATCGACATTTAGAAAACGGTGATCGGCAAATTCTGGAAGTATTTTTGCCTGGCGATATTATCGGTTTGCGAGAGTTTGCGTTTTCCAAGCGGCTGGAAAACGTGCGCATGATTACTGACGGCGTGGTCTGCCATTTTCCCCACAAGCGCATGCTAGAGCTATTTCGTCAGTCACTAACGCTGACCTCGGTGATGTTTGCCATTGGCAGTCGTCACCAAGCCCTACTCACGGAACGGCTGGTCAACTTAGCGCGGCGTAGTGCTAGGCAAAAAATGGCCCATTTCCTCCATGAAATGTACCTACGCTTACGCCAAACCAATCATGACATCAGCGAACAGTTCCGCTTGCCACTTTCTCAAGAACAGTTAGCCGATATTCTAGGTTTAAGCCCGGTTCATGTGAGCCGAACCTTTAGTGCATTGAGTGAAGATGGCTTGGTGTTCCGTGACCGCCATAACGTCACTATTCCCGATTTAAAGGCACTGGCTACCGAAGGGGAATTCGACGACTGCTATTTAACCGATAACGTCAGGCCACTACTTATTAGCGTCTGAGTCTTAGCGCCTGAATCAACGGCAGATTATTCGTTCTTAAAACTTGCTGCTCTTAAAATTTTTTGTTCTCAAAACAAGCAACGCCGCGTGGCTCTCTAGGCCACGCGGCGTTGTTGGTTAGCGTTCTAGTGGGTTTGTCTGGCTTAGCCGCACTTAGACCAGCCGCAGCCTGCATAGCAGGTTGGGCAGCCATCCATCATAATAAGCTCACCGCGACACTCAGGACAGTTACCCACGACTGCCGGGCCACTGCCTTCAGGCTTTTTTACAGCGTTTTCTTGCTCAGCGGCACCGCCAATCGGCTCCACGTCGCCAACCGCTGGGCTGGTGTCTAGCTCATCGACCGGGGGTTGCCATGCATGACCATGCTGCATGCGATGCGCATAGCGCTCTACCAACATTTCTACCGGTACTTGGTTACCATCCTGGTCCAAGAACCCACGCCGATAAAGAATCTGCTGGATCGACCAGGCAATCGCCGCCACTTCGGAATCGTGAAACATTGGCTTGTTCCAACGGTTCATACCACAGCGCACCAACCCTTTATCCCACGCCACTTTGCGCAGGTCAGCCACTGCCTGGGTGACATATCCCCCGCGCGCAGCAAGGGAAAGGCTACGCATCGTCGCCGTAATCCATTGATGCTCGCTGGAAAGCTGTCCTGATGGGAAAAAGAACTCAACCGGGCGCTCAATGACCACACGTCGGCCACCCACCACGCCTTCTACCGGCATAAAAGAGACCAACAGGTAAACTTTTTTGCGGCCTTCCGCCCCCACATAAGAGATTTTTTCGGATACCGCCTCTAACGTACCCTCTGGACGCGAAGGAATC
Source organism: Halomonas sp. KG2 (assembly GCA_030440445.1). Taxonomy (NCBI): domain Bacteria; kingdom Pseudomonadati; phylum Pseudomonadota; class Gammaproteobacteria; order Oceanospirillales; family Halomonadaceae; genus Halomonas; species Halomonas sp. KG2. Next base: position 145,783 of record CP098528.1, on the reverse strand, counting down.
CTGACCGTTAGCGGGTCTTCTTCTGGAAGCTCAGGGGCAGGCGCTGTTTGCTCCTGCTGCTTGATACGGTAACCAACGATTTTTGAGGTAATTTCTACAGCCATGGTGTTCTCCACTTAGCAAAGGGTGTCGGGCGATGTTCGTAGCAAGGCGTAGCCCACCCTTACCATTTGCCGTAGGTGCCCTCTTTTAAGGCATCAAACAGGTTGGCGGCGTTATGCTCTTCACCGTCGTAGACCACCGTTTCATCGCCGGCCAGTTCTAAGGTCTCGCCATTTTCCAGCTCAAACACGTAGGTGGTGTTTTTTAAATCATCTTCACGTACCAGAACGCCCTGAAACGCTTCTGGGTTGAAGCGGAATGTAGTGCAGCCTTTTAAGCGGCTCTCATACGCCTGTAGGTAGAGGTCCTGGAATTTCTCAAACGGGAACTCTGTCGGCACGTTAACTGTTTTAGAGATTGCCGAGTCGATCCACTGCTGAGCGGCCGCCTGCACGGCCACGTGCTGCTCAGGCGACACAGAATCTGCGGTAATAAAGTAGTCGGGTAAATCGCTTTCCACCGCATCGGCGGCAATAAAGTGACGATAAGCGGCTAACTCGAACGAGACAACTTCAACCTGCTCTTTGGTTTTCTTACCCGATTGAATGATATTGCGGAAATAACGGTGCGAGAACGAGGGTTCAATGCCGTTGGAGGCGTTATTACCCATCGACAGCGAAATCGTGCCAGTGGGCGCAATCGAGCTGTGGTGGGTAAAGCGTGCACCATGTTCCGCCAACTGGGTGACCAACTCAGGATCGAGCTCAGCCACTTTCGCCATATACTGGCTATAGCGGGCATGCAGGATGCGTCCTGGTACGTTATCACCCACTTCATAACCATCGGCGGCGAGTTGGGGGCGCTCACGCATCATCTTCGGAGTAATCGTGTGCTCTTGCTCAAGCACAGGCGCCATGCCTTTCTCTTTAGACAGCTCTAGCGCTTGCTTCCAGCCTTCCAGCGCGAGGTGGCGGCTAACTTCTTCGGTAAAGGCCAGCGACGCTTGGGAGCCATAGGGAATTTTAAGCATGGTCATCGTTGAACCAAGCCCCAAAAAGCCCATGCCGTGGCGGCGCTTGGCTTCAATCTCACGCTGTTGCTGCGGCAGTGGCAAGCCAGCAATTTCCACGACGTTATCGAGCATACGCGTGAAGATCGCTACCACCTTGCGGTAGCGTTCCCAATCAAAACGTGGCTTGTCACTAAACGGCTCAATCACAAACTTGGTCAAGTTGACCGATCCCAGCAGACAAGCGCCTTCTGGCGGCAGCGGCTGCTCGCCACACGGGTTGGTCGCGCGGATATCCTCGCAGAACCAGTTGTTGTTCATGCGATTGACTTGATCAATCAAAATAAACCCAGGTTCAGCGTAGTCATAGGTCGAGGACATAATAGTGTCCCACAGCTCGCGCGCTTTAATGACTTCAACGACACGGCAAGCCACGCGGCCTTCATTATCGACCGTATAGCCCTCTTCAATGACGGGCCAGTCGCGATAAATCAAATCGCCCGCTTTTACATCGTCTTTTTCACCAGGGTGCAATGGAAACGCCAGCGGCCAGTCGGCGTTGTGCTTCACGGCTTCCATAAATTCGTCGGTTATCAACAGGCTAAGGTTAAACTGGCGCAGACGACCGGCTTCTCGCTTAGCTTGGATAAACTCACGAACATCAGGGTGGCCAACGTCGAAGGTGCCCATCTGAGCGCCTCGGCGACCACCTGCGGATGCCACGGTGAAACACATTTTGTCGTAGATATCCATAAACGCCAGCGGCCCGTTGGTGCCAGCGCCCGCGCCAAACACAAATGCTCCCTTATGGCGCAGCGTCGAAAAGTCGTAGCCAATACCGGCGCCAGACTTCAACGTCATGCCAGCATCAACGACGGAGTCAAGAATATCGCGCATAGAGTCGCGAATAGTGCGCGAAACCGTGCAGTTAATCAGGCTGACCGCAGGTTTGTAGGCTTCAGCGCCCGCATTGGAAAGGATTCGTCCGGCAGGAATAGCGCCGTTTTCTAACGCCCAGCGGAATTTTGGCAGCCACTCGTTAGCATTGTCACCTTCAACCGCCGCTAACGCTCGTGCGACACGCTCAAAGGTAGCACCCACATCCTGATCAACAGGTTGGCTATGGCGATCTTTTAACCGATATTTAGCATCCCAGATATCTTTTGAGGGAACCTGTAGTGGGACGTCATTCGAAGTCTTCATAGCCTTTGCTGCGGTGCTCATGTCGCGAAACTCCTTCACAACGGGGTGAAATTAGCGCTCAAAACGGTGCGATTATACGTTCTGCGACTATGAAGTATAGACTTGACTTTACACTATATGCGGCATTTTTCTTGTTAAAGACTACTACATATAGAAAAATCAGCGCGTTACCTTTTGCTTATCTTCAACAAACGATAGGCTAATGTTTTTCTTGTGCGATGCCACCCCTATGCCTACTTTAAAGCCTTTTGCGTTAGCGACCTTCAGCGCCCTACTTTCCAGCACTGCGCTGCCTAGCATGGCAGCAACGTTCAATATTGATGCCGTACAGCCCCACAATCATTGGCAGTCAATGGCGTTAACGTTAGGCAGTGAGCGGCACTTTCGCGCCGTGGAAACCCATAGCTATTCGGATGCCACCTTGAGCTTGAACGCAACTCCAGGTGTTTGCGACTTACCGTGGTTGGAAATGCGGGTCACGCTGGCTGAACAGCAAGGCGAAAGTCGCGCGGTTAACTTAGTGCCTACCAGGATCCGGGTGGATGACACGCCGATCATTGATACCATGGCCGAGTTTATTACCGAGCGTGGCGATGATGGGTTTTATGCGCACTTCTACCTAAGCGACCTGCAAACATTAATGGCGCAAATGCGCCAGGGAGAGCAGCTGTTTATTGGCTTCGATCAACAGGATAGCGACCCTTGGTATATGACCTTTAGTCTTGACGGTGCTGATGACGCCATAGCGAGAATACAGCGCTTATGCGACCGCGCCGACGACCAATGATAGCGCGTGTCACTGCACGCTTTTTTCAGCAATTTCAACGCGGTTACGCCCATTATGTTTAGCTCGGTACATCGCAGCATCGGCCCGGGCGATGATAGTCTTGCAGCTATCATCGGGCTGCCATACTGCGACACCGATGCTGACCGTTATCGGTTGGCCCAAGCCCTTCACCTGCAGTGTTGCCACTAGCCCACGTAATCGTTCAGCAAGCCCTTCAGCGGCTTCCATACTGGAGTGGGTCGCCAATACCACAAACTCTTCCCCTCCCCAGCGCCCCAAATGATCACAGCCCCGCAGTGAACCTTCCACCATGCGGGCTAGCGAAATCAGCACATCATCTCCCACGCTATGGCCGAGGGTGTCATTGATCTGTTTAAAATGGTCGACGTCAAATAACAACAGCGCGAAAGCCGCCCCATAGCGTTTTGCGGCTACCAGTTCTGCATCAATAGCCTGCTCGATGCGGTAGCGGTTCCACACCTGAGTGAGCGGGTCAAAATGTGCCAGCTGCTCTAACCGCTGATTCGCTTCTGCCAGCGCTTTACGCTCGCGCTCCAGATGCATATTGAGCGTGCTGATCTCATAAGCAGAAATGGCCAGCGTTAAATCTTCCCCTAGATCCATCGCGGCTAGCCGCTCAACCCGTTGCCAGGCTTCGCTTTTTCCTGTGACCTCCTCGCACCACGCGTCAGAAGGCGACATCATCATAGGTGGCAGGGATGCAGAAGAGGGTTGCATCGCCCAGTAGAGCGTTTCCACTTGCTCAGGACGAAAAAACATCAGCCAGCCGCGCTGAGCAGGGTCGGTAGGCAGCGGCACGGCGAGTACTCCACTCTGCTCTAGCATGTCTAAAGAGCATGTTAGCGGCTCTTTGGCTGTCTCTTGGGTACACCATGGCCCACTATGGATATGGGATTTTTCAATCCGCGTGACCAACTGGCCGATCGCTTCCGGCTTGGGCGTATTGCCTGATTGATAGATACTGCCCTTCACCCATAACGCAACGCCATTGGCACGAAAGAGCGACTTCCATGTCTCGGCATGCTCCGCAAACAGCTGATAAGGCCCCTGAGGCTTTAAGCGATTATTGCTTGAAAGCACCAGGCTATCTTGTACGCGCTGCAAATAGCGCGCCTCTTGGCGAGCTCTCAGCAGTAACAGCCGCTGCGTAGCCATTTGCACCAAGGTGCGTACCGCATCTCGTACGGGCGGCGCTACGGGGTAAGCCGCTGCCGAGTGGCAGAATAGCAGCCCCCACAGGCCGGTATCTCCCTGCATGGCCACGCTTAATGCGCCGCGCACGCCAAGTCGCTGTAAGTACTGTTGGCGCTCAGGGGCCGGGGCACGCAAGAAGCTGTCACTTACATCTACCACCGCACTCGCCGGCAGTAAGTGCTCATAGGGTGCTGCAACATCTTGGATCAGCCGCACCGGATGGCGCTCATAGGCGCGTCGTAGTGCAATAGGGAAGTCTTTGGCGGGAAAGCGTTGCCCTAACAAGGCAGGCAAACGAACTGCCGCCAATTCGACACTCGACTGAGCGCGCCCTTTAGCTAATGACTCGGCCACGATCAAACCATGCCAGTCGCTATCGAAATGGCATACAGACACCCGGTCATGTCCGGTTAATTCTTGTACCGACATCACTAGGTAATCAAGTAGCTCTTCTTGATGGGTCGCTTCCGCTAAGCGCATCAGGCGTTCGTTCACCGTGCCAAGCAAACGCTGCTTACCGAGGGTATGAAGGGGCTCTATCTCAACTAACACATGCGCACCGGCACGGTAAGCATGTAACTGGAAACGGTTTGATCGAGCGGGACACTTAAAGGTGAGTGGCCCCGGCAAACGCTGCTGACCTTGTAGCTCGTAGCGTACGCGCTGGCTTAAGCGCTTGCCTAGAACGCTGGAGAGCGTTGCGAGATGCCCTTCAGGAAGGCTTACTCTCAGCAATTCAACAAAGTTGCTACTAAATGCCTGTATGCGCCGACAGTCAGCATCGAGCACCAGTAATGCACCGAACGACTGTAGTAGCGAGTGATGCTTCGACACAGAGATGGCCTCAAGAAATCTCTTTACCCCTCAGTCTGCTGCCTTAGCAACAGTTCAACGCGCCGGTTGGCGGATCTACCTTCCGGTGTTGCGTTACTTTCCATGGGTTGGGTATCGGCGTAACCGACTGCCCGCATACGTGAAATAGCAACTCCCTGGCGCTCAAGATGCTGGACCACCGCAATGGCGCGCCCAACCGAGAGATCCCAATTTGAGGGGAAGCGAGAGGTAGCAATAGGAACATTATCCGTATGCCCTTCTACTGAAATTTGCCCCTCAAAGGATGCTAACACTGCCAGAAGGCTTTCTAACACATCTTGCCCCTGGGGCGTTAGTACGGCATCACCACTAGGGAAAAGCAAGCTGTCGTCGATGCGCAGCGTAACACCTTCTTCACCTTGAGAGACACTAACCCCGGGGATATTAAGCTCAGTCATTCGCGGCTTGAGCCCGCTGTGCCGAGGATGAATACCGGTTGCTAAGCTGGCCAACGGAAGCGAGGTGATAGCACTTACAGAATGCATTCTATCACGGTCAAAGGCTTCCCCTCCCCCCGGCGGCGTCAACGCAAGCAGTAAGACAAATAGCGTGATTAACAGCGTTAATACGTCTAAATAGCTCGTTAGCCAACCTTCATCGCCCTCTCCTGGCACAGTGGGCAATTCCAACGCGTGCCGTGAATCACGATCTAGCATGGCGCTACCCTTTTGCCGCAGAACTAACCGTTGGCCGCGGTTTTACAGCAGCATCGCGGATCTCGTCATGATAGTTAGCAACGAAGGAATTGAGCGTTTCTTCAATAAAAGAAGGCAGCCGCCGTTTGGTAATTAACGAAATGCCTTCCAGCACCATGTTCATGGTGATAAGGCGTTCTTCCGTGCGCCGCTCTAGCTTGACGGCAATCGGTTTGAACACCAGGTTGGCGAGCAGAATACCGTAGAACGTTGTCAGCAGAGCCACCGCCATGCGCGGGCCAATAACGTCAAGATCGCCCGCATCCATTACTTCCAGCATATTGACCAGCCCCACCAAGGTGCCAATCATGCCAAACGCGGGCGCGTAGGTGGCCATAGTACGAAATATCTGCGCCTCAGCATGCTCGCGTGCTTTTAATCGTGCGATGCGCCAGCGCAACATATCGAAAATTTCGTCTTCTTTCGTGTTAGCAATCACCAGTTGAATCCCGGTGCGCAAAAAGGGGTTACGCGTGTGCTCTAGCTCCTTCTCAACCGCCCTGACATCGCCTTTGAACCACAGCCGCGCCATGGAAACCAGTTCGTTGATATCATCACGCACATAGGTGTTTTCACGCCGAAATACCAATCCCACCAGGCGCACCACGCGTAGCACTTCTTTCAGCGGATAACTAATAAAGGTAGCCGCCAAGGTGCCCGTTACCACAATGGCTAGCCCCGGCAAGTTGATAAAGCTTTCTGGCGACTCTGCAGTAAAAAACAGCACGCTTACCAGCAACAGCATGCTGGCAAAAATACCGATCAGCGTAGATGGGTTCATCAACGGCTCCTCGCCGGTTAGTCGTGATTAATAGTGGCGTTAGGTGGTGTCATATAAGCGAGCGCGAAGCCTGCTAATCGCTTGGCTGTGAAGCTGGGAGACACGGGATTCGGTCACTCCAAGCACCGCCCCGACTTCTTTAAGGTTCAGCTCTTCTTGGTAATACAACGCCATCAGTAGCTTTTCACGCTCAGGTAAGGCGTCAATCGCGTCAATTAACGACTGGCGTTGCTGTTTATCTAACAACTGATCGAAGGGCAGGTTAGTGGCTTCCTCTTTGGCGGACTCGGCCCCTTCGGCCACCAGTTCTTCGAAGGGCAGCAACTGGCCACTGTTCGTATCATTGAGCAATTGCTGATACTCACTAAGCGGCATATCCAGGTCACGCGCGATCTCACTCTCTTCCGGCGGGCGCCCTAACTGCTGTTCAAGGCGACGCACCGCATCATCCACGGCTCTGGCAGAACGGCGTACACTACGCGGCAACCAGTCACGTGTGCGCAGTTCATCCATCATGGCACCGCGAATACGCTGACTTGCAAACGTGGCGAACGTTGCCCCCTGGGTCGCATCAAAACGCCCTAGCGCTTCTAATAAGCCCACCATGCCAGCTTGAATAAGATCATCCAACTCAATACTTGCGGGTAGTCTTACCTGCAGCGTTAAGGCCTGACGTCTTACCAGTGGCATGTATTGGGTTAACAGCTCGCTCTGTTTAATCCTGCCTTGTGCTGTATACATCCTCGTGCCTCACGGCTGAACTCTGTTCACTGGTAATTCACAATCACTTGCAGTTCCTGCACCCGTACCGGGCGCTGGCCCGGCGTCAACGCAAAACGAAAGTGCAGCGGCCCACTGATCTGTTTCCCAGCTAACGCAGTGGTTGAACCTCGCATAGCGGTTAAAGGAACACACTGCTCAGGGTGGCATAGCCACGCATTAACCGGCGCATTAACCGGCATTTGAAAACGCCAATGAATACGCTCTATCGCAGCATGCTCTACCTGCGCCCCTGCCGGTGGTTGAATGGGCTGGCTGCTGACAGCTCGGTCACTCATCGCTACCAGTACGCTGGGCACCTCACTACTCCAGCTACCCGTAGCGGCATAAGCACTCATGGTGATGGCACTTAGCGCCACCATCAACACGGTTTTGAGCAGCCTGTCGGCTTTGCAGATATCGACCTTGAAGTCAGCGAGCATCGACATTGTTATTCCTTATCGGGGCGCTTGATAGCCGCTGTTAAAACACGGTTACATGGCATCAGGCTAGCGTTCATCGCGCCAGCAGTAAAAGCTCTATATCTAAGTAATAGCTAGCGGCTTCGCGCAGGTTATCGAGCAGCCCTCTGCGCGGCAAGTTTGGCTCGTGCAGCGCTAACAGCTGCCTAGGGCCACCGTTTTCCTGCATTTGCCGCAACGAGCGGTACATCTGTGCGAAAGCATCGGCATCGCTACTAATCCATAACGCCCAACGCGGAAAGCGCTCTTTCAGTTGGCCAAGATTAGCGGCATCCGCATTGACGATGTGAATATCCCAATCATCCGGGTCGCCAGCCCAACGTCGCCCCAGCACTGACCATTGAGCTAGGCGCCCTTTTACTCTTGCCACCTGCTGATCGCCACCGTTAGGCATACCGATCACGATAAGCGGCTTCTGCGGCACCGAGGGCGGTGCGCTGGCTTGCGTTTGGGCGGCAGGCGGCACTGTTAAAGAATCGGTCATAGCGGCCAGTGGCTCAGCCGCAAGTTCGTCTCCCGTGGGGTCACTCTCAACTGACTCTGCTTGGCGCTGCTGGCGCTGTAAATCTGCCCACTTGCGCAGGCCCGCTGCCTGATCCTGGGCACTCATGCCAGCCCCTCACGGCTAACGCTGCTGAGTTGGCGAATAGCGTCACGGGCCATAAACGCGTGAACAAGCGCATCTAGCATCGCCGTGTCGCGCCGCTTACGCGTGGTGCCCAACAACCTTAACAAATCGGAACGCAGGGCTATCGCAGCGTCATCATTGGCGATATCTAAGTGTCCCGCTGCAGCGGCGACACCGCTGGCCATCAATAAGCGTACCTCCGTGCTTACTTCACCATCATCCGCATCTTTCAACTGCTGCCAAGCGCGTTTGGTTAGGCTAGACACCCCTTCGCTTTGCAGCTGGATAACCAGCAGCGAACGCACATCTGCACCTAATCGGGCAGGCGTTAACCAGTAGCGACGCGCGATGCGTTTGCCATTTTCTGGATCGCGAACTTCACCAACCCATGCCAACAGCGGTGTACCAGCGGCGTCCTCGACAGCAATGTGGGTGTGCCATAGCTGCACCGTCTGACCACGAAAACGCAGATCAGTGTGATGTGTGAGCGGGCTATCTGTGAGCAGCTGACGCTGGGCATAACGCTCGCCCTGACAGTATACCCGTTGAGTGGCAGCTACTTGCGTGATCCAGGTCAAGTGTTGGGCTTCTAGCCACGCTAACGTGGCGGGGTCGGGAAACACGGGGAGCAGATGTACGGCAGCCCCCATCGTTTCGCCCTGGTGCAGCAGCCGTGATTGCCAGCCTGCGGGCTGACGGTGCTGTAGGCTGGTTAACGCTAGCCAACCGCCATCGGCGTCTAGCCCAAGATCGGGCATCGACCAGTCACAGCCCCGCTCATTACGGCGGGGAGACCATGCCATGCCCAGCCCCTTATCCGCGCAGGGCTCGCTAGCCAATAGTGCATCCAAGCGTTTATCTTGCAGCACGCCCGGTAAGGAGGCGATATCCCATACCGACTCTAGCGCTGAAAACCCAACAATCCTTTCACGCAGCCGCGTCAGCACAGAGCTGAGGCGGCGCCCTTGCCCCAGCACGTCTCGCGACCAGCGCGGCAGACTCACCGAGTGAGGCTGCGCAGCGGAGGGCGAAGATCGCTCTTCACGCACCCTCCCCAATGGGGTATTAAGCGCTTGATCGACCAGCGCAGCAGGGTCTGCAACCGCCATATCTTCTGGAACACGCTGTCCGTTCGAACCAAATAACACGCGCAAGCCATGGCGTATGACAATATCTAGCACGGGGGCTAACCGGCCAGCTTCGTCCTGCTTGGTGATAATGCAATCATCCAACTCAGCACCAGCCGCCCGTGCGGCTTGGCGATAGCGCAACACGACCTCTTCCAACGTTTCAGGCTGGCTAGCTGCATTCAACAACAGCACTAAGCGCACGGACGCTTGCCCGCCCTGCAAATGGGCAATTTGCTCAATCACCCGCTGGTCACGCTGACTCATACCGACGGTGTCGATAATCACCCACTGTTTACCTTGCAGTCGTCCGACCAGCTCATCAATCGGCTGCTCGGCGTCTAAGGCATACATGGGGGTATCAAGCAGGCGGGCATAAATTCGAAGCTGCTCGTGGGCACCAATACGAAAGCTATCAGTGGTGACAAGGGCCACAGGGCGCGTACCGTGGCGCATCACGAAACGAGCTGCTAGTTTCGCAGTGGTAGTGGTTTTCCCAACCCCCGTAGGTCCCACCAGCGCGACAATTCCCGCTTGATCGAAAAAACCGGTTTGTTCTTTCAGTACCGGTAACCGCGCCATTAGCTGCCCACGAAGCCACTCCATCGCAAGCGCGCTATCGGCATCCGGCTGAGCCAATGACGTCGGCAGCGCCGCCAGCACCTCGTCGCTTAGCTCCTCGCTGAAACCAACGCTAAGCAGGTGCTGGCGCAAACGAAAGATAGGGTCGTCAGTGGTGGCAGCAACGGGCGCATCGGCAGCTGGCTGCCGCTGGGAAAGCAGCTCCCGCATTTCCTGCATCTCGCGCAGCAAGCGTTCACTCATTGCCTGCAGCGGATCGGAATCTTGCGCTGAAAAGGCGATTTGGGGAGCTGGGGTAGGTGGAAGTGGCGACGTAGGGGAAGGTTCAAAATGATCGACCGCGTCATCCGCCATCGCCAATATTTCAACCCCACCCTCGGTACGGCGATTGGCGACAATTAAAGCGTCATCACCTAATGTTTCGCGCACTTGGCGCATCACATCGCGGCTGCTTGCTCCAACAAATCGTCTCACGCTCATGCTTTACCTGCGCCTCTTTTTGATGGTTTGGTAACGGGTGTTCTGCGTCAATCTCACGCCCGTCCTCCTACTACCGTAGTGACTCGTAACGTACGGTCATCCGGTATTTCTGCTTGAGACATCACCACCAAATGACGCACGCGCCGACGTAAGAAACGCGATAGCACAGCACGCAGCGAGTGCTGTACAACCAGCACCGGCGCTTCACCGCTACCTTCATGACGCTCCAGGGCCTCTTGTGCCTGCGTCATGAGCGTATCAGCCAGCCCTGGCTCCATCGCACCGTTACCATTCATGGCCTGCATAAGCACTTGCTCTAACTGGGCATCAAGCCCCATCACGTTGAGCGTTTCCTGACCGGCAAACCACTGCTGGGTAATCGCTCGACCCAAGGCAACACGCACCAGTGCGGTCAGCTCATTAGCATCTTTTTGCTGCCCAGCATGCTCTGCCAGCGTATCCAGCACCGTGCGCATATCGCGTATCGAAACATCTTCATCGAGCAGATTCTGCAGAATACGCTGCAGTACGGTGAGTGAAATGGCTTTCGGCACCACCTCTTCGACTAGCGACTTTTGATCCTCACCCAGCTTATCGAGCAGCTTTTGCACTTCTTGCCGCCCCAGCATTTCTGGCGAGTGGCGATGCAGCAGGTGGTTTAAGTGAGTAGCAATGACCGTGCTGGCATCCACCACGGTATAGCCGTACACCTGGGCGTGTTCACGCTGATTGGCATCGATCCAGATGGCGGGCAAACCAAAGGCCGGGTCTTGGGTGGGCGTCCCCTGTAATTCGCCTGAGACCTGACCTGGGTCGATTGCCAACCATTTGCCCGGCTGTGCATCCGCACGGCCAATTTCCGCCCCCTTCATAGAGAGTACGTAGGTATTCGGCGGCAGTTCCAGGTTATCGCGTATATGCACCACAGGCGGTAAGAACCCAACTTCTTGGGCAAACTTCTTACGCACACTTTTAATCCTAGCCAGCAGCTCCCCTTTCTGGCGGGAGTCCACTAGGGGAATAAGCCGATGCCCCACCTCAAGCCCCAACGTATCAACCAGTTGCACATCTTCCCAACTGGCTTCCGGTGACTCTTGTTGGGGCAGTGGCACGGCTGAGATTTCCTCTTTTACCAACGCCTGTTCTTTTTGGCGAATCAAATACCATGCCAAACCCGCCAGTAGGGCTGTAAAAATCAGAAATACCAGGTTTGGCATTCCTGGCACCATGCCCAGCAGCCCCATCACCATCGCAGAGAGGATCATGACCTGAGGATTAATAAATAGCTGGCTGATCATTTGCTGACCAACATCTTGGTCAGTATTGACGCGCGACACGGTGACACCGGCGGCGGTTGAAATCACCAGCGCAGGGATCTGGGCCACCAAACCATCGCCAATGGTTAGCAAGGTATAGGTACGGGCGGCATCAGCAAAACCCATGTCGTGCTGCATCATGCCGATCAGTAACCCACCGATAATATTGACCACCATGATGACCAAGCCAGCCATGGCATCACCACGCACAAACTTGCTCGCACCATCCATAGAGCCATAAAAATCTGCTTCCTGGGCGACTTCAGCGCGCCGCTTTTTAGCGTCCTCTTCACCAATCAGGCCTGCGTTCAGGTCCGCATCAATCGCCATCTGTTTGCCGGGCATGGCATCCAGCATAAAGCGAGCGCCCACTTCGGCAATACGCCCAGCCCCCTTGGTAATAACCATGAAGTTGATGATCACCAGGATCAAAAAGACCACCAGACCAACGGCAAAATTACCGCCGACCAGGAAGGTACCAAACGCTTCGATAACTTTACCGGCCGCATCTCCGCCTTGATGGCCTTCCATCAGTACAACACGGGTCGAGGCCACATTGAGCGATAGCCGTAATAGCGTGGTAAACAACAGCACCGCAGGGAAAGCGGCAAAATCGAGTGGCTTTTCCGCAAACATGCTGACCAGCAGCACCATGATGGCCAGTGCGATATTGAACGTGAACAGCAAATCGAGCGCGAAGGGCGGCAAGGGCAGAATCATCATGCCCAAGATCATCAGAATCAGCAGCGGCCCTGCGAGCAGCTTCATGCGCACATCGCCCATCCAATCGCGCTGATTGATCAATTGGGTTAAGCCTTTCATGATTGCGCCTCACTGCCACCGGCATCTCGATTGGAATGTTCCATTTCGGGAGGGACCGATAAATTGTCTGGGGTTGGGGGCACCTCGCCTCCTTGTTGTGCGACCTGCTTCAGGCGGTAAGCCCAGGCCATCACTTCAGCCACTGCGGTATACAGTTCCGCAGGCACTTCAGCGTCTAAATCCACGTGATGATACAAAGCGCGCGCCAAGGGAGCGGCCTCCAATCGCGGCACACCGGCTTCCAAGCCTATTTCGCGGATACGTGCGGCCACTACATCGGCCCCTTTGGCCACTAGCCGCGGGGCGCCCATGCTACCTTCCTTATACGCTAGGGCCACCGCATAGTGGGTTGGGTTGGTGATAATAACGTCGGCATCAGGCACTTTACTCATCATCCGCCCTCTGGCCATTGCTTGCTGCTGCTGGCGAATACGCCCCTTGACGTGGGGGTCGCCTTCCGACTCTTTATGCTCTCGCTTAACCTCTTCCTTGCTCATACGCAGCTTTTTCGCATTACTCCAAAGCTGAAAAGGCACATCAATTAAGATAACCACCACTAGCGATAAAACGATCAGGCCAGCGGCTAGCGCCGACATATTCAATGCGGTCGCCAATGCTTGTTGAATGGGCTGATTCATTAGCCCCATGAACTTACCAAGGTTGGCGTACAGAAACGCCGATGCAATGCCGCCGACCAGGATGGATTTGGCAATCGCTTTGGTTAATTCAATCAATGCCTGGGACGAAAAAATACGCTTTAACCCTTTCACTGGGTTTAGCTTCGACAGTTTGGGCTGCATTGATTTTGCCGAGACTAACCATCCCCCTAGTAATGCGGGTGCGACCAGGGCGATCACCGTCAACAGCAAGAACAGCGGCAGCATTGCAAATAGTGTGCGCTGCCCCAGGTCCAGCGCATTGACCAGCATCGGGGTACTTTCCATGGCATGACGGCGCTCGAATAAGAAGGCCTGCTCCATCACCATGCCCAACTGGTCATAGAGCATTTGCCCCATGCTCCACAGCCCAATTACACCGCCCAATAGCAGCAAAAAGGTCGCCAGTTCTCGAGACCGGGGTACTTGGCCTTCTTCCCGGGCTTTGTCTAAGCGTCGGGGTGTGGCCTCTTCCGTCTTTTCCTGATCGCTGTCGTTATCTGCCATGCGGCCATCCGGCGGTATCTTGCGTGGCTTATCATAAATTCAGCCGCCCCGAGGGACGGCTGAACAAATGCCTATAGTGCCAGATACTGCCTTTCACAATGTCTTAATAACAACGCATTAAAAGCCTAATTCGTCCAATAAGTCGTCGACCTGATCCTGACCAGTCACGATGTCGGGCGCATTGTCCTTCACCTGAGGGCCATTCAACAGCTCTTCATTACGACGTGCGTTGTCATTTTTCCATTGGTCTTCTGCCTTACGCTGCATCGACTCACGTACATGAGCACCCGGCACGTTATCAATCAGCACCTGCACCAACTGATGCTCAATTTCTCGGATGACATCCATCATCTTTTTGATAACTTGGCCGGTAAGGTCTTGAAAATCCTGGGCCATCATAATATCGAGCAGTTCTTTATTTGTCGCTGCAGCGATGGTTGGCACATCACTTAGATAGGTGCGTGTCTCTTTTACCAAGGCTTTGGCATCATCCAACTCTTGGGGCGCTTCAAACCACTCTGCCCAGCGCTTATCGAGCGCTTCAGCACGGTCAGAGAGTTGGTCTTGCAATGGCTGAGCGCGATCAATGGCGTTTAATGCACGTTCAGCCGCCTGCTCAGTCATGGTAGCGACGTAATGCAACCGGTCACGCGCGTCAGGAATTGCTTCCGCTGCTTTCTCGATCTCTTTGTCCAGACCCAGCTCTCGCATGTTGTCGCGTAACATGCGGGTAAGTTTGCCGATGCGAAAGATCAGGTCTTCAGCGGCTTCCTCAGATAGCTGGGTAGCGCTATCCTGCTCATGCTGACTCATCGTGTTGTCTCCTCGTTAACCGAGCACTCAGGCGCAGCCGCTTCATTTACCCATCTTATCGAAGATCTTATTTAGCTTTTCTTCGAGAGTGGCTGCTGTAAACGGCTTGACGACGTAGCCATTAGCGCCCGCTTGAGCGGCCGCGATGATGTTCTCTTTTTTGGCTTCCGCGGTCACCATCAATACGGGTAACCCTTTTAGTGCTTCATCCTGGCGGATCTCTTTCAGCATTTCTAAGCCGTCCAGGTTTGGCATATTCCAATCAGAGACGACGAATTCAAAGTTACCCGCACGCAGCTTATTCAGCGCGTCCTGACCATCTTCTGCTTCATCAACATTGGTAAAACCTAGCTCTTTCAACAAGCTGCGAACGATCCGACGCATGGTGGGAAAATCGTCAACTACCAGAAAACTCATGTTCTTATCGGCCATTGGTCATCCTCTCAATCAAATTATTTCTTACATAGCGATGCTTAAAAACCGTTCTTAAAACCGTCCTAAAACGGCTCTTACAACAATCCTTAAAACCTAGAACGCTTCCCACTCATCGTGGTGGCTAGGCTCTGGGATTCGGCGAGGGCTGGGTGCAGTGGCTGCCTGCGGCCTGGCAGCAGGCACGTTTACTTGGCTACTCGCTGGCAGTGCTTGACGCTGCACGCCCTCTTGGCTAGTTAACAAAGCAAAGACAGCCACCGCCTCTTCTAATTTGTTTGCTTGCTCTTCGAGCGACATAGCCGCCGCGGAGGCTTGCTGAACCAGCGCTGCATTTTGCTGGGTCACTTCATCCATCTGCCCTACCGCTTGGCTTACCTGTTCAATGCCATCGCTCTGCTCCTGAGACGCTGCAGAAATCTCATCCATAATATCGGTCACCCGACGGACAGCCGTCACCACATCGGACATGGTGGTGCCCGCTTGCTCTACCAGCGTAGAGCCTTGCTTGATTTGTGCAACGGAGGCATCAATCAGTGTTTTAATCTCTTTAGCCGCATCGGCACTGCGGCTGGCAAGGTTGCGAACCTCTCCTGCCACAACGGCAAAACCACGCCCTTGCTCGCCAGCGCGTGCCGCTTCTACCGAGGCATTGAGTGCCAAAATATTGGTTTGAAAGGCGATAGAGTCGATCACACTGGTGATATCTGCCACTTTCTGGGAACTGGTAGAAATACCGTGCATTGTCTGCACTACCTGCTCGACCACTTGGCCCCCCTGCTCGGCAGTAGTGGAGGCATCTGCTGCCAGCGTGCTTGCCTGACGCGCATTGTCGGCATTTTGTTTAACCGTGGCCGTCATTTGTTCCATGCTGGCGGCCGTTTCTTCGATCGAAGCAGCCTGCTGCTCAGTGCGTGATGACAGATCCGCATTGCCACTGGCTATCTCTCGCGTGCCGTGATGAATTTCACTACTGCCTTCACGAACCCGCGTCACAATCGCCGTCAGGTTTTGCTGCATCGTGCCCATCGCTGAAAAAAGACGCCCCACTTCGTTTTTGCCTGATGCGGGAACGGGCTCCGTTAAGTCAGCCTGGGAAATTTTGTCCAGTCGCCTTACGGCGTCATTCAACGGCGCGATGACCGTACGGCGTAATGCTATATAGATGAACGCAGTCACCAATAGCGCAATTGCCACGGCAAGCGCATTGACTAACATAAACACATCGCCTTGCGCTTCAGCGTCGCCACGAATGCTATCTACCTGCTGAAAACCATGCTGCACAAAAGCAGTGGCGCTATTGGCTAAATTGCTCAATGGCTCAACCAGCTCGCCCCGAAGCCGATTAAAAGCATTGATGTCCATGGTTTCGAACGTCGCATGCTGCTGCTTGACCAAGGCCAGTACGTCGCGAAAGTCATCTATCAATGCCTCGCCCAATGCATCGTTTGTCGTCGCAGCGAAGCGTTCAAAACGCTCTTCGGAACGTGCAATTCGATCCAGAGCAATGTCGACCTGGGCATTGGATTGGCGCGTTTGACCGACCATTAAAAAATTGGATGCCGTCTCCATGGCCAGCATCCCCTGATTGAGCAACGAGTCAGCGCGATTAATCTCATTGAGCTGACTATTACTGATGAGACTATAGGTTGACAGGTTAGCCTGAGCATTGCGGTCTGCCATAAAACTGATACCAGCTAACACCACTATCAGCATGACGAAGCTAGCCAACGCGGCAATAACGGCAGAGTGAATACTGATATGACGCAGTGAGCGTGTCATGTTTTGTCCCTTTTTTTATTTATGCGCAATGGGGTGTTATACCCGCTGAGCACGCCCTGAAGCGGCAATTAAGGCCATCAACCGCGATGGAATATCATCTAAAGCAACCACTTCGACGGCTCCCCCAACGGCGATGGCTTCTCTTGGCATACCAAACACCACGCAGCTTTGTTCATTCTGCGCAATGGTGGCCGCCCCGGCCTCACGCATTTCAAGAAGACCTACAGCGCCATCCTTTCCCATGCCGGTCAAAATCACACCAATGGCGTTTTTACCCGCATGCTTGGAAGCAGAGTGAAACAGCACATCAACAGAAGGACGATGACGGTTGACCGGTGGGCCATCATTTAAGCGCACGACATAGTTAGCACCACTGCGGACAAGCTCTAGGTGCTGATCGCCTGGGGCAATATAGGCATGGCCTGGCAAGACACGCTCGCCATCGGTGGCTTCTTTTACGCTAATTCGGCACAGCCGATCTAGCCGCTCGGCGAAAGAGCGGGTAAAACCACCCGGCATGTGCTGGGTAATCAAGATGGCTGGCGCATTCGCCGGCAGTGGTTCGAGCACTGAGCGAATTGCCTCTGTGCCACCGGTAGAAGCACCAATGATAATCAGCTTTTCACTCGACACCATGGGTGCTTTTAGCTGTGTGGGTGGCGGCGCATTTTTATGGCGGGCTTGGCGAGGGCGCGAGCGGGCAGCGGCGCGAAGCTTGTCGGTAATTTCAGTTGCATACTCCATCATGCCGCTGCGAATACCCAAGCTGGGCTTGGCCACAAAATCCAAGGCGCCTAACTCTAACGCACGCAGAGTAATCTCTGAGCCACTCTGGGTCAGCGATGACACCATAAGTACCGGCATAGGGCGAAGCCGCATTAACCGCTCAAGAAAATCAAGACCATCCATCCGCGGCATTTCTACGTCCAATGTCAGCACATCAGGATTGTGTTGTTTGATCAGATCCCTCGCAGCAATGGGATCTGGCGCGACGGCAACGACTTCCATATCCGACTGAGAGTTGATTATTTCCGTTAGTAAATCACGAATCAGCGCCGAGTCATCAACGCACAACACTTTGATTTTGGCTGCGCTCAAAGCACGCCTCCTTTATGACGGTAGCCACCTGTGTGCCAGCCCACTCCGCTAAGGCGATTGCCAAAAGGAGTCAACGCACGTAACCGATTTATTTTTTTGCGAGGGTATAAACCGTTTGCCCACGCAGCTTGAATGCATCGCTGATATACGAAAAATTTTCCGAGTGTCCCGCAAACAGTAATGCGTCTGGCTTCATTAGCGGGGCAAACCGTTTTAATATCTTGGCCTGGGTATCTTTATCGAAATAAATCATAATATTACGACAAAAAACGGCATCAAAAGGGCCTTTTACCGACCACTGTGGCCCCAGCAAATTAAGCGGCAAAAACTCCACCAACGATGATACTTCTGGCCTTATACGTGCCAAACCTGCATGACCACCGGTGCCTTTCTGGAAAAATCGCTTAACCCGTCCTTCGTCTAATTTACGCACCTGTTCAAGCGGATAAATACCGGCACGCGCTTTACTGAGTGCATCGGTGTCAATATCGGTGGCAATGACTTTGGCCTGGGAGGCTTTTGGCCCCAAGGTTTCTAGCAGCGTCATTGCTATCGAGTAGGGCTCTTCGCCAGTGGACGCCGCTGAGCACCAAATAGTCACGGGGCTTTGCTGTTTCTTAATGTGCTCAGCTAATAGCGGAAAGTGGTGCGCCTCACGAAAAAAAGCCGTGAGGTTGGTCGTTAAGGCGTTGGTAAACGCCTCCCACTCTTTAGCGTCCGGCTGACGCTCCAACCGAGACAAATAGTCGGTAAAACGCGTAATACCATGGTGACGCAGTCGCTTGGCTAAGCGGCTGTAGACCATTTCACGCTTATGCTCAGCAAGCACTATTCCGGCGCGCTGGTAAATCAATTCCCGTATACGCACAAAGTCGGCATCGGTTAGCACCAGATCACGTTCGATCTGCCCTCCCGATGCCCACTGGCCGACGTCAACTCCCCGCTCGCGTTGGTCGATCAAAATTCTTCCCACTCCTCTACTGCGGCCAGCTGCCGCGTGGTTGGCGACGAAGGCGGTTTAGTTGGTCTATCTGGGAGCAGTGTTGGCGGCCTAGAAGCAGTAGCTGCTGTGCTAAGCGCTGTTGTGGGCGAGCTCTGATGATTCAAACGAAACGCCTCAACCGACAGGGCCAATAGACCCGCTTGCTGCTCTAATGCCACGGCGGCACGCGCTGTTTCCTGAACACGAACGGCATTCTGCTGTGTCGCTTGATCCATCTCGGCAACGGCTTGATTCACTTCAGCGATACCGTGGCTCTGTTCTGCTGACGCTGACGAAATGTCATGCATGATCTGGGTAACATTGCGCGCCGCGTCGGCCACCTCACTAATCGCCACTTCGGCTCTCTTGACCAGCCCAGCGCCCACATTGACTTCTTGATTAGAACCATCAATCAACACGCGAATCTCTTGAGAAGCACTTGCGCTTCTGCCTGCTAGCTTGCGCACTTCTTCAGCAACCACCGCAAACCCACGCCCATGCTCACCAGCCCTGGCGGCTTCTACTGATGCGTTGAGTGCCAGGATATTGGTTTGAAAAGCAATCGAGTCAATCACATTGATGATGTCAGTCATTTTTTGCGAGCTTTGGGTAATTCGCTGCATATTCTCGACCAATTGCGACATGAGCTCCCCGGTCTGGGTCACTTGCTTAGCATTGTTATCGGCAAGACGACGTGCTTCTTGAGCGTTATCGCTGTTTTGACGCACGGTCGTGGTCATTTCTTCCATACTGGATGCGGTTTGCTGGAGCGACGCGGCCTGTTGCTCGGTACGAGACGATAACGCCTCATTACCGCTGGCAATATCTCGCGCGGCAGGGGTGACCACATTAATACCGCCTTTTACATCGCTGATAATGCTGCTCAAACTTTTCCGCATAGTGTTCAGCGACTCCATCAGCATCCCAACCTCATCCCGCTGGTGGGGGGGCACTTTTGCGGCTAGGTTTCCGCCCGCGATTTGCAAGGTAAAACGGGAGGCACTTTTAAGTGGCCGAACAATGGAACGTAACGTCAGCATCCCAAGCAGGATGAGCGCCAGCACGCCAACACCTAGTACAGCGGCCTGAGCGCTTAGCATGCGGGTTTGACCTTGCTCAGCATCAGCGGCCATTACCTCGGCGGCCACCTGTTTTTCGGCGATGAGCTGGTTCACCATCGTTGAAAGTTCGCGCCCTTCGTTATTCATCACACTGATGACTGCGTCCAAACCGGTAAACACTTGATACGTGTCTTCTGCTTGCAAGACGGTTTCCGCCTGGAACATGCCATTGTCTAAAAAGGTTTGCAGCTGAGCATTGAAGGAGCTGGCTAGCGCTGTCGTGTTGACATCACGGGAGTAGTATTGCTGCCAAGCGGACTCAATCGTCGCCGCGCTATTGGCAATCATGTCACCCATCTCAAAGCGCTGTTGAATCAGCTCCATGCGCTCTGGTTCAATCATGGCCTGACGCGTTTGTGCGATGATCTGGTCTATTTGCTGTAAGCGAATAACATCTTGCAGGCCATCATTGTTAAGCGTCGCTAGCCGCTCTCCTGCGACGTTAAGGCCATACAACCCAAGGCCACCACTCACCAGCAGCAGTGCACCAGCGACGACAATCATGCCAACCAATTTAGCGCGCAGAGTATCCAGTCGGATCCGTTTTAAGCGTTGGGCCAGACCTTTCTTACGCAACCGCCCCTTGTCTAAATAGAGCTGTTTGTTACGACCTTCACGTATTTCAGCGTAGGCCTGCTCCGCTTGGGCAATCGCCTCTCGGGTTGCCTGCACCCTGACAGAGGCATAGCCAACGACCTGGTCGTCTTCAATAATCGGCGTTACGCTGGCACTAACCCAGTAGTGGTCGCCATTCTTACAGCGGTTTTTAACCAGCCCTCGCCATGTTTCACCGCTTTTCACGGTCTGCCACAGGTTTTCAAACGCCGCTGGCGGCATATCCGGGTGCCGAATCAAGTTATGGGGCGCGCCTATCAGCTCTTCGTGCTGAAAACCACTTATCTCGATAAACGCCGGGTTTGCATAGGTAATGCGCCCTTTAAGATCCGTACGCGAAACGAGGAAATCATCACTCTGTAGTTCAATTTCACGCTGAGTGACTGGCTGGTTATTACGCATCCGCATACCTTATTTTTAGTATTGAAGCCAAGGAAGTCATGAGCCTAAACCGCAAGACCTAAAACGCTACCCACTCATCGACTGCCGTGTTGCGAGCAGGTGTTTTTTTGGCCGCCGGGGTTTGGGCGGCAGGTACTGGCTGAAGAGCGCGGGGCCGCACGGCATACTTCCCCTCTACCAGGGCAGGCGTCACATGGAAGCGCTCAACCGCTTCTCTAAGGCGTGCCGCTTCGCTTTCTAATTCGTTGGCGCTGCGTGCTGCCTGTTGAACCAGCTGGGCATTTTGCTGAACAACCTGATCCATTTGGGCAACCGCTTGATTCACTTGCCCAATACCGTTGCTTTGCTCTTCGGAGGCAGCCGCAATCTCATCCATAATATCGTTGACCCGCTGCACCGCAGCGACAAGATCCTGCATAGTTTTTCCCGCGTGATTCACCCGTTGGGTGCCCGCGTCCACTTTGCCAAGCGATGCATCGATCAGCGTGCGAATTTCTTTGGCAGCATTAGCGCTGCGGCTAGCGAGACTGCGAACTTCCTGCGCGACAACGGCAAACCCTTTGCCATGTTCACCCGCACGGGCGGCTTCTACCGAGGCATTTAAGGCGAGAATATTGGTTTGAAAGGCAATGTTATCGATCACCGTAATAATGTCGGCAACCTGGTGGGAGCTGGCGCTAATGTCTTGCATGGTTTCAACAATATTGGCAACTTCTTCGCCGCTGCGTCTGGCGGTTAGCGTTACCTCATTGGCGAGCTGACTGGCTTGCAATGCATTGTCTGCATTGTGCCCAACGGTAGAGGCCAACTGCTCCATGCTCGAGGCCGTCTCTTCTAGCGAAGAGGCCTGCTGTTCGGTACGTGAGGAGAGGTCGTTATTGCCACTGGCGATATGCTGAGAACGCTCAAAAATTGACGCGCCGCTTTGGCGTACCACGCCAACCGTTTCAGACAGTGAAGACTGCATGTGCGCCATTGCAGTGTACAACCTGCCAATTTCATTATTGCCAGGCGAGGTTATTTGCTGACTTAGATCGCCCTGGGCCATTTTCTCAAAGTAACCGACCAGACGATCCAAGGGACGCAACACATTAACGGTCACCCCCCACACCACTACCGCGACCGTTATACCGGTCATGATGACCACGCCAATCAGCACCCAGCGAATGCGTGTCGCAAACTCACTGAACGCCGCTTGCTGCGCCTGCAAGTCACTCGATGCCTGCACAATAGCGGCACCGTGGTGGAGCGCATAAAGACCTATAGCGCAGGCCACCACCACCAACATTGAAAAAGTGGCTAACACCAGCCCCCAACTGAGACGCACGGTCATATTGCTCATCATTTGACGCAGTAGCGGTGTCACACGCATTACTCCAAACACAACCGTAGTGGCCGATGCTATCCGTAGCACCAGAGAAGGCTGTTTTTTTGGCTTAAGAAGGCACTCTCCCTGTGCCCAGTCACACAGGTGTTAGCGGCTGCTAGTGCTATCGACTAAGGCCATTTCTTCGCTGGTTAGCAGCTTATCGATATCAACCAACACCAACATGCGGTCTTCAAGACTGCCTAAACCGCTCAAGAAATCAGAGGAGAGCGTGACGCCAAACTCAGGCGCTGGTTTGATTTGCTCGGGAGTTAGTGTCATGACATCGGAAACGCCGTCCACGACAATACCAACGACGCGGTCGGCGACATTGACCACGATAACAACGGTTTGGCCACCGTACTCCACACTGTCTAGGTGAAATTTAATGCGTAGATCGACAATGGGGACAATGACGCCGCGCAAATTGGTCACCCCTTTAATAAAATCAGGGGCATTGGCAATACGCGTGACATTTTCATAGCCGCGTATTTCCTGAACCTTCAGAATATCAATGGCATACTCTTCTTCTCCCAAAGAGAACACCAAAAATTCGCGATTATCGGCTTCTGCGGCGGACAATACCGCTCCGTTGTTTGCCTGGCTCATGACGGCTCGGCCTCCTGGTAATAAGAGAGATGGGGATAACTCACCTGTTTTCCGGCTTCTTTCTTGGCACGGCTTAACCGATGTAAACCTGTAATATCTAGAATTAGTGCGACGCTACCATCACCAAGGATGGTCGCCGCCGAAACGCCCGGCACTTTGCGGTAGTTATCTTCTAAGTTCTTCACAACCACCTGTTGCTGGCCAATCAGCTCATCGACCAACATGGCATAACGACGCCCCTCGCCCTGCACGATCACGGCAATACTTTTGGTTGGGTCGGTAATGGCATTTTCCACATCCAGCACTTCATGGATCGCAATGACCGGCAGGTACTCATCGCGCACCTTAAGCACTACATCATCACCCGCCATGGCATACATATCGCCTTTGGCAGGCTGCAACGACTCGAGCACCGTGGAAAGTGGCAAAATAAAGGTTTCACTGCCTACTTTGATCGACATGCCGTCAAGAATGGCGAGCGTCAGCGGCAACACGATGCGCGTGTTGGTGCCTTCACCTTTCTTGGATTGGATTTCAACCCGGCCACCCATGCCTTGAATATTCCGCTTGACCACATCCATTCCGACACCGCGGCCAGAAACGTCTGTGACTTCCTTTGCGGTGGAAAAACCCGGTGCAAAAATCAGCTGGAAGACTTCTTCGTCGGGCATGTTGTCGGAAACGTTTAGGCCATTTTCACGCGCCTTGGCCAACAATCGATCACGATCCATACCCGCGCCATCGTCACGCACTTCAATCAGAATATTGCCGCCCTGATGGCGTGCCGATAACACGAGCTTGCCAACTCGGGGCTTACCTACCGCTTCGCGCTCATCCGGCATTTCGATGCCGTGATCCAAGCTATTACGTACTAGGTGCGTTAACGGATCGGTAATGCGCTCAACCAGACTTTTATCCAGCTCGGTGGACTTACCTTCGGTAATAAGCTCAATTTCTTTGCCCAATTTACCGGCGGTATCACGTACAACACGGGGGAATCGACTAAACACAAATTCCATCGGAATCATGCGGATCGACATTACCGCTTCTTGAAGATCGCGTGCGTTACGCTGGAGCAGACTCATGCCATTTTGTAGCGAGCTATTGCCAACAGATTGATCGCCAAGGTCACTGACCGTTTGGTCCAGCATCGACTGGGTAATAATCAGCTCGCCCACCAAATTGATGATTTGGTCGACTTTATCTACCGACACACGAATCGAGGCAGACTCTGCGGCCGCTTTTTTGGGGGCGGATTTGGCTGGTTTTTCTGGCGAGGGCGTTTTGTCAGCAGGTTTAGCCACCGCTGGCTCAACACTATCAGTAGACTCAACAGCATCAGTCGGCGCGGCTGCTGGCGCTGGCGTGTCTAACTCAGGGCTAGCGCTTTCGTCTTTTTCAACGGCTACCACGCTAATTTCAATCTGCTCAGGCTCAATAATGAAGCACATCACCGCTTCAATATCGTCAGCACTAACGTCACCTGTCAGCGTGACTTCGTAACGTTTTTCATCACCCGAGTGGGATTGGACATCGCCCAGTTGCTCCAGCTCTTCCACCAGCAGCGTGCGATCTTTTTCGCTAACATTCAGTAACGCAACCAACAGATGGCGATCGCTTAGCGCAGAGGATTCAGCAGCCTCAGCGCTGGCTGATGCTTTTTTCTCAACCGCCGGCGCGGGGGCCGCAGGTGCATCCAACGTTTGACCAATTTCTTCTAGCGCGATCTGCTGCAGTGTCTGGCAAATTCGCTCGTAGGCTTCTTGGTTGGGCTCTTCCTCGTTGCGATAGGCATCGAGTTGCTCATGCATGATGTCTTTTGCCTCTAAAAAAGTATCAACGAGGTCGGCTCGCAATGTCAGCTCACCTTTGCGTGCGTGATCTAACAGGTTTTCAAAGATGTGCGTGGTTTTCTGCAACACGCTGAAGCCGAAGGTACCTGCGCCGCCTTTTATGGAGTGGGCGGCGCGGAAGATAGCGTTTAGCTGCTCGCTATCCGGATCATCGACATCCAGTTCCAGCAGATGCTGCTCCATATCGGCCAGCAGCTCTTCAGCTTCTTCAAAAAAGGTGTCAAAAAAATCCGCTATATCCATGCACCGCTCCACATAAACGTCTTAGTGTTGTGATAAGCCCTACTCATTCGCTTTCATCGCTCTGAGACGCGCTTTGTGGCAACGCTTCTAAAAGCGCATCTGCATCAGGCAATGGGGAATCAAGCCCCATAACGCCTGGATTACGAATCGCTTCAGCGATTTCTGGCAATAAGACAACGAGCTCAATGCGACGATTAACCGGGTCTGTCGGCGCAGTGTCAGGCAACCTGACACGATCGGCAAAGCCCGATACGCGCAGCAGTTGATCTGGATCAAGTCCGCCAGCAACTAATTCACGCCGAGAGGCATTTGCTCGGTCGTTGGACAGCTCCCAGTTACTGTAGCCTCGAAAACCACCGGCATAAGGCACGCTGTCGGTGTGGCCGCTGATGCTTAAGTCATTGGGTAACTCGTTGAGTAGCGGTGCCATCGTACGGAGCAGGTTGCGCATGTAGGGAGCTACTTGATCGCTACCTAACTCGAACATGGGCCGCTGCTCCGTATCGAGCAGCTGAATACGTAGCCCTTCGCGGGTTAAATCAAAGCGCATTTGGCTACGTAGGTGGCGCAGCTCCGGGTCTTGTTCAATGGCCCGCTCAATACGCTCTTGCAAATTGTTAAAGAAGCGCCGCTCCTGAGCACTGGGACGGCTATGCTGAAGAATATCAATCCGGGCACGTTCGCCATCGCTGTGGGTAGGATCTGGGCCACCACCCGGAATCACCTGGGTGCTTCCTGATCGGTCACCGCTGGTCATTGCCGTTATTAACGGCGTGCTGAAGTACTCTGCAACACTGCGCCGGGTTTCATCGTCGGAAACACTTAAAATCCACATGACCAAAAACAGCGCCATCAGAGCTGTCATAAAGTCAGCAAGGGCAATCTTCCACGCACCGCCATGGTGGGCATGCACCACTTTTTTGCGCCGAATAACAATCGGACGCTTATCGCCCCCCTTACTCATGCATTACCGCCCTTTTTAGCGTCGCGAACATACTCTTCAAGCTCTGCGAAGCCGGGGCGCTCGGTGCTGTGTAGTGCTTTCCGACCAAATTCGACGGCTAACTGAGGAGCATAACCATGCAGGCTAGCCAGTAGCGTGACACGGATACACTGGAGCATTTTTTCTGCTTCTTTGGCTTGCCGTTCGGCATAGCTCGCGATAGGGCTAATAAATCCATAGCCCATTAAAATCCCCAGGAAGGTGCCCACCAACGCCATGGCAATCATTTGTCCCATTTGTTCAGGGCTGGCATCTGCGTAGGTCAGTGCTTTAATAACCCCCATTACCGCCGCTACGATACCGAACGCAGGCATTGCATCACCGACTTTGGCAATCGCATCGATGGGAATATGGGCTTCCTGCTCAAATACTTCGATTTCGTGAAGCATTAACTCATCGATTTCCATCGGTTCCATGCCACCGCTCACCATTAACCGCAGATAATCGGTTAAAAAATCCATAATATGAGGGTCTGCAAGCACCGTGGGATGCTCTTGAAACAGGGGACTTTCCTGAGGGTTGTCAATGTCACGCTCAATGCCCAACATCCCCTCACGGCGCACTTTAGAGAGGATCTTGTATTGCAGCGCCATTAACTCCATGTACAGGGCTTTATTATATTTTTTGGTGCGTTTGAGCCTGGGAAGTATTTTAAACGTGGCTTTAATCGCTTTGCCGTTATTGGCAGCAATAAAAGCGCCAACGCCTGCACCGCCAATAATCAGCAGCTCCAGGGGTTGGTACAGGGGGCCCAAGCTACCACCTGCCATCACATAACCGCCAAAGACAGATAGCAGTACGACCAAATAACCCAGAGGAATCAGCACAAGCAGTGTCCTTGCGGTATCAGTTTTATCTCAAGGGAGCGATATTCCCGTGTTTCAAAAAGAAGACACAGAAAAGTCCCGCTCCACGCGTTTCTTAGCCATAGCATACGCAGGGCGTAGGCAGTTCTAATGAAAAAGTACCCACCCCTTTTGGTGCTATCTATACGTTAAAGTCGCACTTTATTGGTTATATGCTTACCCGCTGTGGGCGTGGCCGTTTTTTATCTTTCAAAGCCGCGCCTTGCGTGTTTTGCCGGCTCGCGAGGGAGGCTGGCAAATACCACAAACATAATCATGAGCGGGGCTATGCGCATGCGCGACAAAGTGCCCCCCACAACGCGTACACATGTTGAGCTGCAGCAAGTCGCTTTCAAAAAACCGTACCAGTGTCCACGCCCGCGTAAGCCCCAGCACCGGTTCAACGTTTTCAAGGTTTATCTGCTCTTCATACAGGCGGTAAGCTTTGACAAAGGCATCAATACGCTCGCAGCAGGTATTTTTTTGTATACTGTTGTAAATGTTGTAAAACAGCGACGAATGCACGTTTGGCAGCCACGTGACGAACCAGTCCGCGGAAAAAGGCAGCATACCTTTAGGCGGCGACATCCCCCGCACTTCTTTGTACAACTTAATCAAGCGCGTGCGACTTAGATCTGTCTCGGTCTCTAGTACTTGTAAGCGTGCACCTAACTCAATCAGCTCTATGGCCAGTTGTACTTGGTGCATTTCATCAACCAAGCTTTTCTGACTCACTCGGACTCTCCTACTGGAAACACCTCAAACTCTTCACAAGCCGACAACAAAGAAGCATGTAACCCTGAAAGACCTTGATCCCGAGGATTCTGAGTAATTTTGCGCAGTTGATGGACGCTCGTTTGGCTTAGCCTGCATATCAGCTGATTATTGCGTGCCAGTTTCGTCAACTGCCGAGCATTTAGAGACACCAGCAGATCGGCAAGCTCACTGTCTACTTTTAAGCGAAACATCGCTGCCTCACGGTCTTCGACCAATAGGCGCTGCGCGAGAAGTAAATACGCTAAATTAATTTCTTGAATTTCATCGAGAAAGCTGGCTTGACTCATAGTGTTCCATCGAACGGCATGGGCGTTTCATTATGACTTTATATCGACGCCTTAAAGGTTTTTAACATTCCTCTGTCATGGTTACATACAACGTTTATATTGGCTACCAACGCTCTTGCCGAGGAATTAACCCTTCTTCGGATAACTCAAATACCCACACAAGAAGCTCTGCAATCACCTGATATAAACTTGCAGGAACCTCGGCATCGAGATCTAACTGCATCAGCAGTGCCACAAGCTCAGGTGCGTCATGCACATAAATACCTTGGCGCTGAGCCTCCGCCATAATCCGCTCCGCCAGCTCGCCGTAACCTTTTGCGATCACTCTCGGTGCCTGATCTTTATCTTGATAGGCTAGCGCGACGGCTTGACGACGATGTTCACCCGAGGTCGCCATCATGACTCTCCAAGGTGGCATAGTGTGCTTTCACCTGAACACTGCGAAAATCTAACGCCTGCAGACGTTTTTCCAAACGCTCACTCCCCAGCTCCAGAGACTGGTAAGTCGACGCAGTATCCGTGGTCAGATCAATGCTTAACACTGATTGGTAAAGTCTGAGTGATGCACTGAACGCTCCCAGATTAGGCACGTCGAGCTGCATATCTGACTGCCAGACACCATCACCTTCTGCTTCTTGCTGGGCGCTTTCGCGCTCACCTTCCCGGGTGGGCATATGAATGACCAATGCCATAAAAATACCGGCCCAAACATCACCTTCCCAGCGAATAACAGGCATCACGAGCATATCGAGCTGTTGACGCACCAGGCTCTGCAAACTTTCATGCACAATCTCACGACCACCGCGCACTAGCGAACTCTCTTCCATGGCTCGCGCGCTTGCCATATCAATGCTGGCGGAAGCGCTCGCAGAGACATTGGCAAGCACACTTTCACGCTGCGTGCCTGCTGGCAACGTATTATCCACTGGCATAAGCGCGGTTGTGCGCATCACACCAGCTTGATCACTTGCCACAGGTATCAGCAGCGAATTCGGCAATATGGCAACGTTTGTATTACTCGCACCCAATGTGGCATTTGCCGCAAAAGGAGGCATTACAAACGTGGCCAGACTGGCAGGCAGCAGAGGTCGTGGGCCTGGCTGCATCTGCGGCTCTCGCAGCAATTGTTGTCGGGGAGAGTCCCCTTGAAACCATCGCTTTAAATGCGATTCGTAAAACAGTCCGCTATCCCGAACGCTGCTTTCTAACCGACTTGCTAGTACCGTAGCAGAGGGCGCTTCCTCCAATCCCATCAATGGCGCCTGCGGGCGTATCATCGCCGGTGGTGCGGGAAAGCGCAGCAATACATCGGCGATGGTGCGTGCCGCCGGGCTAAAGTGTGTTTGCGTCGAGCCTAGTGGTGTGCTGGCTACCTCTCCCTTCGCAGTGGGCAGCCGTTGCCCATCAAGTGAGGTGGATAGACGCCTAAGATCATCGAGTGGCGATGTTAGAGGGCGCCCATCCAAGCTTGAATCGCCTTGCAGTGCACGCGGCCCCTCACCCGGCGGTACTGGTTGCACGGGCGCGTTAAGAGGACGCTGGGACAGCTCACCCTTACGCCCAAGCACTTGGTGCATGAGCGTATCGATAAGTGGCGTAATGCCACTCACGTAGCCCCCTTCTCCTGATCGCTACCGGTATCGAAAAGCGCCGCATCACCTTGCTGAGGCGCATAAGCACGATGCAGACTTCGCTGACGTTGAGAAACACCGATCAGTTTGCCTAGCTCATCTCGCCTAGCCACCAAACGACGACGAATTTCAACATCATGCTCAAGAATGCTCTCCAGCAACTCTGCTTTTCGCTTCCGCCCATCATCATCAAGTACGGTTTCTTCATCGCGCTGACGCAACGCTTCAACTGACATCACATAGTGAGTACGCTGCTCGATAAGCTCTGCCCACTGCTCCGCATGCGCGAGCTCGTGCATTTTTGTCACACAGATGAGTAGCTTGGCGTACGCTTCAATAAGCGCTTGCTGGGCATTTTCACGAGCAGTTTCAGAAGCCGACATGCTTTGCCTCACGCACTTTGCTGTTGACCGATTTCACGCCATGCAGAGGCGATGTCTTCAAGCAAACGTTCTGCTTGGTTAAGGCTATCTTCATCATTTCGCAGATTTGCGGCTAACAATAAGCGGGAAATGTAGTCATAAAGAGAAGCAAGACGCTCAGCAATATCGCCGCCCTTCTCTTGATCCAACGCAGCTACCAAGCCATTGTTAATAATATCCAAGGCCTTGGAAATCGACTTCCCTTTTTCAGCCGTGTGACCTGCCTGCATATGAATACGCGCCGCACGGATGGCCGCCTGAGCACCATCAAACAGCATTACAATAAGCTGATGAGGATCAGCTGACATAACGCCGCTTTCCACGCCAACGCGGGCGTAGGCATTGGCACCTCGGCCATAAGCGGCGCCACCGCGGGAGTATGTCATAAGCGGGCTCTCCTTTATTAATGTGAACAACAGCCACACAATCAACGACTGCGCTGTTTCTCGTTAGCTGTTTCGCGTCCAAAATCGAGCTTATTGACTCGGTTATAACTAGTATCGGCGCCGGACTAATAGACTTTAATGTTTACCTTACTTTTCGCTCAGAAAATTTCGCTCTCTTTGCCAAGCAGTAAACGGCTACGTAGACACCGCCACTTCACGTGTTGGCTTACCCAACCTTTCTAGAACGTCTCCACGCAGCGTATTGCCCAACGTCTCGCGCATGGGCGCCTCTGCCTGACGAGTCAACGCCACTTCAGCCGGCGCACCTTGCTCGTCAAGACGAACAATCCAAGCCATTTGTTCACTGGAAAAATACGCCAGCGACCCCACCGGCAGTGGTTTGAAATGCTCGATGTAGCGCTTGGTCCAGCGGGGATCAAATTGGTGAGGGCGGCTCAGCAAATGACGGTATATTTGCTGCGCCGTTTTAGCAGGTCGATCAGCTCGATCACGTCGCATCGCTTCTACCACATCGACCACTGCGCTCGCTTTCGCTAGCTCGTTAATATCATTACCGGTTAAGCCATCAGGATAGCCACTACCATCCAACCGTTCGTTAATACCACCAATCACCGCTTGGGCAACGGCAGCAGAAAGCCACTGACAGTGCTGAAGACGATCTAACAGCAACGCCACATGCTCACTCATGGCTTGGCGATGAGTGGCCTCGAAGTGTGGCGCCTTGAACAGTATTTGCGGAACAAGCGCTTTGCCAAGATCATGCACCAAACCACTCGCTACAACCGCTTTGCGCACATCACGGGGCATATTTGCCCCCACCAAATCGAGCAAATGCACGGCGACTGCAATCCCATGACGAACAAGCAGCGGCTCTGGCGACAAGCAGCGCGTCGCAAACAGCAGCGCCTCCCGGTCATCTTCATGGAGCAACAAAAGACGGTCTGCATTACGTGATAGCTGGCGAGAATCGATGTCGCTACCTTGCTGTAAAAGCAGCAGTTGGGCATCCAGGTAAGCCGCTATTTTCACTAAGCGCCGCGCCATGGGTGTTGCATAGCGGCGAATATCGCGCCGCCCGACATGCTCACTCCCTGCCGTACGTTTGCCAGGCTGCTCAAATAGCGGCGATGGCTGACGATCATCCTGCGCCTCTTTTCTATAGCGGGCGGCTTCGCGCTCGATTTCACAGACAAAATACCAAATTTGTCGCTCTTGCTCGGCAGCGCAATTCGTAAAGCGGAAGCCCACGCGCAATAAGTGCCGTTCAGGATCGATTTTTTGATGGCGCGGAACACCCTGCACTTCAAAATAGGTGCCATCTGGGAATGTAAAGGCGAGCGTTAGCGGCAGGTCAGCGTCAGCCAACACGCCACTGGCAGTCAGCGGCAGCTCTATTTGGCAGCCATCCTGGGAAAGATCGCGTAGCTCCCCGTCAACCCCGCTATCACTTTCGCCACATATTGAAGCGGGCACGACCATACCTAAACGCAGCTCAGCGCGAAACGATTCGCGGCGCTGGAGCACTTCCAGGGTCGCAGGGTAGTCGCTACAACATAAAAAGCGCCCCCCTGCATGGCGGGTTTCGGTTAACGACAGAAATGGCGTGCGCACCACTTTGCCCTGAGAGTGGCCGCGCAGGAAAAAAAGCTCACCTTGCTGTAAGCGGTTTAACAAATGATCGACCGAGGATAAGTCCATCACTAGCGTCTTGCCGGCGTACTGCTCCATTAACACGATAGGTTCTGGGTGTGCATCAGCGGAGGCCAAGCAAAGCGACACCCCACCACCCTCGATCATGGTATTTAAAAGAGAGCTTACGGCCGTTGGACTGGTAACTCTTTCATATTCATCTTGTTGGACTGACATTCTCGTCTCGCTCGCTACCACGTTGTTATTACGTCACACCCACAAAAAGGCGACAGAGCATATCAGAAGCTTTTGGGCTGTCGTTATAACGATCACAGTCCTACGCTATGCAAAAATAAAGTTTGTAGCTCTCCGGCCGATAGTAGTGAAGAGGCCTATAGCGACGACTCGACGGCCTTATCACCTTGTTGCCACCACGCCGCGTGGCTTTTATCTAAAGGATTCCGTCTATGGGCCCCTTGTTAATTGATGAGCTAATCTCGATAGCAACAACTCCCTATCAATCAACCGACTACCAATCAACCAATCCAACAACATCGTCACAGCAGGCACCTGGCATCACGGGCGCTGTCGGAGAGCAGCCCGAACTCCGCAGCGTGAGCAAAGAGTCACTTGCGGCGCCTATACAGCGGATCAACGAAACACTTCGGCCACGGGGATTGGAATTTGTACTGAGTGAGCAATCCGGGCGCGTCATCACGAAAGTCATCGACCGCGAAACCGGTGATGTTATTCGCCAAATACCAGCCGAAGAGGTGTTGCTCGTCACAGAGCGGCTGGAAGAGTTACAAGGACGAATTATTTCTTTAGAAGCCTGATCAAGCGATAGGAGAGGTTACTTCGTCATGACCAGTGATCTCTCTTGCTGACGCCACCCGCCAATCAATTACCCACCGTTGTCATTAGCGCTTGTTACTCGCTTTTTTCGACGCCAACGAATAAACGCTATCTACACCTGCATATTCATTACGTCGCGATAGGCCGTTACCAAGCGATTACGCACTTGAAGGCCCATCTGAAAAGCAACGCTCGCCTTCTGCATATCGACCATCACGTCATTTAGTTCAACGTTCGGTTCGCCTGCCTGAAAAGCCGTCGCCTTTGTGTTAGCAGCCTGCTGTAAGCGATTGATACGCTGAATAGACGCCTGCAACTCACTACCAAAACTGCCCTGACCCACCGCCGTGGCAACCTGCTCACCCTTGATAGGCTGGGCGGCCTGGGTAGCTAAACCTTGCATTTGCTGCAGCGCTGATTGTATGGCAGGGGAACTCATAAGCACGCCTCATCCGGAGGAAGGTGAAGTAATACCAAAAGCCTATCACTGGTAGCAGAACACTCATACGTACAAATACGCCTTAAAAGACAACCTGTTCGTTCATTTATGCTCGACCTGCCACAGGATAATGGCGTCCATCACAATTCCGCTTCATCTTTTTAGCGGATAACCGCGATTGACGGATATTAGCCTATGCCTTCTTTGGTGATGCGCCTGAGCCGTCATCAGTTTTGCCTGTCCTCGTGGGGGCACGCATGAGCGAAACTGGTGCTACGGCAGGCCGTCAGAATAGTACGACACAACACGCACCCCGCAGCGGAACGGCAGACAATGACACCAAAAGCCCCACGACGGCTCAGCGCACGTTAAAACAGCTGCGTGGCAACCCGTTGGTTGTGCTGTTGGTCGCTGCTGCAGCTTCTATTGCGATTATTGCTGCCCTTTTCATGTGGGCCAGTAGCCCTGAATATCGGGTTCTGTATAGCAACCTGAATGAAGCCGATGGTGGACGTATCATTGCGGAGCTGGACAGCCGCGGCGTTCCCTATCAGTTCAGCGAGGGCGGTCAAGCGCTGTTAATACCCAGCGATCAGGTGCACACGCTAAGGTTACAACTTGCTGAGCAAGGGCTGCCCCGTGGCGGTAATCTGGGCTTTGAGCTGATGGAGAATCAAGCCTTTGGTATCAGCCAGTTTGCTGAACAAGTTAACTTTCAACGTGGCCTCGAAGGCGAGCTGTCTCGCTCCATTGAATCACTGGGTCCCGTCGATAAGGTTCGCGTTCATCTTTCGATGGCCAAGCCGTCGGTCTTTATCCGCGATCGTGAGCCAGCTAAAGCCTCCGTTGTACTGACGATGTTGCCTGGGCGTGTTCTGGGCGAGGGGCAAGTCAGCGCTATCGTCCATATGGTATCCAGCAGTGTCCCTGAACTGGCACCGGAAGATGTCACCATTGTGGATCAAAATGGTCGCCTGCTTTCGTCTACAGCGTCACAAGGAAACGACCTGGATGGCTCTCAGCTGGCTTACATCGCAGAAGTCGAACGCTCCTATCAGCGTCGTATTGAAAATATCCTGTCTCCCATTCTTGGCAATGACAACGTACGCGCCCAGGTAGCGGCACAGATCGATTTTTCTCGCCGCGAGCAGACTTCAGAGCGCTACGCCCCCAACCAAGCCCCCAATGAGTCCGCGGTTCGCAGCCGTCAGCTCAGCCTGTCGTACGATGGCGAGGATCCTCTGGCGACAGGTATTCCAGGGGCATTAAGCAACACCCCTCCTGGTGTAGCGCCATCACCAATCAATCAGCCCGACGCTGATGAAGAGGATGCCGAAGTACCTGAAAACGCCTTACAGAACCTGCGTCAAGATGACGTGGTGAACTATGAAGTTGACCGCAGCATTGAACACATTCAGCACCGCCTTGGCCAGGTAGAGCGCCTATCGGCAGCGGTTGTCGTGAACTTCCGTCAGGTTATTAATGACGAGGGCGAAGCAGAGCAAGTTGCGCTAAGCCCAGAAGAGGTTGCTCAGCTGGAGCGCTTGGTTCAACAGGCTATGGGCTTTTCGCAAGCGCGTGGCGATCAGGTGGAAGTCGTCAACACGCCGTTCGTCAGTGTCGATGACAGCGCGTCTGACGTCGCTTGGTGGCAACAGCCAGAGACCCTGTCGATTGCCTCAACCTTGGGCCGCTATCTGCTTGTCGCCCTGGCAACGCTATTGCTCTATTTGCTGATTCTACGGCCACTGATCAAGCGCTATACCCAGCCACCGGTGATGGCTGCCGCCATGCCTGGCAGTACGTTTAGCGCCAGCGTTGGAGGCGAAAGCGAAGAAGATGAGCAAGAGAACGAGGCATCTGCGTCTGGTGAGAACGAGGATACCTACAGCAACAAGCCCAAACGGCGGCGCAAAACCTCGCTGTACGAACACAATCTTAACGACCTGCGTGAAATGGCCCAGGAAGATCCCCGTATGGTCGCAATGATTATCCGCAGCTGGATGAACACTCATGAGTAGCCCGATTGCCGAGATGACCGGTGCACGCAAAAGCGCCATTCTCTTGCTTGCGCTGGACGAAGATAGCGCGGCGGAGGTCTTCAAGTACCTCAGCGCTAGCGAAGTACAAGACATCAGTCTGGAAATGGCCCGCTTGCATCAAGTCTCACACGAAGACATGAAAGCAGTGCTGGAAGCCTTCCATAAAGAAAGCGAAGAGTTTGTGGCGCTAAACCTCAACTCTAGTGAGCATATTCGCTCGGTACTCACCAAAGCGCTGGGGAGTGAACGTGCCACCAGCCTTATCGAAGATATTCTCGAGACCACGGGCGGCAACTCAGGCATTGATGCGCTAAATCTCATGGAAGCCTCCATGGTGTCTGAGCTGATTCGTGACGAACATCCGCAGATTATCGCCACTATTCTGGTTCACCTGGACCGGCACCAAGCGGCCGATATTCTTGAGCTGTTTGAAGAGAAGCTGCGTAACGATGTGGTATTGCGTATCGCAACCTTCAGCGGCGTTCAGCCAGCCGCGCTGCAAGAGCTAACAGAAGTACTGACCAGCATGCTGGATGGCCAAAACCTCAAGCGCAGCAAGATGGGTGGCGTAAGAACGGCAGCCGAAATTCTCAACTTGATGAATTCGTCTCAAGAAGAAGTCGCCATCGAAACCGTGCGCTCACACAGCGAAGATTTGGCGCAAAAAATTATCGACGAAATGTTCCTGTTCGAGAACCTACTCGACCTGGACAACCGTGCCATTCAGATGGTGCTCCAAGAAGTCGAAACCAACTCTCTGGTGGTGGCCCTCAAGGG
Organism: Halomonas sp. KG2; assembly: GCA_030440445.1. NCBI lineage: Bacteria > Pseudomonadati > Pseudomonadota > Gammaproteobacteria > Oceanospirillales > Halomonadaceae > Halomonas > Halomonas sp. KG2. Next base: position 109,389 of record CP098528.1, on the reverse strand, counting down.
CGCCCAAGAAGCCTTGGTCGACAAGTTCCTGCGCAACATGTCGCAGCGGGCAGCGGATCTTGTTCGCGAAGATATGGAAGCCCGAGGTCCTATTCGCGTTTCACAGGTAGAGACCGAGCAGAAAGCTATTTTGCAGGTGGTACGCCGATTGGCGGATTCCGGTGAGATCGTCTTAGCAGGCGGGGACGATGAGTATGTCTAACGCCAAAACGCCGGAATTTGACCGTCACGGTAGTTGGCGGCGCTGGCAGATGGATGAATTGGCTGAACCGAAGACAGGCTCACCACCGGGCGGCATACCAACGCCTTCCGCCCAGCAACGCAAAGTAGAGGCTGCCAAGAAAGCAGCCGAGCAGGCACGCCAACGTGAAGAGCAGGAACGCCAGGCGCTTTACGAACGCTTTCGCCAGGAAGCCGAGGAAGCGGGTTATCAGGATGGCTTAGCCCGAGGCCATCAAGAAGGTCTTGAACAAGGCCTTAGCGAAGGGCGCGCCCAGGCAGAGACAGAGCTAGAGCAACACATACGCAAAACCGTGGCGCCCCTACACTCACTGGCAAAACAGTTTGCTGATGCGCTAGAGCGTATTGATGAAACGGTGGCACACGACCTCGCCGAACTCGCGCTGGCAACCGGCAAGCAGTTAGCCGCAGACGCGCTGCAAGAGAGCCCTGAACAAATTCTTGAGATCGTTCGTGAACTGCTCCATACCGAGCCACCGCTCGTAGGCCAGCAACGTCTTTGGCTTAATCCGCAAGATCATGCGCTGGTTAAAGAGCATCTCGGTAGCGAGCTACAAGCAGCCAGTTGGTCGCTTCAGCCAGATGATCAGCTCGCACGTGGCGGGTGTCGGATCACCAGTGCCCAAGGAGAGCTGGACGCTACGTTTGAAAGCCGCTGGCAGTCAGTTGTTGCCCAGTTACGTAAACGCCATCACAACAGTGATTCCCCCTCTTCTACTCGTTAATACAAAGGTAAATGCACACGTTGATGAAACAGGTAATGCAATGAGCGAGGCAACTTGCCCTCACCTCTACCGCTGGCGCAAAGCACTGCACCGTACAACGCAGCGCGTCAGCCAGCTGCCTCACTACCGCACCAGTGGCCGTGTGATACGGGCCACGGGCATGGTCATTGAGGTCGTGGGGTTACGTGTGGCGGTGGGGAGTGCTTGCCGCATTGAATTACCTGGTGCAGATGGGCGGTTGAACGATAGCGACAAACATGCAGAAGCAGAAGTCGTTGGTTTTTCTGGTGACAAGCTATTTCTTATGCCGCTAGAAGAAGTTTCTGGCCTTATGCCAGGCGCCAGAGTCTCTCCGCTTAGTGATGGCAGTGGCCACAGCGCCCGACGTTTTCCGATTGGCGATGACCTGCTGGGGCGAGTGCTCGATGGCAATGGCAACCCGCTAGATGACCGTGAAAGCTTTGAGGATACGCCTCGCGCAACCCTTAATGCGACGCCGCTTAACCCGCTTTCCCGAGCGCCTATTGATGCCCAGATTGACGTTGGCATCCGCGCCATCAACGCATTACTGAGCGTTGGCCGTGGGCAGCGTATGGGGCTTTTTGCTGGCTCAGGGGTAGGTAAATCCGTGCTGCTAGGCATGATGGCGCGCTATACCCAGGCGGATGTCATCGTAGTGGGACTTATCGGCGAGCGGGGCCGTGAAGTACAGGACTTCATCGACAATATCCTGGGGCCTGAGGGTCGCAGGCGTGCGGTGGTCGTGGCAGCGCCCGCGGATACGTCACCACTCCAGCGCCTACAAGGGGCCGCTTACGCAACGCGGCTGGCCGAAGGGTTTCGCGATGCGGGGCGAAACGTTCTGCTGATTATGGATTCGCTGACCCGCTACGCCATGGCACAGCGTGAGATTGCGCTCGCGATTGGCGAGCCGCCCGCCACCAAGGGATACCCACCTTCGGTGTTCGCTAAGCTACCCGGGCTTGTCGAGCGCGCTGGAAACGCTGAGCGCGGCGGCGGTTCAATCACCGCTTTTTATACGGTGCTGACTGAAGGCGATGATCAACAGGATCCTATTGCCGACTCAGCCAGGGCAATTCTTGATGGCCATATCGTGCTCTCTCGCACGCTAGCCGAAGCGGGCCACTATCCAGCGATTGATATTGAAGCCTCGATCAGTCGTGCGATGACCGCCATTAGCTCTCCTGAACAGCTTCAAGAAGCCCGCACCTTTAAACAACTCTTTTCACGCTATCAGCGCAATCGTGACTTGATCAGCGTAGGGGCGTATAGCCCAGGGCACGATCCAAGACTGGACGAGGCGGTGAACCGCTTCCCGTCATTGGAACGGTTTCTTCAGCAAAACATTGATGAGTGTGCAACGCTTGAAGCATCACGCCAAGCACTGCACGCGGTAGTGGGAGGTTAGCGATGAGTCATTCACAGCTCGACATGCTGACAGGCTTAGCCCGTGATGCACGGGATAAAGCCGGGAAATTATTGGCAGAAGAACGACAAACGCAGCAACAAACAGAAGCGCAGCTTCAATCGCTTAACCGCTATCGCGTGGAGTATGCCGAGCGTTTACAGACGGCGATGCGCGACGGCATCGACCCTGCCACCATGTACAACTATCAGCAATTCCTGGCGTCGCTGGATGCCGCCCTCAGCCGGGCACGGCAAGCGCTTGTAGCCCAGCAAAAACGTGTACAGCAAAGCCAACAGCATTGGCAGCAGGAACAGCGCAAGCTCTCCTCCTACGATACGCTGACATCACGACGCTTATCCGAAGAGCATCGCCGCCAAGAACGTCATGAGCAAAAATCGAGCGATGACTTTGTGACTAACCGTTTAGCCCGCCAGACGAATGATAAGGCGCATTAGCGCCGCGCCGAGGAGCTGTATTTATGACTATTGAGCTATTGCTAACAATGCAGGGCCAGGGAGCTAACTCGTCATCAAGCTCCTCTGCAGCCCCCGGCTCTCCGCGTGCGGCGCAAGGCATGTTCCTTCAGGCGTTTACGCAGGCTGCAAGCCAGCAGGCCCGCCCCCTCACTAGCGCCCAGGCAGAAAACGCCCCCAAAGTTTCACTGAGCGATATCGTTGAACAATTAGCATCACTTGATAGTGAGCTGGATGAGGAAACACTGTCGAGCATAGTGGCCACTGTAAGCACTCAGGGGCAGGCTACCGACATCTTCTCTTCTGGTACTGATAGCGTTGCGCTTGCTCAAACGCTAGAAACGGCATCAGCAGCGCGAGAACAAGCCCGGGCACCAGAACAGGCTTCTTCGTCGCCTGCTAGCGAAGGCACTGAGACGATCGAGACAACCACGCAGATGACTATCGCAGAAGTCGCATCGCGCTTAGCCCTCATCGCGTCATATTCTACGCCGTCAACCGCAAATCCTGCGGGCTCCAGTGCACAGTCTGCTAACCCTGCGACGCCCTCAGCAGCAAGCTTAAGTAAGGCGACGACCCAAACGTCACCCAACCAACGTGCGCCTGCCAACACGTTAACTACCGCCACTTCTTTCCTTGATCGCACGCCCCTCGCGATACCCGCGGCGCTGTCTGATCACGCGTTAGCCACGGAGCCTACTCAACTAGCACGGTTGCAAGGCCAAGTTCACACTCAAGCACTAACCGCCAACCAGCCTGCGACGCCACAAACATCTACTGCAGCGGCTGCCAATAGCGCCGTTTCATCTGCAGTGCCGCCTGCTAACGGCCAAGTCGCTATATTGCAAGTTACTCCCGCTAACGCTGCTCCACGTGATGTTCAGGTAGCCCAAACGGGCGAAAGAGCCGCAGCTGAAGCACCACGGGCAACGACACCAGTAACAGTGCCACAGCCAACACTACAAGCAACTGCACCGCCAGCGCCTTCCACGATAAACAGTGGAACGCCGCAGAGTCTTGGTCTTCCACCGACCCCCAATGCTGGCTCAGCACCCGTGATGCCGCCGGTAACTGCTAATGGCACCGCTACTACGTTGAAAGCCACCCCCACTAGCGCTGCTCCTCGTGATGTTCGGGTAGCCCAAACGGGCGAAAGAGCCGCAACTGAAGCACCACGGACAACGACACCAGCAACAGCGCCTCAGCCAACAATACAAACAACTGCACCGCCAGCGCCTTCCACGATAAACAGTGGAACGCCGCAGGGTCTTGGTCTTTCACCTACGCCCAATGCTGGCTCAGCACCCGTGATGCCACCGGTAACTGCTAATGGCACCGCTACTACGTTGAAAGACACCCCTGCTAGCGCTGCTCCGCGTGATTGGCAGGTAGCATTAACGGGCAAAAGAGCCGTCGCAGAAGCACCACGGACAACGACACCAGCGACAGTGCCGCAGCCAACAATACAAGCAACTGCACCGCCAGCGCCTTCCACGACAAACAGTGGAACGCCACAGGGTCTTAGTCTTCCATCTACGCCCAATGCTGGCTCAGCATCCGTCATGCCGCCGGTAACTACTAATGGCACCGCTGCTGCGCTGCAAGGTGCCCCCACTAGCGCTGTTCGGGTAGCCCAAACGGGCGAAAGAGCCGCAATTGAAGCACCACGGACAACGACACCAGCGACACCAGCGACAGTGCCGCAGCCAACACTACAAGCAACTGCACTGCCAGCGCCTTCCACGACAAACAGTGGAACACCGCAGGGTCTTGGGCTTCCACCTACGCCCAATGCTGGCTCAGCATCCGTGATGCCGTCGGTAACTGCTAATGGCACCGCCACTACGTTGCAAGGCACCCCCACTAGCGCTGGGCAAATAGCCCAAACGGGCGAAAGAGCCGCAGTTGAAGCACCACGGACAACGACACCAGCAACAGCGCCTCAGCCAACAACACAAGCAACTGCACCGCCAGCGCCTTCCACGACAAACAGTGGAACGCCGCAGGGTCTTGGTCTTTCACCGGTACCCAGCGCTGTCTCAGCATCCGAGATGCCGCCGTTAACTGCTAATGGCACCGCCGCTACGCTGCAAGATGCCCCCACTAGCGTTGTTCCGCGAGATGGGCAGGTAGCCCAAGCAGGCGAACGAGTCGTTGCAGAAACATCACAGGCAACAACACAAGCGTCAACCAACGCTGCTGCGTCAGTCATGCCGCCGTTACCTGTCACTAGCTCAGCCACTAGTTCAGCCACAACGCTACCCAATAATACGGGTGAGCTGGCTCAGTCAGCGGTTGGCTCCTCGCTAACCAGTGCCCTGGCAGCCACAGCACAGCAAGCAGTGGGCGCCACCAACGCCTCGCGCCCATCAAGTGTTAAGGCGTTGCCAGCAGAAGCAGCGACCACGCCTGTTAACGCCCCGACACTTGCGGCATCGCTGGAAACCATTCCTGCCCAACCGTTTACGAGTATGCAGCCAGGCATGCATGCGCTGTCTCCGCTCAATACTGCACTAGCGCCGACGGTGAATGCTGACGCGATGGCCAGCTTATTCGCTGAGGCAGAGGCGGCGAGTGTCACCAGTGGCGCGAGCAAAGGCAGTGAACAGGCGTTACCTGCATCTCTGACATCACCAAACCAAGCCATGCCTAACAGCCCAGCGACAGCGACCTTAAACACGCCGCTTACCAGCCCCGCTTGGCCTTCCCAGTTAGGGCAGCAGTTAATTCAGTTTGCTCAGCGTGGCGGTGAGCATCAAGTTAAAATGCAGCTTCACCCTGCTGAGCTAGGGCCATTATCGATCACGCTTAAGGTGACCGAACAGGGCACACAAGCACACTTTTTATCGTCACACGCCCCTGTTCGTCAGGCCATTGAGCAAGCCATTCCTCAACTACGTGAAGCACTTGCTGAACAGGGCATTTCATTAGGCGAAACCTCCGTGGGCGAACAGCAGACCCCGAATGAGCAGGCTTTTGCCCAGCAAACGCCAGGAAAAGCAGCTGGCAATCGAGGCGGTGAGTTAGGTAGCGATAGTGCCCCTTCACCTACCGAGGTGGATGTCCAAGGCAGTCCAGATGGCCGTGTAGATCTCTATGCTTAATGCTTAATTCCAGAGTTAGCGTTGGGTATGGCGACACTGATACTCGCAACATCACTTAACTAAACCAAAAGATAGGCTCATCCAATGAGCTTGTTCATTTCATCACCTGTAACAGCGTTAGGCATAATGCTTAACTAGTGTTACGGGTGAAATTTATGGGAACAGCAAATGGCAGAAGCAAGCGGCGGGTCTAAAAAACTGCTTTGGATAATGATTGTATTGGTACTGCTTTCGTCAGCGGGTGCAGCGGCAGCTATTTATTTAGTGCTGGACCAGCGCGGCGGCAATGCTGAAAACGACGAAGCACAGCAAAAAATTGAGCATGTAGCGCCTGTTTTCACACGTATTGATCCATTTACTGTCAATCTGGCAGATGATCGTTATGGCTCCCGTTTGCTTTATACCGGCATTACGCTGCGGGTTGGCGACGAGCAAAGCAAGGCGATTATTGAAGAACACATGCCCCAGGTGCGTAGCCGCTTGCTTATTTTATTATCAGGCAAACAGGCCAATGAATTAACCTCCACCGAGGGGAAAGAAGCGCTGGCCCAAGCAATCATCAACCGCTTGAGCGTCCCGCTTACCGAAAACCAGCCTCCCCTCGACTTACGGGAAGTGCTGTTTACCGAATTCATTGTGCAATAACCCGGGAACTGGAGCCGTTCATGTCACAGGACGATCTACTGTCCCAGGAAGAAATTGACGCCTTACTAAAGGGTGTCAGTGGAGATGATGAGCCTGCTGCTCCGTCATCGTCCACACAAGAGGAAGTGCGCGTTCGCCCCTACGATCCCGCGACACAGCATCGAGTGATTCGTGAGCGATTGCACGCGTTAGACTTTATTAATGAGCGTTTTGCACGCTACTTCCGCAATGGTCTATTCAACTTGATACGGCGCAGTGCCGATATCACCGTTGAGTCGGTGCGTTACCAAAGCTTTAGCGACTTTTCGCGCAATGTTCCGGTACCCACTAACTTGAACCTTGTATCAATGAAGCCGCTGCGCGGATCGGCCCTGGTGGTCTTTCCACCTAACCTGGTGTTTATGGTGGTGGATAATCTGTTTGGTGGCGATGGTCGTTTCGTGACGAAATCGGATGGCCGTGAATTCACCAATACCGAGCAGCGTATTATCCAACGCCTGCTCAACTTGGCCATTGATGCCTACCAAGAGGCGTGGAAGGTTGTTTATCCGTTAGAAGTGTTTTTTTTACGCTCCGAAGTGCAATCCAAGTTTGCCAACATCACCAACTCGCCCAACGAGATTGTGGTGAACACCAAGTTCAATATTGAAGTGGGCAACCTGTCGAGCAACTTCCAGATTTGCATGCCCTACGCCATGATTGAACCGCTTAGGGATTTGCTCGCCAACCCGATTAATGACAGCAACCATGACCACGATGGCACATGGTCACGGCGCATGGCGAACGAACTTCGCCAGTCAGAAGTTGAGTTAGTCGCTGAATTTGCCCAAATACCCAGCCGCATTGCCCACGTAATGGGGCTTAAAAAGGGCGATGTATTGCCCATGGATATTCCCAATACGATCACCGCTCGTGTCGACGGTGTCCCGGTGATGGAGTGCGAGTACGGGAGCCAACAGCAGCAACGCGCATTACGCGTGCTACGTATGATCGACCATGCCGCAATGAATAACCTATCGTCCAAGGACTTTATTAAAGGTTCAACGCGACAGAAAGCCAAGGAACCCAAAGCATGACTGATCCAAACAAACCCGATCAAAAGGTCTCTGATGATGATTGGGCGGACGCCATGTCTGAGCAAGAAGAACCCAGTTCAAGTGCCGATGCCGCAGGTGAGGAAGACCCATGGGCAGCGGCCATGGCCGAGCAAGAAGCCGCTGAGGAAGCAGATGCCTCAAGTAGCGAGTCTGAGCCAGAAGCGCCTGTTGCTAAACCAGCGAGCGATGAAGTATTTCGCCCGCTAAGTGCTGAAAGTGGCCATGCCGAGTCTCGCGATTTGGAAATGATCATGGATATCCCGGTCAAGCTGACGGTGGAGTTAGGCCGTACCAAGCTGACCATCAAGCAACTACTTGAACTTGCCCAGGGGTCGGTGATTGAGTTGGAAGGTCTCGCTGGCGAGCCCATGGATATTTTGATCAATGGCTATTTAATCGCTCAAGGGGAAGTGGTTGTGGTGGATGATAAATACGGCATTCGCATCACAGAGATTATTACCCCCTCTGAGCGCATTCATAAACTCAACCGATGAGCGTCGCTTCCTCCTCTTCATCAAGCTCCTCACTTGATGCCATAAGCGGCAGCGGTGATGCCTTAATAGGCATGGCAGCACTCGGCAAAACAGCAGCGGCACTCGCTCTGGTCATTGCCATTATTCTGCTCTGCACAGCGGTACTCAAACGCTGGCAAACCGCCCGTCATCATCATGGTGCCCACTTAAAAATTGTGGGCAACACCGCGGTAGGCAATCGCGAGCGTATTGTCGTGGTTGAGATAGAGGATACTTGGCTGGTCGTCGGCGTTAGCAATGGGCGGATAACCAAACTGCATGAACGCCCTGCGCCAGCGGATCGCGCTACTTCGTCGCCCGCCGAGGTGCCTTCGCGGTTTTCTCAGCGTTTAGCCCAGGCACTCGCCACCAGCCGGGGCAAACGCGATGCCGAGCCCCCTACCGCCTCCGATTCAAACCACACACCATGAGATTCGAGATGCACTTCGCTTGGCCTTATGGGCGGCGTCGGTGGCTAATACTTGCCACGATCGCCTGCTGCTTATTTGTTCTACCTGCTCATGCGCAGCAGCTTCCTGGGCTGGTTTCTCAGCCTTTGGATAATGGTGGTCAGCAGTGGTCGCTATCGTTACAGACGCTGCTATTTTTAAGCTCTCTGGCTTTTCTGCCAGCCATGCTACTCATGATGACCAGTTTTACGCGCATCATTATTGTACTTAGCTTGCTCAGAACAGCCATGGGTACCCAGGCAACCCCACCGAACCAGGTTTTATTAGGTATCGCGCTTTTCTTGACGTTTTTTATTATGTCGCCTGTCTTAAACCAAGTGTACGACACCGCTTGGATGCCGCTCACTAATGAAACGATCAATTTTGAAGAGTTCTTATTGCGGGCTCAGCAACCGTTTCGTGAATTCATGCTTGCCCAAACCCGCGAGCCTGATTTAGCACTATTTGTTCGCCTAGCGGATGTAGGCCCAATGCAAGGCCCCGAAGAGCTGCCTATGCGGGTCTTACTGCCTGCCTATGTCACCAGTGAGCTTAAAACTGCGTTTCAGATTGGCTTTACTATTTTTATTCCTTTTCTGATTATCGACTTAGTGGTTGCAAGTACATTGATGGCGCTCGGCATGATGATGGTGCCACCGATCACGATTTCACTGCCCTTTAAGCTCATGCTGTTTGTATTGGTCGATGGCTGGCAGTTGATTATTGGCTCGCTAGCAGAAAGCTTTTACATGATTTGAGCGTCGCGTTCAGCGACCAGGAGTATCCATGACCCCGGAAATGGTGATGAGCATTGCTTACCAAGGCATGCGGGTAACGCTTTTTCTTGCAGGCCCTATGCTGCTGGCCGCCCTTTTCACCGGCCTTATCATTAGCTTGTTCCAGGCAGCGACCCAAATTAATGAAATGACGCTGACCTTCATTCCCAAAATATTAGCCGTCTTTGCCGTCTTGGTACTTGCTGGCCCCTGGCTAATTGGTTTGATCACCGACTTCACGCATCGCCTCTTCACCAATATTCCCAGTATGGTGATGTAACGCCATGGTGGAGGTGACGTTTGCCCAGCTCCAGGCGTGGTTAGTGGCTTTCTTTTGGCCATTTGCACGTATTACTGCCTTTATGGCGGCCTCGCCTCTCTGGGGCCACTCCAGCGTTCCGAATCAAGCCAAGGTGGCGCTGGCGGCTATCATTGCCATTGTGATTGCCCCGATATTGCCTGCCATGCCTGATGTGCCCATCATGTCGTGGGCAAGCGTAGGTATCCTGGTTGAGCAACTGCTGATAGGCGTTGCGATTGGCTTAGTCATGCATATTGTTTTCGCCGTGGTGCAGGCAGCTGGTGAGTTTATCGGCTTGCAGATGGGCTTGGCGTTTGCCAGCTTTTTCGATATGTCGAGCGGCACCAATATCATGGTGCTATCACGTATTCTTTATATGATTACGCTGTTGATGTTTCTTGCCATGAATGGCCACCTGATGGTGTTAGAAACGTTGATCATGAGCTTTGAAACACTACCCATCGGCATTGGTGCCTTAAACCCAAATGCGTTTGAGCTGCTGGCGCGCTATGCAGGAACTATTTTTGCTTCCGGAATGCTGCTTGCGCTACCGCTGGTCGGTTCACTGTTGATCATTAACTTAGCGCTCGGCATTCTCAACCGCTCAGCGCCGCAGCTAACGGTATTCAATATCGGTTTTCCAACCTCATTAACCGTTGGGCTTATCCTGCTGATGGTATTAATGACAGATATCGGCCGCTTTTTACAGCAGCTCTTTAGCCAGGGGCTGGCCTTTATGCAGAGCTTGATCGAGACCATGGCGCCGTTAGGCTAGTGTTCAAAGCGCACCTGCAAAAGGCCCCAACCGCTAGCGGTTGGGGCCTTTTTTTAATGCGACGTCATGCATGACTAAAGCGTGGCCGTTTTACATATAGTCGAACAACGACATGCCTTTAATATCGACGAATGCTTTCTGAGCAGCCTGAAGACCCACTTGGCGCAAGCTATATTCAGAAATCGCTTCGACGTAATTCAAATCGACCAAGTCAGACAGGGTTTGCTCATAGTTAAGCTTTCGGTTGCTGCCTACCGCATCAATCACTTCCAGCTCATTCAGCCGAGCACCCGCAGAAGCACGAACGGAAAGCACGTTATCGAGCGCATTATCAAGATCACGCATCGACGTATTAAGCGTATTGCGTAACGCAGCCTTTTCCGCGGTGCTTTGGGCTGGCGTGTCTAGTACGCTAATTGCTGCTTCCATGGTGCGAAACAGATCCGCACCACGCTGCTCGCTGCCCGCCTGGGCAATTAGGATTTCATCATCGGGCTCGGCGCTGCCGGTAAGTGTGACATTAATCCCAGCAAAACTAAGCTGCTGGCCGTCGCCAACATATTCGCCACTGGCCACCAAATCAGCAGCGTCTTCCTGCCAGGCGCCGTCGCTAAAACGTTGCACTTGATAGCTGATGCCGCTATCTAGAGCTGCATCTTCACTGAACACGACACGGTAGCTGTCGCCATAGCCTGGAGCGTTAACATCGGTCAGTTGAGGCCCCTTGAAGGTAACACCCCCGCGGTTTTCTGTACTGGCTTCAGCGATATAGCCAGCACCGCTAGGGACGCCCTGAAAAATCGTGGCACCATTTTCAGCAACCGGCATCAAACGCGAAGAATCGACACGCTGCTGGCGTGAACTGTTATCACCGTTATATTCCACGTTGCCGTCTGCCGATTTAACAAACGGCGGAGCATTATCTTTATAGCCGCCGAATAAGTAGCGACCATTGCCATCAGTGGCATTCGCCTGCCCCAGCATCGTTTCATAAATGCCTTTTAGCTCGCTGGCAATGGACTCACGGTCCACATCGCTCAGCGTATCGCTAGAGGCTTGAATCAGCAGCGTTTTAGCACTAGTCACTGCATCACTGACACTGTTAAGAATGCTCTCAGTTTGCGACAGTGAATTGCGTGCCGAAACCCGAGCGTCTGCAAACTGCTGATTCATCGCTCTGGATTGATCAACGCCGACAGCACGTGATGCTGCCTGCGGATCATCGGAAGGATTAACCACGCGACGGCCACTGGCAATTTGCTGGCTAACTTTCAAGAAATCGCTTTGCTGCCGGTTAATAGAAGCCGTGCTCTGCTCAAACATAGTGACCGTACTAATACGCATCGCCTAAGCTCCTTATTAGTTCCGTAGATTCAAGATGGTATCCAGAATGGCACCTGCGGTATCAATCACGCGCGCATTCGCTTGGTAATATCGCTGATAGCGAATCAGGTTAGCCGCTTCTTCATCAAGATTAACACCCGACTCTGATTGCTGAACCGCTTCCAGTTGATCGGTTAACCCTTGTCGAGCATCTAAATTCACCTGGACAATATTGGCACGGTTGCCCACATCGCTAACAATGACACCATACGCGCCACTCACCGATGCGCTACCACCCACGATGGCTTTTTGTTGTAAGTCCTGTAACGCTAAGGCATTGCGGTTATCGCCCGCGCCAGTCGCTACCCAGTCGGTGGGGTCGTCTTCAGGATTGGCTGGCTTGCCAGCGGCGATACGGTCTAGCTCATTGATGGTGACATCCATATCGCTTGCGCCACGCCGCACCGGCTGCACTTCAAAACGGTCACCATCGTTAGGCGTGCCGCTAATCGTGAGCGCTACACCACCAAACGTCAGCGCACCGGTTCCCGCGTTCCAGTCAATATCGTCTACTGTTGCTCCGTTATCGTTACGCGTAACGGTGGGAGCTCCATCTTCAAAGCGAACGGTGTAGTCCGTCGCGCGAAGCTGATCAATCGTGTCACTATCAAATTCGGCAGATTCAACGACGGCGGTGCCGCTGTTATTCGCATGACTAAACGCTTGGGGCGAGTACACGGCAAAAAAATCGCCACCTTGCTCACCATCCAGGTCGACACCCTGCTTGTGCTGCTCGTTAAACGCCAATGATAGAGAAACCGCCAGTTGGCCAATTTGGTTCTGAGTTTTATCCAGCGTTTCTGAACGGAATGTCATCAGACCACCCAGCGCGCCGCCTTTAATCGCTGACTCTTCTAACTGAGTTACGCCACCTTCACCATCACGATAAGCCACCACTGTACGCTGTGGATCAGCTTCTGATTGCACAGTTTCAAGCTTAAACGCGCTGGTACCCGTCACTAACGGCTGACCATTCGGCAAACTGAGGTTATAGCTTTTCCCATCCTGGATATTTAAGCGCATATCCATGCGCTCATTGAGCTCAGAAACCAAATGATCGCGCTGGTTCAACAGGCTATTCGGTGCTTCACCGCTACGCGCACGGGCAAGCGCAATTTCGCGATTCAGACCGGCAATTTGCTCGGTCGTGTTATTTATCTGAAAAACTTCATCTTTGATTTGACTATTGATGTTGCTCTGCATGTCTTGCAGATAACCATCAAAGGAGCGGAATTGAGCGCTGAGGGTATTGGCCGAGCCAACAACGCCTTGGCGTGCAGCAGGATCTGCTGGCGCACTGGCCAAATCTTCCAAAGAGGAGAAAAACGACTGCATTAATGGCGATAAGCCCGCTTCTCGATCCGCAAGCAAGTTATCAATTTGGGTGATTTGGTTGTGATAAGTCGCCAGTGCGCTTGATTGGGTCTTGGCGCTGTTAAGCTGGCTCGAGACATACGTATTAAACTGGCGCTCGATACCGTTGATCTTAACGCCACCGCCTACAGCCCCTTGGCCAAGCTGAGCCAGCTCACGATTATACCCAGGCGTATAAACGTTACTAATATTGTTGCTGGTGGTATTGAGGGCATTCTGCGCCACATTAAGGCCGCTTAAGCCGATTGAAAACATGCTCATGGTCAATTCCTTAGGCCGATAAGTTGTCTATCGGCAGTGCGCAGCAAAACTTGAATCACACGTTAGCGGGAATCTGCGAGGAACTCGCGCCCCGTCGCTATCGGCCCCATGGTATTCATGACGGCGACGAGTTTATTGGCATAGTGAGGGTCCGTCGCATAACCGCCCCGCTGTAGTTCATGAGCGGCTTGATGCGCGTCAGCGGCCTGCACTACGCCCGCGTAGCGCGGATTGTTGCCGATCAAATTGGCATAGTCGGTAAACGCATGCTCAAACGAGTCATAGACGCGGAAAGAGTCCACGATCTGGGTTCGACGGCCATCAATATACTCATGGGTGACGATATCGGTCGTCTTACCCTGCCAGTGACTGCCCGCCTTAATACCAAACAAGTTGTGGCTATTGCCGCCGTGTTGCGTGGCAATTTCATGGCGTCCCCAGCCTGTTTCTAACGCTGCTTGTGCCAAAATAAGCTCAGCTGGCACACCGGTGGCATCACTAGCTGCCTGGGCAGGGGCCGCTAACGTCGTTAAGAAGCGCTGAACGTGATCGGGTGCATGGCCGAAACCGGCAGGTGCCGCGGCGGAAGTGGCTGATGAGGTAACGGTCGACGCCGTGCTGGTATTGCTTGTCTCAGCGGCTGACGGTTGGCTAATCGCGTCTAGTTCAGCTAAGAACCGCCCACTACCCGATGCGGGCGCATAACCACCGCGATTCGGCTGCAGTGGCTCATCCAACACCCTCGGGGTGCCGCGCGGTATACCCGCGATCAGCGCTTGCAGTTCTTGGTCAGCGCTATCTGACTTATGATTGACCGCCCCTTGGCGCTGCAGCTGTTCCACCAACATATCCGCCAATCCCATGCCTTTAGACGAGATCACTTGCGACCACTGCTGATCCAGCATCTGCTGGTAAGTATCCGTTGTCGAACTGCTCAACAGACCAGAAGAAGGGGTAGCATCACGCATGCTTTTCATCATCATCTGCACAAACAGGGCTTCAAACTGCTGGGCAGCGCCGTGTACACCGGCATCAGGATCCACTCGGGCGTTGTGCTGCAGGCGCTGAAAGCCGTTCATGTCCAGCGCGAATTGGCTGGTCATATCGCCAATGCTCATTTAAATAACCTCAAGCTCTGCGCGAAGCGATCCAGAAGCCTTCAACGCTTCAAGAATCGACATTAAGTCTTGGGGAGTGGCTCCCAATGCATTGAGTGCATTGACCACTTCATTCAATTGGGCACCTTCTACGATTTGCAGAAACGCTTCCTGCTGCTCAATTTCAATATCCGTATTGGGCACAACCACCGTTTCGCCTTCACCAAAGGGGGCTGGCTGGCTAACCCCAAATTGGGTATCAATCATGATAGAGAGGTTGCCGTGGGCAACGGCTGCTTGGCGTAGAGTGACAGCGCTATTCATGACGACGGACCCCGTCCGCGCATTGAGTACGACCCGCGCGGGCGCTTCCATGGGTGTCACCTGCACATTTTCTACACGTGCCATAAAGTTAACCTGGGCGTTTTCATCCATCGGGCCATCAAGTGCGATCACCCGCCCATTGCGCGCATACGCTACCGACTGGCCAAATTCGTTATTAATGGCCGTTACCATGCGTTGTACCGTGCCGAAATCTGACTCATTAAGCTGTAGCTCTAAGCGTCCGCCGTTACCGCCAAGATTTAGCGGCACTTCCCGCTCAACCAACGCCCCATTAGGAATGCGCCCGGATGCTTGTTGATTGATCTGAACACTGCTGCCACCTGATTGAGCACCTGCGCCACCCACTAGCATATTGCCCTGGGCAATGGCATAGGTATCACCATCGGCACCTTTCAGTGGGGTCATTAACAGCGTTCCACCGCGTAAGCTGCGGGCATTAGCAATCGAAGACACCACGATATCCAAGCGCTGACCTGGGCGTGAGAACGGTGGTAAGTCAGCGGTGACCATGACCGCAGCAACGTTGCGCAGCTGTAAGTTAGTACCAGCCGGCACCGTAACGCCTAACTGAGAAAGCATGTTCGTCAAGCTTTGGCTGGTAAACGGCGCCTGGGTGGTCTGGTCGCCGGTACTATCCAGCCCCACGACCAAACCGTAGCCAACCAACTGGTTATCGCGCACCCCGGCAAAGCTTGATAGTTCACGCACCCGTTCCGCTGCGGCTGGCATCGCCAATACACAACTAACGGCAAAGAGTGCCGTCAACATAGCGACACAACGTAGCCAGTGCTTAACACCACGATAACGGTTTAACTGCATAGCCATGATAGGTCTCTGTTAGCGGGCCGAGTAACTGGCTTAAAACGGCGATACATTTAAGAAAAAGCGCTGTAACCAGCCCATGTGCTGCGCTTCATTGATATAGCCATCGCCGACATACTCAATTCTTGCATCTGCCACTTGGGTTGAAGGCACGGTGTTTTGCGCAGTAATTGTGCGTGGGTTAACCACCCCAGAAAAACGAATGAATTCTGTTCCCTGGTTAATCGCGATCTGCTTTTCGCCGCGTACCCGCAAGTTGCCGTTATTCATCACTTCTAATACCGATACGGTGATGGTACCCGTGAAGGTATTATTGGCCTGGGAGCCGCCGCCACCCGCAAAGTCACTCTCCCCCGACACATCGAAACCATACTCGGCCAATGTATCCAGCACGTCAGGCAGCTGCGCAAGCTCTAGGCTGGCACTCCCCGAACGATCTGCATTGGATCGGGCATTTTTGCTAGCACTCACCTCTTCATCGAGCACAATGGTCAAAATATCGCCAATAGAACGCGGACGGCGATCTTCAAACAGCGGCTGATAACCACGGCGCGCTTGATAAATGGAGCCATTAGCGATCGGCGGCGGCCGATCCACAATGTTAATCTGCTCTTGTTCACCGACCACCGAGGCCCGCGGAATTTGCGCGCAACCCGCCGCAAATAAAATAAACAGCGCAAGGCCAACTAACAAAAAACGACGTGAAGCAGCGTGTAAATCCAACATAATGCGACCTGTTAGTAAGCCCTGTTTAGTAAGCCCTATTCATCAATACCGTTAGAGCTGGCTCAAGCGCGCTAACATTTCGTCGCTGGTCGATACCGCCTTACTATTAATTTCGTAGGCGCGTTGGGTTTGGATCATATTGACCATCTCCTCAACCACATTCACGTTTGAGGTTTCTACATAGCCTTGGAATAACCTGCCTGCACCATTATTACCGGGAACATTTTGGTTGGGCGCACCAGAAGCACCTGTTTCCAAGTACAAGTTACCGCCAACGCTCTCCAGGCCTGCTGGATTAATAAACGACGCTACGTTGATCTGGCCAATATCAGCATCTTGGGCGATACCAGGTTGGCGCACACTGACCGTACCATCTTCACCAATCGTGACCGACAAGGCGTTAGCAGGAACAAAAATAGCCGGCTCTAATGGATAACCATTAGCGGTCACCATTTGGCCATTTTCATTGAGCTGAAAACTGCCGTCGCGGGTGTAGCCAACGGTGCCATCAGGCAGTAACACTTGAAAAAAGCCTTCTCCATTGATCGCCAGATCGCGGGAGTTACTGGTTTCTTCGAGGCCACCTTGGGTATGCAGACGCTCAGTCGCTACCGCACGCACACCGGTACCTATTTGCATACCAGAAGGCAGGCGATCCTGAATATTATTTTGCGCACCGGGCTGGCGCATATTTTGATAGAGCAGATCTTCAAACACAGGGCGGGAACGTTTAAACCCGTTTGTGCTTACGTTCGCTAGGTTATTGGAAATAACGTCTAGCTTGGTTTGCTGAGACTCCAGTCCCGTTTTGGCTGTCCACAAGGACTTAATCATAAGCGTGTTCCCTTGGCTGAGAGGCTGCTATCAGCCCTGAATAGATAAAATGCTGTTAGCACGCTGAGCGTTCTCATCCGCCGTGCTGAGCATTTTCATTTGCATGTCGTAACGGCGGGCAACATCAATCATAGACACCATGGCATCTACAGCGCTGACGTTACTGCCCTCTAGGGCACCACTGACAATTCGGGCATCCTCATCACCTGGAAGCACAGCGGCAACGCCTTCCTCATTCAATGGACCACGAAACAGCCCGTCTTCACCGCGCGTTAATGCCTGCTCATCGGGCGTGACAAGCTTGATGCGGCCGACATCGACCAGTGCTGCCGGCCCCTCACCTTGGGGAATAGCGCTGATAGTGCCGTCCGCACCAATGGATACTTGCGCACCTTGCGGCAAGGCAATGGGGCCACCTTCCCCCATTACCGGACGCCCAACACTAAGCAGTACGCCATCACTGTCCAGCTGCAGATCGCCTCGCCGGGTGTACGCCTCAGTGCCGTCCTCGCCTAGCACCGCCATCCAGGCATCATCCTGCATAGCGATATCGAGGGTTCGACCCGTGCGTTCAGTAGGGCCCTGCGAAAAATCGGTGCCAGGGGTGGTCGTCACCGCCGAGACCCGCGTGTCGAGTAGCCCAGCGCCCTCTACCGGGACTGAACGCGCAGCTTGCAACTGAGCGCGAAAGCCTGCAGTAGACACATTCGACAGGTTATTGCTTATCACTGCCTGCTGGTCCATCGTGTGTTTGGCGCCGCTCATGGCGGTGTATAGCATACGATCCACAACTGACTCCTTAGTGCAGCATCACGTCATTATCAAAGCTGATTACAGGTTAATAATGGTCTGCAGGAGCTCGTCCTGGGTGCTGATGGTGTTGGAGTTAGCCTGGTAAGAGCGCTGCGCCACAATGGTATCTACCAGCTCACTGGCTAAGTCGACGTTAGACGCTTCTACCGCTTCTGCTTGGATCTGCCCCAGACGACCAGTACCCGGCGCCCCTAGATTTTCCAAACCAGAGGTGTTCGTCGCCGCCCACAAGTTGTTGCCCAGCGGCTGAAGACCCTCTTCATTACGGAAGCTGGCTAGCGCAATCTGGCCCGCAGCACGGGTTTCACCATTGGTAAAGTTACGCTGGATAACGCCTGTTTCGGTGACGGTAATACCGGCCAGTGCACCAGAGGTGAAGCCATCCTGGTTCAGCTCTTTTTGCAGTGAATCAGCGGCGAATTGGGTAGTACCATCAAACTTAAACTCTAAAGTAAGATCTTCAGCATCTACGCCGCCGGGGATGCCAGCAATACTGACGCGCGTTTCGCCAGTGTCGTCATCTGGTGTTACAACTGCACCTCCTGCTGGGTTAGCACTCTCCCCAATACCCGTAACAACGCCATCCGCATTAGTTCGCAATCTACCGCTTTGGGTAAAGTCCAACGTGAATGCGCCTCGGTATACCCCGTCGGTTACAGCCACTACATTCCATTGGTTACTATTCTCACCGACCCTTTCAAAATAAGTGGCAACGTTTATCGCGTTACCCAAGGAATCATAGGCCGTAAAGTTATTGGAAAAATGATAGTTGACGTCAACTTCTGCTTCCGTTGCTTCATCATTCTCTTTAACTTCAAGCGTATTTAAGTCTTGGCCATTTACTGCCCTGGCATCCAGGTTTAATAGCGCATTTACTTCGGTGGTCGCTTTAGCCGGAATATCATCAACGGGCACATTTAATGCCTGCGGAGCGCCGCCCACCAACACGTTTGAGAAAGGGAAGGCCTGTTGTTCGGGTGTGTCTGCCACCACACCGCGATCCATGCCGTAACCCATTAAACGGTCACCCTGGGCATTAACAATATCGCCGGCGGCGGTAATGCCGAACTCACCGTTACGCGAATAACCGACTTCACCGGTTGGGCGCTCTAGGCGGTAAAAGCCTTCACCGGAAATCGCTAAATCCAGGTTACGCCCCGTGCTCTCGATACTGCCCTGGGTGAAGTTCTGGCGCACATCTGATACCTGCACACCAATGCCCCGCGAGGCCGCAAACACATCAGAGAACAGCACGTCAGAGCGCTTGTAGCCAACGGTTTGCGAGTTAGCGATGTTGTTACCCGCAGAGTTTAACTTTTCTGATTGTGCGTTAAGACCAGCTACTGCCGTTGTAAATGACATAATACGTTCCTCATCAAAACGTCTTTTTAGTTAAGACGTTCTTGCTGTAAAAATGTTGTTTTACTTACACGTTGCTTAAAGAATCTGTTTGACTTGATTCAACTGAACCTGTCCGTAAACAGCCCCTAAATCCAGCTGAATATTTCCGCTACCATCATTAGGAGTCACACTATTAACAACCGCATAGTTCAATGCGGTTGAATCTAGTGTTTCACCCTCAGTATCTTTAGCCTCTAGCTGAACTGTATAACGACCACTGGCAGCGGCTTCGCCCTGTTCGTTTTTACCGTCCCACTGGAAAGACTGCACACCAGCCTCTACCGCACCCAAGTTATAGCGCCTGATCACCTCGCCACCTTGGCCAACAATCACTGCGGTAAGCTGGTCGGCGGGTTTAGCAAGCTCGATACCAAAGGGTGTCGTATAGGGTTTTCCTTCACTATCTTGCTCTAGCATGACCTTGTTGCCAGGCACCATCACGCCTTGGCCAATCAAGCCACTTGCTTGCAGTGCTTGGTTGGCATCCATTTGGCTAGTAATGCTTTGCAAAGTGGTGTTCAGCTGCTCAATCCCACTTACCGTATTAATTTGTGCAATCTGGGAGGTCATTTCCGCATTTTCCATCGGATTCAGCGGATCTTGATTCTGTAGCTGAGTAATCAGTAGCGTTAGAAAGCTGCTGCGCAACTCATCTGATGCGCTCTGCTTTAACTGGGAACCACTGCCGCCGCCATTAATCGCCGAAAGTGTTGCCGGGTCGATTGTGCTCATAATTAACCCTCACCCAGTGATAGCGTCTGCACCATCATCTGCTTCGTTGTATTGAATACTTCTACGTTGGCCTGATAGGAACGCGACGCCGAGATCATGTTGACCATTTCATGCACAGGTTCAACATTGGGCTTGGCGACATAGCCGTCTTCATCCGCAGCAGGATGGCTGGGCATATATTCCAGGCGTAGCGGAGCGTCGTCTTCAACGACATCGGTGACACGTACGCCACCGACGCCATATCGATTATTGTGCGCTTGGGTTTCAAATATCACTTGTTTGGCCCGATAGGTCTCGCCATCAGGGCCTGCAATGCTGTCGGCATTGGCCATATTGCTAGCGGTAACATTCATACGCTGCGCCTGGGCGCTCATAGCAGAACTAGCAATATCAAAGGCTGAAAACATCGACATAGATTACTTTCTCCTACCGCTCGGTTATTCCGGCTGCATCGCGTTTTTCAGGCCCTGAATTCGGCGATTCATGATGGTTAGTGCGGCTTGGTAACGAACAGCATTGTCTGCAAACTGTGTCCGCTCACGATCCATATCGACCGTATTGCCATCCAAGCTGGGCTGATCGGGAATGCGATAAAGCAGCTCTGCACTGCCTACACCACGCCATGCAGGGCCTTCACCTTGCAGATGACGTTCTGAGGTTCGTGCGAGCGGCAGCGCGCCATTTTGCTGCTGCTGTGACTGACTGCCCGCAACCGCTTTCTTAAGCTCACTGGCAAAGTCGAGATCGCGCGCTTTATAGTTAGGCGTATCGGCATTGGCAATATTGGCTGCTAGCACGTCGTGACGCGCTTGACGCAAGCCCAGTGCCTGCTGGTGATAGTTAAAGGCAGATTCAAGCTGGTCAATCATGCCAACCCTCGTTCGCTGAGAAGCAAATTAAAACGGATATTATTGATGATGAATAATAGGCTTCGCATCGTCAGCCTAAAGCATGGAACAGCTGCCGTTTACACCAGCATTTCATATGATGCACAGGGTACTTTTGCACTACACTGCACGGTTGATGATTACCATCTGCCTCCCTTCGATTGAGCGACTTTCCCATGCCACACCCACTGCGCCCAACGCGATACTATCTGGCGACTATTAAGCAAATACTTTGCCTATCACTGCTCAGCCTTGGCTTTTCATTTAACGCGCATGCCAATAACCAACGGTTGATGGATACCGTTCAACAGTTCCTCTATCAAGAATCTCAATCGCTTGGCCAGGAAGTGATGATTGATATCTCACCTCCTTCTGCACATTTACCTGAGTGCATTGAACCCGAACCCTTTTTCCCAAATGCTAATCAATCCCCTATCGGGCGCATTTCGGTCGGCGTGCGCTGTGGCGAAAATCGTCGTCAAGTGCGGTATATCCAGGCGCAAATTGATATCATTGGTAGTTACGCCGTGGCTGGGCAGGATATTGATAGGGGCACGCTCATCACGAGCGATATGCTGACATCACGCGAAGGCAATCTTGGGGATCTAGCCGCCCAAGCACTTACCGACCAAGACGACATTATCGGTATGGTCGCGCAGCGGCCTATTCGAAGCGGCAGTACTTTCCAGTCCCACTATCTTCAAGCGCCTCAAGTGGTGAAACGAGGGCAGCGCGTCACTATCATAGCAGAAGGCGCTGGTTTCCGAGTGTCACGCGACGGAGAGGCCTTGTCTGATGGTGCACAAGGCGAGCGTATTCGTGTGCGCTTTGATACGCGGGAGTTAGTCACCGCACGCGTCATTGGCCAAGGAACATTGGTGATAGATTTTTAATCTAATGCCTAAAGTCCTTACTACCCAGGCCGATAGTAGATAATACAGCGCATGCCGCACCAACGTTGACGATGAGGCAAACAACGTGAAAATCGATAATATCAATCCGTTGCTACGTTCTAATCAGGCGCAGCAGCGTGATGAAGCACAGAAAATAGCGGGCAATAAGCCAGCCGAAGCAGACAGCGCGACACGCTCAGCAACGCAACTTAGCCAAACGCATACGGATAGCTCACACGATATCGATACGGCAAAAGTTGAAGAAATTCGCGAAGCTATTCGTGAAGGGAAGCTAGAGATTCGCGCGGATCGCATTGCTGACGGCTTAATTGCTAATTTAAAAGATTTATAAGCGAACGATTATGGGTCTTTCACGACTGCTCTCAGATCAATTACAACGCCTTGATGAATTAGTGCTGCTGCTCTCAGATGAACAAGCACAGCTTACTAAAGGCAGCATTGACGGAGATGCGCTCTCTGCTATAGCCCTGAAAAAACAGGCGCTGTTAGTTGAGCTGGAACGCATAGAACAATTGCGCCGAAACGTGCAGGCAAAGCTTGGCTATGCAGACGGTGCGCTTGGCGCCAAGCAAGCAGCTAACGATGCAGGATGTTTAATTACCTGGGAAAGCTTGCTCGAAAAAAGCGAGCGTGTATCACGCATGAACGAATTATCCGGGCAAATGCTATCGCTTAGAATGAAGCATAATCAGGAAATGCTGGATTACATCCGCCAAATTGCTGAAAAAACCCTCTACAAACCAAATGGGCGCAATAATGCCCAACCAGGCCGCTTTAACGCGTCTGCCTAGCACTTCTTGCCCAGTACTTCTTGACCAGCACTTCCACACAGCCATAGACAAAAACTGTACAAGCAGCTTCAATGTGAATATTAATGTTCATAAGTGGAGCCGAACGGATGCTTGCCCATCTTCCAGATAACTTCACCGCTGTCATCACCGGTGCCAATGGCGGCATAGGTAACGCTATTATTAAGCAGCTGCTTGCCGATACCCATGTGGGTAATGTCGTTGCCGTAAGTCGTTCACCTCTTGCCTCTCAAGATCCATCTTTTCAAGACGCATCCGTTGAGACGGTAAACGCCGATATCACTACACAATCAGGGCGTGAAGCTCTTCGCCAACAGTTAAACGGACGCCCGGTACATCTGTTGTTCAATGCGATTGGCACGCTGCATGATGACTCGCGTAATGTGCAGCCTGAAAAACGCCTAGAGCAGTTAGATGAAGCATCATTCGCCCATGTTATGCATGTTAATGCCGCCACGCCTGCTCTACTGATTGCCGCACTTAAGCCATCGCTGCAAGGCAAACATCCGGCTATCATCGCCAGCTTGTCGGCGCGCGTTGGATCCATTGGCGATAACGGGCATGGCGGCTGGTACAGCTATCGGGCTAGTAAAGCAGCGCACAACATGCTGATGAAGACACTTTCCATCGAACTAACGCGGCTTAATAAACAATCTATTGTGCTGTGCCTACACCCTGGCACCACCGATACATCGCTTTCGAAGCCTTTCCAAGCCAGCGTTCCCAGCGAAAAGCTATTTACACCTGATTTCGTCGCTAAACAGCTATTGGAAGTAATGTCTAAACGCACCCCCGAAGATACTGGCAGCTTCTGGGATTGGGCTGGCAAGCCTATCGAATGGTAAATGCCAGGCAAAAAAAAATCCCCCAAGGCGTAAGCCCTGGGGGATTTTTTCTTAATAAGTGCCTGACGATGACCTACTCTCGCATGGGGAGACCCCACACTACCATCGGCGCTAAGCGGTTTCACTTCTGAGTTCGGCATGGGATCAGGTGGTTCACGCGTGCTATGGTCGTCAGGCGTAACTTGTAATGCATATCATGCTGATGTGTTTTGTGGCGTCTCTCGTCTCCTGTCACCGACAGGAAGCGCGTATCCGGTTTTCGTTATCACTGCGACCAGACCCCTTGGGTGTTATAGGGTCAAGCCTCACGGGCCATTAGTACACGTTAGCTCAACGCCTTGCAGCGCTTCCACACCGTGCCTATCAACCAGCTGGTCTCGCTGGGCCCTTCAGGAGGCTCTAGGCCTCAGGGATGTCTCATCTTGAAGGGGGCTTCCCGCTTAGATGCTTTCAGCGGTTATCCCGTCCGCACATAGCTACCCGGCAATGCCACTGGCGTGACAACCGGAACACCAGAGGTGCGTCCACTCCGGTCCTCTCGTACTAGGAGCAGCCCTTCTCAAACATCCAACGCCCACGGCAGATAGGGACCGAACTGTCTCACGACGTTCTAAACCCAGCTCGCGTACCACTTTAAATGGCGAACAGCCATACCCTTGGGACCGACTTCAGCCCCAGGATGTGATGAGCCGACATCGAGGTGCCAAACACCGCCGTCGATGTGAACTCTTGGGCGGTATCAGCCTGTTATCCCCGGAGTACCTTTTATCCGTTGAGCGATGGCCCTTCCATACAGAACCACCGGATCACTAGAACCTGCTTTCGCACCTGCTCGACGTGTCTGTCTCGCAGTCAAGCACCCTTATGCTCTTGCACTCACTGCACGATGTCCGACCGTGCTGAGGGTACCTTCGTGCTCCTCCGTTACTCTTTGGGAGGAGACCGCCCCAGTCAAACTACCCACCACACACTGTCCTCGATCCGGATAACGGACCTGAGTGAGAACGCCAATGATGCCAGGCTGGTATTTCAAGGTTGGCTCCCCTCGAACTGGCGTCCGAGATTCAAAGCCTCCCAGCTATCCTACACAGGCAACATCAGCGTCCAGTGTGAAGCTATAGTAAAGGTTCACGGGGTCTTTCCGTCTAGCCGCGGGTACACCGCATCTTCACGGCGATTTCAATTTCACTGAGTCTCGGGTGGAGACAGCGTGGCCATCATTACGCCATTCGTGCAGGTCGGAACTTACCCGACAAGGAATTTCGCTACCTTAGGACCGTTATAGTTACGGCCGCCGTTTACCGGGGCTTCAATCAAGAGCTTCGGACGAATCCTAACACCATCATTTAACCTTCCGGCACCGGGCAGGCGTCACACCCTATACGTCCGCTTGCGCGTTAGCAGAGTGCTGTGTTTTTACTAAACAGTTGCAGCCACCTGGTATCTTCGACCGGTTCGGGCTTAGAGAGCAAGTCTCGTCACCCTACGCCGGCGTGCCTTCTCCCGAAGTTACGGCACCATTTTGCCTAGTTCCTTCACCCGAGTTCTCTCAAGCGCCTTGGGATTCTCACCCTGACCACCTGTGTCGGTTTGGGGTACGGTCGCACATGATCTGAAGCTTAGAGGCTTTTCCTGGAAGCGTGGCATCAATGACTTCCTGACCGTAGTCAGTTCGTTTCGTGTCTCGGCCTTAAAGGGTCCCGGATTTACCTAAGACCCAAGCCTACTCACTTTCACCAGGACAACCAACGCCTGGCTCACCTAGCCTTCTCCGTCCCCCCATCGCAATCATGTCCGGTACAGGAATATTGACCTGTTTCCCATCGACTACGCCTTTCGGCCTCGCCTTAGGGGCCGACTCACTCTGCTCCGATTAGCGTCGAACAGAAACCCTTGGTCTTCCGGCGAGGGAGTTTTTCACTCCCTTTATCGTTACTCATGTCAGCATTCGCACTCGTGATACCTCCAGCAGACTTCTCAATCCACCTTCATTGGCTTACACGACGCTCCTCTACCGCTCACACATAGTGTGAACCCGTAGCTTCGGTACCTGGTTTAGCCCCGTTACATCTTCCGCGCAGGCCGACTCGACTAGTGAGCTATTACGCTTTCTTTAAAGGATGGCTGCTTCTAAGCCAACCTCCTAGCTGTCTGAGCCTTCCCACATCGTTTCCCACTTAACCAGGATTTCGGGACCTTAGCTGACGGTCTGGGTTGTTTCCCTTTTCACGACGGACGTTAGCACCCGCCGTGTGTCTCCCACGCTTGCACTCACCGGTATTCGGAGTTTGCCTCGGGTTGGTAAGTCGGGATGACCCCCTAGCCGAAACAGTGCTCTACCCCCGGCGGTGATACGTGAGGCGCTACCTAAATAGCTTTCGAGGAGAACCAGCTATCTCCGAGCTTGATTAGCCTTTCACTCCGATCCACAAGTCATCCAAATCTTTTTCAACAGATCCTGGTTCGGTCCTCCAATTGATGTTACTCAATCTTCAACCTGCTCATGGATAGATCGCTCGGTTTCGGGTCTATATCCAGCGACTGTGTCGCCCAGTTAAGACTCGGTTTCCCTACGGCTCCCCTAAACGGTTAACCTCGCCACTGAATATAAGTCGCTGACCCATTATACAAAAGGTACGCAGTCACAGAACAAGTCTGCTCCTACTGCTTGTACGCACACGGTTTCAGGATCTATTTCACTCCCCTCTCCGGGGTTCTTTTCGCCTTTCCCTCACGGTACTGGTTCACTATCGGTCAGCCAGGAGTATTTAGCCTTGGAGGATGGTCCCCCCGTCTTCAGTCAAGGTTTCTCGTGCCCCGACCTACTCGATTTCACATGATCAGATTTTCGACTACGGGGCTATCACCCACTATGGCCGCGCTTCCCAGCGCATTCGCCTAATCAGTCACATGCTTAAGGGCTGGTCCCCGTTCGCTCGCCGCTACTAGGGGAATCTCGGTTGATTTCTTTTCCTCAGGGTACTTAGATGTTTCAGTTCCCCTGGTTCGCCTCTTACGCCTATATATTCAGCGCAAGATACTCATCTTATGATGAGTGGGTTTCCCCATTCAGAGATGCCCGGGTCACAGGTTGTTTGCCACCTCGCCGAGCCTTATCGCAGGCTTCCACGTCTTTCATCGCCTCTGGCTGCCTAGGCATCCACCGTGTGCGCTTCATTGCT
Source organism: Halomonas sp. KG2 (assembly GCA_030440445.1). Classification (NCBI taxonomy): domain Bacteria; kingdom Pseudomonadati; phylum Pseudomonadota; class Gammaproteobacteria; order Oceanospirillales; family Halomonadaceae; genus Halomonas; species Halomonas sp. KG2. The sequence goes on along the minus strand of CP098528.1, from coordinate 82,438 downwards.
TGACCCTATAACCCGAAGGAGTCTGGTATCTCGCAATGATAACGATTGCCGGATACGCTTGAGACGTATCACAAAACAATTACGTATAAACGTTTTAAAACGTTTATGTCAGCATGATATACATTGTTAAAGAGCGACTGCTATGCGCAGTGATAAGCGAGTGCTTTTCACATTAAAAGGAAAAGAGAGGTCTTTTAAATAAGATCTTAAAAAAGGTCTTTTCTCTTCTTTCAACATGAAGAAAACGCTTATCACTGCGTATCAACAGCATTCTGATCAGGTAATTCATTGTGAGCGCTTACCGCGAGGAGTGATGCATCGTTTAAGGAGGTGATCCAGCCGCAGGTTCCCCTACGGCTACCTTGTTACGACTTCACCCCAGTCATGAACCACACCGTGGTGATCGCTTTCCCGAAGGTTAAGCTAACCACTTCTGGTGCAGTCCACTCCCATGGTGTGACGGGCGGTGTGTACAAGGCCCGGGAACGTATTCACCGTGACATTCTGATTCACGATTACTAGCGATTCCGACTTCACGGAGTCGAGTTGCAGACTCCGATCCGGACTGAGACCGGCTTTTCGGGATTAGCTGACTCTCGCGAGCTCGCAACCCTTTGTACCGGCCATTGTAGCACGTGTGTAGCCCTACTCGTAAGGGCCATGATGACTTGACGTCGTCCCCACCTTCCTCCGGTTTGTCACCGGCAGTCTCCTTAGAGTTCCCGGCATTACCCGCTGGCAAATAAGGACAAGGGTTGCGCTCGTTACGGGACTTAACCCAACATTTCACAACACGAGCTGACGACAGCCATGCAGCACCTGTCTCTGCGTTCCCGAAGGCACCAAGTGATCTCTCACAAGTTCGCAGGATGTCAAGAGTAGGTAAGGTTCTTCGCGTTGCATCGAATTAAACCACATGCTCCACCGCTTGTGCGGGCCCCCGTCAATTCATTTGAGTTTTAACCTTGCGGCCGTACTCCCCAGGCGGTCGACTTATCGCGTTAACTTCGCCACAAAGTGCGCTAGGCACCCAACGGCTGGTCGACATCGTTTACGGCGTGGACTACCAGGGTATCTAATCCTGTTTGCTACCCACGCTTTCGCACCTCAGTGTCAGTGTCAGTCCAGAAGGCCGCCTTCGCCACTGGTATTCCTCCCGATCTCTACGCATTTCACCGCTACACCGGGAATTCTACCTTCCTCTCCTGCACTCTAGCTTGACAGTTCCGGATGCCGTTCCCAGGTTGAGCCCGGGGCTTTCACAACCGGCTTATCAAGCCACCTACGCGCGCTTTACGCCCAGTAATTCCGATTAACGCTTGCACCCTCCGTATTACCGCGGCTGCTGGCACGGAGTTAGCCGGTGCTTCTTCTGCGAGTGATGTCTTTCCTAATGGGTATTAACCACTAGGCGTTCTTCCTCGCTGAAAGTGCTTTACAACCCGAGGGCCTTCTTCACACACGCGGCATGGCTGGATCAGGCTTTCGCCCATTGTCCAATATTCCCCACTGCTGCCTCCCGTAGGAGTTCGGGCCGTGTCTCAGTCCCGATGTGGCTGATCATCCTCTCAGACCAGCTACGGATCGTTGCCTTGGTGAGCCATTACCTCACCAACTAGCTAATCCGACATAGGCTCATCCAATAGCGGGAGCCGGAGCCCCCTTTCTCCCGTAGGACGTATGCGGTATTAGCCTGGGTTTCCCCAGGTTATCCCCCACTATCGGGCAGATTCCTATGCATTACTCACCCGTCCGCCGCTCGTCAGCGGGTAGCAAGCTACCCCTGTTACCGCTCGACTTGCATGTGTTAGGCCTGCCGCCAGCGTTCAATCTGAGCCATGATCAAACTCTTCAGTTTAAAATCATTGTGATGCTTACTCGTCACCCGAAGGTAACAAAAGCGCATCAAACTTGGCTCAAGGTTCAAACGAATTCATTCAAACTTTCGTTCTCATGACCGCTTGCCTTGATATTTGGTGATTTATCACCCTCATCGGCAAGCGCCCACATGAATTACCTGATCAAATTGTTAAAGAGCTGTTTTCGCTGCTGAACTTCCGAAGAAGTGACTGGCTAGCCGATGAACTGGCTTGCCTCAGCGAGGAAGGCGTATTCTACGCATTTCCTGGTGTTTGTCAATCACTGTTTTGAGTGAGTGAAGCGAGTGAGCGAAGAAAGCGTGATAACGATGCTTTCTGGCGTGGCTCGTTTCAAAAAGGGTTGGAAGACATCGCAACGCATTGTTGCCGAGTTCTTCTAACTCTCTGACAAACCGAAGGTTTTCACCTTCAATCACCGCTGGTAACGCTGTGCGTCCCCGGCAGCGGATGCGTACTTTACGGATTCGCTGCCGTCTTGGCAAGGGCTTTTGTAAAAAAACTCCAACATTCGTCTATTACCCTAATGCCAGCAGTAGCATCCTCTCTATTTATGTAAGCGCAGGAATTGAGTCAGGCACTAATGACTCGGTGCTGAGATCAGCAATCGTTCGCGCACCGGTGAGCGTCATCGCCACCTTCATCTCTTTTTCGAAAAGCTCAAGCAGGTTAGCAACTCCTGCCTCACCTGCTGCTGCAAGCGCATAGATAAAGGCGCGACCAATCAATGCCGCATCTGCGCCCATGGCAATCATCCTTACTACATCCAACCCATTACGCACACCAGAATCAGCCAGAATGGCCAGGTCACCCTTAACTGCATCTGCAATAGCAGGCAGGGCACGCGCGGTAGAAGGCACGCCATCCAGCTGACGGCCACCGTGGTTTGAAACTACAATGCCATCAGCCCCAAAGCGGACTGCATCACGGGCATCATCAGCATCCAGTATGCCCTTAATAACCATTGGGCCATCCCACTGCTCACGAATCCAATCCAGATCTTTCCAGGAAATAGAGGGGTCAAAGTTATCGCCAAGCCAGGCAATATAATCTTCGAGCTCCGTCGGCTGACCACGATAATCAGACACGTTGCCTAGATCATGCGGGCGACCATGCACACCGACATCCCAAGCCCAAAGAGGATGCAACGCAGCCTGAAGCATACGCTTCATAGGCCCGCTTTTGCCGCTCATGCCTGAATGGGCATCGCGATAACGCGCTCCAGGCACAGGCATATCAACGGTAAAGACCAATGTTTTAACCCCTGCCGCCTTGGCACGCTCAAGCACGTGCTTCATAAAGCCCCGATCCTTCAATACATAAAGCTGAAACCAGATAGGCCGCTCCACTGCCGCTGCCACTTCGGCAATTGGGCATACGGAGACCGTCGATAACGTAAACGGTATGCCCTTCTTGGTCGCTGCCCGTGCTGCCTGGACTTCACCACGCCTAGCGTACATGCCTGTTAGCCCCACCGGCGCCAAGGCAAGAGGCATTGCCATCTTTTCACCAAACAGTTCGGTTTCCAGCGATAGCGACGACATATCCTTCAACACCCGTTGCCGCAACGCGATACCCGCTAGGTCTTCAACATTGTGCCGCAACGTATGCTCTGCGTATGACCCACCATCAGCATAGTGAAATAGAAACGGGGGAATACGACGCTTGGCAGCTAGGCGGTAGTCCGTCGGTGATGAAATGATCATGGCAGGCCCTATGCAATAAACAGATGCACTATCTATTAGTACTATCTATAAACGGTCATCGAAGCGTCAGTGTTAAACGCCCTAGATAAAATTGGTTTTACCAATTTACAAAAAATTAGCATCAACAGTAATGAGGCGTCGCAGTCGTGTCAAACGCGCATCGCGCACCATGGCGTATTTTGGCCATATACTTTAGTTATAAAACAAACAAGCGGTGCCAATAGTCATCAATTTGCTAGCCTTTTACTGTTGAGACAAACCATTAAAGCCCCTACTATTGGTCTTACCAATTATGAGGATCTGCACTAATGACTTATCCACCGCTCCGCCAGCAGCGCTTGGCTGATGTGATTACCGAGCGCCTTGAGGCAATGATTCTTGAAGGTAGCCTCAAGCCTGGTCAGCGCCTCCCCCCAGAAAGAGAGCTTGCTGAACGGTTTGGCGTGTCGCGCCCCTCTCTACGTGAGGCCATTCAAAAGCTTGCCGCACGAGGCCTGCTTACCAGCCGCCAAGGGGGTGGTACCTTCGTGAATGAAACGCTAAACAGCGGCTACACCGACCCTTTGTTGGAGATGCTTTCCCGGCACAACGAATTTCATTTGGATTTGCTTGAGTTTCGCGATGCGATGGAAGGCATTTCGGCTTATTACGCCGCGTTACGCTCGACGCCAGCGGACAAAGCCGTATTAATCCAGCGCTTTGAAGAACTTGACGGTGGATTTGTGGGCGCTAACCCCGCCCAGGAAGCAAAGTTGGATGCCGCCTTCCACCTCGCTATTGCAGAAGCCGCTCATAACGTACTGTTACTTCACACTATTCGAGGAATTTTTCATTTATTAGAGCAGAGCATCGTTGATAACCTCGCCCATCTTTTTGCAAAGCCTGACTCGCGCTCGCAGTTAATGAAGCAGCACCGCGCGCTGCTAGATGCGATTTTAGAAGGCCGTGCTGAAGATGCCCGCAGCCGAGCGCACGAACACCTAGTGTACGTTGAGGAAGGTCTTCTCGAGATGGCCAGAGCGGAAACACGCGCCCAGCGAGCCCTGCGTCGTGCCCAAGGTACCAGTAGCACACCCGCATGAGTCGCTTACCCCGTCTTCCAGACTATCGCTGGCGGCTACTCTGGCTGATCGCGATTCCACTAGGGCTCATGCTATGTATGTGGCAAGCCGCTCAACTGGCCCGCGAGCAGGCGCTATCAAACTTACAAGACGATGCCGAAAACGAGCTGCGGCTTTCTGCCGCCAACTTAAACGGTTACCTGCTGCGCTATGATTATTTGCCACAAATGCTGGCGACCAGGGAAGGCGTACAACGTTTCTTAGACTCCCCTGACAGCCAAGACCCCATGCCGCTCAACTTACTGCTTGACCGCTTTCGCTTTACCTCTGGGGTCTCTGATGTCTATTTGCTTAACCGTAACGCCGATACCATCGCTGCCAGCAACTGGCACCGCCCCAATACATTCATTGGTCAAAACTACGCGTTTCGCAGCTATTACACCGACGCCATTACCGGGGGGCAGGGGCGTTTCTTTGGTTTAGGCGTACAGTCGCTTGAGCGTGGTTACTACTTTTCTGCGCCGGTGTGGCTTGATGACACCTCGCCCGATGCAAAACCCGACGGCGTTATCGTCGTCAAAGTGCTGCTCGACGATGTTGAAGAGGGCTGGGCGGAACAGGACGCAGAGCTGTTTGTCACCGACAGCGACAATATTATTTTCATGGCCAGCCACCCTGAGCTACGCATGAATGCCCTCCATCCTCTCACCGACGACCAACGTGACACCCTCCGGGCAACCCGACGCTATGCAATGGAGCCTTTAACGCCTTCCGGTATTGAGCTTGAAGCCCCTTACGGATCCGATAGCTATCTCGTTAGCTTTGCTAGCGGCCCACTAATCGGTGGGCACTATTTAAGCCTTACGCGCCCCATCCCAGAGTTTGGTTGGCAAATGCATATTTTAAAACCACTCACCCCCGTAGTGAATGCCCAGTGGATTGCGGCACTGATGGCGGGAGGCTTATATGGCGTGGTGGCCCTGGGCGGAGGCATTGGTTGGCAACGCCTGCGTTTACGCCGAGAGCGCGAAGCATTTGCAGAACGCGAACGGCAAACCCTAGCCAGGGTACGCGATGAGCTAGAGGTTAGCGTAGAACGAAGAACACGTGATTTAGTCGCCAGTAATCAGCGGCTCTCTGGTGAAATAGAAGAGCGGCGGCGCGCAGAAGCTAACCTACGCCAAACCCAAGATGAGCTGATCCAGGCGGCAAAGCTTGCGGTATTGGGTCAATTGGCTGCCGGTATTAATCACGAGTTAAATCAGCCCTTAGCGGCTATTCGCGCCTACGCTGAAAATGGCCGACGGTTTATTGAACTGGCGCGGGTAGATAAAGCGGACGCCAACCTAGCGCAAATTGTCGAGCTTACCCAACGCATGGCCGATATTAGTGCCCAGTTGCGCCAGTTCTCTCGTAAGAGTAGCGAGCGCCAGGAAACAATCTCTGTGCAAGCCTGTATTGAGTACGCCCTGCGTTTATTTCACAGTCGCTTACGAGATGATGGCATCGAGGTAGTCCAGCAATGGCCCGAGGAAACGCTTTGGGTTGAGGGTGATTTGGTCCGCTTAGAGCAAGTACTGGTGAATCTGATCAGTAACGCATTACAGGCCATGAAAGAGGTAGCATCACCCATGCTGACGCTAAGTGTAGAAATCGCACAACAGCAAGTGATGATCAGTGTTGCCGATAATGGCCCAGGCGTCCCAGAAAACCACTTGGGCCAGATTTTCGAACCCTTCTTCACCACCAAAGCACCCGGTAGCGGATTAGGGCTAGGACTTTCGATTTCCTCACGTATTATGGAGGATCTGGGCGGCAAGCTGCAGGTAGCAAATCAGCCCACTGGCGGGGCACAATTCGTCATTACGCTACCCTGTTCAACAACACCTAACGTACTGCCGCCATACTCAGTCAAGGAGAATAACAACCATGCATGAGCCGTCGACGCTGCCGGTCATGGTGATCGACGACGAACCGCACCTGCGTATCACCGCCAGTCAAACACTCGAACTCGCTGGCTACACGCCTCACTGTTTTGAGTCTGCAGAACAAGCGCTTGAGGCACTACCAGCAAACTTTCCCGGCGTAATCGTGAGTGATATTCGCATGCCTGGAATGGACGGTATGGCGCTATTACATGAATTACACAGCCGTGATGCCACACTGCCGATTATCTTAATCACTGGCCACGGTGACATCTCAACCGCGGTCGAGGCGATGCGCGCAGGTGCTTGGGATTTTCTGGAAAAGCCTTTTGCTGGGGATCAGCTACTCGATGTCGTGAGACGAGGAATCGAAAAGCGCCAGCTGAGCCTGGAAAATTTACGTTTAAAAGCCGAGCTTGAGGTTCAGCAGGCAGCTCTTGGGCCACGCCTTGTGGGCCGCACACCGGTGATTTCTCGCCTGGCGGCAATGATTCAGCGCATCAGCCAAGTAGAGGCTGATGTGCTGCTATTTGGCGAAACCGGCACCGGAAAAGACCTTGTCGCCCGCGCCATTCATGAACGTAGCGCCCGGCGCAATAGTCCGTTTATGGCGATCAACTGCGGCGCAGTACCAGAAAACACCATAGAGTCAGAACTGTTTGGCCATGAGAAAGGTGCCTTTACCGGCGCTGTAGAACGGCGCATAGGTAAGTTTGAACATGCCAATGGTGGCACCGTGTTCCTGGATGAGATCGAATCCATGCCATTGGCACTTCAGGTGAAGCTGTTGCGCGTATTGCAAGAGCGTAGCGTCGAGCGCCTAGGGGCCAACGAAACGGTGCCACTCAATATACGAGTGATTGCGGCCACCAAAGTGGATCTCAAAGTCGCTGCTGAAGAGGGTAGCTTTCGCGAAGATCTCTACTATCGACTCAACGTGGTTACCCTGCCTCTGCCCGCGCTACGCGAACGGCGTGAGGACATTCCGCTGCTGTTCCAGCATTTCGCCGTGGTCGCTGCCAACCGTAGCGGTTTAGAAGCGCCCACCCTGGACAGCCATTCGATAGCCGCCCTGCTGGCTCACGACTGGCCTGGTAATGTTCGCGAACTGCGTAACCTTGCAGAGCGTTATGTGTTACTGGGGGCAGCCTTTGACTATCGCCTGGATGCACTACTGGAAGGGGCCAACGCCGACACCGAAGAGCCAACGTTGCCGCGCCAAGTAGAGCTATTTGAAAAGAGCCTGATTAGCCAATCCCTGTCCCGTCATCATGGGCGCGTAACCGACGTATGCCGTCATCTGGGAATACCCCGCAAAACCTTCTACGACAAACTCAAAAAACACAGTTTAAGCGCTGACGATTATCGCCATAGCAGCGACCCTTGATGAAACAACTCAATCAACACGTCCCACGGCGGCACCCAAGGCACCAAGGTAAATAGCGCAATCAGCATAAAGACATTCGAGAGTGGGCGACGGCCATCGCCCAGCTTTAGCGCGGTTCCAAAAGAGCGTTTTAACCGCGCACCTTCTAGGTCCACGCTGAAAAGCTCGTCCAGGCTCAAGTGAATGATAAACCCTAGCAGTACCGCTGCACTATGGCACCAGGCCAGCCAAGCCGGCTGTGCCAGCAAGTGAAAACTGAACGCTGCCGTCACCAGCGCACACAGCACAGCCGCCATCAATGAGTGCCAAATACCCCGATGAACCGTTAGCCGTGAGAACACCACCGCCGCAAAATAACGCACGCTAACGTAAATGCCACCACACGCCACTAGCAACAAACCGGGTGTTAACCAGGGCTGCAACAACAGCACACCAAGCACCAGCGAAGGCACCGATAAAAGATTAAAAATCAAACGGATAGAGCGAGAACGATCGGCATCTATGTCAGGCAAAATGCCGCCAAAGGCTACCAGGGCAATAATTAATAGCGCCTGAGTCGCTGGCCACCACTCAGCCTGCCAGCCAACATAAGCCAATAGCACGCCGCCTGCTGCTGCTACCGTAATGTGCGTGCGAAAATTCGCCATAGCGCGGCATCCTGGAAAACTGGATAAATTACCAGACTTTTGGCTGCCGCAACATGACTATTTAAGAAAAAAGAGTGTTAGGCCAACTGCTTAGCACCTACATTAGAAAATCTACTGAGCAAGGAACTGATCTTTTAACTTAACGTAGTTACCTGCCGTGTAAGGAAAGAAAGCGCGCTCTTTATCTTTAAGTGGACGCAATGCTTTCGCCGGGTTTCCAGCATATACATGGCCACTTTCCAGGCGTTTGCCTGGCGTGACTACCGCGCCAGCAGCAATAATCACCTCATCCTCGACAATCGCCCCATCCATCACAATTGCCCCCATCCCCACCAAAATTCGGCTACCCAGCGTACAGCCATGCAAAATCGCTTTATGGCCAATGGTGACATCATCACCAATCGTCAGTGGAAAGCCATCAGGATTGAAATCGCTGGCATGGGTAATATGCAGCACGCTGCCATCCTGCACGCTAGTACGAGCGCCGATGCGGATCCGATGCATATCACCCCGAATCACCGTCATCGGCCACACCGAACAGTCATCGCCCAGTTCTACATCACCAATCACCACGCTAGCGGGGTCGATATAAACCCGTTCACCAAGACGAGGCGAAATACCTTGGAAGGGTCGTAGGGCATTGCTCATTGCACACTCCTGCTTCACGCGATTGGATTCAAATATTCAAGGACTATAGCAACCCGCCGAGCAATACAATAAACGTCAGCGGAATCGACACCCAGCGTACAATATTACGCCAGAGTACATAGCCACTTTCCCCAACACCCAATGCTTGTACAACCTGCACACGGGGCATCACCCAGGCCGCGAAGATAGCAATTAACAACCCGCCCAAAGGCAGGAAAATATCAGGCGGAATACTACTGACTAACTCAAACACATTGCGTCCAAACAACGGCCTGAAGTCGGCGAGAGTAGAAAACGAAAACGCCGAAAGCAGCCCCAACAGCCATACACTTAGCGCTACGACGGCCGTTGACACACTGCGCCGCCATCCAAGCCCTTGCAACGTTGCCACCATGGGTTCAGCAAGGTTAATCGCTGAAGTCCAGGTAGCCAATAAGAGCAACAAAAAGAACACACTTAACCAAAACGCTCCCCAAGGCAGCTCAGAGAAAGCAATAGGCAGCGTCACAAACATCAACCCTGGGCCGTCAGCAGGGTCCATACCTTGGGCAAATACCACCGAAAAGATCGCAATCCCTGCTAACAAGGCGACGCTGATATCGAGCATTGCAACTGCAAACGCAGCTTTCGGCAGGCTCTGCTCATCAGGCATATAAGCCCCATAAGCCATTAGCGCGCAGGCCCCCACTGCCAGGGTAAAAAACGCATGCCCCATGGCATGCAACACCACTGTGGCCGTTACATCGCCAAACGACGGTAAAAACAGCCATGAAAGCGCTGTACCAAATCCATCAGTGGTTGTGGCATAACCAGCCAGTAGCAACAATAAACCGTACAGCAGCGGCATTAATAGGTTGTTCAACCTCTCTAGGCCTTTGGCAACACCCGCTGCCACCACCGTCATGGTCATAAATAGGAACAACGAGTGGTTAAAAATCAACAGGCCTGGGTTGGCCAGAAACGCCTCGAAACCCGCGCCTATTTCTGCTGCGCTTGCGCCATCGAAATCCCCGTTGATGGAAGCGACTAAAAACTCAATCGACCAACCTGACACCACCGAGTAAAACGATAAAATACAGAAGACGGTGAATGCACCAAACAACCCTAGCCAGCGCCAGTGTCGAGAAGCACCTGCTTCAACGGCCAGTCTACTTAGCGCCTGCATTGGCCCACGGCGCCCTGCCCGACCAATTAAAATCTCGGCCATCATGACGGGGATACCTAACAGCAGTACAAACGCCACATAGATCAATAAAAATGCCGCACCACCGTTCTCGCCTGCAACGTACGGGAAACGCCAAATATTACCCAGCCCAACTGCAGCTCCCGTTACCGCTAAGATAAAGGCCCGCTTTGACCCCCAGCGCTCCAGCGTTTCACTCATCACTTGCTCCTGCCATTGGTGGCACTAGTTGGCGACACTAAAAGGCGGCAAGACTAGCAGGCGCTTACGCCCAGGCCAAACCCTGGTGTAAGCCATAGTATTCAGCCCAGACATTGAAACACGGCCTCACCGCCCGCACTGTGTCATTATTATTGCGTTTTTATGCGCCCCTAACGTATTAAAAACGTTGCGAGTTAAAAATTAATGCCTACGAGGTGCCTATGTCCCGCAATCCGTTGCTAGAGCCGCACGAGCTTCCCCCTTTCGCTGACATTCGCGCCGAACACGTCGTGCCTGCGGTAGAAACGCTGCTGAATGAAAGCCGAGAAGTCATCGACCGACTCGCTCAACAGGCCGCTACAGCGCCACCACGTTGGGATAACTTTGCCGTGCCGCTAGAGGCTGTTAATGACCGGCTTACCCAAGCGTGGTCGCCCATCTCGCATCTCAACGGCACGATGAACACAGCCAAGCTGCGGGAGGCTTATCAAGCATGTTTGGAAAAACTCTCGGCGTTTAGCACCTGGATGGGACAACACGAAGGTCTCTTTAAAGGCTGGCAAGCGCTTAAGCAGGGTGATGAATGGGCAACGCTAACGCCTGCTCAGCAGCGCACAGTAGAAAACGCTTTACGTGATTTCCGCCTAGCTGGGGTTGATTTACCCGCTGACAAAAAGGCTCGCTACGGCGAGATTCAAGCGCGCCTCTCCACCTTATCCAATCAGTTTTCAAACAACGTGCTCGATGCGACCCAAGCTTGGCATAAGGATATTGGCCACCTTGATGAACTCACCGGCGTGCCGGAAAGCGCGCTTGATACGCTGAAGGCAACCGCCCAGGCAAAAGGCGTTGATGGGTACCGTATCACCCTCGATTTCCCGAGCTTTTTCCCCATTATCAGTTATGCCGATAACCGAGAGTTGCGGCGAGAGGTATACACCGCGTTTGTCACGCGTGCTTCCGATCAAGGCCCAGACACAGGTAAGTTCGATAACGCTCCCGTTCTTGAAGAGATTTTGGCACTCCGTCAAGAGCTCGCCCACCTGCTTGGCTTTCATACCTACGCCGATTACTCGCTCACCACTAAGATGGCCGATTCCCCCGAACAGGTGCTTGAGTTTTTGAATGACTTAGCTCGCCGCGCCGTTCCCCAGGCCAAGGAAGAAGTCGCGGAGCTCAGCGACTATGCCCGCGAAGAATTAGGGCTTGAAACGCTTGAGCCGTGGGATGTGGCCTATGCCAGCGAAAAGCTGCGCGAAGCCCGCCACGCCATCTCACAAGAGCAGCTTCGTCCTTACTTCCCTGCGCCACAGGTGGTAGATGGGCTATTCCAGGTAGTCGAACGTCTTTACGGTGTTCGCGTGGAAGCAGCGCCTGATGCGCCTAGCTATCACAACGATGTTCAATACTTCCGCATTACCGAACAAGGTAAGCCGATCGCCGGTTTCTATTTGGATTTGTACGCTCGCGAAAACAAGCGTGGCGGCGCGTGGATGGCCGATTGCCGAGTACGTCGTCAAACTGAAAATGGCCTACAACTGCCAGTGGCATTTCTGACCTGCAACTTCACCGCCCCAGTGGGCGATAAACCCGCGCTGCTAACCCATGATGAAGTCACCACGCTGTTCCATGAGTTCGGCCACGGCTTGCATCACATGCTGACCAAACAGGACATCGCCGATATCTCTGGCATTAACGGTGTTGCGTGGGATGCGGTTGAGCTGCCCAGCCAATTCATGGAGAACTACTGCTGGGAACGCGAAGGGTTGGACCTGATCGCCAAGCACGTCGATACTGGTGAGCCTCTGCCCGCTGACCTGCTAGCGCGTTTACAGGCTGCCAAGAACTTTCAGTCAGCAATGGGAATGGTGCGCCAAATAGAGTTTTCATTATTCGACTTGCGCCTGCACCATGAGCTGGAAGCGCCTAGCGCCAGCGACGTTCAAACGCTACTGGACGACGTCCGTAGCCACACATCCGTCGTGCCGACGGTTGACTTTAACCGCTTCCAGAATAGCTTTAGCCATATTTTTGCGGGCGGCTATGCGGCGGGCTATTACAGCTACAAATGGGCAGAAGTGCTCTCTGCCGATGCTTGGAGCGCGTTTGAAGAAGCAGGGATTTTTGACCCTGACACGGGCCAACGCTTCCGCCAGGAAATTTTGGAACCAGGCGGTGCCAGGGATGCCGCCGAGCTATTTCGTGCTTTCCGAGGCCGCGAACCAAGCGTAGAGCCATTATTACGCCATAGCGGTATCCGCGCTGCCTGAGGTTTATTTTCACTATCACCGGGTGCGGTATCTGTCTTGTTACCGCACCCTTGGAGCCTGTTATGTCGAGTGTGAAACGCTTTATTGCTGGGGTAACCTGCCCACGCTGCGCGGCCATGGACCGGATTCGCGCCTGGGAGCAAAACAACATTCGCTACCGGGAATGCGTTAACTGCGATTTTTTCGAGCAGTTGCCGATTGAAGATGAGACGGCACCAGAGCTGACTACCCGTGTTAACCAAGTACGCGAAGAGCAAAAAACACAGGATGTACAGCCCGTACGCATTCTCGACCCCGGTAAACCTAAACGTTAACCGCCTATTCCCAGCATTTAGGCTACCGCGTTTAATTTAAGCCTCCACCACGTTGGGGGCATACCAACCCCTCACTCCTCACTTGGAATGCCCCTGAAAAAGTAGACACCTTTTTCAGAGAGAAGGTGTTATGAAATATAAGCGTAGCCCCAGGTATTCCGATGAGTTTAAACGTGAAGCCGTGCAAACGTCACTCTCTTCACCGCAGACGCAGACAACGCTTGCTGCCAAACTATGTATACATCCAAATACATTAAGTCGTTGGCGCAAGGAGTTGACCATGGATCACACATCGTCTGACAAGAAAATTGCCAATGATGGCCCTGAAAAAAGCGTTCAGGAGCTTGAAAATGAAATCAAGAGATTAAAAAAGCAGCTAAGAAGATCCCAGCTGGAGACTGAAATTTTAAAAAAGGCGGACGAGTACTTTATCAAGCACGGCAAGTAAAATTTGCTTTTATTGAGATCCATCGCCAGTTGCGGTGGCCGCTCTCAATAACTTGTGAAGTACTCGGTGTCTCTCGCTCAGGTTACTACCGATGGAAAGGTCGCCAACGGTGTCCTGGAAAAATGCAAAAGCGCCATCAAAGCATCACGTCTTTTTTGCTAGAGCGTGCCAAGAAAATGAACAGTGTGCCCGGTTATCGGAAGCTATGGATTGAAGCTCAAGATGAAGGGTACCGCTGCGGGAAGAATCAGGTTCAACGCCTCCTTCAAGAAGCAGGCTATCGTTCCTGTACCGCCTTGAAACCCGGGTATCGGCGCGCTGTGTCGACATTACCCGTTTTGCCTAACTTACTGAATCGGCGATTTTCAGTTGGCGAGCCGAACAAGGTTTGGGTCTCGGATATTACCCAGATTCGCTGTAAGGAAGGATGGCTCTATCTGGTGGCGGTCATGGACCTTGGTACCCGTCAAATCGTTGGTTATGCGCAGGGGGCAGTCAACAGTTCACAGCTGGTGTTAAACGCGCTGGAGTCAGCCTGGAAGCATTCTCAGCCGGTCGGAAAGGAATTGCTTTTTCATTCTGACCAAGGCACACAGTATCGCAGCGAAGAGGTGATGGCGTGGCTTAACGGCCGTGAGGTCACAATAAGCATGTCTCGCCGAGGAAATTGTTGGGATAATGCCTGTGCAGAAAGCTTTTTTGCCTTGCTCAAGAAGGAATGGACAAAGCCGCTAGGCACTATAGAACGAAGCGATATGGGCGATGAGGTCCGATACTATATTGATGAGTTCTATCCAAAAATGAGAAGGCACATGGCGCTAGGAGGTCTCACTCCCAGCGCCTATGCTGCGAACAGTTAAGCCCAAGTGTCTACAAAAATGGGGGCATACCAGGGCATACCAACTCCTCACTCCTCACTCCTCACTCCTCACTCCTCACTCACGAAAGTGTGCGAAAAACCACACATCAACTAACCTATGGTGTGCGAAACCCCAGACACTTAACGCTTTTTTAGTTTCAACCAAAGTTGAATAAAAAATCTTTAAGTAGCTGATTTTAATAATCAGCCAGCCTATTGGCATGACTATCGCTGTATATAAACTGCTTAACGTTGAAGCCACTGGCTGTGCCAGCACGCCAGACGATAATCCCAATAACAGCTTAGGAAATCTCGCCATGCGCAATATGATGCCTAAAACCGTCGCCCTTCTTGCCAGTAGTGCCCTTCTAGCAGCAGGCACTGCCCAAGCAGACCGCTCAGAATGGCCCGATAACTTTACTGTCGGTACCGCAAGTCAGGGCGGCACCTACTTCGTTTATGGCTCAGGCTGGGCTAACTTTATTGCTGATGAGCTGGATGTTTCAGGGGGCGGTGAAGTCACCGGCGGCCCGACTCAAAACCTTGCGCTCGTACACAGTGGCGATATGGCCTTTGGTCTAACGACGATGGGCCCAGCGTCGGACGCTGTTAACGGTGAAAGTCCGCTAGCGCCTGGCTTGGCAATGGACAACGTATGCGCGCTGTTCCCGATGTATGAAACACCCTTCTCTATTGCCGCACTTTCAAGCTCAGGCATTGAATCCATCTCAGATATTCCTGATGGCGCGCGCATCGGCTTCGGCCCAGCCGCTTCTACATCAGACACTTACTTCCCCGCTATCCTCGAAACGCTGGGCGTTGAGTTTGATCGTCGTAATGGCGGTTGGTCTGACTTAGGTGGTCAGTTGCAGGATGGTCTGCTGGATGTGATCGCGTTTGCAGCGGGTATTCCGATTCCTGCCGTTAGCCAACTCGAAGTGCAGACCGATGTGAACATCATTGAGTTTACCGAAGAAGAGATGGCCACCGTCCTGGACGCCTTCCCGGTTGCTGAATTCACTATCCCAGCGAGCACTTACACCACACTGGAAGAAGACGCACGCGCTGTGTCTATGTGGAACTTCGCCATTGCGGGCTGTGATCTGCCGGAAGACTTTATCTATGAAGTCACCAAAGCCACGATGGAAAACAATGACCGTATGCGCTCAGTGCACCGCAGCGCTGAAACCACCATCCCAGAAAACATCATTCACAACAATGTGCTGCCCTTCCACCCGGGTGCCGCACGCTGGTACGAAGAGAATGGCTACGACATTGATGATGACATGATCAACTAAGCCAAGCCCCTCTTCACGCTGCCCTGTTTTCCGCTGGTCGGGCGGGGCAGCGTTCGCTACCGCCTCTTTTTTGCTTTTGCTGTGAGGGTGACCTCTGATGAGTCACAATACCGATCAAGACCCCAACGGCCTCAAGGATGACGCCCAAACTGCTTCATCAATACCCGAGTCAATTGCCGAGGGTGTCGATGAAGAGGTTGTCGAGTCCAACCGCCGCGTGTTTGTTGGTTGGCAGTTCTTTTTGTTTGCCGCACTGGCCATTGGTTATTCAAGCTTCCACCTGTTTTCGCTCAATGTGTACCCAATGGAAACCTGGTCGTTTCGCATTGTACACATTGCCGGTGCGCTAATTTTAGGGTACGGGCTGTTTGCCGGTGCTCGCTTTGCAGAAGATGATCAGCAAGCCTCCCCGGCATGGCTCAAATGGGCCAGCTACGCGCTCCTAGCGCCTGCGATCTATGCACTTATACAAGTTGTTTTGATGCAGCAAACACTCAATGGCGGTGCCATGCGCATCGACCCCAGTATTGAGACACTGCATTACGGCTACCCACTGATAGCCACCACAGCTGCAGCGATTGCTCTCTCGTGGTTCTATCGTCAGGCACGCCACCGCTTTAATCCCGCTGACCTCGTTCTGATGGTGTGCGCCATCGCCAGCGCTGCTTACTTGCTAATGGCCTTTAATACCAATATGCGCATGTCGACAGGCACCTCGTTTGCTCCTCCCGGCATCTCCTGGGCGGCCATTGCGGGCTCACTGCTGATTCTTGAGCTTACTCGTCGCGTGGCGGGTTTAGCGCTGGTGGTTATTTCAGCGGTTTTCTTGGTCTATGTCTTTGCTGGCCAGCATCTACCAGGCTTCCTAGGCTACCCAGGCTTGTCTGTGCAGCGCTTCTTCAGTCAGGTCTATACCGATGCGGGCATTCTTGGCCCAACGACGGCGGTATCATCGACTTATATCATTTTGTTTATTATTTTCGCGGCGTTTTTACAGGCCTCCAAAGTAGGCGATTACTTCGTCAACTTTGCGTTCGCAGCCGCTGGCCGTGCCCGTGGCGGCCCGGCGAAAGTATCTATTTTTGCTTCCGGCTTAATGGGCATGATCAACGGCACATCAGCGGGTAATGTGGTATCAACTGGCTCACTTACCATCCCACTGATGAAAAAAGTCGGCTATCCGGCGCGCAGTGCTGGTGCCATTGAAGCAGCGGCGTCTACGGGTGGTCAGATCATGCCGCCCATCATGGGGGCAGGCGCCTTTATCATGGCGGAAGTCACCGGCATTCCTTATACAGAAATTGCGATTGCGGCGGTCATTCCAGCCATTCTTTACTTCGCCTCTATCTACTTTATGGTGGATTTTGAAGCGGCGCGTAAAGGCATGCGTGGCATGCGTAAAGATGAAATCCCGCTGTTCTCCAAGCTGGTTAAACAAGTCTACCTATTCGCGCCAATCATCATTCTTATTGTCGCTCTCTTTATGGGCTACTCTGTCATTCGTGCCGGCACGCTAGCCACCGCATCAGCGGCAGTTGTTAGTTGGATCTCACCCAATAAAATGGGTATTCGGGCTATTTTGAGAGCCCTCCAACTAGCGGGCATCATGTCGATTCAGATCATCGCGGTGTGTGCTTGCGCGGGCCTTATTGTTGGCGTTATATCACTGACGGGCGTCGGCGCGCGCTTCTCTTCACTGCTGTTAGGTCTTGCCGGGGTTAGCCAGCTATTGGCATTAGTGTTTGCCATGCTGATCAGTATCCTGCTCGGCATGGGCATGCCTACCACGGCAGCCTACGCGGTAGCGGCATCGGTGGTGGCGCCCGGCCTGATCAATATTGGTATCGAGCCGCTCGTCGCACACTTTTTCGTGTTCTACTTCGCGGTTGTGTCGGCCATTACGCCGCCAGTGGCGTTAGCATCTTACGCCGCCGCCGGTATTTCTGGGGATAACCCCATGGGCACATCGGTCGCTTCGTTCAAAATTGGTCTTGCTGCGTTTATCGTGCCGTTTATGTTCTTCTACAGCCCAGCGATGCTGATGGAAGGCTCCGCGATGCAGATACTGCGTGTCGGTGTGACCGCCACACTGGGGATTGTCTTGCTTTCAGGCATGGTGCAAGCATGGTTCTTTGGACCGGTAAATACCTTACAGCGTGTGGTTATGCTGGTCGGTGCGCTGTTTATGATTTACGGCGGCATTTACAGCGATATTGCTGGCCTTGCGATTGGCGCAGCGCTGTTCATTATGCAGCGTAAGCAGCATGGCGATAAGGCAACACCCAGCACCACATGACGGCGCAATCGGCTATTCACTTAACCACTAGCCATTAACAGCCCAACGAAAACGCCCGTTCGAGTACTCTAGAACGGGCGTTCTTCTTGATCATTAAGCTAGGCTCTGGAAGGGCGCTCTAGCCTCTCAGGTTATCAACAATTTTCAGTACGGGTGCTGCCTGATTAAGCGTGTAGAAGTGTAGACCAGGCGCACCACCATCGAGTAAGCGCTCACATAAACGGCTAACCACATCGGTGCCAAAAGCGGCAATAGCGTCACTATCATCACCATAAGCTTCCAGCTGCTTACGAATCCAGCGGGGAATTTCTGCGCCACAGGCGTCTGAAAAACGCGCCAATTTGGTGTAGTTAGTAATCGGCATAATGCCAGGAATAATCGGCTGTTCGACACCTAATGCCCGGGCTTTTTCAACAAAATGGAAGTAGGCATCCGCGGTAAAAAAGTACTGGGTGATGGCCATGTTGGCGCCAGCCTTCATTTTACGAGCAAAGTTTTCCACATCCTTGTCGAGGTTGGGTGCCTGTGGATGAGATTCAGGATAGGCAGCCACCGCAATATCAAAATGGTCACCGGTTTCCTCGCGAATAAACTCAACCAGTTCGTTGGCGTAGCGCAACTCACCAATGCTTCCCATGCCCGATGGCATGTCACCACGTAACGCCACTAAACTGTCGACGCCCTCTTCACGATACTGCGCTAGCAGGTCGCGCAGTTGCGCTTTTTCACTGCCAATGCAGGAAAGGTGTGGCGCGGTCGTAATGCCGCTCTGGCTAACGGTGCGCACAATATCGCGTGTGCGTGCTTGGGTGGAACCACCAGCACCATAAGTGACCGAGAAAAAGCGCGGTTGTCGAGCGGCCAGTTCATCGCGCACGTGCATTAACTTCTCTCTTCCTGCATCGGTACTGGGCGGAAAGAATTCAAAGCTAATACCTAGCGGGTGCTCTTGACTGCTCATGGGACTTCCTCGTAAAGCGTTAACATCGTGATAATTTAGGTTATTCTCCTCTTTCCGCCGCGCTGGAGCTAATGAAAGATTCCACGGTCGGCCTTTAATTCGGCTCATGTTAGCTATTTACGCAACTACTTAGCTATTCACACAACGATGTCGTTACCTAGCGACTCAGGATGCAGAAATGGATTTAGCACCAAGCGCCCTAATGGGGCCACTGCTGATGTTATTGGGGTTTGTAGGCTTGGGGTGGATTGCCGCACAGCGCTTAAAAATCGACCCGCGCCCCATCGCCACATTACTGGTTTATCTGATCGCACCACTGACCATTTTCCGTGCACTGATGAACGGCGGCCCCACGGCAGAGTATCTGCTATTAACGCTGGCGCTATTCATCTTGGTAAGTACCATGGCGCTGGCCGTACGCTGGTTTACCCAGCACCGCTTTGGGCCACAGGAAGGGGCGCTGTTAGCGTTCTCCTCTGGCACTGGCAATACCGGTTACTTTGGCCTGCCCGTGGCGCTAATTTTACTGCCGCCAGAAGGTGTCACGCTTTATCTCTTCTGCATGTTAGGGATTAATCTATACGAGTTTACGGTGGGTTTTTACTTAAGCGCCCGCGGCCACTTTTCTATGCGCCAAAGTCTGATCAAAATTGCTCGACTGCCGTTGGTTTACGCGTTTTTGTCTGCGCTGCTGCTGAGTGCACTCAACGTGACACTGCCCAGCGCACTGATGAACTCGCTTGACGTTTTCCCTGCCACCTACACCCTGCTAGGCATGATGATTATCGGCATGACCCTTAGCCAGGTGACGCTTGATGCTTGGGACTCCCGCTTTGTTGCCACCTGCGTGGGCTTACGATATCTGCTTTGGCCGTTGGTAATGCTAATCGCTGTTTTATTGCTTCAGACCCTGGGGCCGCTTACGCCAGAACTCGGTATGGCATTACTGTTGCTAGGCGTCGTCCCCATGGCCTCTAACGTGGTGGTGGTCGCGATGGAGCTAGGGATTCAACCGCAAAAAGGAGCATTAGCGGTGCTTACCACCACGCTATTAGCGCCATTACTCATTCCTCTCTATCTCCACCTCATGCTGCGCCTTACCGGGCTAGGTGACCTCTGAATAGGTTAAAAGCCTTCAACCCCCACCAGCTTTAGCTGAGCAGCCATCCGCTGCACGTCTGGGTGGCTGAAAAATGCCACCAGCGCGTCAGCACGTACGGAGCCAACGTTGGGTTCGGCTTGCCAATCTGTAGATGTGTAGCTTGCTAACGTATCCCAGTCGCCTAGCTGGGCGCTGCCACCTGGTGGCATCCCTAACGCCGTTAACCACTGAGAATAGGAGGCCGCTTGTGCGGCCTGGAACTGAGCGACAAGCGCTGCTGAACGAACGCTTCCCACGCCATGGGCCCGCTGAAGCTGTTCCGGCGTTGCTGCCAGCCAGCCCAGCAGTTCAGTCACGACACCCGCCTCCATAAGCGCTTGCCAAGTCCCTTCTCCCACGCCTTGCATGTTTAACTGGTCACTTAAGAAGCTAAGCCGCGCCAGCAGCTGCGCGTCGCAGTCCGTGGTAAGCGTAAAGCAACTTAACAGGTGATAACGCTCTGGCGAGGGAACGCCAAGGGCCGCTCGCTCCTGGGTTTGCCAAACGACTTCCGTTGCCTGGGGAATAGTGAGACCCGCCAATGTTATCGCAATGTGATCGCCTGGGCGCACGTCCCATGCTTCCCAGCGCTCCATAGACCCCAGAGACACACGACTAATGCGCCGTCCTTCTAGCGTCACTGGATAAAGCCACAACAGCGGCGTCAGGCGCCCTGTTCGGCCAATGCGAAACTCGACACCGCGAACCTGAGCTAACGCCTGCTGAGCGGGATATTTCCACGCAACTGCCCACTCCGGCGGCGATGATGTCCAGCGTTGAACCCCAGGACGTTCGGACTGTTTCAGTACCACTCCATCGGTGGCGAACGGCAATAGGCCGTTAAACCACCTATCGCGCCAGTTGGCGGCGTCATGCTGGGCATTAATAGGATGGGTGTAATCGGCGGTATCAAAGCCTAACGCGGTCAGTTGGCCTAGCCTTTCGTTCATCTCAGTAGGCCCCTCTGGCCAGTCCCAGATAAACAGCCCAACCCGCTCACGGGTTTGCCGCGCAGGTGATATTTGAGCCATAGCCCCAGCAACAGCACCTCGCGCACCAGAGGCGGGGTTCTGCGACTGAATATGGCCATTCAATATCCAGTAGAGCTCGCCTTGGAATACGGCGGATAGCGGCGTTGGCAGTGTGTTTGGCACAGCGGGGAGTTGCTGTACACGAGCCGTCCAGTTCTGACCACGTTCGCCGTCACCGCGGCTAATCGCTTCGACCAACACGCCCTGTTCGTAGCGTAGCGTTATCGCCACACCATCGACCTTAGGCTGGATCCAAAGATCATCTCGGCGGCTCATAAAGCGTCGCACACCGTCATCATCGGCCTTATTCAAGCCCGTTTGCGCCACGGGATGATCTAGCGTGCCAGCGCTACGGGTGACTCTGGTTAGCGGTCGATGCTGGGGCACTTCCCCCAGGCAGGCTTGCCAATTTGCTAGCCGAGCAACTGCTTGATCGTAAAGCGCATCATCAATCAGTGATTCGCCCTGATCGTGATAAGCGCTGTCCCATCGAGCAATATGCTCTGCCAATGTTTGACGCTCTTGCGCCAGCCGTTCACGGGGCCAATCAGGGCACACATTGGCATGTGCGGATAAGGTGACACTCATTAACCAAACAACCAGTAACCATTTCCAGCCTGCTGCACACCACTGTCTCATGCTCCACCTCTCCCTCTTACCTCCCTTATCCATAAAGTAATCTTAGCGTAAGGCTTATCATCCCGTTCAACGCACAACAAAAACGCCCCTTGGCGTAGGCCATAGGGGCGTTCTCTCTTACGACAGGCGTTGCTTGGTTTACAAACCGGCAGCCTGACGCAGAGTGTCGGCTTTATCGGTTTTTTCCCACGGGAAGGCGGTAAAGGTTTCTGTATGCACTTGGCCTTTGTCGTCTACCCAGCTGTAGCTATGCTCAAACGGCTCACGTCCAAAGTGACCATAAGCAGACGTGAGGCGGTACATCGGGTGTAGCAGGTCGAGCATTTTGGTAATCGCGTAAGGGCGCAGATCAAAGTGCTCACGCACTAGCTCGACAATTTTAGCATCGTCGACTTTACCGGTGCCGAAGGTGTCGATGGAAACCGACGTCGGTTCGGCAACGCCGATCGCGTAGGAGACCTGGATTTCGCACTTATCAGCCAAGCCTGCGGCAACGACGTTTTTAGCCACGTAACGGCCAGCGTAAGCGGCACTGCGGTCAACTTTTGACGGATCCTTGCCAGAGAAGGCCCCACCGCCATGGCGCGCCATACCGCCGTACGTATCGACGATAATTTTACGCCCAGTTAAGCCACAGTCGCCCACCGGGCCGCCAATAACAAACTGGCCGGTCGGATTAATGTGGTACTGGGTATTCTCATCCAGCCACTCAGCGGGAATCACCTGCTCGACGATTTCGCGCTTAACCATTTTGCGCAGGTCGTCTTGGCCGATTTCCGGGTCGTGCTGAGTAGACAATACGATAGCATCGACGCCACAGGGTTTGCCTTCCGCGTTATAACGGAACGTTACCTGACTTTTGGCATCTGGGCGTAGCCACGGCAGCAGACCGTTTTTGCGCAGCTCCGCCTGACGCTCAACCAAACGGTGCGAGTAGTGAATTGGCGCCGGCATAAACGAATCGGTTTCGTTCGTCGCGTAACCAAACATCAACCCTTGATCGCCAGCCCCCTGATCTTCAGGTTTCGTGCGGTCGACGCCCTGAGCGATATCAACGCTTTGCTTGCCGATCAGGTTGATCACCCCACAGGTTGCACCATCAAAGCCCACGCGAGATGAGGTATAGCCAATATCGGTAATCACATCACGTACCAGCGCTTCCAGATCAACCCACGCAGAGGTGGTGATCTCACCAGCAATAATGGCAACGCCTGTCTTCACCATGGTTTCACAGGCAACGCGGGCCTGTTTATCTCGGGCGATAATGGCATCTAGTACCGCGTCGGAAATCTGGTCGGCAATCTTATCAGGATGCCCTTCTGAGACAGACTCGGAGGTAAACAGGGAATATTCGCTCATCGCGCTCTCGACCCTCTGTATGACGGCTGCAGAGTGACCGCAGCATCAGCAGGAAATCATGGCAGGAAGTTCAGTTCCCTGCCCATATATAGAAGCGGCACGACCATTTTCGCTACCACTTCGGGAGGCAGAGTCTACACGCTGTTGGGGGTTCTTCCCAGAACGTGGCTCCAGAATTTGCCGCCGCCGGGGAAGTCAGCGACAATAGCGCCTTTATTATTTCCGTTTTCAGGCGAGGAGCACCCCCATGCCGTCCCGTTTTGAGCTGGCCAATGCCATTCGCGCCCTTTCCATGGATGCTGTTCAGAAGGCCAAATCTGGCCACCCTGGCGCGCCTATGGGCATGGCTGATATCGCCGAGGTGCTGTGGAATGACTACCTCAAGCACAACCCCGAAGATCCCAAGTGGGCTGATCGCGACCGCTTCGTGTTGTCTAATGGCCACGGCTCAATGCTGCTTTATTCGCTGCTGCACCTCAGCGGCTATGAATTAAGCCTGGAACAGCTGCAGAATTTCCGCCAGTTGCATTCGCCTACGGCTGGCCACCCCGAATTTGGCTACGCCCCAGGCATCGAAACCACCACCGGTCCGCTGGGCCAAGGGTTCGCCAACGCCGTTGGTTTTGCGATTGCTGAAAAAACGCTGGCCGCGCAGTTTAATCGCCCTGGCCACAACATTGTTGATCACCATACGTGGTGCTTCCTGGGTGACGGCTGCTTAATGGAAGGCATCTCCCATGAAGCCGCATCGCTGGCAGGTACTCAACAGCTTGGCAAGCTGATTGCCCTGTATGATGACAACGGCATCTCTATTGATGGTGAGGTGGAAGGCTGGTTTACCGACGATACCGCTAAGCGCTTTGAAGCGTACGGCTGGCACGTGGTGCCAAACGTCGACGGTCATAAGCCGGAAGAGATCAAAGCGGCCATTGAATTAGCCAAGAGCCACGACGATAAGCCTAGCCTGATTATCTGCAAAACAATCATTGGCTTTGGCGCACCTAACAAACAGGGCAAAGAAGAGGCACACGGCGCGCCCTTAGGTGACGACGAAGTGGCCCTCGCCCGTAAGCAACTCGGCTGGGAACACGCACCGTTCCATATCCCCGAGCCCGTTTATTCTGCTTGGGATGCCCGTAACGCTGGCAAAACCCGTCAGCAGGAGTGGGATGCCCGCTTCGCCCGTTATGCCGACGCATTCCCAGCCGAAGCCAAAGAGTTTGAGCGCCGCATGAAGGCGCAGCTACCGGCAGAGCTGTCAACCACCGCGCTCATTGAGCAGGCTCAAGAGAAAGGTGAAAGCATTGCCTCTCGTAAGGCCTCTTTTGAAGCGTTGAATGTTATCGGCCCGCAAATGCCCGAGCTGCTAGGCGGCAGTGCCGATCTTGCGCCGTCTAACTTGACCTTCTGGAAGGGCGCCAAAGCCATCACGCCGGAAGACGCTAGCGGCAATTACCTGCACTATGGGGTACGTGAGTTCGGCATGGGCGCGGTGATGAATGGTATCGCCCTGCACGGTGGTTTCGTTCCGTATGGCGCGACCTTCCTGATTTTCATGGAATACATGCGTAACGCCGTGCGGATGGCCGCACTGATGGGCCAACAAGCCATTTATGTATTTACCCATGACTCTATTGGCCTGGGCGAAGATGGTCCCACCCACCAGCCGATTGAGCAGCTAACCAGCCTGCGCACAACGCCTAACCTGAACACATGGCGCCCCTGTGACGCGGTTGAAACAGCGGCTTCCTGGGATGCCGCGGTGAAGCGCCACGCTGGCCCCACCGCGTTAGTGCTCTCGCGCCAGAACCTGCCTCACCAGCAGCGCACCAAGGCGCAATTAGCGGCTATTCAGCGTGGTGGTTACATTTTGAAAGACAGCGACGGCACGCCCGAGCTGATTTTGATTGCTACCGGCTCTGAAGTATCGCTTGCCATGGACGCCGCAGCAGAACTAGAGCGGCAGGGTAGCGCAGTGCGCGTGGTTTCCATGCCGTCAACCTACTGCTTTAATGGCCAGGACGCGGAATACCGTGAAAGTGTACTGCCCAAGGCAGTCACCAAGCGGATTGCTATCGAAGCGGGCCATGCCGACTACTGGTACAAGTACGTTGGCCTGGATGGTCGTGTTATCGGCATGACCACCTACGGTGAATCTGCACCTGCGGGCGAACTGTTCAAACATTTCGGCTTTACGGTTGAAAATATTGTTAAACAGGCCAATGAGCTGCTGGGCTAACGCCATGCAGGCTAATCTAGCGTGGGTTCTGCCATGCCCGCGCTAAATGGTCTGCTTTGGCTAATTAGCTATTGGTTAATTGGGGAAGTGGTCATCCACTTCTCCGGTTTGCCTTTTTCTTCGGGGGTGGTGGGCATGCTACTGCTATGTGCCACCCTTGGCGTCTTAGGGCGCGTGCCTTCTAGTTTGGCGGCCGCAGCACAACCATTAATCGCGCTGCTGGCCATGTTGATTATGCCAGGCGTCGTTGGCGTGTTCTTTATTCTGGATGAACTCGCGGGTCAGTGGTTCGCCATACTCATTGCGCTATTGCTAGGGACGTTATTAAGCGTGATTACCACGTTATGGTTATTACAACGGCTAATTGGGCGATCAGATGCCCACTGATATGTTGTCCACTCTAACAGCCACACCGCTGTTTGCTGTAGGACTTACCCTTGCAGCCTATTTGCTCGGCAACCTGATTTTTAAGCGCTTGCGCAACCCTTCTTGGCTACCCGCAATTCTAATCGCTGCGTTGCTATTAGCAGCGGCACTTGTCGCGATAGGGCTGCCTTATTCGATTTACCAACAAGGGGCCTCATGGCTCACCATTTTGTTAGGGCCGGCGACCGTTGCCTTAGGCATGCCGCTCTATCAACAGTTGCCGCGCATTCGTGAGCTTTGGCAACCGCTGACACTTTGCTTACCAGTCGCCGCCGCACTAGCGGCCTGCTACGCAATCGGCATTGCTTGGCTGATGGGGGCTAGCCCGACTATTTTGGCGTCACTCGCCGCCAAATCAGTCACCGCGCCAATTGCCATCGGCATTACTGAACAGCTCGGCGGCAACGTAGCGTTACTCATGGGGGCGCTGTTAATGACAGGAGTCGTTACTATTCCCTTCGTGAGTGTCGTTGCTCGGCTGCTTAAAATTAACGATGAACGCATTATTGGTTTCGCACTGGGTCTCAATGGCCATGCCATTGGCACTGTGCGAGCCTTTGAACTTAGCCCAACGGCCGGCGCGTTTGCCTCGTTAGGCATGAGTTTAACCGGTATTTTTACCGCCCTATTGCTGCCACTCGCCTGGCGGCTGATCGGCACGGTCAGCTGAAAAAAAAACTCAGTTGAAATACGCTATCATTGAGCAATTTTTTGAGAGCCGCTTCGCGACATGGCTAATGCAAACTCGACATATCGAATTGCCATTAATGGTTACGGGCGCATTGGCCAATGCGTGTTAAGAGCGTTGGTTGAGCGCAACCACCCAGAAATTGAAGTGGTCGCTATCAATGAGCTATCTGATCTTGCGACAATTACCTACCTTACTCGCTACGATACGACCCATGGTCGTTTCCCAGGCGAAGTAGACAATGACGGTGAATGCCTGCTTATCAATGGCCAGCGCATACACGTTCTTTGCGAGCGTGATCCGCAGGCTCTGCCCTGGGCAGCACTAGACATTGATTTAGTTCTGGAATGCTCTGGAAGTTTCAAGGATCGTGCGACAGCGGAGCAGCATTTAGCCGCGGGCGCTAAGCGATTGCTGTTTTCTCAACCCGCCGAAAGCGATGTGGATACGACGATTGTGTGGGGCATCAACGAACATGAGCTCACACTCTCCCACCGCATTCTCTCAGCGGCCTCATGCACCACCAACTGCCTTGTCCCGTTACTCACCGTATTGGACGAAGCACTGGGGCTTGAACACGGCGTTACCACCACTATCCACTCGGCCATGAACGACCAGCCCGTCATTGATGCTTATCATCAAACGGATCTGCGCCTGACACGCTCGGCCATGCAGTCGATTGTCCCCGTAGACACGGGGTTGGCCGTCGGGATCAGCCGCTTGATGCCAAGTCTGTCCGGTCGTTTTGAATGTCTGCACGTGCGCGTACCCACCATTAATGTCTCTGCCATGGATGCCGCATTGACTGTGCGTTGTGATACGAGTGCCGAGCACGTTAACGACTTACTACGATCCGCCAGTCAGCAGCGCTTAGCTGGCGTATTAGGCTATACCGAAGCCCCCATGGCATCGATAGATTTTAATCATGATCCACGCTCTGGCATCCTAGACGCCACGCAAACACGGGTCGCGGGGACACGCTTAATTAAGCTGCTGTGTTGGTTTGATAATGAATGGGGCTTTGCCAATCGTATGCTGGATATCACCCAACGGCTGGCATCGCTTTCCAAAAGCAACGCTCGCTAGGCCTGCATCATGTCTTTTCATCTGCTTGAACACGAGGAAACCGCTCACATGAACGTGCAAAAAATGACCGACCTGCCCCTGGAAGGGCAGCGCGTGCTGATTCGTGAAGACCTTAACGTACCGATCAAGCATGGCCGTGTTTCCAGTGACGCTCGTCTTCGCGCGGCGCTGCCAACCATTCAGGCAGCAGCTCAAGCAGGTGCAAAAGTGATGCTAATGAGTCACTTAGGCCGTCCTACTGAAGGTGAGCCCGCTGAAGAGTTTTCACTCGCTCCCGTCGCTGAGCGCTTAGGCGAGCTGCTTAGCCGCCCCGTTACGCTAATCAGCGATTATCTCGATACAGCGCCAGCATTGGCTAATGGCGATGTTGTGCTGCTAGAAAACGTGCGCTTTAACAACGGTGAGAAAAAAGACGACGAACAGCTTTCCAAACAATACGCAGCGTTATGCGACGTTTTTGTCATGGATGCCTTCGGTACGGCTCATCGCGCACAGGCTTCTACTCATGGCGTGGCGCGCTTTGCCCCACAGGCGTGTGCAGGACCGCTGCTTGCCCAAGAGCTTGATGCACTTGAAAAAGCATTGGCAAATCCGGCGCGACCTATGACAGCCATTGTAGGCGGCTCTAAAGTATCCACCAAGTTAGACGTACTCACCGCCCTTTCAGACAAATGCGACCAACTGATTGTTGGCGGTGGTATCGCCAACACGTTTATCGCTGCGGCAGGCTATAATGTTGGCAAATCGCTCTTTGAGGCAGATTTAATCGGCCAGGCAAAAGCGCTCATGGAAAAAGTAGCCATTCCATTACCGACGGATGTCGTCGTTGCCACTGAGTTTTCTGATTCCGCAGAAGCTGTCATCAAGCCAGTTGATCAGGTCGCCGATAACGAAATGATTCTGGATATCGGTCCCGACACCGCTAGCCACTTAGCCAGCTTACTGAAAAATGCAGGCACTATTTTGTGGAACGGCCCTGTTGGTGTATTTGAAATTGATCAGTTTGGTAAAGGAACCGAAGTGCTTTCTCAGGCGATTGCCGACAGCAGTGCTTTCTCAATTGCAGGGGGCGGTGATACGTTAGCAGCGATTGATAAATATGCCATTGCTGACCGCGTTTCCTATATCTCTACTGGCGGTGGCGCATTTCTTGAGTACGTTGAAGGCAAGCAGTTGCCTGCCGTCGCCGCACTCGAAGCTGCCGCTCAGCGCGGTTAAATCTTTAAACAAATGGCACGCTCACTGCCTTTGTACCTACATACAACCCAACTAAGGTGATCCCATGGCTTTGATCAGCATGCGCCAAATGCTCGACCACGCAGCCGAATATGGCTACGGTATTCCAGCATTCAACGTTAATAACCTTGAGCAGATGCGCGCCATCATGGAAGCTGCTGACGCCACTGACTCGCCGGTTATCGTGCAAGCCTCTGCTGGCGCGCGGAAATATGCCGGTGCCCCCTTCCTGCGCCACCTGATCTTGGCAGCAGTTGAAGAATTCCCGCATATTCCAGTCGTAATGCACCAGGACCACGGTACTAGCCCTGCTGTTTGCCAACGCTCCATTCAACTCGGCTTCTCCTCAGTCATGATGGACGGCTCGTTGGGTGAAGACGGTAAAACACCGATGGACTATGACTACAACGTCGATGTCACTCGTCGTGCCGTAGAAATGGCGCATGCTTGCGGTGTCTCCGTGGAAGGCGAGCTAGGCTGTCTAGGTAGCTTAGAGACGGGGATGGCTGGCGAAGAAGACGGCATTGGCGCCGAGGGCAAACTGGATATGGAGCAGATGCTCACCGATCCGGAAGAAGCTGCCGAGTTTGTCAAAGCAACCCACGTAGATGCACTGGCTATCGCCATTGGCACCAGCCACGGGGCTTATAAATTCACCAAGCCACCCACTGGCGACACCCTGTCGATCCAACGCATTAAAGAGATCCATGCGCGCATTCCCGACACGCATTTGGTAATGCACGGTTCATCATCCGTGCCACAAGAGTGGCTGGAAGTGATTAACCAGTATGGCGGTCAAATTCCGGAAACGTACGGTGTACCGGTCGAAGAGATCATCGAAGGCATTAAACACGGTGTTCGTAAAGTCAACATCGACACCGATTTACGCCTTGCCTCTACGGGTGCCGTCCGCCGCTTTATGGCCCAGAACCCTTCCGAGTTCGACCCGCGTAAATTCCTTAAAGAAACCGTGACCGCCATGCGTGACCTGTGTATTGCGCGCTATGAAGCGTTCGGTACTGCTGGTAATGCGAGCAAAATTAAGCCCGTCAACTTAGAAGTTATGTTCCAGCGCTACGAGCGTGGCGAGCTAGCTCCTAAAGTGAAGTAACGTTCTCTTCACGTGTTCCATTTAAGGCGGCCGATTGGTCGCCTTATTTTATTGCAGCGCAGTGTAGCGCTAATTCGCGACGCCTAACACGCTAAAAGCACTACTCATTATCGCTGTTGCTCTGTTCACCCTCACCGCTTTCAATTGCATCCTCGGCACTACCAGTACCTCCCGTGCCTCCCTGTGTATCTTCTTTATTATCAGCATGGTCACTTTCAACGTCGCTGGTTTCCTCAGCGTCGTTGGAAATGGATTCCTCTCGCTGAACTGCTCCTGCCTTGATACCGTACTTCTCCTCTAATGCCGCATCGTCTAATGCGTCATGCTGCGTATTATCTGAGTCTGACGTTTCGGCTTGCGCTTGTCCTGCCACCAGTAGGGATGTACAAAAAGCAATTGAAAACACCCAAAGAGTAAATCGCATCGAAGCTCTCCTTTTTTGTGGTTATCAAAGCTTAGTCTAAACATGGCTACCCATCAGTGCTGTTGCTTTAAAAAGCCCTTCCTGCCCCAGCAATGAGGCTATCACTCAGCCCTTTCCTTGGGCACCTTGCTATAAACCTATAAAAAATTATCAAACAGTGTTCACAAAAAGCTAAAAATCCCGTTCAATAGCAGTCTGGTCGGCTTAAACTAACACGGGCAGCGCGAAAGACGTTGCAAGGAATGACAATGCCGCTTCCACTTTTGCTGTTTGACTGTGATGGCACCCTCGTCGATAGCGAGCCACTTCTAGCTGAAGAAATGGCTATCGGTCTAAATTCGGTAGGCTTACCCTTTAAATCCACCGATTATCTCGGAGAGTTTCGAGGTGCCCGTTTTCGACGAATTGTGGCAGAGTTACAGCAGCGTTACGGTAGTGTCGATGAAGCTCAATTAGCTAGCATGGAGCAGGCGATGCGGACCAACTTAGCTAATCGTTTATCAAGCGAGCTAAAGGCAATTCCTGGCGTCCATGAATCCCTTGAAGTACTGAGTAATTACCCGAGTGCGGTTGTATCTAATGGCCCAGAAAGCAAAATTCATACTGCTTTACAAGCAACCGGCCTCGCCAGCTACTTTGGGAAGCGTTTGTTCAGCGGTTATACCGCTAACTGCTGGAAACCAGAGCCCTGTCTTCACCTTCATGCAGCTAGTATCATGGGTTTTTCAGCAAGTGATTGTATTGCCATCGATGACGCACTCGTTGGCGTAAGGGCAGCTCTACAAGCGGGTATGACTGTCATTCACTTGAATCGCTACCCAGACGCTGAAACTACGCCTGAAGGCGCTATTATGATCAGCAACATGTATCAGCTACCTGCAGTCGTTGAGCGCCTTACTCATGAAAAGTGGCAGATGCCAGTGCCTCAACATTCAATAGAGAAATAAGTATGGCTTCATTACGTGACCAGCTCGGCGGCCTTGTGTATTCAACAGAGCAAGGCAAGACTTGCCCAAGCTGCCGCGAGTCTATCGACCAATGCCGCTGCGCAGATACCAGCGAGCAAGCGCGCATTGCTGATTTAGACGGCATTGTGCGAATCCGACGCGAAACCAGTGGACGCAAGGGAAAAGGAGTCACCACCATTAGTGGTATACCGCTTTCCAGTGCGGAGTTGAAAACGCTTGCTAAGACATTGAAGAAACGCTGTGGCACTGGTGGTGCTGTAAAGGATGGCATTATCGAAATTCAGGGCGATCATCGGGAAACGCTACAGCAAGCATTAACATCGTTAGGCTACCAAGTTAAATTAGCAGGTGGTTGACACACCTCTGTGATAGCGCTCTGTCTTGAGGCAAAGCACTAAAGGGCAAGGCACTGCAATGAATTGGTTAGAATACCTGCTACCACTCATTTTCCTGTTTCCCATGGCGGCCATGGGTGGCATTGTCTTGGCGCTGCGTAGCCTTCACGATGCACGCGTTCAGTCTCCCTTTAATGCTCCCTTGCGTGAACCCGGCCAAGCTCTGCGGCATCGCCTTGATCAAGCTTTTTCTAGCCTGTTTTTAAACGGTGCACTCGGTCCCATTATTAGCCTTGCCCCGCTGGTGTATGGCATGGGCCGTATGCTGTTTGTGGAGAAGCAAGACTGGGTGGAGTGGGCATTATATGGCTTACTTAGCACGCTGTTAGTGCTGGCTTTTTCACTACTACTTGTGCGCGATTATCAGCGCATTCGCCGTCTGAAACTCGGTTTAGCTTGTGAATTAGCCGTTGGCCAAGAACTTGAACGCATGGTGAGGCCAGAAGCCCACCCTTATTATGTGTTTCACGACGTCCCCACCGATAGCTTTACTATTGACCATGTCGTTGTCACACCACATGGCGTTTTCGTGGTAGAAACACGTGCAAGAGCATTAGCGATTGGCAGCAATGGTAAGGAGCTTAATAGCGTAGCGGTTGAGCGTGAGCGGCTACGTTTTCCTCACTGGCAAGAACGCCGCCCTCTGCATAAAACACGTCAGGGTGTTAGTTGGCTGACGCAATGGCTTGAGCGTCGTTGTGGTGTTCCTGTGCCGGTACAAGGTGTATTGGTTTTGCCGGGTTGGGACGTTGATACTAGCGAAGCTGCACCCGATATATTAGTCGTTAGCGGTGAGCAGCTATCTCGTCAACTAACCGAGCTCACCCCTGGCCAGATGAGCGATGCCATTCACGATAAAGTGATTCATCTACTCATTGAGCGTGCACGCCTTATGGAGCTCAAACACCTGCGTCAACCCTCCGTATAGAAGGTTAATTACCGCGCAAGCGCCCACCCATTTCTTGCGCGAGGTCGACAGCATAGTGATCGGTCATTCCACCAATAAAATCCAGCATGCGCCGATAGCTATCGTAGAGCGTCCAGGACGGCAATGGCGTATTTTCACCAATCAACGCCAGCACGCGCTGGTGCTTGAATGAGCTATGCCCTGTGTGGTGCAGTTCGTTAGCAGCACCAATAAATGCCTCCAATAAAATTCCCAGCGTCGTATAGGCACCAATTTCAAGTTTGGCTTTGCGCTCATTTTGAAAAATGCGCTCACGCGCTAACTGCTTTGCCGCTTGAACGCCCCACCCCAGGTTAGGGTGACATAGCTCCAATAAATCCTGGCCTAACGTTCCGCTGAGCAACGCTTGCTCATGTTGCACAAAAACCGCCCCCACATCATTCACCGCACGTTCCATAGCGGCGCCACGCAGTAAGGCAATTCGACGCCGTTGAGATACTTTCCGCCTCTCCATCTCAGCGTATTCTGGAGGGAATTCACCCGCGATCTGACGCAGTATCTCGACCACTTCCTCATAGCGAAGAATCCCCATCTCTAAGCCATCTTCTAAATCAAGCAGGGCGTAGCAGATATCATCAGCCGCTTCGACAAGCCAGGCAAGCGGGTGACGACACCAACGCTGATCTCCTTGAGGAAGAAGCCCGACAGCCTCAGCCACTTCTTTTAACAGCGCCTGTTCAGACTGGTAACAACCGAATTTTCCAGCACGCCCGCTGTAGCGTACCGTCCAGGGGTATTTAAGCAGAGTACCTAACGTAGCGGCAGATAACCGCATGCCACCATTAAACTGGTTGTACTCAATTTGGGTAATAACACGGAAGCCTTGGGCATTGCCTTCGTAGGTTAGTAAGTCATCACGCTCCGCATCAGACAAACCATCTAGCAAGCCACTTTTTTGAGCTCGCCGAAACCAATCACGAATCGCATATTCACCGGCATGACCAAATGGGGGGTTGCCAATATCATGTCCTAAGCACGCTGTCTGGACGATCACCCCTAAGTCAGCGGGTGTTATCCAGCCAGGCAGACGATCCCTTAGTAACTCGCCCACAATCATGCCTAGCGAGCGACCAACGCAACCGACTTCCAGTGAATGGGTCAAGCGTGTATGGATATGATCATTTTCAGTCAGTGGATGCACTTGCGTTTTCCGACCCAAACGGCGGAAGGAGCCCGAGAAAACGATACGATCATGATCTTTATGAAAAGGGCTTCGCCCGATTTCATGGGTTGCTTCACGCACACCGCCAGGGCGTTTATCGTGAAGACGTTGAGGGGATAATAATTGGTCCCATTGCATCTGTGTCATAGCGTTCCTCCGTGAGAGCAACATTTTGACATAAATCCAAGCAAGATAACCGTCTTCAACCTCGAGACATGCGTGCAGCGACAACCGTCGCTACACACATGTTATATGGCAGTAACACACCCTACTGATCAGATAATTTTTAACGCTCGGTAGAGGGGTAATCGCTTGTCTAGAAAATCACCAGCCTGACGCTCAAGCTCAGCCAAATTCTCATTCTCATCCGAAACTGGCTTGCCCTCTTTAAGCAGGCATTTGTTTTGAGACGCCAAAATACGCCATGCAAAAGTAGCTAACGTTTTAGCGTCATCACCGCCCTCTAACGTGGCAAGCAGGAAAAACTGATGGAAGAGCGAGACAGCGACACCACCTCCTGTCACCGGGCTTGCGAGATAACTCAACTCAGTCGTGCTTCTTGACTGGCTCATTAAAAAACGATTTAGTCGACCAGTCTTGGACGCTACCTTAGAAATATCATCGTCGGACTGGGCAGGCAAAATAATACCCTTTGATGCCAGTATGGCAATTGCACTGTTCAATGCAGAACGCCCCACTCCATGCTCTTTTGCAACCTGCCAAAGTTCGGATACAAATATCGGTTGATAGGATGAAAGTGCATCTAGCAGCGGCGTATAAATATTGCTAGGCAAATCAAAGTTACCCAGTCGCCCTGCGATTTTTAGCTGCACATCTTTACGCGGCACCCCCATAATCACGCGAAGACCATCTAGCATTTCATCTTTATCAAGCCCACTTAAACGGCGCGCCCCTTTTACCCAGTAATCGGTACGAAACTGACGGTTCTCACAAAAATCACGCACCGACTGGCGAAATAGCGGGTTAGGGATGTTATTAATTAGGGCCTGTTGCTCATTGGTTAACTGAATACTTTCAATGGCATCTGCATATCGCGCACTGCAAGCCCAATCCATCTTGGCAGGCTCTAGCCAGCGTGCCATTTTAGCAAATGCCATCGGCTCCCAATCACGATTAAAGTATTCATGAGCTATGTAATTTTTATTATCTTGTTTAATCTTCTCTAAGCGATTCTTAATCTGGGGGTTAGCATTACAGTACTCTGGGTTCACGGCCACCAGCTGCTCGGCAAACGTGATCGCGTCTTCAATTCTCGAAATGGTGCCCGCCCCCTGAGCACTCATAAGGTCTGCGTGCTCGGCTAATAGATCACGCATAGGCACCATGGCTGCCCAGCCTGGTTGTGTGTTGTAACTAATGTACAGCACACCTCCCACCTTCAACTTACGGCGAATAAAATCGACAATCACTGCGCGGTTTTCATCCGCAATCCAACTCCATATGCCGTGAAGGCCGATATAGTCGAATTCAGGTAGGTCATCACGCTGGCAAAATTCATCAAATGCATCATCGTGTAGCTTTGCATTAGCACCGCTAATAGATGATAACTCCTGCGCAAAGGCTGCTTGATGGGGATTAAAATCTGTCCCGTACCAATTGATTTGTGAAGCAGCCGCATGAATGTTAGTACTAATACCCTGACCAAACCCCAGTTCACAGGCATTAATAACATTTGGCGGCCGAATACCGGCGTTGATAAATCCTAGCGCAATTCGCAAAGGATTCAGTTCAGTGTAATAACCATAAGTATAATTAATATCCGCTATGTATCCAGACGTCCAATCCGACATAACACCTGCTCCCAAGCAATGGCGTATTATTCAATTGTTAAGCGAAGCCACCTATCACCAGAGTCTGAGAAACAGATAGAAAATACCAATATCGCTCTGCTACCTCTGACACACACTCAGTGACATAACCCCTGGCACAAACACTGTTGTTAGAACCTTGATAGTGAAGTATTTGATCCACTGGGTCTACTGAAGAGATGATGGGAAGTTTGAAGGATTGTTACGCAATCACTCACTATATAATTGAATAAATTCGTAAATTTTTTTGCTGCCTGCTAAGTGACTTTCTTTCACACACACAAAATTCTCCAAGGCCCGGAGCTCTGGGGGGATTTTTCAGACAGTTCATAACCAATAGTGCAAACAAAAAACCAGCCAATGAGCTGGGTTTCTTGTTAAATAAGTGCCTGACGATGCCCCCCCATCCCTCCGCGCCGCCCTTGTTATTCCCGCAGGCCCTTAGCGGGAATCCATGTTGAACTGGGGCTTCGGCTGCTGCAGGCCAAGGTGGATTCCCGATAAGCCCACTCGGGAATGACGGTGCGGTGACTTGGGAACGTCCCTAATTGATTTTCTTCCGCGCAAACAAAAAACCCAGCCGATTGGCTGGGTTCTTTGTTAAATAAGTGCCTGACGATGACCTACTCTCGCATGGGGAGACCCCACACTACCATCGGCGCTAAGCGGTTTCACTTCTGAGTTCGGCATGGGATCAGGTGGTTCACGCGTGCTATGGTCGTCAGGCGTAACTTGTAATGCATATCATGCTGATGTGTTTTGTGGCGTCTCTCGTCTCCTGTCACCGACAGGAAGCGCGTATCCGGTTTTCGTTATCACTGCGACCAGACCCCTTGGGTGTTATAGGGTCAAGCCTCACGGGCCATTAGTACACGTTAGCTCAACGCCTTGCAGCGCTTCCACACCGTGCCTATCAACCAGCTGGTCTCGCTGGGCCCTTCAGGAGGCTCTAGGCCTCAGGGATGTCTCATCTTGAAGGGGGCTTCCCGCTTAGATGCTTTCAGCGGTTATCCCGTCCGCACATAGCTACCCGGCAATGCCACTGGCGTGACAACCGGAACACCAGAGGTGCGTCCACTCCGGTCCTCTCGTACTAGGAGCAGCCCTTCTCAAACATCCAACGCCCACGGCAGATAGGGACCGAACTGTCTCACGACGTTCTAAACCCAGCTCGCGTACCACTTTAAATGGCGAACAGCCATACCCTTGGGACCGACTTCAGCCCCAGGATGTGATGAGCCGACATCGAGGTGCCAAACACCGCCGTCGATGTGAACTCTTGGGCGGTATCAGCCTGTTATCCCCGGAGTACCTTTTATCCGTTGAGCGATGGCCCTTCCATACAGAACCACCGGATCACTAGAACCTGCTTTCGCACCTGCTCGACGTGTCTGTCTCGCAGTCAAGCACCCTTATGCTCTTGCACTCACTGCACGATGTCCGACCGTGCTGAGGGTACCTTCGTGCTCCTCCGTTACTCTTTGGGAGGAGACCGCCCCAGTCAAACTACCCACCACACACTGTCCTCGATCCGGATAACGGACCTGAGTGAGAACGCCAATGATGCCAGGCTGGTATTTCAAGGTTGGCTCCCCTCGAACTGGCGTCCGAGATTCAAAGCCTCCCAGCTATCCTACACAGGCAACATCAGCGTCCAGTGTGAAGCTATAGTAAAGGTTCACGGGGTCTTTCCGTCTAGCCGCGGGTACACCGCATCTTCACGGCGATTTCAATTTCACTGAGTCTCGGGTGGAGACAGCGTGGCCATCATTACGCCATTCGTGCAGGTCGGAACTTACCCGACAAGGAATTTCGCTACCTTAGGACCGTTATAGTTACGGCCGCCGTTTACCGGGGCTTCAATCAAGAGCTTCGGACGAATCCTAACACCATCATTTAACCTTCCGGCACCGGGCAGGCGTCACACCCTATACGTCCGCTTGCGCGTTAGCAGAGTGCTGTGTTTTTACTAAACAGTTGCAGCCACCTGGTATCTTCGACCGGTTCGGGCTTAGAGAGCAAGTCTCGTCACCCTACGCCGGCGTGCCTTCTCCCGAAGTTACGGCACCATTTTGCCTAGTTCCTTCACCCGAGTTCTCTCAAGCGCCTTGGGATTCTCACCCTGACCACCTGTGTCGGTTTGGGGTACGGTCGCACATGATCTGAAGCTTAGAGGCTTTTCCTGGAAGCGTGGCATCAATGACTTCCTGACCGTAGTCAGTTCGTTTCGTGTCTCGGCCTTAAAGGGTCCCGGATTTACCTAAGACCCAAGCCTACTCACTTTCACCAGGACAACCAACGCCTGGCTCACCTAGCCTTCTCCGTCCCCCCATCGCAATCATGTCCGGTACAGGAATATTGACCTGTTTCCCATCGACTACGCCTTTCGGCCTCGCCTTAGGGGCCGACTCACTCTGCTCCGATTAGCGTCGAACAGAAACCCTTGGTCTTCCGGCGAGGGAGTTTTTCACTCCCTTTATCGTTACTCATGTCAGCATTCGCACTCGTGATACCTCCAGCAGACTTCTCAATCCACCTTCATTGGCTTACACGACGCTCCTCTACCGCTCACACATAGTGTGAACCCGTAGCTTCGGTACCTGGTTTAGCCCCGTTACATCTTCCGCGCAGGCCGACTCGACTAGTGAGCTATTACGCTTTCTTTAAAGGATGGCTGCTTCTAAGCCAACCTCCTAGCTGTCTGAGCCTTCCCACATCGTTTCCCACTTAACCAGGATTTCGGGACCTTAGCTGACGGTCTGGGTTGTTTCCCTTTTCACGACGGACGTTAGCACCCGCCGTGTGTCTCCCACGCTTGCACTCACCGGTATTCGGAGTTTGCCTCGGGTTGGTAAGTCGGGATGACCCCCTAGCCGAAACAGTGCTCTACCCCCGGCGGTGATACGTGAGGCGCTACCTAAATAGCTTTCGAGGAGAACCAGCTATCTCCGAGCTTGATTAGCCTTTCACTCCGATCCACAAGTCATCCAAATCTTTTTCAACAGATCCTGGTTCGGTCCTCCAATTGATGTTACTCAATCTTCAACCTGCTCATGGATAGATCGCTCGGTTTCGGGTCTATATCCAGCGACTGTGTCGCCCAGTTAAGACTCGGTTTCCCTACGGCTCCCCTAAACGGTTAACCTCGCCACTGAATATAAGTCGCTGACCCATTATACAAAAGGTACGCAGTCACAGAACAAGTCTGCTCCTACTGCTTGTACGCACACGGTTTCAGGATCTATTTCACTCCCCTCTCCGGGGTTCTTTTCGCCTTTCCCTCACGGTACTGGTTCACTATCGGTCAGCCAGGAGTATTTAGCCTTGGAGGATGGTCCCCCCGTCTTCAGTCAAGGTTTCTCGTGCCCCGACCTACTCGATTTCACATGATCAGATTTTCGACTACGGGGCTATCACCCACTATGGCCGCGCTTCCCAGCGCATTCGCCTAATCAGTCACATGCTTAAGGGCTGGTCCCCGTTCGCTCGCCGCTACTAGGGGAATCTCGGTTGATTTCTTTTCCTCAGGGTACTTAGATGTTTCAGTTCCCCTGGTTCGCCTCTTACGCCTATATATTCAGCGCAAGATACTCATCTTATGATGAGTGGGTTTCCCCATTCAGAGATGCCCGGGTCACAGGTTGTTTGCCACCTCGCCGAGCCTTATCGCAGGCTTCCACGTCTTTCATCGCCTCTGGCTGCCTAGGCATCCACCGTGTGCGCTTCATTGCTTGACCCTATAACCCGAAGGAGTCTGGTATCTCGCAATGATAACGATTGCCGGATACGCTTGAGACGTATCACAAAACAATTACGTATAAACGTTTTAAAACGTTTATGTCAGCATGATATACATTGTTAAAGAGCGACTGCTATGCGCAGTGATAAGCGAGTGCTTTTCACATTAAAAGGAAAAGAGAGGTCTTTTAAATAAGATCTTAAAAAAGGTCTTTTCTCTTCTTTCAACATGAAGAAAACGCTTATCACTGCGTATCAACAGCATTCTGATCAGGTAATTCATTGTGAGCGCTTACCGCGAGGAGTGATGCATCGTTTAAGGAGGTGATCCAGCCGCAGGTTCCCCTACGGCTACCTTGTTACGACTTCACCCCAGTCATGAACCACACCGTGGTGATCGCTTTCCCGAAGGTTAAGCTAACCACTTCTGGTGCAGTCCACTCCCATGGTGTGACGGGCGGTGTGTACAAGGCCCGGGAACGTATTCACCGTGACATTCTGATTCACGATTACTAGCGATTCCGACTTCACGGAGTCGAGTTGCAGACTCCGATCCGGACTGAGACCGGCTTTTCGGGATTAGCTGACTCTCGCGAGCTCGCAACCCTTTGTACCGGCCATTGTAGCACGTGTGTAGCCCTACTCGTAAGGGCCATGATGACTTGACGTCGTCCCCACCTTCCTCCGGTTTGTCACCGGCAGTCTCCTTAGAGTTCCCGGCATTACCCGCTGGCAAATAAGGACAAGGGTTGCGCTCGTTACGGGACTTAACCCAACATTTCACAACACGAGCTGACGACAGCCATGCAGCACCTGTCTCTGCGTTCCCGAAGGCACCAAGTGATCTCTCACAAGTTCGCAGGATGTCAAGAGTAGGTAAGGTTCTTCGCGTTGCATCGAATTAAACCACATGCTCCACCGCTTGTGCGGGCCCCCGTCAATTCATTTGAGTTTTAACCTTGCGGCCGTACTCCCCAGGCGGTCGACTTATCGCGTTAACTTCGCCACAAAGTGCGCTAGGCACCCAACGGCTGGTCGACATCGTTTACGGCGTGGACTACCAGGGTATCTAATCCTGTTTGCTACCCACGCTTTCGCACCTCAGTGTCAGTGTCAGTCCAGAAGGCCGCCTTCGCCACTGGTATTCCTCCCGATCTCTACGCATTTCACCGCTACACCGGGAATTCTACCTTCCTCTCCTGCACTCTAGCTTGACAGTTCCGGATGCCGTTCCCAGGTTGAGCCCGGGGCTTTCACAACCGGCTTATCAAGCCACCTACGCGCGCTTTACGCCCAGTAATTCCGATTAACGCTTGCACCCTCCGTATTACCGCGGCTGCTGGCACGGAGTTAGCCGGTGCTTCTTCTGCGAGTGATGTCTTTCCTAATGGGTATTAACCACTAGGCGTTCTTCCTCGCTGAAAGTGCTTTACAACCCGAGGGCCTTCTTCACACACGCGGCATGGCTGGATCAGGCTTTCGCCCATTGTCCAATATTCCCCACTGCTGCCTCCCGTAGGAGTTCGGGCCGTGTCTCAGTCCCGATGTGGCTGATCATCCTCTCAGACCAGCTACGGATCGTTGCCTTGGTGAGCCATTACCTCACCAACTAGCTAATCCGACATAGGCTCATCCAATAGCGGGAGCCGGAGCCCCCTTTCTCCCGTAGGACGTATGCGGTATTAGCCTGGGTTTCCCCAGGTTATCCCCCACTATCGGGCAGATTCCTATGCATTACTCACCCGTCCGCCGCTCGTCAGCGGGTAGCAAGCTACCCCTGTTACCGCTCGACTTGCATGTGTTAGGCCTGCCGCCAGCGTTCAATCTGAGCCATGATCAAACTCTTCAGTTTAAAATCATTGTGATGCTTACTCGTCACCCGAAGGTAACAAAAGCGCATCAAACTTGGCTCAAGGTTCAAACGAATTCATTCAAACTTTCGTTTTCATGACCGCTTGCCTTGATGTTTGGTGATTTATCACCCTCATCGGCAAGCGCCCACATGAATTACCTGATCAAATTGTTAAAGAGCTGTTTTCGCTGCTGAACTTCCGAAGAAGTCACTGGCTAACCGATGAACTGGCTTGCCTCAGCGAGGAAGGCGTATTCTACGCATTTCCTGGTGTTTGTCAATCACTGTTTTGAGTGAGTGAAGCGAGTGAGCGAAGAAAGCGTGATAACGATGCTTTCTGGCGTGGCTCGTTTCAAAAAGGGTTGGAAGACATCGCAGCGTATTGCTGCTGAGTTCTTCTAACTCTCTGACAAACCGAAGGTTTTCACCTTCAATCACCGCTGGTAACGCTGTGCGTCCCCGGCAGCGGATGCGTACTTTACGGATTCGCTGCCGTCTTGGCAAGAGCTATTTATAGATAAGTGCGAAAAAGTTTTAAGCCAAACCGTTTGGTGTTGGAAAGCACTTCGACGGCAATCCATTGGCGGTTACACTTATACCAGCTTGATAGCCCCCAACGCCCACCC
The DNA here is from genome assembly GCA_030440445.1 of Halomonas sp. KG2. Lineage (NCBI taxonomy): Bacteria > Pseudomonadati > Pseudomonadota > Gammaproteobacteria > Oceanospirillales > Halomonadaceae > Halomonas > Halomonas sp. KG2. The sequence continues at coordinate 40,440 of CP098528.1, read as the reverse complement.
CCATTCTGAGGTCCGTGATGAGCCAGCATCTACTAACTGTCGATTCATTACAGCGCGAAAGCGTTGACCACCTGCTACGCGTTGCAGCGCGTATGGAACCTATTGCCAGTCGCCGCCAAGTTACTCGGGTGCTGGAAGGTGCTGTGCTTGGTAATCTGTTCTTTGAAGCGAGTACACGCACACGCGTGAGCTTTAATGCCGCGTTTTGCCGTCTGGGGGGAAGCGTGTGTGATACCACCGGCTTTACTTTCTCTTCTATGGCCAAGGGTGAATCGCTTTACGATACTAGTCGAGTGATGAGTGGCTATTGCGATGCGATTGTTATGCGCCATCCAGATCAAGGATCGGTAGCAGAGTTCGCCGCTGCCACCAATGTGCCGGTAATTAACGGCGGGGATGGCCCAGGTGAACACCCAAGCCAAGCACTGCTTGATCTCTATACGATTGATAAAGAGTTTCAGCGCTTAGGTAAATCACTCAGCGGCGCACATATTCTGCTGACCGGTGATTTGAAATATGGCCGCACCGTGCATTCGCTGATCAAGCTACTGTCTCTCTATGATCCGCTGCGCATTACCCTGGTATCGCCACCGGGCCTGGAAATGCCGACCGCGCTGATTGACCTTGTGACGTCGCGCGGGCACCGCGTCGAACAACGTGACTCACTGGCCAGCGACTTCTCAGATCTGGACGTGGTTTACACCACACGCATCCAGAAAGAGCGTTTTACCGATGAAATGAACGAGAGCTTTCAGGGGCTTTCCGACGACTTTATGGTTAATCGCGACTTTCTGGATCAGCGCTGCAGCCAAAGTACGATTGTCATGCACCCACTCCCCCGAGATAGCCGCCCTGGCGCCAATGACCTAAACGTGAATCTTAACGGTGACCCGCGTTTGGCGATTTTCCGCCAAACTGACAACGGGATACCCATGCGGATGGCCATTTTTGCCACGCTATTAAAGGTAGATGAGCTGATTGAGAAAGACCTGAGACCCGTGCGCTGGTTTGTGCCATCTCAAACCGGCACTCTAGACCGTTAAGTCATTCCGTCAGGTTTAATGAGCGATCCGCCCACCAGGAAGTCCTTCTTGGTGGGCAAACCAACCTTCTAGAATAAGCACAGCAGCGATGCCATCGACACTCTCTTCTCGATAGTTACCACGATGGCCTGCCGCATGAGCGATCTGCTTCGCTTCGCGAGTAGAGCCACGCTCGTCCACCATTTCACAGGGCTTGCCATAGCGCCCGTGCAGGCGATTACCAAACTTGCGTGACCGCGTGCTCATTGCGGACTCAGTACCATCCATATTCAGCGGCAGGCCAACCACAAACAAGTCAGGCTGCCACTCCTCTACTAACCGTGTAACAACGTTCCAGTCAGGAATGCCGTCTCGAGCGGTTAGCGGCGTTAGCTCGCGTGCGCTATTAAGCAACTCATTGCCTACCGCAACGCCAATACGCCGAGTACCAAAATCAAATGCGAGTATTAGCCGTTGCCCACGATCAGCCATAAAACTCAACCATCATGCATGCCCCGCGTCGCGGGTCATCAGGTTTAGATCAACGCCCAGTATGCCAGCGGCAGCGGTTAGACGCTCGGCGGGAGGGGTGTTAAACAGTACGCTGCCTTGGCCTTCGACCGTCAACCACGCATTCTCTTTTAGCTCGTCTTCTAATTGCCCAACGTCCCAGCCAGCACAGCCTAGGCACACCAGAAAGTCCTCGGGGCCTGTGTCATCGGCAAGCGCCTGAAGAATATCCATCGAGGTGGTCAGCGCGATACCGTCCTCCACCTGAACACTGGAGTCCCACTCCTGGCTATCACCGATATGCAGAATGAAGCCACGATCCTTATGCATAGGGCCGCCATAATAGACCGGTGCATTACGGTGCGGGCTATCATCGCCCCCCAGCGACAGCTGTTCAAAGAGGGCATCGAGGGTGATTTCAAGCGGACGATTGGCGATGACCCCCATGCAACCATTGTGATCATGGTCGCAAAGGTAGATCAGGCTACCGGCAAAATTAGGGTCATCCAAGTGAGGCATAGCCATCAAAAAATGATGCTTAAAGCTTTGCATGCGTCTCCTACGGCTCGCTGAATACTCAGCGAGCCTCGCGTTATTAGGCGAATAGAACGTTCAACGGCATCGGTTAGTTAAGACGACGCTCAATAGCATCCAGCAGCATTCCGGCAATGTCCGTGCCGCGCTGATCATCAATTTCACGTACACAGGTAGGACTGGTGACGTTAATTTCAGTGATGTAATCACCGATCACATCTAAACCAACAAACATCAGCCCTTTTTCACGAATCATGGGTTGCACCTGCTGAATCAACCAGTGGTCACGCTCAGTCAATTCACGGCTGACACCGCGCCCGCCAGCGGCGAGGTTACCCCGAGTTTCACCCGCCGAGGGAATACGCGCCAGCCCATAGGGCACGGGTTCACCGTCAACCAATAAGATACGCGTATCGCCATCTTTGATTTCGGCTAGGTAGCGTTGCGCCATAATTTGCCGCTGGCCGCGCAGGGTTAATTGCTCAATGACCGCACCAATGTTGCGGCCATCAGGGCCAATATGAAAAATCCCTGTACCGCCCATGCCATCAAGGGGTTTGAAAATCACATCACCATGCTCCGCGTGGAAAGCACGCAGGACGTCATCACGACTGGCGACAATGGTGGGCGCACAGCACTGGGGAAACTGCTGGGCAAATAATTTTTCATTACACTGCAACAGCGCCGCCGTTGGATTAACCACCAGAACGCCTTCCCGCTCGGCAAACCCCAGCAGATGGACCGCATTGGTAAAGTCGGCATCGACAGGCGGGTCTTTGCGCATTAGCACAACATCCAATTCCGCCAGTGGGCGCTGAGCCGCTTCGCCGAGGTCGTACCAATGGTTAGGATCGCGATGCACCGTTAATGGGCGCATACGTGCATAAGCCTGTCCTGCGTTCAAGAAAAGATCTTCTTGCTCCATATAATGCAGTGTGTAGCCGCGCTCTTGCGCCGCCCACAGCATGGCCATGGTGGTATCTTTCTTGTAAGCGATGTCGCTGATGGGATCCATCACCACACCGAGATGCAACGTTGATTGGCTCATCGGGGTAACATCCATACATGAACAAAAGGTAAGCAGTATGCCGCACTGCCTGCACAGCTCCAACCGTCGCTAGGGACTACTCGTCTTGCCCGTCCGTTAACGCCCCCGGTACAAGCCGGATAGCACCAGGCTCTAGGGTAATTAACTGCTGCTTATAAAGTCGCCCGATGGCCTGCTTATAAGCACTCTTGCTAACACCTAATCGCGTCTTAATATCATGCGCGGAGCTTTTATCACCCAACGCTAGATAACCACCACTTTCACGTAGCGCCTGCAATACTTTATCACCCACTACATCTAAGCGAGCCACACCCGGGGGGAGCAGGCAAATATCGACACGACCATCTTCGCGGCGCTGCTTTACATAGCCTTTCAGCGACTGCCCGCGGCGCAGCGGCTGGGTAATATCATCTTGATAGATCAACCCCCAATAGCGGTGATTAACCACTACCTTCATTCCAAGGTCGGTGCGATCGGCCACCACCACAGCCACTTCATCACCTTTTTCCAGCGCCCAAGCATCGTCTGTCAAAAAACGATCCAGGCGCATGGTAGCCACAGGTCGCCCTTGATCATCGCTATACAGCATTACCAGTACCCGCTTACCGGGATCGGGGCGAAAGCGCTGCTCGCTATAAGGCAGCAGTACATCTTTGGGCTGTCCCCATTGCAGAAACGCCCCTGTGCTATTGACCGCCGTCACGGTCAAATAGGCTACGTCACCCAGCTGAGCAGCGGCGTCGCTTGCGGAACGGGGAGAAGAGTGAGACTCACGGACCATAGGTACCGTCCTTACAGAAAGTAGACCTTCATTATGGTGCCTTGCGCACGCAAGGCAAAGCGCAGCCGGTATACGTAAATTCGACAGCGCATAAGCAGCGACTGACACCACTCAACAGGGCATCAGCCAGCTAGTAAGCACTCACTTATGCGTACCGCTAAAAAATAAGCTCCTAAAATATTCCTTAAGAATAAATATTTAAAGATGAGCTCTTACAAGTGGGTACAGAGAAGTGGGCGCTGAAAAGTGAGTACTTACACATCACCGAAGTGGTGCTGTAGCAGCGTTAACGCAACAACAGGCGCCGTTTCAGTACGCAATACTCTTGGGCCGAGCGTCAGCGGTGTAAAGCCACTGGCAGTGGCCGCATTAATATCCGCCTCACTTAAGCCACCCTCTGGGCCGATTAAGAGCGCTACTGCAGCAGGGCATGGCTGTTGCGAAAATACATTGCCCGTCGCTAGGTGAAGCATCAAGCGTAACGGCTCTTGCCGCTCGGCCAGCCAATCATCCAGCGCTTTTGGTGGATAGACGGGGGGGACAACCGCTCGCCCACTCTGTTCACAAGCGCTAGCCGCAACCGCCTGCCAGTGAGCCAGTTTTTTCTCTTCACGATCGCCCTTGAGACGCACATCACCCCGCTCTGTGTAGAGCGGGGTAATCGCTGCAACGCCCAGCTCAACGGCTTTTTGAATGGCATAATCCATCCGGTCGCCTTTCGAGATCGCTTGGCCAAGGTGCACCGCTAACGGCGATTCGCCACTACCCGGCCAGACAGCCTCGATGATCACTGTCGTTTGCTTGCGACCAACATCGGCTAAGCGCACGCCAGCCTCTTGGCCGTTGCCATCAAACAGCATCAGCGGTGCACTTTCGCCCAACCGTAGCACCCGCGTCACATGCCGCGCCGGGCCGTCAGGCAGAGTGATAGTTGCGCCCACTGCAAACTCAGCGGGCACATAAAGGCGGGGCATTTTGCCGTGTAAGGCAACCCAGTCAGCAGCATGCATACTTAGTGAGTATTCTCGGCTGCTTGCTGAGCCTGCTGCGCTTCACGCTGTTTGCGCTGAGCGTACATAGCTTCAAAATTCACCGGCGCCAGCATTAGCGGCGGGAAACCACCACGGTTGACCAGATTGTCAACGCACTCACGAGCATAAGGGAACAGCAAGTTGGGGCAGAACGCACCCAGAGTTTGTTCCAGCTGAGCCCCTTCAATTCCAGAAATACGGAACAGGCCGGCTTGCTCTACTTCTGCAAGGAACGACGTAGTGCCGGTTTCGCTATCGTTAACCTGGGCAGTCACCTTTACAACCACTTCGTACTGGTCGTCGGCTATTTTCTGGCTAGTGGTGTTCAGATCCAGATTCACCTTAGGCTTAAATGCCTGCTTGAATACGGAAGGTGAGTTCGGCGCTTCAAAGGAAATATCTTTCACATAGATACGCTGTAAAGAGAACTTCAGCTGAGGCTTTTCGCCTTCTGCGGCGCCTGCCTGCGGGGTGTTGTTATCTTCCGCCATTGGGATACTCCTAATTATTCATCTGCTAAAAAATTGCGCGACAGCGCACGGTTAAATACTTGCTACTTAATTACTTTTTTACCACCGGAAGACCATCGGCCTGCCACTGCACCATGCCACCTCTTAACTTATTGACACGTTCAAAACCTGCCTTAGCAAGTTTTGCCTGGGCAGCACCAGAGCTTTGGCCATGCTTACATACCACGATGATCGGCTGGCTTTTCACTTTCTCCAGTTCATTCATGCGGCTGTCGAGGCTGCTTTGAGGAATATTGCGTGCACCTGCAATATGTCCCGCTTTAAAGTCTTTGCTTTCACGGATATCCAGCACCACCGCATCTTCACGGTTAATAAGCTGAGTCGCCTGGGTAGAGGTCACAGCATGCGTGGCGGCGCTGCGCGCTTCGTACGCCACCCATGCTATTAATACCAGCAAAAACGCCCCGACAAGTAGGGGGTGGTTCATTACGAATTCGAACAGCTGATCGATCATCGTGAACACAATCTCTTGGTCTATGCAGAAAAAAGCGGCCTAGCCGCCTCCAGAAACGCAACAAGTATACACGTCACACGGCATACCGCGCAGGCCATGACGCCCAACGGCTGCCTGCGTTATGATGCCCCATGCGCGCGCCTGTCGCGACCCTGATTATAAGGTGTTGTCTGAAAACTGTTTGAGCAACCTTCACCAACGTTTCAAACAGCACCTCATGTCGCTTGGCTGACCAACATAACGAGGTTTTCATGGCTACAACTGCACCGCGCCCCGTGGCGCTAATCATCTTAGATGGCTACGGCCACAATCCCGATAGCGCCCACAACGCAGTGGCCGCAGCTAATACGCCCAACATGGACAAACTGTGGGCCAGTCGCCCGCACGCCTTTGTGCACACCGATGGTCGCCATGTGGGCCTGCCTGACGGGCAGATGGGTAACTCCGAAGTAGGCCATATGAATATTGGTGCCGGACGCATTGTCTACCAGGACTTCACCCGCATTACCAAAGCAATTGAAGACGGCGACCTAGACACCAACGAGGTGCTGACTAAGCCCATCGACGAGGCCGTTGCCAATGGCCGCGCTGTCCACTTGCTTGGGCTGCTCTCCCCCGGCGGCGTGCATAGCCACGAAGATCACTTTATTGCCATGGCCGAGCTTGCTGCCCGGCGCGGCGCGCAGCGTATTTTTATCCATGCGTTTTTAGACGGACGCGATATGCCGCCGCAAAGTGCACTCCGCTCAATCGAGCGCGCTAATGCACGTTTAGCGGAGCTGGTGGGTGCCGACAATGGCTTTGTTGCCTCAGTCATTGGCCGCTTTTATGCAATGGATCGTGATAACCGCTGGGAGCGGGTTGAGCAAGCCTACCGCTTGCTGACCGATGGCCATGCTGACTTTATTGCTTCCAGCGCTGAAACCGCTCTGCGCGACGCTTACCAGCGCGGCGAAACCGACGAATTTGTCGCTTCTAGCAGTATTCCGCTGAAGGGCACCGCCATTACGCTCCAAGACGGCGATGCAGCTATTTTCCTCAATTTCCGCTCCGACCGCGCCCGCGAATTAACCCGCGCGATCACTGAAGCTGATTTTAACGGCTTTGAGCGGCGTGTACGCCCTACGCTGGCTGGCGACGGTTTAGTCACGATGACCCAGTACGCCGCCAACATTCCAGCCCCAGCGGCCTTTCCCCCTTCTGATCTCACCGACACCCTGGGGGAAGTGGTTGCTAAACGAGGCCTAACCCAGCTACGTATTGCAGAAACAGAAAAGTATCCCCACGTCACCTTTTTCTTCTCTGGCGGTAATGAAGCCGAGTACACAGGCGAAGAGCGCATTTTAGTGCCCTCCCCCCGTGACGTTAAAACCTACGACGAAAAACCCGAGATGAGTGCCTTTGAGATCACCGATAAGCTGGTGGACGCTATCGATAGTGGTCGCTTTGACTTAATAGTGTGCAATTATGCCAATGGCGACATGGTTGGCCATACCGGTGACTTCAACGCAGCCATAAAGGCGATTGAAACCGTTGATACTTGCGTTGGCCGGGTAGTGGAAGCCATTGAGCGTGCTGGTGGTGCTTGCCTGATCACAGCTGACCATGGCAATGCCGAGCAGATGGTGCATCCAGAAACAGGCGCGCCGCAGACAGCCCACACGACCTTTACGGTGCCGTTGATTTACGTGGGAGAGCAGAATGGGCGGCTGGAAGATGGACGACTGTGCGATTTAGCGCCGACGCTGTTAACCATGATGAACCAGGCACAGCCCGAAGCAATGACAGGTAATCCACTGATTCATTTTGATTGATGCTGATGCGATGGACGTTAGCTGTCGCGCTCATGCTGGCGTTAGGTTATGCGCCAGCAAGTTTAGCCCAGCCAAATGAAAATGCCGCACGCCAGCAGTTGGATGCGATTGGCCAGGAGATCGAAGCGGCTGCCCAGCGCCTCAGTGCGACCGGGCAAGCGCGGGATAGCGCCGAACGCGAGCTGCGCCATGTGGAAACGGAGCTTGCCGAGACTCACCAGCGCCTGGATCAACTTCAGGCCGAGCGCCGTCAACTGGCCGACGAAACGACCCAACTTCGCCAGCACCGAGAGCGCTTGGAAGGTGAACGTGAATCACAATACGCTGCGCTGAGCCAACAGCTGGCAGCCCTTTATCGACTAGGGCCAACACCCCAACTAAAACTGCTCCTTAATCAAAGCGACCCTGCCCAACTAGACCGAATGCAGGCGTATCTAAATCGCCTGACTCAGGCGCGTCAGCAACGCCTTACGGATATAAGCCGCCTCGACACCGCGCTGGCAGATACCGAGCAAGCGCTCAGTGAGCGTCAAACACGCCTTGATGCCTTAGCCGACGAGCTAGAAGAGCAAAGCGCTATACTCGCTCAGCGAACCGAGGAACGGCGTGGCGTCGTAGCGACCCTGGATGACCGCTATGGCAGCGAAGAAGATCGCTTAGCCGATCTTAACCAAAGCCGTGAGCAGGCCGAACAGCAGCTAAGGGCGATACAGGCGGAGCTGGCTCGTTTAGCCGAGCCAACACCGACCACACACATTACTCGCACGCGGGGCGATTTACCCTGGCCCGTTCAAGGAGCCATTACGGCAACCTTCCAGCGTAGAGACGGCGTGCACTATAACGGTATCGTGATCCGAGCAGATTCGGGCAGTGCAGTAGCAGCCGTTCATACGGGCCGCGTGGTATTCGCCGACTGGATGCGTGGCTTTGGCAACCTGCTGATTATTGATCACGGCGATCAGATCATGACGCTCTATGCTCACTTGCAACAGTTTAGTGCGCGGCCCGGCCAGCAAGTAAGCCGTGGCACTGAAATTGGACGTGTCGGCAACAGCGGCGGGCAGACCAATCCCGCGCTTTACTTCGAAGTACGGCGTAGCGGTGAACCAATTAATCCACAACGTTGGATTGCACGCCGCTGACGGGATAAGCTGACTCCTATGAATTAACAATCATGTCTCAACTTATGCAGCGCCTTCTGGCGCTGCCTTTCGCCTAGCGGAGTCCGCATGACGCTATCTGTTACCAAGGTATCGGCCCCTGCCAAGCGCTTTTTGGCTACCCTGCTCCCGCTTGTACTGCTGACTGCTCCTCTCCCCTTAATGGCTCAGTCTGCAAATAGCGTTGCTGATGACCTACCGCTTGAAGAGATCCAGACCTTTGCTGAGGTGTTTGAGCGCATTAAACGCGGCTATGTCGAAGAGGTTGACGACCGCACGTTATTGCGTAATGCCATGCGAGGCATGCTCAGCGAACTAGATCCCCACTCAGCCTATTTAGACGAAGAAGAGTACCGAAGCCTGCGCGAATCCACCCAGGGTGAGTTTGGCGGTATTGGCATTGAAGTAGGCACAGAAAATGGCCAACTCATGGTCATCACCCCCATCGATGATACACCGGCTTCACGAGCAGGTCTGATGTCGCGTGACGTGATTGTGGCCATTGATGGAACGCCAACCGACAGCTTATCGCTTCAAGAGGCGGTTAACCTGATGCGTGGCGAACCGGGTAGCCAACTGCGTATTTCCGTCTTGCGGGCGGGTGAGGAATCTCCGCGTGAGTTCACACTAACGCGCGAAGTGATCCGCAACGAAAGTGTCAAGCATGAAGTGCTGGAACCAGGCTATGGCTACTTGCGAATCAGTCAGTTTCAGTCGCGCACCCCAGAGCAGGCACGCAGATCGCTAGAACGCATGGCCCGAGAGCAGCCACTTGAGGGACTCATTCTCGACTTACGCAATAACCCAGGTGGCGTTTTGCAGGCCGCCGTTGGCGTTGCCGACCTCTTCTTGGATGAGGGGCTAATTGTGTACACCGAAGGACGACTTTCCGACACCGAAATGTCGTTTTCGGCATCGCCAGAGACACCCGCTGGTGATGTGCCGCTAGTGGTACTGATAAACAGTGGCAGCGCCTCGGCTGCTGAAATTGTCGCTGGGGCGCTTCAAGACCAGCGCCGCGGGGTGGTCATGGGCACCGAAAGCTTTGGCAAAGGCTCCGTGCAGCAGATCATGCCGCTTGGCAATGGTGAAGGCCTTAAGCTGACAACCGCGCTTTACTACACCCCCAATGGGCGCTCAATCCAAGCACAAGGTATCGAGCCTGACGTGGAAGTGGTGCGCGGCCGGCTGGAAATAGCTGAGGGGCAGCGTCAAATCCGCGAAGCTGATCTTGATGGTCATCTAAGCGGCCAAGACGCAATGCCCCGGGAGCGGACTGAAATGTCTCAGCGCCTACGCGAGGACTATCAGCTCAGTGAAGCGCTGAACTTACTCAAAGCATTGAACGTGGTGGATCGTCGGCGCCGTTAACGACACGATTGCGGCAAGCGTCCTCGCTCTCCGATTGCCTGCCGCATCACCAGTCGTTTTATCGGCACCAACTGATTCATACCACTCATCCCCATATTGCGCGCCAGCGTCAATGCAGGCACTTGGCTACCGAAAAGCACTTTAAACCCTTTCATCAGCCCCAGCATGGCGCTGTTATCGAAGCGCCTACGCCGCTCGTAGCGACTCAGCGTGGTCAGCGCCCCCCAGGGGGCTCCTCGCTGCCATGCATTAACCACTTCCTCAGCCAGCACTGCCGCATCCATAAATCCTAGGTTAACGCCCTGCCCCGCTAGCGGGTGAATGCTATGGGCAGCATCGCCCACCAATGCAAAATTAGGCTGCACGTAGTGAGCGGCGTGGCGCTGAATCAGCGGAAACCGATAGGCCGTATCGACGGCACTCATCTGACCTAAACGGTAGTCAAAGGCTTCACTTAGCGCCTGCCCCAACGCCTCACTAGAGAGCGATGTAAGTTGATGTGCATGATCAGGCGTGGTCGACCAGACAATCGAACAGTAGCGGTCATCACCGCCCACCGTTAACGGCAAAAAAGCCAGTGGATGGCCAGCGATAAACGCCTGACGCGCCGTGTCGCCATGGGACTTTTCACACCTTACGGTGGTAACGACGGCCTCTTGCTGCATAGACTCTTCGGCCACCGATATCCCTGCCAATTCACGCATGGTGGAGCGTGCACCGTCGGCAGCAATTAATAATGGCGTATGCAATTGTCGGCCATCATCCAGCACTAGCCAGCGCCCGCTATCAGAGGTTTGCAAAGCCTCCACGCCCACTCCAAAGAGAGTGCTAACGGAAGGCAGCGCTAGCACCTGCTCATTTAACGCGGCCAATGTCACATCGTTTTCAACAATATGTCCAAGTACGGGCGCACCTGCTTCATCGGCGGAAAAATGGATGCTACCGCTGCCTTCTGCATCCCACACCTGCATATAACGGTAAGGCGTTATCCTAGTAGCAGCCATCGCGGGCCACGCCTTCAAGTGTGAGAGCAGCCGCTGAGAAACGGGTGTCAGTGCACTTACCCTGGGGGCAGGCGGATGGTCACCAAAGGCATCTAAGCGCAGTGGTGCTGCTTTGGTTTCAACCAACGCCACTTGCATCCCAGCATTAGCCAGTAGCCCTGCTAGTGCCGTGCCGACCATTCCGGCGCCTACGATCACCGCGTCAAAACGTTCAACCGGCACATCTGTTGCCGCTGTTTGCGTCTTCATAACGTTCCTTTAGCTACTTGTTGCATCAGCGCTCCAGACCCATTGCTCTGCGTGCCAAGCTGCGGCGAAGCGGGCCCACTAAATTGAGCCCTACCAGACCAGCGGCTCGGGCCTGCGGCAGTAGGGGCAGCGAATAGCCGAATAGACGCACTAACCCATCGCTAAACCGAATGACATTGGCACGGTCTTGCGCACGACGCTGCTCAAAGGCGAGTAGCATGTCCATATCACCAAGAGCACGCTGGTTCTGAGCGCCCTGCGCTAGTGCTTCGACCAGATCCATCACTGAGCGCAGCGCCAAGTTGAACCCCTGCCCTGCTACCGGGTGAAGCGCATGGGCAGCATTTCCCAACACCGCCAACCCAGGTCGAACGGGCTCTTCCGCGGTAATCAGCGAAAGGGGGTAGCTGAAACGCTGCCCCACCCGAGTAAAACGCCCGACTCGATCACCAAAGGCAGCTTGTAGCTGGCGTAAAAACGCCGCATCGGAGAGCGCTAGTCGCGCCTGCTCTGTGCCGCTGGCATGCGTCCAGACCAGCTCCATCGCTTGTCCAGGCAGTGGCAGCAGTGCGATTGGCCCCTCTGCTGTAAAACGCTCATAGGCAACCCCCTCATGGGGCTGGCTAATACCAACATGGGCAATGACGGCTGTTTGCTCGTAAGAGCGGTGACGACTACTGATGCCCAACTGCTCTTTCAGCCCAGATCGCCCGCCGTCGGCGAGAATTGTCAGCGCTGCCGTAAGTTCACTGCCATCGGAAAGTACAAGGCGGTGACCGTTAGCTTGTGGCGTTAGTTGCGCCACCGTCGCAGGGCAGTGCCACTCAATCGGCAGTTGCTGAAGATGGCGATGCAGCACACGCCCCATCCAAGCATTAGGAATGACATGCCCCAATGCCGACACTCCCAACTCCTGAGCGCTAAGCCTCGTGGCACCTAAACGACCGCGCTCGCTGATATGAATGCGCTTGATCGGGGTAGCTTCACTGCGCATCGCCTCCCAAACACCCAGTTGGCGAAAGCGTTGCGCAGAGCCTTCGGCGATAGCACTGGCCCTAGCATCAAAGCTTGGCTGCCACGCTGACTTCTCAGCGTTTTCAGGTAAGGCGGCCGCTTCAACAATTGCCACACGCCAACCGTAGCGCTCAATCAACGGCGCTAACGCACAGCCCAAGCTGGCACCGACCAGCCCGCCTCCCACAATAACGATATCGTGGGTGAGCGTAGCTGCTTGCTGCTGTCTTACCTGCTGAGTCCCATGCATTGTCATCTCCTACGGATAAACCAAACCCAGCAAATGTAATTTCGTAATGTAAATTACATAAACAAATATCAATAGAATTTTACTACTTATTTATTAACCATTAATTGCTCTATATCAGCAATTCGCTTCGGCACGGCTGACGTAAGCACTTCGTGCCCATCACGGGTCACCACGACATCATCTTCAATACGAATGCCAATTCCGCGGTAAGCGGCAGGAATATCATCATCGCAGGGAATGTATAAACCAGGCTCAATCGTGACGACCATGCCTTCGATTAGCAGGCGCGGCGTCTCTTCATCCAACCGATAAGTTCCTACATCATGCACGTCTAACCCCAACCAATGGGACGTAGAGTGCAGGTAGAAGCGCCGATAGCTCTCATCATCGATGCGTGCCTGCATATCGCCCTCTAATAACCCGAGACCGATCAGTCCAGCGGTTAAATCCCTCACGACCTCTTGGTGAATATCCGCCAGCGTGGCTCCCGGCTTGACGGCACGCACTGCACGCTCTTGCGCATCTAGCACCACTTGATAAAGCGCCCGCTGAGCGTCATTGAACCGACCATTAACCGGGAAAGTACGGGTAATATCCCCAGCGTAGAGGTCGAACTCGGCCCCTGCGTCAATCAGCACAAGTGTATCGGCCTGCAACGTATCGCTGTTCTCAATATAGTGCAGCACGCAAGCGTTAACGCCACCACCAACAATGGTGCTATACGCAGGCCCGCTAGCACCTTGCCAAACGAATTCGTGCTCTAACTCAGCCTGCAACTGATACTCGCTTAACCCAGGACGGCAGACACGCATCGCACGCGTATGCGCCTTTGCTGAAATAGCGGCCGCATGGCGCAGTAGAGTAATTTCAGCGGGGCTTTTAATGAGCCGCATCTCATGAACAAGCGGGCGGCTATCCAACCACCCTTTCAATGCTGGCTTACCTCGACGCAGGCCAGCTTGAGCGCAGGCCAACGCCTCTTCTGCAATATTCAACGCCTCGGGATTATCTAATGGCAGGTAGAGCAGTTCGCGGCCTGCCAATAGACCTGGTAACAGCTCTTCCCGCTGAGCATTTTCAAACGCTTGGTCAATGCCATGCTGAGCCTCAACGCCCTGGGCTCCTAGTCGCCTACCTGTCCAGGCTTCCATAGTGGCGTCGCGGTCTTGGCAAAACACCACGCTTTGGCCTGCCTCGCGCCCAGGCAGCACTACAAGCAACGCATCGGGCTCTTGAATGCCGGTTAAGTAGTAAAAATCACTCTGCTGCCGGAACGCGTATTCGCTATCGTGAGAGCGCGTTACCAAGGTAGCGCTTGGCACCACTAGCGCAGCATTGGCAGGTAGCTGGGCGATGAGCGCTTCTCGGCGCTGGCGGTATTCTGCCGACGCAATAGCGGCGGGCCGAGGCAGTAACTCAGGCAACATAGATAACTCCTATATTAATGAACGGGGGCGTCGGTCTGCTCAACCTGGGGCATTCCTGGGTGCTGCTCGGTGTAGAGCAGCATTGCCGCCATACGCGCGTGTTCCGTCAGCGCAAATAGATCATTTTCGTTTTCAGGACTATCCTCGATATCGGTTTCGATCTGTACGAGTCCTGCGAGATCATCGATGGCCTCTTGAAGCGTCTTAGACCAGCGTTCGCGTAGCGCCTTATCAGCTACGTCCTCAACAACTTCCATAAAACCCAGCGTCCACTCTTTTAGCCCCTGGGCTTGCTCGGCGAGTGAAAAAAGCTCATCGGGTAGCAGCGGTGTGTAATTCAAATCGCTGGCGCTCAATGCCTCCAGCGTTTGACGCCGCCAACCTAGTAAGCGTTCAGCGCTAGCAGGATCTCGCGGCTGCTCGACCCCTAAGCTTAGGCATACCTCTTCTAGCCATGCTTCAGCCGTCACATCACGAAGCGCTAACAGACCACTTAGGCGGCCATCCAAAAACGCGGGCGACTGCATACTTCCATGCAGAAGAAAAACATCCGCGACGTCAGAAAAATCCTGGCGTTCATTGATTAGGGACATGGGCATTGCTCGCTATACAGAATGGGGAATGAAGTCGTCGTAACAACATGTCTAAAAGGGTGTTAAACCGCAGAAGGAATCTTATGGCGCGCGCGCCTGTGCGTTGACCCCACATAAGCGGCTCTCTTATAGTGAACGCCAACTATCCTTCCTATGCAGCGATGTTAACGCATTGGTCAACAAAATGACCTGTGCCGGAGTTTTTGATGAGTAACGCGAAGCGGCCAACCAAAGAAATCACCCTACTGGGTCGCAGCTACATGATTGCTTGCGACACTGGCGAAGAAGCTAAGCTTGAACGTGCTGCTCGCTATTTAGATCGCGCGATGAATGGCATTCACGCCCAAAGCAGCGCTCTTGGCAGTGAGCGGGTTGCAGTGATGGCAGCCCTAAATATCACCCATGAATTGCTTGAGATTATGGATGAGCACCGCGCGAGCGAAGCAAACCTTAGCCGCCTAAACGACCGCCTTGAACGGGCACTAACAGATACACGCCAACAAAAAGAACCGTAAGAACCTGCTGTCGGCTCTTTGGCATTATCACTGGCTCTGTTAGGATAGAGATGTTCTCTGGGGTGTACGCCAGTCGTTATAGTCCCTCGAGCCTATGCGAAGTACCCAGGGGGCCAAATGCTAGCCAAACCCGTGTGCATGTCCGTGCGTCGGAAAGCCTGACGGTTTGGCTGCGGCCACCCACCTGAACCAGTAGGTTCAGGGCCAGAACGACAGCGGCATTCTGGGGAACACTAAGTCTTGATTAGCTCGTCACGAGTAGCTCGTTATGAACGATACTGCTGCCCGCAGTACATTCGGCGATAAAATTGCGCTTCGTCGTGAGCTTAGACGCAGACGCCGTACCCTTTCCCTAGATCAGCAAAAACAAGCCGCTACCGCCCTTTGCCAGCGCCTTAAAGGGCTGCCTGAGATTCGTCGTGCGAAACGCATTAGCCTTTATTTACCGGTTAACGGCGAGATAGACCCGACACCATTAATACCTTGGCTTCGTCAGCGAAAAGTAAGTATTTACTTACCGGTATTGCGCCCATTTTCGACTAATCGCCTTTGGTTTGTTGCCTACCGCGAATCAACGCCCATGGTTAAAAACCGTTTTGGCATCGCAGAGCCCTGCTCACGATTTGCCGCCGATAGGCGCAATCGCCTGCCAGCTTGGGCGCTAGATACGCTTATTGTTCCGCTGGTAGGATTTGATAAGCAAGCAAATCGCATGGGCATGGGAGGTGGTTTCTATGATCGCAGCCTCGCTTTTATGCGCCGCCAAGGGCCAGCACCGACACTCATAGGCGTTGCTCACGCCTGCCAACAGGTGGATGCGCTACCCATCGAACCTTGGGATATTCCGTTGGACGTGATAGCTAGTGACACAAGGGTTATTCGACCAACTAAAACGGGCTGATCTTAATGATCAGCCCGTTTTAAATATCAACCTCGACTAGTTTGGCGCAGCGTTTACGCTGAAAGCGCTGAGATCAACTTAGTAAGTTAACTCCCCGATAGCGCTTGCGCGTATCCAGTGGCGAGTACTCCAAGTAAAAACACCACTGTTAGCGCCATCACCATATCAGGCTTTTTACGCCGCATGCCTCATCTCCAACGTCTTTCACGGTTGCCAAATGTCCTTAATGCGTCATCTAAACAATGTTTCTAACAAGATGACACACCTCATTAATTTCGCCCACGACTATAGGGCCATAGGAGAGGACTGACAACTGCTTTCAGTGCTATTTTTAACGCACTATTAAACGTTTTCAAAAGCTCACTCTTCTTAACAACTCTACATCCCGGGGTTAGTAAGCACTTACAATTCTTTACGCCATGAAGAGTCGATAGGCTGGGTTATCACTCTCCCACCAATAACGGTAGCCAATCGCATCCAAGTACTCTGCAACATGGGTTTGATCACTGCTCGGCACTTGCATACCGACCAATACACGACCATAGGCGGCACCATGATTTCGGTAGTGGAACAGTGAAATATTCCAGTCATGGGGTAGCTGGGTTAAAAAGTTCATTAGCGCACCCGGGCGCTCCGGGAACTCAAAGCGGTAGAGCTCTTCTTCAAAGCGCTCGCTAGGCCGACCACCGCTAAGATGGCGAATATGTAGCTTCGCCAGCTCATTGTCGGTCAAATCTTCAACCTGATAGCCAGCTTCACGAAGCTTATCAATCACCGCCTGGCGGTCTTCCCCACCCGGCTTAACTTGAACCCCCACAAAGATATGAGCCTCGCTATTATCTGCATAGCGATAGCTGAACTCGGTGACCATGCGCTTGCCTAGCGTGCGGCAAAACTTTTTAAAACTGCCTGGGTTTTCCGCAATGGTCACCGCCAAGATCGCTTCACGCTGCTCACCCAGCTCGGTGCGTTCCGCAATATGCTGCAAACGATCAAAATTGGTATTCGCACCAGAGTTAATACATATCAACGTCTCGCCTTCAGCACCGGTTTGCTGCACATATTTCTTCAAGCCCGCTAGCGAAAGCGCCCCAGACGTTTCTGCGACGGCACGGGTATCTTCAAAGATATCCTTCACCGCCGCGCACATCTCATCGGTATTCACCGTGATAACGTCGTCGATTAAGTCACGTACTAGAGAAAAGGGCACTTCACCGATTTGCGCGACGGCGACACCCTCCGCGAATACGCCAACTTGATCCAGTACGACCCGCTCCCCGGCTTCTAGCGCGGCTTTTAAACAGGCACTGTCTTCGGCTTCTACGGCGATGATTTTGATATCTGGGCGCAGATATTTCACATACGCCGCGACGCCTGCAATTAAGCCGCCACCACCGACAGGAATAAAAATAGCGTCTAGACGGCCGCTGTGCTGGCGCAGAATTTCAACACCAATAGTGCCCTGACCTGCGACCACATCGATATCATCAAACGGCGGAATATAGGTATAGCCATGCTCTTTAATCAATTCTTGAGCATGTTCAGCAGCAGCAGCAAATGCATCACCTTTCAAAATAACCTTAGCACCGCGAGCACGGACTGCCTGAACCTTAATATCGGGCGTAATACGCGGCATCACAATAACTGCTTTCACCCCCATCAGCTTGGCTGCCATAGCCAGACCCTGGGCATGATTGCCCGCCGATGCTGCAATCACACCCTTGGCCTTCTGCTCTTCAGTTAGCTGGGCCATTTTGTTGTAAGCACCACGAATCTTGAAAGAAAACACTGGCTGAAGATCTTCGCGCTTAATCAAAATTTGGTTATTGAAACGACGCGACAAAAAGGGAGCGGGTGAAATAGGGGTCTCACAAGCGGCTTCATAAACGCGGGCTTGGAGGATCTTTTTGACGGTTGCTTCGAGCATGCGGGAATCCCAAAAAAATAACGTGGCCCTGACGGGAGAGAGCAAAGCCTTTATTGGTAGCAGATTACGCCTAGCGTCGTCTAGCGGCGTTTCCATCGGCAGTGGGCGCTAAGGCCGTTATACTAGGGAACACTGCCTAACCCTGACGCAGGAAAATATGATGACCCAAGATGAATTGAAAGCGGCCGTAGCGGATGCTGCGGTTAAAGAGATTGAGCCTCATCTCGAAAAAGATACCGTGCTAGGTATTGGCACAGGCTCAACAGCGAACCTGTTTATTGATCGTTTAGGCCCGCTAAGAGATCGTTTCAAAGGTGCCGTTGCCAGCTCAGAAGCCAGTGCTAAGCGCCTACAGGCGCTAGGTATTGAGATATTCGAGCTGAACAATGTTGGCGATGTCCCTTTCTACATCGACGGTGCGGACGAAGTAAACGCTAACTTACAAATGATTAAAGGCGGTGGCGCAGCGCTAACCCGGGAAAAAATCGTCGCCGCCTGCGCCAAGCGATTTATTTGCATTGCCGATGGCTCGAAATACGTAAACCAACTTGGCAACTTCCCGCTACCGGTAGAAGTTATTCCGATGGCACGTTCCTACGTCGCTCGAGAGCTGGTCAAACTAGGTGCTGACCCCGTCTATCGACAAGGGGTAGTCACCGATAATGGCAATCAAATTATCGACTGTTTTGACTTTATGATCGACGACCCAGTCTCCATGGAAGCGCGTATTAATGCCATTGTAGGCGTCGTCACGAACGGTTTATTCGCCCAGCGCGGTGCCGATGTACTGCTGTTGGGTAAAACGGACGGCGTAGAACGAACCGCGTTACGTTAACCACTGACTAAGCCCATCGAGCGTGCGCGCCAATGCGCCTCTATGGGCTTCAACTACCTCTCGCCCAGCCTGCCCAATGTGCAGCGCAAATGATGGCGTTGCCAGCCGCTCGGCCAGCGCGTCGGCTAAGGCATCGGGTGTTTCCACCACGCTTAACGCGCCTACCGCTAATAGCGGCTCGGCCACATCGCTAAAGTTGTCAAGCGAAGGACCGCAGAGCACTGGTTTGCCCAGCGCCGCAGGCTCCACTACGTTGTGCCCGCCCAACGGCACCAAACTACCGCCAACAAAGGCCACATGCCCTGCTGCATACAGCGTTGCCAGCTCACCTAGCGTATCCCCCAGGTAAATCTGCGTTTGTGGCGTCACGGCCTGCTGCTGGCTACGACGGCTTAGTGCCCAGCCGCCCTGGGCACACAGCTTGGCCACTTCATCAAAACGCTGCGGGTGTCGCGGCACCAATACCAATAACGCTGTTGGAAAGCGCTGCAATAGCTGACGGTGGGCCTCCAAGAGCAGTGCTTCTTCCCCGTCGCGGGTGGAACCTGCCACCCACACTGGGCGCGCGCCCCAAGACTGAAGTAAGTACTCACTCTCTTTCAGAGCCTTTTCCTGAGAAGGCACCTCAAATTTTAACGATCCAACGACATGAATTGCTGCTGCGCGGCAACCCAGTGCCTGAAAGCGCTCGGCATCTTGGACAGATTTAGCAGCCAGCCATGTGACGTTAGCTAATGCACTCGCCATTAACGAGCGCAAGCGCTGATAGCGTGCAAAGGCTCGTGGCGATAGCCGCCCGTTGACTACCGCGACAGGTACTGCTTGTTGGTGACAAGCGTGTAGCAGATTGGGCCACAGTTCGGTTTCAAACAGAATGGCAAGAGTGGGCTGCACGCGGGTAATAAAACGCTTGGCCGCTCCCGGAAAATCCAGAGGGAGGAAGCAGTGAGCAAGCCTTACTTGATCCGGCGCGGTTTGTTCACCGATGAGTGTTTGAACCTGCTGAGCACCCGTGGCGGTCATTGTGGTCAACAGCAGGCTGTGCTGAGGGTAACGCGCCAGCAAACCCTCTATTAGCGGACGGGCAGCGCGCACTTCCCCCACCGAGGCACAGTGCAACCAAATGCGCGGCCCAGGGGGAAGCGTCCCCAAACGCATACCAAGCCGCTGCAAGCGCGAGTAAGTAAGTACTTGCTCACGCCAGATGCGCCAGCCAATCAGCGGCGACAACATATAAAGCACCGCTGAATAAATAAGCCGAGGCCAAATCGGCGACGCCATTAGCCCTCGCGATCCAGGATGGAGCTAATCATTGCGGTGGTCGATACGCCATCTTCAAAGCCAAGTACTTTTACATCGCCGCCGTTGGCGATAACGGCCTCCCCTCCTGCAATATCTTCAGGGCGGTAATCGCCACCTTTCACCAAAATATCCGGCAAAACGGCTTCAATTAGCGCTTGGGGAGTATCGTCACTAAATGGCACGACCCAATCGACAGCGCCTAACCCAGCCAGTACTTGCATGCGGCGGTTAAGCGGATTGATTGGCCGTTTAGGGCCTTTCAAACGGCCAATAGAGGCATCATCATTCACCGCAACGATGAGGCGATCCCCCAGGCGTTTGGCTTGTTCCAAGTAGGCCACGTGTCCTGCATGAAGAATATCAAAGCAGCCATTGGTCATCACCACGCGCTCGCCACGCAGTTGGGCAGCACGCACAGCGTCGACCAGCGGGGCTTGGTCAATCACCCCAAACTCAGCCAGCTTGTCGCCGTGTAGCGCGGTGTAGAGCTCGGCTATCGAGAGCGTCGCCGTTCCCGGTTTGGCCACCACTAAGCCCGCCCCCAAGTTGGCCAGCATCATCGCTTCTGGCAATGCATGGCCTGATGCTAGCGCGAGCCCCATCAGGCCAATCACGGTATCGCCAGCGCCAGTCACGTCGAACACTTCCTGGGCTCGGGTGGGTAAATGGAGCGGTGCGTGGTCTTCACGAATAAGCGTCATACCTTTTTCACTGCGAGTGATCAGCAGCGCTTCTAACTCAAGCTCAGCGCGCAACGCTTCTCCGCGCTGGGCAAGAACATCGTCATTGGCACAGTGACCAACCACCGCTTCAAACTCGGTTAAGTTAGGCGTAATCAAGCTCGCCCCACGATACTTACTAAAATCTTGGCCTTTCGGATCGACCAGCACTCGTTTGCCAAAAGCCCGCGCCATCTGAATCAGCGTCTCGACCTGGTTAAGCGTTCCTTTACCGTAGTCGGAAAGAATCATCACATCGCAATCAGGCAGCGCTTTTTCGACCTGCTCCAGCAGAGCGGTGGTATCGACACCATCAAGGCGCTGCTCAAAATCCAGCCGCAGTAGCTGTTGATTACGACTCATCACACGCAGCTTGGTAATCGTTGGTATCCCTGGGCTTCGCTGAAAGTAAGTACTTACATTCGAAGCCGTCAAACGCGACGTCAGCAGCTCGGCGTTCTCATCCTCGCCCACCACACCGGCCAGGGCGACGTGGCCGCCTAGAGAAGCCACATTCAGTGCCACGTTCGCCGCGCCACCGGGACGATCATCAGCATCTTCGACACGCACCACCGGCACCGGCGCTTCGGGTGAAATACGCGACGTGCCACCATGCCAGTAGCGGTCGAGCATCACATCCCCCACCACCAATACGCGGGCATGTTCCAGGGCGGTTAAATCAACTCTCATCCGAAGGTCCTGTTGTTGGCGGCACTGCGGTATACGCCAGCAGCGCGTCTAGCTTAGCAATCACGTCGTCGGCTTTGATCAAATCCATGGCATCCGCATGGCGTACTCGCTGTCCCCAGCTAACCTCATCGACGGATTTATTCAGATACGTGCGAACCGCTTCGGGATAAGCATTGACCGCAAAATCCCGCCAACAATAAGGCGCGGCACGCTGGGGGTTGGTGGTCGCATAGAGGCCAAGCGTGGGCGTGCCCATGGCATTCCCCATATGCGCCGGCCCCGTGTCGGGGGCAATAACCGCACGGGCATTGTCAATCAACGCCAGCACGCCTTTGAGCGACGTACCGCCGATAGCATTAATAACGCTATCCGGTTGACATAGCGCCTCAATTTGATCGCCGATTTCTCGCTCTAATGAACTCCCCCCACCGGTCAACACGCTCTTCAGACCATGGTGTACCCAAGCATGTTCAATCACGCTGGCATAGCCTTCCACCGACCAATTGCGGAAATTACGCAGCCGTGCGTTGCTGCAAGGATTAATGACCAAATATGGCGTATCGCCACTAACCCCGCGGGCTTCTTCATAGGCCAGCGGTGGTACGGCCAGATTCCATTCCAATCGATCATCTTCTACGCCGAGCAAGCGAGCAAAGTCCATAAACGACTCCAACACATGGGCGTTAGGATGCGGCGCAAGCTGATGCTGTGTAAACCAGTGCTGAGCGTCTTTGGCGCGCGACTTATCATAGCCCACTCGTACATTGGCCTTGAGGCCAAGCGAAAGCACGCTGGCGCGTATCGCTTGCTGCATGTGCAGCAGTACATCAAAGCGAGTATCGGAAAGCTCTTTCCACAGGGCGCGCATGCCCGCAAGACCGGAGGACTTGTCATAGACAACAAACTCGACCCCAGAAAGCCCCGCCAGTAAACTGTGCTCCCCCTTGCCGATTATCCAGGTAATGCGAGCGTGCGGCCATTGGCGCTGCAACGCACGCACCGTGGGCACAAGATTGCACACATCTCCCAACGCGGAGAGGCGCAAAATGGCAATATGGTTAGGTTGAGCAGGCAGAGAGGGCTTCATGCGCTTAGCGGCACTCCGGCAAAGAAATTGGCTGATTTTACATGATGTAGACAGTTTAAGTGACGCTGCCACGTCACACCAACTGTCGCAACATGGATCTCAACAACGATCGCAACAACGGTCTCAAGGGCAGTCACACCCACTTCATCCTGAGCTTTTTCATCAGGCCTATTGGCGTGAGCGTAATTTAATCGTCGGGGAAGCACCAGGAAGGGGGAGCAGTTTTTTCTTAAAGGCCAGTGATTCAGAGCAGTGGGTATTGCGCCCTTATCGCCGCGGCGGATTGATCGCCAAGCTAAGCGAGAAACGCTACCTGTGGCTGGGTGAAGAGCGCACCCGTGCGTTTCGCGAGTTGCGCTTAAACGCTGCGCTGTACGACCAGGGACTGCCAGTGCCACGCCCCGTTGCCTGCTGTGTTATGCGTTACGGCCCTACGTATGAAGCGGCGCTTATCACCGTTAGGATTCCAGGCGCTCAGGCGCTGGCTAGCTTATTGGCGGCAGGGGAAGCAGGTGAGGCGTTACTTCAGCGCGTTGGCGCAATGATCAAGCGCTTCCATCAAGCAGGCCTTGATCATGTTGATCTAAATGCGCGCAATATCTTGATCGACCCCCTGGGCGAACCCTGGCTGATTGATCTGGACCGCTGCCGCCTACGGCCACCAGGTAAGTGGCAGGAACACAATATAAACCGCCTGGCAAGGTCGCTAAAAAAATTCCATTGCCATAGTGTGCTGTCCATCATATTAAAAGGTTATAACCGTTAACCTTTATTTTTCAGCGCCAACTTCACACGCGAGGATTTTCGATGCGCAGTTTATTAGCTCATCAGGAGTAATTGATGAAAGGTCTGCTTGTGATGAAACATAACCGCTGTTATCTCTCTCAAGAAACCATTCGGATAAATACTCTTTAAAAACAACCACTTGATTCACTCCCATTATATGAGCGACATGCGAGGGGCCACAATCGTTACTGACAAATAGTTTACAACTATTTACCAATCTAAAAAGAGTAGTTACATCAGGGCTATGAATAACAGCAAACCCTTCTTGCTCAAGGATGTTCTTTTCCTCTTCTTCTTTTGGTCCTGTGAGAAAAACAATCTCCTCTGATCTTAACTCAGCAATCTTTCTTGCTAGCTGAATATAATTAGCAAGCGACCATTTTTTTTCTTCCCCCCCAGCCCCAGGAGCAAGTACAATTTTATTGTTTAATGTTCCATCAGACTCAATATGTTTTTTCAAACAGGGAACAATATCTAATGTTGATGATATCCCTAGCAGGGATAAGAAAAGGTCTGCCCTGTAGGTAGTGACATCAAGAGGTACCGAGTGCGTATAAAACGCTCCGAATTTTTTAAATCCTATTCTATAAGGAATTCGCAGCTTTAACATTTGTAGAGAAGTCCCAACGCTAGAAGGACGCAAGTTAAAACCAATATCGAAATTATATTTTATTTTTAAGCTAGCGGTGCTAAAGCCGTCAATCACTTCAAGTTCATTTATAAAACCTGCTTCAACTAGGAAATCTGCCCCTGAATTCTTAGAGATACCCACCAATATAGCATTTGGATACCTTTCCTTAACAGCGACTAAAAAAGGAATATGAACTACATATGCACCAAAAAAAGGCCTATTATGTAAAAATATAGCGATGCATTTAACTTTTAAAAAGTCGTTCATTTAAAAATAATTCCTTTATAGACATCGAGATAATTTTCAGCCATTTTTTCTTTACTATAAAACTCTAAAAGATGACGTGCATTCTCAACCGCAGACTCTCTCATCTGTTTATTTTTTGCTAGCTTTACTATCCAGTTCTCGATTTCTTCACTACTTCCTGGCGTTACTAGAAAACCTGTTTCACCATGTTTAATTAAATCAGGAATGCCGCCAACATTACTAGCAACAATAGGCACGTTTGCATCCATAACATCTAAAAGAACTGAGCCTAGACCTTCGTTGCGAGACGGAAAAACAAACAGATCCAGCGCTGGAATAAAATCACCAATATTAGGCTTAAAGCCAGCCCATACAACATTTTTTAAGTGGCTGCTTTCCAAGTGAAGTTCTTCCTCATCCTCCCCTCGACCAAAAAAAACGCACAGCACTTCGGGATGGCTATGCTGTAATCGTTCCGCAGCTTCAAGTAGTACCCGCTGACCTTTGTGACGATCAACTAATGCACCAATATGGCCGACAATAAAGCGGCCTGGATAGCTAGCACGAAAGCGAGCAGCAACTTGGGCATCCGCTGTAAATCCCGTCATCGCACTAGGAATCGTTAATACTTCATTCTTATTCCAGTGTGATAGCTGTTGCCGAATAATCGATGAAATAGCGACACAGCGGTCTGCATCACGATAGAACAGTCGATTCACCCATTTATCTTTAATGGGTGTATCCACTCGGCGAGTCACCA
Source organism: Halomonas sp. KG2 (assembly GCA_030440445.1). Classification (NCBI taxonomy): domain Bacteria; kingdom Pseudomonadati; phylum Pseudomonadota; class Gammaproteobacteria; order Oceanospirillales; family Halomonadaceae; genus Halomonas; species Halomonas sp. KG2. The sequence continues at coordinate 15,249 of CP098528.1, read as the reverse complement.
CATAGGGTGTGCCGTATATACGCTTATGCAACCACGCCCAGTGCACCGCTTTAGCTTCATGAGCATGCACCACCGATGCGCGGCCAGCTTGCCTATGCCCAGCCATCTGCTGGTTAGCATCTACAAATCTTAAGTTCTCAATGCATTGAAGCTCATTACGCAATGGAGAATCTTTTCTGCATACCAGCGTTTGCTGACCTACATGCCGTTGCAAGGCTTGAATTAGCAGCGCTGTCTGGCGTTCTCCACCGCGAAAACCTTTGGCAAGGTTAACGTGAATAATATGCAAATTGCCCTCATACAAATCGTTGCCATCACCCTGGTATAGTACTGTATCTACCAACCACCAGAGCAGGGTGTGAATAAATGTCTATGGATGTGAGCGTCGTTATCATTACTCGCAATGCGGCCGCGACACTTAGCCGAACACTAGACGCCTTGACGTGCTATGACGATGTCGTGGTATATGACAACGGCTCCACAGACGACACATGTAGCATTGTACAAGCCTACTCCAATACAACATTACACCATGGTGAATTTTTAGGCTTTGGCCCTACCAAGCGTGCTGCCGTATCGTTAGCAAAATATGACTGGATCTTCTCAATAGATGCTGACGAAGCGCCAACAAAAGAGCTTAACGCTGCGATTAATGACTGGGTAGCCACTGCAACACCTCAGCAGGCTGGCAAAATATTGCGCGAAAACTGGATGCTGGGTAAACCCGTTCACCACTCTGGCTGGGGAAATGACTGGTTAATTCGACTGTTTAACCGTAACACAGGTAACTTTAATGATGCCGCTGTTCATGAGTCAGTAAGCTTAGCAAAGAATACAGAAGTTTCTCAGCTTAATGGAAAAATTGAACATCTTGCCGTTAACGACCTCGCTCAGTTCCTTGATAAGATAAATCGCTATTCAGACCTTCGCGCATCATCAAAAAAACTCAAGCATTATCCTTTTGCGCTGATATTTCTCAAGGCACTTTACGCATTTATACGCACTTATTTTTTCCGCCTCGGCATACTGGATGGCTGGCGTGGGCTTACTATATCTGTGGCTAATGCAAATGGCGTTTTTTGGAAATATGCCAAAAATAATGTTAATAACCGCCTATAATACGTTGTAAATTTTCTATCACGACGTGTTGATATCAAAAGATACCTCTACTACCGGGCAGTCTCTCACCTGATTTTGTGATCACTATGCGTCCGTATGTCTTTACTCTATCAACACTCGTTTCGGGAGACGCATGCCAGCACTAAGGTCACTCAAACTTACTCCATGGTTGCCACTGCTCGTGATCGGCATCTGTCTTGGCTATGCCCTCACCGTGCTTACTCGGCTACCTTGGTGGACACTATTTTTTACAGCCGCCGTGTGGGTAGGCTTCGGCATCAAGTTACGCTGGGGAGCTCCGCTAAACGCCCGCTACCGCCCGGTGTGGCCTTGGTCGCTGGCACCGCTCAGCTTACTAGGCGTTTATATCTACTTAGCTGATAGCTTTGGCAATGTTGATTTAGGTGCGGTGTTTTTCCACCTTCAAGCGGGCATGGCCGAACATGGCGGTGCTGGAAAAATGATCACTGCCGTTATTTACACAATGAGCGTCATCGCAGTGCTGGCATCTGTTACCTGGATCACGCGGAATGATCAGCGATGGCGGCTCACTGAACGCTTCGTTGCCCTTCTCTTATTAGCCGCAAATCCAATGCTTTACGGTTTAGGGCAACGCAGCGCGGCCATTGTAACGGATGATGGTGCCTGGCTAGATCGCCGTTACGTGCCGCCGCTCACGGACGATCAAGCTAATACGCCTAACCTTCTGGTCATGTACCTGGAAAGCATTGAGCGTACGTATAGCAATGAGCTATTTGGTGATGCTTATGCTGACTTAACCGCGTTAGGCGAACGCGGACTGGTCTTTGAAGGTATCCAGCAAATGGAAAACACTGGCTGGACCATGGCAGGCATGATTGCTAGCCAGTGTGGCGTGCCGCTGATGCCTGCGGGACTTTTGCACGACAGTCAGTTCGAGCCGCTTTCCAAAGTAGTTCCCGGCGTCGATTGTCTGGGTGATGTGTTAGCAGCTCAAGGCTATCGGCTTAGCTATTTGGGTGGAGCGAGTGCTCAGTTTGCCGGGAAAGGACTCTTCTATCGTGGCCATCAGTTTAATACGGTAAAGGGCAAGGAAGAGCTTTCAGCGGAACTCAAGGATCCAGAGTACTTAAATAGCTGGGGTCTATACGATGACACACTTTACGATTTTACGGTGGATGAGATTCGTCGTTTGAGTGAACAAGATGACGGCCCATGGGCAGTGGTTAATCTAAGCATTGCTGGTCACGCCCCTAACGGTTTTCCCTCACAGACATGCCTAGACCGTCAGGGTGAATTCGATGGTCAAGATATCTTATATTCGGTGAAGTGTTCAGCAAGCCAGGCGCGTGACCTTATTGAGCGTCTTGAACAAGAAGGCCTGCTTGAAAATACATTGGTTGTCGTGCTCAGCGACCACCTCACGATGCGGGTATCGGTTTGGGATCAACTGACAACATTAGATCGAGACAATACGCTGATCATGCTGGGCGAAGGTATCTCACCGCTGACAGTGCATCGGGGGGCGACAATGTTAGACGTATTCCCGACTATTTTGGACGCTATGGGCCTACCGCTTAGCGATAACCGTGCAGGGCTCGGGGCATCTCTACTTAGCAGTCAACCAACGCTGGTTGAAACGCATGGGCTTGAGGTGCTTAACGAGCGGCTCCGGGAAGAGACCGCCTTACAGCACCGTCTTTGGGAAGGACTGACCCCTCAACGGCGCGAACCCCAAGCAAGCGCCGACCAACAAGTCATAGAAACGCCTGCTGATCAGGCTGATGAAGTCGAGATTATGCGCTAACGTGAGCGCCGTTAGCACGCTGACTATCGACACGCATCGCTCGGTACACTTGCTCCACGCCTAAATCATTCAGACAGTTAGTATGCCCCAGCGGGCAAGTACGCTTAAAGCAAGGTGAGCAGGAAAGCGCCAGATAGTGAATGACAGCATTATCGGTTAGGGGGGGTGTATAAGCAGGAGATGAAGAGCCGTACAGAGCGTGAATGCGCACGCCTACCGCGGCGGCAACGTGCATTAAGCCTGAATCGTTGGTGACCACCTGACGGCAGTCTGCCAATAGATCTACCGCATCCGCCAATTGGGTTTTGCCGCATAAGTTATGCGCGTGGGGCAACCCTTTCACAATGCTATCTCCAGCGGCATGATCTTTCAGCCCGCCAAACACACGCACCTCAAATCCATCCTTAACCAGTCGCACTGCTAACGCATGGAAATAGCCTAACGGCCACTGTTTAGCGGGCCCGTACTCCGCTCCTGGCATCATACCAATAGCTGGACGCGACGATAGCGCGTGAGTAAGACGTAAATTGACCAAGTTATTTCGATCAATCGTTAAACGCGGTGTCGGAATCTCAAATTCGCCTTGTATGGCTTCTTCCAGCGGCAGGCCCAGAGAAACAAACCGCTTAACCGTTTGATCCAACACCTGCTTATCCAACTTGCGGCGCTCTTTCAATAAGCCGTAACGGTGTTCACCCAAAAAACCGATGCGCTCGGGAATACGTGCCATAAAGGGCACCAGCGCCGCTTTCCAAGAGCGTGGCAGAACAATGGCACGATCAAAGCGTCCTCGTAAACGGGCAGCCAGCTCACGGCGGCTGGCTAGGCCAAATTCACCATGTCCTACTGCCAATGGAAGCACCTCGTCTACCTCAGGCATACGCTCCAAAATAGGCTGTGACCATGCCGGAGCGACCACCCCAAGGGTTGCCCCTGGGTTACGGTCTTTCAAGGTCATAAACAGGCTTTGCGCCATCACCATATCGCCGACCCACGAAGGGCCGACCACCAATATGCGCTTGGCAGAATTAGCCATTTAGCCACTCCAAGTAGGCTTTCACACCTTGGGCAACGGTTTTGAACTCAACATCGCAACCTGAGGCACGCAGATTGCTGATATCTGCACGCGTGTAACTTTGATAGCGGCCTTTTAGTTCTTCAGGGAAGGGTATGTAGTCAATTTCACCCTGACCATAAAAGCCGATTACAGCCTCGCCAATAGCTTTGAACGGCTCTGCTCGCCCGGTGCCCAAATTAAAAATACCGGACGCATGAGGGTTATCTAAAAACCACAGGTTGACGTCGACCACATCGCCAACGAAAACAAAGTCACGACTCTGCATTCCTGCCTCATAACCGCCGTAAGCGCCAAACAGCTTTAACGTTTCCCCATTGCGAATTTGTAAATGGTTATGGTAGGCGACACTCGCCATCTTGCCCTTATGCTGTTCACGGGGGCCATAAACATTGAAATAGCGAAAGCCAACTACTTGCGTCGTCAACTCATCCCAGCGAGAGCGCACGTGCTGATCAAACAACAGCTTAGAGTAGCCATAGACGTTGAGCGGTTTTTCGTGCTCAGGCGCCTCTTTAAACACCTCGCTACCGCCGTAAGTAGCCGCCGATGATGCGTATAGAAATGGAATGCCTAACGCTTCACAGTAGTTAAGCAGCACTTTTGAGTACTCGAAGTTATTCTCCATCATGTAGTGCCCATCCCACTCCGTCGTATCGGAGCACGCACCCTCATGGAAAATAGCATCAATGGTCGGCAAATCGACTGACTCACCTCGCAATGCAGCTTTAATCCGCGCTAGAAAATCATCTTTATCCAGATAATCTGCCAGCGTGCAGTCAGCTAAATTGACGAACTTAGTGCCGTCACGTAGGTCATCAACCACCATCACATCATCGCGGCCACGAGCGTTCAGCGCTTTGACAATATTGGCACCGATAAAACCAGCCCCGCCTGTTACAACGATCATCTCGTTCTCCTCACCAAAAACAGCTCTGTTGGCTAACGTGCCTATAACCCATCTCTCTGTGATTGTATACTTGACGGCCTATGAATTCATGGCCAACGGTGCTTTCCGCGATGAGTGTCTCGACAAACCAATCGACACCCGATGTGTCGACCTTTCAAGGCTTGATCCTTGCTCTGCAACAATACTGGGCAGAACAGGGCTGTGTCATTCTCCAACCTCTCGATATGGAAGTCGGCGCGGGCACCTTCCACCCTGCTACCTTCCTACGGGCAATTGGTCCAGAAACCTGGAACGCGGCCTATGTGCAGCCTTCCCGCCGTCCAACAGACGGCCGCTACGGTGAAAACCCCAACCGCCTACAGCACTATTACCAGTTTCAGGTGGTAATGAAGCCATCGCCCAGCAATCTGCAGGATCTCTATTTAGGCTCTTTAAAGCGCCTGGGGCTCGATCCTCTCGTCCATGACGTGCGCTTCGTGGAAGATAACTGGGAATCTCCTACCCTGGGTGCCTGGGGCCTTGGTTGGGAAGTGTGGCTCAACGGCATGGAGGTCACTCAGTTTACTTATTTCCAGCAGGCAGGCGGCATTGAATGCTACCCCGTTACTGGTGAGCTCACCTACGGGCTTGAGCGTATCGCCATGTACCTGCAAAACGTCGATAGCGTATATGACTTGGTATGGGCCATCGCCCCCGACGGCAGCAAGGTCAGCTACGGCGATGTTTATCTTCAAAATGAACGCGAGCAGTCGGCGTATAACTTTGAGCATGCTGACGTTGATCAGCTATTTGCCTCCTTTGACCACCAGGAAAAAGAGTGCAGTAAGCTCCTGGTAGCCAATCTGCCGCTGCCTGCCTACGAGCAGGTTTTGAAAGCATCCCATACGTTCAACCTGTTAGATGCTCGTCATGCGATTTCCGTGACCGAACGCCAGCGCTTTATTCTGCGCGTTCGCACCATGGCGCGGGATGTCGCCACTGCCTATTTTGAGTCTCGTAAAGCAGAAGGATTCCCAATGGCGCCCGAAGCCCTACGCCGCGAACTACTAGCCGACCAGGGAGACGCATAATGGCTGTTGATACGCTTCTATTAGAACTAGGTGCCGAAGAGCTTCCTCCCGCTGCGCTGGATACACTTTCCGATGCATTTGCTGCCGGCATCGAAAAAGGCCTGCAAGAAGCCGAGATTTCCTTCAAAAGCATCGCCGCTTACGCGACTCCGCGCCGCTTAGCAGTACAGGTTAGCGGGCTTGCAGACAAGCAGCCTGACCGTGAGGTTGAGCGTCGTGGTCCTGCCCTAGCCGCTGCTTTCAAGGACGGCGTGCCCACCAAAGCAGCCGAAGGCTTCGCGCGTTCTTGCGGCGTCAGCGTTGATGAGCTGATTCATCTAGAAACCGATAAAGGCACTTGGCTTGGTTTCCGCGAACAGCAGCAAGGCGAGACGGTACAGGCGCTGCTGCCAGAGATGGTTCGCAAAACGCTACAATCGCTACCGGTACCTAAGAATATGCGCTGGGGTTCGTCACGCGTTGAGTTCTCCCGCCCAGTTCACTGGCTAGTTGCTCTGTATGGCAGCGACGTCATTGCCGCAGAAGCGCTTGGCCTTCAGGCTAGCCGTACCACCTTTGGCCACCGCTTCCATGCGCCAGATGCCATTCAGCTTGAACATGCCGATGACTACCTAGCCGCACTGGAAAATGCCTACGTCCTAGCCGATCGCCAGCGGCGCCGCGAACGCATTCGTGAACAGGTATTAGCTGAAGCAGAGGTTCAAGAAGCCAATGCCGTTATCGATGAAGAGTTGTTGGTAGAAGTCAGCGGCCTGGTCGAATGGCCAGTCGCATTAACCGGCAGCTTCGATGAACGCTTTCTGGAAGTGCCCGCCGAGTGCTTAATCTCGTCCATGAAGGCTAACCAAAAGTACTTCCACCTGCTGGATGACCAAGGCAAGCTGAAACCACTGTTCATTACAATTTCGAATATCGACAGCGCTGATCCGCAACAGGTGATTTCCGGCAATGAAAAGGTCATTCGCCCACGCTTGGCCGATGCAGCCTTCTTCTACGAAACTGACCGGAAGCGTACTCTTGCCTCACGTATTCCTCAGTTGGAAAGCGTGGTATTCCAACAACAGTTAGGCACCTTGGCTGACAAAGCACGTCGCAGCACAGCCATAGCAACGTATATTGCCGAGCACATTAATGCAGATGTGAACCATGCGCAGCGTGCAGTGGCACTGGCCAAGTGCGATTTGGTCACCGAGATGGTGCTCGAATTTCCAGAGCTTCAGGGCATTATGGGCCGCTATTATGCCGAACAGGATGGTGAACCAGCTGAGGTTGCTCAGGCATTAGAAGAGCAGTACCTGCCCCGCTTTGCTAGTGACGACATTCCACAAAGCCTTGCAGGCCAAGCGCTAGCATTGGCTGATCGGCTAGATACCCTGGTTGGTATCTTTGGTATTGGACAACGCCCAACCGGCGCAAAGGATCCGTTTGCCCTACGCCGCGCCTCTATTGGTGTGCTTAACATCCTGGTCAAAGGTCAGCTTAATTTAGATCTTCGCGAGCTACTCAGCGTAGCCGCAGAACAGCACCAAGGCCTGCCTAAGGCGGAAGGCTTGGTGGAAGACGTCTTGACCTACATGCTGGATCGCTTCCGCGCCTGGGGCCAAGAAGAAGGTATTAGTGCTGAAATGTACTTGGCGGTACGCGCTCGCCCAGTAACTAAACCGCTGGATTTTGCTCGTCGCTTGCGTGCCGTTAAGGCCTTTGCACAGCGGGAAGAAGCCGCTGCTTTGGCTGCCGCGAACAAGCGAGTTTCTAATATCCTGAGCAAGCAAGAACACAACGGTAGTACCCAGGTTGATCAGAGCCTGCTTCAGGAAGAAGCTGAGAAGACGCTGTTCAATGCAGTAACGACCAGTCAGCAGCAAGTGGCTCCGTTATTTTCAGCCGGCGACTACCAGCAGGCACTAGATGCGCTGGCAACGCTACGTGAACCTGTCGATGCTTTTTTCGATCAGGTAATGGTGATGGCCGATGACGACGCTGTCCGCCATAACCGCTTGGCACTGCTTGCCAGCCTGCAAGCACTGTTCCTTGAGGTGGCGGATATTTCTCAACTGCCGCAATAAGGCGCTGTCACGCTATCGGTTTACTCCGCTCAAATAGCAACAGCAGCAAGCCCGGCTCTCGTAAGCCGGGCTTTTTTCGCTCTTCACATTTGTCTTGCCTCTCTTACCCTAAGACTAAACTCGGGGTTACGCCGACTAAGTGTTTCACGTGAAACACTCGCCCAATGACTATGTAGCCATTACTCTAAAAGAATACAGTGATGTGCGAATAAGGAACTCTATGATCTCGGCCAACCAACTGGTGATACTTGATCGTGATGGCGTCATTAATCACGACTCTGATGCTTATATTAAGTCACTAGACGAATGGGTGCCCTACCCTTCAGCGATCGATGCTATTGCCCAGCTAACCCAGGCAGGATACACCGTGGCAATAGCGACCAATCAGTCGGGTATTGCACGGGGCTATTATGATGAGGCAACGCTCCATTCAATGCATGAGCGCTTAACGGCACTGGTTGAAGCGAAAGGTGGACGTATTGCCCATATTGCTTACTGCCCTCACGGCCCCGATGATCAATGCGCTTGCCGAAAACCCTTACCAGGATTGCTTTTGCAAATTCAGCAGCAATTAGCAATGGAGAGTCTCGCTGGCAGTTGGATGGTTGGCGATAGCCTGCGAGATCTCAGAGCGGGTGAATCAGTAGGATGTCGCTCTGTACTGGTCAGAACAGGCAAAGGAGAGCAAACGCTAGCCAATCATACTAATCTTGAAAATACGCTTGTTTATCCCGATCTAGCGGCATTTGCAGATTGGCTATGCCAACAGCAGTAATGGAGTTTCTTCCGCCCTCTCCCTCCCTCTACTCTAGCTACGCAAAAAAAACGCCGCTCCTATTTAATTAGGCGCGGCGTTTTATTTTTCATCTGACTAAGTTTATTAGTGCCTATCGCACTGTTTCACGTGAAACACACGCTGATAAACACATCAGACATCGAGATTAGCAACGAGCGCATTCGTCTCGATAAAATCACGGCGAGGCTCAACTTCATCCCCCATTAACGTGTTGAACATCATATCGGCAGCAACCGCATCTTCAATGGTTACTCGCAGCATACGACGACTGTCGGGATCCATGGTGGTTTCCCACAGCTGATCGGGGTTCATTTCCCCCAGACCTTTATAGCGTTGGAAAGAGAGCCCACGCTGCCCCTCTTGCATCAACCAAGCCAGCACTTCGGAGAAGTGCGTAACTGGCTTCTGACGCTCGCCACGGGCAATGTAAGCACCTTCTTCAAGCAACCCGTTTAACGTCTCACCGAGGCCCGTAATGGCCCGATAATCAGTGCTCTCAAAGAAGTCCAGTCCCCACACATACTCAGTCGTGACGCCGTGGGCAATCAAAGACACCGCTGGCAAGTGTAAACCGCGCTCGCTATCTTCCTGCAGATAGAACTGGTAACGCGGCCCGCCTTCATAGGCCACCATGTCATCCATTGCTTTCTGTAGCTCAGCAATCCAATTTTCCATGGTGACACGGTCTTTAAGACTGACTTCGCCTTGAAGCGCCGTTGTATGCACAGCCTGCTTGAGTACTGCGATAGGATATACCCGCGCAAGTCGGTCAATCCGCTTCATCACATTTCGGTACTGAGTAACTAATGCTTCTAGTTGCGAACCAGCGATGCCAGGCGCATCAGCATTGACATATAACCCTGCCCCATCTAGTGCTGTGGTAGTCAGGTAGTCAGTCATTGCCTGTTCATCTTTCAGGTAGAGTTCTTGCTTACCCCGCTTAATTTTATAAAGAGGAGGCTGAGCAATAAAGATGTGACCACGCTCAATCAATTCTGGCATCTGACGGAAAAAGAACGTTAGCAGCAACGTGCGAATGTGCGAACCGTCAACGTCGGCATCCGTCATAATAATGACCGAATGGTAACGTAGCTTATCGGGATTAAACTCTTCGCGACCAATGCCACAGCCTAACGCTGTAATCAGCGTGCCGACTTCTGCTGAAGACAGCATCTTATCGAAGCGCGCTTTTTCGACGTTTAGTATCTTACCTTTCAGCGGCAAAATTGCCTGGGTACGGCGGTCACGCCCCTGCTTAGCGCTGCCACCAGCCGAGTCGCCCTCCACCAGATACAGTTCAGATTGGCTTGGGTCTTTTTCTTGGCAGTCTGCAAGCTTTCCAGGCAACCCAGCAATATCGAGCGCACCCTTACGGCGAGTCATATCCCGTGCTTTACGAGCGGCTTCTCGCGCCCGTGCAGCGTCTAGCATCTTATTAACGATCGATTTAGCTTCGTTAGGCTTCTCAATCAAATAGTCAGCAAATAGCCGCCCCATTTCTTGCTCAACCGCCGTTTTAACTTCGCTGGAAACCAGCTTGTCTTTGGTTTGAGACGAGAATTTAGGGTCGGGAACTTTAACCGAGATAATCGCGGTCAAGCCTTCACGAGCATCGTCGCCCGACGTATTAACCTTGGATTTTTTCAACAGCCCCTGAGCTTCGATATAGTGGTTAAGCGTTCGCGTAAGCGCGGCACGAAAGCCCGCTAAGTGGGTTCCACCATCTCGCTGAGGAATATTATTGGTGTAGCAAAAAATGTTTTCAGTGAAGGCCTCGCTCCACTGCATCGCCACTTCTACTTCAACGCCATCTTCTCGCACTGCATTGAAATGGAAGACAGGGTTCAGAACTGTTTTATTTTTATTCAGGTGGTCAACAAATGCTTTCAAGCCACCTTCATAATGAAACAGTTCCTCTTTGCCGCTGCGCTCATCCATTAAACGGATAGCAACGCCTGAGTTCAAAAATGAAAGTTCACGCAGGCGCTTAGCGAGAATATCGTAGTGAAACTCGATATTCGCAAAGGTATTCGGTGACGGACGAAAATGTACACGAGTGCCACTTTTTTCCGTTTTACCGACAACACCTAGAGGCGCTTGAGGTACACCGTGGTGATAGACCTGCTCAAACACTTCCCCTTGACGCCAGATGGTTAGCCGCAATTCTTCCGAAAGCGCGTTAACAACCGACACCCCTACACCGTGTAGACCGCCTGATACTTTATATGAATTATCATCGAACTTACCGCCAGCGTGCAGCACTGTCATGATAACTTCTGCGGCTGAGACGCCTTCGCCTTCATGTATCTCGGTGGGAACACCACGGCCATTATCACTCACCGTTATTGATTCATCCGGGTGGATAACCACACGAATTTCACTACAGTGACCTGCCAGAGCTTCATCGATGGAGTTATCCACCAGCTCGAAAACCATGTGGTGCAACCCGGTGCCGTCGTCGGTATCGCCGATATACATGCCTGGGCGCTTGCGTACTGCGTCTAGCCCTTTGAGCACCTTAATGCTTGATGAATCGTAAGCCTGCTCGCTCATTGACCACTCCGTCGTGAAGTCTGTCTCGTTCCGTGTCGCCTACCCGTCCGGTAGTAATTGGCTTAACCCTTGACTGGACTGTTTCACGTGAAACATCCCGACATCTGTTGAGGGTTCCCATATACCACGAAGCGCGGAGGGTTCGACGCTTGTAATAAATGCCTGACACTGCATCTTTTCAAGCAAATTGCAAAACCGATTTCGGTGCGTGCTATCTAGCTCCGCTGGTAAATCGTCGATTAAGTAGATGCAGTGTCGTTGTGTGGTACTTTCCAGAAGCCGCCCCTGGGCAAGCTTTAATGCACTAACCACCAGCTTTTGCTGGCCTCTGGAAAGGACTTCAACAGCAGGCTGCTTGTTTAATCTGATTCGCAAGTCTGCTCGCTGCGGCCCCTGCTGGGTAAAGCCCATTTGCTGATCCGCTTGACGACTATCCTGCAAAACGTCCGCAAGGGCGCGCTGCTTATCCCAGCCTCTTACATAACGCAGCGTTAAATCGGGTAGAGAGATCAGTTCCTTTAAGGTTTCATCGAATACCGGCAAGAACTCGTTGAACCATGCTTGCCTGAGTGCATCCATCTGCTCCCCCCAGGTAGCTAACTCGTACTCCCATACTGCTATTTCGCTTGGGACTATTCTACCACGCCTAAGGAGCGCATTCCGATGTTTCACCGCGCGGCGCGTTCGCTTCCATGCGTCGAGAAAAGAGTGTTTCACGTGAAACACTCCCCAATCCAAAAACTCTCTGCGACCTGCGGGCGATCCTTCGAGAAGGCGAAAGGCATCTGGATTTATTAGCTGCAACGGCATAGCTTCAACCAATTCGGCCAAGCGGACGCCTTTCTCTCCACGCAAACGCAACTCTAACTCGCGCTGAGCGCGCATTCTCCTCACACCGAGCGTAACCTCAGGGTCTCCTGCCAAACGGCCGTAGAGCGTCATATAGGGCGCCTCAGACTGTATAGCATGTTTAAGCTGACGAGTTCGGAAAGAGCGCCCCATTCCTAAGATATGAATACCTTCCAGCAGGCTAGTTTTACCACTGCCGTTAACGCCGTATATCACATTAATACGGGATGCAGGGCACATCTCAACTGGCGCTAAATTACGCAGCCCCTGAAGATTTAACCGAGACACACTCATTAACGACTGCCAGTAAATAAGACCATAAAACCTGCCATCCTTTAAAACGCGAAAACGGCGCTTCTGCCATCAGAAGCGCCGCCCTCATTAGCCAGCTATTGCGGGCTATAGCCGCATCGGCATAACAACATAAAGCGCATCACCGCCGCCAGGTTCTTCTAACAGCGCACTGCTGTTGGGATCCGCCAGCGTCATCTGCACTCGATCCTCATCCAGTACCGAAAGCACATCTACCAAGTAACCTACGTTAAAGCCAACTTCCATGGCTCCGCCATTATATTCAACGGCCACATTCTCTTCGGCTTCTTCCTGTTCAGGGTTATTGGCCATTACTTTAAGATTGTTTTCCTCAAGGTACAGCCGCACACCACGATATTTCTCATTCGAGAGAATGGCAGTACGTGAAAGCACCTGACGCAATTCAGCACGCTCAGCGATTAATACTTTATCGCCGTTGCGCGGCACTACACGCTCATAGTCAGGGAATTTGCCGTCAATCAGCTTAGAGGTAAACGTAAAGTCGCCGGTATGAGCGCGAACATGGGTTGAGCCCAGGGTAAGGCTTACCGGTTCATCACTATCGTCCAATAAGCGAGAAAGCTCTAAGATACCTTTCCGCGGTACGATTAGCTTTTGCGCTTGGTCAACCACAATATCGATAGGCCGTGAGCACATAGCTAAGCGGTGCCCATCAGTGGCAACGGTGCGCAACAAATTACTTTGAATTTCGAGCAGCATGCCGTTCAGATAATAGCGAACATCCTGCTGGGCCATTGCAAAAGACGTTGACTCAATCAGGTGCTTCAATGTCCCCCTGGGCACACTAAGCTCCTGACTACCATCAGCATCTTCAATATTTGGAAACTCTGCAACGGGCAGCGTCGAAAGTGTAAAGCGCGAACGACCACTGCGCAGTACGGCACGCCCCTCTTCTACCGCCAGCTGAATCTCAGATTGATCAGGCAACGATTTACAGATATCCATTAGCTTACGAGCAGGAACCGTGGCAGCACCCTCTTGATCAACTTGGCTCGCCACGGTACGGCCCACTAGCTCTACTTCTAGGTCGGTACCGGTTAATGCTACCTGATCCCCTTCTACTTGGATCAGTACATTAGAAAGTACTGGTAGCGTTTGGCGCCGTTCGACTACGCCCGCCACCAGAGTCAGCGGGCGAAGCAGCGCCTCTCGGGAAATAGTAAATTTCATCGGTACTCCGGTTTCTATCCTGAAAGGCCCGCAGTGCAGGCCCAAACGATAACGGTTAACTAGTTAGCAGGCGAAGAAGATTTTTGTAATCTTCACGAATATCCGCATTTTCCTCTTGCAGCGCTTTTACCTTACGGCAAGCATGCAACACGGTCGTGTGATCACGGCCACCAAAGGCATCGCCTATTTCCGGCAAGCTGTGATTTGTCAGCTCTTTAGCTAGCGCCATAGCAACTTGCCTCGGCCGTGCGACGGAACGAGAGCGGCGTTTAGAAAGCAGATCGGCAACTTTAATTTTGTAATATTCGGCAACCGTTCGCTGAATATTATCAACGCCTACCTGCTTATCTTGAAGCGCTAACAGGTCTTTAAGCGATTCGCGAATAAAGTCCTGGGTAATGGTTTTCCCCATGAAATGCGAATCTGCAATCACCTTTTTCAGCGCACCTTCAAGCTCGCGGACGTTTGAGCGAATCTTCTGAGCAATAAAGAAGGCAGCATCATGCGGGAGATCAACTTTCGCCTGATCTGCCTTTTTCATTAAAATCGCTACGCGGGTTTCAAGCTCTGGCGGCTCAATAGCCACTGTCAGGCCCCAGCCAAAGCGCGATTTCAGACGCTCCTCCACACCACTAATCTCTTTTGGATAGCGGTCAGAGGTAAGTATCATTTGCTGCCCACCCTCTAATAATGCATTAAAGGTGTGGAAGAACTCTTCCTGGGAACGCTCTTTTCCAGCAAAAAACTGAATATCATCAATAAGTAGCGCATCAACGCTGCGATAAAAGCGCTTGAAGTCGTTAATCGCATTTAACTGCAGTGCTTTCACCATATCCGCGACAAAGCGTTCAGAGTGCAGATACACCACACGGGCATTTTCACGGCGGCCAGCCAGGGCGTTACCGACAGCGTGCATCAAGTGTGTTTTACCTAAACCAACGCCACCGTATAAAAACAGCGGGTTATAGGCGCCGCCAGGATTTTCAGATACCTGACGAGATGCCGCACGAGCGAGCTGGTTCGATTTACCTTCAACAAAGGTATCGAAGGTAAAATTAGGATTAAGACCACTACCATGTTTGAGGCTGCCTTCAACCTGTACCTGGCGCTCATTTCCTCGCCGATTCGGTGACTCTTCCCGCAGTTGATCAATTTCTCGCTCATCAGCAAGGTCTCCCCTTGGCGGCGTATGAACCGCAGGCGATGCTTGCCTTGAGGGAGATGCAGAGACCGGATTACCCAAATCTCTTGGCTGAGGCGCAGGTGCGGCCACACGGCGGCTACCTACCGTCAAACTGACTTTGGGAGGCTTGGATGGCGCAAGTTCTCGCATCAGCTCGCTGATACGCTTTGAATACTTATCACTCACCCAGTCGCGCACAAAGCGATTCGGCGCCAACAAGCGCAGCTCATTGGTCTCTCCTTCTTCTGCCTGCAGCGGACGTATCCAGGTATTGAACTGCTGTGAATTCAGTTCGTCCTGCAGGTAGTCCAGGCACTGTTGCCAAAGCGCGAGTGACAC